>NZ_FNBW01000041.1 GCF_900102465.1 Thalassobaculum litoreum DSM 18839 | reverse complement strand
AGAAGAATATCAGCCGCAGTTGAACCAACCACCGTATCTGCAGAGGCGCCACCAGTGAAATTGGTAGCAACCTGCAAGGTGCCCAAGTTCAGTGTGCCACTAGTCATTCCCGAAGCATTCACTACGTCAGCAGTGATGTTACCGAGCGTGAGAGTACCCGTACCGCTGATATTCATAGTCTGAGTAGCAGCACTGGTATCCATAACATGAGCACCGTCAATAACAGAGGTGCCCGATGTTAGAATATTCACAGTCTCAATACCGGCATAGGTCTGTGTACCTGCACCAATATCAACACCATTGATGTCAATGGTCATTGTATCGCTGGTGCCACTGCCCGAGACAGTAAAGGTCTGGGCATCGTCATCAGCGTCGAGCGTGTCGTACTGAATTTCCATACCCGATGTGATATTATGGCTGAATGCACCAATACCGCCATCAAACTCGACAGTCGTTACACCAGTCAAGAAGTCAAGCCGCAGAGCACCAGCAACAGCCGTATCAATAATCACGGTCTCGATATTAGTAACGTTGGCCCACTGTGCAGCAGATCCAACAGCCGCAACCTCAGCCGAGGTAAGCTGCAGACTATCCGTCCCGCTACCGCCGTTAACGACGTCTGCATTGGTAGCATCTGTACCGTCAACAAAGCCGCCCGAGAGGTCAATAACATCGTTCCCAGAACCGCCCGTAATGGTCGACTTCACTGTGTTAGTCTGGACCATCGTAAGGGCACCGGTCATCGAACTCGCGTCTACAGTCGCGACCGTCGCATCCAGCGTTGTACCGAGGTTCAGGTTCTGAGCACCGGACACATTAAGCGTTGCCAGCGAAGTGGCATTACCATCGGTCAGTGCCGTCAACGTATTAGCCGAGTTACCGCCGCTCACGATCGACAGTGTTTCATAACCGCTCGCTGCTGTAGCAGTCTGAATCGTCACTGTACCGCCAGTAACACCATTCAGAGTTAGAGTGGCCGAATCGCTCGTACCAGCCAAGGCCGTATTCACGACGTTAGCAGTAAAGTTCGAAGAACCATTAGTGATGTTATAAGCGGTCGGAGCCGACTGAATATTGGAGAAGACAGCAGCAACCGAACTGTTTAGAGAGCCGATCGTTGTAACACCGGTCGCATTAGCGAGACTGAGAGTGGCACCGGCATTGGTAGTAAACGTGCCATTGATTACTTCAATACTCGTCAATGCAGCAGGCGTGATTGTAGCGTTAGCGGTAAGCAGCGCATTTAGAGTGTCGGTACCGCCACCGCCAGCCAAGCTATCTGCGTTGCCAAGTGTCACAATGGTGGTGCCGGTTCCGCTGTTAAAGAACCCGGACGCATCAAACGTGTCGTCACCGGTCGTTCCAGTGAAGGAAGACCCAGAGTCCGTCCCAGTCGTAAGCGTGAAAGTCGAACCGGAGGATGTCGTCGTACCAGCACCTGTCAGAGCTGAGCCATCGGTAGTCTGTGCGGTGCGCGACTCAAACTGGCCAATCAAAATCCAATGCTGATAGGCGCTACTGAAAGCACCAGAGCTGATTGCCGTCTGAACATCCGGGTAAGTCGACAAATAGGTCGCCGAATCAAAAGACGTACCGGCACTGGCCAACGCCTGAGTCGGAGCACGATTCTCGGCAGCACCATTCGTGATGAAGTGGGTGAACGGGTTAACCCCCGCGTTCAGCACGTCTGCGTTGTTCGCCAGATAGTAGGAGGAATCAAAGTACTGATTCGGGTCACGAAGCTCTTTGTATCCGACCAGCTCAAAGTGCTGCTGCGCATTCGTGAAGAAACCGTTCAGGATCGCAGTCAGAACGTCGGGGTTTTGGTTGAGATAGTAACTCTCATCAAACGTCATCGATGTGACGGCCATGGACATCATCCCTTAGTTAGTTACCAAATAGTCTCGCCCCCCGCTTACGACGTCTTTCGACCCTATTGCGGCAAGCAATTAGATTCGAGGAGATCGCTTATGGGACAACGTCATTCACCCAAGATCTCCGCGTACAGTGAATACTATACCCTGCCCCACTGTGCAAGCGGATATTGCATAGCATAGCCGCATAAAGCCTGCAAAGTGGTTTATTATGATGGAGTTGCGAGGGTTTTCTCAATTACCAGAGGAATGTGTGAGCTTCTCAAGATGGTCCGCGTGGGCTGCCATCAGTTTGGCCGCAGCCGGACGCCCTACTATGTCCGACAAAATCCCTGCATAAGCATTAGCGGTAGCGCTCAGTACCTCATTGATTGGAGCCTTGGTGCGCGCATGCTCGATCGCACGATGCAGTGCCGGTGCGATGATATGTTGCGCCACCATATTTACGCGCTCTTTATCTTCCGAGGGAATCGGATCACCCGGTTTCAAATCTTCCATGGTTGTACTCCGCGATTTCATTGTATCGTGAGGGCTAACGGCGCTCACTCTTCGGTAAGGCCACGAGCAAGAGCGTCGGTTAGCGGCTTTAGCAGATATTGGAGTGCTGTTCGCTCTCCTGTCTGAATCAGAACCTCAGCCGGCATTCCGGCAGATAGCTTCACGTCGCCAAGCTTGGCCCGCTCTTCTGCCGAAACTTCGACACGCGCGAGGAAATAGGGCTCGCCTGTCGCCTCGTTAGTCAGCCGATCGCCAGAAACGGACCGTACAACACCAAATGTACTAGGTGTGGAACGAAGGTTAAGGGCGCTAAAGCGAACCTCAGCGCTCTGACCAATGGTCACACCATCGATGTCGGAGGGAGAGACTCTCGCTTCGACCAATAACTCTTCGCCCTGCGGAGCAATTTCCAGCAACGTTTCGCCAGCGCGCACCACACCGCCAATTGTGTGAGTCTTGACGTTCTGGGCGATACCCGACTGTGGAGCGCGAATTTCGACACGCCGCAGAACATCCTTGGCTACCGTCATGCGTTCCTTCAGGTCGGCGAGGTTGGCCTGCACCTCACGCAACTGCGTGATTGCATCCTCTCGGAAGCGCTGCTTCAGGTTGATTATCTGGGTTCTCGCTTCGCCCACGCCATTGCGAGCCCGGGCAATCTCGGCATCGTCGCTGCCGGCTTCACCTTTCAGGCGTGCCATGGCACGTTCGACTGCCAACACCTGGGTTCGGGGGTAATACCCCTTCTCGTAGAGTTCTCTGAGGCCAACAACCTCTTGGGCGAAGATTTCCAACTGCTCGAAGCGGGACTGGCGCTGTATCTCTAGGCCATCGATCTGATCCTGAAGCTGATCAATGCGCTGCTCGAGGATTGTA
>NZ_FNBW01000015.1 GCF_900102465.1 Thalassobaculum litoreum DSM 18839 | reverse complement strand
TCCATGGAAGCGCTCGGCGACGCCATGAAGGAACTGACCGCGATGATGCGGGGTCAGCAGGATTACGGTGCCGAACGGGTCCGGTCGCTGGCCGCCACCATCGAAAGCCATGGCGGCGAGGCGCTGACCAGGCTCTTTCCCAAGGACAGCCTCGACCACCCGTCGGAGGCGCTGCCGGCGATCTGGAGCGATTGGGACCGGTTCAGTGCCCTGTCGGATCAGCTCTCCGCCTATGCCCGCGCCCTTGCGGCTGCGGCCGATAACCCGCGACCGTCGGGCGGCGCCCAGGGCGGCATGATGGGCCGGGGACAGGGCCAGGGACAGGGCATGATGCAGGGCCAGGGAATGATGGGTGGCGGCATGATGGGCGGCGGCATGATGGGCGGGGGACAGGGCCCGACCGCCGAGATGCTGGCGCAGATGCCGCCTGACGGGGTTTTCTTCCATCTGGCCGACTCCTGCTCCGCCTGTCACCAGAGCTTCCGCAAGAAGCAGAACTGATGGCCCGGAGCTTCTGGCTGATTGTCGGCGCCGCCGCCCTTCTGGGCGGCGGTGCCTTCGTCTGGCTCACTGCCGGTCCAAGCGTGCCCGAGCGCAACCTGGTGGGCCTCTCCGGCGACGTGAACCGCGGCGCCTATGTGGCGCGCCTGTCGGGCTGCATCGCCTGCCACACCGACCCGACGGGCGACGGTGCCGTGCTGGCCGGTGGCGCCGGGATCGACACCGAATTCGGCGCCTTCTTCGCCCCGAACATCACCCCCCATCCCGAGGACGGGATCGGGGCGTGGACGCTGGCGGATTTCTCCCGGTCGCTGACGGCCGGAGAAGAACCGGACGGCGGCCACCTCTTTCCGGTCTTTCCCTACAGCTTTTACACACGGCTGACCGATCAGGACGTGGTCGACCTATGGGCCGCCGTCCGGTCGGTTCCGGCGGTGGCCGGCGGGCCGCCGGAACACCGGCTGCGCGTCCCGTTCAGCTGGGCTCGCGGTGTCGGGCTCTGGAAGCGGCTGTATTTCGAGTCCGGGCCGCTGGCGCCGGCGGAGGACCGAAACGAATCCTGGATCCGCGGGCGCTATCTGGCGGAGGCCGCCGCCCATTGCGGTGCCTGCCATACGCCCCGGACCCTGCTCGGCGGCCGCGATCCGGACCGCAAGTTCGAGGGCGGTACCGGTCCCGGAAACGAGAAGATCCCGGCGATCACGCCCGAGGCCCTGGCGCGGGCGGGGTGGACGTCAGACGATCTGCGCTATGCCTTGCGGTCGGGACTGACGCCCACGGGCGACAGCCTCGGCGGGTCGATGGCCGAGGTGATCCGGGACGGCACACGCTACTGGAGCGATACGGACATCGCGGCCCTGGTGGAGTACCTGATGGACCCGGAGCGTCCGGAATGAGACGCCAGCCCGAGCGGACCGACCGGTCGACCGTCACCTGCCCGCGCTGCGGTCATCGCGAGGAGGAGCGGATGCCGACCGACGCTTGCCAGTGGTTCTACGACTGCAAGGGTTGCGGCGCCGTTCTGAAGCCCAAGCCGGGAGACTGCTGCGTGTTCTGCTCCTACGGCACGGTCCCGTGTCCCCCTGTGCAGGCGGGCGCAGACTGTTCTTGACCTTCCGGTTGCTGGAGGCCCTATTCGACCGTCATGAAGCGCTTCATCGCCATCGCCGCCATGCTCCTGATCGCCCTCTCCACGGGGGCGATGGGGATGGCGGATCCGCATCGAGGCGGGAGCGGCGACATGCCGGTGTCGCAGGCGGCCGAGGCGCCGATGCCCGGGCATACGGACGGTCACGGGGAGCACAAGACCGACCGTGCCGGCTATCATGCCGCCTGCGCGATCGCCGGCCACAGCTGCGCCGGCTATGTCACGCCGGATATGGCGGCCGTCGCCGGTCTGCCCTACACCCGGCACGACTGGTCGGCGCCGTCCGACCGGCTGGCCGCCGGCCTGAATGCGGAAGCGACCACACCGCCGCCTCGCGCCTGATCGACTGACCGTCCACGCCGATACCCTCCGGCTCGGCGGCTGCAACGCCTTTCGATCATTTGCTTTCTTGCGAGGATACCTCCAATGAACCACCGCCTGTATGCGCGTGCCGTTGCGGCTGCGCTTGCGCTTTCCCTGTCCGTTGCCGGCATCGCGTCGGCCCAGATGTCGCACGGAGGCGGCCATGGCGCCGCCATGTCCATCGGCCAGCCGGGCGACGCCTCGGCGGTCGGTCGGACCATCGAGATCACCATGCACGACAACTACTACGAACCGGAAACCCTCTCCGTCTCCGAGGGCGAGACCGTCCGGTTCCTGGTGAAGAACGCCGGCGCCATCGTGCACGAGTTCAACATCGCCACCGCCGAGATGCATAAGGCCCACGAAGCCGAGATGCAGATGCTGGTCGATCACGGCGTGCTCATGCCCGACCGGATCGACCGGGCGGCGGCCGAGAAGATGAAGACCTCCATGGGCCACGGGATGCACGCCGCCGGCAACAGCCTGCTGCTGGAGCCCGGCCAGTCGGGCGAGCTGATCTGGCGCTTCGCGGATGCCAAGGACCTGGAGTTCGCCTGCAACGTCCCGGGCCACTACCAGGCCGGGATGATGGGCGACTTCCGGAAGGCCAACTGACCGTCACCGTGTAAGGAGCCGGGCCGCCCTGCGCGCGGCCCGGTGCTCCGACCCATCCCCCAGATCAGGAGACGCGTCGTGACAGCGACATCGTTTGCCCGGGCCTGCGCGCTCGCAGCGGCATTCACCGTATCAAGCGTGACCGCCGCCAGCGCCGGCGACTACAGCATCACCGTCGACCGGGTCGCCCTGGAGACCGGCGACTTCGCCAAGACCGCCATCGGCTACAACGGATCGTCCACGCCGACGATCCTTCGGTTCAAGGAGGGCGAGGAGGTCACGATAGCCGTGACCAACAACCTCGCCGAGGACACCTCGATCCACTGGCACGGGCTGATCCTGCCCTACCGGCAGGACGGCGTGCCCGGGATCTCCTTCGACGGCATCAAACCCGGCGAGACCTTCACCTACCGTTTCCCCATCGTGCAGAGCGGCACCTACTGGTTCCACAGCCATACCGGCTTCCAGGAACCCGACGGCGCCTATGGAGCGATCGTCATCGAGCCGCAGGGACGCGAGCCGTTCCGCTTCGACCGCGACTATGTCGTCCAGCTCACCGACGCCCATCCGCATTCCGGCGAGCGGATCATGCGGAACCTCAAGCTGATGCCCGACTACTACAACCGGCAGCAGCGCACGTTCCTCGACTTCCTGAACGACAGCCGGGACCAGGGGCTCAGCGCCGCCCTCGCCGACCGCAGCGCCTGGGGCGAGATGCGCATGATGCCGACGGATGTGGAGGACCTTCAGGGCTTCACGCCGCTGATCAACGGCCAGGATCCGGCGCAGAACTGGACCGGCCTGTTCGAGCCGGGCGAGCGCGTCCGGCTGCGTTTCATCAATTCCTCGGCGATGACCTATTTCGACATCCGCATTCCCGGCCTGCAGATGACCGTGGTGCAGGCCGACGGCAACAACGTGCAGCCGGTGACCGTCGACGAACTGCGGATCGCCGTGGCCGAGACCTATGACGTGATCGTGCGGCCGACCGAGGACCGGGCCTATACGGTCTTCGCGGAATCCATGGGCCGCACGGCTTTCGCGCGGGGCACCCTGGCGCCCCGGTCGGGGATGGAGGCGGAGGTGCCGGACCTGCGTGAACCGCCGCTCCTGACCATGGCGGATATGGGCATGGCCCATGGCGAGCACGGGTCCATGGATCACGGATCGTCCGGCCCCCGGGCGCCGCAGCCGACGCATACCATGGCGGACGGGACGATGATGCAGGGGATGAACCACGGCACCATGGACCATGGCGCCATGGGGCACGGCGCCATGCCGATGGCGGGGACGGATCCGTTCTACGCCCCCGGCAGCGGTCTCACTCCCCAGGCGGCCGACGGCGGCAAGTTCCTGTCCTATGCCGACCTGAAGGCGCAGAAGCCGCTCTACGAACACCGAGATGCGACCCGGGAGATCGAGTTGCGCCTGACCGGCAACATGGAGCGCTACATCTGGTCGATCAACGACGTGAAGTATTCGGACGCCGAGCCGATCCGGCTGCAATACGGCGAGCGGGTCCGGTTCAAATTCGTCAACGAGACGATGATGACCCATCCGATGCACCTGCACGGCATGTGGTCGATCCTCGATGTCGGTCAGGGCAAGTGGAACCCGGTCAAGCATGTGGTCAGCGTGGCCCCGGGCACGACGCTGTACATGGAGACCGAGGTCGATGCACCCGGCGAATGGGCCTTCCACTGCCATCTGTCCTATCACATGGACAGCGGCATGTTCCGCAAGGTGATCGTCGAAGGCGGACCGGCCGGTAAGAGCGCCGATCTCCCTGCCGTCCCGCAGCAGACCACCGGAGGCTGAGATCATGCGCAGACACGTTCTTGCGACCGCAGCCCTGATCCCGACGCTGTTCTGGACGGCCCCGGCACCGGCCGAGCCACTGATCTACGGCCTGCAGGTGGAACAGGCCGAACGCCGGTTCGACGACGGATCGGACCTCTATGCCTGGGACTTCGACGCTCTGGTCGGGACGGACGAACTCAAACTCATCTGGCGCAGCGAGGCGGAATATCTGACGGAGGGCAGCCGCTTCGAGAAGCTGGAGAACCAGCTCCGACTGCAGACGCCGATCTCGACCTTCTTCGACGCGGTCGTTGGGGTTCGGCTGGACACGCCGCGCGGCGAGGACCGCGCCTACGGGGTGATCGGGGTGAAGGGTCTGGCCCCGCAATGGTTCGAGCTCGACGCCGATCTCTATGTCGGCGAGACCTCGTTCGTGCGGATCGAGGCAGAGTATGAGGGCCTGATCACCAACCGGATCACCCTCACGCCGAGCCTGGAGCTGGACACGCCGCTGGGCGACGACGCTGACCTCGGGGTCGGGGCCTTCGCGCCCATACTCGAGGTCGGCGCCCGGCTCAGCTACGACCTGCTCGACCGGGCGGTCGCGCCCTATATCGGCGTGCATTACGAGCGCCGGTTCGGGGAGACGGCCGATCTCACCCGGGCGGAAGGCGAGCAGCGGGACAATCTGTTCTTCGTCGTCGGCACGAAGATGCTGTTCTGACCGAGGCGAAGCAAATCGATCGCGCAGGCAGAAGTCTTGCCTGCGCGATCCCTCAAGACATCAGATGAAATTGCTGGTGACCGCGACGACCGTCACGTAGCGGACCGTCTTGGCGACCGCGACCAGCAGGACGAAGGTCAACAGCGGCTCTCGCAGGATACCGGCAGCCAGTGTCAGAGGGTCGCCGATAAAAGGCGCCCAGCTCATCAACAGGCTCCAGCGCCCATACCGTCGGTACCAGCCCGTCGCTTGGTCGAGCTGCGACGCCGACGCTGGAAACCACTTCCGGTCTCGGAACTGCTCTATCCCCCGGCCGAGCCCCCAGTTGGCGACAGCCCCCAACGTGTTGCCGACGCTCGCCACGGCGACCAGGAGGGCAACGGAATACGCCTCGGTCAGCAGCAGGGCGGCAAGTCCGATCTCCGATTGCGCCGGCAGGATCGTGGCGGCCAGGAAGGATACCGCAAACAGGCCCCAATAGGCGGCGAGTTCTTGCATGGTCTGATCCTCATGCCGCACCGCCCCGCGGCGCACAGGCCGCAGGGCGGACGGTCGGCGGGACGAGGTCAGTCGAAGCGTTTCACGTCGCTGAACTCACCTTTCACGATCAGAGTGATGGTGACTGCCTGAGAGTCTCGGTTCCGCCAGAACCAGCCGTGATTGCCGGCGAACGCGGCGATGAACTGGCCGTCCTGAGCTTCGACGCCCCGTCCCTTCTCGTAGCTGATCGTCTGTCCGCCGCCGTCGCCATGCAGGTCGAAATTGACCTTTCCACCTTCGGCGAACCAGGTGAAATCCGCGACGGCTCCCTTCTCCATCACCAGTTTGATTTCGACCCCCTGACCCGGTTCGAGCTTTACGACGACGTGCTCCTGAACCGCGGTTCCCGGCCCGTGGCCGCCGGAACCATGAGCATGGGCCGTGGAGATGAACAGGCTCGGCAACCGGTCGAACCAGCTCGAACTCTTGTCGTCCGTGGTTGCCGGGGACTGATTCTGCAAATCCCGCCGACGGTCCTCTTCGGCTTCCTCGTGGAGCTGCGTCTTGATCTCGCCCATCTCCGTCAGTCCGATCACTCGGCCGATACGGGTGGGATCGATGCCGTATTCTGCCGGTATGACGACGGTGACCAGGATCACGACGATTGCGACGGCCGCAATGATCGTCGAGCGAACGAGCTGAGCCGAACTTGGCAGATCTTCGGGTTTGGGTTTGTTGGCATTGTACATATCTGAGTTCCTTTCGGGCCTAAGCCCTTCCGTCAGGCGAGGCCCGCCGTTGCCGGCGGGCTGGTTCCATCACTGCGACCGCTTGAACGCGCCGTATTCGCCGCGAACCTTGAGCGTCACCGTGACGTCGGAGCTGTCGCGATTGCGCCAGAACCAGCCGTGCTCGCCATCGAACGTGGCGGTGAAACTCCCCTTGCCCGAGGTTTGATCCCGTCCCTTCTCGTAGGTCACGGACTCTCCCCCGCCATGGCCATGGAGGTCGAAATTCATCCGGCCTCCCTCGGCGGCCCACTCGTATTCAACGGTTTCACCCTTCTTCATCACCATCTTCGTCTCGATCGGCTCGCCCGATCCGAGCGTAAAGGTGGCTTCGTCCCGCCACGCCTCTTGGGCATGAGCGGTCGAGACGAACAGGCCGAAGATCCCGTCCAGCGCGCCGGGCCGATTGCCCGTTTTCTGCGGCATCCCGCGGTCCTGCGTCGCTTCCGCGGCGACTTGCTGCTTGGTCTCGCCTACCTCGGCCAATCCAAGCATGCGTCCCACCCCCGTCGGGTCGATGGCGTACTCGGACGGCAGGATCACGGTGACGAGGATCGCAATCGCTGCGGCCAGAGCGATAAGGGTGGAGCGCAGAAGCTGCGCCGAGCTGGGAAGCTCGTCGGTCGTCGGCTCTTGAGCGTTGTTCATGTCTGTCTCCAATCTCTTAGGCGGCCA
This sequence comes from Thalassobaculum litoreum DSM 18839, assembly GCF_900102465.1. Taxonomy (GTDB): domain Bacteria; phylum Pseudomonadota; class Alphaproteobacteria; order Thalassobaculales; family Thalassobaculaceae; genus Thalassobaculum; species Thalassobaculum litoreum. The sequence goes on along the minus strand of NZ_FNBW01000015.1, from coordinate 132,985 downwards.
CGAAGTAACCGGTGATCTGCAGTCCCATCAGCATGAAGCCGAGCGACATCATCACGACGTTGGCGGTGTAGGCATGCTTCCAGAAGCTTGCCGACTTCCGCCAATAGCCCATCGCGATCAGGATCACCGCCAGGGCCATGATCTGTCCGAGTTCGACGCCGACATTGAAGGCGATGAGGTTCGCCAACAGTCCATCCGACGCGATGTTGTAGTCGAGAATCTTAGTCGCGAGGCCGAGACCGTGGAGCAGGCCGAAGATCAGGGTCGCGGCCTTGGTATTCGGCTGGAAACCGAACCAGCGCTGGTAGGCTCCGAGATTGTCGAGCGCCTTGTAGACGACTGAGAAGCCGATGATCGCGTCGATCACGTAGGGGTTGACGGCCCAGTTGAAGTAGACGCCCGCCAGCATCGTGATCGAGTGCCCCATCGCGAAGAGACTCACGTAAAGCGCCACGTGCTTCATGCGATAGAGAAAGAAGACCACCCCGAACAGGAACAGGATGTGGTCGTACCCCGTGACCATGTGCTTGGCCCCGAGATAGATGAAGGGGATGATGTTGACTCCCCAGATTTCCTGGATGTAGCCCGCGTCACCCTCTGTGACGTTGTGGGCGGCAGCTTGTGTAGCTCCAAGCGCGAAAGCCCAGAGCAGCAGGGCGCCGGCCAGCCAGAACCTGGACCAGTCGCGCGCCCGGAAGGACATTCTCATGAAGATGTCTCCGCGTTTCGGAATTCAGTCGTGATTGCGAGGTCTCGCCTCGGGGCAATCAGCTGCGCGGGGGTCTTTCAAACAGGAAGATGGGGGTGGGGCTGGCGTCCGACAGCCGTGCGCTGCGATAGCCTCCAAACGTCTGAGGCATGGGTCCGACATTCGCGACAGGCAACAGATCGGGAACGTGTTCATGATCGCCCAGCCCGTGGGCATGGCCTTGCAACGCGGTGAAGATATCCTCTTCGAGACCATGGGAGTGTCCATGATCGTGTGCCGTCTCAGCATGCTCGCTCAGCACGTCGAGCAGATTGGGCAGATGGCCGAGGTCGGGTCGAACAGCGGAAAGCAGGAATGCTCCGCATATGCACACGAGCACAATTCTTCGCAGTTTTCTGAGCCCGTGCTTCATAGGGGTGCTTGGTACAGCTTCCGGTCTGAGACAGCTTGCCCGATCCTCCCAGGGAGGATACTTGTTGTTTATGACAGAACCCCACCGGCATGCAACCCACGGCGATATCGTCAAGCGTCTGAAGCGGGCGAACGGGCACCTGCTCAGCGTCGTCTCGATGATCGAGGAAGGCCGGGCCTGCACCGATATCGCCCAGCAGCTCCATGCTGTTGAGAAGGCGATCACCCAGGCGAAGCGGACCCTGATCCGGGACCATATCGACCACTGCCTCGATGCCGCGGCTCAACCCGGCGACGGGGACCCGGAGGCTCTGTCCGACTTCAAGGCGATCACCAAGTTCCTTTGAGTGGAGGACGGCATGCTGAGCGTCCTGGGCAATCGAACCTACCGGCATCTGTTCGCGGCCCAGGTGCTGTCGCTGATCGGGACCGGGCTGACGACCGTCGCCCTCGGCCTGCTCGCCTACGATCTCGCGGGAGCGCAGGCGGGCCAGGTCCTGGGCACGGCCCTGGCGATCAAGATGGTCGCCTATGTCGGGCTCGCCCCCGTCGCCGCCGCCCTGGCGGGAAAGGTGCCGCGGCGCCGGTTTCTGGTCGGCCTCGATCTCTGCCGGGCGGGGATGGTGCTGTTCCTGCCGTTCGTGTCGGCGGTCTGGCAGGTCTACCTCCTGGTGTTCCTGTTCCAGGCCTGCTCGGCCGCCTTCACCCCGACCTTCCAGGCGACCATTCCGGACGTGCTGACCGACGAGAAGGACTATACCAACGCGCTCTCGCTCTCCCGGCTCGCCTACGATCTGGAATCGCTGATCAGCCCGATGCTGGCCGGCCTGCTGCTCACCGTGATGAGCTTTCACTGGCTGTTCGTCGGCAACGGCATCGCCTTCCTGGCCTCCGCCGCCCTAGTGATCTCGGTGATCCTGCCGGCGATCCGTCCCGAGAGCGTCGCCCGGCCGTTCCGGGAAAGGCTGACCCGGGGCGCCTTCATCTACCTGCGCACGCCGCGGCTGCGGGGGCTGCTGGCCCTCAGCTTCGCGGTGTCGTCCGCGGGGTCGATGGTGATCGTGAACACGGTCGTCTATGTCCGCGAGGTGCTCGGCGGCGGGGATCAGGACGTGGCCTTCCTGTTCGCGTCCTATGGGGTCGGCTCGATGCTGGTCGCGCTCGCTCTGCCGCGCCTGCTCGACCGGCTGCCGCCCCGAACCGTGATGCTGTCCGGCGGCGGCCTGCTTGCCGTCGCCCTGCCGTTTGGCGTCCTGGAACCCGGCTACGCGGCGGCCATGGGGCTCTGGACGGTTGTCGGTATCGGCGTTTCCCTGATCCTGACGCCGTCCGGGCTGCTGCTGCGGCGGTCGTCCCATGCCGAGGACCGGCCCGCCCTGTTCGCCGCCCAGTTCGCCCTGTCCCATGCCTGCTGGCTGATCGCCTATCCGACGGCTGGGTGGCTCGGTCCGCTGATCGGGCTTCCGAACACCTTCGTCGTCCTGGCCGGAGGCGTGGTGCTGGGATGCGCCATCGCCTGGGCGGTCTGGCCGTCCCGGGACCCGGAAGTCATCGAGCACGAGCATGACGGCATCACGCATGTTCACGGCGAGCCCGACGACGCACATCATGGCCCGGGCCGGGTCGAGTGGCGGCCCGACGGCGCGCACCGCCACAAGCCGGTCCGCCATGCCCATGCCTTCGTGATAGACGACCACCACCCGGTCTGGCCGCGATAGGGCGGCTGCTTCTAACGGCTCATGTCGCCGGAGCGATCCCGGCTTTCAGCCCTGTCGACCCAGAACGGTCGTTGGAGGCCACCTTCCGGCCGCCCCATTGCGATCGTCTGTATATGCGCGGTATATGCGCGGTGACCCAAGCCGCGAGTTTCCTCCGGCCATTGGTAGAGCCCGAGCATCGACTGATGGCTTGTTGTTGATGGAAACGACTGCCGTTGGCAGGATGAACCGTAAATGATCGCCGACATTCGCAAGATCGCTGTTTGGGTTGAAGAAGCCCTCAAAGAGGCTGGGCGTACCGTTTCGCCTGCCAGCCGGAAGGCCGTCGCCGTGGCGGTGATCGCGAACCCCTTCGCCGGACGCTATGTCGACGATCTCTCTGTCCTGATGGATATCGGCGGCGAACTCGGCGGCCTTCTGGCCGGACGCTGCGTCGAGGCCTTAGGAATCGCCCCCGACCAGGTGCAGAGCTATGGCAAGGCCGCCATGGTCGGAGAGGCGGGCGAATTGGAGCACGCAGCGGCCATTCTCCATCCCAACCTCGGCGCTCCGCTGCGGGCGGCAGTCGGCGGCGGCGCGGCACTGGTGCCCTCGTCGAAGAAAATGGGAGGACCGGGGCACGTTCTGGATGTGCCGTTGGGCCACAAGAACGCAGCCTATGTCCGCAGCCATTTCGACGCGATCGAGGTCCGCCTGAACGATTCCCCCCGTGCGGGCGAGATCATGGTTGCCGTCGCTGTGACCGACAGCGGCCGCCCTCTCGCCCGCGTCGGTGGTTTGAGCCACGACGAGGCTGAGGGACAGGATGGATTACGCTAGGACACCCATTTCTTTGACGGTGGACCCCAGCCCGTCTTCGCGTCCAGTCGTCGCAATGGTCCAGCCGTCGCAATGGTGATGACGATCAAGCCGGTGCATGGACCGCAAATCGGCAGGCGGCGTGTCACCACGCCCTTGGGAGACAGACTTGTTTGAGCCGTGTGAGTGTGGCAGCGGGAAGAGCTATGTGGGCTGCTGCGGCCGGTTGCATTCAGGGGCGCCGGCGCGCAATGCCGAGGAACTGATGCGGTCCCGCTATTGCGCCTTCAGCCGCGGAAATGCGGCCTACCTGTACAAGAGCTGGGCAGCGGAAACGCGGCCGTTGACGTTGACCTTGGACACCGCGCAGGCCTGGACCGGGCTGACGATCGACCGTCACGAGGTGACCGGCCCCGATACCGCGCTTGTCCGCTTCATCGCAACGTGGCGCAAGGGCAGTCAGACGGGCCGTTTGACCGAAACCAGCCGGTTTCGCCGCCAAGGAGCGGGTTGGGTCTATATCGACGGCGTGTCGGAATGAACGCTGGGAGCCTGGACTACGGCGACGGCTCGAACGGCGGCCGTCCTCCGCTCAGTCCTGTGTCGATGTTCGAGGCGCTGATCCTGCTGGCGCAGCCCAGTCTGCGCGGCAAGCGGTTGGAGTTCATGATCCGGGCCCGGCTGTCCTCAATACCGACCAGCGCGATCCATCGGCGCAAACCGCCCGGCACGTCGATGTCCATAATCCCAGTCCAGACCAATGCGAAGACGTCGTCAGTCCGTGCCGCTGTGGAGCATGTGTTCGCGCAACAGTAGATATGCTTTGGACTGTTCATCCCAACCATCGCGCTGGCCCCAGCGGCGGCCGAACCGACGCTCGCCCATCTGGCTTGCCCCTTCGACCGGCTGACCTTCCACGAGCGCCGCGCCGCCGCCGGATGGAAGTGCTCAGAACCCGGGAAATCGGCCTGGATCATCAAAAGCCGAACAAATCAACGCGCCACCCGAGGCCAGTAACCGGCCAAGGACCGACAACCAACGGGAGGGCAAGCTGGGTGTGCTGGAGGTGTGGCAGCGCGGCATATTTCTAGTTTTATGTGCACATTGCGAGATTTGACCGATCGCTAAATCACGGTAATAACGTCTCTGATCTCGTCCGCAGAAAGCGACCGGAAGCTGTCTATGAAAAAGAACGGCCTGCACCGCGATCTGATCGTCGCCGTTTCCGCCCTGCCGCTGGCGATCTGTCTGCTTGTCAGCGCTGCCGAGGCCGACACCGCAGTCGGAGCCCAATCTCTTCAACGGATCGCAGAGCATCTGGCCGCCGCCGACGATGACCTGCTGCTGCAGCCGAGCGCAGGTGACCAGACGCCCCCCGCGCAGACCGACGATCTCCTGCTGCAGCCCACGCCGACACAATCGGACGACCTCCTGCTGCCGTCGGCACCGGCGCAGTCGGACGACCTGCTGGTCCAGCCCTCGGCCAAGGACGATCTGCTGCTGACCCCGACACCGGACGTCGTCAGCCCGTCCGTGGCACCGGCGATCGGCGCTCCGATACCGACCGAAACACCGCCCGACGCCGCCGGGACGACATCGGCCGGGAGCACATCCGGCGCGGCCGCGGAGCACGAGAAGCTGTTCGCCGAGAACCGCTTCCCGGCCGCCACGACCTGCGCCACCTGCCATCCCAAGCAGTATGAGGAATGGTCCGCCTCCCAGCACGCCTATGCCCAGCTCAGCCCGGTCTTCCTGACCATGCAGGCGGCGATCAACGCCAAGACCAGCGGCACCAACGGCGACTTCTGCGTGCGCTGCCATTCGCCGGTGGGCATGAACCTGGAAGAGTCGGTCTATGTCTCCAATTTCGACCGGCACCCGACCTCGCGGGAAGGCGTGACCTGCATCACCTGCCACCGGATCGACCGCAACTACGGCAAGATCAGCGGCCGCCTCGCGATCGTCGAGGGCGATCTGTACGAACCGGTCTTCGGCCCCAAGGGCGACGAGGAACTGAATCGCGTGCTGGACGAACCGGAGACCTATCGGGTCTCCACCGACCGCTCGGCACCCGGCCGCGCCATCCATACCGAAGTCGAACGGTTCTTTCCGCTGGTCACCCCCGGCTTCTGCGGTACCTGCCACGACGTGACCCTGGTCAACGGCTTCCGCCTGGAGGAGGCCTTCGCCGAGTATCATCAGTCGCCGGCCTCCCAGGCCGGGGTGACCTGCCAGGACTGCCATATGGGCAAGGAGCAGGGCGTGGCCTCCGGCTATGAGGAAGGCCCGGCGGCGATCGTCGGCGGCGAGCCGACGCGGACCCGCAAACTGGCCAGTCATTTCTTCGCCGGCCCGGACCATTCCATCCTTCACCCCGGCCTGTTCCCGCTGAACGTGAAGGCGCAGAGCTTCAAGACCATGCGGGAATGGATGACCTTCGACGATGCCGCCGGTTGGGGAACCGACGCCTTCGAGAAGGCCGCCCCGCGCGACTACCCCTTCCCCGAGGCATGGCGCTCGATAGACGACCGGTATGACGGCCGCAAGATCGTCGAGGCGCAGAAGAAGCGCCTGGCGAAGGCCGATGAGCGCCGGTTGGAGGTCCTGCGCAACGGCCTGGCGCTCGACGAGATCCGAATCACATCGGCGGCGCCGGGCGACCTGTCGTTTTCGGCGACGGTGCGCAACATCACGGACGGCCATTCGGTGCCGACCGGCTTCGACGCCGAACGGCTGATGTTCCTGGACGTGACCGTGACGAATGCCGACGGGGCCGTTGTGTACCGGTCCGGCGACCGCGATCCGAACGGTGACCTGCGCGACACCCATTCCGCCTATGTCCATGCCGGCGAACTTCCGCTCGACGAGGATTTGTTCAACCTGCAGTCCAAGTTCCTGGTCCGCCTGCTGCGCGGCGGCGAACGGGAGCAGGTGCTGCCGATCAACACCTCCCAGGGCGTGCTGCCCTTCGTGCGGCCCGAAGCGCTGCCGACGACGATCTACGGCCGGCCGAGAACGGCGCGGAAACACAAGCAGACCATCGACCCGCTGGGCCAGCGGACTGCCGAGTATGCGGTGCCGGCGGAGGCCCTCACCGGGTCGGGGCCCTATGCGATCTCCGTGAAGCTCAAGGCGCAGATGGTGCCGGTCAACCTGATCCTGGCGATCCAGGACATCGGCTTCGACTACGGCATGAGCCCGCGCCAGGTCGCCGATGCCGTCGTCGACGGCACGCTGACCATCGCCGAACGGGAGACGGTCGTGACCCTCGGCGGCCAGAACCGGGCAGAAGTCCAATGAACCGGATGCCCCATTGGCTGCGGCTGCTTCCGGCAGCCGCCATCGTCCTCGCCACGTCGTCGGTCTCGGCCGAGGTGAAGACGCTTTCCGAAGAAGTGATCCCCTACAAGGGCGACGCGCTGCCGGCGCGCACCGAGCCGCTGCTGGAGATCGGTTCGGACCTGCTGGGGACCGGCCCGCTGGATCCCGGTTTCGAGCTGCCCACCGGCGCCGTGTGGCAGCCCGCGCTCTGGGTCTTCGGCCAGTACCGCACGGGTGTCGGAATCTTCAAGAACGGCGACGCCCCGGAAGTGCAGGAATGGGCCAACCGGCTCGACCTGTTCGCCAACCTGCAGCTCAGCGGCACCGAGCGGGTGCTGTTCGGCCTGTCGCCCCTGCGCGACGGGGGCCGGTTCTCCGGCTACCACCGCCGCCCGGAGGACAGGGAAGGCTTCGACAATCAGTTCAGCGGCGAGATCACCGCCCTGTTCTTCGAGGGAGAGATCGGCGAGCTCTTCCCCGATGCCGATCCGTTCGACACCGGCGGCCTGGATATCGGCTTTACCGTCGGGCGCCAGCAGCTGCTGTTCCAGGAAGGCCTGCTGATCAACGACACGGTCGATGCCGTCGCCGTCACCCGGGACACCCTGATCGCCCGGGACATCTCGGTCGATACCCGCCTCACCGCGCTGTTCGGCTGGGGCAACATCCACCGCAGCGACAACGCGCGCGACGACAAGGCCAAGCTGGTCGGCCTGTTCTCGGAGACCGACTTCCGGGCTTCCACCGTCGCGCTTGACGCACTCTGGGTGACGGAGGGCGAGGACGGCGACAATGGAACCGACGGCCTGTTCCTGGGTGCGGCCGCGACCCAGCGTTTCGGCAAGCTGAACACCGCCTTCCGCGTCGCCCAGTCCGTCGCCCTCGACGACACGTCCGAGGCGGTCGATACCGGCACCGTGTTCCTGGCCGAGCTTTCCGGCGACCCGATGGGCAACGACGACGTGATGTACGTCAACGCCGCCTGGGCCGTGGACCGGTTCACCTCGGCGGCCCGCGATCCGATCGCCGGCGGCCCGCTCGGGCCGGTTGGCATCCTTTTCGCCTCCCCCGGTCTCGGCGATTACGGGACCGCCCTGAGCAACCGGGCAGACGACGTGGTCGCCGCCGCCGCCGGCTATCAGATGTTCTTCAACCAGGAGCGCACCCAACTCGTCGCCGAACTCGGCACCCGGATCGCCACCGATCCGGACCAGCGGGATGCCGCCGCGATCGGCCTGCGCTTTCAGCAGGCGCTGGGCTCCCGTTTCGTCCTGCAGCTCGATGGCTTCGTATCCCGCGAAGAGGCCCGCGACCTCGGCTACGGCGCGCGCACCGAGTTGCTGGTAAGATTCTAGCGATGATCGGGATCCTTGAGACACTCGGCTATGTCATCGTCGCCGGCACAGTCGCCCAGATGGCGCTCGGCCTGTACGGGACATGGCGGCGGGGCTATCTGGAGCGCCGCAGTTTCGCCGCCGAGGCCCGACTGTTCGAGCGTCGGGTCGAGCTGTCGCTGCGCCACGCCGAAGCGGAGCGCGACCTCGCCGTCAATTCCTGGAGCGGATTCCGCAAGCTGAAGGTCGTGCGCAAGGTCCGCGAGGCCGAAGACGTCCATTCCTTAGAGCTGGTCGCGCACAACGGCCGCCCCCTACCGCGCTACCTGCCGGGCCAGTTTCTGACGTTCCAGTTCCGGCTCCCGGACCGGTCCAAACCGCTGGTGCGCTGCTATTCCCTGTCCGACGCGCCGAGCGACGGCGGACGCTATCGCATCAGCGTGAAAAAGGTGCCCGCCCCCGAAGGCGCGGCCTGCGATCCGGGCATCGTGTCGGGTTACCTGAACGACGTGGTGCGCGAGGGCGACATCCTGGACGTGCGCGGGCCCACCGGCGCCTTCACCGGCGATCCCGCCTCCGACCAGCCGATCGTGCTGATCGCCGGCGGCATCGGCATCACGCCGCTGCTGAGCATGCTCAACGCGATGTGCGACGGCCAGACGGAACGCGAGATCCGGCTGTTCTACGGCGTGCGCAACCGCGACCAGCACGCCTTCGCCGAGCATATCGCCGGACTGCGCCGGCTCTACCCGACCCTGCATGTGGTTACCTGCTACAGCCGGCCGACCGAGGCCTGCGTCCTCGGCCGGGACTACGACCGGCCGGGCCGGATCGATCTGGCGTTGCTGAGGGACACGCTGCCGTCGACCAACTACCTATTCTATCTGTGCGGACCGGCGCCGATGATGGAATCCGTCGCCGGCGGCCTGCGCGATTGGGGCGTGCCGTCCGAGGATATCCGGGTCGAAGCCTTCGGCGCGGCCACCGCACACCGTCAACCGACCGAACGCCCCGCGGCAGAAGCCAAACCGGGTGTGGAGGTCCGCTTCGACCGATCCGGCAAGACCCTGAACTGGGACGGGTCGGCCGGCTCGATTCTCGCCCTGGCCGAGAGCAACGGCGTGGCCCTGGAGAGCGGCTGCAGGGCCGGGCATTGCGGCACCTGTATCGTTGCCATCAAGGCGGGCGCGGTAGACTACGTGGCGGAGCCGGCCGTGGTTCCGGAACCGGGCACCTGCCTCGCCTGCATGGCCGTACCGCGCGACAGGTTGATACTCGACGCATGACCAAACCGCACGACGCTAGAATGAAATCGACGGAGGACGCCACGATGCACCAGTCAACGGGACTATCGGCCCTCGGCCGGCTCGCCACGGCGGCATCGTTGCTTGTCACGACCCTGGTCGTCACGGCGGCACTCGCCGGCTCGCCCGCCGCGGCCCAGAGCGGCGACGGGGCGTTCAAGGTGATCGGCCCGGCCAAATGCGCCGAGTGCCACAAGACCGAGACGGAAATCTGGAAGGGTACGCACCACTTCTCGACCTTCACCGAGCTGACCCGCAAGAAGGAGGCGAACGACATCGCCGAACGCATGGGCATGCGGCGGATCAAGTCGGAGAGCCTGTGCCTCAACTGCCACTTCACCACGGTAGAGACCAGCGGCGGAGAGCCCGAGCCGGTCGCCGGCGTGTCCTGCGAGAGCTGTCACGGCGCGGCGAGCGCCTGGCAGCCGATCCACAGCGGCTTCAGCGGCAAGAAGGAAGGCCAGGAAAGCCAGGAAGAGATCGCGCTCCGCTGGCAGAAGGCCGAGGCCGCCGGCATGATCCGCCCCAAGGATATGTATGCCTGGGCAAGCAACTGCTTCTCCTGCCACGTGGTGCCGAACGAGAAGCTGGTGAATGTCGGCGGGCACAAGGCCGGCAGCCCGTTCGAGCTGGTCACCTGGTCCCAGGGCGAGGTCCGCCACAACACCTGGCACAACAAGGGGGCCGCCAACGCACCCGCCTCGCTCAACGACAAGCGGCTGATGTTCGTCGTCGGCCGGGCGGTCGAGTTGGAGACGGCGCTGCGCGCGGTCGGCAAGGCGACCCAGAAGGCGTCCTACGCGGTGTCCATGGCCACGCGCGCCCAGGCGGCCCGCCAGGCAATCGCTGCCCTCGAGGGGTACCTGAAGATCGAGGAACTCGGACAGATGGGAGTGGCGGCCAACAGTGCCGGCCTCAAGCTGAACAACGACGCGGCCCTGTCGGCGGCGGCGGACAAGGTCGGCGCGATCACCCGCCAGATCGTCGAGAAGTATGACGGCAGCACCTTCGGCGCGATCGACCAGGTCCTGCCGCCGGACTCCGCCTACAAGGGCACACCGGCCCGCTGAGGATCGTCGAGGTGCTTTCCCCCGCAACCGCGATCAGCAGGCCCCGACGCTGGGACAATCCGTTCGACCCGGATCTGGCGGTGGGGGCGGTCGAGCGGATCCTGGCGGCACCGGTGTTCCGCGATCTCGATCCGGACCGGTTCCCGCCGGGCCTGCTCCTGGCGGACATCGTGCGCAACGACGCCCGGATCAACCGCTACCAGCGCGGCGATATCGTGGTGCGAGAGGGGGATTACGGGAACTCGGTCTTCGTGATCCTGACCGGCACGGCCTGCGTCCTCTATGCCGGCCTTCCCGACAGCAACCGCGCGATGCCGCGGCGTCGCCGGTCGGTCTGGCGGGCGCTGTCCCAGCTCTGGGGCAATTCGCCGGAGATCGAAACCCGAACCCTGTCGCCGCGATCCGGCGCCGTGCATCTGCGCGCCGACCGGGACCGGGCCTATCTGCCGGACATCGACCGGGTGATGGCCGAGCAGTCGATCATTCCGCTCGGTCATGGCGACATGTTCGGCGAGATCTCGGCCCTCTCGCGTACCCCGCGCACCGCAACGGTGTTCGCCGGCACCGACTGCGAAGTGATCGAGCTGAGATGGCAGGGACTGCGCGACCTGCGCGCCCGCGACCCCGGCCTGCGCGAGACCGTCGACCACCTGCACCGCACCCGCAGCCTGCTCGCCCATCTGGCGGAAAGCCCGCTGTTCGCCCACCTGGACGCGGAAACCAGGGCCGTCGTCGCCGAGGAGATCCGCTTCGAGAACCACGGGACCCAGGAACTCTTCCCCACCGGCGAGGTGCCGTCGGACTCCAGCGAGCCCCTGGCGGGCGAACCGCTGATCGCCGAGGAAGGCAGCCTTGCCGACGACCTGATCATGGTTCGCGCCGGTTTCGCCCGGGTGACCGAGCACCTGGATCACGGCGACCGCACGGTCGGCTACCTGAAGAACAACGACGTCTTCGGCTTCGAGGAACTGGTCCGGCAATGGCGATCGGGGGCGGCGCGGCCGCTGCGCTACAGCCTGCGGGCGATCGGCTATCTCGACATTCTGCGGGTGCCGGCCCTGGTCATGGAGCGCTACGTCCTGCCCACCCTGCCCGAGCACCTGTTGCCGACAGAGACCCCGGCGGAGGCGCCCTCGACGCCGGTCTGGAAGCGGGACGAGAGCGCCACCGGGATCGAACAGCCGCTGGTCAACTTCCTGATCGACGAGCGGATCATCAACGGCACCCAGTCGATGGTGATCGACCTCGACCGCTGCACCGGCTGCGACGACTGCGTGAAGGCCTGCGCGGCGACCCATGACGGCAACCCGCGCTTCGTGCGCCAGGGCCCCTCCCATGGCGACGTGATGATCGCCCATGCCTGCATGCACTGCGTCGATGCCGTCTGCCTGATCGGCTGTCCGACCGGTGCGATCCAGCGCGACCTGTCGCTCGGCGACGTCCACATCAACGACGAAACCTGCATCGGCTGCGGCACCTGCGCGCGGAGCTGCCCCTACGACAACATCGTCATGGTCGAGATCGCCGACCGCGCCGGCCAGGTGATCACCGACCGGGAGACGGGAACGGCGATCCATCGGGCGACCAAATGCGATCTGTGCGCCGGACAGCTTGGCGGGCCTGCCTGCCAGCGCGCCTGCCCGAACGACGCCCTGGTCCGCCTCGACATGAGCGACCCGGGAGAGCTGGTGGCATGGCTGCGTCGCTGACCGGGTTCGCCCGCCGGAGGATCCGCAACGGCACGATCGTTGGCATCGCCGCCGCCCTGCTCGTGGCCACCGCCCATCTGGCGGAAACGACCCTGCACGACACCCGGTTCATGACCGGCTGGATCCTGCTGATCCTGATCGCCGCGCTCGCCCTGTTCGAGGCGCGCCGACGCATCCCGGTGCTCCCCCTGGGCAGCGCGTCGGCCTGGGAACAGGTCCATATCTACGCCGGCTGGTTCGCCGTCGCCGTCTTCCTGACCCATACCGGATTCGGCCTGCCGGACGGCCCGTTCGAGGTCGCGCTCTGGATCCCGTTCGTGGCGGTTGCGATCAGCGGGACGGTCGGGATTTGGTTGAACCGGATCCTGCCCAGGCGCATGCGCGATCACGGGGCCCGGGAACTCTACGACCGTATCGCCACCCGCCGAGCCGAGATTGCCGCCGAGGCGCAGGCCCTGGCCATCGCCTCGGCCCGAGACACGGCGTCGGTCACCATCGCCGACTATTACCAAAAGGAACTGAGCGTCTATTTCCAGCGGCCGCGGAATGCGCTGTCCCATCTGACCGGATATCACGGCCACCAGCGTCGTCAGCTCCAGCAGATCCGTTCGCTTCACCGGTATGTCGATGCGAGCGGGCGAGACACGCTCGAGCGGCTCTGTGAACTTGTCGAGGCCAAGGATGACCTCGACTACCAGTACGCCGCTCAGATGGCACTGCGGCTCTGGCTGTTCGTCCATGTCCCGTTGGCGCACGCGCTTCTGATCCTGGTGGTGATCCACGCGGTCCTCGCCTATGCCTTCCAGGTGGGGCCGTGACCGGTGGCCCCGGCAAAGCCGGCGGCGCCGGATCCTACGACCGCCCCGACCGGAAATGGCGATGCGGCCGGCTCGCCCTCGGTCAGCCATGCCCGCGTGGGCCCGACGCCACAGGCAACTGCCAAGGTGCCGCCGACTGCGTGCCGGTGCGCCGGGGCGACCGCTGGCACTGCACACGCCCAGCCAGCGCCGGCGGCCCCTGCCAGGCCGGTCCGCTGCCCGACGGCGCCTGTTCGGTTCAGCGCCCGCCCTGCGTCCCGGTACGCAGCCTGAGCGCGCTGCGCCGCCGGATCACCCGCATGGTCGTTGTCGCGGTCATCGGACTGGTCATGATCGCGCTGACGGGCACCGACCGCGAAGCCCTGCTGTCGCCAGGGCCGCTCACGTTCCAGCACAGCGTGGTCGGCGGCTGCGCGGGCTGCCACCAGGGATTCGACGACGGGCCCGCCGGCTGGGTCATGACCGCTTTCGGCATGGCGCCGGAAGGCCACGGCGATGCCGCCTGCCACACCTGCCACGACCTCGGCGACCATGCCGAGCTGCCGCATTCCCGGCCCGCCGCCGTGACCGCCGCCCTGACCGACGTGGCTCAAGCGCATCGCGCGGAGCACGACACCGAAACGCCGTTCGAGTTCAGGGTATCGGGATGGCTGTTCGCCGATGCCGACGCACCGACGTCGAGCGTCGGATGTGCCACCTGTCACCGTGAGCACCGCGGCGTCGAGGCCCACCTCACCGAGATGCCGGAAGGCGCCTGCCAGACCTGCCACACGGCTCAGTTTGCCTCGTTCGCGAACGGTCACCCGGAGTTCGACAGGCCGCTATTCAACCGTCGGCCCCGTATCGCCTTCGACCATGCAGCCCATCTCGACCGGCATTTCGATGCCGCCGAAAGCGCCGGCAAGGCGCCGGAGAGCTGCACGGTCTGTCACCTGCCGTCGGACGACGGCCGGGCCATGCTCACCGCAAGCTTCGAGACCATGTGCGCGTCCTGCCACCAGGCCGATATCGCCGGGACCGGATCGATCGGACCAGCCGGGCTCCGGTTCCTGGCGGTGCCGGGGCTGGATCTGCGGGAACTGAAAGCCCGCGGCGTGGATATCGGTGCCTGGCCCGAATGGTCGGAAGAGCCGATCAGCCCGTTCATGGCGCGCCTTCTCGTGGCGGACGCGTCGGTGGCAGCAGCCCTCGACCGACTGGAGGGCCTGGACCTTCTGGACCTGCGGGATGCGGCACCGGAGGATATCCGGGCGGTCGCGACCGTGGCCTTCGCGGTGAAGCGCCTGATCGGCGACCTGCTGGCCGACGGGGTCCAGGCGGCGGAAACGAGGCTGGCGGACGGTGCTCCCGACCAGCGCGGCGCGGGCCCGACCGCCGATCAGACGGGCGCCCTGCTCGGCTATCTGCCGATGGACGTATTGGCGGCCGCCGCCGATGAATGGTTCCCGTCCCTGGCAAGCGACCTCTCCCGACCGTTCCCGGAGCTGCCGGACCCGATTCCCGGGCCCAAACCCGCAGGAACCGACGCTCCGGCTCCCATTGCGGCACCCGACCAATCGACGATCCTCGCCGCCCCAAGCGACGCGCAGTCCGACATCCTGGCGCCGCCTTCGGGCGACCAGTCGGATATCCTGGCCCCCGTGCCGGACCAGTCGGATATCCTCGCCGCACCGTCAGCGGATCAGTCGGACATTCTCGCCGCCCCGTCGGGCGATCTGGCGCCGGCCGTCGACCAGTCGGACATCCTGGCCCTGCCCTCCGCCGACGGCCTGAACACCTTCCAGGCGCCCAAGGTGCCCGCGGACGAGGCTCTGGCACCGCCCCCGGACACGGCACAGACGCCGCCGGTCGCACGGACCGACCTCGCCTCGCCGCCGATGCGGATCGAGCCCAATGTCACTCCGGAGGACTGGATGCGCGCCGGCGGCTGGTACCGCGGCGAATTCGCGCTGAGGTATCGGCCGACCGGACATGCGGATCCGTTCATGCGGGCCTGGATCGACATAGCGGCCGCGAAGCCGCAGACAGAAGGCGGCGGCACATTGCTTTCCGTCTTCAGCGGCGCTCAGGCTCCCGGAACCTGTCTGCGGTGCCACAGCATCGACCGCCCCCAGGACGGGACGGCTGCCGGGACCGGCGGCGTCAACTGGTCGCCGATGGACTACGATCCCGACATCCGGACCTTCGTACGCTTCGCCCACGCGCCGCATTTCAGCCTGGTCGCCGAGTCCGGCGGATGCCAGACCTGCCACGCCGTGATCCGGCCGGACGGACCGGGCGGCGCGACCGCGTTCCAGGAGCAGTACCTGCAAGGCGATCCGACGACCGGCGTGATCGCCGGCTTCAGCCAGCCGACCGTCGCCACCTGTTCGCAGTGCCACGCCCCGGGACAGGCCGGAGACAGCTGCACCCAGTGCCACGCCTACCACGTCGGCACCTTCCCGACGCCGACTGTACCGACCCGCATGCAGGTGCCGCTCCCTGGCCAGTAGCGCCGGAGGGGCAGAACGCCCTTCAGCATCCAGCGTCCTCTGGTCGGCCGCAAACCATCCGGATCCGGCGCGCCGAAGCATTGTCCCGATGGACATCCTCAGCCGATGCGGCGCGATCCAGAACCGGCCCCTCGGATTCGAGCGTCCCATCCTCGAAGCCGTGACAGGGTGCGGGTGTGAGAGCCCCCAAGATTCTGCGGCTCAGACGGCCGTTCGCTGCATTTCCCAGTTCCAGTATCCGCCGACCCGATATACCGTCGCGCCCGGCGGTACAAATGGTGACCGTCGTTTTCGGAAATGCCGCCAAGACATGGGCAGAGAGTCCGCGCCGCGACCCTTCCATGAATCCGCCGGAAAATACCGGGCGGTCAGTCTTGCGTCTGTCCCAGGCATTTCCCCCTGGAGGAAACAAGTAATGAAGACTCAGAGCCTTAAAGTGCTCGCTGCCGCCGCGGCGATTATCGCTGCCATCTCGGGATCTCCAGCCCACGCGCAGGACGCCCGAAACTACGTGCTCTCAACCGCCACAACCGGCGGAACCTACTATCCCGTGGGCGTCGCCATCGCGACGCTGATCAAGGTCAAGCTTGAGCCGACTCAGAAGATCGGCCTGTCCGCGATCAGCTCCGCGGGCTCCGGTGAGAACGTCAAGCTCATGCGCGAGAAGCAGGCTGAATTCGCTATTCTGCAGGGCCTGTTCGGCCTCTACGCCAAGGAAGGTAGCGGATCGCTCGCCCAGGACGGCCCCCAGCCGCACCTGCGGTCGATCGCCATGCTTTGGCCCAATGTCGAGCATTTCGTCGTCATGGCGGACGACGCGAAGACCGGCACCGCCGCCGATCTGGCGGGCCTGACGGGCAAGAAGTTCTCGATCGGCGCGCGGAACAGCGGCACCGAGCATTCCAATCGGTTCATTCTGAAGAATCTCGGCATCGATGCCGAGGGCTATGACCTCGTGTTCCAAGGCTACGGGCCGACCGCCGACAGCCTGCAGAACGGCTCGATCGTCGGCGCCGGCATTCCCGGCGGCCCGCCGGTCTCGGTCATCACCCGCATCCAGGCGCAGATGGGCGGCGGCGTGAAGATCCTTCAGTTCACCGACGAGGAAGCCGCAAAGGCCGACGGCGGCACCGGCCTGTACTACAAGTACACGGTCCCCGCCGGCACCTATCCGGGTCAGGACACCGACCTGAACACCATCGCACAGCCGAACTTCCTCGGCGTGCACCAGGATGTTCCGGAGGAGGACGTCTACCAGATCACCAAGGCGATCTTCGAGAACCTCCCTTTCCTGAACAACATCCACGCGGCGACCAAAGCGATGTCGCTCGACAGCGCGATGTCCGGCCTGCCGGTGCCGTTGCATCCGGGCGCGGCGCGCTACTTCAAGGAGGCCGGTCTCACCATCCCCGCCTCCCTGGTCGCCCAGTGACCCGATTGGTCTGACATCACGCGGCGGGTGCGGGAACGGACGTTCCAGCACCCGCCGCCCCCTCTTCGGAATCGGGAGCACCGACGTGACCGACGGCGAGCGCCAAGCCGGCGCGCATGAACTTTCAGACACGATGGACGCTTCCGCCGCCGGAGAGGTCGACCAGTCGACGCGCCAACGCCCGGCCGACTCCCTAGCCGGCCGCGCCGCGTTCTGGATCGGTGTGGGACTGGCGGTTCTGCACATCTGGATCAACACCCTCGGCACGATGTCCGAGCTGCGTGCGTCCGTGCTGCATTTCGCCGGCTTCGGGCTGCTGTGCGCGCTGCTCTTCCCGGCCTGGCACTCGACGAGCGCGACCGGGCGCCGTTTGGCGATGATGCTGGACATCGTCCTCGGTCTCGCCGCCCTCTCGCTGTTCGCCTATCTCGTTCTCGGCGAGGAGACGTTCTACGCCCGCAACGGGGCCTTCCTTTGGTACGACTGGATCTTCACCGCGATCGCGGTCGCGCTGGCGATAGAGTTCACCCGGCGGACCACCGGTCTGATCATCCCGATCCTGATCGTCCTCGCCTTCACCTACGTGACGGCATGGGGAAGCTGGTTCCCGGGCGTGCTGTCGTTCTCGGGGCTCGGGTACGAGACCATGCTGTTCCGCTCGTTCTACTCGGACGACGGCATGTTCGGGGTGATCGCAACGATCTCCTACAGCTACGTCTTCATGTTCATTCTGTTCGGCGCCTTCCTCGTCCAGTCCGGTGCCGGCGATTTCATCATCGACTTCGCCCGCGCGATCGCCGGCAAGCTGGTCGGCGGCCCCGGGTTCGTCGCCGTGCTCGGCTCGGCGCTCATGGGAACGATCTCGGGCTCGGCGGTGGCCAACACGGTGTCCACCGGGGTCATCACGATCCCCCTGATGAAACGCGCGGGCTTCCCCGCCCGCTTCGCCGCAGGGGTCGAGGCGACGGCATCCACCGGCGGTATGCTGATGCCGCCGATCATGGGCGCCGGCGCGTTCGTCATGGCGAGCTACACGCAGATCTCGTATCTGACGATCGCCGCCGTCTCGGTGCTGCCGGCGATGCTCTATTTCTTCGGGGTCGCCTGCTTTGTGCGGGTAGAGGCGAAGAAGCGCGACCTGAAATCCCTGGATGACGATGCGCCGCGGATCGGAGAGGTGCTCAAGCGCGGCACGACCTTCTTCATCCCGATCACCCTGCTGATCGCCATGCTGATCGCGGGGTTCACGCCGACCTATGCCGCCGGTTACGCCATCCTGGCGACCATCGCGTCGTCCTGGCTGACCCGCACGCATCGTATGGGCCATCGCGAGATACTGTCGGCCATGGCCGGCGGAGCCCGCAACATGATCCTGACGGCGGTCCTGCTGGTCTCGGTCGGCATCGTCGTCAACGCGGTGACCCTGACGGGCATCGGCAACACGTTCTCGCTGATGATCGACGACTGGGCCGGCGGGAACCTTCTGATCGCCCTCGTGCTGATCGCATTGGCCAGTCTCGTGCTTGGCATGGGATTGCCGGTGACTGCCTCCTACATCGTCCTCGCCACCCTCTCGGCGCCCGCCTTGGCGGATATGATCGTGCGCAGCGAAATCATCACCGCCTTTGCCTCCGGACAGATCCCGGACGCGGCCAAGGCCATCCTGATGCTCACGTCCCCGGACAAGGCCGCCCTGCTCGACGGACCGATGACCCGCGAGGCGGCGGCCGGGCTGGTGGCGGCGATCCCGGCCGAGATGATGTCCATGGTGAAGGATGCCACGCTGACGCCGGCGATCCTGACGACGGCGCTGCTGTCGGCCCACATGATCATCTACTGGCTGAGTCTGGACTCGAATGTCACGCCGCCGGTCTGCCTCACCGCCTTTGCCGCCGCGGCGATCGCCAAGAGCCCGCCGATGGCGACCGGGTTCACCGCCTGGAAGATCGCCAAGACGCTGTACATCGTGCCGGTGCTCTTCGCCTACACGCCCTTCCTGAACGGTGATCCTGTTCTTGCACTGGAGATCTTCGCTTTCGCCCTGGTCGGGATCTACGCGCTGATCGGGGCGATGGAGGGCTATCTGGAGGCACCGGTGTCCTGGCCGATGCGCGCCGTGCTGTTCGCGATCGGCGTGACGATCCTGTGGCCGAACGACTGGTCCGTGAACTTCATCGGGACGGCCCTGTTCGTCGTGTTCTTCATCTGGAACGTCCGGACCGACCGCCGGCAGAGGATCGGGGCCGCGGAAACGTAACCCGCGGTAGAGCGTTGTCGTGAATCAAAGAAAACGCCGGGGCGGCGAAGCCCCGGCGTCCGATACTCGGTATGCGCGGAACCTTACTGCCAGCGCTTGATGATTTCCTCGTAGGCGACGGTTTCGCCTTTCGGCTTCTCGTTGTCGAGCTTCGCCTTGGGGCCGTCCGGCTTGCCGAGCCATTCGGAAGGATCCTTCGGCTCGTTCAGGCGCGGACCGCAGCCGCCGTAGACGTTGCTCGACTCATCGGCACGCTGCATCCGACCCATGATGGTGTCCATTTCACCGGCGAGACGGTCCATGGCTTCCTGTGGGGTGAAGGCACCGGAGTTGACGTCGCCGATCTGCTGCCACCAGAGCTGGGCCAGCTTCGGATAGTCCGGCACGTTGATGCCGGTCGGCGACCAACGCACCCGGTCGGGCGAGCGGTAGAACTCGATCAGACCGCCCAGGTTGGGCGCCCGCTCCGTGAAGCTCTGATGCCGGACGGTGCTGTCGCGGATGAACGTCAGACCGACATGGCTCTTGCGCACATCGACGGTCTTGGACACCACGAACTGGGCGTACAGCCAGGCGGCCTGGGCCCGATCGCTCGGGGTGGACTTCAGGAAGGTCCAGGAACCGGCATCCTGATAGCCGACCTTCTGGCCTTCCTGCCAGTACGGCCCGTGCGGGGACGGCGCCATCCGCCAGAGCGGCTTGCCGGCCTCGTCGACCGTGTTGTTGCCCTCCGACTTCGGAGCCACCATCGAAGCGGTGAAGGCGGTGTACCAGAAGACCTGCTGGGCGACATTGCCCTGACTGAGAGCCGGCAGCGACTGATAGAAGTCGTAGCTGGCCGCACCCGGAGGCGCATAGGCGCGCAGCCACTCGTCCCACTTGCGGATCGCGTAGACCGCCGCCGGGCCGTTGGTGGCACCACCGCGGCTGACGCTCGCGCCGGCCGGGTTGCAGGAGCCCGCTTCCATGCGAATGCCCCACTCGTCGATCGGCACGCCGTTCGGCTCGCCCGGAGAGCCCGCGCCGGCCATCGACAGCCAGGCATCGGTCATCCGCCAGCCGAGGTCGGGGGCGCGCTTGCCGTAGTCCATGTGACCATAGACCCGGACGCCGTCGATCTCCTTGACGTGGACGCTGAAGAACTCGGCGATGTCCTCATAGGCCGACCAGTTCACCGGCACGCCGAGATCGTAGCCGTAGATCTCCTTGAACTGCTTCTGCAGATCCTCGCGATCGAACCAGTCCTTGCGGAACCAGTACAGGTTGGCGAACTGCTGATCCGGAAGCTGGTAGAGCTTGCCATCCGGTCCGGTGGTGAAGGAGATGCCCATGAAATCGTCGAGATCGAGCATCGGATTGGTGGACGCCGCCCACTCGCCGGCCATCTGATCGGACAGATTATAGGCCAGCTGCAGACGCGAGTGCGTCCCGATCAGATCGGAGTCGTTGATGTAGCCGTCGTAGAGGTTCCGGCGGGTCTGCATCTGGGTCTGCACCGCCTGCACGACTTCGCCTTCGCCCAGCAGTTGGTGGTTCACCTTGATGCCGGTGATGTCCTCGAAGGCCTTGGTCAAGACCTCCGACTCATAGGTATGGGTCGGGATGGTCTCGGACAGGACGTTGATTTCCATGCCCTGATAGGGCTCGGCCGCCTTGATGAACCACTCCATTTCCTTGAGCTGTTCGTCCCGGCTCAAGACCGATTGCGAGAATTCGTCGTCTACCCACTTCTCCGCGGCGGCCATGTCGGCGAGTGCCGGGCCTCCCCAAAGAAGCCCGGTGGCAGCCAAACCTGCCAATATCGACTTCTTCATTGGTCTCCTCCTCTGACGTCTTTTGTTCCGGCAACCGCCGGTTTGTTCCGCACGCTTGTCGCGTGCTGCACGGCTTCGACCGGCCCATGCCGGCTCGAAGACGATTCCGTTCGGGCCTTCAGACCCATTTCGCGACCGCCGCCGCCCAGACAAGCGCGATGATCGACGCCCACCAGAGCGGGCCACTGAAGAACGCCAACCAGGCCAGATGGATGTAGGCGGCGCTCAAGAGCGAGATGAAGAGCCGGTCGCCGCGCGTGGTATCGATGCCGAGGATGCCCGGCTCACGCGGATCCCCGCCCGGGCGCGCGATCTCCCAAACCGTCATGACCAACAGAGCCGTGGCGATACAGGCGAAGAACACGGCCGTCTGCCAGGTCCAGGCCATCCAGCCCAGGAACGAGACGCCGGTGGGGTCGGTGTTCTGCGCCAACGCGATCCCGGGGATCAGCGCGAGCAGGACCGTCAGAAGCCCGAACCGCATGATCAGACCCTCCCCATCGCGAAGCCCTTGGCGATGTAGTTCCGAACGAAATAGATGACGATCGCGCCGGGAATGATGGTCAGCACGCCGGCCGCCGCCAGCAGCCCGAGTTCGTAGCCCGATGTCGACGCCGTCTTGGTCATCACCGCCGCGATCGGCTTCGCCTGGACGGTGGTGAGGGTCTTCGCCAGCAACATCTCCACCCAGGAGAACATGAAGCAGAAGAACGCCGTCACCCCGATGCCGGACGCGATCAGCGGCATGAAGATCTTCACAAAGAATCTCGGAAAGGAGTAACCGTCGATATAGGCGGTCTCGTCGATCTCCTTCGGCACGCCCGACATGAAGCCCTCGAGGATCCAGACGGCCAGCGGAATGTTGAACAGGCAGTGCGCCAGCGCCACCGCCAGCGTGGTGTCCAGCAGACCCATGGTCGAATAGAGCTGCAGAAACGGCAGGGCGAAGACGGCCGGCGGAGCCATCCGGTTGGTCAGCAGCCAGAAGAACAGATGCTTGTCGCCCAGGAACCGGTAGCGCGAGAACGCATAGGCCGCCGGCAAAGCGACACTCACCGAGATGACCATGTTGATCACCACGTAGATGATCGAGTTGATGTAGCCGGAATACCAGGTCGGGTCGGTGAAGATCTTCACATAGCTCTCGACCGTGAACTCCGCCGGGAACATCGAGAACCCGCCAAGGATCTCATTGGTGGTCTTGAACGACATGTTCAGGAGCCAATAGATCGGCAGCATCAGGAAGAGGATGTAGAGCGTCGGGACAATCCAGCGCGTTCTCATTTTTTCCCTCCCTGCATGGTGAGCGTGTAGAACAGCCAACTGACCAACAGGATCATCAGGAAATAGATGATGCTCATCGCCGCGGCGTTGCCGAGATCCTGCTGGCCGAGCGCGACCTTCACCAAATCGATCGACAGGAACGTGGTCGAGTTTCCAGGCCCGCCGCCGGTCAGGACCGAGGGCTCGGTGTAGATCATGAAGCTGTCCATGAAGCGCAGCAGCACGGCGATCGTCAGCGTGTGCTTCATCTTCGGCAGCTGGATGTAGCGAAACACCGCCCAGCGCGAGGCGCCGTCGATCCTGGCCGCCTGGTAGTAGGCGTTGTCGATCGACTGCAGCCCGGCATAGGCCAGCAGCACCACCAGCGACGTCCAATGCCAGACGTCCATGAGGACGACGGTGAACCAGGCGGCCACCGGTTCCTGGGTGTAGTCGAACCAGGGACCGCTTGCCGGATCGTGGCCGAACAATCCGGCTGCGGAGTTCAGCGTGTAGCCCAGAAACCCGATATCCGGCAGGGCGTAGATGTTCCACATGGCCCCCACCACGTTCCACGGGATCAGCAGGGGCAGCGCCATCAGGACGAGGCAGACGGAGGCCCACACTCCAGACCGCGGGATGGTGAGCGCAATGGCGATGCCGAGCGGGATCTCGATGGCGAGGATGGTGAAGGTGAAGCCAAGCTGGCGGATCAGCGCGTTCTGGAACCGCTCGTCGGCGAGCGTGTCGGCGAACCACTGAAGGCCGACGAACGAGAACTCGCCGTAGAACTCCTCCTGAACGGAGAAATTCACCACCGTCATCAGCGGTATCACCGCGTTCATCGCCACGAGAATGAGAACCGGCAGGACCATCCACCAGGCGCGATGGTTTAGCGTCTTGTTCATCGCTTGCCTCCACCGCGCGCGGCGCGTCGATCGCTGTCGACGATCCATCCGTCCGAATAGACATGGATGCCTTGGGGGTCGAACAGGATCCGGTTGTGCCGGTCGGAGATACTGGCCCCCTCCGGGGCGATCACGTTGACCTCCGTCCCGTCGAAATCGGTTCGCACCACCAGGTGCCGGCCGACATCCTCGACCCGCGTCACTTTGATCGGCAGACCGTCATCGCCATCCGAGAGGCTTACGAACTCCGGGCGGACCCCGATCTCGATGCCGTCGGCACCGGCATGGCTGAAGGCGCGGCCGAGCGGCACCGCGTGGCCGCCGAGGAAGGCGGTATCGCCCTCGACCGTCGCCGGCAGGACGTTCATCCCCGGCGACCCGATGAAGAACCCGACGAACGTGTGCTCCGGCCGCTCGAACAATTCGACCGGCGTGCCGAGCTGCACCACCTCGCCGTCGAGCATGACCACGACCTTGTCGGCGAAGGTGAGCGCCTCGGTCTGATCGTGGGTGACATAGATCATGGTATGCCCGAACTCGCGGTGCAGGGTCTTCAGCTCGGTGCGCAACTCCCACTTCATATGCGGATCGATGACGGTCAGCGGCTCGTCGAACAGGATCGCGGAGACATCCTCGCGGACCATGCCGCGGCCGAGCGAAATCTTCTGCTTGGCGTCGGCGGTCAGCCCATGCGCCCGCCGATCCAGGTCGCCGGTCATGCCGATCATCTCGGCGATCGTCTTGACCCGGCGGTCGACATAGGCCGCGCTCCCACCCCGGTTGCGCAGCGGAAAGGCCAGGTTCTCGTAGACGGTCATGGTGTCGTAGACCACCGGGAACTGAAACACCTGGGCGACGTTCCTGGCCGCGGTGGAGAGTGCCGTGACGTCCGTGTCGTCGAACAGGATCCGGCCCTGGGACGGCACCAGGAGCCCCGAGATGATGTTGAGCAGCGTGGTCTTGCCGCAGCCGGACGGTCCGAGCAGCGCGTAGGCTTCTCCATCGTCCCAGACATGATCGATCGTCGGCTTGAGCTGGTAGTCGTCCCGGCTTGCCGGGGCGCCGGCGTAGGAGTGCGCGAGGTTGGAGAGCGTGATCTTTGCCATGCCGCCCTCCTCACCCTGCGTCCGCATAGGCGGCGGCACATGCCAACGCGCCGTCGGGCGCGAACATGTAGACATGCGCCGGATCGACGAAGACCGTCCGATCGGACTGATGCGGCAGATCGTGGACGCCATGGACAAGCGCGACCCAGCGGTCGGCGCCGTGCAGGACATGGACAAAGCTCTCCGAGCCGCCGATCTCGGTGCCGGTGACCCGACAGTGGAACGCCAGATCCCGCTCGGATCCCCGTTCGATCCTGAGATGATTGGCGCGGAAACCGGCGATGTACCGGCCATCGGCGAGCCGGTTGAAGGTCGGAAAATCGGCGGCGAGGCGGGCGTCGTCGATCACCAGCTCGTCTCCGGCCTTGGACAGGGCCACAAAGTTCATCGGCGGATCGGAGAACACCCGCGCCGTGGTGGCATCGGTGGGTCGACGATAGACCGACGGCGTGGCGCCGAACTGCGTCACACGCCCCTCCCACAGGCAGGCGGTGTTACCGCCGAGCAGCAGGGCCTCATGCGGTTCGGTCGTCGCGTAGACGAAGATCGCCCCCGACTCCTCGAAGATCTTCGGGATCTCCGCGCGCAGCTCTTCGCGCAGCTTGTAGTCCAGGTTTGCAAGCGGTTCGTCCAACAGAACAAGCCCCGCCTCCTTGACCAGCGCGCGTGCCAGGGCGCACCGCTGCTGCTGACCGCCGGACAGCTCCAGCGGACGGCGGCCGAGTTGGCTCTCGTTCAGCTTCATCATGGCGGCGGCGGCCCGCACCTTGGCGTCGATCTCGGCCGAGGCGAACCCGCGCAGCCGCAGGGGCGAGGCGATGTTCTCGTACACGGTCATCGACGGATAGTTGACGAACTGCTGGTAAACCATGGCCACCTGACGGTCCTGGACGCGCATCCCGGTGACGTCCCGTCCCTGCCAGAACACCCGTCCCGACGTGGGTTGGTCGAGCCCGGCCATCAGCCGCATCAAGGTCGTCTTGCCCGACAGCGTCGGGCCCAGAAGGACGTTCATCGATCCGGATGCGAACTCGATCGTGGTCGGCGCAATATGGACCTCGCCGCCCATGACCTTCGAGACCGTGTCCAACGTCAGCGACATGTCACCCGCTTTCCCTTCCGTTCCATCATCGCGAGCCGTGCGCGTGGCGCTGTTCATCGGCGCGCGACGCCCGCATCCAGACGTCCAGCGTCCTCGCCTGCTCGTCGCTCAGCCGCAGGCCCAGCTTGGTACGCCGCCACAGGACGTCGGAGGCGGAGCGGGCCCATTCCTTCCGCATCAGCCAGACGACTTCGGCCTCGGTGAGGGTCGCGCCGAAGTTTTGGCCGAGATCCTCAATGGAGGCCGCATCGCCCAGGAGGTCGAACGCGTCGGTTCCATAGGTCCGTATCAGCCTTCGCGCCCAGTCCACATCGAGGAACCCGTACCGATCCCTCAGGCGCGTCCCCTGCTCTTCGTCACCGCCGACAGGAAAATCACCGCCCGGCAGACAGGCTCCGGCGGTCCACGTGCTTCCCATCTGCGGAAAGAACGGGCGCAGCTTCTCCAGCGCGGCCTCCGCCAGCCGGCGATAGGTGGTGATCTTTCCGCCAAAGATATTGAGCAGAGGTGGCGCGTCGCCTGACCGCTCGACCTTCAGCACGTAGTCCCGTGTCGCCGCCGTCGCGGATTTCGCCCCGTCGTCGTAGAGCGGACGAACCCCGGAATAGGTCCAGACAACGTCCTCGGCGGTGACCGGATCGCGGAAATACTCCGAGACCGACCGACACAGGTACTCGATCTCCTCCGGCGTACAGACCGCTTCCGACGGACTGGTCTCGTGGTCGCGATCGGTCGTCCCGATCAGCGTGAAACCCTCCTCATAGGGGATCGCGAAGACGATCCGCTTGTCGGCGTTCTGGAAGATGAAGGCGCGATCGTGCTCGAACCGTTTGCGCACGACGATGTGACTGCCTCGCACCAGGCGGACGTTATCGTTGGTGTTCACCCGGACGCACTGGCTGATGACCTGACCGACCCACGGACCGCCGGCGTTCACGAGGCTCCGGGCCGCCACCGTCCGCGTCGCGCCGGTGTCCTCGTCGCGGACCTGAACCTGCCAGACACCGTCCGATGGCGCGGCGGCGAGGCATTTGGTGCGCACGTTGACCGACGCGCCCCTGTCGGCGGCGTCGCGCGCGTTGAGAACCACGAGCCGCGAATCCTGGACCCAGCCGTCGGAGTACTCGAACCCGGTCACGAACTGGTCTTTCAGGGAAGCGCCGATCGGGCCGCTTCGCAGATCCACGGTTTCGGTGGCCGGCAGGATCTTGCGACCACCCAGATGATCGTAGACGAACAGGCCGAGCCGCAGAAACCAGGCCGGTCGAAGTCCCCGATGATGCGGCAGCACGAACCTGAGCGGCCAGGCGATATGTGGCATGGCGCACAGCAGGACCTCGCGCTCCTTCAACGCTTCACGCACCAACCTGAACTCGAAATATTCCAGATAGCGCAGACCGCCGTGGAACAGCTTGGTGGACGCCGAGGAGGTTCCCTGCGCGAGGTCGCCCATCTCGCAAAGAAACACGCTCAGGCCCCGGCCGGCGGCATCGCGTGCGATCCCGCAACCGTTCACACCACCACCGATAATGGCGAGATCGAAGATCTGCTTACCCAAGCACGTCTCCACCCTTGCGTCGGCTTTACGCCCGGGATCCATTGCCTGGATCCTCGAATTTTCGCTTAAAGGATGATTAAGCAGATTTCGAAAAGCAATCGAAAATGATCCGCGCCCAAAACCATGAAGCTGCCTAGGATCTTACACGGATCAGTTCGACCTCGTTCTGGCGGCACAGATCCCGGAATTCGGACGAAATGCCGTCGTCGGTCACCACGGTGTTGACCTGGGAGATGTGTGCGATGCGGACCGGAGCCGCGACGTCCAGCTTCGTTGAATCCGCGACCAGAATGACATTTCGCGCATTCTGGATGATCGCCTGAGCCACCTTCACTTCTCGAAAATCGTAGTCGAGCAAGGCGCCGTCCTGATCGATGGCGGAGGCTCCGATGATGGCATAGTCGACCTTGAACTGGCGGATGAAATCGACCGCCGCCTCTCCGACGATCCCGCCATCCGACCGCCTGACAATGCCGCCGGAAATCACGACCTCGACCGTGGGGATCAACCGCAAGCGATTGGCTACATTGAGATTGTTCGTGATCACCATGAGGTTCTGATGATTGACGAGGGCCTCCGAGACCGCCTCTGTCGTCGTACCGATATTGATGAAGAGCGACGCGCCGTTCGGAATGAGGGCTGCTGCCTCCTGCCCGATGGCGGCCTTCTCGTCGGCCGCGACCTGACGTCTTTGTTCATATTCGAGATTTTCGGTGCCTGAGGGATTGATCGCTCCGCCGTGGATCCGGCGCAATATCTTGGCATCGCAAAGATCGTTGAGGTCCTTGCGTATGGTTTGCGGCGTGACACCGAACCGCTCGGCCAAGGACTCGACGAGCACTTTCCCTTGGGATTTCGCCAGTTCAACGATATCGGACTGGCGGTCGCTCAGGAACATCACTGTCTTCGTCCAATCTGCCGTTTTCGCAAATTCGATCATAAACGAAGCAAAAACGAACGC
Organism: Thalassobaculum litoreum DSM 18839; assembly: GCF_900102465.1. Taxonomy (GTDB): domain Bacteria; phylum Pseudomonadota; class Alphaproteobacteria; order Thalassobaculales; family Thalassobaculaceae; genus Thalassobaculum; species Thalassobaculum litoreum. The sequence continues at coordinate 104,900 of NZ_FNBW01000015.1, read as the reverse complement.
CAGTGGGCGTGGACACAAGACGCTGCGTCGGCTCTGAGTCCTCCCAACGGATGGTCTCGTCTCCGTCGCCGCGCCGGTGCCGTCTCATCGACCTGCCCACCGCGTGGCTCAGCGTCTCAGCCGGAACATCAGCACCGCCGGCGCGACGAGGAACGGAACGATCGCCAGCAGGTTGAAGGCGTTGATGTAGCCGATCATCGCGGCCTGGCGGCGGATCTCTTCGCCGAGACGTCCGTGCAGCAGGGGTGTGTCGAGATCGCCGAACCGCTCTATCCACAGCGATAGGGAACGGGCGTCGAACATGGTTATGAGCGCGGCGAGACTGGAATGCGCCTCGGCGGACGAGCGCACGAACACCACCAGCGTCACGGCGATGAACAAGCTGCTGCCGAGCATCCGCAGAAGGCTGAATATGGCATTGCCCTGGGTAAGCAGCCGCGGCTCGAGCGTGGAGAAGGCCAGGACCGCCATCGGCGTGTAGGCGAGCCCGAACCCGAAGCCGTGCAGCAGATTGGTCCACAGCACCTGCTCGAACGTCATGTTCATGTCGAGCACGCCCATCCAGGCAGCGGCACCGGCTTGGATGAGCAGCCCCGCCGCCAGCGTGGCCTGCGGGTTCCACCGGGTGAGCGGGGCGACCACCAGGAAGCTCAGGAAATTCCCAACCCCTCGCATGGCGATCAGGTAGCCGACGATGGATTCAGGGTAGCCCCGGAGGTCCTGCAACAAGGGCGGGAAAAGCACCATCGGGGTGAACTGGAGCATTCCCATAACCATGGCCATGCCGATGCCCAGAACGAAGTTCCTGTCTCGGAACGTGGCGCTCTCGAACAGCGGCGCGGCCGTTGTCCCCGAATGTGCGACGAAGAGGTAGAGGCACCCGACCGCCAGAGCGCATTCCAGGATGATCTCCGGGGACTCGAACCAGTCGAGCCTCTGGCCGCGGTCGAACATGAGCTGAAGAGCCCCGATCGCGATGGCGATGAAGGCAAAACCGACGAAGTCGAACCGACGCGCGGTTCCGCGTTCCTCGTCACCCAGGGCCAGCACCGTCGGGATACAGGCCACGAGGCCGAGCGGCAGGATCATGAAGAACGACCAGCGCCAGTCCAGACTGTCGGCGACGAGGCCGCCGAATGTCGGACCCAGGATCGGCCCCATCACCCCGCCGACGCCCCACATCATCACCGCCATCGGATGGAACTTTCGCTCGAACTTCGCCAGGATGATGGCCTGCCCCATGGGAAAGATCGGCGCGCCGAGCGCTCCCTGGATGACCCGGAAGGCGAGCAGCGACTCAAGCGAGGTGGCGGTCCCGCAGGCGACCGACGCCCCCGTGAACCCGAGGACAGAACCGACCATCAACCGGCGCCAGCCCAGTTTCGAGGCCAGCCATCCTGTCAGCGGCGTCGCCGCCGCGGTCGCCACGAGGTTCAGGGTCAGGATCCATGCCACCTGATCCTGGGTCGCGGACAGCGCGCCTTTGATCTGCGGGAGGATCACCGCGACGCTGGTCACGGTGACGCCAAACAGGATCGTACAGAGTTGAACGCACAGCAGAGTCAGCCATTGCTTCGGGGTGATCTGTCTCAGCACGTGGTCAACCTGGAGTGACGCTGCCGCCGCCCGGTCGGCCGGCTGTGCCGATCATACCGCCTGGCAGCCGGAGCTGGAGACCCATAAACCGACGATCAGCCCATGACGGCCTCATCCTCCGCCTTGCACCCCAGGTCGTCCGGCGTGCCGTGCGGCAGCGTCACGCCTTCCGACATTGTCCTGAGACCGGCTACCGACCTTCCAGAATGACCTCGAAGCCCTCGAACTGCGGGTGGCCGAGATACAGAACCTTGCGGTCGCCGGCGCCGGCGTGGGCCTTGCGGAAGGCCTCGGATCTGGTCCAGGCCTCGAACGCCGCGCGGTCCTCCCAGATGGTATGCGAGGCGAACAGCGTGTGGTCCTCCGCCTCCGGCCCGCGCAGCAGGCGGAACTCGACGAAGCCGGGCACCTCGTCCAGATGGCTGTCCCGTTCCGCCCAGACCTTCTCGAAATCCTCCTCCGAGCCCTTGGTGACCTTAAAGCGGTTCATCGCGATGAACATGTTGCACTCCCTGCCTAGCATCCGAAACCAGTCTACACGATCCGATTAACGCAATTGCGGGTCATTCTCAACACTATTGCTTTTGCGAGTCATTCTTAATAACGTCCCGATCGCCGACGATCATCGTCCGGCTTGCGTTTCCAGGGACAGGGGGTTGGAGTGACGACCAGAATCGGTATGGGCAGCGTCGGCGCAGCGGCGCTCGCGCTGGCATTCAGCGGCTTTGCGACGGGCGCGACGGCCCAGCAGAGCGACACTCAGCAGCAGAGCGGCAATCAATCGGCAGAGACGGCGCCCCTCGAACTCGGGCCGATCTCCGTGACCGCAACCCGCAGCCCGATCTCCGCCATGCGGTACCCTGGCATGGTCACCGTGATCGATCGCGACCAGATCGAGCTGAAGGACCCGGACACGCTGGAGGATATGTTCCGCTCGGTGCCCGGCGTCCATTTCGACGGCGGCCCGCGCCGCACCGGCCAGGTGCCGACGATCCGAGGCTTCGAGGGCGAGAACGTCCAGATCCGCATCGACGGCGCGCGCCAGAACTTCGTGTCGGGCCACAACGGCCGGGTCTTCGTCGATCCCGCCCTGCTGGCCGGTGGCGAGGTCCTGCGCGGCCCCGCCTCCTCGCTGTACGGCAGCGGGGCGATGGGCGGCATGATCGCCCTGCGCACCCTGTCCGCCGACGACCTTCTGGACGGCGACGACACCCTCGCCGGCCGCGCCAAGTTCGGCTACCAGGACGTCAATCAGGAATTCACCGAGAGTCTGGTCGTCGGCGGCCGACCGATGGACGGGGTCGGCCTGCTCGGCGGCGTCGTGAAGCGCGACTCCGACGACATCCAACTCGGCAACGGCACCGAGCTCGTCTCCGACGACGACATCATCTCGGGCTTGGCCAAGGCCGATATCCAGTTTACCCCGGGCCTGTCGGCCTCGCTTTCCTATCTGGTGTTCAACAACGACGCCCGCGAGCCCGCGAACGGCCAGTTCGCCAATACGGCGGCGGATTCCGACATCACCGACAAGGACATCCGCAGCGACACGATCCGCGGCCAGGTTCTCTACGCCCCGCTCGGTCAGACCTGGCTCGACCTGGACGCGTCGGCCTATTTCACCAATTCCCAGGTCGGACAGACCTATGAGGACTCCGGCCGTATCGTCGATCAGGACGTCGACACCTACGGCCTGTTCATCGACAACCGCAGCCGGTTCTCCCTGGCCGAGCGCTCGTCCCTCACCCTGACCTACGGGGTGGAGGCCTCGCAGGACGAGCAGAAGGGCTATGACTCCGCCAGCGCCGACGGCACCCGGTCGGGCGTGCCGAACGCCGAGGCCGAGTTCGCCGGCGCCTTCCTGCAGGGCAACTTCGAGGTCAAGGACGTGATCCCGGGCACCCTGACCGTGATCCCCGGAGTCCGCTACGACAGCTTCTCGGCCGATTCCGACATCGACGACGGTTCCAGCGACGACGAGGTGTCGCCGAAGATCGCGGTGTCCTACGAGCCGATCCGCGGACTGGTCGGCTTCGCCAGCTACGGCCGGGCCTTCCGCGCGCCGTCGATCAACGAGCTCTACAACGAGGGCACCCATTTCGCGATCCCGCTGCCCAATGGCCAGACCGCGGTGAACAGCTTCGTGGCCAATCCGAACCTGAAGCCCGAAGTCTCAGACACCCTGGAGTTCGGCGTCGGGTACGAGCGCTCGGACACCCTCCTGAAGAACGACGCGTTCCGCATCAAGGGCGCCTATTTCCAGTCCGACGTGGAAAACCTGATCGACATCTCGGTGAACAGCGCCGGACCGTCGCGCGGCTGCTTCATCCCGCCCTATACCGGCTGCAACGCAGGCACGACGAACACCGTCAACGTTCCGGAAGCGGAGCTCGAGGGCTACGAACTCGAAGCGTCCTACGACACCCCCCGCTTCTATGTGACGGCCGGCTTCTCGTCGATCGACGGCGAGAACACGCGGACCGGCGAGTCTCTCGGCGTGCTGACCCCGGACCGGCTGAGCACCGATATCGGTCTGCGGCTGTCCGAGATCGACACGGTGGTCGGGGTCGAGGGCGAGTTCGCCTCCGGCTTCGACAATGTGGACGATGCCAGCGAGGAGCGCGGCGGCTACTCGGTCTTCGACCTCTATCTGCAATGGGCGCCGTCGGAACAAGCGCTGCAGGGGCTGACCGTCAATCTCGGCGTCGACAACGTGTTCGACCGCGACCACGAGCGGGTCTTCGCCGGCGTCTCGGAGCCGGGCCGCAACCTCAAGGGCTCCATCGCCTACCGCCTCGCGTTCTGAGGAGCGGGCAGATGCGCATCATCCTTCGACCTCTGCTGGTCCTGCTGCTGGCCGCCGCCATCGCGTCGGCGACCGGCACCCGGAGCCGGGCCGAGCCCTCGCGGGTCCTCTCGATCGGCGGCTCGATCACCGAAATCGTCTATCTGCTCGGAGAGGAGGACAGGCTGGTGGCGGTGGATTCCACCAGCCTCTATCCGCCGTCGGCCCATGAGCTGCCCAATGTGGGCTATCTGCGCCGTCTTGCGGTGGAGCCGATCCTGGCGCTGGCGCCGGACCTCATCCTCGCCGAAGGCGATGCCGGCCCCGAGGCGGTGATCGAACAACTGGACGCGGCGGGCGTCGCCCTGGTGCGCACGGAACACACCACCGATATCGCCGGCGTCGGCCGCAAGATCCGGACCGTCGCCTCGGCCCTCGGCCGGGCCGCGGATGGGGAGCGGCTGGCCGGCGAGATCACCACTCGCGCGACCGCCCTTTCACAGCAGGCCCGAGCCCATCCGAACCCGCCCCGCGTGCTGTTCCTGCTCAGCGTCGGCAAGGGTGCCCCGCTGGCCGCCGGGCGCGATACGGCGGCCGCCGGCATCATCGAGGCGGCGGGCGGGGTCAACGCGATCTCCGGGTACGAGGGCTACAAGCCGTTGTCTCCCGAGGCGGCCGTGCTCGCGGACCCGGAGATCGTCCTGGTGCCGGACCGCACGCTGGAGCAGATGGGCGGACCGCAGGCCATCCTCCAGCGCCCGGAGATCGCGCCGACCCGGGCGGCGCGGACCGGACGGATCGTCAGCGTCGACGGGCTGCTGGTGTTCGGCTTCGGACCGCGCATCGCCGAGGCGGTCGCGCTGCTGTCGGCGGCCTTTCATCCCGGCCCCGCCTCCGCCAAACCGCAATGACGCTCTCTTCGGCGATGAAACGGTCAAAGCCGGGGTACCGCGCCCGACTGGCCGCCATGGCGCCGCGCGAGCGCCGGGCGGCGGCCGTCGTGGCGGGCTGTGCCGCCCTGCTGGTCCTGTCGCTGTTTCTGGCGCTGGGCATCGGTGCGGTGTCGATTTCGCCCGGCGTGATCGGCCGCCTGATCCTGAACGCGCTCGGGGCCGAGTTTGTGTGGGAGACCGAAACCCGCGACGCCCTGGTGTTCTGGTCGATCCGGGTGCCGCGGGTGGCGGCCGGCTGCCTGGTCGGCGCCGCCCTGGCATTGGCCGGGGCGACGATGCAGGGGATCTTTCGCAATCCGCTGGCCGATCCGGCGCTGATCGGCGTCTCCAGCGGCGCGGCGCTCGCGGCCGTGGCCGTCATCGTGGTCGGGGGCGGCATGGTCGGGACCCTGCCGCCGGAGATCCGGGCCTTCGCCCTGCCCGTGGCCGCGCTGGCCGGCGGGCTGACCGCGACGCTGATCGTCTACCGCCTCGGCAGCGTGGGGGGTCAGATCATGGCGGCCACGACCCTGCTGGCCGGCGTTGCGATCACCGCCATCGCCCAGGCCGGGATCGGCTTCCTGATCTTCCTCAGCGACGAACAGCAGCTCCGCGACCTGTCGTTCTGGACCCTGGGCAGCGTCGCCGGGCTGAACTGGTCCCTGCTGCTGCCGGCCGCCGTCCTGATGGCGGGTCCGATCCTCCTGCTGCCGCGCCTGGCCGGCGCTCTGAACGCGATGCTTCTGGGAGAGCGCGAGAGCTTCCACCTGGGCCACGACCCGCAGCGCGTCAAGCGGCTGGCCATCGGACTGAGCGCCGTGGCGGTCGGAGGAGCGGTATCGATCTCCGGCGTCATCGGCTTCGTCGGCCTCGTGGTGCCGCATATCGTGCGGCTGTTGGCCGGGCCGGATCACCGCTGGCTTCTACCGGGCACGGCGCTGCTCGGCGCCGGCCTGTTCCTGCTGGCCGATCTGCTGGCCCGCATGATCGTGCTGCCGGCCGAGCTTCCGATTGGCGTGGTCACCGCCCTGGTCGGCGGGCCGTTCTTCATCTGGCTGCTGGTCCGCCGCAGGGATTGGGGATGACGATGCTGCTGCAGGTACAGCGTCTGACGATGCGCTACGGCAGCACGGAGGTTCTGTCGGACGTCGATTTTTCAATGAACGCCGGAGAGCTTGTGGCGATCGTCGGGCCGAACGGCGCGGGCAAATCGACCCTGGTCGCGGCGATCTCGGGCGAGGTCCCCGCGACCGGCGGCACGGTTCTGCTCCAGGCGCAGCCGGTGGCGAACTACTCGGCCCGGGAACTCGCCCTGCGCCGCACGGTGCTGCCGCAGTCGACGTCGCTGCTGTTCCATTTCACCGCCTATGAGGTGGTTCATCTCGGACTGCACTGCGCCCGCGAGGCCGGGGCCGACCTCGACGCCCCGGAGCTCGTCGCTGCCGCGCTGGAGCAGGTGGGCATCGCCCATCTGCGCGACCGCTACGTGCCGACCCTGTCCGGCGGCGAGCGCCAGCGCGTGCATCTCGCCCGGTGCCTCGTCCAGATGCAGGCGAGCCCGCGGCTCGGCCCGAAGCTGCTGATCCTGGACGAGCCGACGGCGAGCCTGGATCCGGCGCACCAGCATCGGGTGATGGCGATCGCCAGCGCCTTCACCCGGCGCGGCAACGCGGCGATCGCCGTGGTGCATGACCTGAACCTGGCGGCCGCCTATGCCGACCGTCTGGTCGTGCTGAACGACGGCGGAGTGGCCTATGACGGCCCGGTGGCGGGCGGCCTGACACCGGCCCTGCTGGCCGATGTCTTCCGACTGGACGCCGATATCCTGTCGCATCCGCGCACGGGCCGCCCGGTGATCCTGCAGTCGGGACCGCTCTGACAGGGCTGCCGATGCCGTGCCCTGTAGGCCGCCGGGCTATGACGTCTGGGGCGCGGACGGGGTCTCGGGCTCGATCCGGATGACAAGACAGGTCATGTCGTCGGCCTGGGCCGCACCTGTCGCGAAGGTTTCGACATCGGCGATGCACCGGTCGCCGATCTCGGCCGCCGACTGCCCCCGGCATCGCGCCAGGGCCTCGATCAGCCGGGCCTCCTTGTATTCCTCGTTGTTCACGTCGAAGGCCTCGGTCAGGCCGTCGGTATAGAGGAACAGGGCGTCCTGCGGGGACAGCTGGGTCGTGGCCGACCCGTATTCGATACCCGGCATGACGCCGAGCACCAGATCGCCCAGCGGCGCGATGGGAACCACGGTGCCGTCGGCCCGCAGCACGAAGGGCGGATTGTGGCCGGCATTCGCGTAGGACAGGGTCAACGTCTCCAGGTCGATCACGCCATAGAACACCGTGACGAACATCGCCGCCTCGTTCTCGCGCTCCAGCAGGGCGTTGACCCGGGTCAGACACTCCCCGGGGTCGCCGCCGCCGAGCCCTTCGGCGCGCAGCAGCGTGCGCGAGATCATCATGAACAGGCCGGCCGGCACGCCCTTGCCCGAGACGTCGGCGATCACCACGCCGACCCGCTTCTCGTCGATCTCGAAATAGTCGTAGAAATCGCCTCCGACCTCGTAGGCCGCATGCATCTGGCCGACGATCACCATCCGGTCGTGCCGGAACGGCTCCCGCGGCAGCACCGAGGCCTGCATGTCATGGGCGATCTGCAATTCCTGGCGCAGGCGCACCAGGTCCGAATTCTCGCGGAACACCCTGGTGACCGTGCGGAACCAGGGCCGCCAGCCCGGCGGAACCCGCGGCGGCCCGGCGGGGCCGACCTCGCCCGCCGCCTTGATATGCTCGACCAGCTGGCTGGCCGGCCACACGAACTCGCGGCCGGTGAGCCCGCCGGCGATCAGCAGCATGAGCGTGAGCACCGCCACCAGGGCCAGCATTTCCGGTCCGCGGTCGGAGATCAGGCTGGCCAGGATTGTCCAGCGGTCGCCCAGATAGACCAGGGTCCACGGCGCCGATTCCAGGGGCTCGACATAGAGCAGGGTTCCGTCGACATCGACGACGCGGCGCAACGGAACCGCGCTGGCACGCGCGACGACCGCCGCCGCGTCGGACGGCAGCGCGTCGGTGAGGTCGGAGCCGACCGGGGCCCGGAGTCCCTCCTCCTCGGGATACGCCAGCAGGATGTCGTCGGCGGTGACGAGCAGCGTGCGCCCGACCGGATAGTCGAAGTCGCCGTTGACCCGGTTCAGGTACTCCATGGAGATCTCGAAGGCGATCACGCCGAGAAACCGGTCCCCGACGTCCACCGGGACCACCAGGTGCAGAGCGGGCTGCCCTGCCCGATCGGTTCCGAACAGCCACCGGCCCTGGCGCTCCGGGTTGTCGTCGGGCATCCCGGTCTCGACCAGATTGCTCGACTGGGCGCCCTGCTGGAACGCGTCGGCTTCGGCCTGGGTCGCCGGGAGCATCACGGAGAAGCCTGTCCGCGAGAGATATGCCGACCGTTTGATCGTCGGCAGGAGCGAGACGAGATAGCGGAACTCCGTCAGCAACCGCACGGCCGCGACCAGTTCGGCACTGTCCGTCTGGCCGGCTTCCCTGCTGAACTCGCCTGAGATCGCCGCTGTCGACGGCACGTCGGCCCCGGAGTTGATCCGCAGGGAGATGCCGCCGAACTCCCCCCGGTCGATCAGGCTCTGGACCTGGTCCTCATGCGCGTCGCTCAGGGCCGACGCATAGGCCGCAACGGCGTCCTGGCGGATCTCCTGCGACCGCTTGACCACCGCGGACGCCAGCGCGTCGAGGATCAGGCCGTGCTCCTTCAGGCCGCTCGCGAGCACGTCCCATTCCGCCTTCTCGCGCTTGTCGATCTGGAACAGGAAGAACCCGACCGACACCGCCAGCAGGACGACATAGGACAGCCCCATGACGAGGCTGTAGCGCCGCGCCGGCCGGATCCGGCTGGTCGCCGCCTCTTGGGATTTCTCTGTGGCGCTGCTCATGGGAAATCGGTCATGGGCGATCCGGGACTGGCACTAGTTTCCGAGACTGGCACTAGTTTATGAATCCGACCGGCTGACCGAATGCCCGCACCTGCCTGCCGTCGTAGTTATAGATGAACGTGGCCGCCTCCATGAAGCGGAACGGGATCCGAAGCTCGATCTGCCGGGCGACGCGGAAGTTGATGGCGAGATCCGGCGGCGTCACGACCCCGACGGACAGGGAGCCCGGATCGACGCCTTCCGTCAGGATGCTGATGGCGTAGAAGGCCGACAGCTGAACCGCCGTGGACTGATTGATCCCGATCGAGACGGCGGCGCTGTCGTCGCCGCTGCGCACGACGTCCGGCAGCGTCGAGACGACCGGCGCGCGGCCGGCAAGCCCGTTGATCAGGCCGATCCGCTGATACACCGAGGTCGATCCGGTCACGATCCAGGCGCTGGCCGTGAGACCGGGATCCGAATTCACCATCCGCAGACGAACCCGCCCCATGCCGGCGATCAGGTCGTCTTCCAGCAACTCCCCGTCGCGCACCGCCACGTCGTGCACGGTCAGCCCGAACGAGTCCGCCAGATCGTGCAGCGGCGCGACCTGGGTCTCGATCGCGCTGAGGTTCGATTCGGCATACAGCACGCCGACATTCTTGAGGTCCGGCAGGAGCTGGAAAAGATAGCTGATGAACAGGCGGATCGGCACCGTGTTCGACGTATAGGCGATGTTGCTGCCGCTGCCGCTCTGGTAGTCCGGCATCTGTCCGAGCAGGACGGGATCCTTGGCGGAGTTGGTGACCACCGGCAGGCGGCCCCCGGAATAGGTCTCGTGCATGAACGCCGCGGCCCTCGACCCGACGGGCATGATCAGGTCCACATCGTTCGACTCCGCCCACGCGACCGCCTCCTGCGCGATGGCGTCGTCGTTTCCGTACAGCCAGATCTCGAACTCCGCCGGGATATTCTGCTGCCGGAACGTCTCCATCACGGCATCGACGCCGATCGAGTAGGCGGCAACGGACTTGAACGGAATCAGCATCAGCAGCCGGAAGCGTGCCGGCTTGTCGGTCCATACCGGAACGGCGCGCATCCGCGCCGTGTCCTGCGGATCGGAAGAAATCTCGTAATGTTCCTGCGTGGCAGCCCCGAACTCCAGCCAGTTCAGCACCGGCCGGCCCTCGGCAGCCCCTGCCGGGCGTCCGGCGAGCGCCGTCCCTCCGATCAGGGCGACAAGGCACACCACCAGTGCCCGTCGGAACATGACTGCCGTCACGGAATCCTTCCTCCCATCGAGACATAGGGCTATTGCGTTGCCCGACTGTTTCACACGCGATCAGTCGCAGCAACTCGTTAGCGCGACGGGTCCGGGGGCGACTCCGGCTTGCATCGCCTTCGGGCTGACCTATTCTGCCGGTCACGTGAAAGGTGCGCCCGTATGAGTCAGCAACTCGAAGCGAATTTGACGGAGGCCGGCCCGCAGACAGGCGCGGTCGCGCGTGCCCGCCCGCGCCTGGCCGCCCTCGTCTGCGTCGTGCTGACCGGTCTCGTCCTGCTCGGCGGTGCGTGGTGGACCCTGGCGTCGTCGCGCTTCGACGTGGAGCGCATCCGCACCGAGGCGGAGACCGTCCACAAGGCGATGGGCGGCATGCTGGCCATGGGCCTGCCGGTCTCGGACTTCATCGGCTTCGGCGCCGCCAGCGACCGCGTGCTGCGATTCGACTCGGCGGTCCGCGCCGTCCAGATCGTCGACCTGACGGATCAGGTGGTACTGAGCAATCCCGAGGCGTTCGACGCCGGGCCTGTCGAGTGGAGCGACGGCAGCTATCTGGGAATGGGCGGCGAGGTTCCCGGGATCCAGCATCATGGCTCGCTGTCCCGGTTCTCGCTGCCGGTGAGCGGCCGGTTCGGACCCGCCGGCAGCATCGTCGTCTACTACGAGCACGAGATCGTCGCGGAATTCAGCCGGAGCACGGCGATCGCCGGGCTCGCCGCCATGGTTCTGCTGGCACTCGGGATCGTGGTGCACACCGCAGTTCTGGCCAATCCGGAGGTCTTCCAGTCCTACCGGGAGCTGGCGACCCTCTACGCCGTCACCTGCCTGATCGGGCTCGCGATCGTGGGGGCGACGATCTTCGGCCTTGGCGCCACCAAGGCGATCGAGACCGCCAACGCCTATGGGGAATCCCTCGGGTCCCGCCTCGGCGAGGCCATGGCCCTCGGCATCGATCCCAGCGATCTGGTCGGCCTCGGCGACGTGGTCCGGGAATACCAGGAAACCAACGACATCATCTCGTATGTCGCGCTGCTCGAAGGCAACCGGATCGAGGCGGCGGCGGGACTGCAGGACCAGACCGATCGCTGGGCCCGGCCGACCGGCGTGCTGGACGCCGTCATCGAGGTCCGGCCGCGCCGGCTCTACCGCCCGCAATACCGGGTGGCGGTCGGGATTCCGATAGCGGTCGTCACCCAGATCCTGTGGCAGACCGGGATCACGGTCATGCTCGGCGCCGCGGCGCTGATCGCCGCCGGCCTCGCCCTGCTGGCGAGGGTTCGGGTGCCGGCGACGGCCGTTGCGCGGCTGTAGGTGTCTGCATAGACGGCTGTTTTCGCCCGAAGCCGCATTCCTCGTCAGGGCCGGTCCAATCCAGCATCCGATGATTCCAGTCTTGCCGCGCGACGGATCCGCAATATGGTGCGACGCCCTGCCCCGACTCCGGCCACGGCATAAAGACGGTTAAATGGCTGACCCTGTTGTTCTTGTCACCGGTGGCGCCGGGTTTGTCGGCAGCCATGCCTGCAAGGCTCTCGCGGCCGCGGGGTATCGGCCGGTGGTCTATGACGACCTCTCCAACGGAACGCGCGACGCAGTCCGCTGGGGGCCGATCGAAGTCGGCGATATCTGCGACGGACAGCGGCTGGCCGAGGTGGTCTCCCGCCATCGCCCGGTCGCCGCGCTGCACTTCGCCGCCCGGATCGACGCCGCCGAGTCCACGCGCCACCCAGCGCGCTACTATTCGACCAACGTTACCGGCACGCGCAGCCTGCTCCAGGCCCTGCGCTCGAGCGGTGTCGACGTGCTGGTGTTCTCCTCGACCGCCGCGGTGTACGGCGACGCCGCAACCGCCCCGATCTCGGAGGCCCACCCGTTGCGGCCGGCCACGCCCTACGGTCGCAGCAAGCTGATGATGGAGGACGCGGTGCGGGAAGCGTCGGCCTCGCACGGCCTGCGCTATTGCGGCTTCCGATTCTTCAACGCCGCCGGCGCCGATCCCGACGGCGAGTTGCGGGAGGACCATGAGCCCGAGACCCATCTGATCCCCCGCCTTCTGCGGACCGCCCTCGCCCAGCACGGGAGCATGTCGATCTACGGGACCGACTACGACACACCGGACGGAACCTGCGTGCGGGACTATGTCCATGTCAGCGACATCGCCGACGCGCATGTCCTGGCACTTCGGCACCTGCTGGCCGGCAAAGACGATCTGATCGCCAATCTCGGCTCCGGGCGGGGATATTCGGTCAGGGAGGTGATCGCGGCGGTCGAAGAGACAGTCGGTCGTCCAATACCCATCAGGGAGGCCGCGCGCCGCACCGGCGATCCGGCCATGCTCGTGGCCGATCCCACCCTCGCCCAGCGGTGCCTGAACTGGTCGTCCCGACGCTCCAGCCTCGAGCAGATCATCGCGGATGCCGCCCGCGCATTCGCGGCGGTCGACACCGGGCGCGAGCGGCCCCGGCGTGAACGGGTCTCGCACCGCCGCTGACGGCCGGCCCCGAAAGCGAAGCGCCCCCGGACGGCATCGTCCGAACGTGTCCAGGCCGTCAGTCCTAGAGCATTCCCATGGCAAAGGCGCAGGCGCCGGCGAAGTAGTGGAAGATCGTGACGCCGGCGATGTTCTGGTGACGCAGGTAGAACAGGCCGAAAAGCACGCTGGTCAGGAAGACCATGACCACCGCCGCGATGCCGAAATGAATATGGAACATCCCGAACAGCATGGCGCTCAGGAACACCGCGCGGTAGCCCTTGCGGTCCTTCAGGAACCGCTGGAACGAGGACTGCAGCAGACCACGGGCGACGACCTCCTGAAGGAAGGAATGCGCGAAGTAGCTCACCGATCCCCAGAAGTCGAAACTGAGCGTGACCGGCGGGATCGCCTCGACGGCAAAGGACGCGAAGTAGTAGGCCACCGACGCGGCCACGAAAACGGCGGATACCGCCAGCCCCTCGGTCACCGATTTCCGCATGCCGGTCGTGGTGAGCCCGAGGTCCCGCAAGGGGATCTTCATCATGCGGACGATCACCAGACTGGGGATCATCAGCACCGCCAGATACTGCCAGGCGAACACCTCGGTATAGACGTTGATCTCGATCAGCTGGGTGGCGACCACATTGCTCACCAGCATGCCGATCGAGAACATCGCGATGATGTAGATGAAGAACTGGCCGAACTGCTGCTGCGTGCGCGCCAGCTCGAGCTGGTGATCGAGGGTCGCCACGTGGATGTCGGTGCCGACGCGCAGCCGGCTGACGACGGTGATGCCGACGCTGGCCCGCAGGTTGTCGTAGAAATGGTCGCCGCCTTCCAGCAGCAGCAGGTCGAACGGACTGATCCGCAGCAGCGTGCAGTCGGTCTCGGCCCGGGCGGTGATGTGACGCTCGGCCCCATCGAGGAAGGACAGCTCGCCGACGATATCGCCTTCGGCCAGATGCAGCACCGGCCAGTCCTCGTCGTCCTCCCGTCCGGCGCGGAACCCGACGACCCGGCCGGTCTCGATGATGAACAGCTCGTTGCCGTCCTCGTTCTCGGCGAACAGCACATCCCCGGCGGCGATGTCCAGACGCTCGGCGACGGAGATCATGGCCTCCCGCGTCTCCGGCGAGAGCATCTTCAGGTTGGCGACGGAGGCGGGCTGCGGAGCCGCGGCGACGGATGCGTCGGGAGAGGTATCGGTCATGGACGGGTAGTCCTCACTGGCGCATCGGTTCTGCCGGAGCGGGACCATCGCCGGGTGCCCGGCCGCCCTCAGGCGACACGGGCCTTCAGGTCCCGCCCGCCCAGATACAGGATGAAGGAAGCGCCGATCAAGGCGATGTGAAACGTGCCGTAGAGGCCGAGAGGCTCCACGCCGTCACCGCCGAACGGGATGATCAGACTGGCGGCGATGGAGGCGACGATACCGGCGCAGAGCAGCAGGGATCCGGTGCCGCGCCGCAGACCCCACAGATGCAGGCCGAGGGTCAGCAGCATGACCACGAAGTTTCCGGCGACCAGCACGAGGAAATTGTCCTGGGTCGCGGTCACCCACACCGTCGCGGCCAGCCCGGCAAGCCCGGCCACCAGACATATCCGCGTGCCCAGCGCGCCGAAGAACTGGCGGGCGGTGCACATGAGCAAGGTGAAGGTCGCCAGGGCGATCACCGATCGCGTGGCCGTGCGGACCGGGATGTTTGCCGGGTGGTCGATCGGTTCCAGGAAGCCGTGATCGATCGTCCCGAGCAGGTTGGCGAGGCCGATGAACGTGAGATACAGCGCGAACAGCCAGGCCGCGGACCACCGCTCCAGACCGCCCCGGAACGACAGGCCTGCCAGAAAGAAGATCTCGGCCGCCAGAATGGCGTTGGTGAGCGCCGATATTGCGAGATCGGTCATCCATCCGGCTCCGAATTCCAAACTCTACCCGACAGCGGTTCGATCACTCCTTGCACCCGGTGTCGAGCAGAAAGGTCACCTGCTTGCAGCGGTCGTAGACGCTGTAGTGGAACGTTTCGGTCGCGACGACGCGCGCATCCAGGCCGGTGAACAGGTCGCGCCACTCCTCCAGCCGCAGGTAGTTGTACGGCAGCGGAATGTCGTAGGCCCGGTTACCCAGATAGTCCGACAGTCGGAGAACCGCGCGGTCCAACGCGGTCACCCAGTAATGGTCCTTGATGAGCACCCGGCCGCGCGCCACCCGCGCCGCTTCGCGCAGGATGCGCTCCGGATGGAGGTCGTGGTGCAGCACGTCGATCAGCATGACGGTATCGAAGGCATTGTCCGCAAACGGGACATCGTGGCCGTTGGCCTCGATCACCGGGATGTAGGTCTCGGCACGGGGATGCGAATCGATGGCGGTGATGTCCAATGTGGGTTCGGCCTGCAGCAGATCCCGCGCCAGCCGGCCGTCCGACGTGCCGATATCGAGCACGCTCTGTCCCGGTCTCAGATGGGCCAGCAGACGGGGCGGCAGGTGCCGGCTGCGGGACTGCGCGGACGCAAAACGATCCCATCGCGCCAGAATTTCCCGGTACATTGCCCACTCCCCGTCTGTCGAGCCTTCCCCCCGGAGCCCGACGCCGCCGACCACAAGCCACGGAAAACACAGCGCTTCAAGCATCATCAAAGCAGTTGTTCGATGACGTATGATCGGTAACCATCGCCGCCGCGCAAGGACAGGAAGATCTACGGATGAAAGATGCCGCCAAGCAACTGATCGCGAAAATGGGCGCGGCCGATCCGTCGGCCCGGTTCGCCGTGCGATTCTGGGACGACGACGAGGTCCGCGTCGGCGACGGCGAGCCGCAGGTCACGCTCCGGATCAAGACGCGCGAAGCACTCAGCCGGTGCCTTGCCGACAACTTCCTCGGCTTCGCCGAATCCTACATGAACGGTGACATCGAGATCGACGGCGATGTCGATCTTCTGTTCAAGCTTGGCCACATCATCGATTTCGGCACCTTGCCGATGTCCTGGAAGGAAAAGGCCCGCCTGGCGGCGACCTATCTCCTGCACCGCAACACCGTGCAGCGCTCGGGCAAGAACGCCCGCTTCCACTACAATCTCGGCAACGACTTCTTCGAGCTCTTTCTGGACGAGACCTTCGCCTATACCTGCGCCTACTTCCACACGCCGGAAGATACTCTGGAGCAGGCGCAGAAGCAGAAGTTCGAGCATGTCTGCCGCAAGCTCATGCTGAAGCAGGGCGAGCATATCGCCGATCTCGGCTGCGGGTGGGGCGGGTTCCTGATCTACGCGGCGGAGACCTACGGTATTTCCGGTGTCGGGGTGACCCTGTCCGAACCCCAGGTCGAGCTGGGGAACCGGCGCATCGCCGAGCGCGGCCTGCAAGACCGGATCCGGCTCGAGCTGAAGGATTACCGCGAGCTCGAAGGCAGCTTCGACAAGGTCGGCTCGATCGGCATGCTCGAGCATGCGGGCGAGGGTTACATCGGCACCTTCATGTCGAAGATCTCGGACCTGCTGAAGCCCGGCGGGGTCGGTCTGGTGCACACGATCGCCAACGACACGCCGTTCCCCGACGACCCGTGGACCATGAAGTACGTGTTCCCCGGCAGCCACGTGCCGGTGCTCTCTCACATCATTCAGGAGATGAGCGCGCGCCGGCTCAGCATCCTGGACGTCGAGAACCTGCGCATGCACTACCCGCTGACCATCAAGCATTGGATGGAACGCTACGAGCAGAACTACGACACGGTGGTCGAGCGGTACGGCGAGCGGTTCGCGCGGATGTACCGGCTGTACTGGATCGTCAGCAAGACATCCTTCGAATATGGCGGCAACCGGCTGTTCCAGACGGTGTTCTCCAAGGGCCTGAACAACGACCTGCCGTTGACGCGGGACCATCTCTATCGATGAGGCGGCGGCATGTGGTGGTCGTCTACACCGATGCGGGTGGCGGTCATCGGGCGACCGGAGAGGCGCTCAAGGACATCCTTGAGGCGACCGGCCGCTACCGGGTCACGATGGTCAACGCGTATCAGGACGTGCTGCCGCATCTGGACCTGTTCGCCCGCCACACGTCGCGGGATGTCGAACAGACCTACAATGAACTGATCCTGCAGCAGGGCCGGACCGGGGCCTTCTGCCTCGCCTTCTATCTCGGCGCGCTGATCAACGTGGCGATGCTCGGCGGATGGGCACGGGCCGCCTTCTCCGCCCTGTGGGAGCGGACCGAGCCCGATCTGGTGGTCTCCGTCCTGCCGATGATCAACCACCTCCTGCTCGACAGCCTGAACCGGTACCGCGGCGGCGCGACGCCGTTCACGGTGCTGATGACCGACTGGACCGAGATGCTGCCGTCGGTCTGGTTTCCCAGGCGCCAGGACTACTTCGCCATCGCCGGGACCGATGTCTGCCAGCAGCGCCTCGCGCGCAAGCCGCATCCCGAGGACAAGCTGTTCCGCATGGACGGACTGCTGACACGGCCGGTGTTCCTGGAGCCGGTCCCCGCCGACATGGCCGCCGCCCGGACCGCGTTGGGACTGGCCCCGGACAGGCCGGTGGTGTGCATGATGTACGGCGGCTACGGCAGTGCGCGGATGCTGGAAATGGCCGAGGCCCTGCGCGGCGATCCGCCGGACATCCAGATGGTGTTCCTGTGCGGCCGCAACGAGGCGCTCGCACGGTCGATCGAGGATGCCGCCCTGCCGTTCCCGACCCTGGTCAAGGGCTATACCCGCGAGGTGCATCGCTACATGGCGGTCTCCGACATCTTCGTCGGCAAGACCGGCCCGCTCTCGGTCAGCGAGGCCCTGGCCGTCGGTCTGCCGATCCTGATCGACCGGCAGAACGTGCTGCCGCAGGAACACGCCGTGCTGAGATGGATCACCCGCAACGGCGCCGGCGCGGTGTTCTCCACGCCGAAGCACTTCGCCGCGTCGCTCAGATCCCTGCTGGTCAGAGGGGCCGCAGCGCGAAACCCGGGTGCCGGCAAGCCGGGCGGCAACCGGGCGGCGGCCCAGATCCCCGGCATCTTCGAGGAGATCGTCCGACGCTCGGGGCTCAGGCCGTAGCCCGCGGCCGTTCCGGTATGTTGCCGCGGACCACGCTCCAGAACGGCACGATCGTCGCGCGATACTCGGCGTCGGACGCCTTCAGGTCGCGATGCAGGGCCGGGAGGTTGTGATAGGGAACGCCGGGATAGAGGTGATGGGCCGCATGGAAGCGCATGGCCAGCGGTTGCAGGATGGCGGCGAGCGGCGATTCGATGGTGAAGCTGTCGAGGATATGGTCCCGCTTGTCCGACCGCTCGAGCAGATGCTCCATCCGATGCTCCAGAGGAATCCGGATGGTGGTGAGCCACCAGCCGGCAACGAGAACCGCATAGGCGATCCCCAGCGTCTCCGGCAGCAGATAGGCGTAGAGCGCATACAGCGCGACGCAGTAACGGCTGAGCCAGATGACCCGGGGGCGGTGACGGTCCGCCACCACGCTGCCGGTCGGCATCCCGCGCTTCGCCGCCCAGCGCTCCACCGCCTCGTCCAGTGCCGTGCCGGCGACACTGGCGACGACCGCGTTGGCAAGGTTGAGGATCGGCATGATGAAGGGAATCAGGATCAGCACGAACACCGCCAGGGTCCGGTCGGTCCGGACCAGCAGGTATTGCGGATCGTCCTTCGTGCGGAAGGTCCCGGTCGCATGATGGATACGATGGGGGCGCAGGAACCGGGGAGACGGAATGGCGGCGATCGCCCCGATGGTGAGGTCCCAAACCCAGATGAACCGCTTCAGGCGCGGGTTGTCGTACTGGTGGCAGATGTCATGCATCAGGATCGCGGCGCGATGCAGCGAGACGACGGCAATCAGGAAAGCCGCCGCGAAGGCCCACCCCTGAGCCTGCAGCAGGGAGGCGTAGGCGATGGCGAAGGCCGCTCCCGGCACGATCAGGTCGCGGTAGAACAGGGCCGGACGGACCTCGAAATAGCGCCTGTCGATTGCCGGCACGGTCCAGCGCGTCGCACCGCTGACGCCCGCCGTTGCGTCGTCGCCCGTCGATCCGTCGCCCGCCGTAGCTTCGGCGTTCACGTCCATTGCCACCCCATATCCGCGATCCGCCGGCAGTCTAAAAGGCCGGTGGGGCGACGACAAACGCGAAGACGAAACCGCGTTGAGCATTCGGGGTATGCTCGCCCACGCCTTCGTTGCGTCGCAGGCCTTCGGCAACCACAATGCGCGCCCTGCCAGAACCGTGCGCCCGCGAGACCACATGTCGACGATTGATCGCTGTGACTATGACGTGACGGTCGTGACGACGGCATCCCTGCCCTGGCTCACCGGCCCGGCCTATCTCTCGCTGCATCAGGCGATCGGGCTGACGCGGCTCGGCTACCGGGTGGCATACGGCGTTCCGTGGGTCGAGGCCGAGGATCAGGACTGGCTGTGGGGCACGCCGATCTTCGCCTGCCGACAGGCCCATCGCGACTGGCTGCTGCGGGAGGCCGAAGCGCTCGGATGCGAGGCTCGGCTGGAGATCTTCCATTACCGGGCCGAGGTTTGGCACCTGTTCCGCAGCATCGTGCCTAAGGAAGATGTGATTGCCGCCGCACCATCGTCGCGCGCCCTGGTGATGATCGAGCCCGAGCACCTGACCTGGAAGGCCGTCAGCACGCCCCGGCCGGCCGCCGATTTCGAGCGAGTCATCGGCGTGGTCATGACCAATTACGGCTACTACATCGCACGCCAGCCCTTTCCCGGGTCCGGGCTCCTCGCCCGCTGGGTGACCCGGCTGCACCGCTTCCTCATCCGCCGATACACCGACCTGGCGATCCCGATCTCTCCGGCGGTCGCCGATGTGACGGCGGGCCATCCCGGCGGGGAGGCCCGGGTCACCGGCGTCTATGGCGGCTACGCCGAGGTGCCGCCGGTCACGGCCACGACCCGTGGCGCCTATTTCATCGGCCGCCTCGTCTGGGAAAAGGGATTGGAGGCGGTCATCGACATCGCCCGCCTCTCCGGCCATCCGATCGATGTCATCGGCAACGGCCCCGACGAGGCCGCGATCCGCGCGCTGGCAACTCAACGCTCGGCGCCGCTGCGCTTTCTCGGTCCGACCGCCGAGGCGTGGCGATGCCTGACCGACTACCGGGTGTTCGTGAACCCGTCGGCCAGCGAGGTGCTGTGTTCGACCACGGCGGAGGCCCTGGTCGCGGGACGCCACGTGGTGCTGTACGACTGCCCGGCCAACGAGCCGTTCAGGCGCTATCCCAATACCCATTTCTTCAGCGACACCGAGGGTGCGCTGGCCGGGCTCCGACGGGCGCTGAGCGAGGCGCCGCAGGCGCCCGACCTGGCCCGGCGCGAGTTCGACTGGCTCCAGGCCTGCCGGACCCTGGCCGCGTTCTGGGAGGACGCCTCCCGCCCACCGGCGCCGACCGGCCGTGCCGTCGCGCCGCCCTCGCCCGGACATCGGAGCCTCGCATGACCGCCCCCATTCTGATTACCGGCGCCAGCGGGCTTATCGGCGGCACGCTGGCCACGCGGCTTCGGGCGGCCGGCGATGCGACGCGCGGGATCGACCTGCGATCGACCGACCCGGCGGAGCGGATCGATATCCGGGATCGGGACGCCGTGTTCAGGGCCGCCGAGGGCGCGCGCGGGATCGTCCATCTAGCAGCCGTCTCCCGCGTGATCACGGCGGAGCGGGACCCGGACACCTGCTGGTCGGTGAACGTGACCGGAACGGGATCGGTCCTCGACGCCGCACAGCGAAGCCCGACCTGCCGCTGGGTGATCTACGCCAGCAGCCGCGAGGTCTATGGCGAACAGGACGCGCTCCCGGTCGCCGAAACGGCCCCCCTGCGGCCGATGAACGTCTATGCCCGTTCCAAGGCGGCCGCCGAGGACATGACCTACGAAGCGGCCCGGAACGGCGGGATCGCCGCCACCGTCCTGCGCTTTTCCAACGTGTTCGGCCGGGTGACCGACTATCCCGACCGTGTCGTTCCCGCTTTCGCCCGGGCGGCGGCGGACGGAGGAACGCTGCGGATCGACGGCGCCGACCACCTGTTCGACTTCACCCATGTCGACGATGTGGTCCACGGCATCGTGCGGACCATCGCCCGGCTGGAGGCTGACGGCCGGTCCCTCGATCCGGTCCATCTGGTGACCGGCACGGGCACCACTCTCGGCGAGCTAGCCGACGTCGCCGTCCGCCTGGCAGGGAGCGCGGCGACGGTCGTCCAGGCCCCGCCGCGCAGCTTCGACGTCGCCCGGTTCTACGGCGACCCGGCGCGGGCCGAGGCGATGCTCGGCTGGCAGGCCGAAACCGATCTCGCCAGCGGCCTCGCCGACCTGATCACCCGTTTCCGCGCCCTGGAGGTCGAACGCCCTCAGACCGACGGCGACGGTTGATAGGTCGTTGCCGGCGCCGCGTTCCCGGACCAGCGTCCGGCACCGCTGGCGAACAGCGCGAAGACGATGCCGTACAGGAAGCTATGGCCGAGGACGCCTTCGTTCATCGAGATCGAGAAGAACGCGAACGCGAAGACAAGGACGAAACTCAGCGGCCGGACCATCACGCCCGCGGTGATCAGGATCCCGACGACGACCTCGACCGTGGCGACGATGAAGACGAACACCTCCGCCGGAAACCCGAACAGCGGCAGACCGTAGAACTCGACGCCGGCGAGCAGATATGTGGGGTGCAGGAACTTGTAGAGGATCCCGAGATACAGAAAACTGAGCCCCGTGAGAATGCGAAGGACGGCCTGGGGACGGCCGGGAGGAACGGACGCCACCCGGCGGACCAGGCTATCGGGGTCCGCGAGGAGCTCGAAACGACCGCCGCCCTTCACCAGGAGGTAATAGGCGGTCCCGATCAGCACGCCGGCATAGGCGAGCATATCCACGGTGAACAGCCAGCAGCCCAGCAGTACGAGCACGGCCAACAGGATCGAGGCCACCCGGGTCCAGACACCCAGCAGAAAGGCCGCCCCCAGGGCGACCTGCACCCACACCAGCCAGGTCCAGTCGCCGGGAAGATGGCGAAACTCGAGATCGGACGCGAACAGCACCGGGCTCTCGCCGACCGCATAGCCCAGACGCGGGTGCAGCCCGAAAGCCGCCGTGACGAACATGGCCGCCAGCCCCAGCCGAAGCGCGACCGGAACCCACGGCTCCAGGCGCGCGGCGTCCACCCTGGGGAGGTTGAGACGGGCGGCGATCCGATCCGGGATGTCGGTGCGGCCGATGCCGATCCAACCCACCACGCCGATGAGCGCGATCAGCGCGATCGCCACGTTCGCGATGCCGAGCGTCGTGAAAATCGCCGGCGGAGGTATCGCGTGGGCGAGGGCCTCCTGCTCGTGGGTGATCACCCAGGTGTCGTGCGCCAGGGCGGATCCCGCGGTCGCGAGCATCATCAGGGCGACTGTCCAGATGATCCGGGAGACGGCGATGCTCTCCGCCCCCGGCCGACCGAGACATTCGCGCATCACAGGGTGCCTTCAATGAACCGCATCGCGTGGGCGTAGACCTTCTGGGCGACGGCGCGGCCAAGCAGGCGGCCCATCTGGTCCCCGGTGGTGAAATGCGCCTGGCCGTAAATGCCGGAGAGGGCGATATCGCGGGCCGCCTCGGTCAGTGTCTCCATGGCGAGGACGACGTCGTTGGCCGGACCGTCGTCGAACGCGAAACTCCCGGCCTTCACCACCACGGTGTAGTTCAACGCATCGCTGCCGGTGGCCAGACGGATCGCCTCGGCGCCCGCAAACCCGAAGGCGCTGTGTCCCGAAACATGCTCCGGAGCGGCGGCGGTCGGGCGGTACGGCTTGAAGTCCTTGCCGTCGATGATCTCCGCGCCGCGGCCGCGCCCGCCCCAGGCGAGAATCTCTTCGCCCGCGAACAGCGCCCGAACGAGGGTTTCCGGCCGCGCCGTGAGGAAGTGCATCTTGGCTTCGATCTTCGCGATCGCCGTGTCGTGCAGCGCATTGCCCAGGATGAAGAACATCTTGATGTCCTGGTCGAGACCGTGGCCGCGCGTTTCGGAGATGTGCTGGGCGAGGATATGAAACTGGCCCGGCGGGGTCGGCGTGCCGTTGCCCAGGGTCCAGAACTCGGCGATCGCCTTGTCGCGGTCCGTCAGCTCCGCGTTGACGTCGATGACATGCTGGGCCAACGACCGCAGTTCCCAGTCGTCATATGTGAGCGCCGGCGCCGACATCGGCCGGAACTCGCTGGCCCGGTAGAGCGCGAACGGCCGGATCAGCGGCCAGTGGCCTCCGTCGAACAGGGCAGGCTTGCCATTCGGCCTGAGGATCGGCTGGTGCCGGCGAAGATCGATGAGCCGATCCGCCGGGTTCGGCGGTGTGTAGCCCGAATAGTCCGAATACGCGCCCGGGCTGCGGTCGCCCAGCTGGTTCGCCCCGTCGTCATGGGCATGGCGCAGTTCCAGGTCGGCCGCGAGCAGGCCGAGCCCTGCGGGTGCCCCCTCATCCGACGCGGACCGTGCGGGATCCAGGCCCAAGGCGTCCATCACCGCGCGAAACCGCGCTTCCTCGCTAGGAAACAGATCGCTCAGCGTGCGATAGGCGGCGTAGCTGACGGCTGTCGATTTGTTATCGTCCGTCCGTTCCGCCGCCGGGCGGCGCAGTGCCGCGGTGTCGAGCCGAACACCCAGGGCGGCCGGATCAAACACGGTCCAGGCGTCGTACATCGCCCGGTGGACGACGGCCAGCGCCCGGGAGGTGACGAGATCGCTGCTGCCGCTCGACTGAACGGCACCGATGGCCGCCTTGTTCCACAGGGCGACGACCGTTTCCGCCCGCGCCGACGTCGACCAGGCATTCGCGATGAAGAGAACGACGAGCAGGCGCGGCAAAAGTCTGATCATTCCGAAGTCCCCCACCGACCGTCTCATGCTTGACCGCCGGTCGGCGCTCGGGATGAAACGATACAATTCAAGATATCAGGTTGCCTGGACGCGTCCACTCGGATAGCGCGCGAGGCGCCTCTTCCCGGAACGCCGCAATCGCCTCGGCCTTCGGCGGGCGGCAGAGGAGGACGGCCGAGGAGGACGGCCGAGGAGGTCGACCGGCGTTAGCCACCGGGGCAGGTGTTCAGGTCGCCCGCATTTAATCTTCGACCGGACGCCCTACTTCTGAGGGAGCCGGCGACACCGGCGCGCCGTCACCTGCCCCGTCGAGGATCATGGATCTCACCGCTTCCCCCATCGTCCGGCTTTCCCAGGTCCGTCTCTCCTATCCCTCTCCGGAGGGCGAGATTCCGGTGCTCAACGGAATCGACCTCGCCGTCGCCCCCGGCGAAATCGTCGCCGTCACCGGCCCCTCCGGATCCGGGAAATCGTCGCTCATCGCCGTGATCGGCGGGCTCGAGCCGCTCTCCGGCGGCGACGCCCTGGTCCTGGGCACCGACATGTCGGCGGTGAGCGAACGCGGACGCACGCTGCTGCGCCGCCGCGACATCGGCATCGTGTTCCAGGCCTACCACCTGGTGCCGTCGATGACCGCCCAGCAGAACGTCGCGCTGCCGCTGACCCTGAGCGGAGAGCCCGACGCCCTGGCGAGTGCTGCGACCATGCTGGAGCGCGTCGGACTCGGCCACCGGCTGACGCACCGGCCCTCGGCCCTGTCCGGCGGAGAACAGCAGCGTGTGGCCATCGCCCGCGCCTTCGTCGCGGCCCCGCGCCTGGTCCTGGCGGACGAGCCGACCGGCAATCTGGATCAGCGCACCGGCGAGAGTGTGATCGCCACCATGTTCGATCTGGCGCGCCGGTCCGGCACCGGCCTGCTGCTGGTCACCCACGACCCGTCCCTGGCGGCCCGCTGCGACCGCACCCTCGTCATCGAAGGCGGCCGGGTGGCGTCCTGACATGACGGCACAGGACACGATCGCTTCCCGCGCCGCGGTGCTGGCCGGGTTGCTCAGGGCCGAACTCGGTTTCGGCATTCTCGGCCTGAAACTGTTCATGGCCTGCGTCGTGATCGCCAGCGCCATGCTCGGCATGATCTGGCTGCTCAGCTCCGGTCTGGACCGCGCCATGGGCGACAATGCCCGGCGTATCCTCGGCGGTGACGTGGCGGTGACCGTGGTGAACGCGCCCCTGGACGAGGCCACGGTCTCCACGCTGGACGGTGTCGGCCGATCCTCGCGGGTCGTCGAGCTGCGGTCCACCGCCGCCGCGGGGCCGGCCGAGGCGCCGCGCCGCCTGACGGTCGAGCTCAAGGCCGTCGACGGCGCTTATCCGCTCTACGGCTCCGTCGAGCTCGCGGGCGGTCAGGTCCTGCAGGAGGCGCTGGGCGCCCGCGACGGCCTGCCCGGCGCCGTGGTCGAGCCCGGCCTGCTCACCCAGCTCGGCCTCGATATCGGCGACAGGGTGCGCCTGGGCGGCACCGACTTCGAGATCCGCGCCGCCCTGCTGCGGGAGCCGGACCGGCTCTCGGCCGGGACGTTCCTGGTGGGTCCCCGGGTGCTGGTCGCGCTCGACCGGCTGCAGGCGACCGGCCTGACCGAGCGCGGGTCCCTCGTCGAATACCGCACCCGCATCCGGTTCCCGACCGACACACCGTCGTCGGACGCCATGGCCGCGGTCGCCGCCGCCGAGCCCGCGCGCGGCTGGGAGATCCAGAGCCCCAGCGAGGCGGCCGAACGGGTCCGCGAAGTGACGAACCGGACGACCACCTTCCTCGGCATTTCCGGGCTCGCGGCCTTCGCCGTCGGCCTCACCGGCGCCTGGGCCGCCGTCGCCATGTGGATCGGCCGCCGGCACCGGACCATCGCCCAGTACCGGCTGTCCGGCGCCACTGCCTCGATGGTCGTCGCCCTGCATGCGTCGCTCGTCGCCATCGCCGCCGCCATCGCCCTGGCCATCGGGCTGGGGCTCGCGGCCGCGGTGGCGATCTCCCTGCTGGAGATGCTCACCGCGCGGCTCCACCTGCTCTGGGCGCCGGCGGATCTCGGGGCGGATATCCTGCTGGTCGCCGTCACGCTCTCGCTCGGTCTGGCCGGCGCGCTGGTGGCAGGGCTTTCGGGCGTCGCCCGTCTCGCGCCGCTGCGGGCCCTGCGGGGCGATGGCGCCGGCGCCGGCCTGGTCCGCCGCGACGGGCTGATCGCCTGCGGACTGGTGCTCGCAGCACTCGCCCTGGCGATCGCCGGCCTGCCCAACCCGGCCATGGCCGTGGTCGCGGCGCTCGGTCTCGCCGCGGTCGCCGGCCTGCTCGCCCTGTTCGGGTCCCTGATCGCCCGCGGCGTCAGGCGCGTGCCGTCCGTCAGGTTCCTGTCGCTCGCCGTGAAGCAGGGGTTCGACTCACAGCGGGCGGTGATGCTCCGGGCCGTGGCGCTGGGCATCGGCATCGCCGGAATCACCGGCGTCGTCGCGGTCCAGCATTCCCTGCAGGCCGCGTTCGAGACCCAGATCCCGCAGAAGGCACCGGACCTCGTCCTGCTCGACGTCCAGGCCGCCCAGGTCGAGCGCATTCGCGACCGGGTGGCCAGCACGCCCGCCCTCGGCGAGCTGCAGGCGACGCCGTTCATGCGGACCCGCCTGCTCGAGGTCAACGGACGCCCCGTCGAGGAGGCCCTGGTCGATCCGGACAAGGACTGGGTGATCGAAGGCGACCGCAGCTTCTCCTGGACGGCGGAGCCGACCGGCGCGGAACTGCTGGCAGGCACCTGGTGGCCGGCGGACTATGACGGCCCGTCGCTGGTCTCGGCGGAGGAGGACGTCATGCAGGCGTTCGACCTGAAGCCCGGGGATACCCTCACCTACAGCGTGCTCGGCCGGGTCTTCACCTCCGAGGTGGCCAACATCCGCAAGGAGTACCACCGCACCATGCGGCCCGAGTTCCTGGTGGTCGCCAGCCCCGACCCGTTCCGCGACGCCCCGCACGGCTGGATCGTCTCTCTGCAGGGCCGGGACGAGGCGGCGCTGAACGGCTTCATCTCCGAGCTGTCGCGCAGCGCGGCCAACGTGACGGTGATCGACGTCCGCCGCATCGTGCGCGAGGCCACCGACGTGGTGGAGGGCGCGATCCTGGGAACCCTGCTGATCGCCGCCATCCTTCTGCTGGCCGGATCGCTGTCGCTCGCCGCCACGGTCTCCGCCGATGTCGATGCCCGCCGGCGGGAGGCGGTCGCCCTGTCGATCGTCGGCGCGACCCGCCGGGAGATCGCGCTTGCCCGGTTCTGCGAGACCGCCGCCACCGGGCTGATCGCCGCATTCGTCGGTGGATCCGCCGGGCTGCTGAGCAGCTGGTGGATCGCCGACGGCGCGCTCCGGGTCGACTGGGTCCCCGGCCCGGCGGCGGTCGCCCTGCCCCTGGCCCTCGGCGTGCTGACCTCGCTGGCCGCCGGTCTGGCCGGCGGTCTGGGCGCCCTGCCCCGCGGCCGGGGTCAGCTCGCGCGGCTGCTGTCGGGGTGAGCCGGCGGCGCCCGCCTTCGGGGCTGGCGCAGGTAGTGGGGCGGGTCGCTCGACATTCTCCGGCACGCGTGCGGTGACCCTCGGTTTCGCGACCAAGGTGGTGACGGTCACCCAGGCCGGCCTTGGCGGGAACCTGGGCGGCCGTGGTGCGTTGCGTCCGTGTCGCCGTCCGACCGGATAACGGGTCCGCCGGGCGGCATCGGTGCCGCACGCTTGACCCGAGGCCATGATGTATTCGCCCGACCCGCCGGCCTCCCGCGCCACTCTCCTCCGCGGACGGAGACCGTCTTGAGGGTGCGGCTCCGGATCCGCGCGGGTGTCGCATCCGCCTGTGCCTTGAGCCTGGGCGGCTGCACCGGCGTGCAGTCCGTGCTCGATCCGGCCGGGGCGGATGCCGAGGTCCTGGCGACCCTGTTCTGGGTCCTGCTGTCGGGCGCGGTCGTCCTCTGGCTGCTGCTGAACGGGGCCTTCTTCTACGTCACGCGCATGCGGGTCCGACCCCATTCCCGGAAGATCGGCGAAGCGGTGATCATCGGCGCCGGCATCGCCTTTCCCACCGTTCTGCTCGCCATCCTGCTGTCCTACGGTCTCTCCATCATGCCGGACCAGCGCGCGCCCGGAGACGGGCTGACCGTGCGGGTGACCGGCGAGCAGTGGTGGTGGCGGGTCGAGTATCTGCCGCAGGACGGCGGCGGGCCGGTGGTGTCGGCCAACGAACTTCGGTTGCCGGTGGGCGCCCGCACCGAGATCAAGCTGACGGCGGCCAAGGTGATCCACTCGTTCTGGGTCCCGAACCTCGGCGGCAAGATGGACATGTTCCCGGGCCGCGAGACCCGCATGGCGCTGGAGCCGACCCGCACCGGGGTCTTCCGCGGACAGTGCGCCGAGTTCTGCGGCACCAGCCACGCGCTGATGGCCTTTCCCGTGGTCGTGCTGCCGCCGGAAGAGTTCGAGGCCTGGCTGGCGAAGGAGCGCGAGGACGCCGCCGCGCCGGCCGACGCCGCCGCCGAGCGCGGACGGGAGGTGTTCCTGGCCGAGGGCTGCGGCGCCTGCCACGCGGTGCGCGGCACCCCGGCCAAGGGGGCCGTCGGGCCCGACCTGACCCATGTCGGCGGGCGACGGACCATCGGCGCCGGCACCCTGCCGGCGACGGCGGAGGGGTTCGGCCAGTGGCTCGCCCGCACCGACCACATCAAGCCGGATGTGCGGATGCCGACTTACCGCGCGTTGCCGGAGCAGGACCTGATCGATCTGGCGACCTATCTGAAGGGGCTCCGCTGATGACCGACACGACCGATCATCGGGGCCGGAACCCGGGCGGCCGCAATGAGCCGCGCGACGCCGCCGAGGCTCATGGCGACGCCTACCCGCCCACGGACGCCATGCTCGACGCGCCGGTCGACCCGGATTTCGCCAAGGCCTCGGCCGACCGGCTGCGCGCGGCCTGGAAGACGCCGACCGGCTGGCGTTACTTGTCGGCGGTGAACAATTCCGAGGTCGGCGCCTGGTATTCGCTGACCGCGTTCTTCTTCATGCTCTGCGCCGGTGTGCTGGCCCTGCTGATCCGCGTGCAGCTGGCGGTGCCGGAGAACGACTTCCTGCCCGCCGACACGTTCAACCAGTTCTTCACCATGCACGGCTCGGCGATGATGTTCCTGTTCGCCGTGCCGATGTTCGAGGCGATCTCGATTCTGCTGCTGCCGGCCTTCCTCGGCGCCCGGGACATGCCGTTCCCCCGGCTCTCGGCCTATGGCTACTGGTGCTTCCTGATCGGCGGCGTGTTCGTGCTGGGGTCGGTGCTGTTCGGCGTCGGGCCGAGTTCCGGCTGGTTCATGTATCCGCCGCTCGCCACCAAGAGCGAGGGCATGGGTGCCGATATCTGGCTGCTCGGCCTGTCCTTCATCGAGGTCGCCTCCATCGCCGCCGCGGTCGAGCTGATCGTCGGCGCGCTGAAGTGCCGGCCGCCGGGGATGCGCATCAACCTGATGCCGCTCTATGCCTGGTACGTGCTGGTGGTGGGCGGGATGATCCTGTTCGCCTTTCCGCCGCTGATCGCCGGCGATTTCCTGTTCGAGCTGGAGCGCAGCTTCGACTGGCCGTTCTTCGATCCGGAGCGCGGCGGCGACCCGATGCTGTGGCAGCACCTGTTCTGGATCTTCGGCCATCCGGAGGTCTACATCATCTTCCTGCCGTCGATCGCCATCGCCGCCATGGTGATCCCGACCGCCGCCCAGCGGCCGATCTTCGGCTATTCCTGGATCGTGCTCTCGGCGGTGGGGACCGGCTTCCTGTCCTTCGGGCTGTGGGCCCATCACATGTTCACCACCGGCCTGCCGGCCCTGTCGCTCGGCTTCTTCTCCGCCGCGTCGGAGGCGGTGGTGATCCCGACCGGCGTGCAGATCTTCGCCTTCCTCGCCACCCTGATGGTCGGCCGGGTGACGTGGAGCGTGCCGATGCTTTACATCGCCGGGTCGCTGGCGATCTTCACGGCGGGCGGGTTGACCGGGGTGATGCTGGCGCTGGCGCCGATGGACTGGCAGGTGCACGACACCTATTTCATCGTCGCCCATCTGCACTACACGATCTTCGGCGGGATGGTGTTCCCGGTGATGGCCGGGGTCTATTACTTCTACCCGTTCTTCACCAAGAAGCAGATGTCGCCCCGGCTCGGGCGCTGGGCCTTCTGGCTGGCCTTCGCCGGCTTCAACGTCACCTTCATGCCGATGCATTTCGCCGGGCTGATGGGCATGCCGCGCCGGGTCTACACCTATCCGGGCGACATCGGCTGGGACCTGCCGAACCTGATCTCAACGGTCGGCGCCTTCGTCGTCGCCGCCGGCTTCCTGGTCTTCGCCTGGGACCTGATCCGGCCCAAGGGCCGCCAGCCCTACACGGCGCGCAATCCTTGGGGTGGCGGCACGCTGGAGTGGTCGCACGACGTCCCGGACCAGGCCTGGGGCGTGCGCTCGATCCCGTATATCGAGAGCCGCTACCCGCTGTGGGACCAGCCGAAGATCGTCGAACGGATGGATGCCGGGCGCTACTACCTGCCCGACGCCGAGGAGGGCAAGCGCGAGACCCTGGTGACCACGGTGCTCGACGCCGTGCCGGTGCAGTGCCTGCGCGTGGGCGGCCCAACCTGGATCACCCATCTGGCGGCGGCGTTCACCGGCGGCGCCTTCATCTTCCCGACCTTCCACTGGTATCCGCCGGCCATCGTCTGCGGCGTGCTGGCCGTCGCCTGCGTGATCTGGTGGCTGTGGACCGGTACCGCCCGACCGCCGGAGAAGACGCATAAGGAGATCGGGCTCGGCCTGACCGTGCCGATCTACGTCTCCGGCCCGGCGGCGCCCGGCTGGTGGGGTATGTGGATCACCATGCTGGCCGACGCCACCGCCTTCGCCAGCCTGATCTTCGGCTTCTTCTACTTCTGGACCGCCAGCGCCGATTTTCCGCCGGACGGGGCGGCCCATGCGGCGAGCGGCTGGGTCTGGGCCGGTGCCGCCGCCCTCACCGTCTCCTGGGCGCTGACCCGATACGCCAGGCGCGCCAATCGTGCCGCGCAGGTCGGCATCGCCCGGGCCTCGCTGGCGACGGCGGCCGCGCTGACGGCCCTGGGCGCCGGCGCCATGCTGTGGTCGGCCCATAGCGCCGGGCTCGATCCCACATCCCACGTCTATCCGGCGACGGTCTGGGCGATCCTGGTCTGGACGGCGGTCCACGTGTCGGCCGGCTGCATCATGCAGCTCTACTGTCTGGCCGGCAGTCTGTTCGGCAAGCTGACGCCGGAATACGACGCCGACCTGTGGAACGTGTCGCTGTACTGGAACTTCATGGCCGCGACGGTGCTGGTGTCGGCCGCCGTCGTCGATCTGCTGCCGGGGATGATCTGACATGGCGCAGCACCGGGAGGAAAAGACCGAACTCAAGACCTTCTCCGAGGAGCAGAGCAGCCTGTGGCTGATCGCCCTCGGCCCGACGATCTGGGCGCTGCATTTCATCGCCTGCTACGCGGCGACGGCCGTGGTCTGCGCCAAGCTCGACCGCCTGGCCGAGGACGGGTGGCTGCTGCGGGCGATGATCGGGACGGCGACGGCGGTGGCCCTCGCCCTGATCGCCTGGACCGGCTGGCGCTCCTGGCGGCAATGGGACTTCCTCGACGACCGGGACCATGTGCACCATCGGCCGGTGACGGAGCATCGCCACGAATTCCTGGGCCACGCCTCGTTTCTGCTGGCCTGCCTGTCCTTCGTCGGCGTGCTGTACGTGGCCCTGCCGGCGGTGTTCGTGACGGGGTGCGTGTGATGCGGCGGGTGACGGTTTCCTCGCTCTGCCTGGCCGCCGGCCTACTCCTGTGCGTACTCGCCTGGCTGCTCCCGCCGGTCGCCTGGCCGTGGTCCTTCGCCGATCACATGGCCCGGCACATCGCCGTGGTCGCGGTCGCCGCCCCGCTGCTCGCCGTGCCGCTGGCCGAGAGCCGCGTCGCCCGGCGCGTCTCGCCGATGGTGGCGGTGATCGTCGAGTTCGTCGCCGTCTGGGGTTGGCATGTGCCGTCCGCCCATGCGGCGGCCCAGACCTCGCTTTTCTGGTTCGCGATGGAGCAGGCCTCCTATCTCGGCGCGGGGGTGCTGGTCTGGATGTCGGTGCTGCGGCCCAGCCTGTCCCTGGCCGGGCCAGTCGGACTGCTGCTGACCTCGATGCACATGACGCTGCTGGGCGCGCTGCTGATGGTCGGCACCCGTTCGGTCTATCCGTCGGAGATCTGCGGCGGCGCGGCGGATCAGCAGGTCGGCGGCATGATCATGCTCGCCGTCGGCACGCCGATCTATCTCATCGCCGGCCTAGTGCTGGTCGCCCGCGACCTGCTCGCCGACCCGGCCGGGCACCGGCGGCGCCGCGAGGGGGCCCGGTCATGACGCGCTTCCTCCTTCACACCGGCATCCTGATCGCCGTCGCCGCCGTGGCGGCCGGGCTCGTCGTCTTCCTGGGCCTGTTCAACGTCTCGGCCCGGGGCGGACACCTGCCGAGCGTGTCCTGGGTCCTGCACACCACCTTCCGCAATGCGGTGGAGCTGCGCGCGCCGCCGGCCGAGACGGTGCCGGACCTGTCCGATCCCGACCTCGTCGCCCTCGGGGCCCGCCATTACGACGCCGCCTGCCATATGTGCCATGCGGGGCCCGGCGAGGCGCGCACGGCGACGGCGCTGTCCATGGTACCGGCACCGCCGCCGATCAGGGACGCGGTGTCGGACTGGGAGCCCCGGCACCTTTTCTGGATCGTGAAGCATGGCGTGAAGATGAGTGGGATGCCGGCGTGGCCGACGCGGTCCCGCGACGACGATGTCTGGCCGGTGGTCGCCTTCCTGACACGGGTGGCGGGCATGAGCCTGGCCGAGTACGAGGCCCTGGTGGCACCGCCCGACATGCCGGACGAGACGGCCGGGGCGGATGCCGCCTCCTGCGCCTCCTGTCACGGTGCCGACGGGCGGGGACGCGGCAACGCGCAGGTGCCCCGTCTCGACGGGCTGGGGGAGGCCTATATCGCCGCCACCCTCGCCGCCTATCGCTCCGGAGCGCGGCAGAGCGGCATCATGCGGCACGCGGCCTCGACCCTGGACGCCACCGACGATGCACGCCTCGCCGGGTTCTACGCGGCGCGACGGCCCTCCCCTGCGCCAACCTCGGAGCCGGACGGCGACCGGGAGCGGATCGTCCTGGGACGGAGCCTCGCGATGGGCTCGCCGGCGCGCCGCGACGTGCCGGCCTGCAACGCCTGCCACGGTCCCTGGCCGGATCGCCGGTCCGCGCTGTTCCCCAGCCTGTCGGGGCAGCCGAAGCCCTATCTGCTGCGTCAGTTGGAGCTTTGGCGCGACGGGGAGCGGGGCGGCACCGCCCGCGCGCATCTGATGCATCAGGCGGCACGCGATCTCGACGACGGCGAGCTGCGGGCGTTGGCGGCGTTCTACGCCTCCCTGGACCCGGGAACCGACCCCTAAGATGAACCGCCCCGCGGCGGCGGAGTCAGCCCGCCGCCTCCTCCAGGCGCTCGATCAGCGTGCGCGACAGGCCGACCGGTTTGGGCAGCGTCAGATCTTTCCAGCTCCGCTCCAGGGCCGCATCCAGGGGAAAGGCCTGGGCGGATTTGAGCGTGTCCAGCTCGTCCCAGGCAACCGGCACGGCGGCCGGCGCCCCTTCCCGGGCGCGCAGCGAGAACGGGGCGATCGACGTCGCGCCCCGCTGGTTGCGCAGCCAGTCGATGAACACCCGACCTTTGCGTCTGGCCTTCGGCAGTTCCGCCGTGTAGCGCTTGGGATCCTCCTGGGCCATGAGGGAGGCGAAGGTCTGGGCATAGTGCTTCGCCGCCTCCCATTCCGCGATCCGGCGCAGCGGCACCACCAGATGCACGCCCTTGCCGCCGGTCACCATCGGCCAGCACGGCAGCCCGAACCCGTCCAGCCGCTCACGCAGGTCGAACGCCGCCCGCTTCACGTCGGCGAAGGCCAGGCCCTCGTCGGGGTCGAGATCGAAGACCAGCCGGTCGGGCCGGTCCAACCGGTCGCGCCGGGAGCCCCAGACGTGGAACTCCAGCGTGCCCATCTGCACCGCGCCGACCAGCCCGGCGGCGTCGGTGACATACATGTAAAGCTCCTTGTTCCCGTCCTTCTCCTCGATCTCCACCGTCTTGAGAGCGTCGGGAAAACCGGTGCCGGCGTGCTTCTGGAAGAAGCGATCACCGTCGAGTCCGGTCGGCAGACGCACCAGCGACAGTGGCCGATCGGCACACGCTTCCAGCATCCGGTCGGCGATCACCTCGTAATACTCGGCGACCCGCCGCTTGGTGAGGTCCGCCTTGGGATAGACCACCCGCTCGGGGTGGCTGACGGAGAGTCCGGCGATCTCGACGCGCCCGTCCTCGGCCATGGTATCGCCTCCCAGTTCGACATCGGCTGCCGGCTTGTCCGCGCGCAGACCTTCGAACACCGCGTGGCGCACGCGGCCGTCGGCGGTGAACTCGGCATAGGTCACCTCGGCCACCAGCTTCGGCGTGATCCACTGCACGCCGCGGGCCTCGGCTTTCGGCACGGTCAGCGGCGCGGTCTTGCGCGCCAGCGGTTTCATGGTCGACGCGAGCTCTTCGAGGAGATCGGCATCGAACCCGGTGCCGACCTTGCCGACATAGGTGAGCGTATCATCCCGGTGCGCGGCGAGGACCAGGGAGCTGAAGGGGCGGCTCTTCTTGTCGCTTTTCTGCCAGCCAACCACGACGAACTCGTCGCGTCGCGTGCACTTGACCTTGATCCAGTCCCGGGTGCGCCTGCCCTGGTAGGCGGCATCCCGGCGCTTGGCGATCAGCCCCTCGCCGCGCGCCGCGCACACCGCCTCGAAGGCCTCCGACGCGTTCTCGGTGATGATCGGGCTGAGCTGGACGGCGCCGAGCGGCGGCACATCGGTGAAAACCTCCTCCAGGGCCGCGCGCCGCCCGGTCAGCGGCCTGGACCGCAGCGCGGTGCCGTCGCGCTCCAGCAGATCGAACGCATAGAAGGTGAAGGGGCCGCCGGCCTTGATCGCCTTCTGCAGATCGGAGAAGCCGGACATGCCGGCCCCGGCGACGATCTCGCCGTCGATCAGCGCGCTGTCGCAGTTCAGGGAGGCGAAATCGGGCAGCAGGGCCTCGAACTTGTCCGACCAGTCGTGACCGTTGCGGGTGTAGATCTTTGTCCCGCCCTTCCCCAGGGCGACCAGGGCGCGGTAGCCGTCGAATTTCATCTCGTGCCACCACGCCTCGCCATCGACCAGACTGTCGCCCAGGGTGGCGAGCTGGACCTTGCGGAAGCGCGGCAGGGGCTTGGCGCGCTCCACCAAGGGAAGCAGGTCGGCGCCGGCGGCGATCTCGCGGAACGTACGGTTCGTGGAGACGCTGCGCCGGTAGCGTCGGATCGGGTCGCGCTCTCCGGCCGCCTCGTCCTCCTCCTTGATCAGCAGCCAGTTCTCGCGGTCGCTCTTACCGGATCGCTTGTCGCCGCGCCGCTTGCCGTCCATCCGCACCAGGTGCCAGCCGCCCGTCAGCCGCCGACCGTGCAGGGCGAAATGGATGTGCCCCTTCTTCAGGCCCTTCTCCAGCGGCTCGAGCGGCCGCCAGTGGCCGATATCCCAGAGCATCACCGTGCCTGCGCCGTAATTGTCCTCCGGAATCGCGCCCTCGAAGTCCAGGTACGAGACCGGATGATCCTCCGTGCGGACCGCGAGCCGCTTCTGGCTGGTCCGCAGCGACGGTCCCTTGGTCACCGCCCAGCTCAGCAGCGCGCCGTTCCATTCCAGGCGCAGGTCGAAATGGGTGCGGCTGGCGTCGTGCTTCTGCATCGAATAGCGCAGCGCGAGCCCCTCGGGATCCCCGGCCTTCCGGGGCTCCGGCGTGCGGGTGAAGTCGCGCTTCTCGAAATAGCGCGCCAGCCGTTCCGCCGTCTCGGCGTTCCGGGGCGCTGCTTTGGGAGAATCCGACGCCATCGCTCAGCCGTCCGGCGTCAGTCCTTACGAAACAGGTTGGGATAGTAGTCGTTCCGCACGCGCAGCCGCGGCGCCAGCGTCCAGGCGATCGGCCAGGTCAGCGCGAAGGCGACCGCGATCGCCGCCGGCAGGACATACTCCATGTAGGGCTGCAGCTGCGGGATCGAGAGAACGAGGACGGCACCGCTGCCGAAAAGGATCGCGTTGACCGGAAGCGCCAGCAGGCCGGCCATCAGGGTTCTGGTCCTAGGCATTTTCTCCTCCTGTCTTGTCTAGGGAGGAAACGGTCGGCTGCCGGGACGGTTCCGGAACCAGGAACCGGCCGCCGGCGTTGCCCGCGTGTGAGACCGGCACATGGGACCGGCACATGGGATCGGACTG
The DNA here is from genome assembly GCF_900102465.1 of Thalassobaculum litoreum DSM 18839. Taxonomy (GTDB): domain Bacteria; phylum Pseudomonadota; class Alphaproteobacteria; order Thalassobaculales; family Thalassobaculaceae; genus Thalassobaculum; species Thalassobaculum litoreum. Next base: position 68,615 of record NZ_FNBW01000015.1, on the reverse strand, counting down.
GGAGACATCGATGGCCAAAATCGAGAAGCTGAACGCGATCACCCTGGCGACCCACGACATGGCACGCTCGGTCGCGTTCTACCGCTCGATCGGCTTCGACGTCGCCAAGGGCGGCGAGACCGCCGCCTTCACCACGCTGGCGGCAGGCGAGGACGCGCTGAACCTGATCCTCGCGGCACCGGACGTGCCGTTGCGGTGGTGGGGGCGCGTCATTCTTTTCGTCGACGATGTGGACGCCATGCACCGGGCGGTCGTCGATGCCGGATACAGCCCGGATTTCGCGCCCTCCGACGCGCCCTGGGGCGAACGCTACTTCCATGTCACCGACCCCGACGGCCACGAGATCAGCTTCGCGCGGCCCCTGTCGCGGTAAGCGTCCGGCGGGAGCGATCGGCCGGCGGCATCGGCGACCGAATTCAGGAACCGGGGCCTGTGCGTGACGTTCCATCACCAGTCGAAGGCAATGTCTGCAGGTCAGGCGTTGCCGACGATTGAGGCACGCGGCAAGGCCGCTCGGCCACCCTCACGCAGACGGACGCCGATCTGCCTCAGTCAAATGGAGGATTGAAAGATGGTCGCCCAAGGCGCCGCGGATCTCGCGGCAATGATGCTGAGCCCCTACGAGCATTTCGAAGACCCCATGGCCGTCGCGCAGAGCGAGAACCTGACCAAGGAGGAGAAGCTCAGCGTGCTCAAGTCGATGGAGGCCGATGCCCGCGAACTCGAGGTCGCGGCCGAGGAGAACATGGGCGGCGGGGAGCAGCATTCGCTCGCCGCGGTTCGCAAGGCCATGCGCGCGGTCGACCCCGAGGCGGCCGCCCGAAGCGCGCAGGTTCAGACCAGCAAGGCCACCTGATACCCGCTCTCTAACACCCCGCGCCACGACAAGACAGCGACCCTGCGGACCTCCGCCCCACCAATACGCTTGACGGTCGGATCCGCAGGGCGCACAGAAAGGCGCGGGGCTGGCGAACGCCCCATCAGGCTTCGGCCCAAGTTCGCATCCTTCGTCACCTGACAGAGAGGATGCGCCATGGCCGCTCCCATCGATATCTCCGCCCCACAGCTGTGCCGACTGATCGGCACGCCCGACTGCCCGATTGTTGTCGATGTCCGCATCGACGAGGACGTCCAGGCCGATCCGCGCCTGCTCCCCGGCGCCTTCCGCCAGCCCCATCACCGCATCGAGGACCTGGCACCCCGGCTTCAGGGTCGCCGCGTGGTGGTGATCTGCCACCGGGGCGCCAAGCTCAGCCAGGGGGCGGCCGCCCTGCTGCGCCTGTGGGGTGTCGCCGCGGTCGCGCTCGACGGCGGGCATCTCGGCTGGAGCGATGCCGGCCTGCCCCTTGTGCCGCTGGCCGCCCTGCCGCCGCGCGACGCGGAGGGTCGGACCCTGTGGGTCACCCGCCGCCGGCCGAAGGTGGATCGGATCGCCTGCCCCTGGCTGATCCGCCGCTTCGTCGACCGCCGCGCCCGCTTCCTGTTCGTGGCCCCCGAGGAGGTGCACGCGGTGGCCGAGCGGTTCGGCGCCACGCCTTTCGACGCCATGCCCGTCAGTACAGAGGGCGGGGACTGGAGCCATCGCGGGGAGTTCTGTACCTTCGACGCGATGGTGGAGCGCTTCGGCCTCGACACCCCGCCGCTGCGGCAGCTGGCCACCATCGTGCGCGGCGCGGACACCCGGCGGCCGGATCTGGCAGCGGAGTCGTCCGGGCTGCTCGCCCTCTCCCTGGGCCTGTCCGAACTGTTCACCGAGGACCTTGCCCAACTCGATGCCGCCATGGTGGTGTACGACGCCCTCTATCATTGGGCGCGCGAGACGGCGCAGGCCGGATCGGATAAGAGGGCCGTGGCATGAGCGACATCGTGAACGAGAGCGCGCCGGCGACGCCCGGCTTCGGCGAGGCGCTGCGGGTCTGGCTGCGGATCGGCCTGCTGTCCTTCGGCGGACCGACGGCGCAGATCGCCCTGATGCACCGAGAGATCGTCGAAGAGCGGCGCTGGCTCAATGAGGACCAGTTTCTCAACGCCCTGAACTTCTGCATGCTCCTGCCGGGACCGGAGGCGATGCAGCTTGCGACCTATGCCGGGTGGCGGCTGCACGGGCTGGCCGGCGGGCTGGCGGCGGGGCTGCTCTTCGTCCTGCCGGGCGCCGCCGTCATCCTCGCCCTGGCCGCCCTCTACGCCACGTTCGGCGAGGTGCCGCTGGTCGACGCGCTGTTCCTCGGGGTCAAGGCGGCGGTGGTCGTCATCGTGATCGAGGCGCTGCTGCGGATCGCCCGCCGCACCCTGTCCTCGCCACTGCACTGGTGGGTCGCCGGTCTCGCCTTCGTGGCGATCTTCTTCCTCGCCCTGCCGTTCCCACTGATCATCCTGGGGGCGGCGGTTCTTGGCCTGCTGCGGCCGGCCGGACCTTCGTCGGTCGCGCCAACGCCGGCCGGCGCCCCGGCCCTGGCCGGGACCGCCGGCACCGTGGCGGTATGGCTCGTCCTGTGGTGGACACCGGTGCTGATCGCCGCCGCCCTCGACCCGGGCGGGCTGCTGACGCAGATCGGCGTGTTCTTCTCCAAGCTCGCGGTGGTCACTTTCGGCGGCGCCTATGCGGTTCTCGCCTATATGGCCCAGGACGTGGTGGCGCAAAAGGGCTGGCTGACCACCGGCGAGATGATGGACGGGCTCGGCCTGGCCGAAACCACGCCGGGGCCGCTGATCCTGGTGACCCAGTTCGTCGGCTTTCTCGCCGCCGCGAAGGCCGGCGGACTGGCGGCCGGCGTGGCGGGCGCGGCCATGGCCCTGTGGGTGACCTTCGCGCCCTGCTTCCTGTGGATCTTCGCCGGCGCCCCTTACATCGACTGGCTCGCCGGCCGCCGGCGGCTGCGCCAGGCCCTGTCCATGGTCACCGCCGCGGTGGTGGGGGTGATCCTGAACTTGTCCCTGTGGTTCGCCATGCACGTGTTCTTCGAGCGGGTGGAGCAGGTCGACCGGTGGGGCCTGCGGCTGACCTGGCCGGACCCGGCAAGCCTGAACCTGCCTGCGCTGGCCCTGTTCGCATTGGCCGCGGTGCTGGCCTTCCGGTTCCATTTCGGCATCGGCAAGGTGCTCGTGGTCGCCGCCCTGGGCGGCCTGGCGATCCGGGCGGCCGGGTTCTGATCCAAGTTTGACAATCTTTGCCAATTTTCGCCATACTCGTCGTATGGAGGATCACATGGCGACCATGAACGTTTCGCTGCCTGACCCGATGAAACATTGGGTCGAAGCCCAGGCCCGCTCGGGCCGATACAGCAATGCCAGCGACTATGTGCGCGATCTCATCCGGCGCGACCAGGAACGGGCGGCCGATATCGCCCGGCTTCAGGCTGTGATCACGGAAGGAGTCGAGAGCGGAGTTGCCGAGGACTTCAGCATGGAGGACATCCAGTCGGATCTGGATAGCCGCTGATGGCCCTCTACCGCGTCTCAAGAAAGGCGCAGAGCGATATCCGGGACATCGGCCTACACACCCAGCGGCAATGGGGCGCCGGCCAGCGACGAAAATATCTTGCTGGGATGGAGCACCGGTTCCGACAACTGGCGGAGAACCCGGACATCGCTCCGGAACGGACCGAATTCAACCCGCCCGTCCGTCTCGCCAGATACGAAAAGCACTGGGTCGTGTATCTCGTCGAACCGGATGGCGTGTTTATCGTGCGGGTAGTGCATGAACGGATGCATCTCCCCGACCACCTATCGGACACCTAGCCTCACCCTCGTCCCAGCATGGGCGTCTCGTCGCTTCGCAGGGTGAGGATCTCGACGCCGGTCGCGGTAACCGCGACCGTATGTTCGAACTGGGCGGAGAGTTTTCCGTCGGCGGTCACGACCGTCCAACCGTCGGCCTCGGTGGCGGTCTGGCGGGTGCCCTGATTCACCATCGGCTCGACGGTGAAGACCATTCCCTCGCGCAGCGTCCCTCCGGTGCCCGGCCGGCCGAAATTCAGCACCTGCGGCTCCTCGTGCATCTCCCGGCCGATGCCGTGGCCGCAATAGTCGCGCACCACCGAGCAGCCGTTGCGTTTGGCGTGACGCTCGATGGCGTAGCCGATGTCCCCCAGGCGGGCGCCGGGTCGGACCTGGGCGATGCCCTTCCACATGGCCGCCTGGGCGATCCGCACCAGGCGCCGGGCGGCCGGGCTGGCGTTGCCGATCACATAGGTCTTGCTGGAATCGGCGATGAAGCCGTCCTTCTCCAGGGTGATGTCCAGGTTGACGATGTCGCCGTCGGCGATGATCTCGCCCGGGTCCGGCACGCCGTGGCAGACCACGTGGTTGCGTGAGCAGTTCAGCACGTACTCGTAGCCGTACTGGCCCTTGCTCGCCGGTCGCGCCGCCAGGTCCCCGGTGATGAAGCGGTCGACCAGATCGTTGACCTGCAGGGTCGACAGTCCCGCGAGGTCCAGGCCGTCCAGCATCTCGAAGACCGAGGCCAGAAGCCGGCCGGACGCCCGCATCAGGGCCAGTTCGTCCGGAGTCTTCACCATGTCAGGCGGTCGCCCGGTTCGCCGGGACGGGTCCGGCCTGGGCGGCGTCGAGCTGCATGCGGATGATGTCGGTGAAACAGACCGACGGGTTGGCCTCGGCCAGCATGCCGATCTTCATCCAGAATTCCGCCTGGGCGTTGATCGAGCGGCACATCACTGCGCTGGCGCGGCGAACCTCCTCGTGCAGGTCGTCGCCGATCTTGACGATACCCATCGAACTCTCCTTGGCGATACGAAACGTATACGATTCATATACTCTCTTCGCAATGGCCGGCAAGGGCGCCGTTCCCAGGTGCGTCAGACCGGCCGGGAAGCCAGGCGCGCAGGGCCGCGACCGTGGCGGCATCGGCCAGCATGCGCACGCCGATCTCCGGCCGCCGCCGCGGGAACGCGGCCTGTCTCAGAAGCCTGTCGAGCGTGGTGTCGAGGTTCGCCCGAACCCTTTTCCGCGATCTCTGCAGCTTCGCCTGTCGCCGGACGGCGACCGGGCGCGATTGCGATACTTGCAACCCTCATCTGCGACGACCGGGGCATCTCAAGTGTCGACACCTACCCGAACACTGCCTATTACGCCGACGGACGCACAGTAAAAGCGACACTCAGGTACACTTGGTGACGAATTCTGCCGATCGGCGGGCAGCGAAGACCATCGGATGGCGCGGGACAGTCTCGCGCCGTTCCTTCCTGACCGGCCTGGCGGCCGCCGCGACTGCCTGCGTACAGGCGCGCCCGGCGGCTGCCGCTGACCTACGTTTCGATCATGCCTTCGGGACGACGCTGATGCCGCGACCGGCGCAGCGTGTCGTCTCGCTCGGCTATACCAGCCACGATCCGCTTCTGGCCCTGGGTGTGCGCCCGGTCGCCGTGCGCCACTGGTTCGGCGCCTTCCCCTACGGCGTATGGCCCTGGGCCCAGCGCCAGCTCGGCGACGCGACACCGGACGTGCTGACCGGCGAGGTGTCCATGGAGCGGGTCGCGTCGCTGAACCCCGACCTCATCGTCGCCATCGGCGCCGGGATCTCCAAGGCCGAGTACACGGTGCTCTCCCGCATCGCGCCGGTCCTGGTGCATGAAGCCACCGACAGCGCGTACGGCACGCCGTGGGACCGCATGACCCTGACCCTGGGCCGGGCGACCGGCCGGCTTGCCCAGGCGCAGGAGCTGGTGGCCGGCGTGAGGGCGGCCTTCGCCGACGCCCGCCGCCGCCATCCGGCCTGGGCCGGCAAGACCGGTGTGGCCGCCTATCACTGGAGCGGGGAGACCGGCGCGTTCATCGGCGCCGACACCCGGGCCCGCTTCCTCGTCGAGCTCGGATTCCGGCCGACCGACGCCGTCGCGGCACTGTCGGGCGTCAACGACTTCTACGCGCCGCTGTCGCCGGAGGACCTGTCGCCGCTGGACGGCGACCTGCTGCTCTGGGTGTCCAGCTTCCAGACCAGCCCGGATCTCGTGGCACTACCCATGCGCCAGACCCTGGAGGCCTGCCGGGAGGGCCGGGAGGTCTTCGCCGGCGGCGTGCTGGCCGCCGCCCTGTCCTTCGGCAGCGTGCTGTCCCTTCCCTTCGCGCTGAACGCCCTGGAGGACGACATCGCCGCGGCCATCGACGGCGACCCGGCGACCCCGGTCGCCAGCGCGCGCGAAGCCGGCCTCGCCCCATGAGGCGCTGGTCGCCCCTGCTCGGCCTGCTGCTCCTGGCGATCCTGATCAGCCTGCTGCTGGGGTATAGGCCGATCACCCCGGCGGAACTCTGGCAGGCGCTGGTCGCCCCGGACCCGACCGACCCCGCCCATGTCACCATCCGCGCCATCCGGTTCCCGCGCACGGTCGCCGGGCTGGTCTGCGGCGGCGCGCTCGGCGCGGCGGGAATGGCGATCCAGGCCGTCACCCGCAACCCGCTGGCCGACCCGGGCATCCTCGGGATCAACGCCGGGGCCGCCTTCGGGGTGGTGGTCGGAGCGCTGGTCCTCGGGCAGGTCGATGCGGGCCTTCTGTCGCTCCTCGCCTTTCCGGGCGCGGCCCTGGCGGCCGCCGCGGTCTTCGCCCTGGGCGGCGGGCTACGCGGCAATGCCAGCCCGGTGCGCCTGACCCTGGCCGGCGCCGCGCTCGGCGTGCTGCTGCTCTCGCTGGTCACCGCCTCGGTGCTGATGCGCGGCGAGACCCTCGACGTCGTGCGGTTCTGGATCGTCGGATCCCTGGCCGAGGCGCGGGCCCGCCCGCTGGTGGAAATGACGCTCGCCGCCGGCGCCGGCTTCCTGCTTGTCCTGGCCCTGGCCCCGAAACTGGAGGTCCTGGCGCTGGGCGACGCGCTGTCCCGCGGCCTCGGCACCCGGCCCGGCCGGGTTCAGGCGGGGGCACTGGTCTGCATCGCGCTGCTGACCGGCGCGGCGGTGGCGATCGCCGGACCCATCGCCTTCCTCGGCCTGATGGTACCGCCGATCGCCCGTCGGCTGGTCGGCGGCTCCTTGCGGCCGGGACTGATCGCCGCCGCCCTGCTGGGGGCGTCGATCCTTCTCCTGGCCGACAGCGCCGGGCGCCTGCTGCTGGCCCCGGCGGAGATCCGGGCCGGCGTCATGACCGCGTTGCTCGGCGGGCCGATCTTCGTGCTGATCGCGCGGCGGATCCGGCCGGGAGCGATCGGATGATCCGCGGCACCGTCCTCGTCCTGCTGCTGGCCGGCTCGGCGGCCCTGGCCCTGCTGGTCGGCCAGATCCACCTCAGCCCGGCAAGCCTGTGGGACGGCCTGACCGGCGGCGACGGACCGGCGGCGCTGACGATCTCGGTTCTGCGCGGCCCGCGGGTCGCCGTCGCCCTGCTGTCGGGTGCCGCCCTGGGCCTGGCCGGCGCGGTGTTCCAGCTCCTGCTGCGCAACCCTCTGGCGTCGCCCGACGTGATGGGCTTCACCGGCGGGTCCGGCCTCGCCATTCTGGCGGCGATCGCCATGGGGGTAAGCATACCGCTGCCGCTGGCGGCGGCGGCGGGCGGACTGGCGGCCGGCCTGATCGTCCTGACCCTGTCGCGCCCAGCCGGCAGCCGTGGCGGCATCGACGGCGCCTCGCCGGTGACCATTGTCCTGGTCGGTATCGGGGTCGGCTTCGCCGCCTCGGCCTTCGGGTCGTTCCTGATGACCCGCCTGTCCGGTCCCCAGGCGGCGGAGGCCCAACGCTGGCTGGTCGGTTCGCTCTCCGCCCGCGACTGGTCGCATGTCCGGATCCTCATGGCGGCCGGCGGCGCGCTCGCCCTCTGCCTGGCGCTTCAGGTCCGCGCCCTGCGGCTGCTCGAGCTTGGGGCGGAGCTGGCCTCGGGGCTCGGCCTGAAGGTGGCGCGGGCCCGGCTGCTGCTGGCGGCGACCGCCATCGGCCTGTGCGCGGTGGCCGTGTCGATCGTCGGCCCCGTGGCCTTCGTGGCGCTGATGGCCCCGCCGGTGGGCGCACGCCTGGCGCGGGCGACCGACCCGGGCGCCCGGCTTGCGGCGGCCGCGGGGGCGGGCGCGGTCATCATGGTGCTTGCCGATCTTGTCGCCCGGGCGAGCCTCCCCGGCCTGCAGCTGCCGATCGGCGTCACCACCGGCATTCTCGGCGCGCCGTACCTGCTGTGGCGCCTGTCACGCGAGATGGAAAGGGGCGAGCTGTGAGCCCAATCGGCCTGCGCACGGAATCCCTGTCGGTCGGTTATCAGGACCGCCAGGTGATCCAAGGACTGGACCTCGTCTTCCCGGTGGGCCGGAGCACCGCCATCCTCGGCCCCAACGGCTGCGGAAAGTCGACCCTGCTGCGCGCGCTGGCCCGGCTGCTGAAACCGTCGGCGGGACGGGTGCTGCTGGGCGACGCCGACCTGCATGCCGCCGACACCCGCGACGTCGCCCGGCAGCTCGCCATCCTGCCGCAGTTCCCTCTCGCCCCGGACGCGATCAACGTGGGCGAGCTGGTCCGGCGCGGGCGGACCCCGTGGCGCGGCCTGCTCGCACCCTGGACGCGGGACGACAGCGACGCCTGCACCGATGCGCTCGACGCGGTCGGCATGACCGATATGGCCGACCGCCCGCTGGCCGAGCTGTCCGGCGGCCAGCGCCAGCGCGCCTGGCTCGCTCTCGTGCTGGCTCAGCGGACCCCGCTGCTGCTGCTGGACGAGCCGACCTCCCACCTGGACCTGGCACAGCAGATCGAGATGCTGAAACTGCTGCAGCAACGGGTCGCGGACACCGGCATGACGGTGGTCAGCGTGCTGCACGACCTGAACCTCGCCGCCCGGTTCAGCGATCACCTGGTGCTGCTGAGCCCGCAGGGGCTGATCGCCGAGGGCGCGCCGGAGACGGTAGTGACCGCCGAGAACCTGCACCGGGCGTTCGGCCTGGCGGCCCAGGTCATGGCCGATCCGCTGACCGGGCGGCCGTGGATTCTGCCGCACTAGGCCGAACCCCAGTTCCGCCGGTCCATCGGACACTGACGCATATATTTTGTGCTTGGGTCACGCCCGGGACCACGATAATGCTGATGTCACAAAACTGTAATGTTCGGTCATACCGCAGGTGGGCCGACGATAACGACCTGTAGGGAGAATCACATGATTCGCAGAAATTTGATGCTGTCGGCCCTCGCCGGTCTGGTCGGCGCGGTCTCGCTGAGCTGGGCCGCCCCCAGCTACGCCCTCGACTCCCGGTTCAAGGACGACAATGGTGATCTGGTCGCCGATACGCCGACCGATCCGAGCCAGCAGGTCGATCCCGACACCCTCATCTTCGCCTATACCCCGGTCGAGGATCCGGCGGTCTACGCCAAGGTGTGGGACGGCTTCCTGCGCCACATGGAGAGCATGACCGGCAAGAAGGTCCAGTTCTTCCCCGTGCAGTCCAACGCCGCCCAAATCGAGGCGATGCGCGCCGGTCGCCTGCATGTCGCCGGCTTCAACACCGGCTCCAACCCGCTGGCGGTGAACTGCGCAGGTTTCGTGTCCTTCACCATCATGGCCTCGAAGGACGGCGATTTCGGCTACAACATGGAAATCATCACCTATCCGGGCAGCGGCATCGAGAAGGTCGAGGACATCAAGGGCCGGAAGATGGCCTTCACCTCGCAGACCTCGAATTCCGGCTTCAAGGCGCCGTCGGCGATCCTGAAGGCCGATTACGGCATGGTCCCGGAGACGGATTTCGAGCCGGTGTTCTCCGGCAAGCACGACAACTCGATCCTGGGCGTGGCCAACAAGGACTATCCGGCCGCCGCGATCGCCAACTCGGTGCTGCACCGCATGGTGGCCCGCGACGTGATCAAGGCCGATCAGGTCGTCTCGATCTACAAGTCGCAGAAGTTCCCGACCACCGGGTTCGGCTACGTCTACAACCTGAAGCCGGAGCTGCAGGAGAAGATCAAGGAAGCCTTCTTCACCTTCGACTGGGAAGGCTCGGCCCTTAAGGAGGAGTTCGCCCGGTCCGGTGAGGAGCAGTTCATCCCGATCACCTACAAGTCCCATTGGGAGGTGATCCGCAAGATCGACACCGCCAACGGCGTCTCCTACGACTGCAAATGACCCCACGGTCACGCAACACCCTTTGACCGGCACATTTTAGGGAGCGGCCGAATGCTGCGCTTGAAGGACCTCTCGAAGGTCTATGCAACCGGAGATCGGGCGCTCACCGATGTGAGCCTTACGGTCGAGCCCGGTCAGGTCGTTGGCCTGATCGGGCCGTCCGGGGCGGGGAAATCCACCCTGATCCGCTGTATCAACCGTCTGGTCGAGCCGACCTCAGGCCAGGTCTATCTCGGCGACATGGACATCACCGGCCTGAGCCGCGGCGGTCTGCGCCGCGCCCGCCGCCGGATCGGCATGATCTTCCAGGAATACGCCCTGGTGGAACGCCTCACCGTGATGGAGAACGTGCTGTCCGGCCGGCTCGGCTATGTCGGCTTCTGGCGCAGCTTCTTCCGCAAGTTTCCGCCGGCATCGATCGAGAACGCCTACCGCCTGCTCGACCGGGTCGGACTGTCGGACCATGTGAACAAGCGCGCCGACGCCCTGTCCGGCGGCCAGCGCCAGCGGGTCGGCATCGCCCGCGCCCTGGAGCAGGACCCCGACCTGCTGCTGATCGACGAGCCGACGGCGTCGCTCGACCCGAAGACCTCGCGGCAGATCATGCGGCTGATCGTGGAGATCTGCGACGAGCGCGGCCTGCCCGCCATCATCAACATTCACGACGTCGCCCTCGCCCAGCAGTTCGTGCGCCGGGTCATCGGCCTGCAGTCCGGCCGCGTGGTCTTCGACGGCAGCCCGGACGAACTCACCGCGGACGTCCTCACCCAGATCTACGGCGAGGAGGACTGGTCCGCCACGATCCGCAAGGCCGACGAAGACGGCGAGGACATCGACGAGGACGCCGACCATCCCGGCACGGTCCCGGTCGACCGCGAACGCCTGGCGGGCCTCACATGACCGACGCGGGCATGACCGGCGCGACCGATTACCGGGGCTGGACGCGGCCGCCCTTCATCAAGCGGCCCTGGCTGCGCTGGGCGCTGTACGGCGGCGGCCTGCTCTATCTGGTGCTGGCCGTCGCCTCGGTCGAGGTGAACTGGGTCCGGGTCTGGGAAGGCCTGGAGCGCGGCCAGCGCTTCATCGAGGGCTTCCTGGTCCCCGACTTCACCAGCCGCTGGGAGGACATCCTCCAGGGCATGGAGGAGAGCCTGACCATGTCGGTGACCGCGACCGTGGTCGGCGTGCTGATCTCCATTCCCATCGGCATCGGCGCCGCCCGCAACATAGCACCCCTGCCGATCTACGCCGTGTGCCGGGCCATCGTCGCCCTGTCGCGCAGCTTCCAGGAGATCATCGTCGCCATCCTGTTCGTCGCCATGTTCGGCTTCGGCCCGTTCGCCGGCTTCCTGACCCTGTCCTTCGCCACCATCGGCTTCCTGGCCAAGCTGCTGGCCGAGGACATCGAGGATATCGACGAGGCCCAGGCCGAGGCGGTGCGGGCGACCGGGGCCGGCTGGTGGCAGATCGTCAACTACGCGATCCAGCCGCAGGTCATGCCGCGCCTGATCGGTCTCAGCCTCTACCGGCTGGACATCAATTTCCGCGAGTCGGCGGTGATCGGCATCGTCGGCGCCGGCGGCATCGGCGCCACCCTGAACACGGCGATGGACCGCTACGAATACGATTCCGCCGCCGCGATCCTGATCCTGATCATCCTGATCGTCATGGCCGCCGAATACCTGTCGGGCTACGTGCGGAAGTGGGTGCAATGATGACGATGACCGACCTCGCCCACCGGACCTGGCGCCGGCGCTCCACCCGCAAGGAACTGGCGCTCTGGCTCGGCTGGCTCCTGCTCGTCGCCCTGTTCGTGTTCTGCTGGCAGGTGATGACCGAGAGCACGATCTGGGCTTTCGTCACCGACGCGCCCCGTCAGGCCGCCGATATCGGCTCGCGCATGTTCCCGCCGCGCTGGGAGTATATCCCGGCCCTGCTGGAGCCGCTCTGGGACACCCTGAACATCGCCACGCTCGGCACGCTGCTGGCGCTGTTCATGGCGGTGCCGGTGGCCTTCATGGCGGCCCGCAACACCACCCCCAGCACCCGCTTCGTGCGGCCGGTCGCGCTGCTGATCATCGTCGCCAGCCGCTCGATCAACTCGCTGATCTGGGCGCTGCTGCTGGTCGCGGTGATCGGCCCCGGCGTGATGGCCGGCATCGTCGCCATCGCCCTGCGCTCGATCGGCTTCGTCGCCAAGCTGCTCTACGAGGCGATCGAGGAGATCGACGAAGCACAGGTCGAGGCGGTGGCCGCCACCGGCGCCAGCAAGGCGCAGGTCATGGATTACGCGGTGGTGCCGCAGATCCTGCCGGCCTTCGCCGGGATCACGGTGTTCCGCTGGGACATCAACATCCGCGAGTCGACGGTTCTCGGGCTGGTCGGAGCCGGCGGACTGGGCCTGCGGCTGCAGGAATCCCTGAACGTGCTAGCCTGGCCCCAGGTGACGGTGATCTTCATCCTGATCCTGATCACCGTGCTGGTCAGTGAGTGGGTCTCCGCCAAGGTCCGCCATGCCATCATCTGACGAAGGGTCGCGGCCGTACCGGTCGCGACTGCGGGAAACCTGAATGCATCTGCTCATCGAAATCGCCGGCGGCGTCGCCCTGCTGCTGTGGGGCGTGCGCATGGTGCGCACCGGAATCACCCGGGCCTTCGGCTCGGCGATCCGGCGCGGCATCGCGGCGGCGACGCGGAACCGGCTGACCTCGTTCCTCACCGGGTTCACGGTCACCGGCTTCCTGCAGAGCAGTACCGCCACCGCCCTGATCGTCGGCTCCTTCGGGGGCCGCAAGATGATCGCCGTGCCGGCCGGACTGGCGATCATGCTGGGTGCGGATGTCGGCAGTACGGTCGTGGTGCAGGTGCTGGCCTTCGACGTCTCCTGGATCTCGCCGCTCTTTCTGTTCGTCGGCGTGACCGCCTTCCTGACCTCCGACGACTCCCGCCGACGGGCCATGGCCCGGGTGCTGATCGGCCTCGGGCTGATGCTGCTGGCGATCAAGATGGTGATGCTGGCCTCGGTCCCGCTGCGCGAGGGGCCGACCCTATCGGTCCTGCTGGCGCCGATGGTCGACGAGCCGATCCTGGCGATCCTGCTCGGCGCAGGGCTGGCCTGGCTGGCCCATTCCAGCCTGACCGTGATCGTGCTGGTGATGACGCTCGTCTCCCTGCACGTGGTCGAGGTTCAGCTCGCCATGGCGCTGGTGCTGGGGGCGAATATCGGCAGCTCGATCACCCCGGTGGCGATGAACTGGCGGGCGGATCCCTCGGCGCGGCGCATTCCGGTGGGCAACCTGATGATGCGGACGGCAGGCGTGGCCCTGGTGTTCTGGATGGTGCCCTGGATCGTGCCGTATCTGCGCGACATCTCCGACGATCCAGCCCGGCTGATCGCGAATTTCCACACCGGCTTCAACCTGGCGGTTGCGCTCCTGTTCCTGCCCTTCGTCGGCCTCGTTGCCGCTCTGGTCACCCGGATGCTGCCGGACAGTCCGGCGGCGGAGGACGAGAAGGCGCCGAGACATCTGGAGGAGTCCGCGCTCGATTCACCCGGCGTCGCCCTGTCCAGCGCCGCGCGCGAGACCCTGCGGATCGGCGATACGGTGGAATCGATGCTCGAACGCACCATGGAGGTGTTCAAGAGCGGCCGCTCCGACCTGATCAAGGAGATCGAGCGCGACGACGACGTGGTCGACGTGCTGCACGAGGCGGTGAAGCTCTATCTCACCCGGCTGTCGCGCCAGGAACTGGACCCCCAGGAAAGCCGCCGGGTGGTCGAGATCCTGACCTTCAACACCAACCTGGAGCATATCGGCGACATCATCGACAAGAACCTGCTGGAGCTGGCGGCCAAGAAGATCAAGGACGGTGCCCGCTTCTCCGATGCCGGCATGACCGAACTGCAGGCCATGCACGGCGAGGTGGTCGCCAACCTGAAGCTGGCGCTGAGCGTGTTCATGAGCGGCGACGCGCTACTGGCCCGCCGGCTGATGGAGCAGAAGGTCCATATCCGCGAGCTGGAGCAGAAATTCGCCGAGGCCCACTACGCCCGCATGCGCGACGGCACGCCGGAATCCCTGGGCAGCTCGTCGCTGCACCTGGACGTGCTGCGGGACTTGAAGCGAATCAACAGCCACATCACGTCGGTGGCCTATCCGATCCTGGAATCGACCGGCCAGATCGCCGAGAGCCGCCTGATCGATGCCTGACCCCACTCACGTTCAGAGCCCCGCGGAGTGCCCATGACCCATCCGATCGACCAGCTCTTCGAGATGGTCCAGACCTCGCGCGCGGATACCAAGGTCGGCAACCGGACCGCGCAGCTGCTGCGCGACGGCAACCCGAAGATCGCCAAGAAGGTGGTCGAGGAAGCCGCCGAAGTGGCGCTGGACGCCGCCGTGGCCGACCGCGACGGGGTGATCCGCGAGTCCGCCGACCTGCTGTACAATCTCACCGTCCTCTGGGTCTGGATGGGCATCACCCCGGCCGAGATCTGGCACGAGATGCACCAGCGCGAGCGGGATCTCGGCCTCGCCGGGAAATGGCCGAAATAGCCCTCGGCCGAAACAGCCTTCGATTCAGCCGTCGCCGCAGCGGGTGAAGACCTAACCGGTGTCGCCGAAGCGTTCGAATTCGGCCAGGGTGAAGGCTTTCAGGATCTCCGCCGCCGGCGACAGCTCCGCGCCGCGCCGCTGCACCAGGACGATGGTCCGCCGCATGTCCGGCGCCACCAGCGGCCGCTGCAGCAGCGCCCCCTCCTCCTGCCCAGCCATCGCCAGGGTCGGCACGATCCCCACGCCCAGCCCCGCACGCACCAGGCCGAGCAGGGTGGAGAGGTGCTGCACCTCGTAGCGCCACTTCCCCGTCCGAGGCAGGCCGGCGAGGCGTTCGTGCATCAGCCGGTTGGTGCCGCTGCGCGCGCCATAGGTGACCAGCGGCAGCTCCGCCAGATCGGCCCAGGCCACCGCGCCCGACGGCACGCCCGGATAGTCCGGATGGAACACCAGCACATAGCGGTCCTCCAGCAACGGCGTGACCTCCACATCCGGATCCTGATCGGCGGTCTCCATGTCGATGCCGAACTCCGCCTCGCCCCGGCGTATCCGACCGGCGATCTCCAGCTCCGGGTCGTCGAAGATGCGCACGCTGACATTGGGATGCGCCGCGGTGAACCGTTTCAGCGCGCCGGGCAGCACGTAGGTGGCCACCGAGATCAGGCTGGCGATGGTCACCTGGCCGGTGCGCGCCCGGATCAGGGTGTTCAGATCCTCCATCGACTGCTCGAACTGCACCAGCATGCGCTTGGCGACCGGCAGGAAGCTGCCGCCGACCACCGTCGGCGCCACCGTGCGGGTGGTGCGCTCGATCAGCCGCACGCCGACCGCCTCCTCCAGCTTCTTCAGCCGCTGGGTCAGCGCCGACTGGGTCAGGTTCAGATCCTCGGCGGCCGCCCTGAAGCTGCCCAGCTCGATGATCCTGACGAAAACGGCAATTTCCTTGAGCAGGTAATCCATCGATAATTCATGTTTCCTAATCAATATCTGAGAATGTTTCAATTTACTGTCGAAACACCGGCTGTCAATCTCGACGCCAAGATCCAAACGTCCCGGAGGAAAAAATGGCGGAGTATGATGTGGTCGTGGTCGGCGCCGGCAACGCGGCGCTGTCGGCGGCGATGGCGGCCCGCGAGAACGGCGCCAGCGTCCTGATCCTGGAGAAGGCCAGCGAGGAGGAGAAGGGCGGCAACTCCTACTTCACCGCCGGCGGTTTCCGGTTCTGCCACACCGGCATCGACGATGCGGTCACCGACGTCCTGGTCGACCTGTCCGACGCCGAGCGCGAGCAGATCGTCCTGCCGCCGCACGACCGCCAGGCGTTCTACGACAACCTGATGAAGGTCACCCGCCACCAGTCCGACGAGGACATGGCCTGGACCCTGATCGACGGCTCCCGCCCGGCCATGGCCTGGCTGCGCAAGCACCGCATCCGCTTCATCCCGATGTTCGGCCGCCAGTCCTTCTTGGTCGACGGCAAGCACCACTTCTACGGCGGGGTGAACATCGAGTCCGTCGGCGGCGGTGCCGGCCTGATCGAGATGGAACTGGCCGAGGTCGAGCGGATGGGTTGCGAGATCCGCTACGGCACCGGCGCCACCAGGCTGATCCACGACAAACACCGCAAGATCACCGGCGTGGAAGTCTTCGGCCCGAACGGCTACGAGGAGATCACCACCGACGCGGTGATCCTTGCCTGCGGCGGGTTCGAGTCCAATCCGGAGATGCGCGTGCGCTATCTCGGCCCGGGCTGGGACCTGTGCCGGGTGCGCGGTACCCGCCACAACATGGGCGACGGCATCCGCATGGCGCTGGACATGGGCGCGCGGCCCTACGGCAACTGGTCCGGCTGCCACTCGGTCGGCTGGGACATCTCGGCCCCGGCCTATGGCGACCGGGTGATCCTCGACAACTTCCAGAAGCACTCCTATCCCTGGGGCATCATGGTCAACATGAACGGGGAGCGCTTCGTCGACGAGGGCGAGGACGTCCGCAACCACACCTATGTGAAGTTCGGCCGCGCCATCATGAGCCAGCCCTACCGCACGGCGGTGCAGATCTTCGACCAGAAGACCATTCCCCTGCTGCGCGACGAATACCGCATCCGCGAGGTCACCAAGGTGACCGCCGACACCATCGAGGATCTGGCGACGCAGCTCGAGATCGCGCCGGACGCCCTGAAGGCGACGATCGAGGAGTTCAACGCCGCCTGCAAACCGGGCAAGTTCAACCCGTCGGTGCTGGACGGGGTGACGACCGAGGGCCTGGCGATCAACAAGACCAACTGGGCCCTGCCGATCAACGAGGGGCCGTTCGAGGCGTATGTGACCACAACCGGCATCACCTTCACCTTCGGCGGCCTGAAGATCAACGACAAGGGCGAGGTCCAGGACATGCAGGACCAGACCATCCCCGGCCTCTATGCCGCGGGCGAGCTGGTCGGCGGGCTGTTCGTGGAGAACTATCCGGGCGGCAGCGGCCTGATGGCCGGCACCGTCTTCGGCCGCCTCGCCGGCAACAGCGCCGCCGCCTATACCGGCGCCAGTGCGGCGGCGGCCGCCGAGTAACACACCTCTGCTCCCGAGGCGGCACCGCCGCTTCGGGAGCGCGTCCGTCAGTCGGGCATCCCGCGCCACGCCACCTGTCCCGGGCCGCGACAGCCGACCGCGAGGTGGTAGTCGCCCGGTATCACCCGGTGGTCGAAGCCCCAATGTTCGGGGTCTTCCGGCAGGTCCGGCGCTAAGCCGATGCGGATCGGTCCCGAGGACGGATCGGCGAACCAGAACCGGTCGAGTTCCTGGGACAGCCCCTTCCCCGTCGCCTTGATGAAGGCCTCCTTCGGGGTCCACAGGGTCATGAAGGCCCCGCCTCGCTCCGCCTCCCCCTGGGCCCGCAGCCAATCAAGTTCCGGCGGCGCGAAATAGCTGTCGGCGATGGACAGGTCGACCGGCTCGAACATGCCCGGGACCGTGGTCGGCGCCAGAACGAAACCGTCGCTGCTGTCCGGATCGGCACGGTCCCACCCTGTGCGACGGCGCCGCAGGTACTGGCGCGGCCGGTCCGGTATCGGTGGTTGTGCTGGACGTCGTCCCCTCGCCGTGGCACTCCAGAACCGAACCATTCCGTCGCAAACCTTGCTGCAGACTTTGCCGCAGACACAGAACGGCCCCGCCGATGGTCCTGACCCCGTTTCGCCGAACGATCCGCGTCCTGCGCGGCTTCCTGACCATTCCGGGGGCGATCAGCCTGTCCGGCCTGCTGGTGGCGATCGGGATATGGCACCTGGAGGCCTATCTGCGCGACGCGCATGCCGGTCTCGTGCCGAACTTCCTGGTGGTGCAGGTGGAGACCGCGCGCGCGGTGTTCACCGTCTCCGCCGGGGCGTCCATGTCGGCGCTGGTCATGGTCTATTCCATCGTCCTGCTGGTCTACACCATGGCCGCCAGCGCCATCGGCCCGCGGCTGCTGCAGCGTTTCGGCGACGACCGGGTCAGCCAGATCGCCGTGGGGTCGCTGGGCGCCACCTTCCTGTATTCGCTTCAGTCGCTCTGGTTGACCCGCAACGACGCGGTGCCGGACCTGACCGTCGCGGTCGGAGCGGCCTATATGGTGATCTCCGTCCTGTTGCTGCTGCTCTTCGTGCAGCGGGTATCGAGGCGGGTCAGCATCGACCAGGAGGCGGCGGAGATCGCCCGGGCCCTGGACCATCAGGTCGCCGACGCCCTGGCCCGCAGCACGCCGATCCTGTCCAGCGAGCTTGTCCTGCCGGAAGGCGACGAGCGCACGGTGTCGTCCCCGGGCGACGGCTATGTGGATGCCATCGAGCCGGGCCAGCTCCTGCAGGCGGCCCAGGCCGTCGGCGCCACCGTGTTCTACGACGTGCAGCCCGGCGATTTCGTCATCGCGGGTGAGCCGGTCGCCACCGTCTTCAACGACCCGGACCGGACTCTCGACGGCCACGTGATCGCGGCGCTGCCGCTGCTGTCGGTGCGCACGCCGGAGGGCGATCTGCGGTTCTCGGTGAACCTGCTGGTCGAGATCGCCCTGCGCGCCCTGTCGCCCGGCGTCAACGACACCTTCACCGCCATCGCCTGTGTCGACCGGCTGTCGGCGGCGCTGGCGACGGCCCGGGCCGAGCGGCTGTCGTCCGGGGTCTATCTGGACGGCGACGGCGTGGCCCGGGTGGTGTCGCCGACCACCACCGCCGACACCCTGTTTCAGGAAGCCTTTCCGCCGATGCGCCGCGCGGCCCGGCGCAACGGTCTGATGAGCCTCGCGCTGCAGCGGGCGATAGCGCGCATGGTCGCCATCGCCGAGCCGGACCAGCGCGAAACGATGGTCGCCGAGCTGCGCCTGCTGGCCGAGGAGGTCGAGGCCAGCGATCAGCTGTCGGCCGACAAGAACGAGCTGATCGGCCGGATCGAGAACACCCTGGAGCAGTACGCGCGCCCCGCCGACTGACGCCGCGGCCCGAACGCGGATTGCCGCCGGCGGCCGAAGCCGATATTGGAGTCGGGACCCACCAGCCAGATCAGGACCGCCGCCATGAAGACTTTGCCCGTGAACGGCTTCGACATGGCCTATCTCGATATCGGCCAGGGCAAGCCGCTGCTCTGCATCCACGGATCGCTGAACGACTTCCGAGCCTGGATGCCGGTGCTGAAGCCGCTCTCGAGCGGCCGCCGGCTGATCGCGCCGAGCCTGCGCCACTATTTTCCCGATACGTGCAGCGGTACCGACGGCACCTTCACCATGGCCCAGCATGTGGAGGATGTGATCGCCTTCATCGAGGCGCTGGATGTCGGTCCGGTCGACCTGGTCGGGCATTCCCGCGGCGGCCACCTCGCCTTCCGCCTGAGCCTGAAACGCCCGGACCTGGTGGACCGGCTGGTGCTGGCGGAACCGGGCGGCGCGCTCGACGAGACCCTGATGCCGACCGACGGCCCGGATCTCGGCGCCGGCGCCGGAACCCGCGCCCATGTGGCCCAGTCGGCGGAGAAGATCGCCGCCGGCGATCTGGAGGGCGGCCTGCGCGCCTTCATCGAGGGGATCAACGGTCCCGGCGCCTGGGACCGGCTGCCGGCGGCGGACCGGCAGATGCGCGAGGACAATGCGACCACCCTGCTGGCCCAGGTGAACGAGGGCCGCCTGCCCTTCTCGCGCGCCGAGGCGGAGGCGCTGACCCCGCCGACCCTGTTCGTCGGCGGCGCCGACACGCCGGGCATGCTGCCGGTGGTGCTGCGGGCGCTGGCGGCGCATGTGCCGGGTGCGAAGACCGTGATCATTCCGGAGGCGGGGCACAGCATGTTCCGCCAGCAGCCCCGGGCGTTCGGCGACGCGGTACTCGCGTTCCTCGCGGAGACGCCGTCCTCTATGCGAGGGAACCTCCAATAATAGTCTAACAGGGAATACTAAAATAAGACCTACGGCCGAGGCCCGGGCCTCGGCCGACCAAGACAACACTACAGGTTGAGTTCCGCCACCACCTCGTCGGTGCTGCGCACCCGGCCGAACAGGCGCTGGAAGTTCTGCATCGTGCCCTCGTGCAGCTCCTTGCGGGTGGTGGCGCAGCCGTCCTCGACCATGGTGACGTGATAGCCCCGGTCGGCCGCCTCGCGGGCCGTCGTCTCCACGCACATGTTGGTGGAGACACCGGTCATGTAGAGATTGTCCCAGCCCATCGAGCGCAGCAGATGGTCCAGCCCGG
The DNA here is from genome assembly GCF_900102465.1 of Thalassobaculum litoreum DSM 18839. Lineage (GTDB taxonomy): Bacteria > Pseudomonadota > Alphaproteobacteria > Thalassobaculales > Thalassobaculaceae > Thalassobaculum > Thalassobaculum litoreum. Next base: position 48,312 of record NZ_FNBW01000015.1, on the reverse strand, counting down.
TCGACGCGAAGGCGCCGATGCTGGTCTTGCGCACGATCAGCTCGCCCGGTTGCGGCTCCAGCCCTGCCACCACCTTGTGCTCCTCGCTGCCGACCCAGTTGTTGGTCTCCTGGAACATCTTGCGCATGTGCGGCGGAGCGTCGGCCGCATCCTCGCGCTGGGCGCCGAGGGTGACATAGACAACGCCGCCGCCCTTGGCACGGAAGCCGTCCAGCATGCGGCGGATGTTCGGCACCACGAGGGTCTCGATCCGGTCGAAGCGGTAGTCGGTGGAGGTCGACCCCTCCGCCTTCATGCGGCGGCCCAGCGCGCCGGTACGCGAGCCCGACGCGTTCTGCATGTCGACGATCACCAGCGCCGAGCGCTCGAACACCACCGGGCGTTCGGTCATGAACGCGCGGATGTAGTCGACATTGTCGATGCCTGCGGTGGCCATGTCAGTCTCTCCTAAGGGGCGAGCAGATTGGGGGCGAAGATCAGTCGGATTGCAGCGCGCGGAAGTGGCGGGCGACCGCGCCGGCGGTGGTCTGCCACACGCCGTCGCGCGGCGGGGCGATGCGGTCGAGCACCTGCTCCAGGAAACGGATGCGGTGGAACTGGCCGACGATCCATGGGTGCAGCGACAGCGAGAAATACCGCCCGGCCGCCCGCTCCTGATAGAGCCGGTCGAAGGCGGAGACGACCATCTCCTCCCAGGTCTCGCGCGGCACCTTGCGCAGCCACATGATCTCGCCGTCGTCCCATTCGGGCTGGCGCGGAATCGAGATCAGTTCGGGCTTTGTGGTCAGCATGTAGGGCTGGTCGTCGTTCGGCCAGTCCATCACGTAGTCGAGCCCGGCCTCGGCCAGCAGGCCGGCGGTGATCTCGCTCTCGCCGTAGCCGGGGCCGGCCCAGCCGGTCGGCCGCCGGCCGGTGATGCGCTCTATGGCATCGACGCTCTCGTCGATCATCCAGCGCTGGGTGTCGGCGTCGAGCTTGGAGGTGATCATCCGGTCGGCATGGGTGCCGGCAGCGACGAACTCCACGTCGCGGTCCATCAGACGTTCGACGATGGCCGGATAGCGCTTCAGGGCCGCCGCGTTCGCCGGCACCGTGAGCTTCAGGCCGTGGCGGTCGAGCCGGTCGAGCACCCGGAAGAAGCCGATCCGGTTGCCGTATTCGCGCTGGGTGTAGCCGGTATAGTCCGGATAGAAGTTGCCGAACGCGCCCTGATAGCGCGGGTCGCGCCAGTCTTCCTTCGGCGGGTCGAGCCGCCAGAACTCCAGATGCAGTACCACGGTGAAGGCGAGCCCGTTGCCGTCGGGCCAGGAAATCGCCGGCCGCCGGTCCATCGCCGAATAGCGATAGAGGTCGTGGTCCATGCCGGGACGCGGTTCGGTCATGGCGCGTCCTCCCAGCCCAGATGGGCCTTCATCGTGTCGAGATGATTGGCGATGTACCAGTCGGCGATCTCCTCGCCGGTGGCCAGCCAGACCTTGTCGTGGCCGGTGATGTAGGCGAGCGCGCGGTCCAGATGCTTGATCCGGTGCGGCTGGCCCAGGATATACGGGTGCAGCGCCAGGCAGAGCACCCGCGGCTGCTCCTCGCCCTCCTTGTACAGGGTGTCGAAGGCGTCGCAGGTCCAGTTGGCGAAATCCTCGCCGTCGAACTGGTTGCGGTACATGACCGCGTCGTTCAGTTCCATCGTGTAGGGGATGGTGATCAGCGTCTTGCCCGAGCGGGTGCGCATCGGGAACGGCTGATCGTCGTGGTACCAGTCGCAGTAGTAGTCGATCCCCGCCTCGGCCACGAGGTCCGGCGTGTTGAAGGTCCACGACCCGGCCGGCGAGAACCAGCCCCGCAGCTTGCGGCCGGTGAGCCTGGTGTGCAGGTCCAGGCTCTCGTGGATCGCGTCCCGCTCCTCCTCCTCGGAATAGCCCCAGTGATAGCGGGTGTTGTACATGCCGTGGGACATGATCGCCCACCTGCGCGCCTCGCAGGCCTCGAAGATCTCCGGGTAGTGGACGAAGTTCGACATGCTGAGCGACAGGGTGCCGCGCACGCCGTGGGCGTCCATCACCTCCATCATCCGCCACAGGCCGACCCGGTTGCCATAGTCCCGCACCCCATAGCCGTGCACGTCCGGATGGGGCGTGCGCGGCCAGGGATCGCGGATCCGCGACGGCCGGGGCAGGAACTCGTAGTGCTCCACATTCGGCACCACCCACACCGCGATCTTCGCGCCGTTCGGCCAGGTCAGCTTCGGGCGGTCGACGATGGCGGAATACGGGGCCCTATCCTCGTAGGCGAAGTTCATGCGGACGCTCTCCTACTCCTCGACCGCGTAGGTCTTCTCCATGGCGTCGTAGGTCGACTTGTGGACCAGCCGCTGGCGCTCGACGAAATCGGCCAGCCGGTCCTGCACCGCGTCGAGATTGCCGTCGCGCTTCAGCGCCCCCAGCACCTCGCTCATGGCCCGCATGGCGGCCTGCAGCGGCGTATTGGCGTAGAGCACGATGGCGAAGCCGATCGTCGCCAGCTCTTCCTGGGACAGCATCGGGGTGCGGCCGCCGACGACGAGGTTCGCGACCTGCGGCACCGGCAGCTCGGCGCAGATCCGCTGCATCTCCTCCACCGAGATCGGCGCCTCCACGAAGGTCACGTCGGCGCCCGCCTCGATATACATCCGGGCGCGGTCCAGAGCAGCGTCGATGCCCTCGATGGCGCGGGCGTCGGTGCGGGCGATGATCAGGAAGTTCTCGTCCTCGCGCGCGTCGGCGGCGGCGCGCACCTTGGTCGCCATCTCCTTGGCCGGGATCACCGCCTTGCCGTCGAAATGGCCGCACTTCTTCGGGAAGACCTGATCCTCGATCTGCACCGCACAGGCGCCGGCCCGCTCCAGCACCCGCACGGTGCGGTGGGTGTTGATGGCATTGCCGAAGCCGGTATCCATGTCGACGAACAGCGGCAGGCTGCTGATCTCGGCGATCGCGGCGGTGGTCGTCTGGATCTCGCTCATGGTGACCAGGCCGATATCCGGCACGCCGAGCAGGGTGTTGGCGATGCCGGCACCGGTGACGTAACAGGCTTCGAACCCCTGATCCTCGATCACCCGGGCGGTCAGGGCGTTCGCGGCCCCCGGCACCAGAACGGCGCGCCGTTCCTCCAGCATCGCCCGGAATTTCTTTCGGCGATCAGCAAGCGTCGTCATCTGTTCCAAACCTCCCGGCCCTGTTTCTATCGGGACTTACCGCCCGCCCGGATTACAGCGGGGTCGGACAATATCGTCAACTGTTGACAGTTATTGATGCCGCCGGGGATGATCCGGCCAAAGAAACGGTCCAAGAAACAACCGCGAGGAAACCACCGTGAGCAGCGGCGCCTACCGAATGCTATCGACCAGCGGCATCCTCGGCTACGGATTCCCTGAATCGTCCCTGCTGAAGGGCGAGGCGCGCGGCGTCGACATGATCGGGGTCGATGGCGGCAGCACCGACCCGGGCCCGTTCTATCTCGGCTCCGGCAAGACCCTGAGCTCGCGCCGGGCCATGAAGCGCGACCTGCGGCTGATGATCCAGGCCGGCAGGCGCCAGGGCGTGCCCGTGGTCATCGGCACCGCCGGCGGTGCGGGCGGCACGCCGCATCTGCAGATCACCGCCGACATCGTGCGCGAGATCGCCCGCGAGGACGGCATCCACCTGCGGCTGGCCACCATCGACGCCGAACAGGACAAGGCGGCGCTGAAACGGGCGACCGCCGAGGGAAAGATGAAGCGGCTGACCGGCGGTCCGGCGATCGACGCCGAGGCCATCGACCGGGCCGAGCGGGTGGTCGGCATGATGGGCCCCGAGCCCTTCGCCGCGGCGCTGGACGGCGGCGCCGACGTGGTGCTGGCCGGCCGGTCGAGCGATCCCGCCCCCTGGGCCGCCATGGCGATCCGCGCCGGCAAGGCGCCGGCCCCCGCCTGGTATGCCGGCAAGATGCTGGAATGCGGCGCCACCCCGTCGATCCCCAAGGGCCATGACTGCCTCTACGTGACGGTCGACGACGACGGCGTGGTGCTGGAGCCGACCGCGCCGGAGCGGGCCTGCACCCCCTCCTCCGTCGCCAACCACGCGCTGCACGAGAACCCGAGCCCCTGCATCCATGTGGAGCCGGGCGGCGTGCTCGACACCACCGACTGCCGGTTCGACGCGGTGAACGACCGGGCGGTGCGGGTCTCCGGCATGACCTGGACGCCCTCGCCCTACACGGTGAAGCTGGAGGGCGTGGAACTGGTCGGCTATCGATCGATCAGTATCTGCGGCACCCGCGACCCGCTTTTGATAGACACGCTGGACGACTTCCTGAAATCGATCCACGAGTCGACCGCGACCAAGGTCGGCAATCTCGGGGTCACGCCGGACGACTACACGTTGATCATCCGGCGCTACGGCCTGGACGGGGTGATGGGCGCGGCCGAACCGCTGCGCAGCACTGCGAAACCGCACGAGATCGGCTTTGTGGTGGAGGCGGTGGCCGACGACCAGGACACCGCCGACGCGGTGCTGTCGGTCGCCCGGGTGACCATGCTGCACACCGACTTCCCGGGCCGGCTCTGCCGCGAGGGGAACATGGCCTTCCCCTATTCGCCGTCGGACATCCAGGCCGGACCGGTCTATCGCTTCTCGGTGTTCCAGACGATGGCCGTTGACGATCCGCTCGCCCCGTTCCCGATCACCTACGAGGACCTGTGATGCCCCGGATCCGCGATATCGCCAAGGTCTGCAAGTCGAAGAACGCCGGCCCGTTCCAGCTCACCATCGACGTGGTGTTCGAGACCCGCGCGACCTACGACGCGGTGGCGGCGACCGGCGTCCTGACCCCGGCGCTGATCGCCGGGCTGTACGACGTGGACGAGGAGGACGTGCTGTTCACGCCCTATCCGGCGGGTCTGGCGTTCAAGGCGACGATTCCCCGGCACATCCCTGCGGGCGACCTGGGCGACACCGACGTCTACGGCTGCCAGCAGCATGCGCCGATGCTCGATGTCGATATTCCGATCAACGATGTGCCGGTCGCCTGACACGCCGTCGTCAGGCGACGTCCGCCGTCACCAGATGGTTTATGCTGGCGCGGCTGTTGCGGATATGGGTGCGCATGGCAGCCTCGGCCGCGTCGGGATCGCGCGCCTCCAGCGCGGCCAGCACCGCCCGGTGCTCCTCCAGCGCCTGGGCGGGACGGCCCGGCGCCGTGCTCAGCCGCTGGCGGAACAGGCGCAGCAGCGAGTACAGGTCCTCGTCAAGCATCTTGATCAGCCGGTCGTTCCGGCTGGCCCGCACGATGCGGTAATGGAAGTCGAGATCGCCGCCGCCCTGGAAGTAGCCCTTGCCGGCGACCACGTGCTCGTCATGGGCATGGTCGTCCAGCATACGCTGCAGACGCTTGAGTTCCGCCGGCTTCATCCGCGTCGCCGCCAGACGGCAGGCCATGCCCTCAAGGCTCTCGCGGATCACCAGCAGGTCGAGAATCTGGGCCTGGTCGAGGGAGACCACCCGCGCGCCCTGGTTGGCCTGGCGCTCCACCAGGTTACGGCCCTCCAGCCGGCCGATCGCCTCGCGCAGCGGGCCGCGGCTGATGCCGTAGCGCCGTGCCAGCGTCACCTCCGACAGCCGCTCGCCCGGCTTCAGTTCGCCGGACATGATCGCCTGCTCCAGCCGCTCGAACGCCAGCGTCGACAGGTTCGTGGAGGTGATCGGTTGCATCGTCTCAATCGTCGCCACAGCTACGGTTCCTCAACCTATGGCCGGGCCTGTTTGCCTGCCCGGGTTGTTTATCATTCTAATCACAATAGCGCGGGAATGCCCGCGCATCTGTGTCAAATCCGTCCTTCGGGCGATGAATTTGCCACGCCGACTTGCGCCGCCACCATTTATTGGCGCCAACATTCCGAACCGCGGAACGGCCCCGACCTCGGCCCAGAGCGCGGGCCCGAGCGCGGCACCGGACGCCCGCCGGGACAGCATCTACAGCACAGGATGGAGATGACACGATGACGAAGATGGATCTGAGACTGGCCGGTGGATCGGTGCTGTTGCCGGGACAGGGATTCCGCGACGTCGACGTGCTGGTCGCCGACGGGCGCATCGCCGCGGTGACCGAGCCGGGCAGCGGCCCGGACGCCGCCGAAACGGTTCAGCTCGGCGGTCTGACGGTGCTGCCCGGCGCCTGTGACGTCCACCTGCATCTGGGCCACGGCAGCGACATCTCCAAGCCGCGGGTTCCCTCCGACGCGGCCAGCGAGACGGCGGCCGCCGCCGTCGGCGGCGTGACGTCCTTCATCCCCTATGTGATGAGCCCGGACCCCTACGCCGCCCAGTTCGAGGAGCTCAAGTCGGTGACCGAGGCCGGCGCGCGGATCGATTTCGGCTTCCACTTCGTCATCGCCACCGACGACCAGCTCGCCGAACTGCCGCGCTACATCAAGGAGTTCGGGGTTCCCACGGCAAAACTGTTCATGAACATCCGCGGCGACGAGGGCAAGCGGCTCGGCCTGCCCGGCACCGATGACGGCTTCATGCTGCGCCTGCTGGAGGTACTGGCCGAGCATGGCGGCATGATGTGTCCGCACCCGGAGAACATCGAGGCGGCCTGGGTACTGCGCGACCGGGTGATGGCCGCGGACCCCGAAGGCAAGAACGGCCTGGCAAGCTGGAACGCGACCCGCCCGCCCTTCGTGGAGGCCGACGCGATCCGCCGCGCCGCCTATTTCGGCCGGGTGACCGGCGCGCGGGTCTACACCGTGCACACGTCCTCGGGCGAGGCGCTGGCCGCCGCCATCGAGCAGCGCAAGGCCGGCTCGAAGCTCACCATCGAGACCTGCACCCACTATCTGACCCACGACACCAGCACGCACTGGGGCGCCGTCGCCAAGGTGAACCCGCCGCTGCGCGACCCAGCCGATCGGGAGGCGCTGTGGGAGGGCATCCGGCGCGGCGATATCGACACGCTCGGCACCGATCACATCCACCGGCCGGTCTCCAGCAAGGACGGCGGCATCTGGAAGGCCCAGCCCGGCTTCCCGGGGCTCGACGCCTTCCTGCCGGCGTTCTTCACCGAAGGCCACGTCAAACGCGGCATCCCGCTGGAGCAACTCGCCAAGCTGGTCACCTGCCAGCCGGCCGACGCCATGGGGCTCGCGCCGCGCAAGGGCCGGATCACGCCGGGGGCCGACGCGGATTTCGCGATCCTCGACATGAAGGCGCCGTGGACGGTGGAGAAACCCAGCCTGCAGAGCGATGCCGGCTACTCGGTCTGGGAAGGCCAGGAGATGGCCTGCAAGGTGCTGCACACACTCGTGCGCGGCAATTTCGTGGTGCGCGACGGCGCGCTAACGGAAGGCAGCGAGGGCACCGGCCGGTTCATGGCCCGCACCCTCACTTGAGGCGTCAGGCGACCCGCCAGCGCCCGGCATAGAGCCGGCATCCGGTGCGGTTGTCGTCGGTGACGATGGTGGCGTCCTGGCTCACCGCCGTCCCGATCCCCTGCTCCACTTCCGGCGTGAACCGGGCGGCCATCCAGCCGCGCACGGTCTCCGCCGAGAGCGGGGTGAACGGGCCCTGGTTCGGGATGCAGCCCAGGGATTCGACCTCGCTCCAGTGGTCGCCATAGTCGGAGTCCAGGTTCCGCACGCTGGCGATCACCGCCCCGCCCGGCTTCAGCACCCGGCGCACCTCGTCCAGCATCGTCTCCGGCTCCGGCATCTGCTCCAGCACCTGGGGCAGGATCACCGCGTCCAGGCTGCCGTCGGCATAGGGCAGCGTGGGGCCGTCGATCCGGTCCCCGTAGGTGTGATCCAGGGCGAAGCCCTCGCGCTTCAGCCGCTCCAGGATGAAGGTCAGGTTGCCCTGGGCCAGCTCGGCCAGATGGAAGTCGACGCCGGAATCGAGGCGGCGGCGGATCTCCGCACTGTAGGTCCCGCCCCACGGCATCAGCTCGGCCACCTTCGCCCCCGCCTTCAGATCCGGCAGCAGGTCGAGTTCGGCCGCCGTCGCCTCGCCCTGACGGCGCGACACATAGACCCCGGCCAGCGGTGACTTGGCCCAGACGGCATAGCCACGGAAATCGCCGAGCTGGGCCCAGGACCAGCCGCGCGGATCCCACACGGCGAAGGGGTTGGAGGGGTTGGTGATCTCGAAATACGGATAGGCCTTGGCCGCCTTCACCGGATAGACCGTGTGGGCCGGGCGGGCGAAACCGTTCCACGAATGCACCTCCTCGAACGGCCGGCGCGGCGCCTTCATCGCCGGCGCGCTCGGCTTGGCCCGGCCGATCGCCAGGGCGCCGGTGATCTCGAAGATCGGCGGCACGCCGAACAGCTCGGCCAATGCCTTGTTGTCGCCGATTCCGGCGTTCCAGATCGTGTCGTAGCCCCGCAGATGGGCGCTCAGCATCATGTGGTAGCAGGCACCGGCCACCGACTGGACGACGGAGAAATTGCCGTGGGTCCAGCCCTTCTGGAAGCACAGGTAGATCAGGGCCGAGCATTCGGCGAAATGGTGATTGCCGCCGGAGATGTCGTGGCACCGCTGCAGCAGGTCGCGGTCGTCGACGATGACGAAGTGCCATTGCTGCTGGTTGCAGGAGGACGGCGCCTGCATCCCGTCGCGCACGATCTCGGCGAGGAGCTCACGATCCATCTGCGTGCCGTCGAAGTCGCGGCACGACCGCCGGTCGGCCAGGACCCCGAGGATCCGCTGCCAATCCTCTACGGCGTTGGCTTCCACGGCATTGGCTTCCATGGCATGGGTTTCCGAAGAATGCGGGCGCGAACGCGCGTCATCCATCCCTAGTCTCCTATCGGCGATTTCTCCTAGACTACCCCTGCGGAGGAGGCGTTGACAGAAGGGTGTCGGGGCGGAAAAATGTCAACAGTTGACTATTCTGGCACTGCCGACAGGCCATCCGGCCGGCCGGCGGGGCCGGAATATCTGGTCGACCCGAGGCCCCGGACCGCAGATGATGCGGAGCCGGTGCCGGCCCAGGGGACATTCCGCCACACCGGCGCTGAAACAGGGAGACGGAGAAACTCAATGAACAAATATATTGGAAACCTTATCAAGGGTGCCGCGGTCGCCGCATCGCTCGGCATCGCCGGCAGCGCCGTGGCACAGGACGAGGTCACGCTGCGCTGGGGCCATTATCTGCCGAACAGCCCGTTCCTCGAAGTTGAGCAGAACTTCGCCAAGAAGATCGCGGAGCGCACCGACGGCAAGGTGAAGATCGAGATCACCTATGCCGGCGGTCTCGGCAAGGGCAACGAGCTGATGACCCTCGCCGGCCGCGGCGCCATCGACATGGCGTCGATCGTGCCGGGCTACTACGCCGACCAGCTGCTGTTCATCCGCGCGTTCCAGATCCCGTTCGTGTTCGACACGCCGGCGGAGGCGATGACCCTGTCGCGCAACTCCTTCGCCGAAATTCCGGCGTTCTCCGAGGAGCTCGACAAGTTCAACGTCAAGTTCCTGTTCCACCAGCCGCTCGGCCAGTACTACCTGACCGGCCCTGACGAGAACTGCGACACGGTCGCCGGTCTGAAGGACAAGAAGATCCGCAGCTTCGGCGCGGACATTCCGAAGCTGCACGCCGCGGTCGGCGCGGTGCCGGTCTCGATCGGCGTCGGCGACATCTACGAGGCCCTGCAGCGCGGCACGCTGGACTATTCCTTCATCAACCCGGGCAACATCGTCACCAACCGCTTCTACGAGCCGGGCAAGTTCAGCTGCGGTCCGGTCATGGCGATCACCGGTCACCTGATCACCATTGGCAAGCGCGCCTGGGACAAGCTGACCCCGGAGACCCAGGCGATCTTCATGGAAGAGGCGAAGGTCTCCCAGCAGGCCTATCTCGACTGGATCGACGCCTTCGAGAGCAAGGCCGTCGAGGACATTCAGGCCAATGGCGGCGTGGTGAAGCCGTTCCCGGATGCCGAGCTCGCCAAGTGGAAGGACATGGCCCCCGACCTGCTCGGCGACTGGGTCAAGGACATGGAAGGCCGCGGTCTCGGCGACGAGGCCCAGAAGGTCTACGACCAGTGGCACGCCTGGCTCGGCCGCTGATCGGACGCATTCCCCCCCGGCCGCCGCTTTCGGCGGCCGGGATCTTTTACGGATCCCTTTTGTTAAGCCCTTTCATCCATACCGGCACGGCGGGACCATGGTTCTATTTTCAGGCATTCTGCGGCGCCTCGCGCTGACCATCCTGCTGATCGGCGGGGTCGGCACCATGGCGGCGATGTTCCTCGGCACCATCGAGGTGGTGGGCACGCAGATCCTCCACACGCCGGTGCCCGGCGCCCTGGAACTGACGGAAAGCACCATGGTGCTGATCGTGTTCGGCGCCCTGTGCTACGCGCAGATCCGCCGCAGCCACATCCGGGTCGAGCTGATCTACACCAACATGGGTCCCCGGGTGCGGGCCGGCATGGACGTCTTCGCCGACCTCTGCGGCCTGGTGTTCTTCTGTCTGCTGCTGTGGCAGGCCTATAACGAGGCGCTCTACAGCCTGCAGATCGGCGAGGCGACGGTCGGGCTGATCCGCTTCCCGCTGTACCCGGCGCGCATCATCCTGGCGGTCGGCACCGCGATGCTGATCCTGCAGCTGTGCCTCGACCTGATCACCGACATCCGCCGGATCATCGACGGCAGCGAGATCGTGCTGGCCGAGGACTACGATCCCACGCGCCCCCAAGGCACCGACTGAGGACCCCCGAATGCTCGATCCCGCCACGACAGGCATCATTGTCGGCATCCTGCTGTTGCTCTTCCTGGCTGTCGGCGTCCATATCGGCGTGGCTCTCGGGCTCGGCGGTATCCTGGGCATGTATCTGGCGATCGGGCCGGACGCCGCCTGGGCGCAGCTCGCCACGATTCCGTTCAGCACCACCAACGAGTTCACGCTGGCGGTCATTCCGCTGTTCATCCTGATGGGCTCGCTGGCGACGACCGCCGGCATCACCACGGATCTGTACAAGGCGGCCTATAACTGGCTCGGTCACCTGCGCGGCGGTCTCGCCATCGCCACCACGCTGGCCTCGGCCGCCTTCGGCGCGGCCTGCGGATCGACCGTGGTGAACGCCGCGGTCTTCACCCGCATGGCCCTGCCGGAGATGACCAAGTTCGGCTACGACAAGCGCCTGAGTGCAGGCTGTATCGCCGCCTCGGGCACGCTCGCCTCGCTGATCCCGCCGAGCATCCTGATGGTGATCTACGCGGTCATCACCGAGCAGTCGATCGCGGTGCTTCTGATGGCTGGGCTGGTGCCGGGCATTCTGTCGGCCGCCGTCTTCGTGGTCGGCATCTATATCTGGGCGTTGCGCCGACCGGACATGGCACCAACCCTGGACACCCGTCCCCCCGCCCGCGAGCGCTACAGGTCGCTTTACGGCGTGTGGGGCATCATCTTCCTGTTCACCCTGGTGATCGGCGGCATCTACACCGGCTTCTTCGTGCCGACCTATGCCGGCGCGGTCGGCGCCTTCGGCGCCTTCCTGATCGTGCTCGCCAAGGGCCGGTTCACCGGCAAGTCGATGGTGGAAACCTTCAAGGACGCGGGCGTGACCACCTCGGTGATCTTCATCATCGTGATCGGCGGCATCCTGTTCGCCCGGTTCCTGACCTATACCGGGCTGATCGCCGACATTTCGACGATCCTGCTGTCCTGGGACCTGAACCCGTACCTGTATCTGCTGGCCTTCGCGGTCGTCTATCTGATCCTCGGCATGCTGATCGAGCCGATCGCGATCATGGTGATGACCCTGCCGGTGATGTTCCCGATCCTGACCGGCGTCGGCTTCGACCCGATCTGGCTGGGCGTGATCTCGATCAAGCTGGCGGAGATCTCGCTGATGACCCCGCCGGTGGGCCTGAACGTCTACGTGGTGCGCAGCGCCTCGCCGATCCCGCTGACCCTGGAGGAGGTGTTCTCCGGCGTCATGCCCTTCGTGCTGATGGACGTGATCACCCTGGGCCTGCTGATCGCCTTCCCGGCCATCGTGACCTTCCTGCCGGAGCTGATGCGGTAGGCGAGACCGGCAGATCCGGACGGCAGCGGCCGCCCCGGGAGACCGGCGCGGCCGTCTTGCTTCACGCACTCCCCCATCGCGCACTCCCCGGATTCATTCCGGGGCCTACGCCGGGAAATTTCCTGCCCCTGATCCGTCACGCGGAAAGGTCGGCCCCGGAATGAATCCGGGGAGTCAGAGAGAAGGAAAGGGAAGGAGCCTCAGCCGCGCAGATCCTGCGCCGCCCGCAGCCCCGCCAGGCGGCCGAGCGCCAACGCCGTCAGCAGCCCGTTGCCGGACGCATAGCCGCCCGCGCCGCTCCGCCCGCTGATCCCCGCCGCCGCCCCGCCGCCGGCGAAGAGGTTCTCCACCACGCTACCGTCCGGGCGCAGCACGCGGGCGTCATCGTCGACCATCAGCCCGCCCTGGGTGTGGAACAGGCCCGGCTTCACCCGCACGATGGCGTAAGGTGCGGCCAGCGGCGCCAACTCGAACTTGGCGCGCCCGAAGGCGTCCACCGCCGCGCCCCGCGCCGCCGCGTTATAGGCGGCCACGGTCTGTGCCAGCGCCGCCCCGTCGACCGCCATGTGATCCGCCAGGCCTTCCGGCGTGTCGGCCCAGCGCACGCCGCCCATTTCGGCCAGCTCGGCGTATTCCTCTTCCAGGGCGGCGATCTCGTGGATGCGGCGGTCGTAGACGGCATAGGCCATCTCGCCCTGCCCCATCACGTTGGGCGCGAAGCCGGAATAGCCGGCATCCTCGTTGCCGAAGCGTTTGCCGTTGGCGGAGACCAGGATCCCGCCCTTTTCGATCGTGGTCCAGGACAGCAGGCTGCCCTGGGGATAGGCGACGGCGGCATAGCCCTGATAGGCGCCCATATTGCCCAGCGCGGCCCCAAGCTCCTCGCCCCAGGCCGCCGCCTCGCCGGTGCTGCCGAGCGCGCCGAAATACTCGGCCGGCGCGATCTCCGGACACCAGCGGGCGACCATCTCCCGGTTGCCGGCGAAGCCGTTGGTCGCCACCAGCACCTTGGCCGCGCGGATCGGCTCGCCCGCGACGATGGCGCCCTTCACGGCGCCGTCCTCGACGATCAGCCGGTCGACCGGATTGCCCACCGCCAGGGGAATGCCCCGGTCGGAGACGAAGCCCAGCAGGTCGTCCACCAGGTCCTGTCCGCGCCTTGAGCGGGGCGCATGCAGGCGCGGCACGCTGTGGCCCACATGCTTGTAGGCGGTGACCAGCTCCATGCGGGCGCCGAGATCGTCGATCAGCCATTCCACCAGCGGTGCCGACTGTTCCGCCATCCGTCGGGTCAGGCCGTCTGCGTCATGGTGCCCGGCGGTGGCCAGCAGATCGGCGACGAGTTGTTCGGGCGAGTCCTCGATCCCCGCGTCGCGCTGGAAGCGGCTGCCCGCCCCCGGCACCGAGCCGGTGCTGAGCGCGGAATTGCCGCCGGGACGGGCCAGCTTCTCGACGATGGCGACGGAGATCCCCTGGTCATGGGCGGCGATTGCCCCGGCAAACCCGCAGGCACCGGCACCGATGACCAGCAGGTCGGTATCCACCTCGCTCATCGGTCAGGCCGTCATCTCAACCACGGTGTCGGCCCAGGACCGGTCGAGGCCGGCCGGGTCGAGATCCAGCAGCCGCTCGAGCACCGCGCCCATGGCCGGGTACGGCGCGTCGACGATGCCGCGGATCTTGGCCCGAACCTCCGATGGGTCGAGCGGCCGGTCGGGGCCGCCCCGAGCGCTCAGGCATTCCTCGGTGACGCGCGCGCCGTCGGACAGCACCCAGGTCACCCGGGCCGGCCGGTCGTTCGGCCATGCCGGTTCCGGCTCGTAGGCGCCGATGGTGACCTTCTCGCGCATCGCCGCCAGCTCCGGCGCGGTCAGGGTGGAGGCATGGAACGCCTCCGCCCCGGCATGGCCGAACTGGGCGGTCGCCGCCAGGATGTGCTGCATGGAGAACTTCGCCGCCAGCGTCGTCGCCGGCTGGGCATTGTCCAGATGCCGGCCCTTCCAATGGGTGTCGATATGGATCTCGCGGATCGTCGACGCGTCGACCTTGGCGCAGAGTGCCAGGCTCGCCTCCACCGCCGAGTGGGCGTATTGGCAGCAGGCGTGCAGCTTGTGATAGCCGTCGGACAGCGCCCAGTCCTCGCCGAGCCCGTCGGTCAGTTCCTCCGGATGCGGCTCGCCGTTGAAGGCGCTGGCATAGACGTCGTGCAGGCTTTCCGGCCGGCCGGTGATGCCGCACAGGGTCCAGTCGACCGCCCGCAGCCCGCTCCACGCGCCCACGCCCGGCCAGACGTTGCGCACCAAGGCGCCTTCCACCGTGTGGTTGAACGGGCCGGGCACCACCAGGGTACAGGCGGTGGAGATCGCCTTGGCCATCTCCTGCGCCGACAGGCCCCGCAGGGCCGAGACGGAGGCGGCGGCGCCCACGGCGGCGAGGCTGCCATGGGGATGCAGGGTCAGGGTGGCCCAGCCGAAGGCCCGGGCCACACGCCCGGCGATCTCGTAGCCCACCGTCAGCGCCCGCAGCAGGTCGCGGGCCGTCGCCCCGCTCGCCTCGGCCTCGGCCAGCAGCGCCGGCACGCAATACAGGCCGGCATGGCAGATCACCCGCCGGTAGCCCTCGTCCAGCTCGCACCAGTCGGCGGCACTGCCGTTGACGGTGGCGGCCGAGTAGCGGTCCAGCCGGGTGCCCTTGCCGTCGAACACGGTCGCCTCGGCCGCCCCAGACGATTTCGCCATGCCTGCCGTCAGGCCGATCAGTTCCGGCTCGTCGCGCGCGGCGACGATGGCGGCGAGGTCGTCGACCAGCACCGTGGCGGCGCGGACGCGGATCGGCTCGGGAATATCCTCGAAGCGCAGAGCCGCCGCCCAGCGGGTCAGCGTCTCGATGCCGGCAACGATGCGGCTTGCGGAGTCGGTCGGCTGGGGGGAACCGTCGATCATCGTGTCGTCCTCACTCCCCGGCTGCGCGGTCGACGCCGGTGTCCAGCCCCTTGAGCAGGGCGAGCGCGTCGGATGTGGGCATGACGTCGGCGTATTTGGCGTTCATGTCGAACAGGTTGACCGCGTGGCTGGTCGGGCTGCGGTCGTAGACGCATTCCTGCGGCACCACGCATTTGAAGTTATAGGCGAAGCCGTCGGTCACCGAGGAGCGCACGCAGCCGCTGGTGGTGCAGCCGGTGACGAACAGGGTATCGACGCCGAGATCGATCAGGTGGCTGACCAGCGGCGTTCCGAAGAAGGCGCTCGGGTGCTTCTTCGGCAGCAGCACGTCGCCCTTCACCGGGGCGACCTCGGCCACGAACTCGTAGCCCTTGGCGTTCACGGTCATGATTGCCGGCACCTTCTCGGCCAGCCGGCCGGCATCGGTGTCGGCGTTCTTCGGCGCCACATGGGGATACAGCACCGGCAGGTTCTGGCGGCGGAACTCGGCCAGCAGCGGGACGATGTTGTCGACCGCCTCCCAGCCGACATCGCCGCAGGCGGTCGGGTATTCCTTGATGGCGTCCCAGTAGGGCCGGCGCTCGGTGCCGACGGTGCGGTACTGGACGTCGATGATCAGCAGGGCGGGCCGCTTGCCGATACCGCTGGACCGGCCGAAACCGGCCGCGTCGTAGCGCTTCTGCTCGTCTTCGGTGATTGTCTGCGACCACGGGTTCATCGCACCCTCCCCATCCTGCTTATCGGCCTGCTAAAGTGTCGACAGTTGACGATCCGTTGGCCTCACTTGTCAACATTCCGCAACCCTCCAACGCCGGTTATACGCCATGAAACTCGCCGTTCACGACCGTTACGACTACATCCCCCTGGACGACCGCCCGGTCTATGACTGGCCCGGCGGAAAGCGCCTGGCGGTGTGCTTCTGCAACAACATCGAGGTGTTCTCGTTCCTCGACGGGCTGGGCACGGACAGCACGGTGATCGGCGCGCCGCAGACCACGCGCAACTTCGCCTGGCGCGACTACGGCAACCGGGTCGGCCAGTGGTACATGTTCGACCTGTTCGAGGAATTCGGTGTTCCCGCCTCGCACAACCTGAACTCGCTGCTGATGGAGCATTGCCCGCAGATCGGCGAGAAGATCAAGCAGCGCGGCGACGAGGTGGTCGGCCACGGCCGCACCAATGCCGAGCGCCAGGACGTGCTCGACGAGGCCGGCGAGGCGGCACTGATCAAGGAGACCACCGACACGCTGGCGGAATACTTCGGCACCCGGCCGAAGGGCTGGCTCGGCCCCTATCTCGCGCAGACGCCGGTGACCCTCGATCTGCTGGACGAGGCCGGCTACGACTACGTGATGGACTGGCCGGCCGACGACCAGCCGTTCTGGATGCGCACCCGCAAGGGCCGTATCCTGTCGGTCCCCTACTCCATCGAGCTGAACGACAGCCCGGCCATGGTGTTCCGCCAGCATTCCGGTGAGGAATTCGAGCGGATGATGATCGACCAGTTCGACGAGATGCTGCTGCAGTCGAGGAAGCGGCCGCTGGTGTATACCGCCGTGCTGCACCCGTTCGTGGTCGGCCAGCCGTTCCGCCTGCGCGCCCTGCGCCGGGCGATGGAACACATCCTGAAGCACCGCGACGACATCTGGGTGACCACGCCGGGCGAGATCGCGAAATACTGCGCGGGCCTGCCGGAAGGCACGATCCCCGGCTCCTGAGACGATAGGCGGAGGAGCCGAGCGCGGCTCCTCCTCTCCTCAAAACCATTTCTTTTTCACTCCCCGGACCCGTTCCGGGGCCCACGCGTCCGTGACTTCGATCGCCGAAGCGTAATCTCCAGGCGACAAAGGCGGCCCCGCCGTAGGCCCCGGAACAAGTCCGGGGAGTGATTAGAAGAGGGAGTGGCCTCACCCCGCCGGGACGCGCGCCTTGCCGTGCCACGGATCGACCACCGGCGCCGCCGCCGCCGCCACGTCCAGCAGGGCGTCGTCGCCGTGGCGGAAGCCGACGAACTGGACGCCGATCGGCAACCCGGTCGGCCCGTCCCCCGCCGGCACGCCGATCACCGGCAGGTGCAGCAGCGTCCACAGCGAATTGAAGACCGAATTGCCGGTGCTCTCCAGCCCCGCATCCGCCTCGCCGGTCGCCCCGAAGGTCAGCACCGCGTCGAAGCCTCGGTAATGCCCCTCATACGCCATCCGCAGATGGGCGGCGTGGTCCTGGGCCGCCTTCAGGCTCATCGGGGTGATGCCGGTGCGGTACTCGGCGATGCCGCGCAGGGTGTCGTGCAGGTCCTCGCCCCGGGTCAGCAGCGCCGGCAAGAAGGCCGCCCGCCCTTCGCCGCGCATGATCGTGTCCTTGGCGTCGTCGATCTCGGCGAAGGACGCGGGAAGTTCGACCCGTTCCACCGTCGCGCCCGCTGCCGTCAGCGCCTCGGCCGCCCGGGTCAGGACGTCCAATGCGCCGTCGCGGGCCTTGTCGGCATAGGGAGTCAGGCACAGGGCGATGCGCAGGGACGCCACGGTACGCGCCGTGCCCGCCTGTTCGGCGATGCCGCTCGCCGCCGCCACCAGCCGCAGATCCTCAACCGAGCGCGCATACCAGCCGATGGTGTCGAGGCTGGCGGCGAACAGTTTCGCCCCTTCCCGGCTGACCACCCCCCAGGTCGGCTTCATGGCGTAGGTGCCGCAATAGGAGGCCGGGCGCATGACCGAGCCGCCCGTCTGGGTCCCGAAGCTGATCGGCACGTGCAGATCGCCGACCGCCGCCCCCGAACCGCTGGAGGAGCCGCCGGCGGTATGGGTCAGCCGGTGCGGGTTCACCGTCTTCGGCAGGCGTCCCAGCGCGGCGAACTCCACCGTGTCGAGCTTGCCGAGCGGAATAGCGCCGGCCGCACGCATCAGGGCAACGCAGCCGGCATCGTCCACCGGCACCCGGCCGTCATGCAGCGGCGAGTTATGGGTGCCGGGCATGCCGGCGACGTCGATGACGTCCTTCAGCGCGATGGGAATGCCGTGCAGCGGGCCGCGGACCTTGCCGGCCGCGCGCTCCGCGTCCAGCCGCTTCGCCTCGGCCATCGCGCCCGCGCGGTCGACATGCAGCCAGGCGCGCACGGCGGGATCTCGGGCGTCGATGCGGGCGAGCAGGCCGGTCAGGAGATCGACGGCCGTCAGGGAACCGTCCGCCATGGCGGCGGCGGCCTCGCCGGCGGTCAGGCGGCAGGGGTCGGATACGGTCACGTCGGGAGCCTCGTCTTCGGAGATGAGGCCTGATCATGGAGCGGCTAGCGGGGCCCCGGCAAGATGCCGTCTGAGCCCGCCCGGCAATCGCCGGCTTGGGACGCCCGGGCGGCGTCCGGGATTCCTAGCCCTTGCGGTGCGGGGCCTTCTTCGGCTTGTCCAGGCCGAGCCGGGTCTTCGCCGGGTGCGGTTTGCCGAATTTCTTGGCGCCGAATTTCTTGCCCTCTTTGGCGGGGCCGCCCTTGTTCGGACCGTCCTTGTTGGGGCCGTCCTTGCCCTTCCAGGCTTTCTTCGGCGCCGGGCCGCGGTCTTCCGCCGTGGCGATCGGGGTCGCGTCCACCGGGCCGGAGACGGGCTGTCCCGCCGGTGCCTGGTCGCGGTCGCGGCGGCGCTTCAGCGGCCGTTCCGCCGGGTTGACCGTCTCGCGCTTGAAGGTCGGGGCCGCCCGCCGGCGCTTCTCCTTGAAGGATCGATCCGGGAACGGGCTCTCGGCGCGCGGCGCCTCGACCGGGGCGGCGGCAGCGGTGGGTTCGGGGGTTGGCCCCGGTGCCGGGGCAGAGACAGTCTGCGGCTTGGGCGCCGCAGCACGCAGGGTGCCCTGCGGCTTCGGCTTACCCTCGGGCTTCGACGCATCCTCGGGCTTCGGCTTGCGCGGGGCGCGCTCGACCCGCTCCTTGCGCGGGACGGCGGCAGGTTCGACCGGCATCCCCTCGATCTTGTCGACGGTGATGCTCTTCTCGATCTTGCGACTCGGGCCCACGGCTTCCAGGAAGGCGCTCGCCGCCTCCGGATGCAGTTCCACATGGGTCTCGTTGTCGTGGATGCGGATGGCGCCCACGTGGTTCTTGGTCAGGTTGCCGGCGCGGCACAGCATCGGCAGCAGCCAGCGCGCCTCGGCACTATGATGACGGCCGACCGACAGGCGGATCCAGGTGCCGCCCCCGAAATCGCCGGGACGTTTGCCCCCGCGCTCGCCCCGGTCGCGTTCCGGACGGTCACGTTCCTTGCGCGGTCCACGATCGGGACGGTCACCCCGATCGTCGCGCCGCCCCCGTTCCGGGCGCTCGTGGCGCTCGCCGGCGGCGGGGCCGTCCAGCAGTTCCTCCGGCGCGGTCAGACCGGCCATGTGCTTGCGCAGGAAGGCGACGGCGACCGCCTGGGCGTCGTATTTCGCCAGCAGATCGGCGGCGAAGGCCTGCTCCTCCGGCGTGGTCTCCCCCGTGAGGTCGGAATCGTCCAGGATCCGCTGGCGGTCGAGCGCCAGGACCTCGTCGGCCGAGGGCGGCTTGCCCCAGGTCGCCTTGATGTTGGCGTTGGCCAGCAGCCGCTCGGTATGGCGGCGGCGGGGATAGGGCACGATCAGCGCGGAGATGCCCTTGCGCCCGGCCCGGCCGGTGCGGCCGCTGCGGTGGAGCAGGGATTCCGGGTTCTTCGGCAGGTCGGCGTGGATCACCAGTTCCAGGTTCGGCAGGTCGATGCCACGCGCCGCCACGTCGGTGGCGATACAGACCGACGCCCGGCCGTCGCGCAGCGCCTGCAGCGCGTGGGTCCTCGCACCCTGGTTCAGCTCGCCGGACAGCGCCACGACCGACAGGCCGCGGTTGGTGAAGCGGCTGGTCAGATGGTTCACGGTCGCCCGGGTGCCGCAGAACACGATGGCCGATTTCGGGTTGGCGTGGCGCAGCACGTTGATGATCGCGTTCTCGCGGTCGGTCGGTGCGCAGGTCAGGGCTCGGTACTCGATATCGCCGTGCTGGCGGCTCTCGCTCGCCGTGGTCAGCCGCACCGCGTCACGCTGGTAGCGCTTGGCCATCGACGCGATGGTCGGCGGCACCGTGGCCGAGAACATCAGCGTGCGCCGGGTCTGCGGCGCCGACTGCAGGATGAATTCCAGATCCTCGCGGAAGCCGAGATCGAGCATCTCGTCCGCCTCGTCCAGCACCACGACCTTCATCGCCGTCATGTCGAGCGAGCCGCGCTCGATATGGTCGCGCAGACGGCCCGGCGTGCCGACGACGATATGGGCGCCGCGCTCCAGCGCCGCGCGCTCGGTGCGCATGTCCATGCCGCCGACGCAGGAGGCGACTTTGGCCCCGGCGAATTCGTAGAGCCAGTCCAGCTCGCGCTTGACCTGAAGGGCGAGTTCGCGCGTCGGCGCGACCGCCAGGGCGAGCGGCAGGTCGGCGCGCTCTAGCCGCTCGGCACCCTCCAGTAGGGTCGGCGCCATGGCGAGGCCGAAGGCCACGGTCTTGCCCGAGCCGGTCTGGGCGGAGACCAGCGCGTCGGCGCCGTCCATCTCCGCGCCCAGAACCGCCTGCTGCACGGGGGTCAGCGTCTCGTATCCGCGCTTCGCCAAAGCCTGGGCAAGCGCCGGTACAACGCCTTCGATTTCCGTCATTTCGTGTCTTTCGGGTGCCTGCGATCGGCCGGTCGGGAAATGGATCTCTCCAGGCGGGATCGGCAGTCCTGCGCTCCGGGCGCAGGAGTCGTGTCAAAGCGGCGCGCACCATATGCCGCAGCGCGGCAAATGTACAGCATTCCGTCCAAGACGACCGCCGGCCAATCCGGCACCCGACAGGGTCAATGGCTGCGCAGGGCCTCGATCAGTTGCGGCTTGGTCATGTCCGACCGGCCCGCGATGCCGATCTCCCTGGCGCGGTCGTAGAGCTCGTCCTTGCGCCATTCCTCATAAGGCTCCGACTTGTCGCCCTTCTTCGATGCGCCCTGGGCGTTGGCGATGCGGGCCGCCTTCTCCTTGCTGGCGCCATCCTCGCGCAGGGCCTCGTAGGTCTCCTTGTCCTTCACGCTGGGCCCGGGTTTCTTACTCGGCATGTGCTGTCCTCCAAAACGGTATCCGGCATCCCCCTAGGTGAAGGCCCCTAGATGAGGGAACGCGGATCGGCGGCGACAGTTGCGCACCGGCCTGGGACAGCCCGGCGCGGCCCGCCCGGAAATCAGTATCCCCTGGAAATGCCTGACACCTGTACGCTATCAAGCGCCGCCCGGGACCGGAGAAGACCCTGCACGATGCCTGATGCCAACGCCGGAACGCCGTCGGTCAGCGCCCTTTCCGGGTCGCTGATCGCTGGGCTGGTTCTGGGCGGGGCGGCGGCGATCGCGGCGGTCGCGGTCGCCGGACCGGTCGCACCCGCCCATCATCCTAGCTTCGTCGCCGGCGAGATGAGCCTGCTCGGACTCGGCAAGGCGCTGGAGAGCCGGTTCGTCTGGACCCTGATGCTGGTCGCCGGCCTCGCCTTCGCCGGGCTGGAGACGCTGCGCCATCGGGTCCAGCCCGAGCTTCACAAGGTGCTCTGGCCGGCGCTGATGCCGGCGGTCTACTGGCTGACGACCCGCGTCATCGCCCCGCCCGCCCCCGTCGCCGGGGCGATGGGTGACACGATCTGGCTGTTCGTCTCCGCCGGGCTGATCGCGCTGACGGCCGCGAGTGCCGTGCTTGCCCGGCGGACGGACGCCGCATGGGTGCGCGACGCCCGCTGGGGGCTTTTGGTCCCGGTGCTCGCGACGGTGTCGGGCATCGCCGTGCTGACCGGTCTCGGACGCCTGGATCTGGACCTGTTCGCGATACTGTCCGGATGGAGCGCCTGGCATCTGGCGTGGTTTCCGGTCCTGCTGACGGCGCTCTGCCTGTTCTCCTTCACGCTGCCGCAGACGGCGCGGGGCACCTGGCTCGCCCGGCTGACCCTGGCGGCGCAGCTCGGCCTGGCGGCCGGGTTCCTGTGCCTGCTGCTGCCGCCGGCCGAGGTGGACGGCGCGCTGCTGCGCCAGGGGGGGCTGAGCGGTCCGGCGCTGCCGATCCTGCTGGCGCTGCTGTCGGTCGGCGCGGCGGTCGGCATCCTGCTCGGCTCCCGCACACCCGGCCGGCCGACCCTGTCCCCCTGGGCCGTCGCCGGTGCGCTGATCGCCCTCAAGCTCGGCGACGGCGGGGCCATCGCCTATGCGATGGACAACCCGCTGGACCTCTATCACCACGGCGAATGGCTGATCCCCTGGGACCAGTTCTGGCGCCACGGGGTGATCCCCTATGTCGACAGCGCTCCCTCCCACGGCCTGATCAACTTGGCAGTCGGCGCCGTGGCGGCGCTGGTCGGCGACGGCACCATGGTCGGGCTGCAGCAGGGCCAGCTTCTGGTGCGCGGCGCCTGCCTGACGGTGGCCGCCCTGGTGCTGGGCCGGTTGCTCGGCGGGCCGGCCGCCCTGCTCGCCCTGGTCCTGCTGCCGTTCAGCGGCCGCACGCCGATCCTGCTGCTGGTCGCGGCCGCTTTCGGCTGGTTCATCGCCCGGACCGAGGCCCGCCATCCGGTGGCCTGGCTCTGCGCCGCGCTGGCGGTCTGCATCGCCCTGGTCGGTCTGGCGCCGGGCCAGGGGGCGATCGCTTCCGTGGCCCTGCTGCCGGTCATCGTCCGGATGCTGTGGCGCGCCTGGCAGGGGCAGCGCCGCCCCCTGATCGTGGCGGTGGCGGTCGCCCTCGCCGTCTTCGCCCTGGTCGGAGTGCTCGGCCTGTTCGGACAAGGTCCGGGGCCGGTCCTCCGGGCGCAGATCCGCTTCATCCTGGAGAACCGCGCCCTTTACGAGGCGGTGCACGGCCTGCCCTGGACGGCGTCCTTCACCCGAGACATGCCGCTCGGCCCGGTGGCGTGGGAGGTTTTGCGCGCGCTCTGGATACCGGTCGCCGCCGGCCTGCTCGGCGCCCTGGTCCTGGCCGCGGCCCGACGCGAGATGCGCGGAGCCTGGATCTTTATGGGCGTCGCGGTGCTGGTCTACCTGCTCGGCACCATCGGCCACACGCTCGGCCGCATCGATCTCGGCGGGCCGTCGCGCACCGGGGCGCAGACGGTGTTCGCGCTGGCGATCCTGCTGCCGATGGTCGTCGCCCTGCGCGCGCCCCGGCATCTGCTGCCCGCCCTGTGGCTCGCCCTGGTGCCCATCGGCCTGCTCAGCCCGGCGTTCCGCGCCGTTCTCGATCCGCAGACGCTGGCCCATCTGCACCAGTCCCGCGACCGGGAGGACGCCGCCCGCCAGTGGATCGACGGGGCGGCGGAGGGCATTCCGGCGCTGGGCACCGGGCTGATGTCGCCCAGCCTGATCGTGCTGGTGAAGCCGGTGCACGATCTGATCGACAGCGTGCTGAGGGAGAACGAGACCTATCTCGACCTGACCGAGCGCAACGCCAACTACTTCTACCTGCGCCGCCCGGTGCCGGTGGAGAGCGGGGCGGTGGCGACCATGGCGACCCGGGGCATGCAGACCCGCTCCATCGCCCGCCTGCGCGCCGACCCGCCGCCGCTGGTGCTGGTCGATGCCGGATACACCTCGGGCCAGCCCTTCCCGCCGCCGCTGCGCACGCCGCTGCTGTACCGCACGCTGATGGACGAACTGGCGGCCGGCCGCTACGACGTCTGGACCGACGGCACGCTGACCGCCCTGATCGCCCCCGGCCGCGCGCCCTCCCCGACCCTGCCCGTGGCCGAGGGCATCGCCCGGCTCGACGGCATCTGGGGACGGCCCAAGCTGGACCGCCTGCCGACCGCCTGGGGAGCGTCCGCCGACACCATCGCCGACGACCTTGAACCGCTTGCCGCGACGATATCCTTGAACGACGGCCGTTCCGTGGCGGTCGCGCTGGAGAGGCCCGGGGCAATCGACTTCCTTGGGCTGACGCTGAGCTGTATGGGTGAGGCCGACCCGGCGACAATCACCTGGGCGGCGGGCGCGCAGACCCCGTCCTTCATCTTCAGCCCGAGCACCGGTTTGGCCCTCCTGCCCCTCGACATCTGGCCGTCCCAGGCCCTCACCCCGGCGGCGAGGACGGGCCGGTTCACCCTGTCCCTGCCGCCGGCCTGTTCGGTGTCCGACGGGGCCGCGTGGTCGCGGAAGGTTCCGTGATGGCCGGGTACCTGAAGACAGGGCTGAAGATCTGCGTCACCCTGGGTCTGCTCGCCTGGGTGTTCTCCCTGGTCGACCGCGAGGCGGTGCTGGCCCAGCTCGCCCGGATCGACCCGGTCCTCGGCGTCTCCGCCGTGCTGGCCCAATGCGCCCAGTTCCCGATCGGCGCCTGGCGCTGGCGGATGATCCTGGCCAAGGACGGCGTGGCGATGCCGTTCCGCGACGCCTTCTCCTTCCTGATGATCGGGCTGCTGTTCAATCAGGTTCTGCCGTCGACCATCGGCGGCGACGGGGTGCGGGTCTGGCTGTCGGCGCGCACCGGCATCGGCTGGAGCCGGGCCTTCGGCGCCGTCGCCGTCGACAGGGCGGCGGCGATCTTCATGATCCTGGTGCTGTCGGTGCCGCTGCTGCCGGTGCTGACGCCGATCATCGACAACGCCGTCGCGCGGACCAGCCTGACGGTGCTGGTCCTGCTGGGCGCCGCCGCCGTGGCGGTGGTCCTGCCGCTGGCCCCCGTGGTGATGGGCAGGCTGGTCGCCCGCCTGCCCGAGCGCCGGATCCTGCGCCCGCTTTTGGCCGCCGCCGGACAGAGCGCGATCCTGTGGCGCCGGGGCTCGACCACCGCGGTGCTGTCGCTGTGCAGCGTGCTGATCCTGACCAGCCATGTGGCCACCGTCTGGCTGATCGCCCTGTCCATGGGCGTCGCTCTCGATCCGCTGCGTCTGTTCGCACTTATCCTGCCGGTCATGCTGCTTCTGGCAGTGCCGATCTCCATCGCCGGCTGGGGCCTGCGCGAGGGGCTGATGGTCACCGCCCTGGGCTTCCTGGATGTCAATCCCAGTGCGGCCGTCGCCATCTCCCTGCTCTGGGGTGGGGTGACCCTGTTCGGCGGCCTGCTCGGCGGCATCGCCCTGCTGCTCGACCGCACCGACCCCGCCACCCTGTTCCGCAGCACAGGGTCCCCGCCGCCCGACGAGGAGCGCCCGCTATGAAGAGGTCGGCATGAAGAGTTTGCGCGCCAAGCAATGGGTCGACGACAAGCTCGGCAGCCTGCTGATCGCGCTGCTCAAGCCGATGGCCCTGGCTCTCGGCTTCCTGCTGCGCCGCGACCACGCGCTGGAGGTGCGCGGCGATATCGTGGTGATCAAGCTGCTGGGTGGCGGCAGCCTGGTCCTGGCGATGCCGGCCCTGCTGGCCCTGCGGCGGGCGCACCCGGCACGGCGCCTCAGCCTGCTGTGCACCCGGGGCACCCGCGCCTTCGCCGAGACACTGGGCGTGTTCGACGACTACATCGTCGTCGAGGATTCCGGGGTGCGTTCCCTGATCGTGTCCGGGTTGCGGGCGCTGCGACACTGCTGGCGGGTCGACACCGTCATCGACCTGGAGGTGCACAGCCGGCTCAGCACGGTGTTCGGCTGCCTGACCTGCGCGCGCAACCGGATCGGCTTCTACCTCGACACCGCCTTCTGGCGCCGGGGCGTGGCGACCCATCTGTTCTTCTACAACCGGGCCAGCGCCAGCCATGTGCACTACGAGCAGATCGCCCGGGCGCTGGGCGGCACCATCGCGCCGATCGCGGAGGTCAGGGCCGCCTACCGCGCGGCCAACGGCCTGCCCGCCGCGCGCAGCCCGCAGAACCCGGCCACCCGGATCGGCCTCGGCTGCTTCTGCTCGGATCTGAGTGTGGAGCGGATGCTGAGCGCCGAAGAGTGGGCGCGGATCCTCTCGCAGCGGCTGGGGGATGCGAAGGTCACCGTGCATCTGTTCGGCGGCAAGCAGGACCGGCCGGCGGCCGACCGTTTCATCACCCTGCTGGACACGATGGACCGGTTGTACTCGATCGACAGCGGGCTGCTGCACATCGCCCGGCTGATCGGGGTGGAGACCGTCTCGTTCTGGGGACCGACCGATCCGCAGACGCTGCTGCTGCCGCTGCCGGCGGGCAGTACGGACGAGGTGCATTACAGCCGCCTCGCCTGCTCGCCCTGCGTCCACCTGACCGAGGTGCCGCCCTGTCGGGGCAACAACATCTGCATGCACGCCCATCTCGACCCCGGCCTGGCCGACGAGCCGCCGATCTGGGTCATTCGGTGAGGTTCGGGCGCTAATCCGACTTCTGCACCGTACGCAGCCGGTCGATGGCGACGGCGACGATGATGAAGGTGCCGACGAAACTGCCCTGCCAGAAGGTGCTGATGCCGAGCAGGATCAAGCTGTTGCGGATCACCTCGATCAGCGCTGCGCCGATCACCGCCCCGAACGCCGTGCCCGACCCGCCGGCGAGGTTGGCGCCGCCGATCACCGCCGCGGCGATCACCGTCAGCTCCATGCCCTGGCCCAGATTTGTGGTCACCCCGCCGAGCCAGCCGACCTCCAGCACGCCGGTCAGCCCGGCGCAGAAGGCGGAGACCAGATAGACCGACAGCTTCATCAGCCGCACCGGCACGCCGGTCATGGTCGCCGCCTCCTCGTTGCCGCCGATGGCGAAGAGGTGGCGACCCCAGCGGGTCCAGCGGAAGGCGACGCCGATCACCAGCGCCAGCAGCACCAGGATGAGCACCGGATTGGCGATCCCGAACAGCGTCCCGCCGCCGAGCTCCAGCAGCAGGTCCTGATCCGGGCCGAACTGGTAGATCATCTTGTTGTTGGACAGCACCATGGCGAGGCTGCGGGCCAGCGCCAGGGTGCCCAGGGTCACCACGAAGGGCGGCATGCCCACATAGGCGATCAGCACGCCGTTCAGCAGCCCGACACACAGCGCGGCGAAGATCGCCAGGGGCATGGCGACGATCAGCAGCTGCCCCGCCTCCATCGCTCCGCCGACCACGATGCCCGCCAGCACCAGGGTCGAGCCGACCGACAGGTCGATGCCGCCGGACGCGATCACCGCCGTCATGCCCAGCGCCACGATGCCGACGAAGGCGAAGTTGCGGGTCACGTTGAACAGGTTGCGCTCGGTCGCGAAGGTATCGGTGACGGTCGACAGCACCAGGCAGGCGATCATCGCCGCCAGGAAGATCCAGAAGGTCTGCTGCCCGACCATCCAGCGCAGCCAGGTCGCATCCTGACGATGGCCGATCGCCGACTTCAGCGCATCGCCGGGGCCCGGCGCCGCCGTCTCACCCGCCACGGCGTCCGCCTCCGCATGCGACGGGAATATCAACCACAACCTGAACAAAGCCGACGCTCCACGGCGCGCGGTCCTGCTGTGCGATGGGCATTGCTTTCTCCCTCGGCGGGCCGGACATCGACACCGGCATCCTATTTTTTTTTCAAATTATCAATTTATTTAGACCCAAGCAACCAACATCGCCGCCACTGAGGTAGCAATCTTGCTTGACTCATGCCCCATGCCGACAAATAATTTTTCTTATTAACTAATTAATCCGCGGAACCGCCAAAACCGGTGGAGCAAACCGACGGACGGGAGGATACCATCATGAAACGCTTAACAGGCCTTGGCGCCGTGGCTCTCATGCTCGCTCTGGTGGCGGGTACGGGCAACGCGGCGGAGAAGAAGACCCTGGCGATCGTCGTGAAGGGTCTCGACAACCCCTTCTTCGAGCAGATCAATCTGGGCTGCCAGAAATGGCAGAAGGAGAACCCGGTCTCCGATTACACCTGCCTCTATACCGGCCCCGCCTCCAGCGCCGACGAGGCCGGCGAGGTGCAGATCGTCGACGATCTGCTGACCCGCGGCGTGGCGGCGATCGCCATCTCGCCGTCCAACGCGCCGGCCATGGGCAACCTGATCAAGCGCCGCGCGCCCGAGATCCCGGTCATGACCATCGACGCCGACTTCATCGAGGCCGACCGCGGGTTGCGGGTGACCTATCTCGGCACCGACAACTACCTGATGGGCGTGAAGATGGCCGAGCACGCGGCCAGGCTGAAGCCGTCGGGCGGCACGGTCTGCCTGCAGCTCGGCAACGTCGCGGCCGACAACATCAACGCCCGCGCCGCCGGCTTCCGCGACACCATCGCCGGCGCCAAGGGCACCGACCGGCTGACCGGCCAGAGCGGCTGGACCGAGATCGATGGCTGCCCGGTCTTCACCAACGACCAGGTCGACCTCGCCAACCAGCAGATGGCCGACACCTTCACCGCCAACCCGGACCTGGACGCCTTCATCCTGATCGGCGGCTGGGCCCAGTTCGCGCCCCAGGCCTATGCCCAGGTCACCGACCAGGTGATGGACAAGCTGAACAGCAAGGAGCTGATCATCATCGCCGGCGACACCCTGCCGCCGCAGATGGACGCGCTCAAGGCCGGCCGCAGCCATGTCCAGGTCGGTCAGCGGCCGTTCGAGATGGGCTATCGCGCGCCCACGGTCATGATCGAGCTGATCGAGGGCAAGAGCGTCGAGGACCCGCTCTATACGGGCCTCGACGAGTGCACGCCGGAAACCGCCGACAGCTGCCTCGCGCAATAGGCCGCTCCACGCCTGCCCGGTCCCGGCGGCCCGCCCGAGCGGCCGCCGGGACCGGCCCTCACGCAGAAGGAAGATCCGCGATGACCGAGCAAGTGGCGACCTATCCGAGCCTGGCGAACCGGAGCGTTCTGGTCACCGGCGGCGGCTCCGGCATCGGCGCCGAGATCGTCCGGCAGTTCGCCCGCCAGGGCGCCCAGGTGGCGTTCCTCGACATCGACGTGGCGGCGTCCCAGGCGCTGGCCGAGGAGTTGTCCGCCGCCGGCGGCGCGGTGACGTTCTACGAATGCGACCTGACCGACATCGACCGCCTGCGCGAGACCATCGCCGCGGCGGCGACCGTCCAGGGGCCGATCACCGTGCTGGTCAACAACGCCGCCAACGACCAGCGCCATCCCATGGAGGACGTGACGCCGGAGTACTGGGACGACCGGCTGGCGGTGAACCTGAAGCATCAGTTCTTCGCCGCCCAGGCCGTCGCCCCCGGCATGAAGGCGGCCGGCGGCGGCGCCATCGTCAATCTCGGCTCGATCTCCTGGATGGTCGGCCAGGGCGGCATGCCCGGCTACACCACGGCCAAATCCGCCGTGCTCGGCCTCACCCGCTCGCTGGCCCGCGACCTCGGGCCGGACGACATCCGGGTGGTCTGCGTCGTGCCGGGCTGGATCATGACCCAGCGCCAGCTCGACAACTGGCTCACCCCGGAGGCCGAGGCCGACCTGATGAAGGCCCAGTGCCTGAAATACAAGCTCTACCCGATCGACATCGCCCGGCCGGTGCTGTTCCTCGCCTCCGACGAGGCGCGGGGCTGCAGCGGCCAGCACTACATCGTCGATGCCGGCTGGCACTGACGCCGCAGCGATTTACGGGGCGGTCACAACGGCGGAACCGCCCGGCCAAGGAAACAAACGCCGACAGAAAAAATGAGAGAGTGGAGGACACGCCCATGTCAGCGCTACGCACACTGCTTCTCGCATCCGCCCTGAGCTTCGTAAGCGTCGGGCTCGCGGCCACCGGTGCCATGGCCCAGTCGGGCAGCATCGACCGCGCCGTCAGCGGCTACAGTTTCGAGGACGCCGCCAAGGAGGCGCCCGGGACCAGGGACTTCCACTCCAACGACGGCGTGCTGACCTTCGCCATCGTCACCCACACCGCCGGCAACGGCTTCTTCGATCCTGTCTATGTCGGAGCGCTGTCGGCGGCCAACATGATCGGCGCCAAGGTGCTGCTGCTCGGCTCGGAATCGCCGACCGACGACCCGGCCCGCGAGATCGAGATCCTGAACCAGATCATTCAGGACCCGACCCTGGACGGGCTGATCATGACCACGCCCCAGGTCGGCGCCTATGACGACATCGTCAAGGCGGCGATGGACAAGGGCCTGCCGGTCGCCACCACCAACTCCTATGACGGCTCGATCCTGAACCGCAACGCCATCAGCCACACCGGCCAGGACGCCGGGGCCGCCGCCATCGCCGGCGAGGCGCTGGTGCAGTGCCTGCAGGAGCGCGGCGTGACCGGTGGAACGATCCTGCTGCCGAACGACACCGCCATGGGCAATATCGAGGTGAACCGGCGCGTCACCGCCGCCTATGAGGCGATCGTCGCCGGTCTCGCCAAGGCGGGGACGCTGGGCAACTTCAAGGTCGATGCCGGCCCGGAGAGCGTCGGCGTATCGGCCGACATGAACGACCCGGTGAACAGCATCATCTCGCTGATCGAGAGCCGCGGCGACGTGGTCGGCGCCTTCGCCGGCAACAACGTCTTCACCCCGGCCCTGGCCAAGGCGGTCGCCCAGACCGGCAACAGCGGCAAGATGTGCGCCTACGGCTTCGACCTCGGTCCGGCCCAGCAGGAGGCGCTGCGCTCCGGCGACCTGACCGGCGCGTTGGGTCAGCAGCCGTTCCTGCAGGGGTTCTGGCCGGTGATGCAGCTCTATCTGCAGATCGACCGCGGCATCGCCGCCGCCAATCTCGACACCCGCGCGCAACTGGTGACGGGCGAGACGGTCGGCAGCGTCGGCAAGCGGTTCGAGAACTGAGCGCGTAGCCCCCGCCGCACTGCATCCGGCGGGAGGGTGTGTCCCTCCCGCCGAGCCAGCCCCCAGGGAAGCGGACCGGACCCTCCATGACAGACGTACTTCCCCGGCCGGCCTGGCGACGGCCCGGCGAGCTGGTCGGCGCCTGGGAAGCCGGGCTGCTGGCGATGATGGCGCTGCTGTTCGTCGCCGGCGCGGTGCTCAATCCGGCCTTCTTCGGCACCACCGACGCCCTGCACGCCCTGTTCCGCGACAGCGCCCGGGTGGCGGTGATGGCGGTCGGCATGACCTTCGTGATCGCCAACAAGGACCTGGATCTCTCCGTCGGCTCCACCCTGGGACTGGTCGCCGTCGTGTTCTCCATCGTCTTCGACCCGAACCGGATGGACATGGGCGTGGTCCCGGCCATCGCCGTCTGCGTCGCTCTCGGCACCCTGATCGGGGTGATCAACGGGGTGCTGGTCACCTATCTGCGGGTGCCGGCGTTCATCGCGACTCTGACCATGCTGTTCATCGGCCGCGGGCTGGTGCTCGGCCTGACCAGCGGGCGCTCGGTGCTGTATCCGATCAAGGCGCGGGACTACGAGGCGTTCTTCCAGCTCGGCGAGACCAACGGCTGGGGCTTCAACAACCAGATCGCCATCGCCCTGATCTGCGTGGCCGTCGGCGCCGTCGTGCTCGGCAAGACCCGCTGGGGCTACGAGACCATGGCCACCGGCGGCAACGAGCAGGCCGCCAAATATGCCGGCATCCCGACCACTCTGGTGCGGATCCGGGCCTATGTCCTGTCCTCGCTCTGCGCCACGCTCGCCGGGCTGATGACCGTCGCCCAGGACAAGGGCGTCACCTCCCAGGCCGGGCTGCTGACCGAGCTGATGGTGATCGCCGCGGTGATCGTCGGCGGCGCCTCCATCCTGGGCGGCCGCGGGCGGGTGATCGGCAGCTTCCTGGGCGCGCTGCTGATCGTGCTGATCAACAAGGTATTGCGCGAAGGGGTGCCGATCACCCGGATCGTGGAGATCGGCGGCCAGAAGATCGAGGTCAACGCCGTCTCCACCCTGCCCGCCGGCGCGGTGCCCGCCTTCATCGGCACGCTGCTGATCGTCGCCGTGCTGATCGAGCCCTATGTGATCCGCCGACGCCTGCTGGCCCGGCTCTGGGCACGGCTGCGCAACCGGCCACCACCGCCGATCCCGGATGTCGGCGGCATCGCCCTGGTCGGCGCCCAGACCCGGACGTCGGGCGGCGGCGAGCTCAGCCTGTCGACCAACCCGCTCGTCCGCTTCCTGGCGCGGCGCGACGCGCTGGCGATCCTGCTGACCGTCACGCTCTGGCTGATCGGCCTGGCCCTGCGGCCGGACTACTGGTGGCACCTGTCGAACAGCTTCGCGATCCTGCTGAACTATACCGAGCTCGCCCTGCTCACCGTCGGGCTGACCTATGTCATCGCCTGCGGCGACATCGACCTCTCGGTCGGCGCGGTGCTGGCCCTGGCGGGGAGCGCGGCGGCCTACGGGCTGAAAGTGCTGGGCCTCGACCCGGCCTCGGCCATGGCGCTGGGCCTCTTCGCCGGGCTGCTGGCCGCGTCGGTCAACGCCCTGGTGACGGTGGGTTTCGGCCTGCCGTCGTTCATCGCCACGCTGGGCATGTTCTACATCGCGCGCGGCGTGGCCGCCTGGATCGTCTCCGGCCAGCAGCTCACCGGCTGGTCGGAAGGCTTCAACCTGATCGGCCGCAAGGTCGGCGACATCCTGGACTACGGCGGCATCGCCCCGCCCGGCGGTTGGTTCGGCGCGCTCGCCGACGTGGTCAGCGTGCAGACCGTGTGGCTGCTCGTGGTCGCCGGGATCGCCGGGATCGTGCTGGCCCGCACGACCATCGGTCAGGCGGTCTACGCCACCGGCGGCAACCGGCGCGCCGCCGACTATGCCGGCATCAACACCAACCGGGTGCGGATCATGGCGCTGCTGCTCTGCGGCTTCTGCGCCGCCATGGCCGGGGTGATCAACGTCGCCTATTTCCGCAGCTTCAACCCGGTCGCCGGCCAGTTCCGCGAGCTCGACGCCATCGCCGCGGTGATCATCGGCGGCGGCTCGATCTTCGGCGGCTACGGCACGATGCTGGGTTCGCTCGCCGGCGCGGCGGTGATCACCCTGGTCCGGGCCATCCTGCAGCTCAACATCGTGACCGCCTCGGGCGAGTCCATCGTGCTGCCGCAGCACTGGGTCAACGTCATTATCGGCCTAATCCTGATCTTCTCGGTGCTGACCGACATCTGGCTGCGTCAGTCCCGTCCGCTGGCGCGGCTGGTCGCCGCTCTGACCGGCAGAAAACCCGACATCCCCAGGAGGCACCCCCATGCCTGACGCCCCGACCGAGCCGTTCATCGAGATGCGCGGAATCCGCAAGTCCTTCGGCGCGATCCGGGCGCTGAGCGATGTGGACTTCTCCATCGGCCATGGCGAGATCCTCGGCCTGGTCGGCGACAACTCCGCCGGCAAATCCACCCTGATGAAGATCCTGACCGGCGCCTATCACCGCGACGGCGGCGATGTCCTGGTCGACGGCAGGCCGACCGACTTCCGCAGCCCGCACGAGAGCCGGGACCGGGGGATCGAGATGATCTACCAGGACTTCGCGCTGTGTGGGAACCTGGATGTGGGCCAGAACATCTTTCTCGGCCGCTGGCCGCGCAAAGGCCTCTTCGTCGACCGCAAGAAGATGTACGCCGACGCCGAGACCGTCCTGCGCCGGCTCAAGGTCGACGTGAACTCGGTCTATCAGAAGGTGGAGAGCCTGTCCGGCGGCCGCCAGCAGTCCGTGGCGATCGCCCGCGCGATCTCCTTCCAACCGCGCCTGATCGTCCTGGACGAGCCGACGGCCAACCTGTCGGTCATGGCCACCACCCAGCTTCTGGAGACCATGGCGGAGCTGAAGCGGCTGGGCGTGGCCCAGGTCATCATCTCGCACCGGCTGACCGACATCTTCGAGGTCGGCGACCGGGTCATGGTGCTGAAACGCGGCCAGAATGTCGGCGAGCGGCGAATCGCCGAGACGTCCGAGCAGGAGGTTCTGGAGATCATCGTGTCCGGCACCCCGACCGCCTGAGCCAACTTTCCGCGAACCGGCGCCGGGCTGGCCCGTTGCCAAGTGATGTTCTCCGATCTCTCCACCGCGATGCTGCTGGGCATCTTCGCCGCCTGCGCCGTCGGGATTCTGCTCGGCGGCCTGCGCATGACCGGCCAGGCCGACCAGATCGCCGACCGCACCGGCCTGGGCGAGGCCCTGGTCGGCGGCGTGCTGCTGGGCGCGGCGACCTCCCTGTCCGGCTCCATCGTCTCCCTGACCGCCGCCCTGGACGGCAGGGCGTCGCTGGCCTTCTCCAACGGCATCGGCGGCATCGCCGCACAGACCGCGTTCCTGGCCCTGGCCGACATCCTGCACCGCAAGGTCAACCTGGAACACGCGGCGGCCGACCTGTCGAACGTGTTCCAGGGCGCGCTGCTGATGCTGATGCTGGCCCTGCCGCTGTTCGCCCTGACCGGGCCGGACGTGTCGGTGCTGGGCGTGCATCCGGTGTCGATCCTGCTGGTGGCGATCTATGTCGGCGGCGTGATCGCCACCCGGCGGATCCGCGAGGAGCCCATGTGGCGGCCGGTGAAGACCCGCGACACCCGCCCCGACGAGCCGGAGCCGGAGAACGGCAAGGGTCCCTCCACGCCGTTGCTGTTCGCCTCGTTCATCGCTCTGATGCTGATGATGGGGACGATCGGCTGGGTGATCGCCCAGATCGCCGAGACCCTGACCGACCGCTTCGATCTCTCCGCCTCGGTCGTCGGCGCGCTGATGACGGCGGTGGTCACCTCCCTGCCGGAGCTGGTCACGACCCTGGCCGCCGTGCGGCGCGGCGCCCTGCAGCTCGCGGTCGGCGGGATCATCGGCGGCAACACCTTCGACACCCTGTTCCTGACGATCTCGGACGTCGGCTACCGCGAGGGCTCGCTGTACCACGCGATCGGGCCGGACGACCTGTACTGGCTGGCGGTCGGACTGATCATGACGGCGGTGCTGACCCTGGGCCAGCTCTACCGCCAGCGCGAGGGTCCCGCCGGCATCGGCCTGGAGAGCGCCGCCATGCTCGGGGTCTACGCCGTCGCCATCGCCCTGCCCTTGCTGGTCGGCGGCAGCGGCGCCTGACCGTCACCCCGGGGTCACCGCCACCGTCGCATGTGACCAAGCTGTTAGGCGGCGAACCAGCCGCAATCGACCGGCAGGGCGGTCCCGGTGATGTCGTCGCCCGCCGGGCCGCAGAGAAACACCAGGGCGGCCGCCAGTTTCGCCGGATCCACGAACCGGCCCATCGGGCTGCGCTCCGACGCGTAGCGCTTGGCGACCTCCTCGACCGGTTCCCCGCTCCGCGCGGCGATGCCGGCGATGCGGTCCTCGATCGCCGGCGTCAGCACCGAGCCGGGGCACAGGGCGTTGCAGGTCACCCCGCTCCCGGCCGTCTCGATGGCGATCGCCCGGGCCATGCCGATCAGCGCGGTCTTGGTGGTCACGTAGTCGATACGGTTCTCCGCCCCCCGGAATCCGTAATAGGAGGACAGGTTGACGATGCGGCCCCAGCCCCGCGCTTTCATCCCCGCCAGGGACAGGCGGGCCAGGTGGAAGGCGGCGGTCAGGTTGACGGCGATGGACTCGTCCCAGTCGGCCGACGCGAACGCCTCGATCGGCGAGAAATGCCGGATCACCGCATTGTTCACCACGATGTCGAGCGACCCGAAGCGCCGGGCCACACCGGCGGCCATCGCCTCGATCTGCCGGGCGTCGCGCAGGTCGGCCGGATCGAAGGCAGCCCCCACCCCATGCGCCTCGGCCAGCCGGTCGGCGGCGGCGCGGCCCTCCGCGTCGGCGCACAAGCCGTTGATCACGACATTGGCCCCCGCCGCCGCCAGCCCCTCCGCCAGCGCATAGCCCAGTCCGGCGGCGGAGCCGGTGACCAGCGCGGTGCGTCCGGCCAGCATCTCAGCCTCCGGCCGCCAGCCGGACCACATCGCCGGCATCGGCCAGATCGTCCAGGGTCCAGAGCGCCTCGAGGAGCCGGTCCACCTCTCCGGCGAACCCGACCCCCTCGGCCAGAGTCGTCAGCTTGGCCTCCAGCTCGCTGTCGCTGAGCGGGTTGGTCCTGGAGCCCCGTGCCGCGTGGATCTCGCGGGTCAGGATACGCCCGTCCTTCAGGTGCAGCGTCACCACGGCGGAGGCGACGTCGCGTCCGGCCTCGTCGTGGAAGCGCACCTGCGGCCGGCCGGATGCCGCGGTCTCGGCCACCGCGGCGTCGGTGAACTCCGCCAGCCCGGCCCGTCCCCGCGCCAGGACGATGGCGATGGCGTGCTGCGCGCTGACCTGCGCCTCGCGCCCGGTGGCGATGTCCGGCCGGTCGGTGCGCTGGCGCAGCAGCGGATGGCCGGTCAGCTCCACCGAGGCCACGTCGCCGGCCCGCACCTCTTCGTCCCGATAGACCTCCAGGCAGGCATCGAGCACCGGGTTCAGCACCACGCCGACCGGATAGGGCTTGAAGGCGTTGTCGGCGATCTCCCAGCGGTGACCCAGATCGTCGCCCAGCGCCTCCGGCTTCGCCCCCTGGCCATAGACGGCGAGATATCCCCGCGCGCCGGTCAGCGGCCGGGCCGGACCGGAGAAGCCGCGCGACGCCAGATCTGCGGCGATCAGTCCGTTGCGGGCCGCGCCGCCGACGCTGGCGCTCTTCGCCATGGTGCCGAGCGCATCGACCAGCCCGGAGGATTGCGCCGCCGCGGTGGCGAAGGCGCTGGTCATCTGCGCGGCGTCCAGACCGAGCAGCGCGCCGCTTGCCGCCGCTGCCCCGAAGCCGCCGCAGGTCGACGTGATATGCCAGCCGTGGGAGTAGTGATACGGCGATACCGACAGGCCGACACGGCAGACGACCTCGCCGCCGATCACGAAGGCCCGCAGCGCGTCGATGCCGGAGAACGGGCTCGCCTCCGCCCGCGCGAAGATCGGGGCGAAGACCACCGATGCCGGATGGATGATCGTCGCCTCGTGGGTGTCGTCGAAGTCGAAGATGTTGGCGCCCATGGCGTTGACGAAGGCGGCAGTCGGCGCGTCCATGCGTTCGGTGCGCCCGATCACCGTGCTGGTGGCCGGGCCGCTATAGGCGGCGGACGTCTCCAGCATGATATCGACCGCCGGCTCGCGGCAGCCCGCCAGCGCCGTGGCGAAGATGTTCACCAGAGAGCGCTTGGCCTCGTGGCGCACATGGTCGGGGATATCCTCCCAGCGCAACGTCGCGGCGAAAGCGCAGAGCGCCTCGTCCCCAGTCTGGGCCGTGGCCCGATCCGTCTGCATTCCATCCCCTTCCACAGGTCTTGGCGCCTATGCCCCATCCGAGCACGGCTTGCCCGTTCGACGCCAGCCACCTTCGGAAACCCGAACCCGCACCTTCGGAAATCCGAAAATGAGACGCTGGCGCAAGATTATTGAGACGCCGGGAAAACCCGGCAGCGCGAATCTCGGCAATACTAAGGTTAACGCTGATCCGGTGGCGAGAAACGTGCCGGACAGCGGTCATCCGATGGCGTGGGATCCAGAAGGGAGACCTCATATGACTCTGCTAGAAGGCAAAGCCGCCAATTCGCAGGCGCCCGCCGTGGCCAAACCGGTCCTGGTGATCGACCCCGACGTTCGCGACGCCGACTGCCTGATCGCCGATCTGGGCAACGACGTCGACATTCTTCTGCTCGTGCCCGACCGCAGCGGCCTCGGCCAGATCGCCGACTTCCTGGCCGGCCGGCACGACGTTCCCTCTCTGCACATCCTCAGCCACGGCAGGCCGGGCACGCTGATGCTTGCCGGCAGCCGGATCGATCTCGCCGCCCTGGTGCTCAGCCATAAGACCCTGGAGTCCATCGCCGCCGCGCTCGGCGAAGCGCCCAGCGTCGTGCTCTACGGCTGCTCCGTCCTGGCCGGGCCGAGGGGCGCCAGCTTCGCCCGGTTCCTGAGCGTCGTCCTGCGCGCCGAGGTCTCGGGCTCGCTGATGCCGGTCGGCAGTCTCGCCCTCGGCGGCGACTGGATCCTGCGCAGCACCCATGGCGACTGGGTCGAGCCGATCTTCAGCCCGACGGCCCGCGCTCAGTACCCGGACCTTCTTGCCGGCGGCTGAGACCGAGGCCCGATCACATCTCCAGAGCTCCGGGGGGAGGCCCGGGGTCCGGATTGTCCCCTGGGGCGCCGGACCCCGGGTAAGGAGCGGTCCTGAAAATCAGCGGGTGGTGCCGGACGTCACCGCGCCGCACCATTGGTCCGGACACCGCGACCGATGAAGGACCTCCCATGACCGCCAAGCCGTCCGCCCACTGGGTCTACAACGAGACCATCCGCCTCTTCGCCGCCCCGGCCGAGCCCGCCTTCCACAGCGAGGGCGAGATGACCGCCATCTGGGGGCGGAACTGGGGCGTCGACAACGACGTGGGCCGGTTGCGGGCGGTGATGGTGCACCGGCCGGGGCCGGAGATGGACGTGGTCGACCCGTCCCAGCGGATCGCCGCCACCGGGTCCTTCGGCAATGTCGAGCACGGCTGGTATTTCCAGAGCGAGAGCGTCCCCGATTTCGACGAGATGCGCGCCCAGCACGACGCGCTGGTCGCCGCCCTAAGGGCCGAGGACGTGGAGGTGTTCGAGGTCCGGGGCGTGACCGACGGCCGGCTGAAATCCTGCTACACCCGGGATCCCTTCGTCATGGTGAAGGGCGGCGCCATCGTCAGCCGCATGGGTGCGCGCATCCGCCGGGGCGAGGTGCTGGCGATCACCCGCACGCTGGCCGAACTCGGCATCCCGATCCTGCGCACCCTGTCCGGCACGGCGCTGTTCGAGGGCGGCAGCTTCGCCTGGATCGACGCCAAGACCGTCGTGGTCGGCTGCGGCATCCGGGTCAACCGGGAGGCCGCCCGGCAGATCGGCGAGGTGCTGGCGACCCAGGGCGTGGAGCTGCTGGCCATCGACCTGCCCGGCCACGACATCCATATCGACGGCCAGTTCCTCATGGTCGACAGGGACCTCGCCCTGATCGACCAGGACCGCCTGCCCTACTCCTTCCTGGAAGTGCTGAAGGAGAAGGGCATCCGCACCATCGAGATCAGCCCGGCCGACAACCGCGCCATCATCAACTCCCTGGCGGTGGCGCCGGGCCGGCTGATCATGCCGGAGGGCGGCACCAACGAGACCCTGGACAAGCTCGCGGCCGCCGGGGTGACGTGGACCACCATCGCCTACGAGAAGATGATGCTGAACGGCGGCGGCATCCACTGCTCCACCATGCCGCTGATCCGCGATCCGGTTTAGGGGGCTGGGGGCTCGTCAGGGACCGTTCGAGACATTCGGATATTGAGTTCGATCGTCACTCTCGACCCAAAGTGGTCGTCCGGGACCAGTATTTGGCAGGCATCGCTCGTGAGTCGTATCGATGTTGCTAGACCTAACTGGCGCGTTGAAATCTGGCCTGTCCCAGAGATCTGGATGAGGTATTTGGCTGCATCACGGCAACCGTTTCGCACCGATATCCCCACAACGTCGATATGTCAGAGGACTATTTCTCTCACTTTCTTCGAAGCCAGCAGTGTAGTTGGATAAGATTTATTCAACAGTTCTCGATCAAAAATATGCTCCAGATCGATTTCACCGAAATATTTCTAAATTATGGCAAAATATTGACAGCTCTTGTCATTATTTTTTCACTCTCTCAATTCAGCCTGATCTTACATCTAATGGAATATTATTATAAGTTTATGCTCCAAATTCTAATTCAATAACGCTCATTCAATGAATGGGCATTAGCACTGATTTTGCAGGGGAACCACAAACACAGGGAGCGAACGATGACCAATAGCGACAAGAGCCTGAGCGAACGTTTTAGGGAGTATCGCCCGTCAAAAACGGCGCTAGCTTGGTCAAGCGTCGGTATGACCGTGGTCGTCCTGGCCGTCGGATTCACCGTCGGGGGATGGATGACGGCCGGCTCGGCCAGAGTCATGGCCAACACCGCCGCACAGGAGGCGCGAGCCGAGTTGGCGGCATCCATATGCGCTCATAACGTCCAACAGAGCGCCAATTTCGAAAAGACGATGTCTGCGCTTGAAGACGCCGAGTCCTGGGCGAAGGACGACGTGATTACGGAAGGTGGCTGGGTAACGATGGCGGGCGGCGACAGCCCTGTCCTAGGCGCAGCTGACATTTGCGCCGAACAGTTGGCGGATGCCGGGACATCCAATAGCAGATCTTAGGCACCGCCCTCAGTAATCTGTCTCAGCGCAATAGCGACTCGGTCGTGGGAAATAAGACCAACAATAATCCCCGCGACGCGAGACCAGGTCACCTGACCGTGGCTGCAAACCCACCGTATGTTCTGTGAAGGCAGAATGATCTCGGAAAAGCCACAGGGCGATATGAGGAACCAACCATGCCAATCCCAAGTTTCAGGACTGTCAGCATCATCGCAGGCATGCTGGCTTTCGCGCCAAGTGCATCCGCTCAGCTGTACTGTTCGCAACCAATCCGCCCGTATTGCTCGACACTTTCCAAGCCGTTCAGCGATACGTCGGAAACTCGCGAATGCTCTGAAGAAATTGAAGACTTCAAGCGCGCCTCGTCGACCTATCGAGACTGCCTGAAAGGCCTGATTGAAAAATCGAATCTCCTTAGCCAGAGGGTTTCCGATGGATTCTTGTCCAGAAAGGAGATTGAGCCAGCCCTGGGAAGAAAATCCTGATCTTCGTTCCGTCAGAGTGATCTGAATATCTCTACATGCCGAAGAATGGGCCGCCCAAGGGCGGCCCAAACCTTACGCAAAATTAGGCTGGCCACTGCGCCGGACCGCGAGCAGGGCCTCCGGCGCAGGGATCTGTGTGTCAGGCCGGGCCTGAGAGCGTCGTCACGGCTTCCCCCTCGATCTCATCCTCGGAGAAAAGGTCGGCCCCCTCGAACTCACCGGAGACAACAACGCGCTGGCCGATCTCAATTTTCTCGAGAACCTCATCATCGAGTGGGTTGTATGAAGACACGGTCGATTCAACGCGCGCCGATTTAGAGGTCCAGAACCTAGCTCACAAACCGAACAGGCTGCCGTAACCCGATACCTGCGCCCGCACGCCCGCAAGGCGCAGGCAGTGCCAGAGGCTGACCTGGTTGGCCGACAGGACCGGGCGTTGCAGGTCGCGCTCCAGGGCGTCCAGGATCGCCACGCAGCGGAAGCCGGTGCCGGCGATGAACACGCCGTCGGCCTCGGCCGGACAGGCGGCGCGGATCTGGGCGTAGAGCGGTTCCACCTCCTGCTCGAAGCCCAGGCCCTGCGGGTACATCTCGCCATGCGGCACCTCGCGCCAGCCGCGGCCCGGGTCGTAGCGCAGCGGGCCGACCGGCGCGACGCCGAGACCCCGGTAATAGGTCATGGCGGCCTCGGCGGTGGCGTCGTTGAACCAGGGCGGCAGCACGATGAAGGGCCGGCGCACGCCGGCGGCCAACATCGCCGCCTGGCCGTCGATCCCGTTCGTGGTGACCTGGGTCTCCGGCCGGACGATCCCGGAGATCGCCGCCACCGTCGCCGCGTCCCAGCCGGCGCCGCCCAGGATGCTGCTGGAGCTGTGGCCGATCACCACCGCGCCCAGGCGCATCCCGGCGAAATGCTCGGCCGCACGCTGCAGGTCGGGCTCGAGCGTCACCGCCGAGCGGTCCGCGTTCCAGCGCGCCCAGGGCGCCTTCGCCGCCACGCGGGCGGCGTGGACGGAGACATGGGGCGGACACATGGCCCACCACTCGGCCTCGGGGACCGCCTCGCTGGAGACGATGAACATGCCGATCCGCGCCTGCCATCCCCAATTGTCGGGCGAGGGACGGGTCTGCCCGCTCATCTCACGCCGCTCCGGCGAGGCGGCCGGCATGGCGCAGCTTCTGGCGGGCGCGGGCGGCGTCGCCCAGCCGCTCGAACAGCACCCGGCTGACCGGATCGGCGGCGGCGTTGTACTCCGCATGCCATTGCACCCCGACGGCGAAGCTCGGCGCGTCGGCGATGGAGATCGCCTCGATCGTGTCGTCGGCGGCGAGCCCCTCGACCACCACCCTGTCGCCGGTGCGCTGGATCGCCTGGCCGTGCAGCGAGTTGGTGACGATCTCCTCGGCGTCGAGCATCCGCGCCATCAGCCCGCCGGGGGTCAGCCGCACATGCTCGCGCAGGGCGAAGATGATCTCCGGATCCTTGCAGCCCTTCGGCATGCGGTGGCGGTGCTTGCCCGGCAGCTCGCCGACCTCCGGATGCAACGTGCCGCCGAAGGCGACGTTCATCTCCTGGATGCCCCGGCACAGCCCGAAGATCGGGATGCCCCGCTCCACGCAGGTGCGCACCATCGGCAGGGTCAGGCCGTCGCGGCCGTCGTCCATCTCGCCGTGGCGCTCGCTCAGCTCCTCGCCGTAGTGCCTGGGATGCACGTTGGCCCGGCCGCCGGTCAGCACCACCCCGTCCAGCACCTCCAGCAGGTCCGCCACGTCGACCGCCTCCGGCATGCCCGGGATCAGCAGCGGCGTGCAACCCGACACCTCGGCCACCGCCTCGATGGTCCGCTTGCCGGTCATCTGGGCCTCGATCACCCCTTCGGCGACGAAGCGGTTGCACTGGATGCCGATCACGGGCCGCGCCATGGAATCTCCCCAAGAAATGTCGTCGGCGCGAGCGCGCGTCCCTTCTGTTTTATCCACCGTCGGGGGGTGGCGTCCAGGCATCGACGCATGCAGGGTGGCCCAAAGGCGTCCCCGCCGGGCCGTCCGGACGGAATTTTAGACCCGGTCCGGCGGTCGCTTAGGCGAAGAGCCACAGCTGCGATCCGACCCATGCGCCCCCACCAATGCGGCCAGATACAGTTGACGGCGACCGCCCTCCCCACCCAGAACGGCGATCTCAGCGATGACATCGACGACCGACCTACTCGCGATCCCGCTGGCGGTGCTGGCGCTGTGTGCCGGCTGCACCGAGACCCGGACCAG
This sequence comes from Thalassobaculum litoreum DSM 18839, assembly GCF_900102465.1. Lineage (GTDB taxonomy): Bacteria > Pseudomonadota > Alphaproteobacteria > Thalassobaculales > Thalassobaculaceae > Thalassobaculum > Thalassobaculum litoreum. Next base: position 5,657 of record NZ_FNBW01000015.1, on the reverse strand, counting down.
CAATCCCGAGCGCACCGCCGAGGAGCAGCTCCTGCTGTCGACGGCGGTGGACCGGGCGGTCGGCGATGTCACCCTGAACGTGCCCAAGGGCACCAAGGTCTTCGTCGACGCCTCGCGGTTCGAGGCCTACGACAAGAGCTACGCCATCAGCGCCTTCCGCGACCGGGTGCTGGAGAGCGGCGCCCATCTGGTCAGCCAATTGAACGACGCGGAAGTCATCGTCGAGATCCGCTCCGGCGCGCTGTCGACCGACGGCACCAAGACCATCGTCGGCATCCCCGCCTTCGACGTGCCGGTTCCGCTGGCCGGCGACCTCTCGGTCCCGGAGATCTCTCTGGCGTCCCGCCGGCAGCGGCTCGGCGTGGCCAAGGTCGCCTACACGGCCTACTGGCGGGAGAGCGGCGCCCTGGCCGACCGCTCCGAACCGATCCAGGGGGTCGCCGGGTACCGGGACTGGGCGTTCATCGGCTTCGGCTGGCGCTCCGGCGACACGCTGATCACCGCCGATATCCCCGACACGGTCGCCGACGGCCCGGAGCCCGGCCCGCCGGCCGCGGAGGAGCCGGACTCCGACCCACCCGAGCCCGGCATCGGCGAGGGCAAGGGTCGCTGAGACGGATTCACCCCGTCCCAGCGTCCCAGCGGCCGGGGTCCGGTCTCAGCCGTCCTTCGGGTTCCAGGTATAGATCCAGGTCTCCGTCAGCGCCCCGCCGCGGTACCGCAGGAAGGCGCGCAGGTCGACGGAATCGGCCCCCTCCGGGTCCAGATCGAAATTCATCCGCCAGCCGCCCAGCTCCTCGATCGGCCGGCAGGCCACCCGGCGCACCGCCCCGGCCGAGCCGCTGACCACGGCCTCGACCGCGTCGCCCTCGCCCAGCCGGGCGAGATCGCCGCCGGTGAAGTCGACGACGAACTTGCGCACCTTCGGGTCGCGTTCCTCGCCTGGAATGCCGCCGATCCCAGTCCAGGTCGCCATCACCCGCCCCGGGGCGGGCAGCCGGTCCGGCATCTCCGTACCCCAGGTCATCCGATAGCCGACGGTGACCGGCTGGTCCGGCTGCGGCGTACTCTCCGGCCGCCAGTACACGACGACATTGTCCACCGTCTCGTCGTTCGCCGGCAGCTCCACCAGCTCGACCCGCCCCTTGCCCCAGTCGCCGCTCGGCTCGATCCACAGGTTGGGGCGCCGGTCGTAATAGACGCCGTCGTCCAGGTAATGGGCGAAGCTGCGGTCACGCTGCTGCAGGCCGAAGCCGCGCGGCGCGGTGTCGCTGAAGGTGCTGATCCGCGGGGCGGAGGGATTGCGCAGCGGCCGCCAGATCCACTCGCCCGCGCCGGTACGCATCACCAGGCCGTCCGAATCATGGACTTCCGGGCGGAAGTCGTCCCGCTTGCTGTAATCGTTCTCGCCATGCAGATACATCGAGGTGATCGGCGCCAGGCCGATGCCGTCGAGCTCGGTGCGCGGATAGATCGACGCGGTCACGTCCATCACCGTCGAGCGCCCGCTCTCGATGACGAAGCGGTAGGCGCCGGCGGTGCTGGCGCTGTCCAGCAGGGCGAGCACGATGATGGCGTTGCTCTCCGGGCCCGGCCGGTGGAACCAGAACGCCCGGAAGATCGGGAACTCCTCCTCGCCGAACTGGGCGGTGTTCAGGGCCAGGCCCCGGGCCGACAGGCCGTACTGCATCTCCTTGCCGACCGCGCGGAAATAGCTCGCCCCCAGGAAGGCGGCGATGTCGCGCTCGAAATCGAACCGGTCGAACAGCCGGAACCCGGCATGACCAAGCCGCTCGGTCTCGCCCTGGTCCGGAGCGGGGATCTCCTGCGGATAGGCGAAACGGTTCGGATCGAACGCCACCGGCTGGGTCCCGTCGGACCCGATCTGGTACAGCGCGATCGGATGCGGGAACAGCCAGCCGGCATGGAATGGCGCCATCCGGAACGGCAGATCGGTGCTGGACCAGACCTTCCCCCCCTCGGCCAGACGGATCGACATGTACTGATCGTGGTTGAGGTCGGTGAAGCGGCTCGGCACCCGTTGCGGCGCCTCGAACGGCGTCTTGGCCACCTCCTGGGCGAGGGCCTGCAGGTCCTCGAACGAGCCGACCTGGCCCATCCGCTCCCGCAGCCCGCCTTCCTGGGCCCAGACTCCCGCCATCGGGAACGTGACCGCGAGCGACGACGCGCCCAGAGCCAGCAGATGTCGACGGTCGATCTTCATTTCGCCTCCGTTAAGTGCTTTGAAACACGGGAATAAACGGATCAGGCAACCGTTTGCCCCGTTGCGCGTTAAGGATTTGGTGACGCCATTCCGGAATTTCCGGCGCGCGTTCACCGTCAGTGTCCATTGAGGCACGAGACGATCTACCGCCTCGTTGTCCGAACAAAGCGCCAGAAAGGGCCGGCCTCATGTCTTCCGCAGACATTGATCTTGAAAACCTGTTCAACGAGGGTACCGACGACGCCTCCGCGCTGACCCCGGCCCCCGCCCCGATGCCGATGCCTTCCCGTGAGCTGCGCACCGTCGGCGGGCTTATGATCTCGGCCATGTCAGGGCTCTCCGCCCTGGCACCCTCCGCCCTGGCACCCTCAGCCCTGCCGGCCTCGTCCCTGGCCCAACGCGCCGTCATGCCGGCCGTGGAGAACAAGAGCACGCCCCGATAGGTCCGGAACGCGTTCCGGCTGCCCTCCTCCGCGCTTCCCCGACAATCCGTCCTCGTCTCACCCGCCATCGGTCAGAACCTTCGGCGGGTGAACTTCTTCCGGGATCAGGAACAGCCTGGCCCGGCGCATCGCGGCCCCCAGAGCCGGCGAGCTGCCGGCCAGGGTCAGCGGTGCCGAGAGCACCAGCCCGGCGATCACAGGCGAGGCAATGGCCAGCGCCTCCAGCGACGCCCAGCCGATCGCGATAGCCGCCAGAACGCCGACGACCATGTGCATGCCATGGGCCCGCAGGACCTCGCCCAGGGCGGCCTGCTCGCCGGTGCGCTGGCCCGGCTTCCAGCCGCTGGATGAGCCGGCCAGGATCTCTACGACAAAGCGGGTGTGCAGCAACATCATCACCGGCGCGCTGAGGGTGCTGAACACCATCTCCGCCAGCATGCTGCCGAGCAGCGGGAAGACCCCGCCATGGCCGCGGCGCAGCGGGCCGTCGGTCAACACCAGCACGGTGCCGATGATCTTCGGCAGGAACAGCATGCCGAGCGACACGGCGACCAGCAGCCAGGGATTGGCGTCCACGATCGGCGGCAGCGACACCGGAGCCACGCCGGACAGCGCGGCCATGGCCGGAGCGCGGGCCAGCAGACCGACCGCGCCGGCGATCAGAAACAGCATCCAGATCGGCGAGGCGAGATAGGCCAGCGCCCCCATGAAGAAATGCAGCCGGTTGGTCCAGCCGATGCCGTCGGCGACGAGCAGCTGCATGTGCTGCAGGTTGCCCTGGCACCAGCGCCGGTCGCGGGCGGCATGGGCGAGCAGGCTGGGCGGCGGCTCTTCGAAGCTGCCGAGGCGGTCGGCCACGACCTTCACAGACCAGCCGCCGCGATGCAGCATCGCCGCCTCGACGAAATCGTGGCTCAGGATCTCCCCGCCCAGCGGCGCATTGCCTGGCAGCGCGGCCAGGCCGCAGCATTCGGCGAAGGCCGCCATGCGGATCATGGCGTTGTGGCCCCAATAGGTGGCGCTGTCGCCCATCAGCAGGCGCACGCCCTCGGCCGAGGCCTGGCCGTAGACCGAGGTGGCGAACTGCTGCATGCGGCCGAACGGCGTGGTGCCGCGCACCGGCCGCACCCAGGTCTGCACCAGGGCCAGCTTCGGATCGGCGTCGAGCTCGTCGGCCAGGCGCTGCACCGTGGGCCCGTCCATGCGGCTGTCGGCGTCGAGGATCAGCGCGAACTCGTAGGCGCCGCCCCAGGTCTCCACGAAGTCCTGGATGTTGCCGGCCTTGCGCCCGCGGTTGTCCTTGCGCTGGCGGTAGAAGATCCGGTCGGCCGCGTCGTATTTGCGGCGCAGACGTCGGCACACGGCGATCTCCCGCTCCACCTTGGCGTCGCTGCGGGTGTCGCTGAGGATGAACAGGTGGAAGCCGTAGAGCCGGGACTCGGCGCTGAGCGAGGCGAACATCCGATCCAGCCCGGCCTCCACGGCGTCGGGATCCTCCTCGTAGATCGGGATCGCAACCGCCAGCCGGCCGCCCACCACCCGGTCCGAATACGGCGCCCTGCTTCGCCGGCTGATCGCCAGCGAGACCGCGCCGATGACCGAGAGGCAGAAATTGGCGGAGATCCAGGCGGTAAGGATGGTGAAGAGCCCGACCAACAGCCACTGATACGGCCCGACGATCGACTGGGAGATGTAGTCCTGGAACTCCAGGACGATGCCGATGGTGAGCGCCAGGGTCATGGAAGCGCAGAGCACCGACAGGACCAGCGGCCGCACCCGGCCATGGCCGGTGGCTGTCCCGGGAGGAATGGGCCGGTTGCGATTGGACATGACGGTCGATCTCTTTCGCGGACGCAGCGGTGTGGCGTCGCGGAAACGAGATCTCGCCGCGCCACTCTAGACAGACGCCGGGGCACCGACAGTTATTCCCATCTGCCGGGTCCTGGGGCAGATTGACCCGGCCGGCGCCAGAAACCACGGTACGGCGCACCTTATCTGGTTAACTCGGAAGGAACTCCCGATGGTCCATACCCTGTACTGGAGCAGCTTCTCCGGGTCGCTGGCGCCGCTCTGCCTGCTGATCGAGGGCGGGGTGCCGCACGACACGGTGCAGGTCCGGACCAAGGAGAAGGAGCACAAGACCGACGTGTATCTGCGCGACATCCATCCGCTCGGTACGGTGCCCGCCCTGCGTCTGCCCGACGGCCGGGTGCTCCTCGAATCGGCTGCCATGGTGCTGCACCTGGCGGAGCTGGCGCCCGCCCTCGCCCCGGCGCCGGGCTCGACCGAGCGGCCGATGTATCTGCAGTGGGTCGCCTACGGATCTGGGACGCTCTACCCGGCCTATCAGCGGATCTACCATGTGGAAGACATGGTCCCCGACGAGGCCGCCCGCCCGGCGGCCAAGGAACTGGCGATGGCCGGTCTGGCCCCGCGCTGGAAAGTGGTGGACGACGCCCTGGCGGCGGGAAGCGGCCCGTACCTGTTCGGCGACACGGCCAGTGCGGCGGATATCTATCTGGCGATGCTGGCCCTCTGGCATCCCGAGCAGGAGCCCTTCGCGGCGGCCTGTCCGAAGGTCAGGGCGATGAAGAACGCGGTCTGGAAGATTCCGTCGATGCAGCAGGCCCTGAAGGTCCACGGCCTGCCGACGGAATAGGCGGGCTCCGCTAGAGCGTTTTCGGATCACTCATGATCGTACCCTGTAGCGGTGAAGTAGTTTCTGGCCTCTTCCGGCGTGACGGCATCGATGGCCTGAGCGATTGCGTCCCAGAGGTCTTGTAGGGTTCGGGCGGCGGCCTTTTTGAGTAGCGCCTTGATCTTGGAGAAGGCCAATTCGATCGGGTTGAAGTCTGGGCTGTAGGGCGGCAGGAAGCGGAGCTCGGCGCCGGCCCGCTCAATCGCGTCGCGGACTGCGGCGGGCTTGTGAGCCGGAAGGTTATCCATCACGACGATGTCGCCTGACCGCAGTGTCGGTACCAAGACCTGCT
>NZ_FNBW01000008.1 GCF_900102465.1 Thalassobaculum litoreum DSM 18839 | reverse complement strand
AGGTCTTGGTACCGACACTGCGGTCAGGCGACATCGTCGTGATGGATAACCTTCCGGCTCACAAGCCCGCCGCAGTCCGCGACGCGATTGAGCGGGCCGGCGCCGAGCTCCGCTTCCTGCCGCCCTACAGCCCAGACTTCAACCCGATCGAATTGGCCTTCTCCAAGATCAAGGCGCTACTCAAAAAGGCCGCCGCCCGAACCCTACAAGACCTCTGGGACGCAATCGCTCAGGCCATCGATGCCGTCACGCCGGAAGAGGCCAGAAACTACTTCACCGCTACAGGGTACGATCATGAGTGATCCGAAAACGCTCTAGTACGCCATCGCTCATAATAGCGCCAATACCCCTGGGTGATTCTGTGGCAGCCACACACAGCCCTGATGCATCGGCAGCATGGTCTTCTCCTAACCAATGCTATATGGCCGCTCCTGGGGCCCTGGAGAAGCATACAGGCGGCTCAGAATTAGATATCAGCCCTCTGGCCAAACGGACGCCGCCTCAACTCCGCCGGCGGGGGCCGCCCCGTTCAAGTTGGCCTGCCCATCAACACCTGGTTACCGCTTCGAACTAGACCTCACGGTCCTTAATCGTTTTCAGACGATCAGATAGGGCAGCAGCCATATCCTTTAGCCCTTCCTCGTTCTTCAGGTATTCGATGTATCGGATATGCCGTAGGTCGAAGGGAATGTCCTCCGACCGCTGGGTCAGCAGAACCACTGGCCGGCCAAGGGTGTGGGCGATGCCAGCCTCATAGAACACATTGGCATTCCGACCGGTGCAGTCGCAAATAACCACCCGCGACCGGTCGATCAAAGACACCACATCGTCGATGATGGCGTCGGCCTCCCAGAGGTCGTCTACGCGAAGACAGCGCAGGTCGGCTTCATCGACTGCATCTCTGATCGCCTTGAACACGGGCGTGAACCCCGCGTCGAATGGCATCATGACCGACACGAGATCATCTTCGATGAGCGGATGATCCCTGATCGTGAAGACCTTAGGCAGTTGCCGGCGCGGCGGGGCAAACCGGAAGAGCTCCCGAAAAAGGTCGACGTCCTTGACAGCCCAATGGTTCCGGTTGAACTCGAACTCATTCGCCATATCAAAGGCGACTCGATGTTCGAAGATCGTTCGGTTAAGCAAGGGTGGAACCCCGGGGTCGAAGTGCACGTCGAACACAATCTCCCGCCCAGACACCCTTGGACGCGTAATCGAACCGACCCTTGCGATCTGGTCTTTGCGCCCCTCAGCCATGAATAGGCAGGGCAGACGCTGCAGGGCTTCCAAATCAGGTTGCCCTTCTCCAGACCGGAACTGCCGTCGCAACCCGTCGTCCGTATGTTCAAAGAGCCTGTCTAAGGATATTGAACTCCTACTTGGCTCCCATCCATGACCGTTCATCAGCAAATTGAACATCGGACTTCCTTGATTGGAGGTTGACCCGACGACGACTAGCATTCAGCCGGAACGCATTAAAAGGTGGAATTTCCACTGCCGGCCCACGACCTGACACAGGTTCATACTTTAGAGATTTTGGAAGTTTGCATAGGAAACAACGGACCGAAAAACGGACCAGAGACGGACCAGAGAGCGGGCCGCACATAAAAAAATTGCCGGGAAACTGGGTTTCCCGGCAAGTTGAACAGGGAGGCTTCACGTCTGGGAGACGTGGGATCCCGAAGGACCCCGCTCCGAGCGGGGGGCTCGGAGGCGATGCTGCAACGCAACATCGCGATGACCATGAAATAGGCATTCGCCGCCTCGGCGACCACATCAAAATGGTCACTTCCGCTATGCGGTTTTTGCATAGCTTGGTTTGCGAATTTTTCAGAATTGCGACTTGGCAACTTCCTGGATGAGGAAATCTCGCAGCACCATGATGCGCTTGGAGTGCCTCAGTTCCTCGGGATAGACGAAGTAAGTCGGCACCTGCGGTCCCTCAAGATCGGGGATGACGCGGATCAGCCCCACATCTTCGCGGGCCATGTAATCGGGCAATGCTGCAATGCCGAGACCGGTTTGCACTGCACGGTACATTGCAAAATAATTGTTCAGCCGGACCACATTCACATGCCGGCCGCGATGCCCGACGGCGGTGTCCAGCAGCCAGTTGACGTTCGGAAACGGCGGATGGGCGGTCTCGCCGTAGATCACCAGCCGGTGGGCGGCCAGATCGGCCGGCGTCTTCGGCAGGCCGTGCTTGGTGAGATACTCCGGCGAAGCGTAGAGATGGAACTTGATGGTCTTCAGATGGCGCTGGATCAGATCGGGCTGGCGCGGCGGGGTCAGACGGATCGCCACGTCGGCCTGGCGCATCGACAGGTCGAGCTCGCTGTCGTTCAGGATCACGGTCAGGCCGATCTCCGGATACAGCTCCAGGAACCCGGCCAGACGCGGCGCCAGCCAGTTGGAGCCGAGCGCCACCGTCGTGGTCAGCCGCAGCGGCCCCTTGGGGCTGTCCTTGCCTTCGGACAGCAGGGCCTCGGTGGTGGCCAGCTTGGCGAAGACGTCGCGGGCGGTCTGGTACAACACCTCGCCCTGCTCAGTCAGGATCAGGCCGCGGGCGTGGCGGTGGAACAGCGGCAGCTTGAGGCTTTCCTCCAGCGCGCTGATCTGGCGGCTGACCGCCGACTGGCTGAGATTCAGGGTCTCGCCCGCATGCGTGAAGCTGCCCGCTTCGGCGACGGCATGAAATACCCTGAGCTTGTCCCAGTCCATCGCCCGACCACGCTTCGACCTGATTCCCGTTCCTGTCTACACGATCCGGCGCGAAGAAGGAACGCGAAGGGGCCTATTCGGCGGCGGCCGCATGGGCCGCATCTTCAAGCGCGGCCACATATTTCTCCGATTCCAGCGCCGCCATGCAGCCCATGCCGGCCGCGGTGACCGCCTGGCGGTAGACCTTGTCGACGCAGTCGCCGGCGGCGAACACGCCGGGAATCGACGTCCGGGTCGAACCGGCTTCGGTGATCAGGTAGCCCTCCTCGTCCAGCGGCAGCGCGCCCTGGAAGGGTTTGGTCGCCGGATCGTGGCCGATGGCGACGAACAGGCCGTGCGCGGCGATGTCGGTGGTCTCGGCGGTCTTCACGTTCTTGATCCGCACCGCCTCGACGCCGTCCATCGGGCCGGCGCCGCCGAGCACCTCGTCGACCACGCTGTCCCAGACCATCGTGACCTTCGGGTGGCGGAACAGGCGGTCCTGCATGATCTTCTCCGCACGCAGGCTGTCGCGGCGGTGCACCAGGGTCACCGTCCGGCAGATATTGGCGAGGTACAGCGCCTCCTCCACGGCGGTATTGCCGCCGCCGACCACGACCACGTCCTTATCGCGGTAGAAGAAGCCGTCGCAGGTGGCACAGGCCGACACGCCGCGGCCGTTGAAATGCTGCTCGCTCGGCAGGCCGAGCCAGCGCGCCTGGGCGCCGGTGGCGATGATGACGCTGTCGGCCAGATAGGTGTCGCCCTGGTCGGTCATGCAGCGCAGCGGGCGGGTGGAGAAATCGACCGAGGTGACGATGTCATAGGCGATCTTGGTGCCGACATGCTCGGCCTGCTTCTGCATCTGCTCCATCAGCCAGGGACCCTGGATGACGTCGGCGAAGCCCGGATAGTTCTCCACTTCGGAGGTGATGGTCATCTGGCCGCCCGGCTGCAACCCGGCGAGCAGCATCGGCGACAGGTTCGCGCGCGCGGTATAGATGCCTGCGGTCAGTCCCGCGGCACCCGCGCCAACGATCAGAACCTTCACCCGATGCTCGGCCATGCCATCCTCCTTGTCTCGATGCAGGCAAGATAGGCGGGCGGGGCCTCGGTCTCAACCGGCGCGGCGGTCAATTCGCCGGGACCGGCCGTTCCAGCCAGCGCGGCACGCCCCGGCGACCGCACCTCCGTCCGGTCCGGGCGCGCGACTCCGCGCCTCAGAAGCCGAACATGTGATCCAGCGAGAAGGACACCCCGTCGCGGATCAGCCCGTGATAGCCGAACAGCCGGCAGGTCGTGTCGCGGATCAGCACGTAGCCGCCGTCGCCCGCCGCCTGCAGATCCTTGGCGGAGAACATCTCGCTCGCCCGCCACAGCCGCGAGCCGCCGCAGGGAATCGCCATGGAGGCGCGGGCGATCTCCGCCCCGTCGGCGCCGGTCAGGACCAGCACGGTCTCCGACGTCGGGTGCCAGGGGTTGGAGGCGGCGTAGATCAGGTGGCACATCGAGTCCACGCCACCGCCCGCCATGCCGTTGCCCAGGCGCAGGAACAGCCGCGTCGACAGGCCGGGCGGCGGGCCGCCATAGCTCTGCGGCTCGTTCTTGTAGGTCATGACCGTGTTGAAGACATGGGCGCCGAAGCTGGTGTCGGCGGCGTGACCGCTCTCGGTATCCTCGTAGCGGAACAGCCCGTGCAGCCAGCCGTCGGCCGCGTCCTCTCCGCCCTGGGAGAAGTCGTAGATGAATTCCAGGTGGCCGTAGCCGGACGGCAGGGCGGCGCCGCCCATCAGCTCGACCGCCTCCAGCGCCACGCTGTCGGACCGGTCGAGCACGCCGAGGGACCGCCGGGCAACCTCGGTGCCGTCGGCATCGATCAGCAGGGCGGCGATCGGCTGCTTCTGCTGTCCCCGGGTCATCGGGGTCGGCAGGGCGAAGGTGCGGTAGCGGTCCACCGGCAGGACCGGGGCCGGAAGGATATAGGCCTTGCCCAGATGCTTCATGGCGCCGGGGATCGACGGGTCGCCCGTCAGGTCGGTGCGCTCCACGTTCACATGGGCGATCCGGTTGCGGCGGTTGCCGGCGACGATCTCGTAGCGCGGCCGCACCACGTGCTTGCCGGCGCGCAGCTCGAACTGGGCCGGCCAGACCGCGTCCGGGAACAGCGCGGCCGGATCGACGGAGATGGTGCCGAAGCCGGGGACCGGCCGGTCGATGGCGCGGCTGTCGTCGTTGCCCATCAGGTTCAGCGCCATGGATCCGGCGGGTGCGGCGTTCGGATGGGCGTTCTGCAGCCACAACACGATCCGCTCGCCCGGATTGGCCGCCGGCAGACCGGCGTAGTAGTCGGCCGGCCAGGCGTTGGCGTCATGGGTGCAGGACAGCTCTTCCGGCGCGTCGCCATAGGTGTCGACGGCGTATTTCACCACGTCGTGGCCGCGCGCGCCGAGCGCATGGATGAACAGGGTGCCGGCGAACTCGCCCAGGCCGAAGCGGGCGCGGATCTCCGCACTGTCGAGAATGATCCCGGCCGGCCCGTCGGGCAGGTCCTGCTCCCAGGTGGCGAGCACCTTGCCGTCGGCGTCGAACAGGCGCAGCCACAGCCGCATGCCCTTGGCGCCGTAGCCGCTCCAGTAGTTCGCCGTCACCAGACGCGTGTGCCGCCCGCCACCGTCGCGCAGGAAACCGTGGTTGATGGCGAAGTTCAGCGGGTCGAGATACTTGCGGGTATTCGACAGCATGGCGTCGGGCAGCCGCGCGTCGTCCAGGGTGACGACCCGCATGCCCGGCGGCAGCAGATGGCGGATATGGTCGACCAGCCGGGCGCTGTCGAAGGCCGGGATCAGCAGGGTCGGCGCGGTGCTGGCGCCGATCTCCGCCACAGGTTCGGGCGTGTAGCCCATCACCTTGGTGTCGAGCCGTTCGACCGCCTGCACATAGACCGTGTCGATCGTCAGCGCGCTGACGTCGTGCAGTTCGGCGAAGGTCTCGAGGTGGCCCAGGGGATCGTAGAGCGCGACCGGTCCCCTGCCCTTGATGTCCGCCAGCAGGGCCGCGATCTTCTCGGCGGTGAGCGGGTGGCCGACCGCCTTGAAGAAACTGAAGCCGCCGACCTGGTTGGAGAAGGTATCGATCTTGAGCGCCATGGCTCCACGCCGTCGCTGTTTGCAGGGTGCCCCCAATGCCTGACGACATAGCCGAACGGCCAGGGCGGAGCAATGCGCCGCACTCTATCGCAGCGATTGCTCCGGCCGATCGGCCATCCGCGCGGCCAGGCGCTCCGCCAGGATAGCACCGACCCGGGAGGTTTCGCGCAGGGGCTCGTAGGTCCAGCTCTCCAGATGGCCGGCGAAGGGCCGGGTATAGCCGTCGGCCCGCAGCCGCTCATGGAACGCCGCCAGGCGGCCGGTCTCGGGCTCTATGGTGGCCACATGCACCGGCTTGCCGGTGGCGCAGGCTTCCGACGCCATGTTGACCGAGTCGGAGGTCACCACCAGGGCATCGCACAGGTGCAGGAAAGCCAGATAGGGGTTCTCGCCCCGGCCGGTCCACACCACGCCGGGGAGGTCGGCCAGGCCCTGGGTCAGCGCCTTGCGGGTCGCCTCGTCGGTCCGCCGCGAACAGGCGACCAGCAGCGAGCCGCCGCTGCTCTGCGAGAGCCCGCGCAGCTCGGCGACGAACCGGGCCACCGCGTCGGCCGAGAACTCGTAGCGCTTGTTCGAGCCGCCGACATTCACCGCGATCAGCGGGCGCGGCAGGTCGGCCACCTCGGTCAGCCAGGGCTTGGCCGCCTCGGCCAGTTTCTCCGGCGCCTGCGGATTGAGCGCGCCCAGGGTGGTGACGACGTTATCGCCGCGCGCCGGGTCGTGCTCGGGCACGATCAGCATGTCGAAGTGCCGGGGATCGATCCGCGGATCCTGGATATGCGCCAGGAACGGCCGCCCGCCGGCCCGACGCCGAACCGCCAGGGCCGCCCCCGCCGTGCGCCGGCCGCAGGAGATCACCACGTCGGGCCACGGCTCGGCGATCGGGTCGCCGCCCGCCGTCGCCGCCACCCCCGGCAGCGTCCCGGCCACCGGCAGGGCGCGCAGCAGCCAGCTCGGATGGATCCGCTTGATCACCGGCGTCAGGCCGGCCGCGTCGGCGAGGCCGAGGCACTGGATGCGCATGCCGACCGTCCCGTCGGTCAGGATCCAGCACAACGTCTGCGTGTCGGCACCGACGCTCATGTCGCCAGATATCGAAAGAAAATGACAGATTTACGCAATGATCTTGCTTGCCCTATTCGAATCGGATATACGCACGCCATCGTTTCTACGCTGACTGTCAGACATTTCAATCGTTCCCCCGGAGCCCATATGCGACGTGTGAAACTTGATCGCATCGACCGCCGTATTCTGCGCGACCTTCAGGACAATGGCCGGATGACCAACGTCGAGCTGGCCAACCGCGCCGGCATCTCGGCGCCGCCCTGTCTGCGACGGGTGCGGGCGCTGGAGGAAGCGGGTTTCATCCGGGGATACCATGCCGAGGTGGCGCCTGAACACCTCGGTTTCACGGTCACGATCTACGCCCATGTGGGGCTGACCAGCCAGGCCGAGGCGGACCTTGCCCGCTTCGAGCAGATGGTCGGCCAGTGGCCGGAAGTGCGCGAGTGCCACATGCTGATGGGCGAGGCGGACTTCCTGCTGAAGATCGTCGCCAAGGACTGGGACGCCTTCCAGCGTTTCCTGACCTCCAAGCTGACCCCGGCGCCGCTGGTCTCCAACGTGAAGACCGCGCTGGTGATCCGCACCCGCAAGCGCCTCCCCGGCGTGCCGATCGACGAGGCGCCGGAGGACGACGACGAGGATGAGGTCGAGGAGGGGTAATCCGCTCCTCTCCACCTTCCCCTGCTGTCATCCCGAACTCGTTCCGGGACCTCGCCTGTTCCCAACGCCCACCGGTCCCGAAACGAGTTCGGGATGACGAGGGTGAGGTGATTGGGGGGAAGCGGCTAGGGGACGTGAAAACGCAAACAGCCGCAAAAACGCACAATGCCCCGGACCGAAACCCGGGGCATCGCGTTAGGCATATGCCCGACCGCTATTGAATCGCGATCGACAAAATCTCCAGGCTCTTCGAGCCCTTCGGGGTCGAGACCTCGACGGAATCGCCCACGCGCTTGCCGATCAGGGCCCGGGCGATCGGCGAGGAGGTCGAGATGAAGCCGCGCGCGATGTCCGCCTCGTAGGGCCCGACGATCGTGTAGGCGGTCTCCTCGTCCGTCTCCTCGTCCGCGACCTCGACGGTCACGCCGAAGGTCACGGTCTCGCCCTTCAGCTTCTTCGGGTCGATGACCTCGCAGCGGCTGATGACGTCCTCCAGCTCGGCGACCCGCCCCTCTATGAAGCTCTGGCGCTCGCGCGCGGCGTGGTACTCGGCGTTCTCGGAGAGATCGCCGTGTTCCCGCGCCTCGGCGATCGCCTTGATCACCGCCGGTCGCTCCACGGACTTCAAGTTCTTCAGTTCATCCGTCAGACGGGCATGCCCCTCTGCGGTCATCGGCACCTTTTCCATGGGCTCGTCGCCTGCTCAAACCTATCCTACCACCCGTTCCGGACGCCACGCGGGGCTCACTCTGGATCGGAAACCACGACCGGTTGCCAGACCCGCCCCCCGGGACAGTCAGAACGATCCGGTGAGGTAGGTCTGAAGCGGGGTCACTTCAAGGTGTCCGTCCCGCATTGCTGCGATGGCCCGGACAGCGGCACGCGCCCCCTCAACAGTCGTATAGTAGGGAATGTTGTGCGTTAGGGCGGTGTGACGCAAGCTGAAACTGTCCCGAATGGCCTGTGCACCCTCGGTGGTATTTATCACCAAGTCGACATGGCCCGAGAGCATGTTATCGACAATGTGCGGCCGTCCCTCGAGCACTTTCTTTACCCGGTGACTGTCGATGCCCGCGTCTTTCAGTACATCGGCGGTGCCCGTGGTGGCCATGATACTGAAGCCGAGGTCGTCGAGCGCCTTGGAGATCTGAACGATCGCCGCCTTGTCGGCATCCTTCACCGAAATGAAGACGACACCGCCGTCCGGCAGCACCGTGCCGGCGGCGAGCTGCGACTTGGCGAAGGCGCGCGCGAAGCTCTTGTCGATGCCCATGACCTCGCCGGTCGACTTCATCTCCGGGCCGAGGATGATGTCGGTACCGGGGAAGCGGGCGAAGGGGAACACCGCCTCCTTCACCGCCACATGCTCGGGATCCCTGGTCGGCAGGGTGAAGGCGCTCAGCTTCTCCCCCGCCATCACCCGGCTGGCGATCTTGGCGATCGGCACGCCGGTGGCCTTGGCGACGAAGGGCACCGTGCGCGAGGCGCGCGGGTTGACCTCCAGGATGAACACCTCGCCGTCGCGCACCGCGAACTGGATGTTCATCAGGCCGACCACGTTCAGGCCCTTGGCCAGCATCACCGCCTGGCGCTTGACCTCGTCGATCACCACCCGGTCCAGCGAGACCGGCGGCAGCGAGCAGGCGCTGTCGCCCGAATGGATGCCCGCCTCCTCGATATGCTCCATCACCCCGGCGATGAAGACGTCGGTGCCGTCGGCGACCGCATCCACGTCGATCTCGGTGGCGTTGCGCAGGAAGCTGTCGATCAGCACCGGGTTCTTGCCGGACACCACGACCGCATTGCGCATGTAGCGGCGCAGGCCCTCGGGCTCGTGCACGATCTCCATCGCCCGGCCACCCAGCACGTAGGACGGGCGGATGACCACCGGATAGCCGATCTGCTCGGCGATCTTCTCCGCCTGCTCGGTGGAGGTCGCGGTGCCGTTGGCCGGCTGCATCAGCTCCAGGCGCTGCAGCAGCTTCTGGAACCGGTCGCGGTCCTCGGCCAGATCGATCGCGTCCGGCGAGGTGCCGAGGATCGGGATCTGCGCCTTCTCCAGCGCCGCGGCCAGCTTCAGCGGGGTCTGGCCGCCGAACTGCACGATGCAGCCCATGACCTGGCCGTTGGCCTGCTCGCCGTTGACCAGCTCGATCACGTCCTCGGCGGTCAGCGGCTCGAAATACAGCCGGTCGGAGGTGTCGTAGTCGGTGGAGACGGTCTCCGGGTTGCAGTTGACCATGATGGTCTCGAACCCGGCATCCGACAGGGCATAGGCCGCGTGGACGCAGCAATAGTCGAACTCGATGCCCTGGCCGATCCGGTTCGGACCGCCGCCCAGGATGATGATCTTCTTCGCGTCGGTCGGCTCCGCCTCGTTCTCCGGGGCACCGCCGCCGATGCCGATCTCGTAGGTCGAGTACATGTAGGGCGTGGAGGACGGGATCTCGGCGGCGCAGGTGTCGATCCGCTTGAACACCGGGCGCACGCCGAGGCCGCGGCGCCGGGCGGAGACCACCTCCTCGTCATGGTCGGTGATCTGGCCGAGCCTCGCGTCGGAGAAGCCCATGGACTTGATCTTCTGCCAGCCGGCGACGTCCGAGGGCAGGCCGTCGGCTTCCAGCCGCTTCTCGGCGGCGATGATCTCGGCCATGCGCTCCAGGAACCACGGGTCTATGTGGCAGGCGCGGTGCACCTCCTCGACCGACAGGCCGACGCGCAGCGCCTGGGCCACCTTCAGCAGCCGGTCCGCCGTGGCTTCCGACAGTTCCGCGGTGATCGCCTGGCGGTCGACCTCGCCGTCCTCGGTACCCTTGAGCTCCACCGGGTCGAGCCCGACCAGGCCGGTCTCCAGCCCGCGCAGGGCCTTCTGCAGGCTCTCGTGGAAGGTCCGGCCGATGGCCATGACCTCGCCGACCGACTTCATCGAGGTGGTCAGCCGGGCATCGGCGCCGGGGAACTTCTCGAAGGTGAAGCGCGGGATCTTGGTGACCACGTAGTCGATGGTCGGCTCGAAGCTCGCCGGCGTGTTGCCGGTGATGTCGTTGTCCAGCTCGTCCAGGGTGTAGCCGACGGCCAGCTTGGCGGCGATCTTGGCGATCGGGAAGCCGGTGGCCTTCGAGGCCAGCGCCGAGGAGCGCGACACCCGCGGGTTCATCTCGATGACGATCTGCCGGCCGGTCGCCGGGTCGATGGCGAACTGCACGTTGGAGCCGCCGGTCTCCACCCCGATCTCGCGCAGCACCGCGATGGAGGCGTTGCGCATGCGCTGATATTCCTTGTCGGTCAGCGTCAGCGCCGGGGCGACGGTGATGCTGTCGCCGGTATGGACGCCCATCGGGTCGACGTTCTCGATGGAGCAGATGATGATGCAGTTGTCCGCCTTGTCGCGGACCACCTCCATCTCGAACTCCTTCCAGCCCAGCACGCTCTCCTCGATCAGCACCTCGTTGGAGGGCGAGAGGCGGATGCCGTTGCGGACGATCTGCTCGAATTCCTCGCGGTTATAGGCGATGCCGCCGCCCTGGCCGCCGAGCGTGTAGGACGGGCGGATGATCGCCGGCAGTCCGACATGCTCCAGCGCCTCGTCGGCGTCGTCGAAGTTGTTGATCAGCCGCGAGCGCGGGGTGTCGAGACCGATCGCGGTCATCGCCTCGCGGAACTGCTGGCGGTCTTCCGCCTTCTCGATGGCCTTCAGGTCGGCGCCGATCAGCTCGACCCCGAACTTCTCCAGCGTGCCGTCATGGGACAGCGCGCGGGCGGTGTTCAGCGCGGTCTGGCCGCCCATGGTCGGCAGCAGGGCGTCGGGACGCTCGCGCTCGATGACCTTGGCGACCATCTCCGGGGTGATCGGCTCGATATAGGTGGCATCGGCCGTGCCCGGATCGGTCATGATCGTCGCCGGGTTCGAGTTCACCAGAATGACCCGGTAGCCCTCGTCCTTCAGGGCCTTGCACGCCTGGGTCCCGGAGTAATCGAACTCGCAGGCCTGACCGATGACGATCGGCCCGGCGCCGATGATGAGGATGGAGGAGATGTCTGTACGTTTGGGCATTAGCCGAGGAGCTCCCGGAACCGGGCGAAGAGGTAATGGCTGTCCATCGGGCCCGGCGAGGCTTCCGGATGGTACTGCACGCTGAAGATCGGCTTGCCGTCGACCTTGATGCCTTCCACCGAGCCGTCGAACAGCGAGCGGTGGGTGACGGTCACGCCGTCGGGCAGGCTGGCCTCCATGACGACGAAGCCGTGGTTCTGGCTGGTGATCTCCACCTTCCCGGTCTCCAGATCCTTGACCGGATGGTTGGCGCCGCGGTGGCCCATATGCATCTTCTCGGTCTTGGCCCCCAGCGCCAGGGCCAGCATCTGGTGGCCGAGGCAGATGCCGAAGATCGGCTTGCCGCTGTCGATCAGCTTGCGCAGCTCCGGCACCGCGTAGATGCCGGTCGCCGCCGGGTCGCCCGGGCCGTTGGCGAGGAAGATGCCGTCCGGGCCGTGGCCCAGGATCTCGTCCGCGGTGGTGCTGGCCGGCACCACCGTCACCCGGCAGCCCTGGGCCGCCAGGTTGCGCAGGATGTTGCGCTTGGCGCCGTAATCGACGGCGACCACGTGCTTCTTAGGCTCGGTCATGGTGCCGTAGCCGTCGCTGCGGCCGTCATCGGCAAACCCCCACAGGGTGGTGTCCCAGGTGTAGGTCTGGGTGCAGGACACCTGCTTGGCGAGGTCCATACCCTCCAGCCCCGGCCAGTCGGCGGCCAGCTTCTTCAGCGCCTCGATGTCGAATTTGCCGTCCGGCGAGACGCAGAGCGCGCCGTGCGGGGCGCCGATGTCGCGGATCCGCCGGGTCAGCCGCCGCGTGTCGACGCCGGCGATGCCGGGCAGGTCGTGCGACTTCAGCCAGTCGTCGAGGCCGCGCTCGGCGCGGTAGTTCGACGGGTCCGTGATATCGGCGCGCAGCACGCATCCCAGGGCTGCGGGCGACACGGTCTCGTGGTCATTGACGTTGGCGCCGACGTTGCCCACATGGGGAAACGTGAAAGTGATGATCTGGCCGGCATAAGACGGGTCGGTCAGGATCTCCTGGTAACCGGTCATCGAGGTGTTGAAGACCACCTCGCCGACCTTGGTGACAGCGGCGCCGAAGCCGCGACCGAAGATCGCCGTCCCGTCCGCCAGAACCAGAACCGCCGTTGCGTCGTGAGGGATGGCGGCAGGATCGGTCATGCGGTGTCTCCGGGTCAGGCGGTTACCGAGAGGGCGGTCGTCACCCGTCGCGCCGCGGGAGTATATCCCCAAGCTTTGGGGAGCCCAAACGGCGGTCGGACGGAGGCGGCCAGTCGGTAAATTGGCCGGGTGATACGCGAGGAACGACGGTACGTCAAGCCGTAACATACGGAAAAGTCCGTTGTTTTTCAAATGGTTAGAAAATCATCTCGGCATTGCAACATGAAACCGGATCGTATATTGTCGCCGCTTCCGTACAGATCAGCCGGCGGGACCCGGCCTCCGATCTTACGGCGAACGGGCGACGACGGCCGGCACGGCCCCCGCCAGATTCTGGGCCAAAGTGCCGGACTCACTCGGTTTCTGGGGAGAAACTGAATGTTGCGCGAACAGCTTAAGAGTGCGTTGAAGGATGCCATGCTCGCGAAGGATCAGCGGGCTGTCTCTACCGTGCGTCTGATCCTCGCGGCCCTGAAGGACCGCGACATCGCCGCGCGCGAGAAGGGCAATCTCGACGGAATCGACGACGCGGAAACCCTGGCCATGCTCAGCACGATGGTGAAGCAGCGTCAGGAATCGATCCGGCTCTACGAGGAAGGCGGGCGCTGCGAGCTCGCCACCCAGGAGCAGGAGGAAATCGACGTGATCCGCCGCTTCATGCCCACCCAGTTGGAGGGCAATGAGCTGGTCTCGACGATCGACAGCACCATAAAGGAAATCGGGGCGGCCGATCTGAAGGACATGGGCAAGATCATGTCCACGCTGAAGCAGCGCTATCCGGGCCGCATGGACTTCTCCAAGGCCTCCGGCATCGTGCGCCAGCAGCTGGTGTGAGCCGGACCCCGGTCTGACCGGCGGCGGGGCTCCCGCTCCGCCGCACGGAACGTCCGGATGGCGGGAGGCGCCGTGGTGCCTCCGCCTCCTCCCTCCTCCTCTCGTCATCCCGAAACAAGTTCGGGATGACGGGGGTGTGCGGTCAGGATTGCCCCAGGCTGAACCCGTAGGGCAGCAGCCGGTCGAGGTCGAACACGTCGCCCAGCGCGCCCGCGCCACCACCGTCGACCACCACCAGCGTCTCCGGATCGCGGTTCCCGAACTCGTGGATCACCTGGCGGCAGAGGCCGCAGGGCGAACGGTCGGCCACCGGCGCGTCCAGGGTCGCCACGCAGCTCACCACCAGCAGCTCCAGTTTGCGTAATCCCAGGGAGGCCGCCTGGGTCAGCGCCGTGCGTTCGGCGCAGATCGTGCCGCCGTAGCTGGCATTCTCCACATTGGCGCCGGTGATCGCCCGGCGCTGCGGATCGTCGGCCATGATCAGCGCCGCGCCGACCCGGAAGCGGGAATACGGCGCGTGGGCCCGCGTCGCCACGTCCCGGGCGGCATCGCGCAGCCGGGCGATCTCCGCCGGATCCACCCAGACCGTCTTTTCCGGGATCGCCCGGCCCGGCACGGTCAGCCGGCCGAGGGGGGTCGGCGTGGTCGCGTCGGGCCGGTCCACCGCCGGCAGCACCAGCGCGACGCGGCTCACGGTCAGGGCTCCCCGTAGACAGCGTGCGGGTCGTAGGCCTTGTCGCCGGTGACCTCCAGGGCCACCCCGTCGCCGGTCTTCACCACCCGGCGGTAGAAGCAGCTCTCGTAGCCCACATGGCAAGCGCCCGGTCCGACCTGCTCGACCAGCAGCAGCACCGTGTCCTGGTCGCAGTCGAGCCGGACCTCTCGCACCCGCTGCACATGGCCGCTGCTCTCGCCCTTGCGCCACATCTTCGCCCGCGAGCGCGAGTAGTAATGCGCCTCGCCGGTCTCGATGGTGGCGGACAGGGCCGTGGCGTCCATCCAGGCCATCATCAGCACCGAGCCGGTCGCCGCATCGGCGGCGACGGCCGGGATCAGCCCGTCCGCCCCGAATTTCGGGGCGAGCGCGCTGCCTTCCTCGATGGCTTTCGTGTCGCCGCGGTCGGCGAAAGTGACCGTCATGTCAGCCCTTCCAGCAGCCGGACCCACATCTTCGCCCGCGGCACGAGCGAGGAGATGTAGACCTGTTCGTTCAGAGTATGCGCCCCCTCCCCGTCGGCGCCCAGGCCGTCCAGGGTCGGCACGCCCAGGGCGGAGGTGAAGTTGCCGTCCGAACCGCCGCCGGTCAGCGCCGTGCTCTCCAGCACCAAGCCGCTCTCGGCGACGACTTCCCTGGCCAGCTCGAACAGGCTCCAGTTGGCGTCGTTCAGCTCGTAGGGCGGGCGGTTCATGCCGCCGGTGATCTCGATGGTGACGTCCGGGTCGCGCGGCTTGCGGTCGAGGATCTTGGCGGTGATCTCCTCGCCGTCGGCGGCATTGACCACCCGCAGGTCGATTTCGGCCGTGGCCACCCGCGGCACCACGTTCACGCCGGTGCCGGCGCTGACCAGGCCGACATTGGTGGTCACGCCGCGGTCGTAGTCGGTGAGGCCCTCGATCTCCAGGATGTGGTGGGCGAGTTCCTTGACCGCGCTGCGGCCGTCCTCGTGCTTGGCGCCGGAATGGGCCGGGCGGCCGGTGATGGTCATCTCGAAGCGGCCCACGCCCTTGCGGGCGGTGACCAGCTTGCCGCCGTCGCGGGCCGGTTCGGTGACCAGCACGTATTTCGCCTTCTTCGCCTCGGCCTCGATCACCGCGCGGCTGGTCGGGCTGCCGACCTCCTCCTCGGCGACGAACAGGAAGCTCACCGGCAGGGCGGTGCCGGCGCCCATGCGGCGCAGGTGGCGGTAGGCGTAGTACGGCAGAAAGGCGCCGGCCTTCATGTCGTAGATGCCGGGACCGTACAGGCTGTCGCCCTCGCGGCGGATCTTGTTGCTGTCGTCCTTGGTGCCGACCGGGTGGACGGTGTCCATGTGGCTGAGCACCAGGATGCTCGGCGCGTCCTCGGTCCAGTCCGGTGTGCGTACGATCAGGTGGTCGCCAAAGCCGTCCTTGCCCGGGACACGCTCGACCGAGCAGCCGGTGCCCTCCCACTGGGTCTGGATCTTGTCGGCCAGCTTGTTGACCCGCGCGGCGTCATAGGTCGGCGTCTCCATCTCCACCCAGTCGAGGATACCGTCGATGATCTCCTCCTGGTCGATGGCGGGCTCGTTATCGCGGGTGGCGGCGGTGCTCATGGGGGCTCCGGGTCGGGTGAAACGAAGCGACCACATCTGCCGGACCGGGGACGCAAAGGCAATGCGCAAACGGCCCACGACGTTCATTCCTTTGCCGTCCGGCGCGCGTGAGACGGGCGGAGAGTGGCCCCCGGCGTCCCGGCGGGCTGATGGCTGGATCCCGGCGCAGGGCCGGGAAGACGACAACAGCGGGAAGCCAAAAGAAAAAGGGGCGACCCGAAGGCCGCCCCCTGTCCTGCGATCTGTCCGGCGATCCGGTACGGATCAGAGATGCTTCAGCACGTTCTCGGCGCTGGACACGTCGTAGGCGCCCGCGTCCTCGACGAAGAGCTGGGAGACCGTGCCGTCCTCGACCACCATCGCATAGCGCTGCGAGCGCACGCCGAGGCCGCGCTCGGTCAGGTCGAGCTCCAGGCCGATGGCCTTGGTGAACTTGGCCGAGCCGTCGGCCAGCATCACGACCTTGCCGTCGGACGCCTGGTCCTTGGCCCACACGCCCATCACGAACGGATCGTTCACCGCGACGCAGGCGACCGTGTCCACGCCCTTGGCCTTCAGCGCGTCGATGTTCTGCACGAAGCTCGGCACGTGCTGGGCGGAGCAGGTCGGGGTGAAGGCGCCCGGCACAGCGAACAGCACCACCTTCTTGCCCGCGAACAGCGCCGCGTTGTCCAGGGTGTCGATCCCGTCGGCCGTCTTGTGCTGCAGCCCGACGTCCGGAAGCTTGTCGCCAACCTTGATGGTCATCACCGTCTCTCCCTGTGAGGAACCGGACCGGTCGTGGCCGGTCCAATTGGAACTGATGGTTCCCTAAATAGGCCGGTTCTAGCGCGAGTCCAAGCCGGCGGTTCGCGCGCCGCCGCCGGCCCGGTCGATCGCCTCCTTCACCGCCGCCGCCGACAGCAGTTCCGGCAGGGCGATCCCCTCGGGCGCCGCCGGGCCGTAGACCGCGTTGAACGGGATGCCGTAGCGCCCGAAGGAGGCCAGATAGTCGGAAATCGCCGGGTCGGGATTGGTCCAGTCCGCCTGCATCGCCGTCACGCCGCCGCCCGACAGCAGGCCTGCCGTCGGGTCGGTCTCCAGCACGAGCTGCTTGTTGACCTTGCAGGTGATGCACCAGTCGGCGGTCACGTCGACGAAGACCACCGCCCCTTCGGCCACCATCCGGTCGATCTCGGCCCGGTCGAAGGCTTCCCAGGCGATCGTCCGATCCGGTTGCGTGCCGGCGGGACGTCCGGAGCCGCCCTCCGGTGCGTGGGTCACACCGGCAACGGCGAGAACCCCGGCCAGGATAGCCGCCCCGGTGAGTCCCGCCCCGCCCCGTCCGGAACGGTGCAGGAGGGCGAGCACCACGGCGCCGGCCACGAACAGCCCGGCCACCGCCAGCACGCCGGTCCGGCCGATCTGCACCGCCAGCACGGTCAGCAGCCACACGCCGGTCGCCAGCAGCGCCAGGGCCAGGATCCGCCGGAAGGTCACCATCCAGCGTCCCGGCCGCGGCAGGGCCCGGGCGATCGACGGCACGGCGGCGACCGCCAGATAGGGGAGTGCCAGGCCGATCCCCATGATCGCGAAGACGGTCAGGATCTCCGCCGGGCCGCGCGCCAGGGCGAAACCGACCGCCGTGCCGAGGAACGGCGCCGAACAGGGCATAGCCAGCAGGGCGGCGAAGGCGCCGGTCAGGAAATGGCCGACCAGCCCCTTGCCGTGCGCCCCCTCCGCCGGCAACCGTCCGCCGAAATCGGCCAGGGCGCGCGGCAGGGCGACCTCGAACCAGCCCCAGAGATTGGCCGCGAACAGCAGGACCACGGTCGCCATCGCGGCGAGGAACAGGGGCTGCTGGAACTGGATGCCCCAGCCGACCGCCACGCCCGCCGATTTCAGCCCGGCGAGGATGCCCGCGAGCAGCACGAACGAGGCGACGATCCCCGCCGCCGAGGCCAGGAAGCCACGCCGGATCGCCCCGCGCTCCGCCCCGCCGTAGTTCAGCACCGAGACCAGCTTCAAGGACAGGACCGGCAGCACGCAGGGCATCAGGTTGAGGATCAACCCGCCCAGCAGCGCGAAACCGAGCACCGCCCACAGATCGGCCGCCCCCGCCGGCGCCGCCCCGGCGGCCACCGTCAGCGGCCGTTCCACGAAACGGTCGCCATCCACCAGGGTCAGACGCAGGTCCGCCCCGTCGAGCCGGGCCTCGCCCCGGGTTCCGACCGGCACACGGACCGTCGCCGCCCGGGCGCTGTCGGACAGGGTGATCTCCGGCAGGCCGTAGGACAGCCCCTCGGGGCCTTCGGGGAAGACATCCAGGGAGTTGATCGGCTCGGCCGAAGTGACGGTCAGCACCAGGGTCGGGCTCTGCGGATCGCCCGCGGCCCGGGCCGACACCACGTCCAGGCCCACGCCCGGCAGGTCGCGCGGCACCTGCGCCGTCCAGCGGTTCAGCAACTGGGTGAAGGCCGTGGGCTCCGCCGGGCCCGCCGGCAGGTCGAGGCTCAGCGTTGCCTCCAGCGGCACGCAGATCTCGCTGCAGGCGAGTGCGTTGACCTGGGCCGTCAGGGCGAGCGGTGCGCCGGACCGCGCCAGCCGGGCGACAATCGGATAGACCACCTGATCCTTGTAGCCGAAGGTCTCCAGGCCGAAGAGGGAGAAGCGGTGCGGGACCGGATAGAGGGTCTCCGTCCCCGCCAGATTGTCGGAGCCGTCCCAGGTGACCTGCGGCGGGTAGCCGGCGTCGCCGGCCGAGCGCCAGTAGACCTTCCAGCCTTCCGCCAGGCGGAACTCCAGCCCCAGCGGGATCTCTTCCCGCCCTTCGGTGCCGGCCACCGCGGAGATCAGACGAATATCGGCGAACTCGGTGCTCACCCAGGGCGAGGCGGGCTGGGCCACGGCCGGGCCGGCGGCGATCGACCCCACGGCCGACGCCAGGAGGGCGAGGAGGATGAGCAACTGGCTGGCACGAAATTTCATCACAGGCCCGTCCGGCTCACTTTGAAGTCACAGCGAGACCCCAATATAGTAGGCGACGGCCACGGGGAACGTCACAACCGCGGGACCAATGGTCGCGCGGGCAGTGGAGGACAGGAATGGACCCGGACGATTTCATCCAGTCAGACGAGACGAAGGACGAGGCCGAGGGCTATCTGACCGGGCAGCTTCTGATCGCGATGCCGGCCATGCGCGACCCCCGTTTCACCCGCACCGTGATCTATATGTGCGCCCATAACGACCAGGGTGCGATGGGGCTGGTGATCAACCGGCTCGTCGGGTCGATCAAGTTCGCCGACCTGCTGGAGGAACTGGAGCTGGAGAGCGCACCGGTCGATGCCAGCCACTATCCCACGATCCATTTCGGCGGCCCCGTGGAGACCGGACGCGGCTTCGTGCTGCACAGCGACGACTATCTCCGCGACGACAGCATGCCGCTCGAGGACGGTCTGGCACTGACCGCGACGGTCGATATCCTGCGCGACATCGCGCTGGGCTCCGGTCCGCGCAGGGCGATCCTGGCGCTCGGCTACGCCGGCTGGGGACCGGGCCAGCTGGACGGCGAATTACAGGAGAACTCCTGGCTGTCGGTCGAGAGCGACCCCGACCTGCTGTTCGGTGCCGCGCTCGACGACAAGTGGGACCGGGCGCTGGCCAAGCTCGGCATCAGCGCCTCCCTGCTGTCGACCGATGCGGGTCACGCCTGACGCGCCTAGAGAAAATCACGATCGGATGGAAACATCTGCTCGTGGGAATTTGCTTTATCTGTAATGGGTTATCTAGCGATTCACGGTACAGATCGTTTCGATCTGAACCGATCGCGCTCTAATACTCGTCGCGCCGCCGCAGCCAGCTCATGCCCCGACCGCCCTCGTCCCGGCCCTTCGGCGTAAGGTCGAGCAGACGATAGGCGCCGTTGATCGCCTCCACGCCCCGGCCGTAGGTCGAATAGGCATGGGCGACCCCGCCATCCTCCAGCCGGATGAAGATACTGATCCCCGGCATCTCGTCGTTCGGCACGGCGTCGGTGTAGTTGTAGCCGCCGGCCGACCCCGCCTGCATATCCGGGAAGGTCACGCCGAAATCGCGGCTGAACGCCCCATCCACGGCCGACACCCAGTCGAAGCGCCAGCCCATCCGCGCGCGATACGCCTGCAGCCGGTCCAGCGGCGCGTTGGAGGTGCACAGGAACCGGGTGTCCCGGGCAACGAGGTGGACGTCCACACCGTCGAAATTATCGGCCCAGAACGAGCAGCTCTTGCAGCCCTGCTCCCAGTCCGCGCCGAGCATGAAGTGGTAGACGGCGAGCTGTCCCTTGCCGGCGAACAGGTCGGCCAGGGTCTCGCGGCCCCGTACGGTGTCGAACAGATACTCCCGCTCGATCCGCACCCAGGGCAGCGCGCGCCGCTTCTCCGCCAGCGCGTCGCCGGCCCGCATATGCGCCTTCTCCTCGGCCAGGAGCGACCGACGCTCGGTCAGCCATTGGGCGCGGTCGACGATCCGGTGCAGGGTCATAGGACGGCCTCCTTCTCAAGCAGGGCGTGGATCGAGCCGAAGCTCGCCGACCAGCCGGAGCCGACCCCCTTGCGGGCGTCCTCCCTCCGGATGGCCGCGTGGGTCAGGCGCACGAAGGTGCCCTCCTCGGCCGGCGCGAAGGTTACGGTCACCTCGGACTCCGGCGTGACCTCGACCCGACCGTCAGCGAATTCCCGCTCGTGGCACCAGGTGAAGACCAGCCTGCGGTCCGGCTCCACCGTCACATAGGTGCCGCGCAGGGCGTCGCGGGACACCTCGGTCGGTGGCATGGTGAATTTCCAGGCCCCGCCCTCCCGCACGTCGGTCTCGATCGCCGCCATGCTGTGCGGCGCCTGGCCGAACCAGGCCTTCAACTCCGCCGGGTCGGTCCAGGCCCGGAACAGCCGCGACGGCGACGCCCGGAAGGTGCTCTCCACGATGACGGGATCGCTGCCATGGGGCGATTTCAGGAACGGCAGGCTCATGGGTTCTCCTCCAGGTACCGGGCGAGGGCGACGAACCGGCCTTCCCAGAACGTCTGGTACGTCTCCAGCCATTCGGCCGCCTGTTTCATCGGCGCCGCCTCCAGGCGGCAGTAGCGGGTGCGCCCGCGCTTGCTGACGCGGACCAGCCC
This sequence comes from Thalassobaculum litoreum DSM 18839, assembly GCF_900102465.1. GTDB lineage: Bacteria > Pseudomonadota > Alphaproteobacteria > Thalassobaculales > Thalassobaculaceae > Thalassobaculum > Thalassobaculum litoreum. Next base: position 261,781 of record NZ_FNBW01000008.1, on the reverse strand, counting down.
GGCTTCCGACAGCACGCGGACATGTTTCGACACCGCCGTCTGCGACATCTCGAAGGGTTCCGCGATCTCCGACAGGGCGGCTTCGCCCCTGGTCAGACGGGCGAGGATTGCGCGCCTTGTGCCATCGCCGAGAGCGGCGAAGGTCTGGTCGAGCTGGGTCATCGGGTCGGCCCTCTAAAGTCAACTTATTGGTTGACTATATCGATCGATCCATAATAGTCAACCGATCAGTTCACTTTTTATGGAGGCTTCCGATGATGCTGTACTCGCATCCGATGGCGCCCAACGCGTTGCGTACCCTCGTGTTCCTGGTCGAGAAGGGGATCGAGGTGCCGATCGAGCCGGTCGACCTGATGGCGGCGGAGACCCGCACCCCCGCCTTTCTGAAGAAAAACTCCCTGGGCGAGATCCCGGTCCTGGAACTGGACGACGGTACGCTGATCGCCGAGAGCGTGGCCATCTGCCGCTATTTCGAGGCAGCGCATCCCGAACCGTCGCTGATGGGGGCGACACCCGTGGAATCCGCCCAGGTGGAGATGTGGAGCCGGCGCATGGAGCAGCAGATCCTCGGCCCGATCGCCCAGGTCGGGCTGCACACCCACGAGTTCTTCGCCGAGAAGGTCGAGCAGGTGCCCGCCTACGCGGAGACCCAGGTCCGGCTCATGGCCAAGAAATGGGCCTGGCTGGACGCCGAACTGTCCGACGGCCGCACCTTCGTGTGCAACGACCGGTTCTCGATCGCCGACATCACCGGCATGGCCGCCCTGCATATCTGCGACTTCTTCGGCCACCCCGTGCCGGAGGGCGTGCCCAACGTGAAACGCTGGGAGACCGCGATGCGCGCCCGACCGAGCTGGAAGCGCTGAGCCATGGCCGTCGATGCCGAGCTCAACGAGCGCCTGCGCGCCGCGCTCGACGGTATTCCGTGCATTTCCGAGAAGCCGATGATGGGCGCGACCTGCTTCTTCCATCACGGCAACATGCTGGGCGGCGCCGACCGGTCGAAGACCGGGGAGCGCCGCTTCCTGTTCCGGGTCGGCCCGGAGGGGACCGCGAAGGCGCTGTCCCGCCCCGGCGCCCGGCCGGCGGAGCGGGGCGCACGGGCGATGCGGGGCTTCGTCTTCGTCGATCCGGAGAGCTGCGACGCCCGGGCGCTGGAAGGCTGGATCGACCTGGCGATGGACTACGTCTGGGCGCTGCCTGCCAAAGCGCAGCCGCTCAAGATCTAGTTTGCGAAGCTGGGGTCCTTGCGCTCCATCATCCGCACCAGGGCCGGCCATTCGATCGGATCGACCGTGCCGATATTGGCCGCGCCCTTCTCCCACTGCTGTGCTGTGTGCTCCGCCACATGGGCCGGCGGGCGGGCGGGTTTCATGCCCGACGCCATCACCTCCATCTGCAGCCGGCAGGCGCGTTCCAGGTAATAGATCCGCCGGAACGCCTCGGGCACCGAACGGCCGCAGGTCAGCAGGCCGTGGTTGCGCAGGATCATCGCGTTCCTGTCGCCCAGATCGGCGACCAGCCGCTCGCGCTCGTTCAGGTCGGTCGCCATGCCTTCCAGCTCGTGATAGGCGATCCGGTCGTGGAACTGCAGTGACTGCTGGTCCAGCGGGATCAGCCCCTCCTGAGTTGCCGCGACCGCGCAGCCGGCCCGGCTGTGGGTGTGGATGATGCAGCGCGCGTCCGGCCGCGCGCCGTGAATGGCGGAATGGATCACGTATCCCGGCCCGTTCACCGGGTAATCGTCCTCGTCCAGGGGCGTGCCGTCGATATCGACCCGCAACAGGTTCGAGGCGGTGATCTCCGTGTAGTGCCGTCCGAAGCCGTTGATCAGGAACACTTCCTTGCCGTCAACCTTGTACGGCAGCTTCGCCGTGATGTGGTTAAACACCAAGTCGGCCATGCCGAAATGCTCGACCAGCCGGTAGCTGCAGGCGAGGTCGACGCGCAGCTTCCACTCCTCCTCGGAGACGGCGCCTTGGCGGCGGTCGGGGGACAGGGCGGTGACGGACATGGCGGGCCTCCCGGATCGATTTTTCGGTTTCCCGCAGTCTATCGAGGGGACGGATCGCCGTCGATCCGCCAGGGCGGCACCCGCCAGACCTCCGCCAGATAATCGATGAACACCCGGATCTTGGCCGAGACGTGCCGGCTCTGGTGATGCACCGCGTGCACCGCGATCTCCGGCGACCGCCAGTCGGTCAGCAACGGCACCAGGGAGCCTCCGGCGAAATGCGGACCGAGCACGAAATCCGGCTGCAGCACGATGCCGGCACCGGCAATCGCCGCCTCGGTCAGCACCTCGCCGTTATTGGCCGACATGGGGCCACGAGGGCGGATGCTCGCCTCCTCCCCCGCCGCGTTGGCGAAGCGCCAGGACGGCCCCTCCGCCGAATAGGCGTAACCGAGGCAGGCATGATCGATCAGGTCGGACGGGTGCCGGGGCGTGCCGCGCAGCGCCAGGTATTCCGGCGACGCGGCCAGATGCAGGCCGACCGGCGCCACCCGCCGGGCGACCAGGGTGGAGTCGGTCAGCCGGCCGATGCGCACGGCCACGTCGTATCCCTCCTCCAGCAGATCGACCACTCGGTCGTTCACCGTCAGGTCCACGGACAGGTCCGGATAGCGGCGCAGGAACGGCGCGATCGTCGCCGCCAGATGGGTGCGGGAGAAGGAGACCGGCCCGTTGATCCGCAGCAGCCCGGCCGGCGCCAGCCGCTCGCCCCGTGCCTCGGTCTCCGCCACCTCGAAATCGTGCAGCAGGCGCCGGGCCCGCTCCAGGTAGCGGCGGCCCGCATCGGTCAGCCGCACCCGCCGGGTGGTCCGCTCCAGCAGCTTCACGCCGAGCCGGTCCTCCAGCGCCTGAACGTGCTTGCTGGCCATGGCGCGGGACAAGTCGAGCCGGTCGGCCGCCACCGAGAAGCTCTCGGCCTCGGCGACGGCGATGAAGGTCGAGAGAAGGGCAAACCGATCCATTGTTAATTATGATGAGACAATCATTTTCAAACTGCACCAATTATTTTCCGCATTAACCATCGTATCTCTGTCTCACGAAACACGGCGGGGGCCCGCCTCCAAGATCGGGGCCGCCACATCAGAGATGGAGAACACCATGTATGACACCATCGACGCCCGCACGGCGCCCTATGCCGCCCTGCTCCTGCGCGTCACCCTTGGCGTCGCCTTCGTCGCCCATGCCGGCCTGAAGGTCTTCGTCTTCACCATTCCGGGCACCGTCGGCTACTTCGAGAGCATCGGCTTCCCGGGCTTCTTCGCCTACCTGGTCATCCTGGCCGAGACCGGCGGCGGCATCGCCCTGATCGCCGGCGCCTATACCAGGCTGATCTCGCTGCTGCTGGTCCCGGTGATGATCGGCGCCCTGCTGCAGCACACCGGCAACGGCTGGCTGTTCACCGCCGAGGGCGGAGGCTGGGAGTATCCGGCCATGTGGCTGGCACTGCTCTTCGTCCAGGCCGGGCTCGGTGACGGCGCCTATGCGGTGAAGCTGCCGCGGCCGGCGATCCTTAGCTCGACCGCCGCCTGACCCCTCCCCGTACCGCCATCCGAATGGGGGCTCGGCTGCTCGACGGCCGGGCCCCTTTTGTTTAGGAGAAAAGAACCATGACACCGCTTCCCGCGATCTTCGTCAGCCACGGCTCTCCGACCCTCGTGCTGGACGACGTGCCGGCCCGCGACTTCCTGCGCGGCCTCGGCGCGGACCTGCCGCGGCCGCGTGCCATCGTCGTTGTCAGCGCCCATTACGAAGCCCGCGGCGTGCGGGTGAACACGTCCGCCCGGCCGCGGGTGATCCACGACTTCTACGGCTTCCCCAAGGCGCTGTACGAGATGGACTATGCGGCACCGGGCGATCCCGCTCTGGCCGCAGATATTCTGCGCCGGCTGCGCGATGCCGGGCTGGACGCCACGGGCGACGAGGGCTGGGGCTTCGATCACGGCACCTGGGTGCCGCTGACCCTGATGTATCCGGACGCCGACATCCCGGTGGTCGCCGTCTCCGTCGACCCCGATGCCGGACCGGAGCATCACCGATGCCTCGGTGCCGCCCTCGCGCCGTTGCGCGACGACGGGGTGCTGATCCTCGGCTCCGGCGCCTTCACCCATAACCTGGGCGAGCTGCGCCGCGGCGGTTGGGCCGAGCTGGACGCGCCCGACTGGGTGACCCGCTTCGTCGACTGGACGGCCGGCGCGATCGAAGACGGCCGCAGCGACGACCTGCTGCACTATCGCGACCGCGCACCCGACGCCGTGCGCAACCACCCGACCGAGGAGCACTTCCTGCCGCTCTTCGCCGCCCTCGGCGCCGGCGGCTCCGGCACGGGCCGGCGCCTGCATGCCAGCACCGTCTTCACCGTCCTCGCCATGGACGCCTACGCCTTCGGCTGACGAAAGGAACCCGCCCGATGACCGAGATCACCCGCCGCGTCCTGATCACCGGTGCCGCCTCCGGCATCGGCGCCGCCACCGCCCGGCGGCTGGCCGGTCCCAGCACCGCATTGCTGCTGCACACCCGCGGCAATGCCGACCGGCTGGAGAGCGTGGCGGGGGAGCTTCGGGACACCGGATCGGTCGTGGAGACCATGCTCGGCGATCTGGCCGACCGCGATCTGTCCGCCGCGCTGGTCGGCCGGGCGGCGAAGGCGTTCGGCGGTCTCGACGTGCTGATCGCCAATGCCGGATGGGCGCGCAACGTGCCGCTTCTCGACTCGACCCTGGAGCAGCTTGAGACGCCGGTGGACGCCATCGCCCGAGGCTTCGCCCTGATGGCCCAGGCGGCGGCCCCGCATCTGAAGGCCAGCCCCTGCGGCCGGGTGGTCGCGGTCTCCGCCTTCGGCCCGCATGTCTACCGGCCCGGGGTGATGACCTTCCCCGGAACCGCCGCCGCCAAGGCCGCGCTGGAGACCCATGTCCGCTCGCTCGCCTTCGAACTGGCGGCGCACGGAGTGACGGCGAACGCCGTGGTCCCGGGGTTCATTCAGAAGGATGCCGGCACGAACCGCGCCGTCACCCCCGACGCGGCGACCAAGGTCGAGGCGCAGATCCCCATGGGCCGGCTCGGCACCCCCGACGAAGTGGCCGCCGTGATCGTCTTCCTGCTGTCGCCGGAGGCCGGCTACGTCACCGGCCAGCTCATCCACGTGAACGGCGGGCTGGTCTGAGTCGCGACCGGGGGGCTTACTCGGTCGTGCCGAACAGGCGGTCGCCGGCATCGCCCAGGCCCGGCACGATATAGGCCTTCTCGTTCAGCTTTTCGTCCAGGGCGGCCACATAGATCGGCACGTCCGGATGATCCTGGTGGAACCGGCGTACCCCCTCCGGAGCGGCGACCAGCGCCATGAAGCGGATACGGCTGTCCGGCACCCCGTGCGTGTTCAGCACGTCGGCGGCATGGCTGGCGGAATTGCCGGTCGCCAGCATCGGATCGACCAGCACGAAGACCCGCTCCTCCGCCGCCGGCAGCTTGACCAGGTATTCCACCGGCTCATGGGTCTTGGGGTCGCGGTAGAGGCCGACATGACCCTCATAGGCGGTCGGGATCAGCTCGCGCAGCCCGTCCACCATGCCGAGACCGGCGCGCAGCACGCCGACCATCACCAGTCGCGGCTCGGCCAGGGTCGGCGCCTGCATGGTCGCCACCGGGGTCTCGATCTCGCGGGTGGTCGCCTCCAGGGTGCGCGTGACCTCATAGCCGAGGAACAGCGCGATCTCCTTCAGCAGCACCCGGAACTTCGAGGTGGACGTCTCCTTCTCGCGCATGATGGTCAGCTTGTGCTGGACCAGCGGGTGATCGACGACGAACAGGTTCGGAAAGGCGGGATCGGTCTTCATGGCATCGACTCTCGGCTCGGGCAGGCATCACGGGACAGCATAACTTTTGCGCCCGGTATAGGCGACCGCACACGAAAACGCCCGCCTTTTCAGGCGGGCGCGGTACGCGACTGGGAGACCCCAGAATGGATTAAGCTAGAAAGGATCAGGCGGCAGCCTTCGCCTCGGCGGCGAGGATGCGCTTCTTCAGGCGGCGCGCCTCCAGCGACAGCTCGGACGCCCGGGCCGACTTCAGGAACGCGTCCAGACCGCCACGGTGCTCGACGGTGCGCAGGGCGCCGGTCGACAGGCGCAGGCGGACCATCTCGCCCAGCGCGTCGGACAGCAGCGAGGTGTCCTGAAGGTTCGGCAGAAAACGGCGACGGGTGCGGTTGTTCGCGTGGCTGACGTTGTTGCCGGTCAGCACACCCTTGCCAGTAAGATCGCAGCGACGGGCCATGACACGTTCCTCGACATTCTTTCCTGGCCCCGCCCGGACGCATCCCGCGGCGATCGGCCCACGTAAAACAGCGGCGTCGCCGGACAAAGGCGACGCGAGGCGCGGGATATACGTGAGGCCGGCTGAGGCGTCAAGCGTCGAGACGCCCTGCCGGCCCGGTTTCAGGCGGTTTCCTCGTAGGCCATCGGCGGCAGCATCGGTCCGGTGCGCACGCTCGGCCCCGCCAGGACCATCTTCGACTTCACCGGCGAGGACAGCACGATGGACGTGGTGGTCTCGCCATAGGTCCGCAGCTGGGCGATCACATGCTCCAGATGGGTCATCGAGGAGACGATGACCTTGATCATGTAGCTGTCCTGCCCGGTGATGTGGTGGCACTCCTGCACCTCGGACAGCGTGTGCGCCACCGTGGCGATGCGGCCGTGATTCTCACCGATGGTCTTCAGATGGACGAAGGCGATCGTCGGATAGCCGAGTTTGGACGGGTCCACCATGGCACGGTAACCGGTGATGACCCCGGTATCCTCCATCCGGCGCACGCGTTCGGCGATGGCGGGAGAGGACAGCCCGACCCGTCGGCCGAGCTCGCTATAGGAGAGGCGTGCATCCTCCTGCAGGACCCGCAGGAGCTGCCACCCGACCTTATCCAATTGAGCGTCCACGTCACCGGCCATCAGCGTTTCTCACTGGTTATGACTTGATTTGTCCTGTCGCCGCGCGACACCAACAATTCAGCAAGTTTTTGATGAATTTCAAGTTGTTGTGAAAATACGCGAATCTCCGTCGGGCGGCAAGCGCGCCAGCCGGCCCTGACGTCAGGGGCGACGCCCTCAAATGGCGGGACAACTCCTATGGCGCGTATTTCAAAATCCGTATTGCACCCACGGTGGCACCATGCAATCGTGTGCAACTTGCATGCGGTAGTGTGCTTTTTTGTATGCGCCGCGGCGGAGAAACAAGGCGTATGCATTTGACCTGCCGACGGTATTTCCTGCCCGTCGGCCTTTCCCGAGACCAGAAAGAGACAGCGGACGTGACGAAGGAGTTGAGCCGGAACCGGCAACGTAGAAACGTCACCCTAGGTTCCCGGCGGACAAGCGTCAGTCTGGAAGAACAGGTGTGGGACGGGCTCACCGAAATCTGCCGCCGGGAGGAGGTCGGTCTGGACGAGCTCTGCACGGCGGTGGAGATCCGGCGGGTCGATTCGTCGATGTCCTCGGCCCTGCGAGTCTTCCTGCTGACCTATTTCCGTCACGCCGCCGAGCTGCTGGAGATGCCGCAGCGCTCCCAGCCTAGTCTCGGCCAAGCCCCTCAGGCCGCGTTCCCCGGCCTGCTGGAGGCCACCATGGACCGCTTCCACGCCGAACAGAAAAGCGCCGCCGGCAAGACCTGAGTCCCCAGGACCTGAGGCCGGGGACCTGAGGCTCGAGGGCGTGAGGCTCGAGGCTGGGCCTCCCCCTACCAGGTCAACCGCGCCGCCACATAGGTCGGCATCGCGCCCGGCTCCGCCAGGAACGCCTCGACGCCCGCACGGTCGAGCTCGCCGTCGCGCAGCAGGCGTTCGTGGTGGATGCCGTCGGCCAGCAGCAGCGACGCCATGCCCGCGGCGTCGGCGCCGGCGATATCCGTATGCCGGTTGTCGCCGACCATGATCAGCCGGCCGCCGGGCGCGCCGAGCAGCTCGGCGGCGCGCAGGAACACCGGCGCGTGGGGCTTGCCGTGGTAGTGCACGCTGCCGCCCAGCGCCTCGTAGCGGGCCGCCATGGAGCCCGCATGCATCTTCAGCCGGCCCTGGTCGAAGACCGCGAGGTCGGGATTGGCGCAGATCATCCCCAGCCCGCGCTCGGCCGCCTCGGCCAGCCGGTCCTCGTAGGTCTCGACCTGGTCGAACTCTCCGGCCGGCCCGGCGTTCAGGATCCAGTCCGCCTCTTCCAGACGCTCGACCAGGGTGAACCGGGTGCCCGGCAGGATGTCGCCGAAGCGGTCCGGGGCGAAGGTGTAGACCCGCGATCCCAGCCCGGCGTGGAACGCGTCCAGACCGTCGATCAGATAACGTCGCGCCTCGCCGCCCGAGGTGATCACCACCCGGTACAAGTCGCCCGGAATGCCGAGCCCGGTCAGCCGCTCCTCCACCACCGCGGTCTGGCGCGGCGAATTGGACATGATGGCGACCGGGACACCGCGCGCCGCCAGGTTCTCCAGCACGTCGCGCGCGCCCGCGAACACGGCCCCGCCGTCGTAGATCGTCCCCCAGACGTCGAAGATCCAGCCATCGTAACGGTCGGCAAGGGCGGACACGCCGTCGGCCAGGATCTCGGCCGCGTTCTGGGTCATCGGGACACTCTCTCGCTTGGTGGTCGCTACTTCTTGTCGACGAGGGGACGGGGTTCGCCGAAGAGGTATCCCTGCCCGAAATCCACCTTCAGTTCCAGCAGATCGAGCAGCATGTCCTCGCTCTCGATCTTCTCCACGATCAGGTCCATCGCGTAGCGGTCGAGCGCGCCCTTGAACGAGCGCATGTCGAGCACCGGATCGTCGCCGCGGGCCATCTCGTGCAGCAGATGGGCGTTGACCTTGACGTAGCGGAAGCCCTGACCCGACAGCTCCTCCAGGTCGAGGTCCAGGTCGTGCACCTGATCGAGAGAGAAGCGGTAGCCGACGCCGCGCAGGCGCTGCAGGTTCATCCGGGTGATGTAGTCGCCGGCGGCAATGCTGGCGTAGTCGAACTCGAAGACCAGGGTCTCGGCGAGCTGCCGGTTCTCCGCCATGAAGGTGATGAAGTCCTGGAAGAAATCGACATCGGTCAGCGAGGCGTTGGAGATGTTGCAGAAGAAGCCGACATCCAGGTGATCGCGCCGGGCACGGCGCACGAGCTGCACGCAGCGCACCAGCAGCAGGTTGTCGATCGCCGCAACCAGCCCGGCCTGTTCGGCGACGGGAATGTACTGCTCCGGGGTGATGACCGAGCCGTTCGGCAAGATGATGCGCGAGAAGCACTCGTAGAATCGGCGCTTGCGCTGGGGCAGGCTGACCACCGGCTGCAGGTAGAGCTCGACCGCCTCGTCGCGCAGCGCCTGTTCGATCGCCGCCAGGAGCTCCTCGCTCTCCATCATGACGACCTGGCCGCCGCGCGCGCCGGTGGGCACGGCGACGACCGTGTCCGACTTGCCCGGCGCCGATATCGCGCCGCCCGCGCTGTCCTTGCGGCCGGCGAGCTGCTTCAGCAGACCCTGCAGCACCTTCAGCTCGCCGGAGAGGCGCTCGGCATCGGGCAGGTCGTCCAGGCGGTCGCGCAGGGTTTCGACCTCGGCCCGGGCGAGCTCGGCCTCCTCCTGCAAGGCGGCGACGCGGCGGACCACCTCGCGCAGGCGCCGCTCGGCCCGTCCGGCGGCAAGCCGTCCGGCGATGGCGATGTGCCAGGAGATGAAGATCCCGGCCAGCAGCACCAGGACCACCGGACCGGAGGCGAGCAGGTACGTCTCCGCCGCCCAGGCGGCGGCACCGGCGGCTCCGAGATAGACCAGGGCGATCAGGATGTGACCGATGATGACCTGCTCCCTCGGCTGGCGATGCGCACGCGTTGTCCTCAGCCGCCGGCCAACTCGGCCGCGTCGACGCCGACGGCCTCGCCGATGGCGGCATAGCCGTCGGCCGCCATGCGGGCGGCGAGATCGTCCCGGATCCGCCGGAACAACCCCGGTCCGTTATACACCAGGGCCGAGTAAAGCTGCACAAGCGAGGCGCCGGCCCGGATCTTGGCATAGGCCGTCTCGCCGCTCTCCACCCCGCCGACGCCGACCAGAACCAGCCGGTCCCCGGCCAGCAGGCGGGCGCGGGCCAGCACCTTGGTGGACGGCGCGAACAGCGGCCGGCCGGACAGCCCGCCGGTCTCCCCGCGCGACGGCGACCGCAGCGACTCGGGACGGGCAATGGTGGTGTTGGAGATGATCAGCCCGGCCACCCCGGCGCGCACCGCCGTCTCGACGATGGCTTCCAACTGTCCCTCGGCCAGGTCCGGGGCGATCTTCAGCAGCACCGGCGGTCCGTTCGGCCCGCAGGCGGTCGCCCGCGCCGCCACCACCGCGTCCAGCAGCCGGCCCAGCGCCCCCTCGCCCTGCAGGTCGCGCAGGCCCGGTGTGTTCGGCGAGGACACGTTGATCGTCAGGTAATCGGCCAGGGGTGCCAGCATGCGGACGCCGTAATCATAGTCCTCGACCGGATCCGCCGTGTCCTTGTTGGCGCCGACATTGACGCCGAGGATGCCGGCGTGCCGGGCATGGCGCGCCAGACGCCCCGCCGCGGCGTCGAGACCATCGTTGTTGAAGCCGTTGCGGTTGATCACGGCCGCGTCCTCCGGCAGCCGGAACAGCCGCGGCCGCGGATTGCCCGCCTGGGGACGCGGCGTGATGGTCCCGACCTCGACCGCGCCGACGCCCAGGTTCAGCAGGGCGTGCCAGCATTCGGCACTCTTGTCGAAGCCGGCGGCGAGGCAGACCGGGTGCGGGAAATCCAACCCCATCAGGCGCTGCGACAGGCCCGGCGGCGGGGCGGAACGGTCCACGGGCGCGATCCCGGCCGCCAGCGCGCGGACGGTGGCACGGTGGGCGGTTTCCGGATCGAGACGCCGCAGGAGCGGCAGGGCGAGATCGAACATCGACATGGCGCGAGACGGTAGTCGGTGCTCCGGCGCCTCACAAGCATTCGAATGGGAAACAGCGCGGGTGACGGTGGCGCGTTGGCAAGCCCGCATCGGGCGGGCTAAGGTCGGTCCAAACAACACATCATCGACGGAGCATTCCGATGGCCACGCCTCCCAAGGCCTTTACCTACGTGGACCAGGATCAGAGCTGGCACGAGGGCAACCCCATGGTTCTCGGTCCGATGACCCAGTCGACCTGGCTCGGCAGCCTGGTGTTCGACGGCGCCCGGTGGTTCGAGGGCACCATTCCGGACGTGGACCAGCACTGCGAGCGCGCCTGCCGCAGCGCCCGCAACATGCTGCTGGAGCCGAAGATCCGGCCGCAGGAGATCGTCGAGCTGATCAAGGACGGCGTGTCCAAGTTCGACGGCAGCACCGCGCTCTACCTGAAGCCGATGTTCTGGGCCGATGGCGGCTGGATCTACCCGGATCCGGACACCACCCGCTTCATGCTGACGATCTACGAGAGCCCGCTGCCGGAGGATACCGGCTTCAGCGTGAACATCTCCGAGAAGGTCCGGCCGATGCCGACCGCCGCGCCGGTCGACGCCAAGGCCGCCTGTCTCTACGCCAATGCCGGCCGCGCCCTGAAGCTGGCCCACGAGGCGGGATACGACAATTGCGTGGTGCTCGACCCGATCGGCAACGTCGCCGAACTGGCCACCGCCAACCTGTTCTTTGCCAAGGACGGCGAAGTCCACACGCCGATCCCCAACGGCACCTTCCTGAACGGCATCACCCGCCAGCGCGTGATCAAGCTGCTGACCAAGGCCGGCTACAAGGTGCATGAGCGGGTGGTGACCACCGGCGAGCTGATGGAGGCCGACGAGATCTTCTCCTGCGGCAACCACGGCAAGGTCATGTCGATCACCAAGATCGTCGACCGGGCGCTGCAGCCGGGGCCGATCACCGCCAAGGCGCGGGAGCTGTACTGGGCCTATGCCCATGGCGATGCGTAACCCCGACGCGAGACCGCAGGCAACACCATGACCTTCACCGTTGGCGGCCTCTGCCGCCGCACCGGGCAGTTCGGCACCGCGCTGTCCACCTCCTCCATCGGGGCCGGCGGGCGCTGTCCGCACGCCGCCCCGGGGCTCGGCCTGGTGGTGACCCAGGCCCGCACCGATCCACGCCTGGGTCCGCTCGGCCTCGACCTGCTGCGCGGCGGCCGCAGCGCCGAGGAGGCGGTGGCCGCCATCGTCGCCTCCACCCCGCACAGCGCCTGGCGCCAGCTCGGCGTGCTGACCGCCGACGGCGAGGCCGCCGTGTTCACCGGCGAAAGCTGCGCCCGGCCGGCCGACGGGCTGGTGCTGGGCGACGGGTTCGTGATCGGCAACTGGGTGAAGAGCGAGGCGGTCCTGGCCGGTATCGCCGCCGGGTTCGAGACCGATCCCATGGCGGAACTGGCCGACCGGCTGATCCAGGGGCTTGAGGGCGGCGAGGCCGAAGGCGGCGAGCTCGACCCGCTGCAATCGGCCGCCCTTGTCGTCTGCGATCCGGGCTATACCTTCCCGATCATCGATCTTCGGATCGACAACTCGCCGACCCCGATCGCCGACCTGCGCCGCACCTGGGAGCGCTGGCGCGAGATCATGGACGGCTATCTGCTGCGCGCCGTCGATCCGGCCGCCGCCCCCGACACCCGCAGCCTGGAAGGCCACGCATGATCCGCCCGCCCGCACCCATCGTCGCTGTCGCCGCCCTGCTTCTCGCGCTGACCGCCTGTGGCGGACTGGAGAAGGCCCGCCAGATGCCGCAGGACGAGATCGCGGCGATGTCCGACGAGGAAGTCTGCGGCTATCTCTCGACCTTCGCCTACAAGGGCCGCATGCCCGAGGCCTGGGAGAACGAGGCGGTACGCCGCGGCCTGACCCGCTGCATCGACGAGGGCATCAAGAAGCGCGCGGTCGACAACAAGATCGACCGCAGCAAGCCGATCCTCTGCCCGCAGGGCCAGAGCACGCAGGACTCGCGCTGCTGGTGAGGCCACCCGGTCGGCCCTTAGCCGTTCTCGTCATCCCGGATCGTCCCCGGGCCTGACCCGGGGCGAGGCCGGGACCCAGCCGCCCGTGCCACGGTCCCGGGCAGATCCCGGATCAAGTCCGGGCTCTGCCGGGATGACGGTATTGAGAGAAAGAAGGAAAAGGCGGCAGCCTCAGGCCGCCATGTCCTCGCCCTTGAGCGCCTTGTCCAGCAGCGCCACCGTCTCCGCCACGCCGTACAGCGCGATGAACGAGCCGAAGCGCGGGCCCTGGGACTGGCCAAGCAGCGTCTCGTACAGCGCCTTGAACCAGTCGCGCAGGTTCTCGAATGCATGGCGCTTGCCGACCTCGTAGACCTCGGCCTGCAGGTCCTCCGCCGAGGCGTCGGCCGACATGCCGTCCAGCACCGCCTTCAGGTCCTCCAGCGCCGCCCGCTCCACCTCGGTCGGCGCGCGGTACTGCTTCGCCGGCCGCACGAAGTCCTGGTAGTAGCGCACCGCGTAGCCGACCAGCGTGTCGAGCAGCGGGTTGGCCTCCGGGCTGGCGTCCGGCGCGTAGCGGCTGACATAGCCCCAGACCACGCTCTTCTCCTCGGCGTGGCACACACTGGCCAGGTTCAGCAGCAGCGAGAACGACAGGCCGGAACTCTCCGGCGCCGGCGGCTGGCCGTTATGGATGTGCCAGACCGGGTTTTCGATGCGCTTGTCGGTGTCCTCGTCGGGGAACTTGGACAGGAACGTCAGGTAGTCGTCGACGGTCTTGGGGATCACGTCGAAATACAGGCGCTTGGCCCGGCGCGGCTGCTGGTACATGTACAGCGCCAGGCTGTCCGGCGGGCCGTAGGTCAGCCACTCCTCGACCGACAGGCCGTTGCCCTTGGACTTGGAGATCTTCTGGCCGTCGGCGTCGAGGAACAGCTCGTAGTTGAACCCCTCCGGCGCGGGCCGGCCAAGGATCTTGGTGATCTGGGACGACAGCTTGACCGAGTCGATCAGGTCCTTGCCGGCCATCTCGTAATCGACGCCCAGCGCGTACCAGCGCATCGCCCAGTCGCACTTCCACTGCAGCTTGCAGTTGCCGCCGGTGACCGGGACGCTCATCCGCTCGCCGGTCTGCGGGTCGTCGTAGGAGACCGTGCCGGCCTCGACGTCCTTGTCGACGATCGGCACCTGCAGCACATGGCCGGTGCGCGGGCAGACCGGCAGGAACGGCGAATAGGTCGCCCGCCGCTCGGGGCCGAGGGTCGGCAGCACCACATTGGTCACCGCGTCGTAGTTCCGCAGCACCTGCAGCAGTGCTTCGTCGAACCGACCCGAGGTGTAGCACTCGGTCGCCGAGTAGAACTCGTACTGGAAGCCGAAACTGTCGAGGAAGCCGCGCAGCCGGGCGTTGTTGTGGTGGCCGAAGCTCTCGTGGGTGCCGAACGGATCGGGGACGCGGGTAAGCGGCATGTTCAGGTAAGGCGCCATCGCCTCCTGATTGGGGATGTTGGTCGGCACCTTGCGCAGCCCGTCCATGTCGTCGGAGAAGGCGACGAGCTTGGTCGGGATGTCGCTCATCATCTGGAAGGCGCGGCGCACCATGGTGGTGCGGGCGACCTCGCCGAAGGTGCCGATATGCGGCAGGCCCGACGGGCCGTAGCCGGTCTCGAACAGGACGTAGCCCTTTTCCGGCGGCGCGTCCTTGTACCGCTCGACCAGTTTGCGCGCCTCCTCGAACGGCCAGGCGCGGGCGTTCGTGGCGAGTGTGCGCATCGGGTCGGCGGACATCGGATCGGCTCCTTCGGAAGGATGTGAAAAAACGCGCGGAAGCTACGGCGCACGCGGGCCGGGGTCAATGAAGAGGTGGACGACGCGGCTTGGGAAGCCGGTCAGGAAAGCTTGGCCAGCATCTCCAGGAACTTCCGTCTGTCCCCGGCATCGAGCGGCTCCAGCGTCCGCTCGGTCACCCGCATGCCCAGCGCCGTCACCTCGCGCACCAGTTCCTGACCCTGCTCCGACAACCGCAGCTTGGTGCGGCGCTTGTCGTCGGGGTCCGGCTCGCGGGTGATCAGACCGCGCTCTTCAAGCCGGCGGATCACCCCCTGGATGGTGGCCGGGTCCATCGCCGTCATGCGGCCGAGCGCGTTCTGGCTGGCCGCCCCCTCCTCCGCCAGCATGGCCAGCGCCGCCCATTGGGTCGGGGTCAGGCCGGCCTGTTCGAAGGTCTCCAGGAAGATCTGGGTGGCGCGCTGGTGGGCCCGGCGCAGCAGGTGGCCGATCTGCTCCTGCAGGACGTAGGAACGGCCGGCCATCGGAGGCTTAGCCCTCGGTCTTCGGCGCCGCCTTGGGCGGCAGGGCCAGCTTGATGTGCAGGTCGCGGAGCTGTTCCGGACGCACCTCGCTCGGCGCGTTCATCATCAGGTCCTCCGCCCGCTGGTTCATCGGGAACAGGATGACCTCGCGCAGGTTCTGCTCGCCGGCCAGCATCATCACGATACGGTCGATGCCCGGGGCGATGCCGCCATGCGGCGGGGCGCCGAACTTGAAGGCGTTGATCATGCCGGCGAACTTGTCGTCCACGACCTCCGGGCCGTAGCCGGCGATCTCGAACGCCTTGTACATGATCTCCGGGCGATGGTTCCGGATGGCGCCCGAGGACAACTCGACGCCGTTGCAGACCACGTCGTACTGGAACGCGAGGATATCCAGCGGATCCATCGTCTCCAGCGCCTCCATACCGCCCTGGGGCATGGAGAACGGGTTGTGCGAGAAGTCGATGACGCCGGTGCCCTCGTCGGCCTCGTACATCGGGAAGTCGACGATCCAGCACAGCTTGAAGACGCCCTTCTCGACGATGTCGAGATCGGCGCCCAGCTTCAGGCGGGCCTGGCCGGCGAGCTTGGCCGCTTCCAGCTCCTTGCCGCCGGCGAAGAAGATGGCGTCGCCGTCGCCCATGCCGGTGATCGCCTTCAGCGCCTCGATCTTCTCGGCCGGCAGGCGGTTGGCGATCGGGCCGCGGGCCTCGCCGTCGCCGAAGATCATGTAGCCGAGACCCGGCGCGCCCTGGCCCTGGGCCCAGGAGTTCATGCGGTCGCAGATCGCGCGGCTGCCGCACTTGGGACCCGGAATGGCGCGGATCACGCCGCCGCCCTCGACCAGCTTGGCGAAGATCGCGAAGTCGGAGCCGCGGAAGATCTCGCTGACATCGGCGATCTCGATCGGAATCCGCAGATCCGGCTTGTCGGAGCCGTATTTCAGCATCGCCTCGCGGTACGGGATGCGCGGGAACGGATCCGGCACGGTCCAGTCGGAGAATTCCTTGAACACGCCCGCCAGCACCGGCTCGACGGCGGCGAACACGTCCTCCTGCTCGACGAAGCTCATCTCCAGGTCGAGCTGATAGAACTCGCCCGGCGAGCGGTCGGCGCGGCTGTCCTCGTCGCGGAAGCAGGGCGCGATCTGGAAGTACCGGTCGAAGCCGGACACCATGATCAGCTGCTTGAACTGCTGCGGCGCCTGGGGCAGCGCGTAGAACTTGCCCGGGTGCAGACGCGACGGCACCAGGAAGTCGCGGGCACCCTCCGGCGAAGATGCGGTCAGGATCGGCGTCTGGAACTCCATGAAGCCCTGCTCGACCATGCGGCGGCGGATGGAGGAGATCACCTTGGAACGCAGGATGATGTTGTTGTGCACCCGCTCGCGGCGCAGGTCGAGATAGCGGTAGCGCAGCCGCGTCTCCTCGCCGGCATCCTCGTCGGAGTTGACCTGCAGCGGCACCTGGTCGGCGGCGGACAGCACCTCGAAATCGTCGATCCGGACCTCGATCTGGCCGGTCGGCAGCTTGGTGTTGATGGTCTCGTCGCTGCGCTTCACCACGCGGCCGGTGATGCACACCACGCTCTCCAGCCGGTACTTCTCAACCTGCTGGAAGGCCGGGTCCTCGACATCGGTGACGCACTGGGTGATGCCGTAGTGATCGCGCAGATCCAGGAACACCAGCTGACCATGGTCGCGGCGGCGGTGGATCCAGCCGGACAGGCGGACGGTCTCGCCGACATGGGTGTCGCGAAGGTCGGAACAGGTGTGGGTGCGATAGCGGTGCATGATGGCGTCAACAGTGCGTAGCGGGAAACGGCCGCCACGTTGCACGCAGCGTCGGGAAGGTCAAGAGAAACGCCGCTGCGGACCGCGCGAAGACACCGGGATATGCGTGACCGGACGGATCATCCCTCGCGCGGCGTCAGCAGGCCGTCGGCGAGCCGGACCGAGAGCTGCCGCGCGCCGTCCGCCCCCCGGGCCTCGACCAGCCTCCAGCAGGCCGGGTGATCGGCCAGGGCGGTCCGTGCGGCGTCGAGCAGACGGATCGCGGCCAGCGGGGCCATGTCGGCGATGGCGTCGATCGCGTCGGCGTCCGAGCGCCGGGTCCCCCACGGATCGATCCAGTCGACCTCCACCGCCATCAGCAGAACCGATCCGTCCAGCCGCCGGCAGACCAGGGTTTGGCCCGTCGCTCCGTGAAAGGCGAGCGCCGCCGCCATCACCGCGGCACAGGCCTGCGGCGACAGGGCGGCCCGTCCCTGCCGCGCCAGCGCCCAGATCGCCTGCCGAACCGCGTCGCGCACGGCCCCCAGACTGCGATCGATCAGCACCACCGCCGTCCCACCGACCACGCGCAGCCGCAGGTCGGAACAGCCCGCCTCCGCCCGCAGCGCCAACCAGTCCCGCGACCCGACCGACAGGGTGGCAAGCGTCACGGCGTCCCTGCCCCACCGGGTGAGCGGGCGGCCCAGCGTCCGATCGAAGGCGCAGCGCCGTGACGGCGGCAGGCCCGTCAACCGCCACTGGGCGATCGAGCGGAACAGCCCCCGGTCGGCCGCCGGATAGATGGGGATCACCGTCGGCCGGGGCTCGGGTCCAATCGGCCGAGCCTCCCGGCCCACGGCACAGGGAAGCCTTGCCGCCGCGGAACCGACCGGCAGCCGCCGCAGAAACAGGCGCGTGAGAACGACGGCATCGGGAAGGTTGTCGCCCTCCGGCCCCACGGTCGACGCCTCGATCCGGCTCTCCAGAGCGGCAACGCCGAAAGCCACAGGGCCGGACCATCGTTTCGCACATGCGGGAGGCCCGGCCGCACCGCCCTCCGTCGCCCGCGTCGCGAAATCGCAGAGCAGGCCGGCGACCTCCGGTGCCGTGGCCGCGACCGCCGCGACGCCCGATGCCGGGAGCACTGCCAGACGGCCGAGACACACCAGTTCCCCCCGCACGGCCGGGGCGTCGAAACGCAGGGACGCATCCGCCGGCGTCGCCCCATGGTCGGCGAGCGCGCGAAACAGGGCCGACAGGGCGCGTGGCCCGCCACGGGACATCCGCCGCTCCGTGGACCGCTGCCGACAGACCGGAACGGCCGGCGACGACGGTCAGCGCCAGGCCGATGAAATCCGCGGCCTCGAACCGGCGGGCACGGGGGCTTTCCGCGCTGGGTGCCGGGATGGCGGAGCGGGCAGAGCGGATCGAGCGGATGCGCCCCGCGTCCATCAGCGCATCGACTAGCCGCCGCCGGGCGCGGGCGATGACGATCACGGCGGCGGTTGGGCCGGGGTCCAGGGTGTCCGAAACAGCAGGCGTGATGCGCGATCCGAAGCCATCGGCATGGCCGGAGGTCCTTGTGGAGTCGGTCGCCGCGCGTGCTGCCATGCTAGCCTCCTGATTTTGGATGGCCCCATTATATACACGCTTTAATAGTTATTATCGTATTTTTCCGAAAGAACATAGGAGAAACTCAACATTTCCCGCAGCGCACCATTCCCGGCCGCCTAAGCCGAGTGAGCTCAACGGATTTCAATCCCGGCGCAGAGCTGCGTGAAACCAACTCAATCTTGCGAAAGACCGGCTTTCCGCGACCCACGGCGGCACATCTGCGTCACCCGGCCGCATCGCGATGCGAGATCGGTGGTTTCCGATCCGAACCCCAATTTCCCGCCATGGGTAAAAGGGCGCAAACCGCCACACTCGGCCACTCAAACTCGTTGTCGCAACGTCTGTGGCATTCGTGTTAAGGAGCATCCAACAAGAAGTCACGAGGCCGGGGGACGCGGCTCGCGTGGACATTGATCATGTCATGGCGCAGTGCACACTTGGGCTTTACCAAAAATCGCCGCTAGGTATGATCGCCCCCGGAAAGCTTAAGTGGGGCAACGCTTTCAATTGACCATACGTCCCAGAAACGACCTTAAGCAGGGAGCAGACAACCATGAAACGTCGTGAATTTATCAAGAACGCAGGCATCGCTGCGGTCGGCGGTGCTGCTGCATCGACCACCCTTGCGGCGCCGGCGATCGCGCAAGAGCGCATCGAGATGGTGATGGTTTCGACCTGGCCGCGCGACTTCCCGGGTCTGGGCACCGGTGCCCAGCGTCTGGCACAGCGCATCCAGGACGTCTCCGACGGCCGCTTCCAGGTTCAGTACTTCGCCGCCGGCGAGCGCGTCGGTGCGTTCGACGTGTTCGACGAAGTCGCCTCGGGCAACGCGCAGTGCTACCACGCGGCCGACTACTACTGGAAAGGCAAGCACCCGGGCTGGGCGTACTTCACGTCCGTTCCGTTCGGCCTGACCGAGAACGAAATGGGTTCGTGGATCCACTTCATGGGTGGCCAGGAGCTCTGGGACGAGCTCGCCGGCGAATTCGGCCTGAAGTGCCTGGCCTCCGGTAACACCGGCGTCCAGATGGGCGGCTGGTTCAACAAGGAGATCAACTCGGCGGAGGACTTCAAGGGGCTGAAGATCCGCATGCCGGGCCTCGGCGGCGACGTCATGGCCAAGCTGGGCGCCTCGCCGGTGTCCCTGCCGGGCGGCCAGATCTACGAGAACCTGGTCTCCGGCGCCATCGACGCCACCGAGTGGGTCGGTCCGTGGAACGACTACTTCCTGAAGTTCTACGAGGCCGCGAAGTACTACTACTATCCGGGCATGCACGAGCCGGGCGGATTCGACTCCCTCGGCATGAACAAGACCTGGTGGGAAGGCCTGAACAAGTCGGATCAGCTGCTGATCCAGGCCTGCGCGTACGAGGAGTGCCAGGTCATGATGTCCGAGTACAACGCGAACAACGGCCGCTACCTCGCCAAGCTCGTCAACGAGCACGGCGTCGAGCTGAAGGAGTTCAACGACGACGTCTATGACGCGTTCGGTGACGCCTCGGCCGAGGTCTACGAAGAGGCCCGCGCCCACTCCGAGCTGGCCAACCGCATCCATGAGAGCTTCGCCGCCGCGCGCGCCGATGTCGGCTCCTGGATGAAGCTGTCCGAAGGCGCTTACTACTCTCAGCGCAACCGGGTGCTCGGCCTCTAAGGTCGATACGCCGGACATTTCCGGGGCAGACGGAGCACGCGCTCCGTCTGCCTCCCTGTTTCGACCGCCGGGAACGTCCCGCGGTCTGATCGGACCGGTCCTTCTCAAGGGTTAGACATGAGCACGGCAACTGACGGCGCCTACGCGGACGCCATGGGCGCAGACGCATACCGACCCGGAACCGCGGTGATCCGCACTTTCGGCTGGATATCCGTCACGATGGCCTTTGCCTACGTCATCAACAATTTCCTGTGCTTCTGGCTCGAATGGCCTGGCGTCTTCGCGCTGATCGCCGAGCCCCGGCCGACCGGCACCGGGCTCGTGCTGGCGCTGCTGCAGACGGCGCTTTTCGTGCTGAGCATCGTCCTCGCGATCGTGTTCGTGACCCGGTCGCCGTCGCGCAACCTGCGCGCCGATGCCATGGCGATGGCCGCCATCGCCAATTTCGTCGTGCGCTTCGCCTTCTGGAGCGTGCTGCTGATCGGCCTGGTCGACGCTGTGATCTCCTTCCTGCGGGTCGAAGCGCTGGCCGACCAGCTCCTGGGCGCCGAACTCGGCACCGAGCTCGGCCGATCCCGCTTCCGCGGTCCCTTCGTGCACGCGCCGATGCTGATCGTGGCGCTGGTGATCGCCGCCCGGTCCCGGTCGCTCGGTTTCCACTGGCTTGCCCTGCTGGTCGTCCTGGCCGAGCTGGGCATCGTTCTGAGCCGCTTCGTGTTCTCCTACGAGCAGGCCTTCCAGGGCGACCTGGTGCGCTTCTGGTACGGCGCCCTGTTCCTGTTCGCCAGTGCCTACACCCTGTTCGAGGACGGGCATGTCCGCGTGGATGTGCTGTATGCCGGCTTCAGCGACAAGACCAAGGGCCTGATCAATGCGATCGGCGCCATCTTCCTGGGGCTGCTCCTGTGCTGGACGATCATGATCCTCGGCATGTGGAATCAGTCGAGCATCATCAACAGCCCGCTGCTCGCCTACGAGGTCTCGCAGTCCGGCTTCGGCATGTATGTGAAGTACTGGATGGCCGGGTTCCTCGCGATCTTCGCCGTGACCATGTGCGTCCAGTTCACCAGCTGCGTGCTGGAGAGCATCGCCAATTACCGCCAGGAGCCCGGCGCGCGCGAGATCGCGCCGAGCGCTGCCGCCTAACCGACCGCCAATTCATCGACCGACCGCGGTCTCGACCCCGGATACGGAACGCCCCGGACTCAGGAAAGCCAAAGCGTCATGGAAGTCCTTTTCGTCGTCATTCTGGTGCTGCTTATGGCCGGGGCTCTCGCCTCCGGCTTCCCGGTCGCCTTCGCGCTGCCGGGATCGGCCATCATCAGTATCCTGCTCGCCGCTGCCGCCGGCATGCTCGCGACCGGAAACCCGGACGCCTTCTTCGCCCAGGGCGGGCCGACAAACTGGCTGAGCGCCGGCGTCACCAACTTCCGAGGAATTTACTGGGAGGTTGAACGCGACACGCTCATAGCGATCCCGTTGTTCGTGTTCATGGGGATCATGCTGCAGCGCTCGAAGATCGCCGAGGACCTGCTGGTCTCCATGGCGCAGCTCTTCGGTCCGATCCGCGGCGGTCTCGGCATCTCGGTGGTGTTCGTGGGCGCGCTGCTGGCGGCGACGACCGGCATCCTGGGCGCGACCGTCGTGGCCATGGGCCTGATCTCCCTGCCGGCGATGATGCGCAACAACTACGCCAACTGGCTGTCGACCGGCACGATCGCCGCCTCCGGCACCCTGGGCCAGATCATTCCGCCGTCCATCGTGCTGATCATCCTGGCCGACCAGCTCTCCAACGCGGTCGACCAGGCCAGCAGCCTGCGCACCAACCTGTACAAGGCGGCGACCGGCGAGTTCGCCATGCCGAGCGAGTTCGCCGTGTCCTCCACCAGCGCCGGCGACATGTTCATGGGCGCGCTGGTCCCGGGCCTCGTCCTGGTCGGCCTGTACATGCTGTTCATCTTCGTCGTGGCCTTCATCCGCCGCGACATCGCCCCGCCGGTGCCGTTCGAAGGGTCCTATGACCGTCGCTTCGCGATGCGCGTCACCCTCGCCCTGGTCCCGCCGCTGACTCTGATCTTCGTGGTGCTGGGCTCGATCATCACCGGCATCGCGACGGTGAACCAGGCCGGCGCCATCGGCGCGGTCGGCGCCACGGTCATGGCCGGCTACCGCCTCTACGACGGCAAGGCGCGGACCTACTGGCCGGCGATCCTGGCCGGCGGCGCAGTGGTCGCCATCCTGATCATCACCAGCGTCTGGCACGTCAACATCCGGGCGATCCACGGCCCGTCGGATCAGCTCGGCGTCACCCTGGCGGTCATCGCCACCGTGGTGTTCCTGATCGGCGTCGTCTGGAGCCTGATCCGCACCTACCGGACCAACGAGACGCTGCAAGGCGTGATGATGGAGACGGCGAAGACAACCTCGCTGGTGTTCATCATCCTGCTCGGCGCCGCCATGCTGACCGCCGCCTTCCGCGGCTTCGGCGGCGAGGAGCTCGTGAAGGAGTTCCTGCTGGGTCTGCCCGGCGGGTTCTGGGCCCAGTTCATCATCGTCATGGCGGTGATCTTCGTCCTCGGCTTCTTCCTCGACTTCATCGAGATCGCCGTCGTCGTGGTGCCGATCGTGGCGCCGATCCTGCTTGCCGACCCGTCCGCCAACATCACCGCCGTCTGGCTTGGCGTGATGATCGGCCTGAACATCCAGACCTCGTTCCTCACCCCGCCCTTCGGCTTCGCCCTGTTCTACCTGCGCGGCGTCGCTCCGGCGGCCGTGCGGACCCTGGACATGTACAAGGGCGTGGTGCCGTTCATCACCCTGCAGCTCATCGCGCTGCTGATCGTCGGCGCCAACCCGCCGCTGGTGAACTATCTGCCGTCGCGTCTCTCGCTGCTCGGCGAGACCGCGCCGCCGCCGCAGAACCCCCGCCTGCAGGCCTGTATCGAGGAGTACGTGTACCAGGCGTTCCAGGAAGAGGGCGATACCATCCGCTCCGCCATCCAGACCGCCAAGGGCTGGGATCTGTCCGGCGTTCCGAAGACGGTTGCGGGCGAAGTGACCCGGGCCGTCAACGGAGCCGAGAACGCCTTCCAGGCCCTGGACGACGCGCGTGCCACCAGCGCGGCGATCGCCGCCGCTGCAGGAACCTACGATCCGGTTCGCACCGAGGTGCGCCGGATCGAGGCGGCCCTGCGCCGCAACGCCGAGGAGTTGGAAGCCGCCCAGCGCCGGGCCGGTCAGCTTCAGCGCCAGGCGCCGGACGAAGTCGAGGACATCGAGCGGCTGCAAAACCGGGCAGAGGAACTGACGGCAGAAAAAGAAACCCTGATGTCCGAGATGCCGAGCAACTGGGATCAGGTGCACGGCGAATTCAAGAAGCTGCTCTCCGAGGAGAAGCGGGCCTATCTGAACTACCGCCGCGTCGTCGACAACGCCTACGAGCCGATCCAGACCTTCATGCGGGTCCTGCGGGGCGCCGACCAACTCGTCGCACTCGAGAGCGAGATCAAGGCTCTGGCGGACACCATCCGCACCAAGGATCCGGAAGTGGCGATGGAAGAGATCCAGGCGGTCGAAGGCCGGGTCGGCGACATCGAGGGAGCGGGCGACATCCGTTCGGCCCTGTCGAAGGCCCGCCGCGAGCTGCGGACCACCAACACCAGGCAGCCGGATCCCGACCAGGCACTGGCCGAGCATGCCGAGGCCGTCGCAGCACTGGAGGCCGACATCGCCTGGCGGGCTGAGGCGTCCGACGCCCTGCTGCCGCAGGTGGAGGCCTATGAGGACGCGATCGACGACACGATCGGCCTGCGCCAGCAGGCGAGGCTGCCGCGCGAGGTCGCCCTGTACGTCGCCTCGTGCAGCTCCGAGCACCGCAACATCTCGCTGAACTTCTAAGCACCCGGAAGCGGACGGGCCGGTCCCGCTCCGCTTCCGGTCGGCCGACCTTCGCCTCGCGAAGCCAATGCCCCGGTCAGGTCTGGCCGGGGCATTTTGCTGTCGGCGGGCAGCGCACTCGACGTCCCTCTCCCTTGGAGGCAGGATAGGCGAAAGACCGCGTCACCAAGGGGAGGATTGATGGCATCGACTTTCGTCGACGTGGGCGGGTGCGTGCTGCATGTCCGCCAGGACGGGCCCACCGACGGACCCGCCCTGCTGTTCTCGAATTCGCTCGGCACCGACCTGCGCATCTGGGATGCGGTGGTCGAGGCCCTCTGCGACCGCTGGCACTGCATCCGCATGGACAAGCGCGGCCACGGCCTCTCGGCGTTGGGCGGCGCCCCGATCACCATCGAACGCTACGCCGCCGACGCCCTTGGGGTGCTGGACCATCTGGGCGTCACGCGTACGGTCATGGCCGGTGTCTCCATCGGCGGGCTGATCACCCAGGCGGCCTACGCCGCCCGGCCCGAGGCCTTCGCCGGGCTGATGATGTGCGACACGGCGGCAAAGATCGGTGCCGCCGATCTCTGGCAGCAGCGCATCGACATGGTGCGCACCGACGGGCTTGAGGCGATGGCGGACACTGTCCTGCAGCGCTGGTTCGCGCCGGTCTTCCACCGGGACCGGGCGGTCGATCTCGTCGGCTACCGGCAGATGCTGACCCGCACCCCGGCCGACGGCTACGCCGCCGCCTGTGCCGCCCTGCGCGACGCCGACTACACCGCCAAGGCCGCCGGCATCGCCGTCCCCTGTGTCGTGATCTGCGGCGGCGAGGACGGGGCGACGACGCCGCAGGTGGTCTCCGCCTTCGCCGCCTCGCTGCCGACCGCACGCTATGTCGAGCTGCCCGATGTCGGCCACCTGCCCAGCATCGAGGCGCCCGACGCGGTCGTGTCCGAGCTGAAGACCCTTCTGAAGGAGGTCAACCATGGCTGACGGAAACAGCATCACACCGCGGGACTGGGCGGCCCATCCGCCGCTGATCCATCCCGACTATAAATCGACGGTCAAGCGCGGGCCGACCAAGCCGCTGGTTCCGATCCGGCACTCCCTGTCGGAGCTGACCGGCCCGGTCTACGGCCACGAATCCCTGGCGCCGCTGGACAACGACCTGACGAAGAACGGGGCGAAGAACGGCGAGGCCCTGGGCGAGCGCATCGTGGTCACCGGCCGGGTGCTCGACGAGCTCGGCCGGCCGCAGCCGAACGCGCTGATCGAGATCTGGCAGGCGAACGCCGCCGGCCGCTACGTGCACGAGAACGACCGGCACGACGCCCCGCTCGATCCCAACTTCTTCGGCGGCGGCCGGGCTGTCACCGATGCCGAGGGCCGCTACAGGTTCTACACGATCAAGCCGGGCGCCTATCCCTGGCCGAATCACGCCAATGCCTGGCGGCCGAACCACATCCACCTCTCCCTGTTCGGCCCGGCTTTCGCCAGCCGACTGGTCACCCAGATGTATTTCCCCGGCGACCCGCTGCTGGCTCTCGATCCGATCTTTCTGGGGACGCCCGAGGGCGCCCGCAACCGCCTGGTCAGCGACTTCTCCCTCGACGTCACCGAGGAGGGCTTCGCGCTGGGCTATGTGTTCGACATCGTGCTGCGGGGGCCGAGGGAAACGCCGATGGAGGCCGGCCGATGAGCCAGTGGAAGCAGACGCCGTCGCAGACCGTCGGCCCGTATTTCGCCTATGGCCTGACCGCGCGGCAATACAACTACCCACAGACCTCCATCGCCGAGGGCGCGATGGCCGGCGAAGAGGTCGAGGGCGAGCGGATCCGGGTGGAGGGCCGCGTGCTCGACGGCGACGGCGCCCCGATCCCCGACGCGATGATCGAGATCTGGCAGGCCGACACCCGGGGCCGCTATGCCCATCCGGCGGACCCGCGCGGCTCCAACGCGGGTTTCACCGGCTTCGGGCGCACCGGCACCGGGACCGATCCGAAATGCCGCTTCGTCTTCGACACCATCAAGCCGGGAGCCGCCGCCGAGGGCGACGCGCCGCATCTGAACGTGATCGTGTTCATGCGCGGCCTGCTGACCCACGTCTATACGCGGATCTACTTCTCCGACGAGGCGGACGCGAACGCGGCCGACCCGGTGCTGAGCGCGGTTCCGGCGGACCGCCGCAATACGCTCATCGCGGACCGCGACGGGAATACCTACCGGCTCGACATCCACATGCAGGGCGACAACGAGACGGTGTTCTTCGACGTGTGAGCGCCGAGCGAACCGTTCCCGTCAGGATGACGGCAAGAAAGAAGCCCCGCCGGTTTCCCGGCGGGGCTTCCTGATGGGCGTGCCTTGGCTCAGGGAGCTCAGGCGGCCGACAGATTGCCGGCGAAGACCTTGTTGCGGCGCGGGTCAGACTGCAGCTCGTACTCGATCTTCTGACCTTCGTTCAAGCTGTGCATGCCGGACTGCTCAACGGCGCTGATGTGCACGAACACGTCCGCACCGCCATCATCCGGCTGAATGAACCCATAACCCTTGGTGGTGTTGAACCATTTCACCGTACCGGTGGCCATAACGTCGCTCCTTTCATTACTGACGTTTACTGGTATTCCGTCCGCTCTCTCAGGCGCGCACAGGCGCCGGAGAACGGAATCCCTTTTGCTGCTTGCCGCCGCGGGGCGTGCCGCCGGCGATCCGCGCGACGCCGGCGTCCAGCGCCTCGCCGCCCGAGCGCTTCGGCCGGGCATCGCCGCCATTGGGCTGATTCGGACGCGTATTGCTCTTCGGAGCCTGCTTCGGTCGGCCGTCGCTCTTTGCGGCCGGCTTCTGACGACCGTCGCCGTTGCTCTGCTGGGCACGGGCGCCGCCGACCTGCTTGGGGCGGCTCTCGCCATGGCTCTGCTGCGGGCGGCCTTCGCCGCGGCTCTGCTGCGGTCGGCCTTCGCCGCCGGCCGTCTGCTGCGTGCGCGACCCGCCGCCACGGCGACGGCTGCGCTTCGCCTTGCCCGACCCGGCGGCCCTGGGCTTCGGCGCGTCGCGATCGATCGCCTCGCCGGTGATCAGCGACCGGCCGATCAGCCGCTCGATATCGCCGAGCAGCTCCATCTCCTCCTCGTCGACCAGCGACACGGCCACGCCCTCGGCGCCGGCCCGCGCGGTGCGGCCGATGCGGTGGACATAGCTCTCGGGAACGTTGGGCAGCTCGTAGTTGACCACATGGGTGACGCCGTCCACGTCGATGCCGCGCGCGGCGATGTCGGTGGCGACCAGAATGTTGGACTTGCCGGTCTTGAAGGCGTCCAGCGCGCGTTCGCGCTGGCCCTGGCTCTTATCGCCGTGGATCGCCTCACTGGCGAGCCCGGCGGAGGCCAGATGGCGGGCGACACGGTCGGCGCCGCGCTTGGTGCGGGTGAAGACGATGGCCCGGCGCACGGCCTCGTCGGCCAGGATCCTGGCCAGGGCGTTGCGCTTCTCGGCACGCGCCACCTGCACCACGCTCTGCTGGATCCGCTCGATCGGGGTCGAGGCCGGAGTCACGGCGATCTCGACCGGATCGGTGAGGAAATCGTCGGCCAAAGCGCGGATCTGGTTCGGCATGGTGGCCGAGAACAGCACCGTCTGGCGCGTCTTCGGCGTCATCGCCAGGATGCGGCGCACCGCCGGCATGAAGCCGAGGTCGAGCATCTGGTCGGCCTCGTCCAGCACCACGACGGCCGTATCGGTCAGCTTGATCGCGCCGGTCCCGATATGGTCGAGCAAGCGGCCGGGTGTCGCCACCAGGAAGTCCAGACCCTGCGCACAGGCGCGGATCTGCGGTCCCGGCTTGGCGCCGCCGACCACGACGGTCGAGCGCGGGCGCACGTTCTTGCCATAGGCCCGCACGGCGTCATGGATCTGGGCGGCCAGCTCGCGGGTCGGGGACAGCACCAGCACCCGCGTGCCCTTCGGCTTCGCGGTACCGCCGAGCTCGGCGAGCCGGCTCAGCAGCGGCAGCACGAAAGCGGCGGTCTTGCCGGTGCCCGTCTGGGCGATACCGACAACGTCGCGGCCTTCGAGGACCAGGGGGATGGCTTTGGCTTGGATCGGAGTGGGAGTGTCGTATCCCTCGGACGTAACAGCCCGAAGAACGGTCTCGGCAAGGCCGAGGGTCTTGAAGTCTGTCAAAATAAGTCTTTCGTTTTATCCGCCCGGCCATGCCGGTCGGCATTCAATTCCTGTAAGCAAGCATGCGCGGAACAGCCAGCCAATGATGCCCCTTCAGACCGAAGAAGCAAGGTGATGGCCTTTCCGCTTAAAACTAAGGGCGTCCATCCGACTGTGCCAACACTGCGGGTATCCGTCACGTCCACGCTTGGCACCGTCTCTTGCACCGCAAAATGGGGCTTGCCGTCGCGATTGCAAGAGAATTCGTGAATCCCGCACATTTCCGCCCTTTCGATCCCCGATACGCCGGCAAAGTGCCTTGAAATTCGGCGCGGATACCCGTCAGGCTCCCAGGGGCGGATACTTGTTGAGGGACCGCGGATGACCCAGGCGGGAACTGCTTTCGGATCGGTTGTCGGCGCGGCATCCGGCCTTTTCCTGGACCCGACGCGCTCGGACTGGGACGGGACGGATCCGCGTCCGATCGCCTGGACCGCTTGGTATCCGGCCGCCGCCGACACGCCCGATCCGGCACCCGCCACAACCGGCCCGCATGACCTGTTCCTAGCGCCGGCGGTGGCGCAGGGTGCGGCGCTGTCGCCGGCCCGGGCGCGATGGCCCGTTGTGCTGCTCTCCCACGGCACCGGCGGCCGATCCGAGGGCCTGGCCTGGCTCGGCGCCCGTCTCGCCGGCGCAGGCTACGTCTGTCTGGGGGTCTGCCATCACGGCAATACCGAGATCGAGCCGTACCGGGCGGAAGGCTTCCTGTGCTGGTGGGAGCGGCCACGCGACCTGTCCGTCGCCCTCGACATGCTGCTGCAGGACCCGCTTTTCGCCGACCGGCTCGACATGGACCGCACCGTCGCCGCCGGCTTCTCCCTGGGCGGATGCACCGTCCTGTCGCTGGCCGGAGCGGTCACCGAGCTGGCCCGCTTCCAGGACTGGGCGCAGACCCAGCCGGGCGCTCCGGGCGGCCCCCGGGAATTCCCCGATCTTTCCGACCGGTTCGAGGACCTTCTCCGGACGTCCGCGCCCTTCCCCGCCTCGCTCGCGCGGCAGTCACGCTCCTATGCCGACCCCCGGGTGCGCGCCGTCGTCGCCTTTGCCCCGGCACCGCCGGTCCGCGGTTTCCGCCCCGACAGCCTCGCCGGCATCCGCCTTCCGGTCTCGATCATGGTCGGAAGAGCCGACCTGGAGGCCCCGCATGAGGACTGCGCCCTGTGGCTGCGGCAGCAGAATCCCGCCTTCGCGGTGGAATTGTTGGGGGAGACGGTGGGTCACTATGTCTTTCTGAACGAGGCAACGGATTTCGGACGGGCAGAAGCGCCGGAGATCTGCCTCGATCCTCCCGGTATCGACCGGCGGGCGATCCACGACCAGGCCGTGGCCTTCGCCGAGGCGCATTTCCGCAGAACCCTGGAGGCAGCCGTATGACCGGCCCCATCCTCATCGCCGATCTCGGCGGCACCAACCTGCGCTTCGCTCTCACCGACGGGAAGACCACGCGCGAGGAATCGTCGATGGAGGGTGACCGCTTCGCCAGTCTGGACGACGCCGTCGGCGCCTATCTCGCCAAGATCGGCCGGGAGACCCAGCCCGAACGGGCGATCTTCGCGGTGGCAGGGCCGTCGGACGCCGAGACCATGGTGTTCACCAACCGCGACTGGACGGTTCCCGTGGCCCCGCTGCGCAGCCGCTTCCGCCTGAAGCAGCTCGCGGTGGTCAACGACTTCGCCGCCGTCGCCTACGCCCTGCCGCATCTGACACCGGACGACTACCGCACGGTCGGCGCGGAGCGGACCGCCCGTCCCGGCGCCATGGTGGCGATCGGTCCCGGCACCGGCCTGGGCGTCGGCCTCGTCGTGCCGGGCGACGGCGGGTTCAAGGTCGTTCCCGGCGAAGGCGGCCACGCCACCCTACCGGCGCAGAACGGCCTGGAGGAACGGGTGATCGGCTATCTGCGCAACCTGCACGGCCATGTCTCCGCCGAACGGGCCCTCTCCGGGGCCGGGCTCGCCGACCTGCACGACGCGGTCTGTGCGGTGGAGGACTTGCCGGCCCGCCGGCTCGACGCCGCCGCCATCGTCGCCGAAGGGGTGACCGACCCAGGCTGCCGGGAAGCCCTGGGGCTGTTCACCGACTTCCTGGCCACCGTCGCCGGCGACCTCGCCCTGACAGCCGGAGCCAGCGGCGGGGTGTTCATCGCCGGCGGCATGGTGCCGAAGCTCGGCGATCTTTTCGACGGCGGACGCTTCCGCCGCCGCTTCACCGCCAAGGGCCGTTTGGCGGGCTATCTCGACCCGATCCCCGTGCGCCTGATCACCCATCGCGAGCCCGCCCTGCTCGGGCTGAGCCGCTCGGCGGAGGCAATTTTGAGGAACGATCTGGACACTTCTGTCTAGACACAGATCCGCACGCGCGATTAGCCTTCCCCGGTCCGCCACCAGTCCGGGAGGGTGAGCCCATGAAATCCCAGTACCGCGCGGTGATCATCGGCGGCGGCGTGGTCGGCGCCAGCGTGCTGTATCACCTCACCAAATTCGGCTGGACCGACATCGCCCTGATTGAGCGCGCGGAGCTGACCGCCGGCTCCACCTGGCATGCGGCGGCCGGCTTCCACCCGCTGAACGCCGATCCGAACATCGCCGCGCTACAGGCCTACACGATCAAGCTCTACAAGGAGATCGAGGAGGAGAGCGGGCAGGCGGTAGGCGTGCACATGACCGGCGGGGTCAGCATCGCGTCCAAGCCGGAGCGCTGGGAATGGCTGAAATCCGCCTGGGCGGTTTTCCAGACCATGGGCGTGGAAGAGGCCCGGCTGCTGACGCCGGAGGAGATCCGCGAGCTCAATCCCATCGCCGACCTGTCCGATGTGATCGGCGGCCTATACGACCCGCATGAGGGGCACCTGGACCCCTACGGCACCACCCATGCCTATGCCGGGGCGGCGAAGAAGCGCGGTGCCGACGTGATCCTGCGCAACCGGGTGATCGAGCTGAAGCCCCGGGCGGAAGGCGGCTGGGACGTGGTGACCGAGCAGGGCACAATCATCGCCGAGCACGTGGTCAACGCCGCCGGGCTCTGGGCCAAGCAGGTCGGGCTGATGGCCGGGGTCGACCTGCCGGTCACGCCCATGGAGCACCACTACCTGGTCACCGAGCCGATCCCCGAGCTGGAAGGCCGGGAGCGCGAGATGTGCATGCTCACCGACCTGGAGGGCTTCACCTATTCGCGCCAGGAGCGCGGCGGGTTGCTGGTCGGGGTCTACGAGCTGACGCCGAAGCATTGGAACATAGAGGGTGCGCCCTGGGACTACGGCATCGAGCTGATCCCGGAGGATATCGACCGCATCGCCCCGGAACTGGCCAAGGGGTTCGAGCGCTATCCATTGCTGAACGACACCGGCATCCGCAAATGGGTCAACGGCGCCTTCACCTTCGCGCCGGACGGCAATCCGCTGGTCGGGCCGGTGCCCGGGGTGCCGAACTACTGGCTGGCCTGCGGGGTGATGGCCGGGTTCAGCCAGGGCGGCGGTGTCGGCAAATCCCTGGCCGAATGGATGATCCACGGCGAGCCGGAAGCGGACGTCTTCGGCATGGACATCGCCCGCTTCGGCAAATGGGCGTCCAACCGCGAATACCTGCGCCAGACCACCGGCCAGTTCTATTCGCGCCGCTTCGTCATGGCCTATCCCAACGAGCAGCTTCCCGCCGGCCGGCCGCTGCGGGTCTCGCCCAGCCATGACGCCCATGTGGCCGCCAATGCCCGCTTCGGCGTGAGCTGGGGGCTGGAGGTGCCATTGTTCTTCGCCCCCTCGAAGGGTTTCGAGGAGACGCCGACCCTGAAGCGTTCCAACGCCTTCGACATCGTTGCCGCCGAAACCCGCGCCGTGCGCGAAGGGGTGGGGCTGCTCGATACCTCGGGCTATTCCCGCTACGAGGTGAGCGGGCCCGGGGCGGCAAAGTGGCTGGACCGGATGCTCGCCTGCCGCCTCCCCGCCGTCGGCCGGGCCCGTCTGGCGCCGATGCTCTCGCCCACGGGCCGGCTGATGGGCGATCTCACGGTGTTCAACTGGGACGGCGAGACCTTCTGGCTGATGGGCTCCTACTACCTGCGCCAGTGGCACATGCGCTGGTTCGACAGCCACACCGCGGCGGACGTGAGCGTCCGCGACATTTCCGACGCCTGGACCGGCTGGCTGGTCTCCGGTCCGAACGCCCGCGCACTGATGCAGCGGGCGGTGGTGAACGACAGCGTGGCCGCCGATGACTTCCGCTTCATGGCCTGCCGCGAGATGGATATCGGCCTGACCCGGGCCCGGGTCGGCCGGCTCTCGGTGCTGGGCGAGCTCGGCTACGAGATCAACGTGCCGGCGCCGGAACACCGGATGCTGCGCGACGCGCTGGTTTCAGCCGGCCAGGGACTGGGCCTGGCACCGGTCGGCGGCTATGCGGCCAACGCCATGCGGCTGGAGAAGAGCTACGGCGTGTGGTCGACCGAGTTCACCCAGGCCTACACCCCCGGCATGACCGGCCTCGACCGCTGGATCGCCTTCGACAAGTCCGGTTTCGTCGGCCGGGAAGCGGCGCTGCGGGAGAAAGAGGCGGGGACGCCGGCACAGCGGCTGGTGACCCTGGCGGTGGATGCCGACGGTGCCGACGCCCGCGGCTTCGAGCCGGTCTGGATCGACGGTAAACGGATCGGGTTCGTGACCTCCGGCGGCTACGGGCATTCGGTGGGCATGAGCCTTGCAATGGCTCTGGTGGACAGCGAGGTGGCGGTCGAAGGGACGGCGGTGGACGTCCATGTGGTCGGGGAGAAGCGCCCGGCCCGGATCATCGCCGACAGCCCCTACGACCCGAGCGGCGCCCGGCTGCGGGGATGAGCACGATGGGTCCCGTCACGCGGAAAGGGTCGCCCCGGAACAGGTCCGGGGAGTGCGAACTGGTTGAACAACTACACTCACTCCCCGGACCTGTTCCGGGGGCCGGATATGCCGCTTGCCGGAACCCCGCAAACGCCGCACCGATGAAAGGATCGCCCCCATGACCAGAACCGCAGACGCCGTCATCATCGGGGCCGGGGTGATCGGGGCCGCGATCGCCTTCGAACTCGCCAAGAACGGCTGGAAGACCCTCACCGTCGACCGCAACGCCCAGGCAGGCCACGGGTCGACCAGCGGGTCCTGCGCCATCATCCGCACCTATTACTCGACCCTGGACGGCACCGCCTTCGCCTGGGAGGGCTACCACTACTGGCGCGACTGGGCCGACTACCTGGAAACCGGTACGGAGGGCCTCGCCCGCTTCAAGGAATGCGGCGCGCTGGTCATGAAGACCGAGGGCAACGACTTCATGGCCCGCCACATGGAGAACGCCGATATGCTCGCCGTGCCCTACGAGGAGTGGAGCCCGGAACGGATCCGGTCCCGTCTGCCCGGCACCAGTCTGGCGCAGTTCCACCCGGCCAAGGCCGGCAGCGATCCGGAATTCGGCCATCCCACCGGCGGCGACCTGCGCGGGGCGGTGTTCTGGCCCAAGGCGGGCTATGTCACCGACCCGGCCCTGGCCGCCCAGAACCTCGCCGATGCGGCAAAGGCCAAGGGTGCGGCGTTCCTCTATGGCGCGACCGTCACCGAGATCCTGAAAAACGGAGGCAAGACCGCTGGCGTCCGGCTGGCCGACGGCTCGGAGATCC
Source organism: Thalassobaculum litoreum DSM 18839 (assembly GCF_900102465.1). Classification (GTDB taxonomy): domain Bacteria; phylum Pseudomonadota; class Alphaproteobacteria; order Thalassobaculales; family Thalassobaculaceae; genus Thalassobaculum; species Thalassobaculum litoreum. Next base: position 227,748 of record NZ_FNBW01000008.1, on the reverse strand, counting down.
ACGCCCCGGTCGTGATCAACGTCGCCGGCCCCGCCTCCGCCCGCATCAACGCGTTGGCCGGCGTCACCGACGAGATGACCATCTCCACCCGCGCCCTGCGTCAGGAGGTGGTGCATGTCCCCGCCCCCGCCGGGCTCGATTTCGAGCGCGACGGCATGGTCCTCTCCGACAGCGACATCGCCGTCTACTGCCGCCCGGAGCACGGCAACAACATCCTGATCGGCAGCGAGGACCCGCCCTGCGACGCCCATGTCTGGGTCGAGGACGACACCGACTACGACCGCGAGTTCTCCGAACAGTGGCGGGTCCAGGCCCTGCGCTACGCCCAGCGCCTGCCGAGCCTCGGCATCCCCAGCCGGATGAAGGGCGTGGTCGATCTCTACGACGTGACCGAGGACTGGATCCCGATCTACGACAAGACCTCGCTCGGCGGCTACTACATGGCCTGCGGGACCAGCGGCAACCAGTTCAAGAACGCTCCGGTGGCCGGAAAGATGATGGCGGCCCTTGTCGAATACGACGCGGCCGGACACGATCACGACACCGCCCCGCTCTCCTTCCGGCTGCCCTATCTCGGCCGCGATATCGATGTCGGCTTCTATTCCCGCAAGCGCAGCATCAACCAGGAGAGCAGCTTCTCGGTCCTGGGATGAGGAATGCATCGTGAATGACGCCGGCCCGCCACCGAACGCCCGCCTTACCCATACCAAGGCCACACGGGAAGACTGGATCCGGGTCGCGCTGGAGACCCTGATCGGCGAGGGGGTGGACAGCGTGAAGGTCCTGACCCTGGCGGACCGGCTGGGCGTGTCCCGCTCGAGCTTCTACTGGTATTTCCGCAACCGCGACCAGCTGCTGGACGCGCTGCTGGCCCATTGGCAGGACACCAACACCCGCGCCGTGGTCGAGCAGGCGGCCCTGCCCTCGACCTCGATCGTCCACGGGGTGACGCATATCTTCCGCTGCTGGGTGGATGAAAGGCTGTTCGATCCGCGCCTGGACTTCGCGGTGCGCGACTGGGCGCGGCGCTCGGACGCCGTGCGGGCCGAGCTGGACCGGGCGGACGAGACCCGTGTCGCCGCCATCGCAGAGCTGTTCCGGCGGCACGGCTGGGTGGAGCGTGAGGCCTTTGTGCGCTCGCGCGTGCTGTACTTCATGCAGATCGGCTACTACGCCCTGGATCTCGGCGAGACCCTGGAGCAGCGCAAGGTGCTGACAGGGCATTACCTGAAGGCCTTCACCGGCCAGGACCCGTCTCCGGAGGAACTGGACCCGTATCTCGCCTGGATGGACGAGATGGCGGCGCGGTAGCGCCGCTACGTCGCTAGGTCGCGCTCGAACTGTTCCGACCGCGCTTTCAGCATCGGGCCGATATGCACCTCGCCCCGCTGCACGGCCAGGTTCGCCTGGCGTACCAGTTCCGCCTCGACCGCCGTGGCCCGTGACAGCTTGCCCCCCGACGCCAGCCACCGCGCCACGTCGGCCCATTCCCACAGCGGGCTGTCCGAGGTGATGCGCGCCGCCGGGGACGGGAAGGCCGCGCCGCGCTGGCCCCGGTGGTAGTTGGAAATCGCCGCCCTGGTCATGTTGGCGCGCTTGGCGATATCGGAGAGGCTGACCAGCGGATCGGGTTCGATCCGGACGATCCGCGCGCCGGTCGCCGCCACAGCCTCCACCGCCGAGGCGATCGCACAGTCGAAGGTTTCGGCCGCACGGGTGAAATCGATGATGACATGGCCGTTCTGAAACGAGACCAGCGCATCGTCGCAGCCGTTGTCATAGAACCGCGCCTCGAAATCGTCCGCCTGCGGGTCCAGGCCAGAGGCGATCACGCTGAACTCATACATCTTCATCGCGCGCCTCCTCATGTCGATGCGGACACCGGATCAATGCACGCCTGAACTGGCGGGCGTGAGCGTCGGCGTTTCTGGGCGTGCCGCTGATACCGATCTGGCAACCGTCCCGATCGTTGCGCGGGCAATAGAGCCGCCCCCAGTGGCCCTGAGCCCGGCAGACCCAGCCCAGCCGCTCGGCCAGCCGGATGACCGCCTCCACCTCCTTGTTGGGGTGACGCGTCCTCGTCATCCGACCGAACATAGATGCAGCACACGTTGACATTTGTCAACAGTCGCGACAAAACCGGCCGACCATGCACACGCCATGACCCGTTCCCGCAGGAAACTCCTGCGGCGATCATGGAAGGCTCAGCGGAAGATTTGAGCGGGGCGCCCTACCGGATGATCTTCCAGTAGGTGTCCTTCTTGGTCACCTTGCCGCCCTCGAACTCCCAGAGGTCGCAGCCGAGATAGGCGAACGGCTCGCCGCCCTCCGGGGTGCCCTTGACCACCCATTCGGAGATCGCCTTGCTGTCGTCGACGATCCAGTGGCGGATGTCCTCCCAGCGCATGTCGGGGATCTGCTTGTAGCGCTCGCTCAGCACCTGGCCGATCTCCGCCTTGCCGTGACAGACCCGCCCTTCCGGGGGTGTCGGACCGCTGGCCATGACCCACACGCACTCCTCCACGAAATGCGACAGGATCCCGTCGACATCGTGGCGGTTGAAACCGTCCTGGATCTCGTCCAGCAACGCGATGGTGATCACTCCGGCCATGGGCCCGTCTCCTCTGGTTGGGGTCAGTGCAAGGCGGTCAGCGCGCGTCCTTCAGCGGTGGCCGATATCGGTCATGTCGAACGGCGTGGTCTGGTAGATCTCGTTGATCCAGTTGCAGAACAGCAGATAGGCCTGACTGCGCCACCGGTTCTCCGGCGGCAGGGACGGATCGTTGTTCGGGAAGTAGTCGTGCGGCACGTCGATCGGCTTGCCGCTCTCCACGTCGCGGAAGTACTCCTCCCCGAGCGACAGGGAGTCGTATTCGATGTGGTTGAACATGTGCAGCGACCGGCATTTCGGGTCGTCGAGCAGGCACAGCCCGGTATCCTTCGACTCCACCAGCACCTCCATCCCGCTATCGGCCGGGATGTCCTCGGACCGGACCTCGGTCCAGCGCGACACCGGGATGACGAAGTTGTCGGAGAAGCCGCGCAGGTAACGCGAGGTGCTGTCCAGCGCCCGGTGCCGAAACACACCGAAGGCCTTCTTCGGCAGGTCGTATTTCGGCATGCCGTGGAAATGGTGGACGGCGGCCTGCGCCCCCCAGCAGATGTTCAGGCAACCGTGCACATTGGTCTGGGTCCAATCGAAGATGCGGCGCAGCTCGTCCCAGTAGGTGACCTCCTCGTACTCGAGCTGCTCGATCGGCGCGCCGGTAATGATGAAGCCGTCGAATCGCTGGTCCCGGATATCCTCCCAGTTCTCGTAGAACGAGATGATGTGGTCGCTGGAGGTGTTGCGGGCGACGTGATTGGTGATCTTCACCAGCGTCAGCTCGACCTGCAGCGGCGTCGCACCAAGCAGGCGGGCGAACTGGGTCTCCGTACGGATCTTGTTCGGCATCAGGTTCAGCAGGCCGATCCGCATCGGGCGGATGTCCTGGCGGATGGCGGTGGCTTCGTCCATCACCGCCACACCCTCCGCCTCGAGCTGGGCGCGGGCGGGGAGATCGTCGGGGATCTTGATCGGCATCAGCGGCCCCCGCTCTCAGCGAGGACCGACGCAGTCGATGACGATTGGGTCAATTTCTAACTCCGTTCCACATTTCGGCCGCGTGCCGGGACACCGAATTCGCGGTGGCAGATCTCGGCCAGCCGGGCCATTCCTTCCCTGATCGTCTCCGCCGGCGGGTGGGCGAAGCAGATGCGGATGCGACGCTTACCGGATTCCGGGTCGGCCGACCACTCCGCACCGGGGTTTACCGCAACGCCCTCGGCAGCCGCCACCTGGGCGAGACGGGTGGTGTCGACCTCCTGGGGCAGGGTGACCCACAGGAAGATACCACCGGTCGGCCGGGTGAACTCGGCGGCCGTACCGAACTCCGCCTCCAGCGCCTCGACCAGGGCGTCGGCCTTACCCTTCAGCACCTTGTTCAGGTTGCCCACATGGGCGTCGAAATCCTGGGCGAACTCGGCCAGCAGGAGCTGTTCAACAGCCCCGGTCCCGCCGTCCGACTTCTGCGCCAGGATGCGGCTCAGCACCGGCCAGTCGGCGACCACGTAGCCGACCCGCAGGGCGGGGGCGATCGACTTGGAGAACGAGCCGCAATAGACGACCCGGCCACTGTCGTCGAGCGCGCGGATCGCCGGCGGCCGCTGGTCCGCATAGGGACCGTCGAAGATCAGATCGCAGTAGCAGTCGTCCTCGAAGATGGCGATGCCGTGCTTCTCAGCCAGCTTCAGCATCTCGTGGCGACGCGGCAGCGACAGGACCGTCCCGGTCGGATTCTGCACCGTCGGGATGGTGTAGATGAACTTCACCCGCTTGCCGGCCGCCTTGAGGCTGTCCAGGGTCTCGGCCAGGGCGTCCATGCGCATGCCGTCACCGTCCACCGGCACCCCGACCCAGTCGACGCCGAGCTTCTTCAGCTTGGTCATCGCCCCGCCGTAGCAGGCCTCCTCGATGATCACCGTGTCGCCCGGCTCCAGCAGGGCGTTGTTCACCAGGTCCATGGCCTGCAGCGAACCGCCGGTGATCAGCACCTCGTCCGGATCGGTCTTCATGCCGGCCCGGCGCTCCAGGATCTGCGCCACCGCCTCGCGCAGGGGACGGTAGCCCTGCGGTCCGCTCTGCATCCCGTAGGTCGCCAGCGTATCGCCCTCGCGCAGCAGCGCGCGGCTGACCGCATCGGCCAGGGTCTGCACCGGGATGCTGCTGCCGTCATTGTGGCCGCCGACGAAATTGTACTTCGGGAACCCGCCGAATTTTCCGGCGGCAGGGGGCAGCTTGGGGTTCAGCAGCGGGGCGAAATCGAAAGGCATCGGGTTTCCTCCGGGAGTCTCGTTAGGACCGTTCTTGATTATTTGTTGGTGAAGCTGCCGCCGCGCGACCCCTGGCCGCCATCGACGGTGACGACCTGGCCGGTGAAGTAGGTCGCCCGGTCGCTGACCAGGAAGGCGACGGTATCGGCCACCTCGGGAACCGTCGCGGCGCGCTGCATCGGCATGCCGGACATGTAGCTCTGCCAGTTGTCCTCGCTGCCGCCATCCTGCACCGCGCGGGTCTTCAGCAGGCCGATCAGCCGCTCGGTCTGGACCGGACCGGGGCTGACGGCGAACACGCGCACGCCGAATTCCAGGCTGACCCCGCCGATCGCCTTGGTAAAGGCGTTCAGGCCGGCATTGCCGGTGGTGCCGGCGACGTAGTTGAAGTCGGTCTTGTCGGCGGCGAGACCGGTGACGTTGCAGATCACGCCGTGGCCGCGCTGCTTCATGGCGGCGAAGAACGTCCGGGTCATATTGATGTAGCCGAAGACCTTGAGCTCCCAGGCGTCGCGCCAACGCTCCTCGACCATGGCCTCGATGTCGCCGGCCGGAATGGCGCCGGCATTGTTCACCAGGATGTCCGGAATGCCGGCGGCGGCCAGTTCGTCTATCACGCCGGGCGCGGTGATGTCGCAGGCATGGACGGCGACCGTCACCCCGTAGGCGTCGCGGAGCTCGGCGGCGGCGGTCTCCAGCATGTCGCCGGAGCGCGCGGCCAGGCGCAGGTTACAGCCTTCGGCGGCGAGGCTCTCGGCCACGCCGCGGCCGATCCCCTTCGACGCGCCGGTGATCAGCGCGGTCTTTCCCTTTACGCCCAGGTCCATGCAGGCCTCCCCATCGGATTGCTTGTTGATTGGCCGGCAAGCATGGCAAAGCGCGGCGCCGCTGATAAGCACCTATCGGAGACGGGCTTATTGCCCAACAGAACCCGGTCGCAAGGCGACGGTATTGCGGCAGCCGGCGCCGTCATGCTGACCTCTTGCAGCGTCCTACTCCGAGCACCGCTTCCGCAACCGATCGACAGGCCCGTCATGCGCCGCCTCCTGCTCTTTCTCATCGCAGCCCAGGCCATCCTCGCCACGCCGGCAACCGCCGAGAGCCGGATCGTGTGCACCCTGATCGAGGAGGCGGTCGGACCGGCGGCGGAGGCTCCGCGGACCCTGGTACGGGAGGGCGATTGCGACCAACGCTACTCGCCCGCCTCGACGTTCAAGATCGCTATCAGCCTGATGGGATACGACGCGGGCATCCTGACCTCGCCCACCGACCCGGTGATGCCGTTCCGCGAGGGCTATGTGGACTGGCGCGAAGCGTGGAAGCAGCCGGCGGATCCGGTACGGTGGATGAAGGAATCGGTCGTCTGGTATTCGCAACAGGTCACGGCCAGGCTTGGGTCCGATCGCTTCGCGGCGTATGTGGAGGCGTTCGGCTACGGCAACCGGGATCTCTCCGGCAAGAAGGGCGAGGGCAGCGGCCTGACCTCGGCCTGGCTCAGCTCGTCGCTGGCGATTTCCCCGGCGGAGCAGGTGGCGTTCCTGCAGCGCATGCTGGCCGGCGAGCTGCCGGTCTCCGAGGCGGCGGTGGAGAACACGGTCTCGATCCTGGACTACGGCGTCCGGCCGGGCGGCTGGCACGTCCATGGCAAGACCGGCTCGGGCCTGCCGCGGGAGGAGAACGGCAGTCTGATGTGGGGCCAGCCCTTCGGATGGTTCGTCGGCTGGGCCGAACGCGACGGCCGCAGGGTGGTGTTCGCCCGGCTCATCCAGGAGAGCGAGAAGCCGGAGAAGCCGGCGGGTCCGAAGACGCGGGACGGCCTGTTCGCGGCGTATTTCGACCGGGCGGAGGGCCTGCCCGAGTGAGGGTGAGGCGCCGCGAATACGCCCTTCTTTCACTCCCCGGATTTAGTCCGGGGCCGACGGTGCAGCGTGACCTGGATTGGACCGTGCGGCCCCTTTGGTAGGCCCCGGACTAAATCCGGGGAGTGAAGGAGGAGTAGGGAGCGGACGTAGGAGAGAGTGGGAGGAACCGGTCCCCTACTCCCGTGTTTCGGCATAGCGGCGGGAGAAGTTGTCCACCAGTTCCACCGCCATGGTTCCGATCGCCTGGTCGAGCACATGGTGGGAGACGAGCAGCCGTTCCTGGTCGTACAGGCTGGTCATCTGGAAACTCTGGTCCTCGGAGACGTCGAGGGAGTTCACCCGCACCTGCAGCACGCCCACACAGGACAGCCGCTTGCGGTACCGCCCCGTCGCCGAGGGATGGCCGATGGCATAGATCACCAGATTGACCGGTGCCTCCGCGTCCACCCCGATGCCGTGGCGCGTCAGGGTGCGGGCGATATCGTCGACCGTCCCCTCCCGGTCCGCCCAGCAGCCGCCTCTGACATTGTCCTCCACCGCGATGGACAGCGACAGCTTGTCTTTCGGACCGCCGAACCATGGGAAGTCGGCTGCCGCGTCGCGGGCGGACAGGCCGATCGTCAGAAGCGGCACCGCCCCGAAAAGCATCGCCGCCAGGATGTGACACATGCGCATGCCGTCAGATCCTTCCCTGCCGGTTGCTGCTGCTCCCCGTCACTCTGCCGCGAAGTGTACCCGACACCCCGCCACCGCTCCAGAGACCGTGGGGCCCGATCAGAACTTGCCGAACTTCAGATAGGCCTCCTCCGGATCCATGCCGTCGAGGATGGCCTTGCGCATGTCGCCCTCGGTGGAGACCACCTTCTCGGTCTCGGCGACCACCTCCTCGGCGATCTCGCCCGGGATGATCACCACCCCGTCCCGGTCGCCGATCAGCCAGTCGCCGGAGCGCACGGTCACCGTGCCGATTGTGACCGGCTCGCCTAGCGCGTCGTAGGTCCAGCGCTCAACGATATCGGCCGGGGTGTTGAGCTCGCAGAACACCGGGAAACCCATGTCGAGGATGAAGTCGGTGTCCCGGCAATGGCCGTCGACCACATAGCCGCGGGTGTCCTTCACCGTCAGCGCCTGGGCCGACAGCTCGCCCATCAGCGCCACCGCCTTGGTGTTCGGTTGGCAGACCAGCACCTTGCCGCCCGGCACCTTGGAGAGCACCCGAGACCAGCGCAGCAGGGTCTCGTGCCGGCTCAGGGTCTGATCGATATGGCCGGAGATGGTGTAGATCTCGCCCGCCACCCGCTTGGTCGGATCGAGCGCCCGGATGGTCGGCGGCAGCACCTGGTTGCCGTGGCCCATGACCCGCAGGACGTCGTGCACCGCGCTCGCGTAACAGCCGAGCAGCCGATCGGCGAGATCCGCCATCTTCCTCTCCCTCGCACAGGCGGCTTTAAGTCCGCCATTGGTTGTCTTTAGAGTAGCCGCGTCGAACAACGCGAACAGGAGTGTGGCGCATGGAGTCGAGCGACGTCAAAACCGCAGAGGACGTGCTGGCGCTGGTGGACGAGCGGGCGCTGACCCACGTCAAGGTGGGCGTATTCGACATCGACGGCATCTTCCGCGCGAAATGGATGGCGCGGGACAAGTTCGCCAGCGCGCTGAAGGGCGGCTTCGGCTTCTGCGACGTGGTGCTCGGCTGGGACAGCAACGACCAGCTCTACGAGGACCCGGCGGTGGACGTGACCGGCTGGCATACCGGCTATCCCGACGCCGAGGTCCGCCTGCTGCCGGATACCGCCCGCGACGTCGCCTTCGAGCCGGACATGGTCATGGTCCTGGGCGAGTTCGCCGGCAAGTGGGAGGCGGTCTGTCCGCGCGGCACCCTGCGCCGGGTGCTGGACCGGGCCGACGCCATGGGCTTCGCCGTCAAGGCGGCGGCGGAGTACGAGTTCTTCCTGTTCGACGAGACGCCCCATTCGGTGCGCGAGAAGGGCTACCGGAACCTGAAGCCGCTGACCCCCGGCTTCTTCGGCTATTCCGGCATCCGCTCGTCGGTGCACGCCGACCTGCATCTGATGTTCCTGGAGATGTGCGAACTGATGGACATGCCCGTGGAGGGGCTGCACACCGAGACCGGGCCGGGGGTGATGGAGGCCGCGATCAAGGTGGACGACGCCCTGGTCGCCGCCGACCGGGCAGCCCTCTTCAAGACCTTCACCAAGGTGTTCTTCCAGCGCCACGACATCATGGCCAGCTTCATGGCCAAATGGTCGATGGACTATCCCGGCCAGTCCGGCCATATCCACACCTCGTTGACGACCAAGGACGGCGCCCCGGTCTTCCACGACCCCAACGGCGCCCACAGCATGTCCGACACCATGCGCTGGTTCGTCGGCGGACAGCAGGCGCTGATGCCGGAACTGCTGTCGATGACGGCGTCGACGATCAACTCCTACACCCGGCTGATCCCCGGCTTCTGGGCGCCGACCCATGCCAACTGGGCGGCCGACAACCGCACCACCTCCCTGCGGGTGATCGAGGGCTCACCGAAGTCGCAGCGGGTGGAGTACCGGGTGGCGGCGGCCGACGCGAACCCGTACCTGGCGATGGCGGCGGCGATCGGGTCGGGCCTGTGGGGCATCGAGAACAGGATCGAGCCGGGAGAGGGCGTGACCGGCAACGCCTATGCCAAGAAGTTCCCGGCCAAGGCCGCCCTGCCCGGCTCGCTCGGCGAGGCGGCGGCTCGGCTGAAGCGCTCGATGGCAGCGCGCGAGCTGTTCGGCGACGGCTTCGTCGACCACTTCTCCGCCAGTCGGATGTGGGAGGAACGCGAATACCGCCGGCACGTCACCGACTGGGAACTGGCGCGGTATTTCGAGATCATCTGAGAGCCGGGGCGACGGTAGGGGCCTTAGAGCCACCGCCGCACCCGGGCCTTATAGGCCCGGTACGCGTCGCCGAATTTGGCTTCCAGATAGGCCTCCTCCCGGCCGATCACGGCAATCTGCATGATCACCAGGGTTGGGAGCAGCAGACCGAGCATCCAGGCGCTGTTAACCCAAAGGCCGATACCGGCCGACACCGCCGTCAGCGCCACATAGATCGGGTTGCGGGAGAACCGATACGGGCCGGAGGTCACGATCGCCGTGCTCGGATGATGCGGCTGCACCGCTGTTCCGGCGCGCCAGAACAACCCCGCGCACCACAGGGCCAGGAGCAACCCGGCGACGATCAGGGCGATGCCCGGCACCGAGCCGGCGCCAGGCTCCAGAACAGGCAGCGGGACCAGCCAGTCGAGGGCCGCTCCCACGGCCAGGGCACCGCCATACAGAACCGGCGGCGGCGCGATGACTCCAGGATGATCGCCCCGCGCCGCCATCGCGTTACCCCAACGCCTTCATCAGCCGCTTGGCGAAGCCGTCGAGCGAGGCCTTGTCGATCCAGCGCAGCACGCAGACCAGGTCGAGCTCCGGGTCGATCCAGATCACGTTGGAGCCCACGCCCATGGCGAAGTAGCTGCTGCGCGGGGCGCTCTGCACATGTCGGCCGTCGCCGTTCAGCCACCACAGATAGCCGTAGCTCGGGTTGAGGTCGCACGGGGTGGTGCAGGCGTCGATCCAATCCGGCGAGAGCAGCGGCACACCGCCCCACATGCCCCGGCGCTGCATCAGAAGGCCGAGCCGGGCATGGTCGCGGGCGGAGATGAACAGGCCGCCGCCCCAATGGGCGCCGCCGGAGACCGACTGAATGGGCTGGCCGTCGACCTCGACCCAGGAGTTGATGTAGCCGTTCCAGCTCCAGGTGTCCGATGCGCCGATCGGATCCATGATCCGGGCCTTCAGCACCTTCGGCAGCGGCTTCCTGTGGACCCGCAGCAGCGACAGCGACAGCCGGTTCACCCGCACGTCGTTGTATTCCCAGAACCCGCCCGGCGCGGCGAGGTCGCGGTGGGTGCCCTTCTTCGACGGGGTGCCCGGCGGCAGGGACAGGTCGCGGTTGCGGTCCACCAGATCGGGCTTGGAGAACAGGGTGCCCTCCCATTCCGAGGTGTTCTGCAGGAAGTGCTTCCAGGTGCAGGACTTGTTCTGGGCGGCGTCGAAACCGCCGTCGTCGACCAGCGCACCGACCGGGTCGTTCACGTCGCCGATCAGCCCGTCATCGACTGCCAGGCCGGCCATGATCGAGAGGTAGGATTTGGTGACCGAGAAGGTGATGTCGGCGCGGTCGGTCGGGCCCCATTCGGCCAGGATCTTACCGCCCTTGAGCACGAGACCGGCGGCCGGGCCGCGCGGCGCGGTCGGGCCGATGATGTCGCCCAGCGGCGGCGGCTCGGAGAAGTGACCGCCCTCCAGCGCCTTGGCGATGTCGCGGTTCATCTTCGACTCGTGATCGGTGGCGAAGCTCACCGCCTCCTGCAGGGCGGCCGCATCGGCCCCCACCTCGTCGGCCTCGATCCGGGCCCAGTCCTCGCCGGCACCCGGCACGTAGTCGGTCATGCGATCTCTCCCAATGGGTTCGGCCGCGATGCTAGCGATCTTTGCCGCCGCGCCAAGCCATGGAATCTTGCCCCGACCCCATCGCTCCCTCGCCGTCTGCCCGGGCTCGACCCGGGGTCCAGAGCGACGCGTGCTGAGGCACCATCGACAACGCTCCGGTGCTCCAGCACGCGGACGTCTCGATCCCGGGCAAGCCCGGAAAGACGGAGCAGGAGGCGCTCGCCCCCCTCACTCACTCCCCGGAATAGATCCGGGGAGTGGAAATGTGGTGGGGAGGAGAGAAGCTCCGCCCCTACCGCGTCTCCGCCAGATATTTCACCGCCGCGTCGACGCCGCCCTCGCCATGGGGGATGCCCTGGCGCTTGAGCTGCATCTCCACAGTGGCGAGGCAGCCCAGGATCATCGGCTCGTTCAGATCGCCCAAATGGCCGATGCGGATGACCTTGCCCGACAGCCGCGACAGCCCGCCGCCCAGCGCCACGTTGCTCTCCGCCAGCACCTTGCCGCGGAACGCATCGGCATCGAACCCGTCGGGCATTCGTATCGCCGTAACCGAGTTCGACAGCGCCGCCTCGTCGCGGCCGAACAGGCTCGGCCCGTTGCCACGGCCCCAGGCCTTGACCGCCCGCCGGGTCGCCTCGGCCAGCCGGGCGTGGCGGGCGAAGACGTGGTCCAGGCCCTCCTCCAGCAGCATCTTCAGCCCCTCGCGCATGGCGAAGAACAGGTGGCTGGGCGCGGTGCCGGCGAAGCGCAGGCGGCCGTTCTCCAGTGCCTTGATGCCGTCCCAGTCGAAATACTTGCGCGGCAGCTTGGCGGTCTCGCTCGCCGCCATGGCCTTGGCGCTGACCCCGGAGATTCCGAGGCCGACCGGCAGCATCAGCCCCTTCTGGGAGCCGGCCACGGCGACATCCACCCCCCACTCGTCCATGCGGAAATCCATGGAGGCGAGCGAGGAGATGGTGTCGACCATGAACAGCGCCGGATGCCCCGACGCCTTGATGACCTTGCCGATGCCTTCCACGTCGTGGGTGATGCCGGTGGAGGTCTCGTTATGGACGACGCAGACCGCCTTGATCGCGTGGTCCTTGTCCTCGGCGAGGGCCTCGGCGACCCGGTCCGCCTCGAACGCCCGGTCCCAGTCGTTGGCCAGCGTGACCACCTTGAGGCCCATGGCCTCGGCCATCTCGCCCCAGGACTCGGAGAACCGCCCGGTCTCGCACATCAGGATCGTATCGCCCGGCGAGCAGGTATTGGTCATCGCCGCCTCCCACGAGCCGTGGCCCGAGGCGGCATAGACCATGATCTCGCCCTCGGTCTTCAGGACCTTGGCGAGGTTCTCCTTGCACTCGACCTGCACGTCCCAGAATTCCGGGGTCATGAAATCCAGGGCGGGACGGTGCATCGCCTGAAGCACCCGGTCCGGAATGTTGGTCGGACCGGGGATGTTCAGGAACTGACGGCCGGGCTGTCGGGACATGCGTCTACTCCACTGTTAATCAACGCCTTCCACGAGGATCGCGTTGGCCACGCTGCAGGACTGGCGCAGCTCCTTGGGGCCTTTGTATTCCTCGCTGTGGTACCAGGCCTTCGCCTGCTCGTAGCTCGGGAACTTCAGGGCGACCATGCGGCCGAGGGGCTCCGCCCCTTCCAGCTTCTCGAATTTGCCGCCGCGGACCAGATACTCGCCGCCATACTGCGCGATGGTGGCCGGCACCCGGGCGCGATAGGCCTCGAAGGTCTCCTGATCCTTCACGTCGACCTGCACGATCACGTATCCGAAAGCCATATCCTGTTCCTCCTCGCTGGGTTTCATGTTGGCGCATTCGCGGGCGTCGCGCGCGCAAGACAATCTCATAGACCCATGAGCTGGATTTGTCCGTAGCCCAGCCGCGCATGCTATCGTGGCGGAAGGGAAATCCGACGACAGCAGGTGTGGAGGGAGCGATGACATCCGAGGTTGGCGCGCCGGCCGGCGAGGGCGAGATCCTGCTCACGGTCATGCTGAAGCACCAGAAGGACAAGAACCTGGCCGAGATCAACGCCAGGCTCGACGCCGCCGGATTCTGGAAGAAGTTCCCGCCCGAGGGGATCGAGGTGGTGTCCTGGTACGTGATGATGGGCATCGGCCAGGTGGTGACCCTCAAGGTCCCCGGCCACCGGCTGCGCGAGGTCAACCTGGCGATCGAACAGAGTGCGTGGGGCGGCTTCGACACCGAGTTCTACCCGACCTACGACTTCCGTCCCGTGTGGGAGGGGATCAAGGCGAAGCAGGGGTAGCACCCGCTTCTCTGCCCCTGAACATCATCCCGGGAGCGCCCCGGGCTCGACCCGGGGGCTGCCCGGGACCGAGCCCCGACGGCGCGACTGGGTCCCGGCCGGGTCCCGGATCACGTCCGGTCCCCGCCGGGATGACGTCTAGGACTGAGGAAAGGACAGCGGCGTTACTCCGCCGGCAGGTTCGCCGCCAGGAAATCCTGGAAGGCGTCCCAGGACTGGGTGTCCGCCACTTCGCGGTAGCGGTCGCTGTCGAACACCGTGAAGGCGTGCGGCGCGCCGGAATAGACCTGGATCTCGTACATCACGCCGGCCTTCTCCAGTTCCTCCGACAGGGCCGCGACCTGGCTCATCGGGATCGCGGTGTCGGCGCCGCCATGGGCGACCAGGATCGGCGACGTGTCGGCCGGATAGCTCTGCCCGTCCGGCGTGGCGAGCCCGCCGTGGAAGGTCGCGTAGCCGACGACGTTCGCGGCCTTGCCCGAGCGCGCCAGCTCCAGCACCGCCGCCCCGCCGAAGCAGTAGCCCATCACCACCGTCTTGCCGTCGCGGTCCTTGCGCGCCTCGGCGAGGCCGCCCAGGATCAGCGAGCGCATGCGCTCGCGGTCGGTGTAGAGCTTGCCGGTCTCTTCCTTCTTGGCCCCGGTCTCCACCGGCCGGTTGCCCTTGCCGTAGAGATCGACGGCGAAGGCGTCGTAGCCCAGTTCGGCCAGCATCTCCGCCCGCTTCTCCTCATAGGCGGTCAGACCGTCCCAGTCGTGGATGATCAGCACCAGCCCCTTCGACTCGCCGGCGGCCTCGGCCCGATAACCGGTGAAGCTCTCGTCGTTCACGGTGTAGTCGACAGACTCGCCGGCGAGGGCGGAGAACGGCAGCAGGGCGGCGAACGCCGCAGTGGCCAGAAGTCGCATGGGTTGGGTCTCCCTGTAACGCGGTCGGTGGGAACAAGGTCGGTGTTTCGCCTGAAGAGTCAAATGAGACCCGTCCGCCGTTTCTCAAGCCGAACCGAGCAGCAGATTGACAAAATCCCAACGCGCAAAGGGGTTTACACTGTTCTCCCAGCGACGTGAATCCGCCGAAATGTCGGTTTCACTACATTCGGGGTTTGGTCCGGGACGCGCATCGGTTAAGGTTCTGCTGCGCTGCAACACGCGCAAATCCGAACGTCCCATCAACGACCCAGGAGGAATACTCCCGTGAAACCGATCGAATCCGCCGAGGACATTTCCGAGCTCGCCTTCGGGTTCATGGCGTCGAAGGCTCTGTTCGCGGCCCTGCATGTGGACGTGTTCGGGGCACTGTCCGACGGCCCGAAATCGATCACGGATCTGGCGGCGGCGACGAAGGTGCCCGCGCAGCGCATGCAGACGCTGGTGACGGCCCTGGTCTCGGTCGGCCTGCTCACCCGCAACGACGGCAAGATCGCCAACGCGCCGGCCAGCGACGCCTATCTGGTGCGCGACAACACCAACTATTTCGGCGATTACCTGCGCTTCCAGATCGATCGCCAGATGTATCCGTTCATGGAGAACCTGGACAAGGTTCTGCTCGGCGACACCGACGACATCGAGTATCCGGACTACGCGTCCTGGATGGCCGACCGGCACCATGCCGAGCTGTTCAGCCGCTCGCAGCATTCCGGCTCGCTCGGCCCGGGCGCGGTGATGGCCAAGCGCCTGCTCAAGGAAGGCGCGGTCTCCGAGGATGTCGGCTCGATGCTTGATGTCGGCGGCGGCTCCGGCGCGTTCTCCATCATGTTCTGCAAGCGCTTCCCGAAACTGCACGCCACGGTGCTCGACTTCCCCAACGTGATCGAGGTCGGCAAGACCTTCGTCGCCGAGGAGGAGATGTCGGACCGGATCGACTTCGTCGCCGGCGACGGCACCAACGCGAACTGGCCGAACGACCAGGACATCGTGCTGATGAGCTATCTGTTCTCCGGCGTGCCGGAGGAGGCGATCGACAAGCTGTGCTCCGATGCGTTCCGGGTGCTGAAGCCGGGCGGGCTGATCGCGATCCACGACTTCATGGTGACCGACGACCGCAAGGGCCCGGCCCTGGCGGCGCTGTGGCAGCTCCAGCACATGGTCTACACGCCGGACGGTGTCGGCATGACCCCGGGCTTCGTGGAGAAGCACCTGAAGAAGGCCGGGTTCGAGATCGAGATCGACGACGACCTCATCCCCGGCATGACCCGGGTGATGACCGCCCGCAAGCCGGGCTGAGGCGACCCAACCCGTCACCTCTTCCCGTCATCCCGGTGGCGCCCGGACTAGAGCAGATCGTGCGGTGACGGGATCACTTCGTGATCGCGTCGGCGTGCGTGAATCTGCTCTATCTCATTGTTTTAGAGACAAATTCACCGACCATATCGAATCATGAAATGATTCGATATGGTCGGATTTGGCTCTAGATCCGAGTGCCGACCGGGACCCGGCATCCGCACAGTCTGGGTCCCGGCCGACCTCCGGGTCCGGCCCGGAGCTCGCCGGGATGACGTTTGGGGATCTACCTAAGGCTTAGGGTATCCGTTCCACCCGCAGCACGTTGGTCGACCCCGGCTTGCCCATGGGCACGCCGGCGGTGATCACGACCTTGTCGCCGGTCCCCGCGAAGCCCTCGCTCTTGGCCACCTCTGTGGCGCGCTGGACGATGGCGGAGAACCGCTCCTCCTGGGCGATGGCGACCGCGTGGACACCCCAGGCCATGGCCAGGCGCCGGGCGGTCTTCATCGAGGAAGTGATGCACAGGATCGGCACCGTCGGCCGCTCGCGCGAGGCACGGATGGTGGTCGAGCCCGACGTCGTGTAGGTGACGATGCAGCCCGCGTCGATCGCTTCAGCCACCTCGCGCGCCGCCAGGGTCATCGCGTCGGACACGGTGCGGTCGGGCACCGGCTGATTGGCATGGGCGGCGGCGAGATAGAAGTCGTCGCTCTCCACCGTGCGGATGATCTGGTTCATCATCGTCACGGCCTCGATCGGATATTTGCCCGCCGCCGTCTCGGCCGAGAGCATCACCGCATCCGCGTTGTCGTAGACGGCCGTCGCCACGTCCGAGGCCTCGGCCCGGGTCGGGGACGGCGCGTAGACCATGCTGTCCAGCATCTGGGTGGCGACGATCACCGGCTTGCCGAGCGACCGGCACAGCCGGACGATCCGCTTCTGGATCGGCGGCACCTGCTCCGGCGGCAGCTCCACGCCCAGATCGCCGCGCGCGACCATCACCGCATCCGAGATTTCGACGATCTGGTCGAGCTGTTCGATGGCGGCCGGCTTCTCCAGCTTCACCAGCACCGACGCCCGGCCGGCGATCAGCTTGCGCGCCTCCGCCACGTCCTCCGGACGCTGCACGAAGGACAGGGCGATCCAGTCCGCCCCCATGTCCAGGGCGAAGCGCATGTCGTCCTGGTCCTTCGGCGTCAGCGCCGAGAGCGGCACGACGACGCCGGGCACGTTCACGCCCTTGCGGTCGGACAGCGGACCGCCGGTGATCACCTCGGTGTCGGCCGACTTGTCGTCGCATTTCACCACCCGCAGGCGCACCTTGCCGTCGTCCAGCAGCAGGTCGGTGCCCGCCTCCAGGGCGGCGAAGATTTCCGGATGGGGCAGGGTCACCCGCTTCTGCGTGCCGGTACCGTCCTTCAGCTCCAGGCGGAATTTATCGCCGGTCTTCAGCTCGATCGGGCCGTCGGGAAAGGTGCCGATGCGCAGTTTCGGTCCCTGCAGATCGGCCATGATGGCGATCGGCCGGCCGGACTCGGCCTCCAGAGCGCGGACGATGTCGCAGCGCTTCTGGTGGTCCTCGTGACTGCCGTGGGAGAAGTTAAAGCGGAAGACATCCACCCCTGCCTCGAACAGATGGCGGATCATATCGGCGTCAGAACTGGCGGGTCCCAGCGTTGCGACGATCTTGGTGCTTCGGAAGCGTCTCATGGGCAAAGACATCGCATGGATTGATGACAAACGTAAGCATAACGAGGACGCACCGATCGGTCCAAAGGACGATCAACGCGGGTCTTTCCAGACCGTTGCCCATCCAATAGTCTGCTAGGCAACGAATAAGCCGGAGGACGATCATGAGTTCGAACAACGGCGCGGCGGGGACAGGCCCGGCGCGCCCCCTGGCCCTGCTCGCCTATCTCGCGGCCTTTGCCGGGGTGTGCGGCCACGCCTCGAGCGAGTTCGTGGTCAAGCTGACCCAGCTCCAGGGCGCCGAAGTCACGGTCTGGCGCTTCATGCTGGGCGGGGCGGCGCTGGTGCTGGTCTCGCTGAGCCGGGCGCAGACCCGCGATCTGGTCACACCGCTGCGCGAGAACTTCCTCGCCGTGGTCGGCCTGTCGGTCTTCGGCATGGCCTTCGCCCAGTTCCTGTTCCACTGGGCGCTGGACTACGCCAGCGTGGTGCAGGTGGCGACCATGGTGACCACCATGCCGATCTTCGTGGTCTTCGTCCTGCGGATCGTCGACGGGACGACGATCACCGCGCCGAAGCTGGTCAGCGGCATCGGCGCCTTCCTCGGCTGCCTGTTCCTGCTGACCGACGGCGTGCTCGACCGGCTGGACGGTGGCGAGAGCTCGCTGCCCGGCATCCTGCTGGCCGTCGGCTGCGCCATCGTCGGCGCCTTCTACCTCGTGCTGGTCCGCCCGCTGATCAAGCAGTACGGCGCCATCCGCATGACCACCTACACCTTCGCCCTGGGCGCGGTCGCCATGTGGTTCGTCGCCGGTTTCCTGTGGGGGATCTGGGTCGACCCGACCACCCTGTTCGACCGGCCGGGCGACCAGGCGGCGGCGCTGATCACGCTCGGTGTGTGGAACACCTGCATCGGCTTCATCCTGTGGCTGTGGGGCCTCGGCAACGTGCCCGACCCGGCACGCGGCAATTACCTGTTCTTCCTGAAGCCGGTGATCGCCGCCTTCCTGGCCTATTTCATCCTCGGCGACACCATCACCGTGCCGCAGCTCCTGGCCATCCTGGCGATCACGGGCTTCGTGCTGGGCGAGATGTTCTACGACGACATCCGCACCGCGCTCGGCCTGCGGAAACCGGACGACGCAACGGAGCGCTGACCGGCCGCGACCTGGCGTTCCGGCAGGCCAGGTTGCGGCGGTTTCCCCGGCTTGTCCTCCGACCGCCGCCGCGCCACTGTGCGCGACATATGGATCACGGAGGACCAGATGCCCGCTCAAGAGATCGTCATCGCCGGCGGCAAGCGCACGCCGTTCGGCGACTTCGGCAAATCGCTGAAGGACATTCCCCTGTCGACCCTGGCAACCCACGCGGCCAAGGCCTGCGTCGAGGAGGCCGGCCTGAACCCGGAGAGGATCGATCACGCGGTCTGGGGCAACGTGCTGCCGGTCGATCCCGACGGCTACTATGTCGGGCGGGTCGCGGCGCTGAACATCGGCATGCCCGACAGCAGCTGCGCCCTGGGCGTGAACCGGGCCTGCGGATCCGGCACCCAGGCGATCCTGACCGCGGCCCAGCAGATCATGTCGGGCCATTCCTCGATCGCCATCGCCGGCGGCGGCGAGAACTTCTCGCGCGGCGCCTACGCCCAGACCGGCATGCGCTGGGGCGTGACGCGCGGCCAGCAGTCCCTGGAGGATACGGTCGAGTGGGCCTATTCAGACCCCTTCGGCCATGGCCTCATGGGGGCGACGGCGGAGAACCTGACGGAAGATTTCCAGTACCGGCGCGAGGACATGGACGCCTGGGGCGTGATGTCCCAGCAGCGCGCGGGTGCCGCGATGGAGAGCGGCTTCCTGGCCCGGCAGATCGCCCCGATCGAGGTGCCGGAGGGCCGCAAGGGCACGCGGCTGATGGAGATGGACGAGTTTCCGCGCCCCTCGGTCACGGTGGAGAAGCTCGGCGCCCTGAAGCCGGTGTTCCGCAAGGGTGGACAGGTGACGCCGGGCAACTCCTCGGGCGTGACCGACGGGGCCGCCTGGGTGGTGGTCGGCGACCGCGCGGCGCTGGAGGCCGAAGGCGTTCGGCCTCGGGTCCGTCTGGTCGACTGGGCGATCGTCGGCGTGCCGCCGCGCATCATGGGCTGCGGCCCGGTGCCGGCGATCCGCGCCCTGTGGGAGAAGCGCGGGCTGAAAGCCTCCGACATCGACTACTACGAGATCAACGAGGCCTTCGCGGTGGTGAACCTGCATGCCGAGAAGGAGCTGGGCGTGCCGCGCGATATCACCAACCTCTATGGCGGCGGCATCTCCATCGGCCACCCGCCGGGAGCGACCGGCGTGCGGATGGCGCTGGTGGCGATGCAGCATCTGGAGGACACCGGCCAGCGCTATGCTATCCTGTCCATGTGTATGGGTGCCGGTCAGGGCATGGCCGTTCTGCTTGAGCGGCTCTGACGCCACCGGCTAGGACGCCATCGGCTCGGGCGCCCGATGCCCGAGCCGATCCTTCCATTTCAGGAGGCCGCAATCGCGGAAACGCCGCACCCTCAGGACGCCGATCTGTCGCGCGTTCCCGCCTTGTGGCCCGGCCCGATTTCTGCGGAGGATCTCGGCGACGACGATATCGGCCAGTTCGGGCGCTATTGGCTGTCCCTGGCCGACGCTGCGGGCGGTGTGCCAGACCGGTCGGATTTCGACCCGACGAGAATCCCGGCACTGCTGGCCTACCTGATCGTGCTTGAGCACCTGGGCGGCGACGAGTTCCGCTACCGGCTGCTCGGCACCGGCGTCGATATCTTCACCCGGCGCTCCTATACCGGCCTGAAGACCTCGGAGATCGACGGTCACGGCCCCGGCAACCGCATCCACACCCTCTACATGGAAACCCTGCGCCAGGGCTGCATGATCGGCTGTGCCCTGCCCTATGTCGGACGCAGCAGCATCTGCAAGTCGGTGCGTCAGATCGCCGTTCCCTTCCGCACGGCGCAGGGGGACGGGCAGGTCATCTCGCTGATCGAGTTCGACCTGATCTCCGGCATCGAGACCAAGCGCCTGCCCCAGGCCCGGCGCTGGGTGCTGTAGGTCTCTACAGGATCAGCACCGCGCGGAAATCGTTCACGTTGGTCAGGGTCGGCCCGGTCACGATCAGCCGGTCGAGGGCGGCGAAGGCACTGTAGCCGTCGTTGTTCTCCAGATGCCCGACCAGGTCGATGCCGGCCATCTCGGCCCGCTCCAGATCCCCCGGCACGAACAGCACCCCGGCATTGTCCTCGGTGCCGTCGATCCCGTCCGTGTCGCAGGCCAAGGCCGCGATCCGGTCGGCCAGCTCCGGCATCCGGCGTTTCAGCGTCACCGCGAAGGCGCAGAGGAACTCGGCATTGCGCCCGCCCCGCCCGTCGCCGCGCACCGTCACCGTGGTCTCACCGCCGGACAGCAGCACGCAGGGGGCCGCCGCCGGCTGGCCGTGACGCGCGACCTGGGCGGCGATACCGGCCATGACGGTGGCCACGTCGCGGGACTCGCCCTCGATGGCATCGCCCAGGATCACCGGGGTCACGCCGGCGGCGCGCGCGATTTCCGCCGCCGCCTCCAGCGAGGCCTGCGGCCGGGCGGCCATCACCGTCTCCGCCTTGCCCAGCACCGCGTCGCCCGGCTTCGGCGTTTCGTTCGCCGCATCGTCCAGCGCCTTGGCCACGCTCTCCGGCGGGGTGATCGCGTATTTCCTCAGCACCGCCTTGGCATCGGCCAGGGTGCTGGTATCGGCCACGGTCGGGCCCGAGGCGATCACGTCCGGGTCGTCGCCCGGCACGTCGGAGATGAGGAAGGCGTGCAGCGCCGCCGGGGCCGCGGCGGCCGCGAGACGCCCACCCTTGATCGCCGACAGGTGCTTGCGCACCGCGTTCATCTCATGGATCGTCGCCCCGCTTTTCAGCAGGTCGCGGTTCACCGCCTGCTTGTCCTCCAGGCTCACCCCGTCCATCGGCAGGGTCAGCAGGGCCGAGCCACCGCCGGAGATCAGCGCGATCACCCGGTCCTCGGAACCCAGGCCGGACACCAGGTCCAGAATGCGCCGGGCGGCGTCGCGGCCGGCGACGTCGGGCACCGGATGGGACGCCTCCACCACCTCGATCCACGTGGTCGCACAGCCATGGCCGTAGCGGGTCACCACCAGACCCTCCAGCCCGCAGTCCGGCGCCTCGGCGGCGAACAGGCTCTCCACCGCCGACGCCATGGAGGCGGCGGCCTTGCCGGCGCCGATCACCACCGTGCGACCCTTATGGTCGGCGCGGGCCAGGGGCAGCAGGTGCGGCGGCAGGCACTGGGCCGGATCGGCGGCGGCGATCGCCGCGTCCATCATCCGGCGCAGCAGGTCGTTCGGATCGAGGCTCATCACTGGCCGCCGGAAGTCTTCCAGGCCTCATACTCGGCCTTGGTCTCCGCGTTCGGCGGGTAGAGGCCGATGGTCGCCCGTCCCTCTTCAACGCGGGCCTGGACCCAGCGCTCGAACCGGTCCTGCTCGACGGAATCCTCGGCCACCTCGGCGGCGAGCTTGGCCGGGATCACCACCGCCCCGTCGCCGTCGCAGACGATCACGTCGCCCGGAAACACGGTGACATCGCCGCAGGCCACCGGGATCTCCACGTCGCCGCCGGAGAGCTGGGTGATGCTGGCCGGCGGGGCCGCACCCAGGCACCACACGTCGAAGCCGGTCGCCGACACGCCGGCGCCGTCGCGCACCGCGCCGTCGACCACCATCCCGGCGACCCCGCGCTTGGCGAGGCGGGCGGTCAGGATGTCGCCGATGGTGCCGGTGGTGGCGATGCCGCGCGCCTCGACCACCAGGATCGCGCCCTCGGGACAGGTCTCGATCGCCACCCGCGGGCCGTAACCCGGCGCACCGAGCACCGCCGGATCGGACAGGTCCTCGCGCAGCGGCAGGAAGCGCAGGGTGTAGGCCGGGCCGACCACGCAGCCCTGATCCGGTCGCAGCGGCTTCACGCCGTTGACGGAGACATGGCGCAGGCCGCGCTTGAGAAGCTGCATGGAGACGGTGGCCGTGCCCACGGCACGCAGCTTGTCGAGCGTATCTTGCGACGGGGCGGGGGTGGAGGACATCGGGGGATCCGCACTGAGGAAGGGGCGCACAGTCTGCCGCGCCCGCCCGGCCGCCGCAATCGGTCAGCCGGGCTCTTTGCCCCCATTGCCGATCAGGTCGCGCAGCCGCTCCGCCGGATATGCGCCTTCCAGCTCCGCCGCCTTGGCGTTGGCTGTGCCTTCCATGTCCTCGTCGGGGACAGCGACCGGCTCGGAGCGGGTCCATTCCTCCAGATAGGCGTCGGAGTCCTCGGCACCGCCGCGCATGGCGGCGGCGTCGATGGCGGCGATGAAGCGGTTGGGCAACTCGACCTTGGCACTCTCGCGCCGCCGGCCGCGGCCCTTCTCGACGATGACCTGGGCCGGGATGTCGCGCCAGGAGACGATGACCAGGTGTGCCATGGCGGACCTACTGCGCTGCGACCGGATGAACGTTTGGGCCGGCGGCCGCGGCAACGAAATCGCCGATCTCGCCATAGCCCACGTGACGGTACTCGAAAGCCAGTCCGAGCCGTTCGGCCGCCTTGACCGCCTTGTCGCGCAGCCGGCTATCGGCGGTCTGGGCGAGATAGACCAGGGTGGTGTAGTGGCCGAAAT
Organism: Thalassobaculum litoreum DSM 18839; assembly: GCF_900102465.1. Lineage (GTDB taxonomy): Bacteria > Pseudomonadota > Alphaproteobacteria > Thalassobaculales > Thalassobaculaceae > Thalassobaculum > Thalassobaculum litoreum. The sequence continues at coordinate 204,643 of NZ_FNBW01000008.1, read as the reverse complement.
AATCCGGCAGAAGCTGCGGATATCGGTCCAGACCCAGCCCCTTGATGATCAGCCGGTCGAAATGCCGGACCAGATAGTCGGTCAGGTAGAACTGCCCCGGATCGCGATCCGCCATCTCGGTGAAGGCGGCGGTGCCGGCGAACATCTGATAGCAGTGCGGGCCGGGAATCCGCTCCACCCCTTCGGCCGCCAGCATCCGGTCGAGCTCGCCGCCGGTGCCGCAATCGCCGTACAGCACGTAGACCCGGTCGTATTTCGTGCCGGCCGCGCGGATCTTGCGCAGCACCGCCGGGGCGATCTTCTGCGGCGTGTTGTGCCAGTGGGCCGGCAGGCAGGTGATGGTCAGCTCGGCCCAACCGGTCATCCGCTTGAGGTCGACCAGCTCGCGGGCCAGCGCCCCGCAGGCGATGAACAGCGCCTGCGGGCGGGGCGGCCGCTGCTCCTCCGGCCAGAGGGGGGCGGCCTGCTCCGGCGTCACGCCGTCGATCGACGGGTCCTCCATGGCGGTGTCACTCCCATGGCTGTCGTCCGCCGCTACTGTCCGGCGGCCTCGGAGTTCGAGCGCCGACGCTCGGCGATGAGCTGCTTGGCGGTCTCGACCGCAACGGCCGCGTCGCGGCAATAGGCGTCGGCGCCGACATTCTCGGCGAAGGCCTCGTTCAGCGGCGCGCCGCCGACCAGCACGATGTAGTCGTCGCGCAGGCCCTTCTCCTTCAGGGTGTCGATGACGACCTTCATGTAGGGCATGGTCGTCGTCAGCAGGGCCGACATGCCGAGGATGTCCGGCTGGTGCTCCTCGATGGCCGCGAGGTAGTTCTCCACCGGGTTGTTGATGCCGATATCGATCACCTCGAAGCCGGCACCCTCCATCATCATGGAGACCAGGTTCTTGCCGATGTCGTGGATGTCGCCCTTGACCGTGCCGATCACCATCTTGCCGACGCGCGGCGCGCCGGTCTCGATCAGCAGCGGCCGCAGGATGAACATGCCCGCCTTCATGGCATTGGCGGCCATCAGCACTTCCGGCACGAACAGGATGCCGTCGCGGAAGTCGATGCCGACGATCCGCATCCCTTCCACCAGCGCCTTGGTCAGCACCTCGTACGGGGTCCAGCCGCGCCCGAGCAGGATGTTGACGCCCTCTTCGATCTCGTCCTTCAGACCGTCATAGAGATCGTCGTGCATCTGCTGGACGAGGTCGTCGTCGTCGAGCTCGGAGAGAACGATATCCTCGCCATCATCTTCGGCCATGGCCAACTGCCTCCAACATTCGCACTGTGCAGGCCGATCCCGTCGGCTTCCAGACTAGCAAGAGACATGGAATGGCCGGGTGGCGCTGCCATCCCCGCGACCGGTCGTGTCGGATCGGCGACAGGCGGCGGGGTCAGCCGATCGAAACCGGCAGCCGCTTACGCCCCCACACCCCCGGCGGGCCGTCGAACACGCCGGGCAGCCTGGTGCCGCAGGACGTGCAGCCCCCGGCCGCGTCCAGTTTCCAGGCGCCGAGTTCGTACCAGTCGCGCTCGATGACCCGCTCGCCGCAGGTGTGGCAGTAGCTCGACTGCCGGCTCACGTCGTGGACGTTGCCGGTATAGGCGTGGCGTACCCCGTTCTTGCGGGCGATGCGCCGGGCCAGGGCCAGGGTCTCGAACGGGGTGCGCTGCTTGTCCAGCATGCGGTAGTCGGGATGGAAGGCGGAGAAATGCATCGGCACGTCCGGGCCGAGCCGGTCGACCACCCACTGGGTCATCGCCTCCAGTTCCGCCTCGCTGTCGTTCTCGCCGGGGATGAGGAGATTGGTGATCTCGACCCAGACGTCGGTCCCGTTGACCAGGTACTCCAGCGTGTCCAGGACGACGGCGAGCTCGCTCTTGGTGACGTCGCGGTAGAACCGCTCGGTGAAGGCCTTCAGGTCCACATTGGCGGCGTCCATATGCCGGAAGAAATCGTCGCGCGCCCGCTCGGTGACGTAGCCCGCCGTGACGGCAACGTTCCTGATGCCGCGCGCGTGGCAGGCCTGGGCCACGTCGTCGGCGTATTCGTGAAAGATCACCGGGTCGTTGTAGGTGAAGGCGACCGAGCGGCACCCCAGCCGTTCGGCGGTGGCGGCCAGCGCCTCCGGCTGCGCCTCGGCCTGCATGGCGTCCATCTCCCGGCTCTTGGAGATGTCGTGGTTCTGACAGAAGTTGCAGGCGAGGTTGCAGCCCGCCGTGCCGAAGGACAGTACCGGCGTGCCCGGCAGGAAGTGGTTGAGCGGCTTCTTCTCGATCGGATCGACGCAGAACCCGCTGGAGCGGCCGTAGGTGGTCAGCACGATGGCATCGCCCTGCCGCGCCCGCACGAAACACAGACCGCGCGCACCTTCCTTCAGCTTGCAGAAGCGCGGGCACATCTCGCACTGAACCCGGCCGTCGTCGAGCCTCCGCCAGTGTTGGGTGGGGACGATGGGCCCCTTGCCGGATAGCGCCGGCGGGCGGGTTTCGGACAGGGTCGGAGTGGTGTGGGCCACGACGGCGAAGTCTCCTAAGCTCAGGGACCCATCCTACCAGTTCGATGGTACCGCATCATCCGCCGATCTGGAGACGCGTGGCCTGCTGTGCTACGAATTAACCATGAGAGAATTGGCGAATACGGCGGTAATCCGCGCCCCCGAAGTCGCGGGCATGTTCTATCCGGACGGGCACAACGCGCTCGCCGACACGGTGGAGCGCTGCCTGGCCGCCGCACGTCCGGATGGCGGGGTGAAGCCGAAGGTGCTGGTCGCGCCGCATGCCGGCTACCGGTTCTCCGGGGAGATCGCCGGGACCGCCTATGCCGGGCTCCGCGGCCGGGGCGAGGAGATCACCCGCATCGTCCTGCTCGGCCCGGCCCATCGGGTCGCGTTCCAGGGGATCGCCACCACCAGCGCCGATGCCTGGGCCACGCCGCTCGGCACCGTGCCGGTGGACTGGGAGGCCCTGCGCGCCGTCCTGCACCTGCCCGGCGTGACGGTACAGGACGCCGCCTTCGCCCGGGAGCACAGCCTGGAGGTCCACGCCCCGTTCATCCAGCGGGCGTTCGCGCGCGCCGCCATCGTGCCGCTGCTGGTCGGCGACGCACCCGCAACCCTGGTCTCCCAGGTGGTGGAGGCGCTGTGGGGCGGGCCGGAGACGCTGATCGTCGTCTCCTCCGACCTGTCCCACTTCCACGACTATGACACCGCGCGCAAGCTGGACGCGGCGACGGCGGCGAATATCGAACTGCTGCGGCCCGACCGGATCGACGGCAAGGGCGCCTGCGGCCACCGGGCGCTTGCCGGGGTGCTGGATCAGGCGCGTCGGCGCGATCTGCGGGCGACGGCGCTGGACGTGCGCAATTCCGGCGACACCGCCAGCGGCAAGGATCGGGTGGTGGGCTACGGCGCTTTCGGCCTGGAATACGCCGAGTCCGCCCGGATCGGCGAGGCGGACCGCCGCCAGCTCGTGGAGGCCGCCCGTTTCGGCGTGACCTTCGGGCTGAAGCACGGACGCGCGCCGGGCGTGGGGATCGGCGCCGGCCTGTCGCCCGCCCTGTCGGCCCAGCGCGCCGCCTTCGTCACCCTGATGCTGGACGGCCAGTTGCGCGGCTGCATCGGCTCGGTCATCGCCCATCGCCCGCTGATCGTCGATGTGGCCGACAACGCGTTCAAGGCCGCCTTCGCCGATCCGCGCTTCGCCCGGCTGACGGCCGAGGAGGCGGAGCGGATGGAGGTCTCCGTCTCGGTGCTGTCGACGCCGCGCCCCATGAGCTTCAGCGACGAGGCCGATCTGGCGCGCCAGACCCGGCCGGATATCGACGGGCTGATCTTGAGCGACCGGGTGAACGGGCGCGACCATCGCGGCCTGTTCCTGCCGAGCGTCTGGTCCGTCATCCCGAAGGCCGAGGATTTCGTGCGCCGGCTGAAGAACAAGGCCGGGCTGGATATGGCACACTGGTCGGACAGTCTGACCATCCAGCGCTATACCACCGAGAGCTTCGGCGGCTCCTTCCGAGAAATCGCCGCCTGACCGAAGGCAGACGTCGCGTGTCCGCAACGCCGAAGGCATCGAGCCACGCCATCGAAATGCCCGCTCCCTACGGCCTCGCGCCGGCGCCCGGCCTGCGATGGAACCCGGAGGTCGACTTCGCGGCCAGGAATATCCGTGCGCTGATCGACCTCTGGAAAGCCCGCCGCCCGACGCGGCGCGGCCTGCCCAGCTTCCGAGGGTTCGATGGCCTAGAACTGCGTCCCTGGGCGGACAACCTGATCGTGCTGGACACCGAACCCACCCTGTTCGGCGGTCACAGCTACAGATACCGCATGGTCGGTCCCGCCGCCTCGACGGTCGAGGGCGGCAATTTCACCGGCCTGTATCTCCAAGACGCCCTGTCGAGCGCGCAGGCGGCCCCCCGTGTCAGGCTCTACGACCGGGCGCTCCAGTTCCGCGCGCCGGTGGAGGTACGCGGCCGGGTCGCCCTTGGCGGAACCTCGCCCGCCACGCCCGGAACCGCACCCGGGTCTGCGCCCGGAACGGCACGATGGGACACGGTGGCACTGCCCCTGTCCTATGTCGGAGAGCGGGCCGACCACCTGATGGTGCTGACCTATGTGGAGGCGCTGGACTGAGGCCTGGGCCCCCGTCCAGCACCGCCGGAGTGTCGCGTTACGCCGGCACCGCCGCGTTCAGCGGGCCGAAGACATGGGCCGCCGCCATCGGCCCTTGTGGCGTGACCATCACACCGCAGGGGATCGCCCAGGAGCCGGGGAAGGCGCTGGTGCTGGCCTGTTCCACCGGAACGACACCCTCCAGGGCGGCGATCACGTCCGCCCCGAGGCGGTCATCCGCGATGATCTTCTCCATCAGGCTGATGTCGATGCGCGGCTGCAGGAAGGCGGCTTCCAGATCCATGCCGAAATCGTTGATGAACGAGGTGAGCTGGAAGATCGCCGGCATGATCTTGCGCCCGCCCGAGGCGCCCAGGCCGAAGGCGGCCTTGCCGTCGCGGGTGGCCAGCATCGGGCACATGTTGGACAGCGCCTTCTGGCCGGGCGCCAGGGAGTTGGCGCGGTCCGGGCGCGGGTCGAACCAGTTGATGCCGTTATTCATCAGCACGCCGGTCTTCGGCAGCACCACGCGCGAGCCGAAGCGCGACAGCAGGGTGGTGGTCATCACCACCATGTTGCCCTCGGCGTCGAGCACCGAGAGGTGGGTGGTGCAGCTCCGGTCGCCCACATCGCCGGCGTGACCCATGGTCGACAGGCGCACCTTGTAGGACTCGATCAGCGCCTCGGCATGGGCCTTGTAGGCGGCGGCGTCGATCGGGCCGCTGAACTCGGGCAGACGGGACAGGGCGCCGGCGAAGGTCGGGCCGGCGGTGTAGCCCGGCGCCAGGTTGTACTCGGTGCCGCCCCGGGTGCGCTTGATCGGCTCCAGCACCTTGGCCTCGTAGCCGGCGAGGTCCTCGGCCGTGATGCGCGAGCCGCCGGCCTGCAGGTCGGCCACCAGCGCCTTGGCGATCTCGCCGGTGTAGAAATCCTGCGGCCCGGCATCGCGCAGCCGCTTCAGCGTGTCGGCGAAGTTGCCCATGGGCATGCCGCGGTTGGTGTGATCCGAGATCACCGGCGCCTCGCCGTCCGGCAGCCAGACCGAGGCCGAGGTCTCGTATTGCCGCAGCCAGGCGATCTCCGAGGCCACGTTCAGCGTCGTCCACCAGGTCAGCCGATGGCCGCGCTCGGCCATGGCCACCGCCGGCGAGATCGCGTCGGCCCAGGACCAGGAGCCGAATTCCGACAGCAGCGTGGCGTAGCCGGCGCAGGAGCCCGGCAGGGCGATGGAGTGGTAGCCCTGCAGGTTGCGGTCCTCCAAGACGGCCGGCCAGCCGAACATGTCCGGCGTGCCCTCGGCGTCGCTCACCAGGGGGTAGTCGGCCGGGTCGAGCTTGCCGCCCGCCTGCATGCCGAAATCGATGCAGCGGGTGGTGCCCGACTTGGCGTCGTAGACGATCGCGTAGCCGCCGCCGCCCAGGCCGCTCATCCACGGCTCGGCCACGGTCAGCGCCAGCGCGGTCGCGACGGCCGCGTCGGCCGCGTTGCCGCCCGCCGCCAGCACCGCGGCGCCGACCTCGGAGGCCTGAACGTTCTGGGACGCCACCACGCCCTTGGTCCCGCGCACGGGCGGCTTGGATTGGGTCCAGGTCTCGATGGGTGAGGTTTCGGGAAGCGAGATCGCGGGCATGCCGCCCTCCTGATTGTGTGCGGGGTCCACCGTCGCATCCGCCGTCATGGGGGCGCTTGACCGTCGAAGCGGCGCTCAGCACATGGTAAGACGGCGGGCGGGACCGAAAGGAGCGGATACGGTATGGCGGTCGGGAATCTGTTGTCCAGCCTTCGCCTTGCAAGGGTCTCATGTCCCCTGCTGATCGGCTTGCTGTTGTCGGGGCCGGCCGCCGTCCAGGCCCAAGCGCCTGCCGCTCCCGGCGGTGGGGGAGCCGCCGCGGCAAATGCCGACTGCAAGAAGCTCCCCGGCGGCAACGCGCCGGTGCAGCGCATGGCGCGGCTGCAGGGCGGCATGTCCGTGCGCAACCTGGAGCTGACATATTTCGGCAAGCCGCTCTACGCCCTGTCGGACGCCGACATCGCCTATCTGAATACGCTGTGGCCGGAGTGCGGAACCTACGACGCGACGGTGGCCGACGAGATCGCCTCCAAACTGCGCACGCTGATCAGCGATGCCAAGGGCGCGCGGCAGGATTCCCTCGACTGGATCGCGTCGGTGGAGAAGGACATCGCCACGCTGAAGCCGGGCGAGGAGGCGATCCGCAAGATCCACGACCTGTGGCAGGAGATGCTGAACCGGGAATTCGAGATGCTGCCGGGCGACCTGCAGTATCTGGCGAAGAAGCTCTCCGACAAGCGTGAGGAGCTGTACACCGGCCAGCAGCAGCGCCAGCGAACCCTGGTGAACCCGTTCGACCCGGGGGCACCGGATACGAGGAGTATCAAGGAGTAAGGGATCCGGCTCCTCCTCACACACTTCCCGGCCCTGTGCCGGGACCCACCCGTCGGGCGCACAGCCGCTTGGCGCCCGTCTTCGACCTTGAAGCCGCCCCACTGTGGGCCCCGGCACAAGGCCGGGGAGTTCACGGTGGGGGGATTGGGTAGCGCCGGAGCCCTATGCCGCCCGGCGGTCCATCCAGTCGCGGAACTTGTACCAGGCGCCCACCGTCGGCAGGAACCAGGGCACGCCGCTGTAGAACGGCCGGGTCTCGAACGGCAGGCCGTCGAAGGCGCTCGGACGGTTGGTCTTGCCGAGGATCTTCAGCGCCACCCGGTGGCCCAGATGGCTCATCATCACCACGCCGCTGCCGTTGCAGCCCATGGCATAATGCACCCCGTTCTCGACGCCCATATGCGGCACCCGGTCGAAGGTGAAGGCGACGTTGCCGTTCCAGGCATGGGTGATCTTCACGCCCTCGAGCTGCGGGAAGATCCCCAGCATGTACTGGTACAGCACCGGCGCCGTCTCCAGCGCGGTGCGCGCCTGGAAGCTGGCCCGGCCGCCGAAGATCACCCGCGTGCCGTCCGGCGAAGGCCGGAAGTAGTATAGCACCCGCTTGGTGTCGGCGATCATCCGGCCGTCCGGGAACAGCTCGCTCACCCGCTCCTTGCCCAGCGGCTCGGTGGCGATGATGTAGCTGGCGATCGGGATCACCCGGCGTCGGTGCCACGGGGTCGCCTTGCCGGTATAGCCGTTGGTGCCGAGCACCACCTCCCTGGCCCGCACCGGCCCGCGCGAGGTCCGCACGGTGAGGTCGCCGGCCGGGCCGTCGATGCCTTCCACGCGTGTATGGGCCGAGAGATGGACGCCGGCGGCGCGGCAGGCCCGGCGCAGGCCCTTGTGGTACAGCGACGGGTGCACCCCGCCGGCCCGGTCGACGGTCATGCCGCCGTGGTAGTACTCGGTGTTGACGTGGTGGCGCTGGCGCTCCCGCGCGACCAGGGCGGCGCCGGCATTGGCGTATTTGTTCAGGTCCTCGGCCTTGGCCGCCATCGCCTTGAAGGCGGCCGGGGTGTGGGCGCCGACGAACCGGCCGGTGCGGGCGTAGAAACAGTCGATGTTCTCGCGCCGGATCACCTCCTCCACGTGGTCGTAGCTGTCGCGCGCCTCCGACAGCATGTCGTCGACCCGCTCGCGGCCGAACTGCTTTTCGATATCGCCGCCTTTGCCGACATTGACCCCGCCGGACATCATGCCGCCGCTGCGGGTGCTGGCCCCCTCGCCGAAGCGCTCGGCCTCCAGGATCACCACCTTGACGCCGTTGCGCGCCAGCTCCAGCGCGGCCGACATGCCGGTATAACCGCTGCCGACGATGGCCACGTCCACCTGCTCCGGCGGCGGGGCGTCGCCCTCGTCGTCCGGCGGCGCCGCGTCCCACCAGTAAGGGTCGGTCCGGAACCCGTCGGCAAAGATATCGGTCGGCATCATCGCCATCTCCAGTGAGTGTTTCGCCCGACTGTAAGCCCTCCTCACAGCGGCGAGAAGTTGACACTTTCACGGCTCGTTGCCATAACGCGCCACCGTCTGTTGCGAACGCTTCGCAAGTATCCCGATGGCTCTCGGGGTTAAGGACAGTTCCGCGCGCCACGGGAACCGCATGCCTTTTCGCGATCGCTTCTTCCTCGCTCCCGCCGTGATCTGCGCGCTGGTGGCCACGCCGATCCTGGCGGTGGCCCTGCACGGTCTGGCGCAAACCGATCTGATCACGCACCTGATCAACACGGTGCTGCCGACCTACGTCGCCAATACCGCGCTGCTGGCCCTGGGCGTGACGGTGGGTACCGGAGTGATCGGCGTGGGAACGGCCTGGCTGGTGACCATGTGCCGGTTCCCCGGGCGCCGGATGCTGGAATGGGCGCTGGTGCTGCCGCTGGCGGCGCCCGCCTATGTGCTGGCCTATACCTATACCAATTTCCTGGAGCATGCCGGCCCGGTGCAGGAGCTGCTGCGCCTGACCTTCGACCTCGGGCCGCGGGAATACTGGTTTCCCGAAGTGCGCTCGCTCGGCGGCGCCATCGTCATGCTGACGGCGACCCTGTTCCCCTATGTCTACCTGCTGTCCCGCGCCGCCTTCCTCGAGCAGTCGGTCTGCGTGTTGGAAGTCAGCCGGACCCTGGGCCAGTCGCCGGCCCGGGCCTTTCTGCGGGTCGCTCTGCCCCTGGCCCGCCCGGCGATCGTCGCCGGCGTGGCCCTGGCACTGATGGAGACGCTGGCCGATTACGGGACCGTCTCCTATTTCGGCGTGCAGACGTTCACCACCGGGATCTACCGGGCGATCTTCTCGTTCGGCGACCGGGTGGCCGCCGCCCAGCTCGCCACCGGGCTGCTGGCCTTCGTCGTCCTGGTCATCGCCCTGGAGCAGGTGTCGCGCGGCCGCCGGCGGTTCGACCACACGACCAACACCCACCGCGCGCTACCCGGCTTCAGGCTCACCGGGATCAAGGCGGCCGGCGCGATCCTGGCCTGCGCGCTGCCGGTGTTCGTCGGCTTCGTGCTGCCGACCATCCTGCTGATGCACATGACCGCGATCGGCGGGCACAAGCTGTTCGGCGCACGCTACCTGGCCCTGACCCTGAACAGCGTGACCCTGGCCGGGATCACCGCGATCCTGGCGGTGCTGGTCTCGCTGCTGCTGGCCTATGCCAACCGGCTGTCGAAGAACCGCACCACCCACGTGCTGACCCGCCTTGCCGCGCTGGGCTACGCCGTGCCGGGCTCGGTGATCGCCATCGGCATCCTGATCCCGTTCTCCATCGTCGACCGCAGCGTGGACGACGCGGCGCGCAGCCTGTTCGGCGTGTCCACGGGCCTGCTGGTCACGGGGACCATCGTCGCCCTGATCTACGCCTATCTGGTGCGGTTCCTGGCGGTGTCGCTGCAGACCGCCGAGGCGGGGCTGACCAAGATCACCCCCAGCATGGACCAGGCGGCCCGCGTGCTCGGCCATCCGCCCCGGGCGACGCTGAAGCGGGTTCACCTGCCGATGCTGCGCGGCAGCCTGCTCACCGCCGGGCTGATCGTGTTCGTGGACGTGATGAAGGAGCTGCCGGCGACGATGATCCTGCGGCCGTTCAATTTCGACACGCTGGCGGTGCAGGCCCACAACCTGGCGGCCGACGAGCGCCTGACTCAGGCGTCCACCCCGGCGCTGACCATCGTCGCGGTCGGGCTGCTGCCGGTGATCCTGCTGAGCCGGCAGATCGCGAAGTCGCGGGCGGGACATCGGAGGTAGCCCCTCCCCCTGCCCCATCCCGTTTTCCCGGCCTCGCGCCGGGACCCAGAGATGGAGCGGCTGCGGCCCTTACCGGAGAAGCTCCGGCACGTCGACGTCTCGATCCCGGCACGAGGCCGGGAAGACGAACAGAGCGGAAAAAGGGACAGACCCCCGTCAGGCGTCCATCTTCAACGCGGCGATGAAGGCGGATTGCGGGATTTCGACCTGGCCGAACTGCCGCATCTTCTTCTTGCCTTCCTTCTGCTTCTCCAGAAGCTTCTTCTTGCGCGTGATGTCGCCGCCGTAGCACTTCGCTGTCACGTCCTTGCGCATCGCGCTGACGGTCTCGCGGGCGATGACCTTGCCGCCGATCGCCGCCTGGATGGCGATCTTGAAGAGCTGCCTGGGGATCAGTTCCTTCAGCCGCGCGCACATCGCCCGGCCGCGGGGGTCCGCCTGGGAGCGGTGCACGATCATCGACAGCGCGTCCACCGGCTCGGCGTTCACCATGATCGACAGCTTCACCAGGTCGCTCTCGGAGTAGCTGTCCATCTGGTAATCGAAGCTGGCATAGCCGCGACTGATCGACTTCAGACGGTCGTAGAAGTCGAACACCACCTCGTTCAGCGGCAGACGGTAGACCACCATCGCCCGGTTGCCGGCATAGGTCAGCTCGATCTGCTCGCCACGCCGCTCGGTGCACAGGGCCAGGATCGGACCGAGATACTCGTCCGGCACGAAGATCGTCGCCTTGATCCACGGCTCCTCGATGTGGTCGATCTTCATCACCTCCGGCATGTCGGCCGGGTTGTGCAGTTCGATCATCGTGCGATCGGTCTTGTGGATCTTGTAGATCACGCTCGGCGCGGTGGTGATCAGGTCGAGATCGAACTCGCGCTCCAGGCGCTCCTGGATGATCTCCAGGTGCAGCAGGCCGAGGAACCCGCAGCGGAAGCCGAAGCCCAGCGCCGCCGAGGTCTCGGCCTCGAACTGGAAGCTGGCGTCGTTCAGCCGCAGCTTCTCCAGGCTGTCGCGCAGATCCTCGAAATCGGCCGCATCGACCGGATACATGCCGCAGAACACCACGGGCACGCTCGGCTTGAAGCCCGGCAGCGCCTTGGCGGTCGGCCGCTTCTCCTCGGTGATCGTGTCGCCCACATTGGTGTCGGCCACGGTCTTGATCGAGGCGTTGATGAAGCCGACCTCGCCCGGACCGAGCTCGTCGACGGCGAGACCCTTGGGCGTCAGCACGCCGACCCGCTCGACCATGTGCAGGGCCTCCGCCTGCATCATCTTGACCTTCTGGCCCTTCTTCAGCGCGCCGTCATGGACCCGCACCAGGCAGGTCACGCCGAGATAGCTGTCGTACCAGCTGTCGACCAGCATCGCCTTCAGCGGCGCCTCGCGGTCGCCCTTGGGCGGGGGCAGGCGCTCGATGATGGCTTCCAGCAGCGCGTCGACGCCGAGGCCGGTCTTGGCCGAGATCATGATCGCGTTGGAGGCGTCCAGGCCGATCACGTCCTCGATCTGCTGCTTCACCCGCTCGGGCTCGGCCGCCGGCAGGTCAACCTTGTTCAGGACCGGGATGATCTCGTGATCGACCTCGATCGCCTGATAGACGTTGGCGAGCGTCTGCGCCTCCACCCCCTGGGCGGCATCGACCACCAGGATCGAGCCTTCGCAGGCCGCCAGCGACCGGCTGACCTCATAGGCGAAGTCGACGTGACCCGGCGTATCGATCAGGTTCAGGGTGTAGCGCCTGCCGTCCTTGGCGTCGTAGATCAGCCGGACCGTCTGCGCCTTGATGGTGATGCCACGTTCGCGCTCGATATCCATCGAGTCGAGAACCTGATGCTTCATCTCACGCTCGGTGAGACCGCCGCACATCTGAATCAGCCGATCGGCCAGGGTCGATTTGCCGTGGTCGATGTGGGCGATGATCGCGAAGTTGCGGATATGGGAGAGATCACTCGTCATGGCGCGGGGTTATGCCCGAAATCTTGGGGGTTGGGTAGTGTGCTCGCCAAAGGAAAAATACCGCACCCCGGCAGTCCGGCAAGAGCCGACGCCGGCGGGGCGGAGCGGCGACGATATCGTCAGCCTCTTCACCCGGCCGGTTTGCAGGCCTAGCATGGCGAAAAAAGAGGAAACGCCGCCATGAATATCCACGCATCCGCCTCGCATCGGCTGTCCGATGCCGAGGTCGCGCACTATCACGATCAGGGATACGTCATCCCGGACTGGCGCCTGCCGCCGGCCGTGCTGGACCGGATGCGCGCCGATTTCGAGGCGCTGAAGGCCGCCAATCCGGGCGTCGGCTCCGACAACATGATCTGCCCGCACATCCCGGCGGGCGGCGTACAGGGGCTGAAGGGCGCCGGCGTCTGGCTCGACTACGCCCGCATCCCCGAGATCCTCGACATGGTCGAGCAGCTCATCGGTCCGGATATCGCGCTGTGGGGCACCACCGTGTTCGGCAAGCCGCCGGGCACCGGCAAGCGGGTGCCCTGGCACCAGGACGGCGAGTACTGGCCGATCCGGCCGCTGGCCACCTGCTCGGCCTGGATCGCGCTCGACGACGCCACGCCGGAGAACGGCTGCCTGCGGGTCATCCCCGGCTCGCACAAGCAGCAGCGCCTGCGCGCCCATGCCCAGGACGACAGCGACGAGCTTGCCCTGAACCAGGTGCTCTCGCCCGACGAGTACGACGAGGCCGAGGCAGTGGACTTCGTGCTGCAGGCCGGGCAGGTCTCGCTGCACGACGTCTATCTGGTGCACGGCTCCGAACCGAACCGGTCGGACAGGCGCCGCGCCGGCTATGTCTGCCGCTACATGCCGACGACCTCGCATTTCGACCGCGAGATCGGCCGCGCGCTTCAGGCCAAGGGGAACCTGGTCGATTTCACCACCCGGCCGCTCTGGCTGCTGCGCGGCACGGATGCCTGCGGCCTGAACGATTTCCGGGTCGGACACGGTTGAGGAGGATCTGAGATGAACGAGATGAGCAAGCCCGCATCCCATGCGGACACCGTCCAACAGCTTCGCGTCGACCTCGCCTGCGCCTTGCGCTGGGCCGCACGGATGGGGATGAACGAAGGCGTGGACAACCACTTCTCGGCCGCCGTCCCGGAACCGGACGGCAGCATCAAGGGCGACAAGTTCCTGATCAATCCGTTCGGATGGCACTGGTCGGAGATAACCGCCTCCTCGCTGGTGCTGTGCGACGTGGACGGCACGGTGCTCGAGGGCAGCGAGACGGTGGAGGCGACGGCGTTCTGCATCCACTCGCGCATCCACATCAACCACCCGAACGCCGCGGTGGTGTTGCACACCCACCAGCCCTACGCCACGGCGCTGACCCTGCTGGAAGGCGGACGGCTGGAGATGGTCGAGCAGAACGCGCTGATGTTCGACGACCGCATCGCCTATGACGACGACTACGAGGGGCTGGCCCTGGCGACCGAGGAGGGCGACCGGATGGCCGCCCAGATGGACGGCAAGCCGATCCTGATGCTGGCGTCCCACGGGGTGATGGTGAGCGGGCCGACCGTGGCCGACGCGTTCAACGACCTGTACTACCTGGAGCGCGCCTGCATGTTCCAGGTCCATGCCAAATCGACGGGCGGCACCCTGCGGCGGATCGGCGACAATGTCCGCGCCCGGGTGAAGGGTCAGATGGAGACCGAGCGCAAAGCGGTGGCCGATCGGCACTTCACCGCCCTGCGCCGGATGTTGGATCGGGAGGAGCCGGGCTACAGGGCGTAAGGGGCGCCCCGCAGCCTTGAGCCTGATCAGTTCATCGCGCTGATCTTGCCGACGAAGGCGGAGGACTGCTCCGTCAGCGATTTGATGTCGGCCATCAGGCCGTCCGCCGCCGTGGTGACCGAACCGGCGGCTTCCGACGTGCGGTCGGCCGTCCCCTGAACGTCCTCGGCGAGGCGGGTGACCTCCTGGGTGCCCTGGGTCGCCTGGGCCACGTTCTGGGTGATCTCCCCGGTCGCGGCGTTCTGTTGCTCGACCGCGCCGGCGATGGCCTGGGCCATCTCCTCCATGCGGCTGATGGTCTCCGAGATCGAGGCGACGATCTCGCAGCTCTGGCCGGAGGCCTGCTGGATGCGGTCGACCAGGGAGGTGATCTCCACGGTCGCGTCGCCGGTCTGCTTGGCCAGGCTCTTAACCTCGCCGGCGACCACCGCGAAGCCCTTGCCGGCATCGCCCGCCCGGGCCGCTTCGATGGTCGCGTTCAGCGCCAGCAGGTTGGTCTGGTCGGCGATGTCGCGGATCAGGCTCAGCACGTTGGAGATTTCCGTTGTGACCGTGGCGAGGTCGCCCACGGTCTCCGTCGCGTTCGACGCCAGAGTGGCGGCTCCGCGCATCTCGTTCACCGCGCCGTTCGCCTGCTGGGAGATCTCGGCGATGGTCGCGCTCATCTCCTCCATGGCGCTGGAGATGGTCTGGACATTCACGCTCATGTCGGAGGCGCGCGAGACCGCCATGGACGAGGCGTTGCGGGTCGCATCGGCTTCGCCGGTCAGCCCGGCCGCGGTCTGGCCCATCGCTTCCGCCGCGGTGGACAGGGAATGGGTGAGCTTTCCGATCGACTCGTCGAACTGGACGGAGAGGTCAGAGAGCCGCTTGTGGTGATCCCGCTCCTTGGCGTCCAGATACACCCCGATCACCAGATTGATGTCGAGCAGGATGACCTTGTCGAGTGCGGCGACCAGGTCCTCGGCGCGCTGAGCGGCCGCCTTCATGGAGAAGCCGGTCAGCGAATGGCGAATGGCGAGCTTGTGCAGTTCCGCGGTGATGCGGGTGTAGCCGTCGATATACCAGGAGGTCTCGAGGCCGAGCTTGTTGTGGACTTCGCCGATGCGCTGGACCGAGTCGAAATAGGACGGATCGTCCCCGGCCGTGAACATCCGCTTCCAGTGCGAGGCCTGAGCCCTGGCAGCACGGTTCTGCTGTTCCGACGAGCCGAACATCGCCGAAAGATGCTGGATACCCATCATCTTCTGATAGAAACGCTCAAGTATTCCATCCAGGTGCTTTTCCACCACCGGAAAGAACTCCGACAGCAGATTACGCTCACTTTTTGTAAGTTCAATAAAGTCAACATGGGCGCGCAGATCTTTTGTCATGGTGTTCCCCGTGATCCAGAACCTCAATCGCGACGTAAAAAGTATGGGGGAATGGTTATTATTACATTAAAATTACTTAAGATTGCATAAAATCTTAATGCTTCTACCATTCGTGCATGAATTGAGATTCATTTTCATAAAACTCTTTTATAATACTAATAGTTACGGTTTCATGACGCCGAACCGGGAGTAACTCTGGCGCGTAAAATTTTCCTAACAGGCGCCCTATAAACCGACATCAGAAACCGCGACATTACGCCGCAGGCCTGCATAGGAAGCGCGGAGCCGTATTCCCGGTCGGCATGACGCAACCTGGTGGGCTTGGCGCCCGCGGTCAGGCGGTTTGACTGCCGCTCGCTTCGAAGGCCGCCTCCAAACCGGCAATGTCGATCTTGCCCATGGCCATCAGGGCCGCGCTCACCCGCCCCGCCGCCTGCGGGTCGCCGGCATGCATGAGACGCGGCAGCGCCTTGGGCACGATCTGCCAGTGCAGGCCGAACCGGTCGCGCAGCCAGCCGCACTTGCCTCCCTCGCCGCCATCGGCGCAGAGCGCATGCCAAAGCCGATCGGTCTCTCCCTGGTCCTCGGTCAGGATCGAGATCGAGACCGCGTGGGAGGGCGCCGACGGCGGCGCGCCGTTCATCGCCATATAGGGCGTGCCGGCCAGGGTGAACTCCACCACCAGCGGCGGGCCGTTCGGGTCTGGGCGATACACCTGGTCGATCCCGCTGTCCGGCAGCAGCCCGCAATAGAACTCCGCCGCCTCCAGGGCCCCATGCGGCAGGAACAGACAGGTCCGCGCCTTCGCCCTGAACAGCGGATCCGCGCCCAACGGCCGGGGCAACGACGCCGCCAGTTCCTCAAGCTGGTCCGTGGCGGCGTTCCAGCCGGCCTCGAAACCCATCTCAAGATGCTGCCGCGTCGTCTCCACCGAGGGATGCCGCGCGCCCCAGGACATCCGGGTCCGACCTTCCCCCGCCTCTTCCAGGGTGACGAAGCCGGTCATGAAGTGACTGCCCGACGGCACGAATCCCTCGCTATAGGCATCGGTGAAGGTGAGATGACGGCCGGGCTCGACCTGCAGGAACGAGCCGGTGTTCTCGATGCGCTCGCCATCCGGCCCCTCCATCACCGTGTTGAAGCGGCCGCCCGGGCGCAGGTCCATCTCGGCGGCGGTCACCTGCCAGGGCTTCGGGCAGTGCCAGCGCATCAGCAGATCGGGCTCGCTCCAGCACCGCCACACGGCGGTGCGCGGCGCATCGAGCACCCGCTCCAGGACGAGCGTGCGGTCGTCGGGTCTTTCGATCGGCGTGATCATGACGGCAGTCCCTCCCCGGGGCGGGCTTCGAACAGAAGCGTGATGTAGCGTTTGAGATGGTCGATCTGCTCGACCGCGGCGTCGGGCCCGCCACCGGCCTTGGCCAGAATGAAGGCGCCCTGAAGCACTGCCTGGGTGTGACGGGCGAGGCCGGCCGCGGTCCAGCCGCCGCCGGCCATACCCCGACGCTCCATCGCTTCCGCGATGTCCGCCTCCAGAGTCCGGGCGTGGCCGAAGATACTGCGCCCGCAGGCGGCGGCGATGTCCGGATGGGCGTCGTAGGCCTCCTGCACCATGGTACCCACCAGGCAGGTGAACTCGCAGACCTCGCCGGCGATCAGCGAACGGCGGAAATCGACGTAACCGAGTACGCGATCCAGCGGGTCGGTCTGCCGGTGGTAGGCGGCCGAGGCGAACAGACCCCCGGTCGTCTCCGACCAGTGATCCGCCGCCACCACCGCCAGGGCCTCCTTGCTCCTGAAGTGATGGAAGAAGGCCCCCTTGGTCACGCCGGCCGCCGCACAGAGATCGTCGACGCTGGTCGCCGAATATCCCTTGGCCCGGATCACCGACAGGGCGGCATCCAGCAGCTTGTCACGGGCATTCGGCGTTCCGGCAGGGGGGCGCGGCATCGGACTCTCCTTCGTCGAAGAAAATACATACCAACTAGTCGGTATGTTGTAAATCACTGAAATTCACAGCACGGCCGACTCGGCAAAAAAAAGCCGGCGATGTCCGCGACACCGCCGGCTTGAGGGAGCCGGGAGGGAGCCGGCCGTCAGATCGCAGGCTACGGGGTCCTCAGCTCACCCGGTCCCAGTAGCGGAGCTTGCAGCAGGCCTTGATGAAACCGGCCGCCTCCGCCTTGCCGGACAGTACGGTCATGCCGTCGTCCCGGTCGGTGACGCCGGCCGCGTCCAGCAGTGCGCCGGCGGCCTCGCTGAGGGCCATGAACTTGGCATGGGCGTAGGCGTCGGCGGCGAAGGCCCGGGCCGGGTGCATCGCCTTCAGGTCGGCGGCACCGTCCTCCGAGACGATGATCGCCACCGCGTCGTAGAGGACGGAGGGCCCGCCATCGATCTTCTGCTGCGCCGCAAGGGTCTTCCCGTTGGACAGCGTCACGCCATAGACCTTCGGCGCGACCACCTCGACCGTGCCGCCGGCCTCTTCGACCGCATCCATCAGCCCGCCGACCAGATCGGCATCGGCGCCGTCGGTCACCAGCAGACCGAGCTTGCGCCCCTCGAACCGGTCCGGGCCGTTCTTCAGGATCGACAGCTTGTCGGAGACCGGCAGGTCGATCGGCGTCCGGGCCGGATCGGCCGCCTTGGGCATGGTCCAGAGTCCCAGCCCCTCGGCCACGTCCTGGGCCAGGCCGTCGTCGATGTTCAGCAGGTGGGAGACCACGCGTTCGCGGATGCCGGGAACCTCGACCTTCGACAGTTCGAAGACCAGGGCGTTGGCGATGTGACCCTGCTCCACCCCGGTCTGGCTGCGGTAGAACTGCCGGGCCTGGCTGTAATGGTCGGCGAAGGTCTCCGAGCGCACCCGACGCTTGTCGCCCTGCACCCGCTCGGCGATCGATTGGAAACCCTGTTTGGGGGCGGCACGGGGTCCTCCCTGGCTCCAGGAGTTCGGCTCGTAGTTCGCCCGGCCCTTGGGGTTGTGCATCGCCATGTGCCCGTCCTGCTGGAAATGATGGAACGGGCATTTCGGTGCGTTGATCGGGATATGGGTGAAGTTCGGCCCGCCCAGCCGCTTGGTCTGGGTGTCCAGGTAGGAGAAGTTCCGGCCCTGGAGCAGCGGATCGTCGGTGAAGTCGATGCCGGGGACGATGTTCTGGGTACAGAACGCCACCTGCTCGGTCTCGGCGAAGAAGTTGTCGACAACCCGGTCGAGCACCAGCCGGCCGATGATCCGCACCGGCACCTGCTCCTCGGGGATCAGCTTGGTCGCGTCCAGCACGTCGAACTCGAACGTGTCGGCGAAGGCGTCGTCGAACACCTGCACGCCCAGTTCCCATTCCGGGAAGTCGCCTGACTGGATCGCGTTCCACAGGTCGCGGCGGTGGAAGTCCGGATCGGCGCCGTTGAGGGTCACCGCCTCGTCCCAGACCACCGACTGCATGCCCAGCTTCGGCTTCCAGTGGAACTTGACGAAGGTTCCCTCGCCCTCGGCGTTGACGAACCGGAAGGTGTGGACGCCGAAGCCCTCCATGAAGCGCAGGGAGCGTGGGATCGCGCGGTCCGACATGACCCACATGACCATGTTCATGGCTTCCGGCATCAGCGAGACGAAGTCCCAGAAATTGTCGTGGGCCGACTGCGCCTGGGGGAAGCCGCGATCCGGCTCCGGCTTCACTGAATGAATCAGGTCGGGAAACTTCATGGCGTCCTGGATGAAGAACACCGGGATGTTGTTGCCGACGATGTCCCAGTTGCCGTCCTCGGTATAGAGCTTCACCGCGAAGCCGCGCACGTCGCGCGCCAGATCCGGCGAGCCCTTGCTGCCGGCCACGGTGGAGAAGCGCACGAAGGCCGGAACCCGGTTGCCTTCCTTCTGGAACAGGCCGGCGGACGTCAGCTCGGGAATTGCGTCGGTGACTTCCAGATAGCCGTGGGCGCCGTAGCCGCGGGCATGGACCACACGCTCGGGAATGCGCTCGTGGTCGAAGTGGAACATCTTCTCGCGGAAGTGCAGGTCTTCCATCAGGGTCGGCCCGCGAGCGCCGGCCTTCAGGCTGTTCTGATCGTCTGAGACCGGCGTGCCCTGGGCCGTCGTCATCCGGGGGGTGTCGCCGCGCGGGGTCTGGTGCAGTTCCCCGCCCTGCCCCCGTTCCGCCGGATGCTCGGTCCGCTCATTGGACATCTGGCTGTCGCTGGTCGGGCGATACAACGGCTCGTCTTGCATGGGGATACCCTCGCGGTTTCTGGAATCGGTCGCGGATGAGAGCGCGATCCGGATGGCGCGCCCTACCTTTGAACAATTCCAGAAAAGCGAAGTTCCAAGCCTTCGCAGACGCGACTGACACCAGTGACACAGCCGGTTCTGCGGGACCCCTTACATCCAGGTCCCCGCCAGCGTGACCGGCGCGGCCCCGGTCCCGAGCTTGAAGCGGCTCACGCCCTCCATGGCGGCGTCGACGCCGCCCAGGTCGAGCCAGCGCACCCCGTCGGCGGCCAACCGGCGCATGCCCTCCCACAGCAGGAGACGGTTGGCGTTGGCCGCACGCCCGGCCTCGCTGGTGTAGGCGACCTGATAGGTGGCGGAGAACCCGTGGCGCAGGAACAGCACGCCAGCGAGCGGCTCGGACCCGCGCTCGGCCTGGAGCAGCAGCACGTCGCGCGGGCGGGGCGCGCAGATCGCCAGGGCGGCGGCGAAGGCGCCGCTCGCCGCACGGAACCGCCTGCGCCTGCGCTCCGCATCGTAGCGGGCAAGCAGCCAGTTCAACGCCTGACCGGAATGGGCGTCGCGGATCCGCAGCTTCTCGCCCTCCGCCGCGAGAAGCTGGTTGCGCCATTTCTGGTTCAGGCCGGCCCGCAGGCGGTCGGCCCCCACCGTCAGATCGATCCAGGCCGTGGAATAGCCGGTGACGGTCTGTTTCAGGTTCAGGCTGCGCATGACCGATCGGGAGAAATCCCCATCGATCATCTCCGGCGTGAAGAACAGCCAGTTCAGCCTCGGCATCGGCCAGCGGTCGGCGATCAGCCGGTGGACCGCCACGCATTCCTCTTCGGTCACATCCTTCAGGAACAGCGGCCCGCGCACCACCTTGGCCAGCCGGGCCGCCCGGACGAAGGACCATTCGAGCGCCTGGACGATGGCCACCGGTTTGCCGTCCCGCGTCACCACGCCCCGGGTCGGCCGGTAGGGCGAGCCGGCGGCGATCGCGTCGCCATACATCCAGGCCTGCTCCAGCGGCGCCATCGGCACCGCACTGTGCAGATCCATCCAGCGGCGCATGTCGACCCCATCCCAGGTCAGCACCAGTCCGGCACGCTCGCCGCCCGACCATCCGGCCTGGGAAGCCGGCCTTCTTTTGCTTCGGACTACCGCCATAGTGGTTCCGTCTCCGCCGCGCCGAGGCTACTCTTGCGTCCATGGTAGGCATTAAGAACAAGCCCGTAACCATCCTTGGTCACGAGGTCCAGCGCCGGCACTACACGTGGTGGGCAATCCTGTACGTGCTGATCTTCGTCGGCCTGCCGGTCACCCTGCTCATGGCCCTGCTGGACCTGGCGGCCTGGGGGCTGACGGTTCACGTCTTCGGCGCCGACTGCTACGGCATCGGCTGCCTGTTCCTGTGAGGACGGCGCGGTGCGGGTCGAGTGATCCTGTCCTATACCGGAACCGCGAGCGCAGCGCCGGGCTGATACGGCGGCCGGAACTGCCGGCGACGGTTATCGTCCTGATCGTCGATTTCGGTGCGACCGCGCGGTTCGTCGACAGCAGCTCCGGGACGGCTGCCGGCCCCATTCTAGAACCAAATCCGAACCGGCACGCCCCTGGGCCGCCGACACGCACCGGCGGATCAGCCGTCCTTGCCCTCCGGGCCCTCCGGGCCCTCCGGCAGCTCGATCCCGGCGAGCTTCTGGAACACCTTGATCACCGCGCTGTCGTCCTCGCGTCCGAGGCCGGCGGCGGCGGCGGCAAGGAACTGCTGATGGGCGGCGGCGGTCAGCGGCAGCGGGAAGGTATGCCGCTTGCCGGTCTCCAGCACGATGCCGAGATCCTTCACGAAGATGTCGACCGCGCTCTTCGGCGCGTAGTCGCCGTCGAGGATGTGCGGGACCCGGTTGTTGAACATCCAGGAGGCACCGGCCGAATTCGAGATCACCTCGTACAGGGTGTGCGGGTCGACCCCGGCGCGCACACCCAGCGCCATCGCCTCGCAGGCCGCCGCGATATGCACGCCGGCCAGGAGCTGGTTGATGGTCTTCACCGAGGCACCGATGCCGTGGGCCGTGCCCAGCCGGTAGACCTTCTTGGCGATGACATCGAGCACCGGCTGGGCCAGGTCGAAGGCGATGTCCGGCCCCGACGCCATGATCGACAGCTCGCCCGCATTGGCACCGACCGCACCGCCCGAGACGGGGCCGTCGATCATGTGGATGCCGCGGTCGGCCAGATCCTGGCCGATGGCGACCGCGTCGGCCGCCGGCACGGTGGCGCTGGCGATGAGGACGGAGTCCGCCGCCATGGATTCCGCCGCGCCCGCGTCGGCGAAGAGAACGCTGCGCGTCTGTTCCGCGTTCACCACCAGCACGATGGCGACATCGACATTCTTGCCGAGTTCCCACGGACTGGTGGCCCAATGGCCGCCGATCTCCTCCAGCTCGCTGCGGCGGGTATCCACCACGTCGCAGCCCCAGGTCTCGATCCCCGCCCGGCGCAGCGAGCGGGCTACGCCCATTCCCATGGAGCCGAGGCCGATCACCCCGGCGCTGATGCTCTCGGTCATGTTTTCCTCCCGTTGGCGGATCCGCGTCGCCCTGCGCCCCACCTTCCGGCAGGATAGTGTCCTTACGAGAAGACTTCGTACAGCCGCAGGAACATCCGCACCGCCGTCACCCCCAAGAATAGGGCGAACGCGCGCCGCAACCAGACCCGGTTCAGCTTGTGGGCGATGGCCGCGCCGTAGGGCGCCATCAGCGAGGACAGCGGGAAGATCAGCAGGAAACCGATGATGTTGATGAAGCCGATCGACAGCGGCGGCCGGTTCTCCACGCCCCAGCCGGCGATGGCGAAGCCGATGACGCCGGGAATGGCGATCGGCAGGCCGAGGGCGGCGGCGGTACCGACGGCGCGATGGATCGGGAAGTTGAAGGCCGAGAGGGTCGGCACGGACAGGGTCCCGCCCCCGATCCCCATGGTCACCGAGAAACCGCCGATGAAGAACGACATGATCGCATTCTTGATTTTGGAGACCGGCAGGGAATCGGCCACCTTGAGTCCGTCGCGGCTCGCCATGTTGATCGCCACCAGGGAGGCGACGACGGCGAAGATCGCGGTCAGCATCCAGCTCTTGAACTGGCCGGCCAGGATGGTGCCGATGGTGGCGCCGACGAACGCCCAGACCGCCCAGACCTTCAGCAGATCGACATCCACGTTCCCCTTTTTCCAATGCGCCCGCATCGAGAAGATCGAGGTCGGGATGATCGTCGCCAGGGAGGTCGCCACGGCCACGTGCATGGCCCATTCAGGCGGCAGGTGGAGCACGTCGAACATGTTGAACAGCACCGGCACGATGACGATCCCGCCGCCGACGCCGAGCAGACCGGCAAGCAGGCCGGCGACCGCACCGGTGAAAATCAGGACGAGGATGGACGGAAGGTAGCTGGCGAGTTCGCCGCCAAATTCAGGCATAAGGGTACTCCGGACAGGAAGGCGGGTGTTCCCTACACCGGGACAGACGGCGAATAAAGACCACAAGACGTAGCAGCCAGCCGGACCGGCGCTTCACGTCGCCTCACGCAGTGTTGTGTTCGCCCCCGCCACGCGGTGCCGTATGACCGGACGACCCGGCTACGGAGGCTGTCATGCGTGCCCTGCTGCTCGTCCTGCTCCTTGCCCTCGCGTCACCGGCCGTCGCCGAGACGCCGGGCGGCACCGTCACCGTGGACACGCACCGGCCGTTCGCCGCCTATATCGACGCGCTGCCGAAGGCGATCGGGGACAACGGCTTCAACATCGTCGGCATCTCCTGTGCGACCTGCGCCATCCGGAACGCCTTCAACGAGGCCGTGCCCGGCAACCGGGTCTTCCTGTTCTTTCGCCCGGATTACGCCCGCCGGATGCTGCGGGCCAGCACCGCGGCCGGAATCGAGGCGCCGATCCGGCTCTATGTGACCGAAACCGAGGACGGCACCGCCCGGGTGACCTACCGGCGGCCCAGCCAGGTCTTCGGCGCCTACGGGATCGACGACCTGACCGCCATGGGCCGGGAACTGGACGTCCATGTGGCGACGATCCTGAAGACCGCCGGCGAGGCGGGCTGACGATGGAATACGGTGCGCCTCAGCTACGGCAGCTACATCGGCGCCTTGTTTTCCGAAGCCCCTGCCGGGATCGCTGGTCGGCCGCCGGCGGCGACCTATCTTTCGGCTCGATCAACCCTCCGATCACCCAAAGCATACAACGACAATAGGGAGTAGCCCGATGACCGACACACCGACACGCCTGACCCGCCGTGCCGCCCTTCTGGGTGCCGCCGGCGTCACCGCATTCGCCGCCTCCGGCGTGTTGACCGCCCCGCCGGCCGGTGCCAGCGCGCCCCTGCTCGGCCCGACCCAGCGGACCCATCACCGCTTCAAGCTCGGCGAGTTCGAGGTCACGGTGATCCATGACGGCTTCATCGCCCTGGACGGCCCGCACCCGATCTTCGGCACGGACCAGGAGCCCCAGGCGGTCGAGGCGCTCGCGGCCGAGAACTTCCTGCCGCCGAAGAAGATGACCATCGGCTTCTCGCCGGTGATCGTGAACACCGGAGCCGAGCTGATCCTGTTCGACACCGGCAACGGCGCCGGGCGCCGGCCCGACGCGGGTCAACTCCGCGCGCTCCTCGCCGGCGCCGGTTATACGCCGGAACAGATCGACATCGTCGTCCTGACCCATTTCCACCCCGACCATATCGGCGGGCTGATGGAGGACGGCACCCCGGCCTTCCCCAATGCCCGCTACGTCGCCGGCCGGGTCGAGTACGACTTCTGGTCGCCCCAGGAGAAGGCGAGCGGCCCCACCGAACGGGTCGGCAAGCTGGTACAGGCCAACGTGGTGCCCTTCGCCGAGAAGATGACCTTCATCGACGACAATCAGGATGTGGTTTCCGGCATCACCGCGGTCAGCGCCTTCGGCCATACGCCTGGGCATCTCGCCTTCCATGCCGAGAGCGCGGGCCAGCGGCTCATGATCACCGGCGACACCGCCAACCACTATGTGGTCTCGCTGCAGAAGCCGGACTGGCACGTCCGCTTCGACATGGACAAGGACGCCGCGGCGGCCGCACGCCGGAAGGTGTTCGGCATGATCGCGGCCGACCGGATTCCGTTCTCCGGCTACCACATGCCCTTCCCCAATATTGGCTATGTGGAAGCGCAGGGCGACGGATTCCGCTATGCGCCGGTGAGTTATCAGTTCGACGTGCAGTGAGGGATAACTCCCCGACACAGCCAGTCATAGTAGAGCCGGCCGTATTATTTCGGCCGGCTCATGAGTGTTCGGCGTAGATTTTAATGTCTCAGTGAAACATTAAGCCTTACGATTCCTGCTCTGAATAACAAAGTCAGGATATGACTGACCGATGACGCAGGATGACCGTGATCCGGACCGAAGCGTTGACGGGTCCGGCCACGCGAGGAAGGCCACTGGTGATACCGCCCCCCTCGACATGGACCCCAGGCTGCTGCCGTCCCTGCGCCATCTGATCAGGGGCAGCGCCGGCCTGGCCGTGACGCGCGACGGCCAGCCGGAGCCTGAGCTCGTGCTGGCCCTGGTCTCGGATCTCCCGGCAGTTTCCTCCGCCACCCTGGCGACCGACCCCGGCGGGCTGTCGCCCGACCAGCGCCGGTTCGCGTTGGACCCGGCCGGAACCGAGGGCGGGCAGACGTCACTTGTCGCGACCTTCCATTCCGTAGCCCTCGCCCATGCATTGGAGGACGACCTCAGGCGCACCCTCGATCTCCTGCGCATCGGCCGCGGGGCGCCGGCCGAGCCGACCCTGCCGCCGGTCGATCTGCGGACCTGGCGCAAGGAACGAGCCCTCGCCCATATGCGCCGCGCGTTCATCATCACCGACCGCGACCAGCGCATCCTGTGGGTCAACCCGGCCTTCGAACGGGTCACCGGCTTCCAGCGGGCGGACGCGGTGGGCCAGATCTGCGACGAGCTGCTGGGATATCGGGAACACAACCCAGACCTCGTCTCCCGCCTCGCCCGGCACCTGAAGGACCGGGAATCGTTCGACGGCGAGATCCGAATTGTCAGGGCCTGGGGCGAGGCGCTGACGGTGCACCTGGAACGGCATCCGGATGTCGATCCCGACGGGCGCATGGTCTGGCTGTCGCTGCTGACCGAGGGCTCCCTCATGGAGGACGGCGGGCGAACGGAAACCGAGACGCGGTCGCTGGCGATCTCGGCCAGCCATGGCCAATGGTACTTCGAGACCGATCCCGAAGACCGGTTCCTGCGGGTCTGGGGCGGACCGTCCATCGCCGCGGGCCGGCGCATCGGCTTCCGCCGGGAAGACGTCTCCGCCGAAGACACCACCACGCAGAAATGGGACCAGTACCGCAAGGCGCTGGCCCGCCGGGAGCCGTATCAGGATTTCATCTACCGGGTGAAGGCGATCCCGACCGACCGCCTGGTAATGGTGTCGGGCACGCCGCGCTACGATCGCCAGGGCCGGTTCCTCGGCTATGAAGGCGTCTCGCGGGATGTCACCGATATCGAGCGCAACCGGGTCAACTCGATGCTGGTCGGCGCCGCCCTTGAAGGCATCCAGGAACTGATCGCCCTGTTCGACGACATGGGCACGGTTCTGTTCATGAACCAGGCGTTCATGCAGACGTTCCGGCTCGATCCCAAGTCCATCCACCTGCGCGAGACGACGATCGAGAACCTGACCCGCGACATCATCCGGCGCGGCGATCCGGACCTCGACGCCGAGACCAGGGAGATGGCCGTGGTCGACCGGCTGCAGCGCTACTGGTCGGCGACCGGCTCACACGACTATCGGTTCGGCGACCGCTGGATCCGGATCCACGACCGCCCGACCTCCGATGGCGGCCGGCTGGTGGTCGGCTTCGACAACACCCAGGCCCGGGCCAGCAGCGAAGCGATGACCGCCGCGCTGGAGAAGGCCGAGGCCTCGGCGCGGGCGGCCGACGCCTTCCTGGCCCGCATGAGCCATGAGCTGCGCACGCCGCTCAACGCGATCATCGGCCTGTCGGAACTCATGACCACGGACCAGATTCAGCTCTCCCAGGACAAATTCAGGGAGTACGCCGGAGATATCAACCGATCCGGCCGGCACCTGCTGGACCTGATCCAGGACATCCTGGAATTCTCCTCGATCCGCTCCCGCGACCGCACGCTGTCGGAGGACGAGGTGGACGTGAGCGCCGTCGTCGCGGAGGTGCAGGCCATCGTCCGTCCGATCCTGTCGCGCCGGACCCAGGCCCTGGTGGTCACGAACACGCTGGCCCCAACGGACAGGGTCCGCGGCGACACCCGCGCCGTGAAGCAGATCCTGATCAATCTGCTCACCAACGCGTCGAAATACGGTCGCGCGGAGGGACGTGTCTGGCTCGAGGTGGCGCGCCGGGACGACCGGGCCGCGATCATCGTCATCGATGACGGTCCGGGCATCTCGCCGCGCGACCTGCCCCATGTCTTCGACCCGTTCTATCGCGGGATGAACCCGATGAACGCCGGGACGGACTCCGAAGACGTCGACGGCACCGGGCTCGGCCTGGCGATCGTGAAGACCATGGCCGAGCGCATGGACGGCCGGGTCACGCTGGACAGCTCGGCGGAGACCGGAACGCGGGTGACGATCGAACTCCCCCTGGTCTCCGGGACGGCCGAGCCGGCTACGGATCGACCGGCCACCCGGTCCGCCGGCAGAACTCCAGCTGTTCCAAAGTGAAGACCGAGAGATCGCGCTCGCGCCACCGGCCGACGGTCGAGGGCACGATCACCTCGCGGGTCGCCGCCGCCAGGGCCGCCGGGTCCGGCGCCAGCCCCAGTCGGCCTGCGAGTGCTGCCACATGGGGCACCGGATCGGCCGCGAAGGCGTCGAAATTCAGCGGATAGATCCGGCCCTCGTGACGCGCCAGCAGGCCGTCGAGCCGCCGCTGGGTGCGGATCCAGTATTCGAGCTGTGCCGCCTCCGGCGCGGCAAACCCGTCCGGATCGAGATCGAAGAGCCAGCTCCAGTTGCCGAGCTGCCCCTTGTTGTCGCTGTAGGCCATGTCCAACGGATGGCGGGTGACATAGACGAACAGCGCGTCCGGCCAGCGCTCCAGGATGGGTTCCACGAACAGGTGGCAGTTCGGCTCCTTGGTCATCCAGCCGATGGCGCCCGGCGTCCCCACCAGACCGCGCCCCTGCTGCCGCCGGAACCGCCGCAGCGCCGGCCAGCGCAGCATCGACATCGCGCCGACGCCCTCGCGCATGACCTGCTCGAAGAGCGCCAGGCGGCGGTCGATGGCTTGCGGGGTCGGGCTGCCGCGGATCCAGTCGGGGCGTTTGAACAGCTCGGTGAAGATCAGATTGTCGTTGGCGCCGTTCAGGCAGCCGCCGGCGTAGTAGCCGAGCGCCATCATGGTGCCGGCCACCGCTCGGGTCCCGGAGCCGCCAAGGCCGCCGATGAACAGAATGGGTGCTTCAGACGTCACGAAGGGCGGATAGCCGAGCGGGCCGGGTCCGTCAATGGCGGTGACCATCGCATGACGGACCCGGCGCCGCCGGGTTCACTCGGCGCCTTCGACGATCCGCATGTCGCGCTCGGCACCGTCGCCCAGCGCGTCCAGCGCCTCCTTGTAGGCCGGGCTGTCATGGGTGGCGACGGCGGCCTCGACGCTCGGGAACTCGATCAGCACCGTGCGCTCGGCCAGCCCCGCCTCGTAGGTCTTGGCCGGCATGCCGCGGGCCAGGAACGTCCCGCCGCCGGCGGTGATCGCCGGACCGGCCAGCTTGGCATAGGCGGCGAGCTTGTCCGCGTCCTTGATCTTGCGATACGCGGAAATCCAGTAGGCTTTCGCCATGTCATCCTCCGAAACAGACGTGAGGGGCGATGAGAACGGGTCGGCACGCGCTTTGGCAATGCCCGATCGAAGGCCTCAGGTCGCGGACAGGCGGCGACCGGTGAACAGGATCCAGAGAACACCGATTCCCAGCACCACATAGACGGCGCAGGCCAGCGCGATCGCCTCCATGGTGATACCGGCATCCAATCCCCAGCCCATCAGGGCGGGCGACAGGGCACTGGAGACCACCGAACAGGCGGTCACCAGAGCCCGGATCGCGCCCAGGTGGCGGACCCCGTATATCTCGGCCCAGAGGGTGCCGAGCAGGGTGGAAGACGCCCCCGAAGTGGCGCCGCACATGGCCAGGAAGAACAGGCCGGCCCAGACCGCATCCGACGCGGCGAGCAGCACCAGACCGAACACCATCGGGGCCAGATAGACCCGGGCCACCCGCCGGGCGCCGATCCGGTCGATCGCCGGGCCGGCCACCAGGGCGACGGCGATCTGACACACGGCGTATCCCACATAGCCGGTGGCGAAGATCGAGAGGTCCCACCCCTTCGACTCCGTCAGATACACCTGATGGAACAGGATGCCGGTGACGATGAAGGACGGCGCCAGGACGGCGGTCAGGGACCACAGGAAGGTCGGATCGCGCAGGACCTCGCCGCGGGTCCATTGCCGCAGCGCGCCCTCCATCCCCTCGTCAACGGTGCGCGCCATCAGATCGGTGTGGCGCCGCCCATGGGTCGCCAGCAGAAGCAGGGCGAGCGGCAGGAACACCGCCAGCGTCAGCAGTCCCGCCCCGCCATAGGTCCAGCGCCAGCCGATCAGGGCGATCAGGGCCACCGCCACCGTCGGCCAGACCGCCTCGCCCACCGGAAACCCGAGCGCGGCGAGGCTGACCGACCGGCCGCGCACGCCCGCATCGGCGTATCGGGCGACCGAGGTGACAGCCGTGTGGCTCGCCAGTCCCTGCCCGAAGAACCGTAGCAGGAACAGCACGATGACGAGAGTGACGGGGCCGGTCATGGCCGAGGCGAAGGCCGAGGCGGCGGCGATCCCGGCCAGCACGATGGCGGCGAAGATCCGCAGATCCACCCGGTCGATCATGCCGCCGGCCCAGAGCAGCAGCAGCCCACTCGTCAGGGTCGCCGCCGAGTAGAGCGTCCCGAAGCCGCCATGGCTCAGGTCGAAGGCCGCGCGGAACTCGGCCGAGAACAGGGAGATGAAATAGGTCTGACCGAAGCTGGACGAGAACGACATCAGGAAGCCGAACGCCAGAAGCCGCCAGTCGAGGGCGAGGCCGCGAAGGGACATCAACATGGAGCGATCCCCCGGGCCGGCCCCGTCAGGGCGAAGAGTTCGGGCGGCGTGTCGATGCCGGCAAGGTCGGGCCGGCCGCGGGACATGGCCGGAACGTCCGGGCAGGCCTCGACCACCGCTGCGGACAGCAGAACCGCGTCGCCGGTCTGCTTGCAGGCCTGCTCGATCCGGTTGGCCAGGTTGACCACATCGCCGATCACCGTGAACTCCAGCCGGTCCTCGCTGCCCACATTGCCGACCATGGCCTCGCCGGCATGGACGCCGATGCGATGGGAGATCGGCGGGGCGCCGGCGGCCAGCCGCTCGGAATTGATGGCCTGCAGGGCGTCCATCATGCCTTGGGCCGTGGCCACCGCCCGGGCGCAGGGCGCCGGCATCGCCCCGGTGGCGCCGAAGGTCGCCAGGATCCCGTCGCCGATGAACTTGTCGACCGACCCGCCGTTGCGGAAGATCACCTCGGTCATCCGCTTCTGGTAGTCGGCCAGAAACCGCATCGTCGCGTCCGGACCCATGGAGGCGGACAGGGCGGTGAAGCCGCCGATGTCGGAGACGAGCACGGCCACGAAGCGCAGGCTGCCGCCCGGCCGCAGGAAGTCCGGATCAGCGGTCGCCACCCGTTCGGCCACCTCGGGCGAGAAGTAGCGGCTGAGTTGCCCGGCCGCCTGCTCCAGCCGCGCGGCGGAGATCACCGTACGCCGGGCGATCCAGGTCGAGAAGCCGACGATCGCCCCGGTGCCCAGCAGGAACGCCGTCTCGTTGGCGACCCGCCCGAGATGCAGTGCCGGCCCCATCACATGTTCCTGCCAGGTCGGCAGGGTCGCCATCACGGTGGCGGGATCGTCCAGGGCGACCGAGATCAGAATCCCGCGGAACACGGCCAGCAGCACCGTCACCACCACCGGATAGAGCGGCTGCAGGGTGGTCGCACTGACCAGCAGGAGGACCAGCCCCATGGGATAGCCGGTCTTCACCAGATAGGCCGCGGAGGTCCCGGTTCCCTCCCACTCCAGGAAGACGAACGGGCCGGTCGCCAGGATCGAGACGGCCATCGCGACGAGACCCGCGGCGGTCACCCACTTTCGACGGCGCACGAGAACCAGCAGGCCGGTCAGGACAAGAAGGCCCGGCACGGAGATCGCCAGGACCGCCAACGGGGATGCGCGGGACACGAACACCAGGATGCCTAGGACCAGGGCGACGATCCCGACGATCTCCAGCACGATGAAGAGGGCGATCCCCTTCGCCTCGCGGTCGCGCAGGACCTCGGCCGTCGTGCTCACGCCGCGGTCAGCTCCGCCAACGCAGGGTGGTCTCGCGCACCGGGTTCTCGAACGCGCCCTCGGTCCAGCCGCCATAGGCCTTCTTCAGGCGGTAGTACCACTTGGCCTGCATGTCGGCGTCGTTGATGAGCATCAGGTTGGGGTCGTATTTCAGCCCGCGCTGCTGCTTGACCACCACGTCGCGGTCCTGGCCCAGGAACTTGCGCGCGAAGACCCGCAGGATCGGCTTCAGCGCCCCGGCCCAGCCGACGTTCCAGTACATCATGTGGTGGATCTCGGTGGTCTGTCTGTCGATCGGCGTGACTGTGGTCAGGTTGCAGACCCGCTTGTCGCCGACCTCGATATCCTCGATCCGGATGCCCGGAAGGCGGAATCGGATCTCCGTGGTCGGGGTGCCGCCCAGCAGCTTGTAGGCGGCGGAGTTGCTCGACGGCTGGTGACGCAGCATGGCGAAGCCGTACTCGGCCGGCCCGAAGCGCTTGGCCTTCTCGTGTATCGAGCGCTTGGAGCGCCACCACCAGCTCTGGTGCACGAAGGGTCCGTGCGCCGGGTCCATCAGCCCGATCACCGCGTGGTCGATATGGCTGGGGAAGATCATCCGCTCGGTCAGGCCGGGGCCGAGCGTCGTGACCTCGGGCAGGTCGGGCGGGGCCATCTTCGGCTCGGCCCGGCCGCGCGGATCGGCGGACATGTAGACCCAGATGCCGCCGCCGCGCTCCTCCACCGGATACGGACGCACGCGGATGGCGTCCACATCCATCTCCTGATCTTCGGTCAGCGAGGGGAT
This sequence comes from Thalassobaculum litoreum DSM 18839, assembly GCF_900102465.1. Lineage (GTDB taxonomy): Bacteria > Pseudomonadota > Alphaproteobacteria > Thalassobaculales > Thalassobaculaceae > Thalassobaculum > Thalassobaculum litoreum. The sequence goes on along the minus strand of NZ_FNBW01000008.1, from coordinate 172,778 downwards.
GCAGGTGCAGTGACCGGTCGGTGCGAAGCGCCAGCCGTGATAGCAGCACTCCAGCTCTTTTCCGTCGAACCAGCCGTCGGAGAGCGGGATGCCGCGATGCGGGCAGATGTCGCGCAGGGCGAACGCCTTGCCCTCGCTGGTGCGCGCGAAGACCAGCGGCTCTTCCAGCAGGGTCTTGTCGCGCATCTCACCCGGCTTCAGCGCCGCCGACGGCATCGCGAAGTACCAGATGTCGCGGAGAAAATCGTTTCCGTCTATCGCCATGACCGGACACTGCCACCGAGGTTGACCCGAGGCAACGCGGTTGATGACCGCAGCGGTGGTTCAGCGGCGGTTCAGGCGGCGGATCAGTTGTCGGCGCAGTCCATGCAGAGCGTCGCGGCCGGGTCGGTGCCGAGGCGGGCGGGTTCGATCTCCTCACCGCAGCGCACGCAACTGCCGTACTCACCGGCGTCGAGGCGTTTGAGGGCCGAGCCGATGCGCTGCAACTCCAGCGTCCGGCGTCGATCGGTCTCCAGGGCCATGGCCTGATCCTGGATCGCATCGATCCGGGACAGCCGCCCGACCCGGCTCTGATCGAGCTCCACCGCCCCGCGCGCCTCCTTGGACCCGGCCATCAGGGCTTCGATCTCGGCGCGGCGTTCGGTCAGCACGCGACGAACAGCCTCGTCGTCGTCCGTATCGAACTGGAGGTCTTGCATGGGGGTCATATCCGGATGATGCACCGGATGGCCGATTTGTCCTAACGATTCCCGGCCAGGTCCCGCGGCGTTCAGTAGACCAGCTGGTCGTCGCCGCCCGAACCGCCCAGCACGATCTCGCCGCGGTCGGCCAGGTCCTTGGCCGACTGCACCATGGCGTTCTGCGCATCCTCCACGTCCTTCAGCCGGATCGGCCCCATGGACTGCATGTCCTCGCGCAGCAGCTTGCCGGCGCGTTCCGACATGTTGGAGAAAAACAGGTCGCGCAGCTCCTCCGACGCCCCCTTCAGGGCAATGGTCATCTTGTCCTTGTCGACCGCGCGCAGCAGGGTCTGCACGCCGGCCGGGTCGAGGCGGTTGAGGTCCTCGAAGGTGAACATCAGCGAGCGGATCTTCTCCGCGCTGTCCTTGTTGCGCTCTTCCAGGGCCGACAGGAACCGGCTCTCGGTGGCGCGGTCCAGGCTGTTGAAGATCTCGGCCATCATCTCGTGGCTGTCGCGCCGGTTGGTGCGCGCCAGGTTGGACATGAACTCGGTGCGCAGCACCCGCTCCACGTCGCGCTCGATCTCCTTGTTGACCGCTTCCATGCGCAGCATGCGCATGACCACTTCCATGGCGAAGTTCTCGGGCAGGGTCGCCAGTACCTTGGCGGCGTGCAACTGGCTGATCTTGGCCAGGATGACGGCGACGGTCTGCGGGTATTCGTTCTTCAGGTAGTTCGCCAGAACGTTCTCGTTCACGTTGGCGAGCTTGTCCCACATGGTGCGACCGGCCGGGCCGCGGATCTCCTCCATGATGTCGGCGACACGGTCCTCGCCGAGCACCTTGGTCAGGAGCCGCTCGGTACTGTCGAGCGAGCCGACCAGCGAGCCGGTGGAGGACACCTGCTCGGCGAATTCGACAAACAACCTTTCGACGATATTCGAAGAAACGGTTCCGAGACCGGCCATGACCTGGGAGATCTCCTTGATCTCCTCGTCGTCCATCTGGCTGAACAGCGCGGCGGCCTGCTGCTCGCCCAGGGACATCAACAGGATGGCAGCCTTCTCGGGCCCATTGATTCCGCGGTAATCCTCACGAACGCGCATGATCTCTCCGGCCTCTGGCGCCGATTCCGTCCGAATATGGGGTCACTCAGCTTCTGAACAATAAATCCCTACATGCGACGGGTACATATATCAAATTACCTTACAATGTCGACGCCCAACGCCCGCTAGACTTGAAAAGCGTTCAGCCGGCGGTCGTCCATCCAGACAACCTGCGGATTTCGCGCGAGCACTGCGCGGAGTTCCGCCTCGGCATAGAGATCGATGCTGGCGAAGACGGCCTGGAGCGTGCCGCCGAAATCCTCCATGTGGCGCCGCCAGAGGCTGTTCAGGCGGACAATGCCGGGCCGGTCCGCCGGCCGGTCCACCGCCCGCGGATGGGCGACATACTCGATGGCCGCGTCCTCCAGGCGCCGGTCCACGTCGGCACCGGCAAAGGCGCGGCGGCGCAGGCTCGGCGCGCCCAGGGTGCCGTCGCACAACCCGTAATGCCAGCGCGGGTCGTGGAACACCGGCGCCAGCACCTCGCGGCGGATCCCGGCCAGCGAGACATCCCGCCCCTCGACCCGCACCAGCGGCACGTCCCAGGGGCCACGCGGGAACAGGCCGCCGGTCCGGATATCGTCCGGGCTGCCCACGATCAGGTGATCCAGGACCAAGCGCACCACCAGGGCATTATACAGGTTCAACCAGAACGCCAGCTGCTCGCGCCGCGACAGCGACGCCACGGGCAGCGCCGACTGCTCGCGGACATAGGCTTCCAGCAGCTCCCGGTCGGCGGTCGAGAACCGGGTGTAGTCGACCCGGGTGATGCCGTCGGGCCAGTCGCGGGTGTTTCGGTCGAGGATGACCTGCCAGACCCGGTGATCGACAACCCGGGGCGACAGCGGGTCGTGGCGGTGCCAGATCTCCGGTCCCGGCCCGCCAGCACAGGCGGCGACAGGCAGAACCGCCAGAGCGGCAATCAGGTCTCGGCGCGGCATTCCTCTCGGCATGGGCGCAGTCTACGCGTTGACGCGCCGCCACGACCATCGCTACATGGCGCGTCTTCCCGGGAGCCGACGCTTGGATGCCATCCTCAATGCCGTCGTTCCTCTGTTCGCCGTGATCTTCGCCGGCTTCATCGCCGGCAAGACCCGCGTGCTGGCGGAGGAATGGGTACGCGGCCTGAACGTCTTCGTCTTCACCTTCGCCATGCCGCCGATGCTGTTCCGGCTGATGGCGACGACCGACGTCACCGCGATCGGCGAATGGTCGTTCGTGGCCGGATTCTTCTACAGCGAGGTGCTGGTCTTCACCGCCGGTGCCGTGCTGGGCGGGCTGCTGTTCCGCCAGCGGTTCGCCGAGATGACCATGCAGGGTTTCGGATCCTGCTTCTCCAACGGCGTGCTCCTGGCTCTGCCCCTGCTGATCGGCCTGTTCGGAGAGAAGGGCGCGACCCCGGCCGTCCTGCTGTTCACCCTGGACGTGCTGCTGTTCAGCATCGTCACCATGATGCTGGAGATCGCCCGCAGCGGCGACCGACCGGGCGGCGGATGGCGGGCGGTGCGCCAGTCGCTGCGGGCCATGCTGAAGAACCCGATCCTGATGTCGACCCTGCTCGGCATCCTGTGGGGCATCGCCGGCCTGCCGCTGCCCGATCTGGTCGACAAGAGCTTCGGCTTCATCGGACAGGCCGGCCCGCCCTCGGCCCTGTTCGCGCTCGGCGCCACGCTGGCCTACCGCCGGGTCGCCGGCAGTGTCGGTCCGGCCGCCATGATGGTGATCTTCAAGCTGTTCATCCACCCGGCGGTCACCTTCGTGATCCTCGCCTATGTGGTCGGCGCCGATCCGTTCTGGGTCCAGGCCGCGGTGATCTTCGCCGCCTGTCCGGTCGGCGCCAACGTCTATGTCTTCGCCCAGCATTACGGCATCTCGGTCACCGCCGCCTCGGCCGGTATTCTGGCGGCCACCGGCCTGTCGCTGCTGACCGTGACCGGCCTGCTGATCCTCTACCCGCCGATCGGAGTCTGACCATGGCGCCCCGGCGCGCTGGACCTCGCTCCACCCCCCGCTCCCGCAAATCTGCGAACCACCAGCGCACCGGCTTCTGGAGGCGCCGGACCGGCCGCTGGTCGCGCTGGGCGGTGGTGATCGCCGCCCTGGTCGCCGCCGTCGCGGGGCTGCGCCAGTCCGAACTGTTCTACCCCGTCGACGAACCGTTCGAGCGGGACCTCTACCGGCATTGGAGCGATGCCGACGGCGACTGCCGGGACACCCGCCAGGAGGTGCTGGTCGCCGAGAGCCTGGACCCGCCGGCGATGAGCGCCGATGGCTGCAAGGTCGTCTCCGGCCGCTGGTACGACCCGTTCACCGGCGCCACCTTCACCGACCCGGGCGACCTGGACGTCGACCATCGGGTTCCGCTGTCGGAAGCGCACCGGTCCGGCGCTCATCGCTGGGATGCGGCCCGGCGCGAGGCCTATGCCAACGACCTGTCCCACCCGGACACGCTGATCGCCGTCGACAAGAGCGCCAACCGATCGAAGGGCGACGGCGACCCGCTGTCCTGGATGCCGCCGGAGTGGGGGTACTGGTGCCCCTATACCGCCCGCTGGCGCGCCACCAAGCAGCGCTGGGAACTGCAGGAGGATCTGCTGGAGGGGTGGTGGATTGACGCCGTGCTCGCCGGCTGCAAACTGCTGGGTCGACCGACGGGTCCATGACGGGACACGGTCCCACAATCGGCCTCCCGGCGGAAAGGAGACCACGGCAAGGGACAACCGGACATGACCGAGCTGATCCTCACCACTTTCGACTGGGTGCCGGAGCCGCCGCGGGGCTTGGTGCGCGACCTGCGCATCCGTTGGGCGCTGGAGGAGGCCGGTCTGGCGTACCGGGTGGAGAGCGTGCCCTTCGACGATCGGGGAACGGAGCATTTCGCCCACCAACCCTTCGGCCAGGTCCCGTGGCTGACCGACGGCGATCTGTCGATCTTCGAGACCGGCGCCATCCTGCTCCACCTGGGCGGACTGAGCGAGGCGCTGCTGCCGGGCGAGCGCGGGCGGCGCAGCGACGTGGTGCAATGGCTGTTCGCCGCCCTGAATTCCGTCGAGATGGCGGCCCTGCCCTGGGTTCTGTACAGGTTCACCGGCGACACGACGGACACGCCCGGACGCCAGCTTCTCGAGTCGTTCCAGGCCGGCCGGCTCAAGCACATGGAAGCGGTGCTGGCGGACCGGGAGTGGCTGTCCGGCGGCTTCTCCGTCGCCGACATCCTGATGGCCGACGTGCTGCGGATGGTCGATCGATTCGACGGGCTGTCCGGACATCCCGGCTGCCGCGCGTATGTCGCCCGAGCCACCGGCCGGCCGGCCTTCGTGAAGGCCCATGGCGACCAACTCGCCCATTTCGCCGCGGCGGATGCCCTCCGCAAGCAGCAATAGGGCGTCCGGAAGGCCGTTGGCCTATTCTGTTCAGCGGTCGACTGTGGTCCTCTATCGCCACGTTCCGCCCCACTCAAGGGATACCGCCGCATGCCGTTCGACTTCGACGAGATCATCGACCGCGAGAACACCCACTCGGTCAAATGGGACTATCACAACCACGGCGGTTTCGCGGCCTGGGACAAGACCTATGGGCACAACGGCGCCGACCGGGTGCTGCCGATGTGGGTGGCCGACATGGATTTCCGCTGCCCGCCGGCGGTGACCAAGGCGCTGGGCGACCTCGCCGCCCACGGGATCTTCGGCTACTCGGCCAAGACCGACGATTATGTCGAGGCCGTCTGCACCTGGTTCCGCACCCGCCAGGGCTGGGACGCCCAGGGCGAGTGGCTGATCACCGCGCCGGGCGTGGTGCCGACCCTGAACGTGGTGGTGCGCGCCTTCACCCAGCCCGGCGACAAGGTGATCGTGCAGCGGCCGGTCTACTACCCGTTCTTCCGGGTGACGACCAACAACGGCTGCGAGGTGGTCTCCAACTCGCTGATCCTGGAGGACGGCGCCTACCGCATGGATCTGGAGGATCTGGAAGCGAAGGCCAAGGACCCGAAGGCCAGGCTGCTGATCCTGTGCTCGCCGCACAACCCGATCGGCCGGGTCTGGAGCGCCGAGGAACAGAGCGCAGTCGCCGAGATCTGCGCCCGCCACGGGGTCATCGTGGTGGCCGACGAGATCCACGGCGACCTGATGTTCCCGGGCGAGACCTTCACGCCCTTCGCCACCCTCGGCGACACCGCGGCCCAGAACACCATCGTCTGCACCGCGCCGTCGAAGACCTTCAACCTGGCCGGCCTGCACACCTCGAACATCTTCATCCCGAACCCGGCCCTGCGGGAGCAGTTCGCGGCGACCTACGCGCTGCACACCCTGCCGGGGATGAACCCGTTCGGCATCGCCGCCACCATGGCCGCCTATCGCGGGGCCGGCGAGTGGCTCGACGCGGTGATGGCCTATGTCGCCGGCAACGCAGACCGGCTGATCGCCTTCTTCGGGCAGGAGGTGCCGGAGATCCGCGCGATCCGGCCGCAGGGCACCTACCTGCAATGGTTCGACTGCCGCGCCCTCGGCCTGGACAAGGACGCGCTTGAGGACCTGATGCTGAACCGGGCCAGGGTCTATTTCGACGAAGGCTATATCTTCGGCGACGAGGGCGCGGGCTTCGAGCGCATCAACCTCGCCTGCCCGCGCAGCGTGCTCGACGAGGCGCTGGTGCGGATCCGCGACGCCGTCCGGGCTCATCGCGCCTGAAAAGACGCATAGTCGCCCCCTCGAATTGCCTTCCAAGAGGGCGCAGGAGGCGACGCAGAAGACGAGAAGGGCCGGCGCTCAGCCGCCGGCCACATAGGCCGATAGCTGACGGACCTCCTCCTCGGTCTCCTCCAGGCGGAACTTCACCACGTCGCCGATCGAGACCATGCCGGCGAGCCGTCCCTCCTCCAGCACAGGCACGTGCCGGAAGCGGCCCTGGGTCATCATCTCCATCACATCGGCGATGGTCTGGCTCGGGCTGCAGGTCACGACCTTGGCGGTCATCAGGGCGCTGACCGGCTCGTCGAGCACGTCGCCGCCCTGCTGGGCCAGCACGCGCACCACGTCGCGCTCCGACAGGATGCCGGCGAGCGCGCCGCCATCGGTGGTGACGACGATGCAGCCGATGCGCTTTTCCGCGAGGGTGGCGACCGCGACCCCGACGGGCGTATCCGGCGCCACGGTCACGACGTTCTTGCCCTTGGTCTTCAGGATGTCGGAAACAATCATCTCTACCTCCCGCTTGGCGAAGCGGGCGGGCCGGTCTGGCGACCCATCGGAACGACGCTGCGTCATCGTCGGCGGCTCGGCGACGGCTCGGCCGCGCCCATTCCGAGGCAGCTAGAACGGCCCGATCCCGTCGCAAATGCCCAATTGGCCGGGCCTTGGCGTCATGATCCGCCCGATTGCCGCCCCATGCAAGCGCCTCGACGGTGGCACCGTCGCCCGGCCTGCGGTAGAACAGCACCGGCTGTCCTCGTAGCTCAGCTGGATAGAGCACCAGATTCCTAATCTGGGGGTCACAGGTTCGAATCCTGTCGGGGACACCATTCCATCTCCCGGACGCCGTCCCCGGCTGAAACCGCGACCGACGGGACCTTCCGCCGCTCGGACCGGCCCCTTCCGGAGCAACCGACCGCCCGGCCCGCAGCGCAGGGCGTCAGCCGCCGGTGGCCTGGGCGCGCAGTCGGTCGATCACGTTGTCGTCGGTGATCCGGCGATGCACCGCCTCCACGAAGCTCGACAGGCCGAACATCAGCAGGCCGACCGCCACGATCCCCAGCAGCCAGGGACCGTAGGGCTGCTTCTGCAGTTCCCGCAGCGCCTCGGCAAGGCCGCCAGCCTGACTGGGATCGGTGTTCCAGCCGGCGCTCACCAAAAACACCGCCACCAGGGTCAGCACGAAGGCACGGGCGGCATAGCCCGCGCGGCCGACCGCCTCGGCCGTCGCGTGCGTCTCACCCGAGATCGTGAGGTCGTCCATGAAGTCGGCGGTCCAGGCGGACTTGGCCTGGGCAAGAGCGACGCCGAACACGACGGCGCCGATCGCCATCACCATCCACGGGCCGTAGGGCTGCCGCATCAGCCAGGCGGTCCAGCCGTTCATGTCTCCGCCCGACAGGGTCAACCCGATCGCGAGGGCCGCGGCATAGATCGCCAGACCGATATGGATGACCGCGCCGACGATCCGGCCGGTCCGCACCACCATCCCGCGGGCGTCGTCACCGATGTCGTTCAGGTCCAGGATCGCCTCCACCAAGCGGAACAGCCCGTAGAACAGCAGCCCGAGCGCCATGGCACCGAGCATCGCCCAGCCGAACGGCCCTCCGACCAGGCTGTGCAGGGCGCCCTTGGTGTCCGTGGGAACGCCGAGGCCAAGCGCCGAGCGGATGGCGAACCAACCGACCAGCAGATAGACGACGCCGTGCGCCGCAAAGCCTATGCGGCCGAAAGTCTCCAGTCGGTAGACCCGGTCCATAGGGCTCTCCTTGACACTTGTTCGGGCAGTAACGCGCGAGACCGGGCCGCGGTTGCCTGCGAAAGGCGTCCGGCGCCGGCTCGCCCCGTCGCGATCGCCCCAACGCCATCGCCGCGCATCCCGGCCGCGGCGTTATGGAAATCCTTGGAAATTACTCTTCTAGGTTTTTTTATTGTTATTTTTCATCCGATTTGGTTCTCCGTCATGATTCCTGCACGGCACCCGCCCGGCGCATTCGATGACTTCGGTCGTCCGCATTGGACGGCGCTCGCTGATCGTGAATACTGCAGAGATCGCGTTCGTCCCGAGGGGTGGCATGCAGGCCTCTGACCACACCGACAGCCACTCCCTCCCGGGCCCGGCCGGGCTCTGCGCCGATATCTTCGAGCATTGGCAGGCGCTCGTCCGGAACAGCGAGGCTGCGCTCGGTATCCCGATACGCGATCAGATCGACCTGCTCACGCTGCCGAAATCCACCCGAGGCAACTTCTTCCTGATCGAGCGGCGGGGGGACCGCTATCTCGTGCGTCTGGCCGCGACGACCCTGGTCGACAACATGGGCACGGAGACGACGGGGAAGTATCTCGACGAGCTCATGCGCGCGGAGATCTACCCGGCGCGTCGGGCCCTGTTTGATTTATGTGTACAGCAGGGCTGTCCCGTCTACTATGGCGCGACTCTCGCCGCCCCGTCCCGGGGGCACATCGCCTTTCGTAGGATCCTTCTTCCCTTGCGCAGCGCAGCCCGTGCCGAAATCGATCTGGTGTGTGGCGTGATGGAATTTCTCTCTGCTCAGGAACTCTCCGATGGCCCGTCGACCTCTCCTATCTCCGGCCCCCACGACCCCACCGATGACAAGGGTTTGGTTTTCCGGAGAATCTTCAGAGCGGACCAGTGGATTGACTGGTCGGACGCCCCGTAGGGGCACGGCGGCCCACCCGTTTTCCGTTAACGAGTCGTTAACCTTTCTGCACAAAGATGCGATCCGGGTCGGCAGCACGCGCCCCCGCGACCGTCTTGCTCGCGGGGACTCTGTCTCTCCTATCGGTTGTTATAATATGGAGCGGGGCGTTGTCAGAAACCGGCTACCCCGGTGAGATAAGGACCGCGGGCATCGCTCCGGACGGCCTGTGCGCCGATCTTTTCAGCCACTGGCTGGAGCTCTGCGCCGCCTCATCCGCTCCCGACCGAATCCCCGTGCGATCCCAGATCGACATGCTGACCCTGCCGACGCAGGTCCTGCCCTGGTTCTTTCTGCAGGAACGGCGCGACGGCCGGTACCAGAGCATCATCGCCGGCACCAGGCTGACCGATGAATTCGGCTTCGAGCCGAGGGGCCGGTTCATGGACGAGCTGCTGTCCAATGCCGTCTATCACGCCCGCAGCAAGATGTTCGATACCTGCCTGGAGGTCGGCCTGCCGTTCTATTACCGCGGCAGCCTGTCGAAGCCGGCCGACCGGTATGTGGGCTTTCAGCGCCTGCTCCTGCCGCTGCGCGCCACCGAGGACGCGCCGGTCTGCATGCTGTTCGGCGTGCTGCGGTTCTACGAGAGAACCGCCCTCAGCGACCGCGAGCTGCGGCTGATGGAATTCGACGCCGGCAGCCTGTTCCACTGCAGCACCTACGAGAACGGGTGCTGGCTCTCCTGGCCGCCGGGAACCGCCGCTCACCCCGGGCGCTGATCCCGGGCACCGATCCCAGGCCCTGATCCCAGGCGTCGATCCCCGATATCAGACCGACCAGTCGGGCACGATGCTGTGCGCACAGGCCCGCTGCCAACTCTCGCGCTGCCGCAAGGCCGTCATCGCCCGTGCCAGCGCGGGTGCCGGCTCCAACAGCGTCCCGGCCCCGTCGATCAGCGTGAGCACGTCGAGCGTGCAGACCAGCACGATATCGGCGAGCGACAGGCGGTCGCCGACCAGATGGCCCTGGGCCGCGTATTGCCGCTCCAGCACTGCGATATCCCGCGCCGCCGCCTTGCGCGCCCGGGCGATCCGCGCTTCGTCGACCGTCCGGTCGGGACCGCTGGGAAAGACCTGTTCCAGCGCCCATTCCCGCACGATATGGCGATCGACCGTGCCCATCACCGCGTTGAACCATTGATCCAGGCGGATCCGGTCCAGCGGGTCGGACGGTTGCAGGGCCTCGGGCTCGCCGAAGGTGAGATCGATATAGCGCATGATCGCCAGGCTCTCGAACAGCACGAGGTCGCCGTGGCGCATCACCGGCACCTTGCCGAAGGGCGAGATCGCCTGCATCTCGCGCGAACGCATGTCGCGGAGCCCAGTCAGAGCGGCCTCGTAGGACGCCCCCTTCTCCAGAGCGGTCATGGCGCAGGCCCGCACGAAATTCGAGTGGGGCAGGCCATAGAGAACGATGTCGGCCATCCGATCCCCGCGCTGTTCGTTTCCGGTCGCCCGCGCGCCCGCTCAGTCGAGCGCGAAGACACCCGCGCGCCCGCTCAGTCGAGCGCGAAGACAATGGCCTTCAGATAGGCACTCTCCGGCAGATGTGCATGGACCGGATGGTCCGGCCCCGCACCGGCCGAGCGCAGCAGCCGTCCCTGGCGCTCCGCGTCGCCGAGGCCCCGGGCGTTCTGCTGGGCGAAGGAGACCGGATCCATGTGGTGCGAACACGAGGCCAGCAGCAGCACGCCGCCCGGCGCGGTGATCTGCGCGGTCATGCGGGCGAGCTTGCGATAGGCCTTGGCCGCCGGGCCGACATCCTTCTTGGACCGCGCGAAGGCCGGCGGATCGCAGACCACGATGTCGTATTGCTCGCCGGTCTTCACCAGGTGCTCCAGGGCCGCGAAGGCATCGGCCTTGCGCGTGGTGACGCGGTCCGCCACACCGCTCAGCTCCGCCGCCTGGGCCGCCTGCGCCAGGGCCGGCCCGGCCCGGTCGATCAGGTCGACCGACGCCGCTCCGGCCACCGCCGCCTGAATGCCGAAGCCGCCGGTATGGGCATAGAGATCCAGCACCCGGGCGCCGCCGGCCAGACGGGCGACGAAGGCGCGGTTGTCGCGGTGGTCGTAGAACCAGCCGGTCTTCTGCCCGCCCATCGGGTCGAGCGGGAACAGGGCCCCGCCCTCGGCCACCAGGACCGGGTCCGGCACGGTGCCTTCGACCAGCCGCACCTCCTCGCCCAAGCCCTCCAGCTTGCGGACGGAACTGTCGTTGCGCAGCACGACCGCCGCCGGCGACAGGACCTGACGCACGGCCTCGGCCACCATCGGGACCATCCGGTCCATCCCGGCGGAGTTCGCCTGAATGACGACCACGTCGCCGTAGCGGTCGACGATCAGGCCGGGCAGGCCGTCCGCCTCGGCATGGACGACGCGATAATACGGCGTGTCGAACATCCGCTCGCGCCAGGCCAGCGCCGTCGCCAACCGGCCGGCGATCCAGCCGGCGTCGATCGCGACCGTCGGGTCGCGGTCCAGCATCCGCAGGGCGATCAGGCTGTGCGGGTTCATATGGGCCGAACCGACCGCGTCGCCTCCAGGGGTCTCCACCGTGACCACGGATCCCGGCGGCAGGGCCTTGGCCTCGGCCGTCATCACGATCTCGTTGGAGAAGCCCCAGGGATGACCGCGCAGCAGGCGCGCGCCGCCCCCCTTGTTGAGCCGGATGGTGGGGGTCGTGTCGGACATGGGACTCTCCGCGACGGTCGGGGCACCGGAGGCGGCACCGAATAATGGGTGCGGGTTATGGCACGACAGACCGGGCTCGCGGTACCATAAGCTATGATTCGCGCTCTGACCGCTCTCGCCCTGATCGCCGTCCTGACTGGATGCACGTCGCCGCGGACGACCATGCAGACGGGCGGACCGCCGGCCCCGCAGCTCACCCTCGTCGAGGCGGTCCCGGCCGATGCGCGCTGCCGGGCGGTCGGGCGCAGCGGCCGACGCGACATGCAGCCCGCCCCGATGAGCATCGACCCGCGCAGGTTGGGTTTCCCGGTCGAGGTGACCTGCGAGGCGCCGGGCTACCTGACGACGACCGAGATCCTCCACCCCCGTCCCCTGCCCGATGTCCTGACCGCGGCGCAGGCCCGGCGCCCGTTCTCCCCCATGGCCGACCTGGCGCCGGCCGCCGGAGCGCCGGCCGGCAGCCAGGTGCCGTTCCGCCTCATCGTACCGTTGCGGGGCGGTTTCTTCGAAACGGCGACCGACCGCGCCGCCTTTTACGAGGCGCTGCTCGACGACCGCCTGAAACGCTGGACGGCGCTGCAGCATCAGGCCGAAGCGGACTGCTCCCGGCCCGGCACGTCGCGGGCCGGCGCAAGCTCCACCTCGCCTCCGGAGGTCTGCCGTCGGGCCTATGCCTGGCTGCGCGATCAGCGCGACGCCGATCTGCGGAAGCTGGAGATCGACCGCCGCCGCGCCACGTTCCGATAGAATCCATCCCGGTTTCGTGCCGATTCCGGCTCCTGGGCGGATTTTTAGAATTATCCCATTGCCCATCACGCGCTTGTCGCTGGTACAGTCCGGTGCAGTTAACTACGTGCGGGCACGGGGTTGGCGTCCGGCTTGCGCTTTCGGCGCTCCTCCCGGCATAGCCCGTCCACGAAAAAGGGAATCCAGCGGGGACCCAAGATGAAAATCGGCATCATCAAGGAACGCCGAGAGGGCGAGAAACGCGTCGCAGCCTCTGCGGACACGGTGAAGAAATATATTCAGCTCGGCGCGGACGTCGCGATCGAGTCCGGTGCGGGTCTGTCCGCTGCCGTGACCGACGACGCCTATTCCGCCGCGGGCGCCAAGATCGTCAAGACCGCCAAGGAGGCGATCGGCGACGCCGACGTCGTCCTGAAGGTGCGAAAACCGACCCAGGACGAGATTCCGCTGCTCAAGAAGGGCGCGCTGCTGATCTCCCTGATGGAGCCGCACAAGGACAAGGCGATCGTCGACGGCATCGCCAATCAGGGCGTACGCGCCTTCGCCCTGGAGCTGGTGCCGCGGATCACCCGGGCCCAGTCCATGGACGTGCTGTCCTCGCAGTCGAACCTGGCCGGCTACAAGGCCGTGCTGGACGCCGCCGCCGTGTTCGGCCGCGCGTTTCCGATGATGATGACCGCCGCCGGCACGGTTCCGCCGGCCCGTGTCCTGGTCATGGGGGCCGGTGTCGCCGGTCTGCAGGCGATCGCCACGGCCCGGCGCCTCGGCGCCATCGTGTCGGCCACCGACGTCCGGCCGGCCGCCAAGGAACAGGTGGAGAGCCTGGGCGGAACCTTCGTCGCCGTCGAGGACGACGAGTTTAAGCAGGCCGAGACCGCCGGCGGCTACGCCAAGGAAATGAGCGACGAGTACAAGAAGAAGCAGGCGGCACTCATTGCCGAGACCATCGCCAAGCAGGACATCGTCATCACCACGGCGCTGATCCCGGGCCGTCCGGCCCCGGTGCTGGTCACCGAGGAGATGGTGAAGACCATGAAGCCGGGCTCGGTCATCGTCGATCTGGCGGTCGAGCAGGGCGGCAACTGCCCGCTGTCCAAGCCGGGCGAAGTGGTCGAAGCGCATGGCGTGACCCTGGTGGGCCACCTGAACGTGGCCAGCCGCGTGGCGGTCGACGCCAGCGCGCTCTACGCCAAGAACCTGCTCAACTTCCTCACCCCGCTGATCGACAAGGAGAGCAAGTCGATCAAGATCAACGAGGAGGATGAGATCATCAAGGCGTCCACCATCACCAATGACGGCGAGATCACCAACGACAACATCAAGGCGCTGAAGGACGAGCCGGCGGCCCCGAAATCGGCAGCCAAACCAGCGGCCAAAAAGGCGCCGGCCAAGAAGCCGGCGGCGAAGAAGGACGAGCCGAAGGCGGCCGCGGCCAAGACGGCAGACGCCAAGACGGCCGAAACCAAGACGGCCGAAACCAAGACGGCGGAAACCAAGCCCGATACGGCGCCGAAGCCGGACGGCTCCAACGGCGACGCGAAGGCGTAAGGAGGGACCCTGATGTCGGACACTTCTATCGCGGACAAGCTCAAGGACCTCGCCGAAGAGGCCCGCGAGCTTGCCTCTGACGCCGCCGATCTGGCCACCCAGGCCGGAACCGCGGCACTGGACAAGACCGTCGCGGCGACGGCCCCGGTTGGCACGGTCGCCCAGGGCGGCGGGCTCGACCCGACCGTGGTCGGGCTGACGGTGTTTGTGCTGGCCTGCTTCGTCGGCTACTACGTGGTGTGGCGGGTCACCCCGGCCCTGCACTCGCCGCTGATGGCGGTCACCAACGCGATCTCGTCGGTGATCATCGTCGGCGCGCTGATCGCGGCCGGGCCGGACAGCATGAACTTCTCATCGATCATGGGCTTCCTCGCCGTGGTGCTCGCCAGCGTGAACATCGCCGGCGGCTTCCTGGTGACCGAGCGCATGCTCGCCATGTTCAAGAAGAAGAAGTGAGGGAAGGACCCGTATCATGAGTGGCACCATCTCTTCGCTTCTATACTTGGTCTCCGGCGTCTGCTTCATCATGGCGCTGCGCGGCCTGTCGCATCCGTCCACCTCGCGGGCGGGCAACTATTACGGCATGGCCGGCATGGCCCTGGCCATCGGCACCACCCTCACCCTGCCGGTCGTGCAGTCCTACGAGGTCATCATCCTCGGCCTGCTGATCGGCGGCGCCATCGGCGCGGTGATCGCCCGCAAGATCCAGATGACCGCCCTGCCCCAGCTCGTGGCGGCGTTCCACAGCCTGGTCGGCCTCGCCGCCTGTTTCGTGGCGGCGGCCGCCTTCTACCGGCCGGACGCCTACGGCATCGGCGAGATCGGCGCGATCAAGGTCGGTTCGCTGATCGAGATGGCGATCGGTCTGGCGATCGGCGCGATCACCTTCACCGGCTCGATCATCGCCTTCGGCAAGCTGCAGGGGCTGGTCACCGGCCGCCCCTTGGTGTTCAGCGGCCAGCATCCGCTGAACGCCCTGCTCGGCATCGCCCTGGTGGTGCTGATCGTCTGGCTGTGCGCCACCCAGGATCCGACCGCCTTCTGGCTGATCTTCATCGTCGCCCTGGCGCTGGGCTTCCTGCTGATCCTGCCGATCGGCGGCGCCGACATGCCGGTGGTGGTGTCGATGCTCAACTCCTATTCGGGTTGGGCGGCGGCCGGCATCGGCTTCACGCTGGGCAACCACCTGCTGATCATCACCGGCGCGCTGGTCGGCTCCTCGGGCGCGATCCTGTCCTACATCATGTGCAAGGGCATGAACCGGTCGTTCATCAGCGTCATTCTCGGCGGCTTCGGCGGCGAGAGCGAGGCGGCGGCGGCCGGCGGACCGGGCGGCGACCGCTCGGTCAAGTCGGGCAGCGCGGAGGACGCGGCCTTCATCATGGAGGGCGCATCCTCGGTCATCATCGTCCCCGGCTACGGCATGGCGGTGGCCCAGGCGCAGCATGCGCTGCGCGAGATGGCCGACACGCTGAAGGCCAAGGGCGTGAAGGTGCGCTACGCCATCCACCCGGTGGCGGGCCGCATGCCCGGGCACATGAACGTGCTGCTGGCCGAGGCCAACGTGCCCTATGACGAGGTGCTGGAGCTGGAGGAGATCAACCGCGACTTCTCCCAGACCGACGTGGCCTTCGTGATCGGCGCCAACGACGTCACCAACCCGGCGGCCAAGACCGACCCGGCGAGCCCGATCTACGGCATGCCGATCCTGGACGTGGAGAATGCCAAGACCGTCCTGTTCGTGAAACGCTCCATGGCGTCCGGCTATGCCGGCGTGGAGAACGAGGTGTTCTTCCGCGACAACACGATGATGCTGTTCGGCGACGCCAAGAAGATGTGCGAGGAGATCGTCCAGTCGCTCGACTGACGAGCGCTCACATCTCGAAAACAAAAGGCGCCGGGGGAAACCCTCCGGCGCCTTTTTTATTCGTCATCCCGAATGTGATTGGGGATGACGAAGGTGGGGGCTTGGTGAAGAGCCAGCCTTACACCACCACCGGCTCCATCGTGTCCTGCACCCAGCGGGCCATGGCGCCGGTGCGCCAGTCCTCGTTGTGGCGGCCGATGACCTGGACGCCGACCGGCATGCCGTCGACCGAGAGCATCGGCACGGTCACGCAGGGGCAGCCGATCGCCGAGGTCCAGGCGTTGTAGGCCGGCAGGCCGGTGGTGTGGATCAGTCCCGGCTCGCCTTCCTGGGTTGCCGACTCCACGAATTTCGGCGCCGGGCCGGTCGAGGACAGCGTGATCATGGCATCGGCGTTGGCCGCCACCGCCTTGAACCGGGCGCGCATCGCCTCGCGCTTGGTCAGAGCCGCCCGGTAATCGTCGATCGACATCTCCGAGGCCATGGACAGGCGCTGCCGCATGCTGTCGCTCAGCTTGGTGACGTCCTTCTCCGCCAGGTTGCGCAGGGTCCAGAGCATCTCCCAGCCGCAGATGTCGCGGCACAGCAGCAGGCTCTCGGCGATCTCGGTCTCGAAGGCGTCGATATCGCCATGGCCGGCCCGGCGCACGATCTCCACGCCCGACGCCGCGATCCGGTCGATCAGGGTCTCGAAGGCGGTCTTGGTGACGTCGTCCGTCTGCGACCAGCCCTCACTCTCCACCACGATCAGCCGCTGCGGCTTGCTCGCGACGGGAGCGGTCTGCGGGCCGAACAGACCCGGGCTGCCCGGATCGCCGCCGACGAAATGGGAGATCGCATGGGCGACCGCCCACATGTCGGCGATGGAACCGGCATGGACGCCGAGATGGCTGTGGCTCATGCCCTGGCGCTCGCCCCGGTGCAGGGCGCCCAGCGTCGGCTTGATCGCTGTGTTGGCGCAGAAGCCGGCCGGGCGGATGATCGAGCCGACCACCTGGCTGCCCAGAGCCGCCGGCACCATGCCGGCACCGATCACCGCAGCCGAGCCGGAGGACGAGCCGCCCGGCGTGCGTTCCGGATCGAACGGGTTGGTGGTCGGCCCCGGATGGGAGAAGCCGAGCTCCGTCGTCACCGTCTTGCCGAGCACGACCGCACCGGCCAGCCGCAGGGCCTGGACCGGGGCGGAATCCTCGCCGGTCATGCGCCCGGCATAGAGCGGCGAGCCCATCTGGGTCGGCATGTCCTTGGTCATGTATAGGTCCTTGACCCCGATCGGCATGCCGTCGATCGGCGACAGCGGCTCGCCCGCCTTCCAGCGCTTGGTCGAGGCGTCGGCCTGCTCCTTCGCGCCGCTCTCGTTCAGAGTGACCCAGGCCTTGACGGTCCCTTCCCGCGCGGAGATCACATCCAGGCAGCGCTCCAGATAGGCGCTCGGGCTGTCCTTGCCGCTGGCGAAATCCCCCGTGCCCTCCACATAGGTCAACGGCTGGAAGGTGGACGGGTCGTAGGATACGCCCTTGCCGCCACCCGATACGTCATTCATCACAACTCTCCTCTGTCACGCGGGTTTGCCCCCCATGCCCTTGTCCACAACGCTGATAATCATGGCTGTCAGTCTGACGTTGGCCGGCCTAGCGTGGCATATGCAGCGCCGGCCGCGCGAGACCCTGGATCCACCCTTGCCGGTTCCGTGGACGTTTCTGCAGATCCTGGGAATCGTGGTCGCCCTGGCCGCGGCCGCGCATCTGATCTCGTTGGCAACCGGACATCCGTTCAAGGGGCGCTTCGGCTTCTAGCGTCCGATAGCCACACCGGGTATCGCCAGCCGTCACGTCTGATAGGATGCCCACGAGCGAGCAGGGTGTAGCAACGTCCCGATCGGCAGCCAGGAGTTCCGTGGTGGAACGGAAGGACATTCATAACTCGGACGTCCCCATCGTCTGCCGCGCCTGCGAGGCCCGGCACAAGGGGATCTGCGGCGCGCTCTCCGGGGACGAGCTGCAGCGGCTGAGCAAGCATACCTCCAAGCGGGTGGCCTCGCGGAAAAGCGAGCTGATCCACGAGGAGGACGAGGTCCATACCTACTCGAACATCCTGTCCGGGGCGGTGAAGCTCACCAAGCTGATGCCGGACGGCCGCCAGCAGATCGTCGGTCTGCAGTTCGCGCCGGACTTCCTGGGCCGCCCGTTCATGAGCGAAAGCAACTTCGGCGCGGAGGTGGCGGTCGACGTGCGGCTGTGCAGTTTCCCGAAGGACGTGCTCGAGTCGATGCTGGTGGAGAATCCGGGCCTGGAGAACCGCCTGCTCCGCCAGGTGCTCAAGGAGCTCGACGAGGCGCGGCAATGGATGCTGGTTCTCGGCCGGATGACCGCCAAGGAGAAGGTCGCCAGCTTCCTCGGCCTGATCTCCGACCATATCGATCCGGAGCATGAGGGCGACAGCGTGACCTTCGAGCTGCCCCTGTCGCGCGCGGAGATCGCCGACTATCTCGGGCTGACCATCGAGACCGTCAGCCGCCAGTTCACCGCGTTGCGCAAGGAAGGCCTGATCGAGATCGAGGGCAACCGCCACATCGTCGTGCCCGACCGCGAGGCGCTCAAGGACGCGACCGGCTCACCCTGAGGCGAGACGACGGCAGGCCGGTCCGATGAGCTGGTCGCGCTCGCGGGCGGTGTGCCGACGC
This sequence comes from Thalassobaculum litoreum DSM 18839, assembly GCF_900102465.1. Classification (GTDB taxonomy): domain Bacteria; phylum Pseudomonadota; class Alphaproteobacteria; order Thalassobaculales; family Thalassobaculaceae; genus Thalassobaculum; species Thalassobaculum litoreum. The sequence continues at coordinate 154,044 of NZ_FNBW01000008.1, read as the reverse complement.
AGATTGTCGAACAGGCCGCGCAGCATGTAGCCCAGCGTGGCCGCATCGTGATGCCGCTCTCCGGCAATCCACTCCATCAGCACCTCGCACACCTCGTCGGCGAAGGCCTCGTCGGTCCGGTGCTCCTCGGTCAGGGTAGCGACGCTGTCCCTGACCGCCTCCTCCCCGAGCGCCGAGGCGAAGACCGGCAGGATCTCGCGTTCCTCCTCCGCATGGACGTCGCGCAGCAGCGCACCCATGCGGCGCGCGAGCCGCAGATGGCTGCCGTTGGTCGGCAGCGCCGGCAGCCCGTCGGCCAAGCCCTCGAGTTCCTCGCAGGCCGTCAGGATTCGTCCGTGGTTTGTCTCGAACTTGCGGATCGCCTGCTCCAGGCAGGACCGGCAGGCGTCGCCAATCTTGGATATACCGCCATCCGGCCGGGAGCCGCCTTCCCAGGCCGATCCAGATTGCAGCCTTTCGCCACCCCGCATCGCCAAGATCCTGTTCGCCGCGACCGCACACCGGCAGCCTGAATAATGTTAGGATTACGCGGGGGTGCGGAGCAGGTCGTTGATCGAGATCAAGGAAACCCGATCCCGAAGACGACACCTTCCGCGCCGTGTCAATCACACGCTGCGGGAACCCGGATCATGTCTAAAGCGATCGAACTTTCCCTCGCGGCCTTCGCAGGACTGCTCGCCTTGTTCATGGCGGCGGGAGCGCAGGACGCGGTTTATGAGTTCCACGCCTACCTATTCTTCATCGTCGCGGTGCTGGTCGCCTTCTGGCTGATCGGACGCGACGTCACCGCTGCCGACCCGGACAGCTACATGGACGGACCGGTGCGCCTCGGCGTGCTGGCCACCGTGTTCTGGGGGATCGTCGGCTTTCTTGTCGGCGTCGTCGCCGCCTCCCAGCTCGCCTGGCCCGACCTCAACATCGAGCCCTGGTTCAATTTCGGACGTGTCCGCCCGCTGCATACCTCGGCCGTGGTCTTCGCCTTCGGCGGCAACGCGTTGCTGTGCACGAGCTTCTACGTTGTCCAGCGCACCTGCCGCGCCCGCCTGTTCGGCGGCGACCTCGCCTGGTTCGTGTTCTGGGGCTACCAGTTCTTCATCGTCCTGGCCGCCACCGGCTACCTGCTGGGCAACAGCCAGTCGAAGGAATACGCCGAGCCCGAGTGGTACATCGATCTGTGGCTGACCATCGTATGGGTCGCCTATCTGATCGTGTTCCTCGGCACCATCCTGAGGCGCAAGGAACCGCACATCTACGTGGCCAACTGGTTCTACCTGTCGTTCATCGTGACGGTGGCCATGCTGCATGTGGTGAACGCGCTGGCGATCCCGGTGTCGCTGACCGGCTCGAAGAGCTACTCGCTGTTCTCCGGCGTGCAGGACGCGCTGACCCAGTGGTGGTACGGCCATAACGCGGTGGGCTTCTTCCTGACCGCGGGCTTCCTGGGCATGATGTACTACTTCGTGCCGAAGCAGGCCGAGCGGCCGGTCTACTCCTACCGGCTGTCGATCGTGCACTTCTGGTCGCTGATCTTCCTCTACATCTGGGCCGGCCCGCACCACCTGCACTACACCGCCCTGCCCGACTGGGCGCAGACCCTGGGCATGGTGTTCTCGATCATGCTGTGGATGCCGTCCTGGGGCGGCATGATCAACGGCCTGATGACCCTGTCGGGGGCCTGGGACAAGATCCGCACCGACCCGATCATCCGCATGATGGTCATGGCGCTCGCCTTCTACGGCATGTCGACCTTCGAAGGCCCGATGATGTCGGTGAAGAGCGTGAACGCGCTCAGCCACTACACCGACTGGACCATCGGTCACGTGCATTCCGGCGCGCTCGGCTGGGTCGGCATGATCTCCTTCGGGGCGATCTACTTCCTGGTGCCGCGTCTGTACGGCCGCGAGAAGCTGTACTCCCTGCGCATGGTCAACTGGCACTTCTGGCTCGCCACCCTCGGCATCGCCGCCTATGCCGGCGTGATGTGGGTCAGCGGGATCATGCAGGGCCTGATGTGGCGCGAGTACGATCCGGAAGGCTTCCTGGTCTACTCCTTCGCCGAGACCGTCGACGCCATGCATCCCTTCTACGTGGCGCGGACCTTCGCCGGGGTTCTCTACCTCGCTGGTGGTTTGGTCATGGCCTACAACGTGGCCATGACGATCATGGGCCGCGAGCGCAACGAGCAGCCCATCGTCACCGCTGCGGCACAACCCGCCTGATCGGAGGAAACCATGTCGATCCTTGATAGGCACAAGAGTGTCGAGACCAACGCCACCCTCCTGTTGGTCCTCTCCTTCCTCGTGGTCACCATCGGCGGCATCGTCGAGATCGCGCCCCTGTTCTACCTGCAAAACACCATCGAGAAGGTGGAGGGGATGCGTCCCTACTCGCCGCTCGAACTGAAGGGGCGCGAGATCTACCAGCGCGAGGGCTGCTACGTCTGTCACAGCCAGATGATCCGGCCGTTCCGAGACGAGGTGGAGCGCTACGGCCACTACTCGCTGGCGGCGGAGAGCATGTACGACCATCCGTTCCAGTGGGGCTCCAAGCGCACCGGCCCGGACCTGGCCCGCATCGGCGACCGCTACTCCAACGAGTGGCACGTCCAGCACCTGATCGAGCCGCGCTCGGTCGTGCCGGAGTCGATCATGCCCTCCTACTCGTTCCTGGCGGACACCGATCTCGACGCCACCAACATCGCCGGTCACCTGAAGACCAACCGGATGCTCGGCGTCCCCTATGACGACGAGATGATCGAGAACGCCCTAGCCGACATGCGCGACCAGGCGAACCCGGATGCCGACTGGGACGGGCTGCTGGCCCGCTACCCGAAGGCCAAGACCGGCGATTTTGACGGAAACCCGAACCGCCTGACGGAGATGGATGCCGTGATCGCCTACCTGCAGATGCTCGGGACGCTGGTCGACTTCTCGACCTTCGACCCCGAAGCCAATGCCCGCTGAGGAGGCCTGCCATGACGTACGAAAGCCTGAGACAGGCCGCCGACAGCTGGGGGCTGCTCTACATGGTGATCATCTTCCTCGGGGTGATCGCCTACACATTCCGCCCGGGTGGACGCAAATCGGCCGACGACGCCGCCGCCATCCCGCTTAAGGAGGACTGAGCCATGAGCGAGAAGGAGATCGACAGCGTCACCAATGTCGAGACCACCGGTCACGAGTGGGACGGCATCAAGGAGCTGAACAATCCGCTGCCGCGCTGGTGGGTCTACGTGTTCTACGCCACCATCGTCTTCTCCATCGGCTACGCCGTGTACTATCCGGCGATCCCACTGATCGAGGGGGCGACCCAGGGTATCTCCGGCGAGACCACCCGCGGCCAGCTGCACGAGGAGATGGCCGCGGTCGAAGCCGGCCGGGCTGACATGCTGGAGCAGATCCGCGGCATGGAGGTGGGCGAGATCCCGGCCAACCCGGAACTGGCGCGCTTCGCGTCGGCCGGCGGCGCCTCGGCCTTCAAGGTCTATTGCTCCCAGTGCCACGGCTCCGGCGCCCAGGGGGCCGCGGGCTACCCGAACCTGAACGACGACGACTGGCTGTGGGGCGGGTCGATCGAGCAGATCGCCGCGACCATCCGCCATGGCGTCCGCTACGAGGCGGACGGCGACACCCGGTGGTCCGAGATGCCGGCCTTCGGGCGCGACCAGCTTCTCCAGCGCGAGGAGATCCTGGCGGTTGCCCACTACGTCCGCTCGCTCTCCGGTCTGGAGCACGACCGGGGCGCGATGGACGAGGGTGCCCGGGTCTATGCCGAGAACTGCGCCGCCTGCCACGGCGAGGACGGGCTCGGCAATACCGACCTGGGGGCCCCGAACCTGGCCGATGCGCTGTGGCTGTACGGCGACTCGCAGCAGGAGATCGTGTCCCAGATCAACAACCCGAAGCACGGCGTCATGCCGGCCTGGGGTGAGCGTCTGGGTGACGCGGTGGTGAAGCAGCTCGCCGTGTATGTGCACGGTCTGGGCGGCGGCGAATAAGCGCCGCGACAACTGACTGGCGGAGACTTCCGATGACGACGGTTGACCAGAATGGCACGGCAGGGAGCGGCCTCGAGCAATTCGATGTCGAGCCGGTCAACCGTCGCGACCAGCAGCAGCCGCTCTATGCGCCACGCAAGAAGATCCACCCGAAGCGCGCGGAAGGCACCTTCCGCCGCTTCAAGTGGCTGGTGATGCTGATCACCCTGGGCATCTACTACATCACCCCGTGGATCCGCTGGGACCGGGGCGAGTTCGCTCCGGATCAGGCGGTGCTGATCGACCTGTACAACCGCCGCTTCTACTTCTTCTGGATCGAGATCTGGCCGCAGGAATTCTACTATGTGGCCGGCCTGCTGCTGATGGCGGCGCTCGGCCTGTTCCTGGTCACCTCCTCGGTCGGCCGCGCCTGGTGCGGCTATACCTGCCCGCAGACCGTCTGGGTCGACCTGTTCCTGGTGGTCGAGCGGTTCATCGAAGGCGACCGCAACAAGCGCATCCGCCTCGACAAGGAGCCCATGAGCCCGTCGAAGGCCGCCAAGCGGGTCAGCAAGCACACGATCTGGCTGTTGATCGCCGTGGCGACCGGCGGCGCCTGGATCTTCTATTTCGCCGACGCGCCGACCCTTTTCATGGACGTGTTCACCGGCACCGCCCCGACGGTCGCCTACGGCACCATCGCCGTGCTGACCTTCACGACCTATTCGCTCGGCGGGCTGATGCGCGAGCAGCTCTGCACCTATATGTGCCCGTGGCCGCGGATCCAGGCAGCGATGCTGGACGAGCATTCGCTGACCGTGACCTACAACGTCTGGCGCGGCGAGCCGCGCTCGCGGCACCGCAAGGTTCAGCAGGCCGCCGGCGCCACGGTGGGCGACTGCATCGACTGCAACGCCTGCGTCGCGGTCTGCCCGATGGGCATCGACATCCGAGACGGCCAGCAGCTCGAATGCATCACCTGCGCGCTGTGCATCGACGCCTGCGACGGGGTGATGGAGAAGATCGGACAGCCCAAGGGCCTGATCTCCTACTCCACGCTGGCGTCCTACAATCACAACATGAAGCTGGCGCAGCTCGCCGACGGTACGGTCGACCCGGCGCGCGTCCACACCGCCGACGGCGGCATCGCGCCGGAGGTCGAGCACACCACCCTGCGCTCGATCCTGCGCCCGCGCACGATGATCTACTTCGCCATCTGGGCGCTGATCGGCCTCGGCATGCTGGTCATGCTGACCACCCGCGACCGGCTGGAGATCAACGTGCTGCACGACCGCAACCCGGTCTCCGTGCGGCTGTCGGACGGCACCGTGCGAAACGGATACACCGTGAAGATCCTCAACATGATGCCGGAGCGCCGGACGGTGCTGCTGACCATCGAGGACTTCCCCCAGGGGGCCATGATCATGCCGCTGGAGAAGGACGACCCGCGGCAGGCGATCTTCCTCGATATCGACCCGGACAGCCTGCGCGCCCAGCGGATCTTCGTGATCGCCGATCCCGAGGGCCTCGACGGCCAGCAGACCCCGTTCCGCTTCCGCGTCCGCGACAGTGCGGGTTCGGAGCGGGCGGAATACGATGCGATCTTCGACAATGGAGCAGCGCGATGAGTGACACGTCCCGGACCGACGGATCGTTCAAACTGACCGGCCGCCACGTCTTCCTGATCCTGCTGTCGTTCTTCGGCCTGATCATCGCGGTGAACGTGACCATGGCGACCCTGGCCGCCGGCACATGGCCGGGCCTCGTCGTCGCCAACTCCTACGTGGAGAGCCAGCGCTTCAACGAACGCGTCGCCGCCGCCCGCGTGCAGCAGGCCCTGGGCTACGAGCTGGCCTTCTTGCAGGCCGACGACCAGCTCTCCCTGACCCTCACGGACGCCGACGGACAGGGTGTTGCGATCCTCGGCGGGACGGTGCGGATCGGTCGCCCGGTCACCCGCACCGAGGACCGGCTGATCGACGTCCCGGCCGCGCCGAGCGGCACCGTCAGCATGCCCGACGCCCTCGCCGACGGCCTCTGGGTCGCCGACGTCGCCCTCAAGCTGGCCGGTGGCCGGGTCTGGCGCTACGAGACCCGGTTCTCCCTGAGCGAAGGCAAGTGACATGTCCTGCTGCGCCGCCTCCGCCTCGCTTTCGGTGCCGGGCCAGGCCCAGCGGCCGGATCGGCGTGAGTTGCTGGACGCATCCCACGATCTGGGCGACGGGCTGGTCGCCACACGCCTCGCCGTGCCGGACGCCCATTGCGCCGCCTGCATCTCCGCCATCGAAAAGGCTGTGGGCGCGGTCGACGGGGTGACCGACGCGCGGGTCAATCTCGCCGGGCGGTTCGTCACGGTGAAATGGCCGCGCGACGCCGTCGACGCGGACGCCGTCTTCACCGCCCTCGACCATGCCGGCTACCGGGCCGGACTGCTGGACGAGGCCGAGAGCGGGCCGGACCCGGTCTTGCGCCGCCTGTTCATTGCCCTGGCGGTCGCCGGCTTCGCCGCCGGCAACGTCATGCTGCTGTCGGTCTCCATCTGGTCGGGAGCGGACGACGCGACCCGCGACCTGTTCCACTGGATCTCCGCCGCCATCGCCATTCCGGCTGTCGCCGTCGCCGGCCGGCCGTTCTTCGCCCCGGCGCTGCACGCCCTGAAGGCGGGCAGGCTCAACATGGACGTGCCGATCTCGCTCGCCGTGATCCTCGCGGTGGGTCTGTCGTTGCACGAAACCCTGACCGGCGGAGCGCATGCCTATTTCGACGCCTCGGTCACCCTGCTGTTCTTCCTGCTGATCGGCCGCACGCTCGACTACGTGATGCGGTCCCGCGCCGGTGCGGCCCTGAAGACCCTCGACCGGACGACGCCGCGCGGGGCGGTGGTCGTCGCCGCCGACGGCACCACCGCCTGGACCCCGGTCTCCGAGGTCGCGGCCGACATGACCGTGCTGGTCGCCTCCGGCGACCGGGTGCCGGTGGACGGCACCGTGGTTTCAAGGGGCGTGCGGGTCGATCTCTCGGTCGTCACCGGCGAAAGCGACGCGGTCGAGCTGGCTCCGGGCGAAACGGTCGTGGCGGGCGCCATGGTGGTCGACGGGCCGCTGAAACTGACCGCCACGCGGGCCGGCCACGCGTCCTTCCTGGGCGAGATGCGCTCCATGCTGGAGGCGGCGGAGACCGCGCGGCCGGCGCTGAGCCGTCTGGCCGACCGGATGGCCGCGGTCTACGCCCCTGCCGTGCATCTGATCGCGGCGGCCACCTTCCTCGGCTGGTGGGCGGCCGGCGGCGGGCTGCACCACGCCCTGACCACCGCCATCGCCGTGCTGATCATCACCTGCCCTTGCGCCCTGGGCCTCGCCGCCCCGATCGTGCAGGTCGTCGCTGCCGGACGGCTGCTGAAGCACCGCATCCTGCTGCGCGACGGCGGGGCGCTGGAGACGCTGGCCACCGTGGACCGGGTGGTGCTGGACAAGACCGGCACGCTGACCACCCCGACCGTGGACCCGCGCGCGCTTGAGCAGCTTGCTGACGGCACCCTGTCGGTCGCCGCCGCCCTCGCCCGGCATAGCCGGCATCCGGTGGCCCAGGCCATCGCGGCGGCCGCGCCTGCCACCCCCATCGCCCCGGATCGCGTGACCGAACATGCCGGCCACGGCATCGAAGGCGTCATCGACGGCCGGACCTGGCGCCTCGGCCGCCCTGACTGGGCCCTGTCCGCGGAGGCCTTCGCCGCGCTCTCCGTCGACCGGCGGGGCGCGCCGGCGCTGTCCTGCGACGGCGCGCTGGCCGCCGCCTTCGATCTGCTCGACCGGCCGCGTCCGGGTGCGGACGGCGCGGTCGCGACCCTGATCCGCCTCGGCCTGGCCCCGACCCTGCTGTCCGGCGACGGCGAGGCCAAGGTCGCCGAGACCGCCGCCCGGCTCAACCTGGAGAGCTGGACCGCCCGCGCCACGCCGGCCGGCAAGATCGCGGCGATCCACGCGTTGCAGGGCGACGGCCATCGGGTGCTCATGATCGGCGACGGGCTGAACGACGCCCCGGCCCTGGCCGCCGCCGACGTCTCCATGGCGCCGAGTGCCGCCTCCGATGTCAGCCGCACGGCCGCCGGCATCGTCTTCCTGAGCGAGGACATGGGCGCCATCCCGACCGCCATCGCGGTCGCCCGCAAGGCGCGGCGGCTGATTCTGGAGAATTTCGGACTGGCCATCGTCTACAACGCCATCGCCATTCCGCTGGCCATCGCCGGCTATGCGACCCCGCTCTTCGCGGCGATCGCCATGTCGGCCTCCTCGATCGTCGTGGTGGCCAACGCTCTGCGTCTCGCCCTGCCGGAGCGCCGGTCCGGGGTTGCAGGATCCGCCGCCCGGGACGACATCAGGACTCCCCTCACCCCGGCGCTGGGAGCCCGCGTATGACCGTCCTGTCGATCCTGATCCCGGCCGCCCTGGTACTCGGCCTGATCGGCCTCGTCGCCTTCCTGTGGGCCCTGCGGTCGGGCCAGTTCGAGGATCTCGACGGGGCGGCCGAGCGCATCCTGCTGCCGGACGAGGACAAGCCGAAGAAATCGGGCGGACCGAGGGAATAGGGTCGGCCTATCCCTGACGGGCCGCCTTCAGCCGCGCAAAGCTCTCTTCGGGCCAGTGCTCCCGGTAGGCATAGAACCCCTCCATCACCAGCGCCCCCTCCGGCAGTCCGACCCAGGGCAGTTTGGAGCGGGTGAAGATGTGGATGTCCGGCGGCACCCGGGCCGGTTCGTCCAGCGTCCCGACCCGCACGAAGGCGACCGACTTCCCCGCCCCGGCATAATGGCTGTACAGGGTCGCCAGGCAGGTCGGGCAGCGCATGAAGATCTGCCCCTTACCGCTCTCGGTCGGGGTGTCCACCGCCTCCAACGTGCCGGAGATCACCTCCATCTCCGCCGTCTCGATCAGAGCGTTCAACGCGAAGGCCGTGCCGCTGTCGCGCTGGCACCAGGTGCAGTGGCAGCAATGCACGAACATCGGCTTGCGCTTGAGCCGGTAGCGCACCGACCGGCAGGTGCAGCCGCCCTCGGCAAAGGTGTCGTCGGCCATGCTCACCCCTTCTGCAGGCTGGACCAGAAGCGCACCGGCTCGCCCACCGCCTCGCCGACCAGTTCCTCGTCGCGCATCACCACGTTGCCGCGCACCAGGGTGGCGATCGGCCAGCCGGTGACGGTCTTGCCGTCGAACGGGGTCCAGCCGCACTTGCTGGCGATCCACTTGTTGGTGATCTCGCGTTTGGCCTTCAGGTCGACCAGGGTCAGGTCGGCATCCCAGCCCTTGGCGATGCGACCCTTGCCGGCGATGCCGTAGATCCGGTGCGGACCGGCCGAGGTCAGGTCGACCAGCCGGGCCAGGGTCAGCCGGCCGGCATTCATGTGGTCGAGCAGCAGCGGCAGCAGGGTCTGCACGCCGGGCATGCCGGACGGGCTCGACGGATAGGGACGCTGCTTCTCCTCCAGGGTGTGCGGCGCGTGGTCGGAGCCGATGACATCGACCGTGCCGTCGGCGATCGCCCGCCACAAAGCGTCCTGGTGATGCTGCTCGCGCACGGGCGGGTTCATCTGCGCCAGCGAGCCGAGCCGCTCGTAGCATTCCGGCGCCGCCATGGTCAGGTGGTTCAGGGTGGTCTCGACCGTGGCCACGTCCTTGTTCTCGGCCAGGAATTCCATCTCCTCGGCCGAGGTGATGTGCAGCACATGCACCGGACGGCCGGCGGCCCGGCCCAAACGGACGATCCGCTGGGTCGCCTTCAGGGCGCATTCCGGCGAGCGCCAGACCGGATGGGCGCGGGGGTGGCCCGCCTCCTTGGCGATGTGCTGACGCTCGCGCAGCATGTCCTCGTCCTCGGCATGGACGGCGACCCGGCGGCGGCCGGCGGCCAGCACCTTGGCCAGCAGCTCGTCCTTCTCGACCAGCAGCGAGCCGGTGGACGAGCCCATGAAAACCTTCACCCCGGCGCAGCCCGGCGCCAGCTCCAGCTCTTCCAGCAGGTGGAAATTCTCTTCCGCCGCGCCGACGAAATAGGCGTGGTCGCACCAGGCGCGCCCCTTGGAGCGGGCGAGCTTGTCGTTCAGCTCGACCTCCGTGAGGGTCAGCGGCGAGGTGTTCGGCATCTCGAAGATCGCGGTGACCCCGCCCTTGGCGGCGGCCCGGGTGCCGTGGTGGATGTCTTCCTTGTGCTCCAGGCCGGGCTCGCGGAAATGCACCTGGGTGTCGATCACGCCGGGCAGCACGGTCAGGCCGGACGCGTCGACCACCTCGCCCGCCTCCGCCGTCGCCAGATCGCCGATCGCGGTGATCTTGCCGCCCGTAACCCCGAGATCCACCCGTTCCAGTCCGGACGGGGTGAACACCTCGCCGCCCCGCACCACCAGATCGTATCGCGCCATGCATGCCTCCATTCGTGACCGGCGCCAGCATAGCCGCGCCGCAGCGGGCGGCAACCGGTCTCGGGACGCAGGATCTCGTGCCGACGTGCGAATTGCTACGGTGGAGCCGTCGCGCCCGACCTGCGATAGTCGGCGAAATTTCAAACCGAGGCCGAGGACCGTTTTGTCCGTCCCCCAATACGACCGAGGCGCGCCGCCGCCGGGTTCCGCCACCGTCTCCACGCTGGAATACACCGAAGGCGGCTCGTGGCCCCTGATCCGGCGGCACGTCATCAACGTCGCGCTGATGATCCTCACGCTGGGCCTCTACCGGTTCTGGGCGATCACGATCATGCGGCAGATCCTGTGGCGGCGGATCCGGTTCGCGGGTCGGCCGCTCGAATACACCGGCACCGGCCTGGAGATCTTCCTCGGATTCGTGCGGGTGTTCCTGGTGATCCTGCTGCCGCTGGGCATCATCTTCATGCTGATCGAGCTCGGCCTGCAGCGCGAGATGCCGACCGTGGATGCCGGAACGGTCGAGACGGTCGACCTCGTCTACCTCATCGCCGTGCTCATGCTCATCGAGATGGGCCGCTTTCTGAGCTGGCGCTACCGGATCTCCCGCACACGCTGGCGCGGCATCCGTGGCCGGATCGAGCATCCGGTCGGGAGCTACCTCATCGTGGCGGCCGCCTCGGCGGCGATGATCGTCTTCTCCGGCTGGCTCCTGAAGCCGGTGGTCGACCTCTACCGGGCCAACACCATCCTCAACACCCTGAATATCGGCGGGTTGAAGGGAAGCTATCGGGGCGGGGTCTGGGCCCTGTTCCCGACCTGGATCGGGATCTGGATCGGGCTGGCCCTGATGGCGATTGCAGGGTTCGTGGCCTGGTTCTGGCTCATCGGGATCGTCGCCATCTCCGGCAGCGAGACGTTCTTCTATCTCGCCATGATCGGCTTCGGTCTCGCCGTCTTCTGGGTCGTGCTGTACATGCTCTCGATCTACCGCGTCGCCTTCTGGCGGCTGATCTGCAACCTGTCCTCGGTCGGCCCGACCCGGATCCGGTTCAGCGGAAGCGCGGCGGACATGGCCTGGCTGACCTTCGGCAACTGGCTGCTGATCGGCATTTCCCTGGGACTGCTCGCGCCCCTCACCTGGGAGCGCAAGATCCGCTACCTCGCCGACAAGGTGGTCGTCTACGGCATGCCCGACCCGGCCGGCCTGCGACAGGTCGGGGACGACGACAGTGCATTCGGCGGAGAGGGACTGGCCGGTGACTTCGACATCGCCTGACAACCGCGCCGGTCCGGTGGGCAATGCCCTGCTGCTCGACGGCGTGACCGGGGCCGACCATCGGGTCGCGATTCTGGTGGAGGAGACGGGCCTGCGCATCCTGCCGGCGGACGCCTTGGCCGCGGCGCCGCAATGCCCTCTGCTGTGGCCCTGGAGCAAGGTGTACCGGCCCGCCTCGGCCGGCGAGGACATGGTCTTCGCCATGCTCGACGCCCAGGACGCCCGCCTGACACCCGATCTGCCGGCCCATGCCCGCACGATCCTCTCGCGGGCGTCGGGCGACGAGCGGCGCTCCGGACAGCAGGTCCTCGGTCTCGCCCGCCGCCCCAGCGCGGCCCTCGCCATCGGTGCCACGGTCGCGGTCCTGGTCCTCGCCCTCGTCGCCCTGGCGCCCCTCAGCGGCGTCGCCGCCCATCTGCTCCCGGCCGATACCGGGGCGGCCTCCTCCGATCAGGCCATCGAGCAGCTCGCCGCCTCCCATCCGCGCTGCGACGGCACCGAGGGCCTCGCCGCGCTCGACGCCCTGTCCCGACGGCTCGCCGGCGCGGCCGGAATCCCGACACCGCAGCTCACGGTGATCGACTGGGACGTGGTGAACGCCTTCGCCCTGCCGGGAGGACGGGTGGTCCTGACCAGCGGGCTGATCGAGGCAAGCCGCGACGGCTCGGAGATCGCCGCTGTCCTGGCGCACGAGATCTCCCATGTCGTGCACCGCGATCCGATGACCGGGTGGATCCGCCGGGAGGGGGTGAGCCTCCTCCTCGCCCTGCTGTTCGGGCAGGAGGCGGCGGGCTCGATCGCCTCGAGCCTGACCGGCGCGCTGCTCAACGCGCGCTATACCCGCGACCAGGAGGACCGGGCCGACCATACGGCCCTGGACCTGATGCGCGACAACGACATCCGCTCGGACGGTGGACAGGCCTTCTTCGAGCGCCTGCATGAGCGCGAGATCGGCGGCACGGTCGGGGCACTGCTGACCCTGATCGAAACCCATCCCGGCTCGGCCGACCGGGCCGCCCTGTTCGCCGAGGCGCAGACCGGCACCGGCCCGGGCCTCGACGCGGCCCAGCTCGCCGCGGTCAAGCGCATGTGCCGGTGAGCGGCCACCCCGCTCAGATCTTCTCGCCCTCCACCGCCTTGCGCAGGGCGTCGATCTCGAAGCGGACCGGCAGGAAGGGGTGGATCTCCAGCGCCGCCTCGAAGGCCGCCAGGGCGTCGGCCTTGCGGTCGAGCTTGAGGTTGATCAGGCCGAGTCCGGACAGCGCGCCAAAATGTCGCGGCTCCAGCGCAAGGGTCTGCCGGACATCGGCGATCGACGCGGGATAGTCGCCGAGCAGGAAGTTGATCGTCGCCCGCTTGTTCCACGCTTCGGCAAAGGTGGGCGCGCGCCGCACCGCCTTGTCAAAGGCCTCCAGCGCGTCCCCGAGCCGGGACTCCCGCATTGATTGCAGGCCATCTTCCATGATTTCCGCCACTTCCGGAATCTCGGGCGCCTCGTGCCAGATGATCCAGATCTGCTGCTCGGTCGCATGCGCGATTGAGAAAACTTCAGCAATCCTAAGCTTCTCGAACAGCGCATCCAGGCGCGGATCGGTCTGATCCGCCTGTGACGCGTTGGCGGCGCCGAGAAGAAACACAAGAGCAACAGAAAGCCGTCTAAATTTCAGTAAAATACCATTCATTATTGTGCTCCCCATCCTGCTTCGTAATCCTTTATTAATTCTTCCAACCTACGGTTATTCAGCCATTCAGACCCCATTAGGAGTTGATTTATGTCCGTTACGGGAACGGCACAGCTCGACAGTGAAAATTCCTCCGGCACCGACGAGTCGCAGCAGAGCGCGCCCGGCAAGACCGGGGGCTTCGGCATCGCCGGCCGGTTGGGCACGGCGTTCGCGGCGACAACCCTTCTGACCGTCCTGACGGCCGGCGTCGCCTGGTTTGCCTTTTCCAACGTCGAGAGCACCCTGACCATCGTCACCGACGAGGCGATGCCGGCGGTGACCAGCAGCCTCGAGCTCGCCGCCAGCAGCTCCGCCGTTGCCGCCGCCGCGCCGAGCCTGGTGTCGGCCAAGACCGACGAGGAACGTCAGGCCATTCGCGACGAGCTCGCCACCAAACAGCAGGAACTGGCAGCGCGCCTGCAGGATCTGCAGACCACCGGCGCCGACGTCTCCGCCCTGACGGAGCTCGCCGACACCCTGTCCCAGGCGATGACCGATCTCGACTCCGCGGTCCTGCGCCGGGTCGATGCCAAGGCCAGGCTCGGCCAGGCCATTCAGAACGTCTCCGAGGTGAACAACCAGTTCCAGAACGACGTACAGCCGATGATCGCCGAAGCCAGCGAGCGGATGGTGAAGACCGGCGAAGAGGCGATCGAGGCGACCACCTCCACGGTGGGCGAGCTGCTCGGCACCCACATGACGGCGCTCAAGGACATCCTGACCCTGGCGGGCACCGGCCAGAAGATGCTCGGCATGCTGGCCCGGGTCGCCAGCACGGTGGACCTGGAACTGCTCGCCCGCGAGGAGGCGAAGTTCAAGGATCTCGCCACCGAGATGCAATACTCGGTGACCAGTGCCCCGGATACCGAGGACGGCAACCGCTTCCGCGACGCCGCCCTGGAGCTGATCGCGCGTGGCACCGGCGAGGACTCGGCCTTCGAGATCCGCCGCAAGGAGATCAACTGGGTCGAGCTGACCCCGGAGCAGTTCGACGCGGTCCAGCGGCAGCGCGAGGAACTCGACGCCGCCCTGCCGGCGATCGCCGAGGCGTTCGAGAAGTCGGTCAACCCGCTGGTCGGCGAGGCACAGCGCAACATGGCCTTCGCCGGGCGCGATCTGGCCATCGGCTCGCGCAAGCTGATCGGTGGCCTGGTGCAGGACGATGTGCGCGAGTTCCAGCTGATGCTGGAGGCCGCGGCCACGTCCAACCTGATCATCGGCACGCTGAACGCCGCGGCCGGCGCCGAATCCGAGCGGCACCTGGACAGCATCAGCCTCGAGTTCGCGATGGCCCTGACCATGCTGACGGATATCCAGAAGGAGGCGTCCGGGATCGAGCGGCTGAGCGGCCTGCTTCCGAGCCTGAATGCCATCCTGGAACTCGGCAACGACGACGACGGCGTGTTCGAGCGACGCAAGGCGATGCTCATGGCCGAAAACGATGCCGATGCCGCCCTGGCCCGGGCCCGGGACGTGTCCGGCGCCTTCGGAACGGCCGTCGCCCAGATGGTCGACGCCGCGACGGAGAGCGCGCACGCGACCGCCGACGCCGCCAAGCAGACCATCAACGAGAGCCGGATGATGATCCTGGCCCTGGCGGCCGCCAGTGTCGTGGCCGCGATCCTGATCGGGCTGATCGTGGTCTGGCGCGGTGTGGTCAGGCGGCTGACCAGCTTGGCGGGCGTCATGCGCCGCCTGGCCGACGGCGAACTGGACGTCGAAGTCGACACCTCCGGCTCCGACGAGATCAGCACCATGGCCGGGACGGTTCAGGTGTTCCGCGACAGCGCCAAGGAGGTCGAACGGCTGCGGGCCGACCAGATCGAGTCGGAGCGCCGGGCGTCGGAGGAGCGTCAGCGCCAGCGGGTCGAGCTGGCCGACGCGTTCGAGAGCCGGGTGAAGGGCATCGTCGATCGTCTGGGCACCGCCTCGCGCGGCATGGCCGACACGGCGAAGAAGATGGCCGCCGGGGCCGGCGACGTGCGCGAGCGCTCGACCGCCGGCGTCGGGGCCGCCCAGCAGACCTCGTCCAACGTGCAGACCGTCGCCGCCGCGGCGGAGGAGCTCTCGGCCTCGATCGTCGAGATCTCCAACAAGGTCAGCGAAAGCTCGGCCCGCGCCCGCGTGGCCGCGGACCAGGCGGACGCCACCAACCGCACGGTGGAGACGCTGGAGCAGTCGACCAACCGGATCGGCACGGTCGTCACCTTGATCCAGGACATCGCCGAGCAGACCAACCTGCTGGCGCTGAACGCCACCATCGAGGCGGCGCGGGCCGGCGAGGCCGGCAAGGGCTTCGCGGTTGTGGCGTCGGAGGTGAAGTCGCTGGCCAGCCAGACCGGCAAGGCGACCGAGGAGATCACCATCCAGATCAAATCGGTGCAGGATGGCGTGGCCGCCGCGGTCACCGCCATCCGCGAGGTCTCCGAGGCGATCCGCGAGATCGACGGCCACGTGACCGCCATCGCCGGCGCGGTGGAGGAGCAGGGTGCGTCGACCCAGGAGATCGCCCGCTCCAGTCAGGAGGCGGCGACCGGCACCGACGACGTGACCCGCACCATCGAGATGGTGTCGACGGTGGCCAACGACACCGGCCATCAGGCGGAAGAGGTGCTCAGCTCGGCCACCCTGCTGGCGGAGGATTCCTCAGTGCTCGACCGCGAGGTGGAGAACTTCCTCACCCAGGTCCGAGGCGGCGGCCAGAACTGAGGCGCAGGCCTCTTCCATCGCAAACGACGAAGGGCGGGAGAGATCCCGCCCTTTTTCTTTCTTCCTTCCCCGTCATCCCGGCGATGTCCGGGCTTGACCCGGAGACCGGCCGGGATCAGGCCGGAGCGCCCGAACGAGGTCCCGGCCCGCCCCCGGATCAAGTCCGGAGCCGTCCGGGATGACGCCGGGATGACGCCGGAATGACGATGGAGAAACGTTAGAGTGATGCCCTCGCCCTGAGCAGCCCCATCCCGGGCTCGATCCGGGATGGGACGTTTCGAAGTGCCGGGCCGAGCCGAAAGGTCAGCCCAGCGCGGTCTCCAGCTCCGCGATCAGGTCGTCTCCGTCCTCGATGCCGACCGACAGGCGGACCAGTCCGTCGGAGATGCCCAGCGCCTCGCGGATCTCCCTGGGCACGCTGGCATGGGTCATGATCGCCGGGTGCTCGATCAGGCTCTCCACCCCGCCAAGGCTCTCCGCCAGGGCGAACAGCTCGCAGCGCTCCAGGAACGCCCTGGCGTCGTCCAGCCCGCCCTTCAGCACCGCCGTCACCATGCCGCCGAACCGGATCATCTGCCGCTTGGCGAGATCGTGCTGCGGGTGGCTGGCCAGGCCGGGGTAATAGACTTTCTCGATCTTGGGATGGGCTTCCAGGAAGGCGGCGATCCGCTCGGCGTTGTCGCAGTGCCGCTCCATGCGCACCGGCAGGGTCTTCAGCGCGCGCAGCACCAGGAAACTGTCGAACGGGCTGGCGATCGAGCCCACCGCGTTCTGCAGGAACCCGAGCTTGTCGCGCAAGTTCTCCCGCCCCTCGGCCACCACGGCGACGCCGCCGACCACGTCGGAATGGCCGTTCAGGTACTTGGTGGTGGAGTGCATGACGATGTCGATGCCGTGATCGAGCGGGCGCTGGACATAGGGTGAGCAGAAGGTGTTGTCGCAGACCGTGATCAGGTCGTGCTTCTTGGCGAACTCGGCGATGGCGGCGAGGTCGACCAGCTTCAGCAGCGGGTTGGTCGGGGTCTCCACCCAGATCATCCTGGTCTTCTCCGTGACCGCGGCCTCCAGGGCGGAGAGGTCGGACAGGTCGACGAAGCTGAAATCGAGACCCGACGAGCGCCGCCGCACATTCTCGAACAGCCGGTAGCTGCCGCCATACAGATCATCCATGGCGATGACGTGGTCGCCGCTGTTCAGCAGCTCCAGCACGGTACCGATCGTCGCCAGTCCCGAGGCGAAGGCGAAGCCCTTCTCGCCGTTCTCCAGATCGGCGATGCAGGCCTCCAGGGCGAAGCGGGTCGGGTTCTGGCTGCGCGAATACTCGAAGCCCTTATGGACGCCCGGGCTCTCCTGCACATAGGTCGAGGTCGCATAGATCGGCGTCATGATCGCGCCGGTGGTCGGGTCCGGGCTCTGCCCCGCATGGATGGCGCGGGTGGCGAAACCCGGACGGTTACGCCCGGCTGTCTTGGGATCGGTCATAAAATGCTCCGTTCGTCAGCCGACAGATCGGCGGATATGGTTGATCAGGTCGACCTTCGTGATCATGCCGAGGAAGCTGTCCCCGTCCATCACCATCGCGACCTCGTTGCGCCGGAACAGGTCGAGCACCTCGATGATCGGCCGGTCGACCGCGATCACGTCGAGCTGTCCGGTCATGTGCTTGGACACCGGCTCGCGAAACACCTCCGGCTTGTCGAAGACCGCCAGCAGGATGTCCTCCTCATCGAGAATGCCGACGGGGCGGCCGTCCTGCATCACCGGCACCTGGCTGACCTCGTTGGCCCGCATGCGGTTATAGGCGGTGTTCACCGTGTCCTCGGGACCGACGGAAATCACCCGGCCCTGGTCGGCGCGGTACATGATCAGGTCGCGCAGGTCGCCGCTGTCCTCCCGCGGCGTCAGCCCCTGCTCCACCAGCCAGGTCCGGTCGAAGGCCTTGGACAGATACTTGTTGCCGGTGTCGCAAACGAAGGTGACGACGTTCTTCGGCTCGGTCTGGCGGCGGCACCATTTCAGCGCGCCGGCCAGCAGGGTGCCGGTCGAGCTGCCGCCCAGGATGCCCTCGCTGCGCAGCAGCTCGTTTACCGCGGAGAAGGCCTCGGCGTCGCTCACCACCACGCCGTCGTCGATCACGGACAGGTCCAGGTTCGGCGGAATGAAATCCTCGCCGATCCCCTCCACCAGCCAGGAGCCGCCCTCGTATTTCACCTCGCCGGTCTCCACCGCCGGGGCGACGACCGAGCCTTCCGGGTCGGCCACCACGACCTTCAGGGCCGGGTTCTTTGCCTTCAGGAACCGGCCGGCGCCGGAGATCGTGCCGCCGGACCCGACCCCGGCGACCAGCGCGTCCACCTGGCCGTCCATCTGCGCCCAGATCTCCGGCCCGGTGGTGGTCTCGTGGGCCGCCGGATTGGCCGGATTGTCGAACTGGCTCGCCCAGAAGGCGCCCGGCGTCTCCTTCACGATCCGCTCCGCCATGTCCTGGTAGTATTCCGGATGGCCCTTGGGGACGTCGGAGCGGGTCAGCCGGACCTCCGCCCCCAGCGCGCGCAGGTGGCGGATCTTGTCGGCGCTCATCTTGTCGGGAATCACCAGAACCAGGCGGTAGCCCTTCTGGGCGGCGACCAGGGCGAGACCGAGCCCAGTATTGCCGGCGGTCGCCTCGACGATGGTGCCACCCGGCTTCAGGGAGCCGTCGCGTTCGGCCGCCTCGACGATGGACAGGCCGATCCGGTCCTTGATCGAGCCGGCCGGGTTCTGGTTCTCCAGCTTGACGAACAGCCGGCAGGGTCCGGTGTCCAGGTGGGTGAGTTCCAGCATCGGGGTGTTGCCGATCATCGACAGCACCGACGTCGCGGGCGCCATTGTGGTCTCCCTAGCCGCGTTTCTCTCCGCGGCCCATATGGGGGCGACCGGGGTCCGGCGAAAGCGCCTGCCGGGCGCGAGAACCGTTCCCGGGGATCACCAGCGCCCGGGCCGGCCTGGTTGACCTAATCCAATATCCGGTAGATCAGCGACAGCAGGTCGTGCAGCGGGTCGTATTTCAGGCGGCCGCCGAAATGCCGGTCGGTGATGAAGCGGCGCACCTCCGAGGCGTGGTCCAGCCGGGACAGCTCGTCGCCCAGCTCGTTGAACACGTCGGAGGCATGGCCGAGGAAGGCGATGAACGGGCCGGGGCTGCGCTTTTCGACGAACAGGGCGGTATAGGCGTCGTTGTATTCCAGCAGCCGGCTGCGGGCCCGCTGCCAGCGGTCGCGCACCTTGTGGCGCACCCCGTCGCGGATCTCCTCCAGGATCTTGCGGTTGCCCGAGGGCACCATGTCCGTCGGCGTCGCCGAATGGGTCAGCCAGGTCGCCAGTTCCCGGACCCGGCCCTCCAGCTTGGACAGGCGGTAGTCGTAATAGATCACGCCCTTCCAGGCATGCAGCGCCTTGGGCGCCTCCTCGGTCGAGAGCTCCATGGCATCGAGGATCGGCTTCAGCCCCTCCATGTCCTTGGCTTCCCAGATCTTCTGCACCAGCGAGCGCAACCGCGCCTGGGTCTTAGTGGCGTCGGCACCGCCGAAGGCGAACTCGACGATCGGGCGGAAGCGACGCATGACATGCTCGCGGATCTGCCGCCACTCCTCCTCCTCGATCTCGAAATAGCCGGGATGCGGGCTCAGCCCCTCGGCCTCGAGCCGGTCGCGCATCAGGAACGGGTCGAGGGAGGGCAGGCTGTCCAGGATCTGGATGATGTCGCGGTCGCGGATGTAGTCGGCCATCTTGCGGCTGCGGTCGAAGCCGAGCTGGAACGCCATCGCGTCGTCGAACTGCGGATCGCCGGCGAAGATCGACTTGCCGCCCTCGAAGGCATTGTCCTCGTTGAAGGCGAAGTACAGCTTGGTACCGATCCGGTTGTGCCGCTCCTTCTGGTAGTCGGAGTCGATCAGCGCCTGCTTGATGAAGATGATCCGGTGCAGTTCGACATGGCGGAACAGGTGCTCATCCCGCGGCGCCCCCTCCGCCATGATCGCCCGGTGCAGGCGGTCGACGTTGAAGACGCGGGTCGATCCGGAATTCAACTCGCTCGCCAGATAGGAGGCGGCGAGCTTGTCGCTGTCGACGAGTTTGGAGGAATCCAGCATCCGGCGATTATCCTTCAACGCAAGGATCAGGACTATAAGCGTGGTTGAGGGCATTTCGCCAGATTTGGCGGCAACAGGTCTCCCGGAAGCGCAGGTCTCGGCACACGGCCGGGGAGTGCGTTGTTTCTTTGGGCATCGGAAATGAAAAGGGTGAGGCCCGATCCGACCTCACCCTGAGCAGCCCCGGGGCTCGTCCGGGGTGTGTGGAAGGGCCCGGGCCGCCGCGATGACCGCCCGAGCCCGCCTTCTTTACATCACCGCTTCGATCAGGTGCGGCCCCGGCTCTTCCACCGCGCGGGCCAGCGCCTTGTTGAAGCCGTCGGCGTCGTCGACCCGCACGCCGTCCACGCCCATGCCCTTGGCCAGCGCCACCCAATCCAGGGCCGGCCGGTCGAGGGTTAGCATGTCGATCGCCTTGCGGCCCGGATTCAGCGCGCCGACATTGGTCAGCTCGTGACGCAGGATCGCGTAGGAGCGGTTGGCGAAGATCACGTTCACCACGTCGCAGCCCTCGCGCGCCTGAGTCCAGAGCGCCTGCAGCGTGTACATGCCCGACCCGTCGCCCTCGGTGCAGATCACCTTGCGGTCGGGACAGGCGATCGCCGCACCGGTCGCATAGGGCATGCCGATGCCGATAGCGCCGCCCGTGAGCGACAGCCAGTCATGCGGCGCCGACCCCTGGGTGTACGGCATGAAGCCGCGGCCCGAGGTCACGCTCTCATCGGCAATGATGGCGTTCTCCGGTATGAAGCGGCCGAGCGCGGCCGCCACCGAATCCGGGGTGATGGCGCCGCCGGTGATCAGATCCGGCTTCTTCGCCTCCTGCAGCTTCGGCTCGCAGCCCCAGGCGTCGAGCTCGTCGCAGAGCGCCGTCAGCACCGCCCGATGGTCATCCGCGATATCGGCCAGCTCGACCACGTTGCAGCCGTCCGGAATCAGCACGCTCGGCTTGTCCGGATAGGCGAAGAACGCCACCGGCACCTTGGTGCCGAGCAGGACCAGGTTCTTCACGCTCTCAAGCTGCTTGAGGGCGATGTCGACCGGGTACTGGATGCGTTCGATCGCGACCCGGCCGGCACCGCGCTGCCAGCGGCCGTTGGAGGTCATGCAGGACAGCCGGCAACCCGTCTTGGTCTGAATGCGTCCGGCGATCTCCAGCAGGTCGGCGCGCAGGGCGTCGCCGGTCATGTGGATCAGCGTTTCCTTGCCGGACATCAGCGCCTCGGCCGCGGCCTTCACCGCGTTGGCATCCGGACCCGGTCGGGCGGCGGGCGCCACCGGCGCTGCCGGGCCGTCGGACTCGTCCCAGGCGGTGTTCGCCGGCAGGATCAGCGTGGCGATCTGGCCCGGAGGGCCCATGGAGGCGGCAACCGCCGCCGCACCGTCCGCCGCCACGTCCTTCGCTGAGCCCGAGGTCTTCACCCAGCCGGAGACCGGACGAGCGATGCCCTCGATATCGGAGGTCAGCGGCGCGTCATACTTGATGTGATAGGTCGCATGCTCGCCGACGATGTTGACGATCGGCGTAAACGCCTTCTTGGCGTTGTGCAGGTTGGCGATGCCGTTGCCGAGGCCCGGGCCCAGATGCAGCAGCGTGGAGGCGGGCTTGTCCGCCATGCGGGCATACCCGTCGGCCATGCCGGTCACCACGCCTTCGAACAGGCCGAGGACGCAGCGCATGCCCTCCACATGATCGAGGGCGGCGACGAAATGCATCTCCGAGGTGCCGGGGTTGGTGAAGCAGACTTCCACGCCGGATGCGACCAGCGTGCGGACCAGCGATTCCGCGCCGTTCATCTTGGGGCCGTTCATTGAGTTCCGTCCTCGACGGGTGGCGATAAAGAGGGGCGATCATGGCCGTCGAGACCGACCGGGGCAAGAGGTCGGACGCAGTGCCCGACAACAGTTTCGGGCGACACCGAAACCCGACCCTCCCTGCCCCCCGGCAAGAGCTTTGACGACCCTGTTTCGGGTCCGTCGGGCAATAAACTTTCGATCATCCAAATTGTCGCATAGTAAATTATTAATCTCTCCCCATATCACGATGGCTGCACATCTGATTTCCGGGTCGCGTGGATCGCCGATCCGGAAGACTGCCTTCTCCTGACGCCAACCGGCGCCGGGTCGGTCTGCCGTCAGTTTCTCGCGTAGACCCGCCGAACCCGTTCGCAGCCGACGGTTCGACTCTTGCAGGACTTCAATACGAGAGGACCCCTCTATGAGTTCCGTTTCTGCCCCCAGCGACCAGCTCGATGCCCCCGTCGCCCCGCCGCCCCAGACCCGCTCGTGTCTGCGGTGTCAGGAGGAATTCCTGAGCGAATGGTCCGGCGAGCGCGTCTGCAAGCGCTGCAAGGGAACCGCCGCCTGGCGCGAAGGTGGCACGATCAGCTCCCATTCCAGCGCGGGCTTCTGAGGCTCCTTCCCACCGGGCCCCATCCAACTGGAGCCCTATCCGACCGCGGTGTCCTCCCGGACCAGTCGGTGGATGAAGCGCAGCTTCTCGATCACATCGTTTGCCAGCACGAACGGGTACAGGTCCGGCTGGCCCATGCTGGCATTCAGGCTGTTCACCGCAGCCGTCAGCGGCACCCACGCGCCCACCAGAGCGTCGAAATCCGCCGTGCGATACGGGTCGAACTCGACCTCCATCGCCAGGATCGGGTCGGTGCCGGCGCGCGCGCGGATCGTCATGCCGAAGGCCTTCGCCGTCTCCAACGTGTCGACGATGTGAAGGTAATGCGCCCAGCTTTCGGCGAAATCCTCCCAGGGATGGGCCGTGGCATAGGCGCTGATGAACCGGTTCGGCCAGTCGGCCGGCGGGCCGTTCTCGTAGTGCCGCTGAAGCGACTCGCCGTAATCGGCACGCTCGTCCCCGAACAGGGCGCGGCAGGGCTCCTGCCATTGCGTGCCGGCCACCAGGTCCGCCCAGTAGTAATGCCCGATCTCGTGGCGGAAATGCCCCAGCAGCGTGCGGTACGTCTCGGTCATCTCTGTGCGCATCTGCTCGCGCGCGACCGGATCGGCCTCGGCGAGATCGATGGTGACGACCCCGTTCGCGTGGCCGGTCGTGACCGGCTCGCCTGAATCCTCCGCCGCCAGGAAGTCGAAGGCGAGACCCTTGTCCGGATCGTCGTCCTTGCTCTGCACCGGCAGGCCGAGCCGCAGCAGGCTGTAGATCAGCCGGCGCTTCGCCGCCTCCAGCGGCCGCCAGAGCTCCAGGCGCTCCGGATGGCCCAGGTTCGGCACGGTCCGGTTCAGCCGGCAGGCGCGGCAGTACGCCTCGCCGTTCCCCGCCGGTACCATCCAGTTGCAGGCGCCATGCTCGGCATTGGCGCAGGCCCGGTACAGGTGGTCGGTGTCGCCGAGCGCCTGCCACAACCCCGCCTCCGGCGCCGGCTGCAGGGCGCTGAGCTGTGCCTGTCCGGGCAGATACCCCAGGCTGTGGCCGCACCGCACGCAGGCGGTGTTCTCGAAATACAGAAGATGGCCGCAGTTCTGGCACTCGAAGAGTTTCATGGGTTTCTTTCTTGATCCGGGCCGCCCTCCGCATCGGCGCGGGCGGACATCATGCCTATGGCCGTTATATATGGGGGCGGAGCCGTGCCGGTTCCGCCCTACTCACGAAGAAAGCCGCCGCATGTCTCCGCATTCGACCTCCCTCCGCTCCCTCGGCATCCGCATCGGCGAGCTGGCGAGCGGTCCCGCCAACAGCATCGCCGACGTGCCGGGCGTCGCCGTCGGTCATGTGACGCTGTCCGACGGCGCGGTCCAGACGGGCGTGACCGCCGTCCGGTTCCACGACGGCAATCCCTTCCGTGACAAGCTGCCGGCCGCCGCCCATGTGCTGAACGGCTTCGGCAAGAGCATCGGCCTGGTCCAGGTGGAGGAGCTCGGCACTCTGGAGACGCCGGTGGTGCTGACCAACACCCTGTCGGTCGGAACCGCGGCGGCCGCGCTGGTGCGACACATGCTGGAGACCACCCCCGAGATCGGCGACACGACCGGCACCGTGAACCCCGTCGTCATGGAATGCAACGACGGCGCCTGGCTGAACGACATCCGCGGCCTGCACGTGCAGGAGAGCCATGTCCGCGCCGCCCTCGACGCGGCGGCGACGGTGTTCGAGCAGGGCAACGTGGGCGCGGGGACGGGCATGAGCTGCTACGGCCTGGCCGGCGGGATCGGCAGCGCGTCGCGGGTCGTGCGGGTCAGCAGGCGCGACTACACGCTGGGCGTGCTCACCCTGTGCAACATGGGACGGCTGGCGGACCTGCGGATCGACGGCCGGGCGGTCGGGCCCGCCATCGCCGAACGGATCGCGGCGGAAACCGCGGACGCGGAGAAGGGCTCGATCATCGTCCTGATCGCCACCGACGCGCCGCTCGACGCCCGTCAGCTCCGCCGCGTCGCCACCCGGGCGGGAGCGGGCATCGTGCGCACCGGCTCCCATCTCGGCTCCGGCAGCGGCGATATCGCGCTCGCCGTCTCCACCGCCGAGCCGATTCCGCACGCGCCGAAAAACACCAAGGTCATGACCCGCAGCGTCCTGCACGAGGATGCGATCGATCGGGTCTTCCGCGCCACCATCGAGGCGAGCGAGGAGGCGATCCTGAGAGCCCTCCTCGCCGCCCGGCCGCGCGTGGGCAAGCAGGGCCGCACCCGGCGGGCGCTGAACGAGTTCGCGGATCTGCTGGCGCTCTGATCCTCCAGCCCCGCCAGCACCATCCGTCATCCCGAACTTGTTTCGGGATGACGGTCAGGATCGTCCGTTAGGCCCCCTGCACCGGCCCCGCCACGATCCCGTCGTCGTGCAGCTTGCCGATGGCGCCGCTGTCGAGGCCGAGCGCCTCGGCCAGAACCTGGTCGGTGTGCTGGCCCAGCGCCGGCGCCGGGGTGACCGGGAGGCGCTCCAGGCTGCGGAAATCGATCGGCGAGCCGGGGGTGAGCACGTCGCCCACCTCCGGATGGGTGACCGTCTGGAACAGCGGGTTCTTCTCCGAGGCGCGCCAGTCGTCGGCCAGCATCTGTCCGACCGTCTGATACGGCCCCCAGGTCACGCCGGCCTCGGTCAGCGCGGCGCCGACCGCGTCCAGGGTGTGGGCGCCCGACCACTTCTCGATCAGCGCGAACAGCACCTTGCGCCATTCAAAGCGCTGGCCCTCGTCGGTGAAGTCGGCGCCCAGGGCGCTCTCCAGCCCGGCGACCGTCTGCTCGATCCCGGCGACCCGGCACAAGCCCTTCCACTGCTTGACGGTGATGGCGGAGATCATCACCCGGCGGCCGTCCGACGTGCCGAAATCGCGGCCGAAGGCACCGTAGAGGTCGTTGCCGATCGGGCCGCGGTCGACGCCGTTGCGCTGCACTTCGCCGATCTGGCCCATGTTGCCGACCATGGCCATGGCGACGTCGCTGAGCGCCACCTCGGCCCGGCCGCCCCTGCCGGTCCGCTTGCGCCGGTCGACCGAGGCGACGATGGCCAGCGCCGCGTGCAGGCCGCAGCCCACATCCCAGGCCGGCAGCACGTTGTTCACCGGCGTTGTATCCGGCCCCGTGAGATGCGGATAACCGACGGCGCAGTTGATCGTGTAGTCGACGGCGGGGGAGCCGTCCGGGCTGCCCTTCACCGCGACGGAGATGGCATCGGCCCGCTTCTCCTCCAGCACCTCCTGGGACAGCCAGGGCAGGCCGGCGAAGTTGGTCAGCAGGATGCCGGCGTCGTCGCCCGGGCGGGTCGCCAGGGTCTGCACCAGCTCGCGGCCGCGCGGGTCGCGCAGGTTCACCGCCACAGACTTCTTGCCCTTGTTCAGACCGGCCCAGTACAGGCTGCGCCCGGTCTCCTTCGACAGCGGCCAGCGGTTGTAGTCGAGCCCGCCGCCGATCATGTCGACCCGGATCACCTCGGCTCCGAGCTGCGCCAGGGTCATGGCGGCGAGCGGGGCGGCGACGAAGGCGGATGCCTCGACGATGCTGAGGCGGTCGAGAAGGTCGTACACGGAAGCTCTCCGGATCGGGGACGGGACTGGACAGCGCCGACCTTACGGAACGACCGGCCGCACTGTCATTACCTCAACGGTCCGCCTACTGGGTGACGACCCGGTAGACCGTGATGTCGATCTCCCTGCCGCGGGAATAGTTCAGCCCGCTCACCTCCCCCATCGCCTCGACCTTGAGGCCGAGGGCATCCACGCCGGCCAGGAAATCGTCCCGCTGCCGGCGCTCGACCACGGCGACGGCGCAGATCGGGTTGGCGGCCAGGATGTCCAGTGCGCCGGTCGCATCACTGAGGCGGATATCGGTGCCGTGGACGAACACCATGCTCGGCTCGGAAAAGCCGGCGGTCACCAGCGGCCCGGTCTCGCAGCTCCCCGCCCGCGCGATCACCGGCTGCAGCGACCGGGCGATCCACAGGCGGTCGAGCGACGGCGCCACCACCGCGAAGGTCAGGCCATAGAAGACGCAGACGCCGACGGCGAGCTGGACCAGCCGCGCGAGCGACAGCTCCGCCAGGAACCGGATCATCAGGACCACGACCACGAGGCCCACGCCGGTGGCGGCGATGGTCGCCGGCGTGACGGTACCCGTCAGATGGATCTTGGCGGCGACCGGAACCGCGGCGACCGCGAGGCTCACCAGCACGGCGATCGCCCCCAGCACCCGCTGGGCGATCCGGCCCTTGCCCCCGGCGATCAGACCGGTCCCGCCGGCCAGGAACAGTCCGGCCAGCACGGCCATCGCCGGATAGGCGGGGAAGGTGTAGTGCGGCAGCTTGGTCGCCACCGCCTCGAACACCACGAAGGTCGGCACGATCCAGCAGATCAGGAACCGGATATCCGGCGAGATCCGGCGGGTCCAGGCCAGCATCGCGCCGCCCGCGGCCAGCGCGGTCCCGGGCCAGAACACCAGCAGGAAGAACAGGCTGTGATAGCCCGGCGGCGCGCCGTGGGAATCGTCGCCCCGGGCGACCTTGCCGAGCAGGGCATGACCGATGGCTTCCTGCAGGAAGCCGGGGCCGACCTTCAGGGTGATCGCGACCACCCAGGGCGCGACCACGGCGAGGGTCAGCGCCACACCCGGCAGCCAGTACAGCCGCCGCAGCAGCTCCCGATCGCGGTTCCACAGGCACCAGGCGGCGATGGTCGTGCCGACGACCAGGGTGATGATCGGTCCCTTGATCAGCAGCCCGATACCGTGGAACAGCCAGAACGCCGCCGGCGACCGCAGCCCGCCGCCGAAGAAGCCGTCGGGTCGGTCCGGGTGGGTGGCGATGCGGTGCAGGGCGATCTGCGCCGCCAGGATGGCCGCAACCAGCAGCGCATCGGTCTTCGCCGTGCGCGCCTCCACGCCGGTGATCAGCGCCAGCGCCATGACGATGCCGGCCGCGACACCCGCCGTCGCCCCGCCGAGCCGGGCAGCCAGCCAGGCCGTCATGGCGACGATGCCGATGGCGGCCAGCAGGGACGGCATGCGGTAGGTCCAGATCCCCGCCTGCGGTCCGCCGCCGAGGATCTGTGCACTGGCCGCCTGCAGCCAGTAGGTGCCAACCGGCTTCACATGGCGCGGCACGTCCTGGAAGCGGATATCGACCAGGTCGCCGCTTTCCAGCATCTGGCGCGAGGCCTGGGCGTAGCGGGCCTCGTCGCGGTCCATCGCCGGGATCTGAAAGATCCCCGGCATCAGCGCCGCCACCGCGATCACCAGGACCAGCAGCCATTGGCGAGGCGACAGGGCATTCGGTGCCTGGGGCACATCGGGCATCATGGCGCGCGATCCGCTTTCGCAACGGGGTTGGCGCCGACCGTCGTGCGGCGCAGGAGCCAGACCACGCCCAGCAGGTCGACGATCCCGACCAGGGCGCGGCCGATATTGGTGTATTTCGACCGCCCCGCCATGCGCGGCCGGTCATCGACGGAGACATGCACGGTCTCAAAGCCGTAGCGCCTGGTCAGCGCCGGCATGTAGCGGTGCAGGCTGTCGAAATAGGGGAAGGCCAGGAACAGCGGGCGCGGCAGCACCTTCAGCCCGCAGGCCGTGTCGGGGCAGTCGTC
This sequence comes from Thalassobaculum litoreum DSM 18839, assembly GCF_900102465.1. GTDB lineage: Bacteria > Pseudomonadota > Alphaproteobacteria > Thalassobaculales > Thalassobaculaceae > Thalassobaculum > Thalassobaculum litoreum. The sequence goes on along the minus strand of NZ_FNBW01000008.1, from coordinate 125,772 downwards.
GCGCAGCAGGAAGCGACGCACCCCATTGCCGATGCGCGAGGCGATCAATCGCCGGATGCCGGCCGTGCGCCGCCGCCGGATGCCGGCGACGAGCCCGACCCTGCCGACGCTCGTGGCGTCGATCTGCGCTGCCATGGCGACCACGTCGGCGGGGTCGTTCTCGCCGTCGCCGTCGATCGTCGCCATCCACAGCGAGGTCGCGGCCATCGCGCCGGTACGCAGGGCGGCACTCTTGCCGGAGCGCGCCTTGTGGCGGATCAGGGTGATGCGGAGATCCCTGGCGGCCAGATCGGCGACGATGCCGTCGGTGCCATCGCGGCTGCCGTCATCGACGACGACCACTTCCACCCGATAGGCGGCACCGACCTTGTCGAGGATCTCCTGCAGCAACGCGGCGATAGCGCCCGCCTCGTCACAGACGGGAACGATGACGCTGAGCGCGGGCAGGGAGGAACTGGCTGGCTGGGTATCGGACATCGGCCGGGCGCAAGGACAGGTTACGGCGCCTCTCCTAGCAGATTCGCCGGGACAAGGCGATGACGAAGCCCCCGCGCCTCAGGCACCCACGCCGCGAAGTCGCTGGAACAGCGCCCTGTAATTGGCGACGCAGGCGGCCTGTGTGAAGTCCGCCGCGTGCCGCGCCGTGCCGGAGGCGACAAGCCGGTCGGCAAGCCCCGGTTCCTCCATCACCCGGCGCAGGGCGTCGCGCAGGGGAGCGGCCTCGCCTTTGGGGACAACCAGCCCGTCCTCGCCGTCGCGCACGAACTCCGCCGGCCCGTCCGCGTCGGTGGTCACCAGCGGTTTGCCATAGGCCCAGGCCTCCAGGGTCACCGTACCGAACGGCTCGTGGCGCGAGGGGAAGGCGACGATGTCGCAGCTCCGGAAGAACGCGCCGGTGTCGCGCCGCCAGCCAAGGAAATTGACCCGGTCGGCGATGCCGAGCTCGCCGGCCAGCGCCTTCAGCGCCGCCTCCTCCGGCCCGCTCCCGGCGATCCAGAGATGGACATTGGGAAGATCGACCGCCGCCTGCATGAGTACGTCGAAGCCCTTCACCTTGTGCAGGCGCGACGGTGTGAAGACCACGGTCGCCCCCTCCGGCACGCCCAGGGCGGCGCGGTCGGCGGCCGGGCTGTCGTCGCGCTCGGCGAAATTGGCGATCACGCTGCAGCGATCCGCCGGCCAGCCGTGGTGGATCACATGGCGGCGGATGCCCTCGGTGATGCAGGCCAGATGGTCGCAGTTGCGGAAATACTTCAGGTCATAGAAACCGCCCAGGCGGGCGACCTTGGCGTGGTCGCCGTCGGGCATGAACGAACTGGCCCGGCTCATGTAGGACAGCACCACCTCGGGCCGGAACTCGGCCACCACGCGGCGCAGGGCGGGTTTCGTTCGGAAGTCGAGCCAGGAACCGAAGGGCGCCTCGAACACCGGCACGCCGCCCTCCTCCAAGTCGGCCCGGCGCGGCGGATTCGGACGGATCACCGCGCGCGACTCCTCTCCCGCCTCGGCCAGAGCCTTGGCCAGGGTGACGAAGAAGGTCTCGGCCCCGCCATTGGCGGCACCGGCGAGGATCGAGAGAATGCGCACGGGCTCGGTCCGCGTGGATGTTTGCGTCGGGCCGCACTATGGCGTCGGGCGCCGCACCCACACAAGGTCGATCGCCAGGGCCAGCGCCATCAGTCCGGCCGCCAGCGCGAAGATCAGCGGATAGGAGCCGACCCGGTCGTACAGGGCGGAGAAGCCGTAGGCCCCGGCCGCCTGCCCGACCGCGAAGGCCATGGTCGCCCGCCCCCAAGTGCCGAGCCGGGCGGAGGGGTCCTCAACCAGGTCATGCACCCGGCCGAGCACCAGCGGCACCACGCCCGGGATCGACGCACCACCGACCACGGCGGAGACGAACAGGCCGATCTCGCCGGCGCCGACCGCCAGAGCCACGACCGCCAGCCCCACGACCACGAGATAGAGGCGCAGCCCGGCGGCGAATCCGATCCGGTCGGCCAGGCGCCCGGCCAGGGTCGGCCCGCAGACGGCGCCGATGCCCAGGGCGATCCAGACCGCCGCTCCCAAAGCGAAGGAGCGCTCCAGCCCGCGCACCACGAAATCCACCAGCAGCACCATATGCGGCACCAGCCCGGCGGCGATCAGGCCGTAGACCGCCAGCAGCGCGATCATCGCGCCGCCCGAGGCGACCCGCGCGCCGCCGACCCGGCGCGGGGCGCCGCTCTGCGGCCACCAGCGCCAGACCAGGACGGTCAGCACCGAGCAGAGCCCGCCCAGCGCCAGCCAGGTCTGCGCCAATCCGACCTGCAGCAGCATCGGTACCAGGGTCCCGGAGACCGCGATGCCGAGGCCGACGCCGGTGAAGATCAGCCCGCCGGCGAGCCCGCGCCGTCCCTGGGGGACCCGGGCCAGCGCCGTCGGGGCGGCCACAACCATGAGGGCACCGCCTGCGATCCCGGCCACCAGACGCCACACGAAGACCCACAGGAAGCCAAGCGGCTCGGCACAGACCAGCAGGGAGACGGCCGATGCGGCCATCGACCAGCGCAGCACCGGCACCGCGCCGAACCGGCCCGACAGCCGGTTGCCCGCCATCGCCCCCGCCAGATAGCCCAGCAGGTTCGCCGCGCCGAGATACAGGGCCGCCGCCGGGGCGAACCATCCGGCGTCCACCACCGCCGGGATCAGCGGCGTATAGGCGAAGCGCGCCAGGCCGATGCCCACCAGCATGGCGGCGCATCCGGCCGCCACGGCCCGCCAGGGCATCCGTTCGCGCGTCTCGGTCAGGGTGATCGTCTCGCTCATGCCCGCACGCTAGGCGTCCGCCGATGTCACGAGAAGCGAATTGATCCGATAGCGGCGATCTGTTCTGGCGATACCTACTCGGCCGCAACCGACTGCGCAGGTCCGGCCGCGGTGGCGATCAGGGCGGTCAGGGCGCTGGAGGCATGGCCGTCCCGGCGGCGGATGAACAGGGTCTCGACCAGCCCGTCCTCCGGTGGCAGGCGATGCAGCTCGACCCGTCCCTCCGCCTCCGCGGCGGCGACGATGCCGCGCGGCATCAGGGTCACCCCGAGCCCGGCGGCGACACTGCCGACGATGGCCTCGATGGTGCCGAACTCCAGCGTCCGCAGGCCGACGATGCCGCGTCTTGCCAGGATCTCCTCCAGCCGCTGGCGGTAGGAGCAGCCGGCCCGCAGCACCACGATCCGCACCTCGCGCCGGGCCGACAGGGCTTCGATGGCGCCGAGGCCGGGCGGGGCCACCAGCACCAACTCCTCGTGATAGACCGTCTGCACCTCCAGCTCCGGATGGGCGACGGGCCCGCACACGAAGCTGCCCTCCAGTTCGCCGGTCAGCACCCGCTCGATCAGTTCGGCCGTGGTGCCGGTGCGCAGGACGAGATCGACCTCGCGATGCGCCGCCACATAGGCGGCGAGCGGCCGCGACAGATGCAGGGCGGCGGTGGTCTCCAACGAGCCGACCACCAGGGAGCCGAAGGGATGCCCATCGTCCTTCGCCGCCCGCCGTGCATCGGTCATCAGCACGGCGGCGCGGTGGGCGTAGGGCAGCAGCCGCTCGCCCGCCGGGGTCAGGGCCACGCCCCGGCTGTGCCGGTCGAACAGCCGCACGTCCAGGTCGCCCTCCAGGGCGCGGATACGGGCGGTCACATTGGACTGCACCGTCGCCAGTTCCTCGGCCGCCCGCTTCATGCCGCCGTGACGGGCCACCGCCTCGAAAACCTTCAGGTCCTGAACATCCATGCCGCGCTCCGACCGCCAGACAAGATCGACGAGCCGCGACTATATCAGAATCGGTGTTACCAAAAACGGACGGCGGTCATACGAATCGGCTATCGTGATCGTCTCCTCCGCAGCAGGGAGCGCAGCCATGCGCCTGGACGACACGGTGACGGTCGAGTGCACGGATACCGACCAGAAGATGGAAGCCCGGGTCATCCGGATGCAGGGCGACCGGGTCGATGTGATGGTCTCCGGCCTGACCCTCTCCCTGAGACGAACCCGGCCGGGGATCTATGTCGGCAACCGCGGCGGCATGGAGTTCGTCCTGAAGACGAAGTAGAGCGGACCCGGACCACGATCAGACGCCTGGCTCTGATCGCGGTCGGCATTAGGCCGCGCTGCGTTCAAGCACGTTGCCGCGCAGCACGTCGACGCAGACATCCATTTTCACGAACGCTTCCGGCGGACCGAAATAGCTGCCTTGAAGCGGGATGGCCTGACTCGGATCGCGGGCGACGCCGACGCGGATCAGGTTCTCGCCGCCGATGATGCCGTTGGTCGGGTCGTATTCCACCCAACCCGCGCCCGGCAGGTAGACCTGGACCCAGGCATGGGTCGCCCCCGCACCCTGGATCGGCTGTTTGCCGCGGATCGGGTTCACCACGCCGCCGGCGGCTTCCACCGCCGGATCGAAGACGTAGCCGGTGACGAACCGGGCGGCGAGGCCGAGGGACCGCACCGCCTCCATCATCAGCAGGGCGAAGTCGCGGCAGGTTCCCCGCCTGCGCGCCAGGGTCTCCGACGGCGCCTGCACCCCCTCCGCCTCGCGCGGGCGATAGGCGAAGTCGGCGCGCACGCTCTGCGTCATCCGGCTCAGCAGCCCCAGCGTCTCGGTCCTGTCGCCGGTGAAGAACGACCGGGCCCAGGCCTCGATCGCCCCGTCGTCGGGATGGTGGCGCACGGTGGTCCGGCCGAGATCCTGCAGATCGTCCAGCGCATAGGCGAACGGCAGATACTGCGCGTGCTCGGCGATATCGAAGACGGGCGTGCGGGCGGCATAGTGCTCGACCACGATCACGCTCTCGAACAGCAGCCGCTCGGCCGGATCGTCGAAGCGGGCGACCGCCACGGAATTGGAGAACACGTCGTGCATCCAGCGCACGCTGGAGGCCGGCAGGATCTTCAGCCGGCTGTCGACCAGACGCATGTCATGGCTGTCGCGCGGTCGGAACAGCAGACGATGCTCCCCGAAGCGCACCGGCTCGCGGTACGCATACTCCGTGCGGTGAACGATGCTCAGGACCTGCATGGGGTCTGCCACGACATTGAACGGCCGTCACGTTAACGGGTAATCGTGAACAAACCGTTGTCGGTCATTCGGCCGCTTCGGCCACCCCGAAGAACCTGGATACCAGGGCACCGCTCAGCCCGAGCAGTCCGTCCTGGATGGCGTCGGCGAACTGGTGCAGCCAGGCCGGCTCGATCCGGTCGGTCGGCGTCTGACCGGAGATCTCCATGACCCGACCGAGGGTCTCCCGCACCTCGTCGCCGAGCTCGAGCCCATGCTCGCTCTCCAGACAGGCGAGGTCGTACTTGATGCGGTACAGGCAGAAGCAGATCGAGCGCGGGAACTCGCTGTCCGACATCAGAAAGCGGGCCACGTCGCTGGTGCTCATGCTGCCGGGGCGGGTCCGGCGATAGGCCTGATAGCCGGCGGCGGAGCGCAGCAGGGCGTTCCACTGGCTGATGTCGATCGGCGAGCCCGGATCCTCCTCCACGCTCTGAAGCTGCCGGTACTTCACGTCGAGCAGGCGCGAGGTCTGGTCCGCGCGCTCCACATGACGGCCGAGCTGGTAGAAGCGATAGGCCTGATCCCGGTACAGGGTGCCTTCGGCGATACCGGTATGGGTCTGGCAGTTGGTCTTGATGAAGGCCGCCACCTTGGCCAGCCGCGCCAGGCCGATATCCCGGCGCCGCAGCTCATGCATCTCGCCGTAGAAGGTATTCAGGTGCGCCCACAGCTCGGTGGAGATCAGATGTCGGACGGTGCGGGCGTTCTCTCGCGCATAGCCGACCGAGTTCAGGGTCGAGGTCGGGCTCTTCGGGTCGATCAGATAGAAGTACAGGACGGCCGCCGCCGTCGCCTCCTTGTTGCGGCTGAAGAACAGCTCCTCGTCGGCATTGATTCGGATCACCGCTTCCCAGTCGCCGGTCGCGCGCGGATCGCGGGCGAAGGAGCCGTGAGTGTCCAGCAGGCGGGCGAGGTTCTCGGCGCGCTCGATATAGCGGCCGAGCCAGTACACGTTCTCTGCATAGCGTGACAGCATCGGCCTACTCCAGAACCCAGGTGTCTTTGGACCCGCCGCCCTGGGACGAGTTCACCACCAGCGAGCCCTTCTTCAGCGCCACGCGGGTCAGGCCGCCCGGCAGCACCCAGGTCGACTTGCCGGTCACGCAGAACGGCCGCAGATCCACATGGCGCGGCTCCACCCGGCCGCCGATCAGGGTCGGCGACACCGACAGCTCGACCATCGGCTGGGAGATGTAGTTCGCCGGATCCTTCTCGATCGCCTTGCGGGTCGCCTCCAGCTCGCGCAGCGAGGCGCGCGGACCGATGACCACCCCATAGCCGCCGGCCTCGCCCACCGGCTTGGTCACCAGCTTGTCGAGATTGTCGAGCGTGTACTGCAGCCCGTCCTTCTCGCGGCACAGGTTGGTCGGCACGTTCGGCAGGATGGCGTCCTGGTCCAGGTAATATTTGATCAGCCGCGGGATATAGGCGTAGACGCCCTTGTCGTCGGCCACGCCGGTACCGACCGCGTTGGCGATCGTCACGTTGCCCTTGGCGTAGGCCCGCATCAGCCCGGGCACGCCGAGCATGCTGTCCTCGCGGAACACCTCCGGATCGAGGAACTCGTCGTTGATCCGGCGGTAGATCACGTGCACCGGCATCAGACCGCCGGTGGTGCGCATGTAGAGCTTGTCGTTCTCCACCACCATGTCCTGGCCGGTGACCAGCGGGATGCCCATCTCGCGGGCCAGAAAGACATGCTCGAAATAGGCGGAGTTGAACGGTCCGGGGGACAGCAGCACCACCTGCGGGTCGCTGACCCCCGCCGGGGCCGCCTCGCACAGGGCGCGGTGCAGGCGCAGACCGTAGTCCAGCACGGGCCGGACGTTCATGCCCTCGAACAGATGCGGCATGGTCCGCCGCATGAGCTGGCGATTCTCGACCACATAGGACACGCCGGACGGGCTGCGGGCATTATCCTCCAGCACCACGAACTGCCCGTCGCCGCCGCGCACCACATCGACGCCGCAGACGTTCACGTAGCAGTTTTCCGGAACCTTGAGGCCGACCATCTCCGGCCGGTAGTTCGGGTTCTTGAAGACCAGATCGGCGGGCAGAATCCCGTCCTTGATGGCCTTCTGATCGCCGTAGATGTCGGCCAGCAGCAGATTCAGGGTCTGCACCCGCTGGATCGAGCCGCTCTCGATCGTCTCCCAGTCGGCCGGCGTCAGCACCCGGGGAATGAGGTCGAAGGGCAGGACCCGATCGACGGACGACCCTTCGTGGTAGAGCGTGAAGGTAATGCCGAGGTTGTAGAGTTCGCGATCGACCGCTTTGGAGAGACGAGTCAGTTCCTTCGGCGTCGTACCGTTCAGCCTCTTCAGCAGGCCGGTGAGGTCCTGCTGACGCTTGGCGTCACCCTGGTACTCGCAGAAGAACCCGTCGGGATCATAGTCTTCAAGCAGTCGATGCCGCGCGCGGATGGCCGCCTCCCGTACATTAACGAAAACTCTCTTATAGCATTAACAAGCGGTCAGGGTCAGCGCAACGGGCTGCCGGTGACGCTTCAGTTGGTGGTCGCGACCGTTACCTTGACCGCGCGCTCGCCGGTCACCCGGCCGTCACGCCTGAGGACGACATCGCCGGTCCATTCGCCAAGCGGCAGGCCGTCGGGGAAACGCTCTGCCGAATTACGTAGCCCGATGGCGCGAAAAATCGACGCCTGGATCTTGTCGAAGGTGACCGTCTGGCTCGCGACGACCGTGCCGTCCGGTGCCGAAAGCGAGATATCCGCGGTATCCCCGGGCTCCACGCCCACCGCACGGAACCACACGACGATGGCTCCGGCCCGGGGCGAGAGGCTGTCCAGATCGGCGTCGCCGGCCGCGGCCGTGTCGCTGTCGGGCACCCGGTCGAAGAACCCCGTGTCCAGGAGCGTGGGCGCCCTCAGCGCATGCAGGGAGGCCAGGGCCTGGTCATCCCAGAGCGGCTGCCGGCCGAGCCCGCAGGCCTCGCCCCCCTCGACGACGCCGCGGAACGGATCGACCACCTCGTCGCCACGGACCACGGACAGGTGGATGTGGGGAAACTGGGTCATGCCGGAAAGACCGACCGCGCCGAGCGCGTCGCCGGCGGCGACCTCCTGCCCCGGCCGCACGATCACGCTGCCCTTGCGCATGTGGCAGTACTGGGTCGCCCAGCCGTTGCCATGGTCGATGCGCACGCCGTTGCCGCATTCCTTGCCGGCCGCCTTGGCCTGCTCGATACCCGCGCTGCCCAGGTCCTCCTCGCCGTCGCGGGTGCCGATCACCTTGCCGGCCGCGGCGGCGAGCACGGGGATGTCCTCGGCGATCCGGCTGTCGTTGGCGAGACCGATATCGGTCCCCTTGTGGCCGTCATAGGACATTTCCCCGCAGCGATAATCCTCGCGCCCGGGGCCTGGGTCGATGTCCACGTAGTTCACCACCCAGCAGTCCACCCCCGGCTGACAGGCGATCGGCAGGGACAGGGTGATGGGCCGCTCGCCCTCGACGGGCGGCACGGCAGGGGACGGCTGGGCGGCTGTTGACTCGGCGGCGGTTGACTCGGCGGCGGACGATTCCGGCTGACGCGGTGGTGAAGCAGCGCTCGACGAAGACTCGCTCGACGGCGACGCGGCGGGTTCCGATGCGGCGGGCGCCGGTGCCGGCGCGGCCGACTGGTCCTGGTCCGTCGGCAGACGGCGTTCGACCGGGATGTCGACGCTCCAGTTATGGCCTTCCGGCGACAGCACCAGCCAGAAGGCATAGGCGAAGGATGCAAGCGCGGCGCAGAAGATCAGGGCGAGTGCGGCACGAAAAATCAAAAGGCGGCCTCCGGATCCCCGCGCGCCGCGTCAGTGCCGCGCGCGAACCATGCGTTCCAGATATTCACCATACCCCGACTTCGCCAGAGGTGCGGCGAGTTTCAGGACCTGTTCGGCGTCGATATAGTCCATGTGGTAGGCGATCTCCTCCACACAGGCGATCTTCAGGCCCTGGCGTTCCTCCACCGTGCGCACGAACTCCGAGGCCTGCAGCAGGCTCGCATGGGTGCCGGTATCGAGCCAGGCATAGCCGCGGCCCATGCGCTCCACCCGCAGGGTTCCGTTGTCCAGATACACCTTGTTGACGTCGGTGATCTCGAGCTCGCCGCGCGGCGACGGCTGGATGGAGGCGGCGACGTCCAGCACGCTGTTGTCGTAGAAATACAGGCCCGTGACCGCCCAGTTGGAGGCGGGATCGGCCGGCTTCTCGACGATCGAGGTGGCGCGGCCGTCATCGTCGAAATCGACGACGCCGTAGCGCTCGGGATCGCTGACGTAATAGCCGAAGACGGTCGCTCCGCCCTGCTCCGACGCCTCCGCGCGGGCGCGCTGCAGGATCTCGGTCAGACCGTGGCCGTAGAAGATGTTGTCGCCCAGAACCAGGGCGACCGGGTCGTTGCCGACGAACTCCCGACCGATGATGAACGCTTCGGCCAGGCCGTTCGGCTCCGGCTGGACGGCATAGGTGATCTCGATGCCCCACTTGGTGCCGTCGCCCATCAGGTGCTGGAAGGCCGGCTGGTCCTGCGGCGTGGTGATCACCAGGATCTCGCGGATGCCGGCGAGCATCAGCGTGGTCAGCGGGTAGTAGATCATCGGCTTGTCGTAGACCGGCAGCAGCTGCTTGCTGGCCACCATGGTCAACGGGTAGAGCCGGGTGCCGGACCCGCCCGCCAGAATGATCCCTTTCATCGAACCGTCTCCTCTGCCGCCATGCGGGCGGCGAAAACTTCATCCAGGGCCGCCTGCCAGGATCGGTGCGGCAGGGTCGGCAGCGCGCCGATCAGCGCGGAGGTGTCGAGCACCGAATAGGCCGGGCGCCGGGCCGGCGTCGGGTATTCCGAGGTCGGGATGGCATGCACCGTCGGACGGCGTCCCCAGAGCGGCTCCGCCCGATCGAAGATCGCCTCGGCGAAACCATGCCAGGTGGTCGCCCCGTCGGCGGTGTAGTGATAGGTCCCGGCGGCGACCGGCGCCCCGTCCATGCGCGCGCGGACCAGGGCCAGAAGGGCCGAGGCGATGTCGACCGCGCCCGTCGGCGTGCCGTGCTGATCGTCGACCACCCGCAACTCGTCGCGGTCCTTGCCGACCCGCAGCATGGTGTTCATGAAATTGCCGCCCCGGGCCGCATAGACCCAGGCGGTGCGCAGGATGACGTGATCCTCCAGCGCATGGCGGATCGCGGTCTCGCCGGCCTCCTTGGAGACGCCGTAGACGCCCAGCGGCGACACGGGATCCTCCGGGCGGTAGGGCCGCGTGCCTGCGCCGTCGAAGACGTAGTCGGTGGACACGTGGATCAACCCGATGCGCCGCTCCGCACAGGCCGCCGCCAGGGCGGCCGGGCCGTCGCGGTTGATGGTGAAGGCCAGGTCGGGCTCCTGCTCGGCCTTGTCGACGGCGGTATAGGCGGCGGGATTGATCACGAGATCCGGACGCACGGCATCAAGCGCGCCGTCGATCCGCCCCGGCTGGGCCAGATCCAGACGGTCGCGGCCGACGCCGACGATCTCGACCCCCTCGGCGGCCTTGCCGCCGGCCAGCCGGACGAGCGCGCCGCCGACCTGACCGGTCACTCCGGTAACCAGAACCCGCATGCTCAGCCCGTCTTTCCGGTGGTTCCGGTGCCGACCCGGGCCAGCACGTTGCGGTCCAGCAGCGGCTGCCACCAGACTGCGTTCTCCAGATACCAGGTCACCGTCTTCTCGATGCCGCTCTCGAAGGTCTCGCGCGGGGTCCAGCCGAGGTCGCGCTCGATCTTGGCGGCGTCGATGGCGTAGCGGAAGTCGTGGCCCGGCCGGTCGGTGACGAAGGTGATCAGCTCGCGCCGGGACCTGCCGCCGGCAAGCGGCGGGGCATGCCGGTCCAGCAGGTCGCAGATCGTCTGCACCACGGCCAGGTTCGACATCTCGTTATGGCCGCCGATGTTGTAGCTCTCGCCGGCGGCCCCCTTGGACAGCACGGTCCACAGCGCGCGGGCGTGATCTTCCACGAACAGCCAGTCGCGCACGTTCTGACCATCGCCGTAGACCGGCAGCTCTTCGCCGCGCAGGCCCTTGATGATCATCAGCGGGATCAGCTTCTCGGGGAAATGGAACGGGCCGTAGTTGTTCGAGCAGTTCGAGAGGACGACCGGCAGCCCGTAGGTCTCGCCCCAGGCGCGCACCAGATGATCCGACGACGCCTTCGACGCCGAATATGGCGAGCGCGGGTCGTAGGCCGTCTCCTCGGTGAACATGCCCTCGTCACCCAGCGAGCCGAACACCTCGTCGGTGGAGATGTGGTGGAAGCGGAAGGCCGCCTTGCGGTCGTCGTCCAGGCCGCCGAAATGCTGGCGCGCGGCCTGCAGCAGACGGAACGTGCCGATGATGTTGGTCTGGATGAACGCCTCGGGCCCGTCGATCGAGCGGTCCACATGGGATTCCGCCGCCAGATGCATCACCGCGTCGGGATCGTGGGTCTCGAATACCCGCTTCAGCGCGGCCGAGTCGGTGATATCCACCTGTTCGAAGGCGTAGCGGTTGCTGTCCTCGATCTCCGCCAGGGCGGTGCCGCTGGCCGCGTAGGTCAGCTTGTCGACATTGACCACCCGGACATCTGTCTCGGCGATCAGCAGCCGGATCACCGCCGAACCGATGAAACCGGCGCCGCCGGTGACCAGAACCGTTTTCGGTGTCGCCATGACCGTCTCCAACGCCGATTTTCAGATCGCGAAATAGGCGGGCAGATCGGCCAGCCCGGGATGCTTGGTGTCCTTGTCCGACAGGGTCGGCGTCACATCGCCCAGCGGCCAGTCGATGCCGATATCCGGATCGTCCCAGGCCAGCCCCTTGTCATGGTCCGGCGCATAGGGAGCCGTAACCTTGTAGATCACCTCGGTATCCGGCTCCAGGGTGACGAATCCATGGGCGAAGCCGACCGGCACCAGAATCTGGTTCCAGGCCTCCGCCGAGATCTCCGCCCCCACCCACTTGCCATAGGTCGGCGACCCCTTTCGGATATCGACGGCCACGTCGAAGATCCGACCCTTCACCACCCGCACCAGCTTGTCCTGGGCGAAGGGCGGCGTCTGGAAGTGCAGACCGCGCAGCACGCCCACCGGCTGGGACATGGAGTGATTGTCCTGGATGAACTCCAGATCCAGTCCGTGCTCGGCCAGGGTGGCCCTGTTGTACGTCTCGGAGAAGAAACCGCGGGCGTCGCCGAACCGCTTCGGCGTCAGGATCTTTACGTCCGAAATTGCCAGCGATTCTACCTGCACGTCGTATCCTCCGGATGCGCTAGCCGGCCCGGGCCTGAATTGGTTTGGAGGGCGGGCGAGAAACCGCGGCGGGTGATAGCATGGTGCAAGTGACGTCTACAACTCCGCTGGCTGCCGCGTTTCTCCGGAGCGCGGCAATATGCTAGTGTTCACGATAGGAGTCTTTTGACACGATTGTATGCTACCGAACTCCTGATAAGAGGAGGTCGGACGGAATTTATTGGTCGGATAAACGATCGGGACCTAATGAGCCTGACGACAGAACCTTTTGACCGGCGGGTTGTTCCCTTGCACCCCAGGGCGGTCAGCGCCTGTCCTTCGATGGAGGCTCCTCGGGAGCCGGTGCGCGCCCACGCCTGTACGGTGGTCGTCGTCTCGTATCGGACCGGCGCGGTTCTGCTGGACAGCGTCCAGGCCGCGTTGCAGCAGGACGGCGTGCAATCGGTCATTCTGGTCGACAACGGCAACTCCGCGGACACCAGGACGGCGGTCGATGCCCTCGCCGCCGAGGACAACCGGCTGATCGTCATCCGGGGCCAGGGCAATGTCGGATTTTCCCGCGGCTGCAATCTCGGGGTGCGCTACGCCAAGACCGCCTATGTACTGCTGCTGAACCCGGACTGCGTCCTGCGCCCGGGCGTGGTGAACCGGGTGTTCGCCGTCTTCGACGACGCGCCCCAGGCGGCCATGGCGACCGTGCGGGTCGAGAATCCCGACGGCACCGAGCAGCGCGGCGGCCGGCGCAACCTGATGACGCCCTGGACCTGCCTTGTGGAGCTGTTCCGGCTCGACCGGCTGATGCCGAATCACCCGCATTTCCAGCGGTTGAACCTCAACGAAGCCGAACCGCTCGACAAGGTCACCGCCGTCCAGTGCATCTCCGGCGCGTTCATGATGATCCCGACGGAGACCTATAACGCGCTCGGCGGCATGGACGAGGACTACTTCCTGCATGTCGAGGACGTCGACCTGTGCATGCGGGTGGCCAAGTCCGGGCGCGAGATCCTCTACGTCCCCGACGCCGCCGTCACCCATGTGAAGGGCACCAGCCGGGTCTCGCCCTTCACCATCGAATGGCACAAGTCGGTCAGCGCCACGAAGTATTTCCGCAAGCATTTCCGGCCGCAGTATCCGGATCTGATCCTGCGGATCATCAGCGTCGCGATCTTCGCCCGGCTTGCCGTCCGGGCGGTGCCGATCACCCTTGCCTGGATCGGAGAGCGGCTCAGCAGCGGTCTCGGGAGCCGGCCCAAGCCGCGGGATTGAACGGATCTCAGGCGGCGTTGATCTGGAACGACACGCCGAACCGATCCTCCACGAATGCGAAGCGTCTGGAGAATCCGTAGTCATCGGCCGGCATCATCTGTCGCCCGCCGTCGCTGAGGGCCGTCGCCAACCGATCGACCTCCGCCGCCTCATCGCACTCGATCCACAGGGAGAAGGACGGTGTGAAGGTGAAGTCATGCACCGGCGGGCTGTCATTGGCGATGATCTCCTGAGCGCCGATCCGCAAGCGGGCGAACCGCACCGTACCCACAGGGCCCGGCTCACCCTCGCCGAACCGTTCGATCGACGCGATCTCGGTCTCCGGCAAGGTCTGGACATAGAAGCGCAGGGCTTCCTCGCATCGGCCTTGAAACATCAGGAAGGGTGTCGCTCGAATCATCATCCTGTCTCCCTTTTAGATCGCGGAGATGCTCATCCCCGCCAGCCCTCCATGAACCCGCCGAAGATAGCCCGGAGTTTCGCGGCCTTGTCCGTCTCGTAGACGACGGCCTTCCAGACATCGTACAGCGCCGCGGCCACGTCCCAGGCGACCCAGGCGGGCGCCTCGGCGACGAACCGCCGCCAGACCCGCACCCGGTTGCGGTGGATCAGCCGGCGCCGCCAGGCGGAATGGGTGTTCAGCGCCACCTTGCGTCCCAGCACCTCGGTCTCGTGGAACTCCCCCAGCCGGTGGGTGAGCACCGCGTCGCCGATGCCGACGATCTCGAACCCGGCCCGGCGCAGGCGCAGGCTGAACTCGATATCCACGTAGTCGATGAAGAACGGCCCGGCCATCGGCCCGACCACATCCAGCACGTCGCGGCGGATCAGGCTGCCCGAGGCGATGGCGAAGACGCCGTCGCGCACCACCGCCCCCGGCACCATCCGGCCCCGCCGCAGGTCCCAGCCGGTGCCGCTGGACAGCAGATAGGGCTTCAGCGTGCCCTCGGCGTCGCTGAGCCGCGGCGACAACAGGCCGACCCGCTTCCGGTCCGCCATCGACCGCCAGCCGGCGAGCAGCCGGGCCACCATGTCCGGGGCCGGCACGCTGTCGTCGTCCAGCAGCAGGATCCAGTCGGCCCCGGCCGACCGGGCGATCTCCAGCCCCTGGTTCTGTGCCCCCGCCAGACCCCGGTTTTCGGCATTCTCGATCAGGGTGAGCGTCGAGGCGGCATTCGCCCGGGCGCGCAGATGCCGACGCACCTCCTCGGAACTCGCGTTGTCCACAAGCACGACCCGCGCGCATTGGGCCAGGGCGGCGTCCAGAACATCGTCCAGCCGGGTGTCCGGTTCATGGCTGACGATCACCGCGACGACCGCCGGACTGTCCCAGTCGTCCCGCGGAAGCCGGTCCGGCAGGTCCGCGATCGGCCGGGCATCGACCCCGCGCCGCAGAAAGCGCAGCGGCGACCAGGTCATGGCGCCGAGCGCGCGCGCTTCCGCCGTCTGCGAGACCGCCGAGCGCTCCCGCATCGTCTCGGGAAAGGCCCGGACCGCCTCCAGCAGCGCCCTGGCCCGGGCGCCGGCACCGCCGCGCAGAACGCCCGCCAGCACCCCGGCCAGCGCCAGACCGGCCATGACCGGTGCGAAGACCAGCCCCGCCAGCGCCGGCATCCCCCGCAGATAGGTCCAGACCCGGTTCCGGGTGGCGTGGCGCAGCACGAAATCCGACGAGGTCGAGCCCGACCCTACATGGCGCACGATGGCCCAGGGCGTGATCACCGACCGCCACCCGGCCCGTCTGAGCCGCAGGGCCAGATCCACGTCCTCGTAGTAGCAGAAGAACCGCTCGCAGAAGCCGCCGACCGCCTCGAACGCGTCGCGCCGGTACAGGGCGGCGGCCGCGCAGGGGCCGAAGACTTCGCTCTCGGCGACCGGAACCGCCAGCCCGCCCTTGCCGCCACGCCAGGCCGCTCCCCAGGGGGCATAGGGATCGCCCATCCCGTCGAGCCGGTCCGGATCCTCGTGGCTGAGCTGGACCGAGGCGACGCTGGCGGCATCGGGATGGCGCTCGGCGGCGGCGATCAGCGCATCGAGCCACCCCGGCTCGGCGAAGGCGTCGGGGTTGAGGGCGACCAGATAGCGGCCCCGTGCCGACCGGGCCGCCAGGTTGTTGCCGGCGGCGAAGCCGACATTCTCGGGCGCGCGGACGAGGGTCAGCCAGTCGTAGTGGGGGATCGCCTCCACCGCGCCGTCCGTCGACGCGTTGTCGACCAGGATCACCTCGAAGTCGCGCCGGGTCTGGCGGTCCAGCGCCTCCAGGCACCGTCCGAGATCCGGACCGGACTGGTAGGCGACGATGAGGATGGAGGCAACGGGAGATGCTGCGGGCACGGGTCTCGATCGATCTCTGCAGAATCGGAGCCCCACCCTAGCACGCCGGAGGGACCTTGCGAGCGTCCTCGGGCTTGACAGCCCGACGGTCGGACGGGCCAATGCGACACCTTTGAACGAGCCGATCCGTAGGACGTAATGACCCGCATCGTTTCGCGTTTTCCGCTTCCTCCCATGAGCCTGGGCACCGAGCGCTATCTCACCGTCCACAGCTACGGCGATCCGGACGCCACGCCGAAGGTCTACATCCAGGCCGCGACCCATGCCGGCGAACTGGCGGGGTCCCTCGCCCTGCACCACCTGATCCGGCGCCTCGACGCGGCCGAGCACGAGCTGCTCGGCCACATCATGCTGGTGCCCATCGCCAATCCGATCGGCCAGTCGCAGGTGATGCGCGGGACCATGTCCGGGCGCTTCGCCGAGGTCGACGGCTCGAACTTCAACCGCGGCTTCCCCGACATCGCCGCCGAGGTCGCCAATGCGGTGCGCGGCCGGTTGACCGAGGATCCGGCGTCGAACGTGGTGCTGGTCCGCGAGGTGATCGCCGACATCCTGGCCGAACAGGCCAGCATGGCGGAGACCGAGATCGACTATCTGCGGATCACCCTGATGCGGCTCGGCTGCGACGCCGACCTGGCGCTCGACCTGCACTGCGAGGAGGAAGGGCTCGTCCATCTCTACCTCGACACCATGCACTGGCCCCAGGCGAGCGACCTGTCGCGCCTGCTGGGCAGCGAGGTCACCCTTCTCACCAATCCGACCGGGGCGATGTCCTATGACGAGGCGCTGACCACGCCGTGGCGCCAGCTCGACGAGGAGTTGGGGGCCGCGGGGATGTGCGCCGGCTGCCTGTGCTCGACGGTGGAGCTGCGCGGCGCGGGCGATGTGGGCGATGCGCTCGCCGAGGAGGATGCCGATCGGCTGTACCGCACCCTGCAGCGCTACGGGATCATCGCCGGCGGGGAGGACCTGGAGATCGACACCAAGACCCCCGTGCGCGCCGTCCCGGTGGAAGGCATGGAGCGGGTCCAGGCGCCGACCCCGGGCATCATCAGCTTCCGGGTCCAGCTCGGCGCCGAAGTCACGGAAGGCCAGCCGATCGCCGACCTGATCGACCCGACCGCCGACGACCCGGCCGAAGGCCGCACCGAGCTGTTCGCCGAGAGCGACGGCATCGTCTATGCCCGCCGCATCCAGCGCTTCGCCCATACCGGCGCCACGGTGGCGAAGATCGCCAGCAACCGGCCGGTCACGGTGACGTCCAGCCATCTGACGGATTGAACGCACCAAACGAAAATGCCCGCTCCGGACGGACCGGAGCGGGCATTGAAATTCGGGTCGGCGTATAAAGTCCGCTTACTTCAGCAGGTCCAGGATGAACCGCGGCAGGGCGAAGCTGCCCTGGTGCACCGCCGGGGTATAGTAGCGGGTCGTGATGTCCGCCTTGGCGAAGCGCTCTTCCAGGACCGACAGCTCGGTCTTGCGCTTGGCCTTGTCGTCGGTCGCCCAGCCGAAGGCCATGAAGCCGCCCTGGTAGGTCGGCACCGGCGCGACGAAGAACCAGACATCGGCAAAGCTCTTGCCGAGACGGTTCCAGGAATTGGTCACCTCGGAGCCCTGCAGGGCCGGCACGCCGTTCTGCGTCACCACGATGCCGCCCTCGGTCAGGCAGCGCTTGCAGTTGGCGTAGAACTCGGCGGTGAACAGGACCTCGCCCGGACCGATCGGGTCGGTGCTGTCGACGATGATCACGTCGAACCGGTCCCCGGTCTCGGCCACATAGGCGGCCCCGTCGGTGATCACCAGGTCGAAGCGCGGGTCGTCGAACGCGCCGGCGCTGAGCGACGGCAGGTGCTCGACGCTCATGTCCACGACGGCCCGGTCGATCTCGACCATGGTCAGATGCTCGACCTCGGGGTGCTTGAGCACCTCGCGGGCCATGCCGCCGTCGCCGCCGCCGATGATCAGCACGCGCTTGGCGTTGCCATGGGCCGTCAGCGGCACATGGGTCAGCATCTCGTGATAGACGAACTCATCGCCCTCGGTGGTCTGCACGACACCGTCGAGAGTGAGCACCCGACCGAACTTCTCGTTCTCGAAGATGATCAGGTCCTGGTGCTCGGTCTTCTCGCGATAGAGCACGCGATCCATGCGGAGGCGCTGCGCCAGCCAGGGGTGCAGCGTCTCCGTGAACCATTCCGTCATACCACCATGCCCCGCCGGTGATCGCCGACATTGACCCGCTCGGGCTCGAACGCCGCCTTGAGCACGTCGATCGCCTTGTGCGGCTGCGCGTCGCCGCACATGAACACGTCGAACGCCGCGTAGTCGCATTCCGGCCAGGTGTGGACGGAGATGTGGGACTCGGCCAGCACGGCCACGCCCGACACGCCGCCATTCGGCGAGAAGTGGTGCAGGTGGATGTGCAGCAGGGTCGCACCGGCCTCGGTCACGCACTTCTTCAGCGCGGTCTCGATATGCTCGATGTCGTCGAGCCGGGACGCGCCCCAGAGGTCGATGATCAGATGGGTGCCGGCGAAGGTCAGACCATCACGTTTGACGAAGTGGTCAAAACGTTCGTCCGAACTACTGAAACCCGTGGAGGGAAGCCGGATAACATTGTCGTCGCTGTGACGACGGGCGGATTCGTCCTGGAATTCGCTCGGCTGAGTGGCCGAGTCCATCCCCAATTTGGCGGTGAGTTCCATGTCTCACTCCTCCTAACCAGAAGATTGACCCAGCTACCCTTAGACCCTCCACCCCCATGGACCACGAAGAGCCCTACGGGACGAGCGGAATGGGCAGACAAGAAAACCCACCCCACAGGGGGCGGGCATCACGAGTTTTCGCCGGTTTGGACCCCACCCTCAGCCGAGGGCATGGCGATTATCGTGCAGGCAGTGCGTCGAGTTCACCTCCGTAGGGGCTACGCCCCTTGACGCTGAACACTTGGGTCTCCGGTCTCCACCATCGCCCCAAAAGAAAAGGCCCGGATCCGTGGAGCGCAGGCCCCGCCGTTTCCCGGCCGTTTCTGAGGCGGAAGATGGAGAGTAATTGCTGGCGGGTCAAGGGGATTCGTATGGTTTTTCACGGCATGACGGGCTTGACCCC
This sequence comes from Thalassobaculum litoreum DSM 18839, assembly GCF_900102465.1. Lineage (GTDB taxonomy): Bacteria > Pseudomonadota > Alphaproteobacteria > Thalassobaculales > Thalassobaculaceae > Thalassobaculum > Thalassobaculum litoreum. The sequence goes on along the minus strand of NZ_FNBW01000008.1, from coordinate 106,705 downwards.
TGCGCATGGCTCGGGGCTAGCTTTCAGGGAATAATTTCGCTGGGGAGACGTCCATGCCCATCGACCTGTGGCTTGCCTTCGTCACCGCCTCGCTGGCGATTCTTCTGCTGCCCGGGCCGACGACGATGTTGCTCGTCGGCTATGCCCTGGGCGACGGTCGGCGCGCCGCCTTCGGCGCCGTGGGCGGCGTTCTGGCCGGCGATCTCGCCGCCCTCGCCGTTTCCGCGGTCGGCCTCGGCGCGATCCTGGCCAGCTCCGCCCTGGTGTTCACGGTGATGAAGTTCGCCGGCGCCGCCTATCTGATCTGGCTCGGCATCAGGATGTGGCGGGCGCCGGTCGACCCGCAGGCGGTCGACGCGGCCGAGGCCGAAGCCGTCGCCGCCAACCGGACCAAGAGCCGCCGCCGGGCGCTCCACGGCTTCATCGTCACCGCCCTGAATCCGAAGCTGATCGCCTTCTTCATCGCCTTCCTGCCGCAGTTCATGACCCCGCATGCCCCGGTGCTGCCGCAGCTCCTGGTGCTGGCGCCGACCTTTCTGGGTGTGTCGGTTCTCACCAACAGCCTCTATGTCCTGGCCGCCGGCGCGGCGCGCGACCGGCTGCGCTCGCCCCGGGCGTTGACCGCGATCAACCGGATCGGGGCGGGATGCCTGATCGGCGCCGGCGTGCTGACGGCGGCGGTGAGGCGCGCGTGAGGGCATCCGCCGCCCTGCTCCTGGCCACGGTCCTGCTGGGCGCCTGCCAGTCGGCCGAGGTTCGCGACGACCGCTTCGTGCGGTTCTTCGACGAGCTGACCTTCGGCAGCGGGGCGGACGGTGCGGGCGACAAGCGCGCGGTGGTCAGGCGATGGGAAGGCCCGCTGGTCTGGTCGGCAACGGGGTCCGAACCCTTCCAGGAAGCCGTCGCAGCTCGGATGGCGGTGATCGCCGCCATCGCCGGTCGGGACGCGGACCGGGTCGGCGAAGACGGGGATATCCGGATCACCCAGGACCCGGTCGGGACGACCTATCCGGTGCAGGACAACCTCACCTCCTGCTTCGCGCGGGTGGTCTACGGCGGCGACCAGATCATCCGGGTCCGTATCCGCATTGCGGAGGAGACCCCCGAGCGTGTCGTGCGCTGCATCGACCACGAGATGATGCATGGCCTGGGATTCCTGTCCCACTCCGCGGCGATCGCCTCGGTGATGAGCCCGCTGCACACCCAGGAACGGCTCAGCCGCTGGGACATCATGGCGATCCGCGCCCTGATGTCGGAGCGGCTCGCCGCGGGCACGTCGCGGGAGACGGCGCTGGCCGAAGTCGCGCGCCTGCTGCCCGATCTGCGAGCCTTCGCCGACACGCAGGCCGGCGGCCTGCGGGCCGATTGACCCCGTAACCGATTGACCCCGCAACCGATGGAGAGACTCCGATGAGACCGCTTCTCGCCGCCTTCCTTCTCGGTCTCCTGGCCCTGCCCGCCGGACCGGCCGGCGCAGCGGAGGATGCCGGTCTGGACTGGCAATCCGTTCAGGCCGAGGAGTCGAAGATCGTCATCGATCTGCCCGACGCGAAGGGAGGTGGCATCTTCCTGCGGGCCATGAACGACAGCTTCAGCAGCACCTTCCACGTGGCCCGCTACAAGACCGACAAGTTCAGGCTGGACCGGGCGATGCTGGTCTATCTGGAGCTGCAGCCCGGCTACCATTTCCGCTCCGCCCGCTCGACCGACCGGGTCCTGAAGTGGAGGGTGCTGCAGAGCGCGGACATCGATCTCGGCCAGAAGCTGCAGATCGTGACCGAGCGCGGGGCACTGGACGTCCAGCGGTTCCGGCTGGAGGACAGGGTGGAATGCGCCGCCCTGGCGCAGACCTGGGGCGGATCCGCCTCCGAGACCACCTCCGCCGGCACCGAGCAGATCCTCGGCTACATGTGCGAGGAGCCGGACGTCGCCGTGACCCGGGAGCGGATCGAGGGGGTCGCCCAGGCCATCATTGTCCGCGACTGATCGGCTACGCGGGACCGTGGCATTCCTGCCATGGCTTGCATGCCGTGGCCCGAGGCGTTAAGGCCGGGGGGAGCCTGGGGGCGGGTATGCGAACGGCGCCGGACGACCGACGGCGCCGTCATGGAACTCTTGAGAGAGGAAGTATGCTCGATACCCTGAGACGTCTGTCCTTCGCCGCCGCCCTGGCGGTCATCGCCGGCGCGGCCCTGTCCGCCTCCCCGGCCGAGGCCCAATGGGCTAAGGTGGGCAGCGGCGAGACCAAGGTTCGCCTGACCCATCCCATCGTGGACAATACCCAGGCCACCTACACCACCCGGCAGCAGGGCGGCACCCCGGCGACCCAGCACGCCGCCATGTACCAGTCCAAGGAGACCCGCCTGGCTCGCGCCCTCGTGGTCTACGAGGAAATCAGCAGCGGCGACCGGCTGCACAGCCCGGCCGACCCGGAGCAGATCGGCAACCTGATCGCCCAGACACGCTCAGCCAAACCGGAGTTCAGCGAGCCCTTCGACGTGCTCTCGGGCGCCCGGCAGTTCACGGTGCGCCGGTTCTCCAGCGGAGCGGATCTGTGCTTCGCCTTCACCCGGGCCTGGGATCAGGGCAAGACCGAGATCGTCAAGGCCGGCAATCGGGCGGCCTGGGGCTTCGCCTGCGCCAACCCGAACGACGCGGTGGCGAACGACACGATCGCCGACGTGCTCTCCGGGCTGACCATCAACGACGGCTGAGCGGTCAGTCCGGCCGCCGGACCACGACGTCGATCTCCACCAGCGCGCCGCGCGCCAGGCCTGTCACCCCGATACAGGTGCGGGCCGGGCGGCGGTCCTCGGCGAAATAGGTCGCATAGACCGCGTTCATGGCGGCGTAGTCGCGCTCGAACTCGGCGATGAAGACCCGGGCCTGCACCACATGCTCGAAGCCCAGGCCGAGCCCGGCGAGCACCCGCTTCAGGTTCTCCATGGTCTTGACGGTCTGCGCCTCGACACCCTCGGGCAGCGGCGTGGAATCGTCGTCCGGGTCGGTGGCAAGCTGTCCGGTGACCAGCACCCAGCCGTCCACCTCCACCGCGTGGCTGTAGGGGGCGACGGGAGCCGGCGCGCCCGCCAGCAAGTGAAAGATCGGTGCGCTCATTCTCCCCTCCCCAAATCCGGTGTCCTCAGCCGGCGCGCCGGCGGCGGCCGCGGCGGCGGCCGCCCTCCTCGTCGATCCCGTCCGGCGCATGGTCCGACAGGCGGCCGCCCTTGGACCAGGGAGCCCCGAGTTCCTCGGTGATCCGCTCGAGGCTCGGCCGCTCGCCCGGCGTGTAGCCCTTGAGCGCCTCGGCGATGGCCCGCACATGCTCCGGCTTGGAGCCGCAGCAGCCGCCGACGATCCTGGCGCCGGCATCGCGCACGATCCATGCATAGACCCCCATGGCCTCCGGGGTGCCGTCATAGACGATGGCGCCGTCGACATATTGCGGGATGCCGCAGTTCCCCTTGGCGACGACGACCGCCTGCGGATCGGCCTCGGTCAGGCCGAGGATCGTCTGCGCCAGTTCCGCCGGCCCGACGCCGCAATTGGCGCCGATGGCGCTCGGCACGACCGCAAGGGTCGGGGCCAGGGCGGCGAAATCCGCCGGGGTCAGACCCATCATGGTCCGCGCGTTGGTGTCGAAGGTCATGGTGGCGACGATGGGCAGGCCGACCCGGGCGGCCCCGGCGACGGCCGCCGCCATCTCCTCGGCGGCCGAGATCGTCTCGATCCAGAGAATATCGGCCCCGCCTTCCGCCAGACCCTCGGCCTGGGCGGCGAAGGCGGCTTCGCCGGTCGCCGGCGTCAGCGCGCCCAGCGGCTCGAACAGCTCACCGGTCGGCCCCATGGAGCCGGCGACCAGACAGGTCTTGCCGGTCTCCGCTTTCCAGCGGTCGACCGCCGTGCGGCAGACCCGGGCGGCGGCGGCGTTGAGTTCCCTCACCCGGTCCTGGGCGCCGTGCAGCTTCAGGCGGTGGGCGGTGCCGCCGAAACTGTTGGTCAGCACGATGTCGGAGCCGGCCTCCAGAAAGCCGCGATGGACGGCGGCGACCTTCTCCGGTGCCTCCACGTTCCACAGCTCGGGCGAGTTGCCGGTCTCCAGTCCCAGGGCGAACAGGTTGGTGCCCATGGCCCCATCGGCGATCAGGTGGCCACGCTCGGCCAGCAGGTCCAGCAACGCGTTCGACACTCGAGTGTCCCCTATTCGGTGGAGCCCGCCAGGCGGCGGCGCTTGGTCAGGCGGCGACGGTTCTCGCCGGCTTCGGTCTGGCGCTGACGCAGGGCCTCGATCACCTCCAGGCGCCGGGCGTCGTCGTAGCGCGACCAGTGTGCGATCTCCTCCATCGAGCGGTGGCAGCCCAGGCAGAACCGGGTCTCGCGATCGATCGAACAGACGCCGACGCAGGGACTGGGAATGGTGGCGGCCGGTCGCGGCGGGGCGGACGGGGGCGTTTCACTGGTCATGACGGCACTCTATCGGCTGTTCGATGCGGTGCAAAAACGAAAGCGACGCCGATGCATCCACGGGCGTCGCTTCCAGACTGTTTATGCGCCGCCGGAGATCCGGCGGGCGGGCTCGGGCAACGCCGGATCAGGCGGCCTTCGCGTCCTCGCTCTCGTAGGCGGCGACGACGGCGACGAACGCATCCATCGCATCGCGCACACCCTCAACGCCATTGGCGGTGACAAGGGCGCCTTCGACCACGAACTTGGTCTCTTCCCAGCTCGCGCCGGCAGCCTCGAGCTCAGCGCGGACCTCGTCGCTGGACGTCACGGTGCGGCCCTTCACGGTCTCGGTCTGCGCCAGCAGCTTGCCGGCGTCGCCGACGACGGCGACCGGCATCGACGCGCGCATGAACGCCTTCAGAACGCGCTGGCTGTGGGGATCCTCGGCCATCTTGTCGACGGCGCGCATGCCACCCGGAATAACCAGACCGTCATAGTCGACCGCCAGCGTTTCGGTCAGATCGACATCGACGGGGAAGAAGTGGCCCCAGGAGCCCTCATACCAGCCGTTGACCAAGCCGTTGGCGCGCGACACCACCTTGGTGGTCGCGCCGGCTTCGATCAGCTTCTTCTGAGGCTCGGTGAACTCGATCTCGTCAAATCCGTTGGCGAGCATAATAGCAATGGTACGTCCGGCGAGCGGCTTATCTGCCATGCGGTCCTCCTCTTTGATGATAACGTGTCAGCCCACCCGGCACCGGTGCAAGCAGAGGCGCTCGGCAGACAAGACGCGCAGGCGCCCGAAAAGGTCGGACTGCCTATGGCGCGCTGACGATGTGGAAACTTGAACGCGTCACTTAGCGCCCCCCGGCGAATTTTTCAAGGGCGGCTTACTGCGACATTGTGCGACGCAGCAGTAACAGATTCGTTAACGCGGTCGCGAAAACCGCCGCGCCGCTAGGCCAGCCAAGGAAAAGCCGGCAAGCGGCAGGGCGATCTGCAGGAGCCCGTAGGTCGCAATAACCCGGCGGTCGCCGGACGAGGCCCGCGCCACCGCTTCGGTCGTGAGTGTCTCGATTCGCCCGGCTCCGGCGAACAGGGTGGGCAGATACAGCGCGACGGAGACCGCCGCACCGATCGCCGCCGCGGTCGCAACCGGCCGGGCCAGCATCGGCAGGGTCACCGAAAACAGGACGGCGGTCGGGCTGCGGCCGAGGCTGCGCGCGACGGCGATGTAGCGGGCGTCGAACCGGCGCCAGGCCCCGGCCAGCGACAGGAAGACATAGGGCAGGACGAAGACCAGGTGGCTCCACACCACGGCGAGCCAGCCGCCATCCAGGTGCCCGAGGATCAGCAGCACCTGCACCCCGAACAGGAAGGCGACCTGGGGGACGATCAGCGGCGTGTAGAGCAGCCAGTCCACCGCCCGCCCCGGCCGGGCGCCGAGCCGGGTCTCCCGCTCCAGGCAGGCAACGACGAGCGCGAGGGCGAGGGCGGTGGCCGCCAGGGCGACCGTGACCGTCGCGCCGGCGGCCGACACCAGGTCGGCGCCGCCCCGCATCCAGCCCTGCACGGATACGGCCGCCGGCAGGGCATCCGGAAACCGCCAGGGCCCGGCCACCGACCAGACGGCCAGGGACAGCAGGGACAGCGCGGCCATGGCACCCGCCGCCCCCATCGCGGTGACGGTCAGCGCCCGCCACACGCCCTCGCCCCGTCCGCGACCTCCGGCGCGGATCCAAGGCCGGCCGAGGACGATGACAAGCCGTTCGGCGGCGACCCATAGGGCGATCGCGGCCAACGCGATCCCGGCCTGCAGCACCGCCCCGGCCGACCCGACGAAGCGCCGGGTCAGGTCCGGATCGCCCATCCATTGCACCACCCGCACTGCCAGGGGGGCCGGCGTGGTCGGGCCGAGCAGGATCGCCATGTCGACCGTGGACGTGGCGAAGGCCAGCACCGCGAAGATCGGCAGCCGCAGCCGGGGATAGACCTGGGGCAGAACCGCCTTCAGCCAGCCGGTCATCGGCCGGTACCCGAGGCTCCGGGTGGTGGCCAGGATGCGCCGCGCCGGCAGGCTGTCCAGGCCGGCCAGCAGCATGACGAACAGGAACGGCGTCTCCTTCAGCATCAGGCCGAGGGCGAGGGACAGGCCGTGCGGATCCTGGACGATCAGCAGGTCCGGCGGCCGCTCCCAGCCGGTCGCCCAGGGCGACAGCAGACGCGCCGCCCAGCCGCTCGGCGCCATCAGGAACGCCAGACCGATCGCCAGGGTCACGTGCGGCACCGACAGCAGCGGCGAGATCAGCCGGGAGGCGGCCCGGAACATCCGGGTGTCCTGGGCCGCCGCGGTGAACCCCACCGTCAGGCAGAAGGCGGCGGCGGTCGACCCGAGGCCGACGGACAGGGACAGCCAGGCACTGGTCCACAGACCGGGTTCGGCGCGCAGCGCCCTGAACGTGTCGAGGGAGACGGTATCGCCGCCGAGCACCGGCAGCCATCCCAGCGCCGGCAGCACGGTCCCCACCAGCCCGGCCGCCACCGGCCCGATCATCACCAGCACGGCCAGGACCGGCGCGAGGCGGATCATCGGCGGGGCCTGGAACCGGAACCGGGGACAGCCTTTCTCATCGCCAGCCTCCTCGATCACTCCCCGGCCCTGTGCCGGGGCGAGCGGTTGGGCTGAGACGGGCGTTCCGGACCCTTCGCCCGGCAGTCGAAGCGACCGCACGCCTTGCCCCGGCAAAAGGCCGGGGAGTGTTGAAAAGGATGGAAGACTCGGCGACGTTCACCCCTACCGCCCCGCGACGTAGCGGCGCTCCCATTCCGCCTCCAGCCAGGCGACCCAACTCGGATGGGGTTCGGGGAGCACCGGGCCGAGTTCCTCAGGCGACAGGGTGGCCACTCCCAGCGGCAGGGCGGCAAAGGCCTTCCGGTCGGCCGCCGGCAGGCCCGCCACGTCCAGCACGGTGAAATCGCCCCAGACCCGCGGGTCCTGCTTGCGGATCTGTGCCTCCGCCGACATCAGGAAATCCGCCACCACCATGGCACCCTCCTTCGCCGCCGCGTTGAACGGGACGGCGAGGAAATGCGTGTTGCCGATGGTGCCGCCGTCGAAGACGTAGGTGCGCACCGTGTCCGGCAGTTCGCCCGCCTCGATCGCCGCACTGGCCCGCGCCGGGTTGAAGTCGAAGGCGAAGCTGATCTCGCCGTCGCCCAGCAACCGCCGCAGGGCGCCGGCATCCTTGGGAAAGGACCGGCCGTCGCGCCACAGATGCGGGTGCAGGGTGTCCAGATAGGCCCAGAGGGGGGCCGTCACCGAGCGGGCCGCCGCCTCGTCCAGAGGGTCGGCCAGCACCGCCGGCGTCGCCACCCGCATCGCCAGAAGCTGTTTCAGGAAGGTGGTGCCGAGAAAATCCGGCGGCTGGGGATAGGTGAAGCGGCCCGGATTGGCCTGGACCCAGTCCAGCAGGGCCGCCGCCGTGCGGGGCGGAGCGTCCACATAAGCGGTGTCGACCATCATCGTGAACTGGGCCATGCCCCAGGGCGCTTCCAGCCCGTCGGTCGGCACCGAGAAATCGGTCACGGTGGTCGGCTTGCCGGCCACGTCCACCAGCGCGAAGTTCGGCGCCGTCGCCACCCACGGCCCGTGCAGCAGGCCGTTGGCCTTCATCGCAGCGAAGTTCTCGCCGTTGATCCAGATCAGGTCGATTGACCCGCCGCTGTCGCGCCCGGCGGTCTTTTCCGCCAGGACCCGGCTGACCGCGTCGCCGGTATCGGACAGCTTCACCTGCACCAGGTCGATGCCGTAGAGCGCCTTCAAGCGCTCGCCGGCCCAGACGATATAGGCGTTGATCCGCGCGTCGCCGCCCCAGGCGTTGAAGTGGACCGTCTGTCCCTCCGCCGCGGCGACGATCTCGTCCCAGGGTCGGGTTTCCGCCGACTGGCCCCGGCCGGCCGGCAGGGCCAGCGCGAACAGGAGCAGGACGAAGGCAGTGCGCCAGAGGATCATGACCGGCTCCCGTCACAGGGCGAGCGAAGAGGCATACGACCCGGCGATCCTAACCGCGGCGGGCGTCCAGACGCAGATCACATCTGGAACAGGTCGGTTTCAGCGGAAGCGTTGCATCCGCGCAACACATGGCCATGACGGAGGTTCCGGCGGCCCGAGAGGGGCATATGGAGCGGGTGATGGGAATCGAACCCACGACATACAGCTTGGGAAGCTGTCGTTCTACCACTGAACTACACCCGCGCCGGGACGCAGAACATGCGCCAAGACGCGATCCGGCGCAAGGACCTTCACCTCGATTGATGACAATGCAAGACACCTATGATAACCGGTTGTTCTGAAAGACTATTGGCTCGGCAAAAAGCCGTTATCTCACAGAACTGGGAAAGCCATGGCTACGGTGAATACTTCGGTTAGCGGTCTGAGCGGCATCGCCGACGGCAGCGGTACAGACATCCTCAACATCACCTCCGGAACTCTGGTCAGCGCGACGCTGAACAACGTCGTCGGCTATTCGACGATCGCGATCACCTCGAACGCCGCCCACGCGATTTCCCTTCCCGCGACGGTCCTGTCCAATACCAGCGGCACGGTGACCCTCACGGTCACCAGCACGATCGGCGTTTCCTTCACCGCGGCCGAGTTCACCGGTACGCAGCTCAAGGCCAACGTCACCCTGTCGGAAGCCGCGGACACGGCCACCGGCGGCCCGGACGACGACACGCTGACCGGGGGCAACGGCAACGACAGCCTGGCCGGGGGCGCGGGCAACGGCGACGACGTCATCCTCGGCGGCAACGGGCTCGACACCCTGGTGGGCGGCGACGGCAACGACAGCCTGTCCGGCGGCGCCGACAACGACATCATCTACGGCAATATCGGCGACGATCTGCTGCTGGGCGGGGCGGCCAACGACTCGGTCTTCGGCGGCCGCGGCGCCGACACGATCAGCGGCGGGGCCGGCAACGACACCCTGATGGGCAATGCCGGCGCCGACACCCTGAACGGCGGCGACAGTGTCGACTACCTCTACGGCAATACCGGCATCGACGTGCTCTTCGGCAACAGCGGCGCGGATGTGCTGTTCGGCGGCCAGGACGGGGATTCGATCCATGGCGGCGAGGACAACGACGTGCTCTACGGCAATGTCGGCGCCGACTCCCTCGACGGCGACAACGGTGCCGATACCGCGTTCGGCGGCCGGGACGCCGACGTGCTGAGCGGCGGCGCCGGGGCCGACGTGCTGTACGGCAACGTCGCCGACGACGGGATCTGGGGTAATGCCGATGCCGACAGCCTGTACGGCGGTCAGGGCAACGACACCCTGTCCGGCGGGGCCGGCGCGGATTTTCTGGCCGGCAATCTGGGCAACGACGTGATGGCCGGCGGCTCGGGCGCCGACACCTTCGGCCTCGTCGTCGGCTCGGGCGCCGACACGATCAGCGACTTCTCCTTCGCCGACGGCGACAAGCTGGCGATCGCCTCGAGCGTGACCTACACCACCGCCGACGCCTCCGGCGGCGCGCTCGTCACCCTGTCGAGCGGCGCCACCGTCACCCTGACCGGGGTCGCCGCGGCGTCGATCACCAGCGACTGGTTCACGATTGGCTGAGCCGGGGGCGGAAGCCGGCGTGCTCCGACTGGAGGGCGTGTCGCTGTCGATCGGCGGCCGGCCGCTCTTCGCCCCCCTCACCCTCACCGTTTCCCCGGGCGACGTCACCGCCGTGATGGGACCGAGCGGGTCGGGCAAGTCCTCCCTGCTGTCGCTGATCGCCGGGCTGCTCGACCCGGCGCTCACCGCCTCCGGCACGGTGCGGATCGGCCAGGAGCCGATCCTGGACCTGCCGCCGGAAGCCCGCGGCATCGGCCTGCTGTTCCAGGACGACCTGCTGTTTCCCCACCTGTCGGTGCGCGACAACCTGCTGTTCGGTGTGCCCCCCGGCCTGCCGGCGGCCGAGCGCCGCTCTCTGGTCCGCGAGGCGCTGGAGGAGGCGGAACTCGCCGGCTTCGAGGACCGGGATCCGGCGACCCTGTCCGGCGGACAGCGCACCCGGGTGGCGCTGATGCGCACGCTGCTGTCGCGCCCGCGCGCGCTGCTGCTCGACGAGCCGTTCAGCCGGCTGGACCATGCCCTGCGCGACCGCATCCGGCGCTTCGTATTCGACCACGCGACCCGCCGCGGCCTTCCGGTCCTGCTGGTCACCCACGATCCGGACGATGCCGACGCGGCGGGCGGAACCCGCATAGACCTGGCCGCCGTCTGACATCGCTGCCCCGGATTGTACCGGCGATGTTGCGTTTTGCCCCCGCATGACGGCACCTTAGGCCGCTTGCGAGAGGAGGCGGGCGATGTACAGCGAAACCACGCGCGAGATCCAGGTGACCGTGACCCCGGTCTATCTCGACGGACAGTCCAGTCCGTCGGATAACCACTACGTCTGGGCCTATCAGGTGCGGATCGAGAATACCGGGCGGGAGACCGTGCGGCTGCGGACCCGGCACTGGCGGATCACCGACGCCGCCGGCCATACCCAGGAGGTCCGGGGACCGGGCGTCGTCGGCGAGCAGCCCCTGCTCGGTCCGGGGGAGCATTTCGAGTATACCAGCGGCTGTCCGCTCTCCACCCCGTCGGGACTGATGGTCGGCAGCTACGCCATGGAGGACGCGGACGGCGCCCTGTTCGACGTGGCGATTCCGGCCTTCTCCCTCGACAGCCCGCACGACACCCACCGGCCCAACTGAACCGCCTCCGGGATCGCAATCGATCACGCATGCTTTATCAGGGCGGCCGAAGGTTGCTTTGATCCAAGTGGAAGCTACGTCGTATAACTCTCGAACCGTGCGTCGAAAGGCGACATTCGGCTACTGGCTCTGTCCTCGAAGTCCTGCCGTGTGAGGCGGGGCAAGGGGATACCCCCTCCCGAAGCAAAGGACCCCCCGCATGACCCCCTATGACCAAGCCCTCGCAGACAGCGAGGCCGGAACGGTCACGCCCGCCCACCCCCGCCCGACGCGTGAGCAGGCGGAGCGCGCCGTGCGCACGCTGATCGAATTCGTCGGCGAGAACCCGGACCGCGAAGGCCTTCAGGACACCCCGAAACGGGTGGTGAAGTCCTACGAGGAGCTGTTCTCCGGCTACCTCTACGATCCGGCCGAGATTCTGGCCCGGACCTTCGAGGAGGTGGAGGAGTACGACGAGATCGTGCTGCTGCGCGATGTGCGCTTCGAATCCTTCTGCGAGCACCACATGCTGCCGATCATCGGCACCGCCCATGTGGCCTACTTCCCGAACGACCGTGTCGTCGGCATCTCCAAGCTCGCCCGGGTGATCGACGCCTATGCCAGGCGCATGCAGATCCAGGAGCGGCTGACCGCCCAGATCGCCCAGGCGATCGAGACGGTGCTGGAGCCGCGCGGCGTGGCGGTGGTGATCGAGTCAGAACACCACTGCATGAGCACGCGCGGCGTTCACAAGCACGGTGTGAGCATGGTCACCACCCGGATGCTCGGCTGCTTCAAGGAAGATCCCGACCGCCGGCGCGAATTCTACCAGCTCATCGGCAAGAGCTCCTGACCGGGCCGGCGACCCGCGTGCATTTCGACGACCCGGACGGGCATGCGCTGGAATACATCGTCATGCTGCCGCACGCGCCGCGTCCCGAGCTTCCGATCATGCCGCTGTCCCGATGGCGCGCGCCGGAGGGCTAGGCTGATCCGTCGGTTCCCGCCCCGGTGGACAGCCCGGCGGGGATGGCCGATCATCCCGCCGGTCTGACCACCCTTCCGGCAGGAACCGCGTGATCGATTTTGGACCGGTCTTTTTCATCGTCGGCTTGCTGCTGACGTTCCTGGCGGTCGCCATGTGCGTGCCGGCTGCGGTGGATCTGGCGACGGAGCACCCGGACTGGCAGGTGTTCCTCGGCGCCGCCGGAATCACCCTGTTCATCGGCGTGTCCATGATGCTGGCCACCCGCACGGTGCGGGGGGCGAAGCTCGGCCTGCGCCAGGCCTTCGTGCTGACCACGATGAGCTGGGTTTCCATCGCCGCCTTCGGCTCCCTGCCCTTCGCCTTTTCGGAACTCGACATGTCGGCGGCCGACGCGTTCTTCGAGTCGATGTCCGGGGTGACAACCACCGGCGCGACGGTGATCGACAACCTCGATGCCGCGCCCCCGGGCATCCTGCTCTGGCGCGCCCTGCTTCAGTGGCTCGGCGGCATCGGTATCATCGTCATGGCCCTGGCCGTGCTGCCGATGCTGAGCGTCGGCGGCATGCAGCTCTTCGTGACCGAGGCGTTCGACGCGCCGGACAAGGTGCTGCCCCGCGCGGCCCAGTTGGCCGGCGGCATCGGCAGCCTGTATCTCGGCCTCACCTTCGTCTGCGCGGTGGCGTTGTGGCTCGCCGGGATGGACGGCTTCGACGCGGTCGCCCACGCGATGACTACCATCGCCACCGGCGGGTATTCGACCAAGGACGCGTCGGTCGGCTATTTCAACACCCCGGCGATCGACTGGATCATCACCGTCGGCATGATCGTCGGCAGCCTGCCCTTCGTGCACTATCTGCGGATCGCCCGCGGCGACACCCGCAGCATCCTGCGCGACAGCCAGGTGCGCTGGTTCCTCAGCATCGTGATGATCTGCGTGGCGCTGGTCACGCTCTGGATCCTGACGCAGATCGGCCTCGGCAGCCAAGACGCCCTGCGCTACGCCGCCTTCAATGTGGTCTCCGTGATCACCGGCACCGGCTACGCCACGACGGATTTCGGCGCCTGGGGCGGGTTCGTGACGACCATGATGCTGATCCTGATGTTCGTCGGCGGCTGCGCCGGCTCGACGACCTGCGGCATCAAGATCTTCCGCTTCCAGGTGCTCTACGCCACCGCCAAGGTCCAGTTGGCCCGGCTGCTGCGGCCGCACGGCGTGTTCATCCCCTACTACAACCGCAAGCCCATTCCGGAAGCCGTTTCCGAGGCGGTGATGGGGTTCTTCTTCCTCTACATCCTGTGCTTCGGTCTGGTCGCCATGGCGCTGGCGGCCATGGGGCTGGACTTCATCACCGCCATGTCAGGCTCGGCCACCGCGATCAGCAACGTCGGCCCGGGGCTCGGTCCGATCATCGGCCCGGCGGGCAATTTCGACCCGCTGCCCGACGCGGCCAAATGGCTGCTGTGCTTCGCCATGCTGCTGGGGCGGCTGGAGCTGTTCACCGTGCTGGTGCTGATCACCCCGACCTTCTGGCGGAAGTAGCTTCCCCCACCCCTTCCCGGCCCTGGGCCTACAGGTCAGCCTGCACTGCGGTGCGGAGGGGGCCCGTCACCGCACGATCTGCTCTAGGTGGAGGAGGAGCCGAACTGCAGCTCCGCCAGCCGGCGGTAGAGCGGGCTGGAGCGCATCAGTTCCGCATGCGGGCCGTCGGCGACCAGCCGTCCCGTCTCGATCACGCAGATCCGGTCGGCCTCGACCACCGTGGCCAGGCGGTGGGCGATCACCAGGGTCGTGCGGCCCTGCATCAGCCGGTCGAGCGCGTTCTGCACGAGCCGCTCGTTCTCGGCATCCAGCGCGCTGGTCGCCTCGTCCAGCAGCAGGATGGCCGGGTCCCGCAGCAGGGCGCGGGCGATGGAGATGCGCTGGCGCTCGCCACCGGACAGGCGCACGCCCTTCTCGCCCAGGAAGCTGTCATAGCCATCCGGCAGGGTGGTGATGAAGTCGTGGGCGGCGGCGTCGCGGGCGGCGGCGATCACCTCGGCGTCGGTGGCGTCGGGCCGGCCGTAGCGGATGTTCTCCATCGCGCTGGCGGCGAACACGACCGGATCCTGGGAGACCAGGGCGATGCGGCGGCGCAGATCCGTCGGCTCGGCGGTGCGGGCATCCACGCCGTCGATCACCACCCGCCCCTGGGCCGGGTCGTAGAACCGCAGCAGAAGCTGGAACACCGTCGTCTTGCCGGCCCCGGACGGGCCGACCAGCGCCACGGTCTCCCCTGGGGAGACCGTGAGGGAGAAATCGTTGAGTGCGGAGGTCTCAGGCCGCGAAGGATAACGGAACACCACATGCTCGAACGCCACCCGTCCTTCCGCCGGCGACGGCAGGGCGACCGGGTGTTCGGGCGCCCGGATCTCCGGCTCCGCCTCCAGCAGCTCGACCAGCCGTTCGGTCGCGCCGGCGGCGCGCAGCAGCTCGCCATAGACCTCGGAGATGATGCCGACCGAGAAGGCGACGGTGACGCCGTAGAACACGAAGGCGGTCAGCTCGCCCGCCGACATGCGGCCGGCCATGACATCGTTGCCGCCGACCCAGAGCACGAAGCCGACCGACGCGAAGACCAGCAGGATCACCGTGGAGGACAGCAGGCCACGCAGGTGGATGCGCCGGATGGCGGTGGCGAAGGCGTTGGTCACCTCGCGGCCGAAGCGCTGCCGGTCCTCCGCTTCGTGGGTGAAGGCCTGTACGGTACGGATCGCGCCGAGGCTCTCATCGGCATAGGCGCCGATATCGGCGACCCGGTCCTGGGACTCCCGCCCCAGCCGGCGCACCCGCCGTCCGATCACCAGGATCGGCACCACGATCACCGGCACCACCAGCATCAGCAGGCCGGCCAGCTTGGCATTGGTGATGAACAGCATGATCAGCCCGCCGATCAGGGCCAGCAGGTTGCGCAGCGCCATCGACGCGCTGGAGCCGATGATCGACTGCAGCAGGGTGGTGTCGGTGGTCAGCCGCGACAGTACCTCGCCGGTACGGGTGACCTCGAAGAAGCCCGGATGCAGGGCGATCACCCGGCGGAAGATCGCGTTGCGCAGGTCGGCGACGATCCGCTCGCCCAGCCAGGAGACCAGATAGAAGCGGGAATAGGTGCCGATCGACAGGACCACCGCGAGACCGATCAGCGCCACCAGCGCCTGATCGAGCTGCCCCGGATCGCCGCTGGCGAAGCCCCGATCGACCAGAATGCGCAGCCCCTGTCCCACGGCCAGCATCGCCGCCGCGGTGGTAACCAGGGCGACCGCCGCCAGCGCCACCCGGCCGCGATACGGCGCGACGAAGCCCACGATCCGCTTCAGTACGGCGAGGTCGCGGCCCTTCGGCCGGTCCTCCGGATGGGATGTGCGGGCAGTGCTGGAGCCGGTGCTGTCGCTCACGGGTGACCTTGCAGGTTCGACGGAGGGTTCCCGCAAGATGGGGCGTCGGCCCGGGCGATCAAAGCAAAACTAGTCGCCCTGCTTCTCCACGAAGGCCCGGAACACCGACAGGGTCGCCTCGCTCACATGGTGCTCGATGCCCTCGGCATCGGCCTCGGCCACGTCGCGGTCGACGCCGATCGCCATGAGGAAGTCGCAGACCAGCCGGTGGCGCTCCTTGCACATCTCGGCCAGCGCCCGGCCGTCATCGGTCAGGAAGATCGCGCGGTACGGCTTGCTGGTGACGTAGCCGTCGCGCTCCAGCCGCTTGACCGTGTTGTTCACCGTCGCCGGGGTCACACCGAAGCGCTCGGCCAGAGCCACCGCCCGCGCCTCGCCGTCCTGGTCGATCAGGTCGGCGATCATCTCCACGTAGTCCTCGGTGACCTCGCGGGCATGCTCGTCGCGCAGACGCTTGAAGGTCTGCGCATGGTCCTCGATCGACCGGAAGCTGTCTTCGTCCGCCATTCCATCCTCGGCGCCAAATCCGGACCGGACAGTACGACGGGAACGATCCGCTGGCAATTTAGGCTTGACTAACATTTGGAGGCACCCCAACTATTCTTGGACACTGCTGCAATCCCTGTCGGATCGGAGCGTTACCCGTCTCATGGTCACTCGGCGCAACCTGTTGAAAAGACTGCCTGCTTCGGCCTTCGCTCTTGCGATGGCCGGCGGTATCGCCTGGCCGCGGGTCGCGTCGGCGGCCCCGGCGGTCACGGTGGTGGCCACGACCTCGATGATCGCCGACGCGGCCCGCCAGATCGGTGGGGAGCGAGTCGCCGTCAGGGCGCTGATGGGACCCGGCGTCGACCCCCACGCGTATCGCCAGACCCGAAGCGACATCGCCGCCATGCTGCGCGCCGACGCGGTGCTGTGGCACGGCCTGTATCTGGAGGCGCAGCTCGAGGAGTTCCTGCTGGATCTGGCCGGACACAAGCAGGTCTTCGCCGTGGGCGAAGCGGTGCCCCGGGACCGGCTGATCGCCCATAGCGACTACGAGAACCGCTTCGACCCGCATGTCTGGATGGACCCGTCCCTGTGGCGGCCGGTGGTGCTGGCCGTGCGCGACGCGCTGAGCGAAATCGACCCGGACGGCTCGGCGATCTATGCCGCCGGCGCCGACCGTCATCTGGCGGAGGTGGATGCCCTAAACGCCTATGCCGCCGCCCGCCTCGCCACCGTCCCGACCGAGCAGCGCGTGCTGGTCACCGCCCATGACGCCTTCAGCTATTTCGGCCGCGCCTTCGACTTCGAGGTGATGGGGATCCAGGGGATCTCCACCGAGTCCGAGGCCGGGCTGCGCCGCATCGAGGAGTTGGTGGACGCGCTGGTCACCCGCGGCATCACCGCCGTCTTCGTGGAGAGCTCCGTCTCGGCGCGCAACGTGCAGGCCTTGATCGAAGGCGCCGCCGCCCGCGGCCATAAGGTGCGCATCGGCGGCGAGCTGTTCTCCGACGCCATGGGGTCGTCCGGCACCTACGAGGGCACCTATATCGGCATGATCGACCACAACGTCACCGGCATCACCCGGGCACTGGGCGGCGACGCCCCGGCCCAGGGCATGCAGGGACGGCTCGTGACCGGATCCTAGGGCAGCGAGGGAAGCGATGAGCCTGGACAGCCATATCGAACTGGTAAGCGACGGCGGATACGCCGTGGAGACGGGCGGCGACGACTGCCCGCTGGAGGTGCGCGGCCTCACCGTCGCCTATGGCGAGAAGCCCGCGGTGTTCTCCGTGGACGCCCGCTTCCCGTCGGCCAGCATGACCGCCATCGTCGGCCCGAACGGCGCCGGCAAGTCGACCTTCCTGAAGGGCGCGCTCGGCATCGTCCCGCGTCTCGCCGGCGAGGTCCGGTTCTACGGCCAGCCGCTGAAGGAGGCTCGCCGCGACGTCGCCTATGTACCCCAGCGCGCCTCGGTCGACTGGGACTTCCCGGCCCGGGTGATCGACGTGGTGATGATGGGTCTGTACCGGGAGGTCGGCCTGTTCCGTTTCGCCGGATCGCGGCACCGCGCCCGCGCCATGGACTGCCTGGAGCGGGTCGGCATGCAGGACTTCGCCGACCGGCAGATCGGCCAGCTCTCCGGAGGCCAGCAGCAGCGTGTCTTCCTCGCCCGCGCGCTCGCCCAAGATGCCGAGCTCTACCTGCTGGACGAGCCCTTCGCCGGGGTCGACGCCGCCACCGAGCACGCCATCGTCTCGGTGCTGAAAGGGCTGAAGGCGGCGGGCAAGACGGTGGTCTGCGTGCATCACGACCTGTCCACGGTGACCGCCTATTTCGACCGGGCGATGCTGATCAACATGCGCAAGCAGTCGGAAGGTCCGATCGCCGAGGCGTTCACGTCGGAGACCCTGCAGGCGACCTATGGCGGCCGCCTCGCCGAAAGCCAGATCGCCGAACTGCGACTGGGTTCGTGCTGAGGCGCGAAGGCCGGGAAACGCCGATGGTTGCCGCTCCCATCCCCTTTGATCCCTCCCCGGCCCCGCGCCGGGGCCCTCGTCCTGGATCGCACGGGCGTTCCCGCGTGCTCTCTACGGCCTGTTCCGCGCTCACCCAAAGGCCCCGGCACAGGGCCGGGGCGTGTGAAGGTGGAGGTGCCGTGAGGAGGAGCGCCGGATGACCACCCTTGAGCTCTTCCTGCGCGCGCTGACCCTGCAGGCCGGGTACAACTCGGCCCTGGTCGCCGTCGGCGCCGGGCTGCTCGGCATCGCCGGCGGCGGGGCCGGAGCCTTCGTGTTCCTGCGCAAGCGCGCGCTGGTATCCGACGCCGTCACCCACGCCACCCTTCCCGGCGTCGCCATCGCCTTCATCGTGATGGTGCTGCTCGGCGGCGACGGGCGCTGGCTGCCGGGGCTGATCCTGGGCTCCGCCGCCTCGGCCGCAATCGGCCTGATGGGGGTGGAGTGGATCACCGCCCGCACCCGCCTGGGCGAGGACGCCGCGATCGGCGCCATTCTGTCCGTCTTCTTCGGCCTCGGCATCGTGCTGCTGACCGTGATCCAGACCATGGAGGGCGGCAAGCAGGCCGGGCTCGACACCTTCCTGCTCGGCTCCACCGCCGGCATGCTGATCGGCGAGGCGGTGCTGATCGCCGCCGCCGGCGCGGTGGCCGTCGGTCTGGTGGCGATCCTGCGCCGGCCGATGACCCTGGTAGCTTTCGACCCGGACTACGCCGCCACGCTCGGCATCAACGTGCGCCGCACCGACCTGGCGATGATGGGCCTGGCCCTGGTGGTCACGGTCATCGGTCTCAAGGTGGTCGGTCTGATCCTGATCGTCGCCCTGCTGATCATCCCACCGGTCGCCGCCCGGTTCTGGACCGAGCGGGTCGACCGGCTGATCCTGATCGCGGCCGGAATCGGTGGCGTCTCGGGCTTCACCGGCGCCGCCCTTTCCGCCGCCGCGCGCGACATGCCGACCGGGCCGATCATCGTGCTGGTCGCCTTCGCCCTGTTCGCGCTGTCGCTCGCGTTCTCGCCCCGCCGCGGCGTGCTAGCATCGGCGATCCGGCACCGGCGGTTCCAGCATCGGGTGCATCTGCGCCAGGGGCTGCTGGCCATGGCCCGGGGCGAGGCGATCTACGACCGGCTGACCCTGCGCATCCTGCGCCGACGCGGCCTGATGCGGGGTGACGGGGTGATGACGCGCACCGGCCGCGGGGCCGCCGGCCGCGCCCAGCTCGACGAGACCCGCTGGGCCACCGCCCGGCGCCTGCGGGCCGACGATCCGGTGCTGGAGCGCTATGACGGCCTGACCCCGATCGACCAGGTACTGACCCCCGACCAGGTCGCCCATCTGGACAGCCTGCTGCCCAAGCCGGAGGCCACCTGATGGACGCGGATTGGGGTGTGGAATTCCTCCAGCTCAGCCTGGCTCCGATCCTCATCGGCACGCTGGCCGCCATCGCCTGCGCGCTGCCGGGCAATTTCCTGCTGCTGCGCCGCCAGGCGCTGATCGGCGACGCGATCAGCCATGTCGCCCTGCCCGGCATCGTCGTCGCCTTCCTGGTCACCGGCACCATCGCCGCCTGGCCGATGATGGTCGGCGCCGCCGGCGCCGCCGTGGTCGCGGTCGGCCTGATCGAGCTGATCAAGCGGCTGGGTAAGGTGGAGCCGGGAGCCGCCATGGGCGTGGTCTTCACCACCCTGTTCGCCGCCGGCGTGCTGCTGCTGGAGCAGTCGGATACCAGCGGCGTGCATATCGACGTGGAGCATGCGCTGTACGGCAACCTGGAGAGCCTGATCTGGTTCGACGCGACCGGCTGGTCCTCGCTGCTGGATATCGGCGCGCTCGCCGGCCTGCCGCCGCAGCTGTTCCGGCTGGCCATCGTGCTGGCGGTGATCGTCGGGTTCATGGCGGCGTTCTGGAAAGAGCTGGCGATCTCCACCTTCGATCCCGGTTTCGCCCAGGCAGTCGGCATCCGCACCGGCGCCGTCGGCTTCGCCCTGGTTGTGGCGGCCGCGATCGCCGCCGTCGCCGCCTTCGACGCGGTGGGCTCGATCATCGTCATCGCCATGTTCGTCTGCCCGCCGGCGACGGCCCGCCTGATGACCGACCGGCTCGGCCGGCAGGTCGCCTGGAGCGTGCTGTTCGCCACCACCGCCGCCATCGCCGGCTATGTTTTCGCCGGCTACGGCCCGCTCTGGTTCGGCTCGCCCTACGCGGTCAGCGCCGCCGGCATGATCGCCACCGTCTCCGGCGTGCAGCTCGGTCTCGCCTGCCTGCTCGGCCCGCGCCGCCGACGCACCGGGCAGGCCGCAGCGCCCCAGTAAGGCCCGGAGGCTTAAAGGGGTCGCCCTGACGACGGCATCGCGTATATCTGTGGGGCCACTCACCACAAGGACCCCGCATGCCTTCCTCGTCCGAGCGTCTAGACCGCGCCATCGCCATGACCGAACGCCTGATCGCGTTCGACACCACTTCCCGGAACTCCAACCTGGCGCTGATCGAGGACGTGAAGGCCTATCTGGCGGATCTCGGCATCGCCGCGCGCCTGACCTACGACCATGACGGCGCCAAGGCGAACCTGTGGTGCACCATCGGCCCGCAGGAGACGGGCGGCGTCGTGCTCTCCGGTCATACCGATGTCGTCCCGGTCGACGGCCAGGACTGGACCTCCGACCCGTTCACCCTGACCCGCAAGGGCGACAGGCTCTACGGTCGCGGCGCCTGCGACATGAAGGGCTTCATCGCCATCGCCCTGTCGCTCGCCCCGGAGATGGCGGCCGCCGACCTGAAGGTGCCGATCCATTTCGCCTTCTCCTTCGACGAGGAGGTCGGCTGCTTCGGCGTGCAGCACATCATCGCCGACGTGGTGGCCAACCTGCCGCTGCCGCGCGCCGTCATCGTCGGCGAGCCGACCGGGATGAAGCTGATCGGCGGCAACAAGGGCACGCGGATCTACAAGACCCGGGTGACCGGCGTGCCGGGCCATTCCAGCGATCCGCGCAATGGCGCCAACGCCATCATCGCCGCCAGCCGGATGATCGCCTTCATCGACGATCTCGGCCAGGAGATCGCCGCCGGCCCGCACGAGGAGACCGAGTTCGACCCGCCGCACACCACGATGAGCGTCGGCGTGATCGGGGGCGGCACCGCCCACAACATCATCCCGGAAATCTGCGACATCACCTGGGGCATGCGGGTGCTGCCCTCGGACGATGCCGATGTATACGAGGAGCGGATCCGTACCTATTGCCGCCACGAGTTGGAGCCGGCGATGAAGGCGGTCGCTCCCCATTGCGGCTTCGAGCACCAGAAGGTCGTCGATGTGATCGGGCTGCAGCCGGACGAGCATTCCGCCGCCGAGACCCTGGTGCGCCAGCTCACCGGGCTGAACCAGTCCAGCGTCGTCTCCTTCGGCACCGAGGCCGGCGCGTTCCAGCAGGCCGGGATGCCGGCGGTGATCTTCGGCCCGGGCAGCATCGACGTCGCCCACAAGGCCGACGAATACATTCCCATCGACCAGATGGCGCAGTGCGTCGACTTCATGGTCGACCTGATCGAGTGGGCCCAAACGGCCGACTGAAACGACGGCCGACTGAGACCGCAGAGTGAGAGGGGAGACCCGATGACGGAGCGCGCGTTCGAGGTTCACGAGAACGAGTGGATCGTCCTGAAGGACGGCACCCGCGTGGCCGCCCGGATCTGGCTGCCCGACGGGACCGAGGCCGATCCGGTCCCCGCTGTTCTGGAAGTCCTGCCCTACCGCAAGCGCAACGGCACCGCACCGCGCGACGAGTCCACCTATCCGGTCTTCGCCGCCGCCGGGATCGCAGGGGTGCGCGTCGATATCCGGGGCTCGGGGGAGTCCGAAGGGGTGATCGACGGCGAATACACCGAGCGAGAGCTCTCCGACGCCTGCGAGGTGATCGACTGGATCGTCGCCCAGCGCTGGTCGAACGGCAGCGTCGGGATGATGGGCATCTCCTGGGGCGGCTTCAACTGCCTGCAGGTGGCCGCGCTGAAGCCGCCGGCGCTGAAGGCGGTGATCTCCATCGCCTCCTCGGTCGACCGCTACAACGACGACATCCACTACAAGGACGGCTGCCACCTGTCGGCCCAGCTCTCCTGGGCGGCGACCATGCTGGCCTACCAGTCCCGTTCGCCCGACCCGGAGATCGTCGGCGAGGACTGGCGGGCGATGTGGCTGGAGCGGCTGGAGGGCGAGCCGTTCATGCTGGAGGAGTGGCTGGCGCACCAGCGCCGCGACGCGTTCTGGAAGCACGGCTCCATCGGCGAGGATTTCGCCGGCTTCCCGGTCCCCGCCCTGATGATCGCCGGTTGGGCCGACGGCTACCGCACCACCCCGTTCAAGGCGGTGGAGGGGATGCCGGACAGTGCCAAGGCGCTGGTCGGGCCGTGGATCCACAAGTATCCGCATTTTGCCTGGCCGAAGCCGCGCGCCGATTTCCACGGCGAGGCGATCCGCTGGTGGAACCGCTGGCTGCGGGACGAGCCGAACGGCGCGGAGGCGGTACCGCAGATGCGGGCCTTCATCCTCGACGACCCGAAGCCGGCGCGCTGGCGCGACCGCGATCCCGGCTTCTGGGTGGCGAAGCAGGACTGGAGCACGCCCGAGACACGGGTGCTCGGCATCGGTGCCGACGGCCGCCTGAGCGACACGCCCGCCGCCGACGCGCCTGCGCTGACCCTGCGCTCGCCCCTCGACACCGGCACGGCCGCGGGCGAGTGGTTCACGCTGAAGCCGGATGCCGAGATGGCCGGCGACCAGCGCGGCGACGACATGGGCTCGCTGGTGTTCGATACGGCGGTGCTGGAAGAGGAGATCGTGCTGCTTGGCCGGGCGGCGGTCTCCGTCACCCTGTCGAGCGACGCGCCGCTGGCCAATCTCTGCGCCCGGCTGGTGGATCTGCATCCCGACGGCACGGCGACCCGGATCGCCTTCGGCGTCCTGAACCTCGCCCATCGCGGCGGCAACGAGCACCCGGAGCCGCTGACGCCGGACAAGGCGACCGGGATCACCCTGACCCTGGACGCCTGCGGCTATCGCCTGGCGCCGGGGCACCGGCTGCGGCTTGCCCTGTCGACCGCCTACTGGCCGACGATCCTGCCGCCGCCCTATGACGCGACCCTGACCCTGGAGCCGGCGTCCCTGCGCCTCGCCCTGCCGCTGCTGGGCGCGCACGACCGGATCGAGCTGGCGGAACCGGAGACCGAGGATCCGCTGCCGCGCTATGAGGCCCTGGCACCGGGCCATGCGGAGCGGGAAGTCCGGCGCAACCTGACGACAGGGGCGACCGAGTACCGGATCTCAGAGGATACCGGCCTGACCCGCCATCCCGAGAATGGGCTGGTGACCGGCGAGACCCGGGACGAGGTCTGGTCGATCCGCGACGGCGACCCGCTATCCGCCGCCGGCCGGGTCGAGCGCGTCTGCATAACCCGCCGCGACGATCTGGAGGCGAAGACAGTCAGCACCTGCGCCCTGTCCTGCACGGCGGAGGACTGGAGGGTCGAGGCCCGGGTGGAGGCCTTCGAGAACGGCGAGCGGATCTTCGACAAGACCTTCGCCCAGACCATCCCGCGCGACATGATGTGAGGCCGAAACGACGATGAGTTCGGACGCACCCGCTTCAGCCCCGGCGACACGCACCGCATCCTGCGCCTGCGGGTCGCTGTCGGTTGCCTGTGCCGGCGAACCGGTGCTGGTCGCGCTCTGTCACTGCCTGGAATGCCAGAAGCGCACCGGCGGTCCGTTCGGTGTGGCCGCGTTCTATCCCGAGGCCGCGGTCGCCACCGCCGGCGCCACGACCACGTACCGCCGGACCGGCGACAGCGGCGAGGACATCACCTTTCACTTTTGCCCGACCTGCGGGTCGAGCGTGTTCTGGTACCCAATGATCAAGCCGGGCATGGTCGCCATTGCCGTCGGGGCCTTCGCCGACCCGGCATTTCCGGCGCCGGCAAAGCAGGTCTATACCGGCCACCGGCATGCCTGGGTGGATCTGGAAATCGGATCGGCGCCCGAGCCTACCCCGCCTTGATCGCTTCCATCGCCGCGCGGGCCCGCTCCGGGATCGGGGCGGATTTGTTGGTGGCGCGGTCGACATAGACATGCACGAAATGCCCGAACGCGCAGATCGCCTCCTGGCCCTTCTTGAACAGCCCGACCTCGTAGGTCACCGACGAGGTGCCGATCCGCGCCACGCGGATGCCGGCCTCCACCACGTCGGGGAAGGCGATCGGCCGCTTGTAGGCGCAGCGGGTCTCCACCACGAACCCGACCGTCTCGCCGTTCAGATAGTCGAGGCCGCCGTTCTCGATCAGGTACTGGTTCACCACCGTGTCGAAATACGAGTAGTACTCGACATTGTTCACGTGCCCGTAGACGTCGTTGTCCATCCAGCGGGTCGGGATCTCCAGGAAATGCCGGTAGTCGGCCCGGCTGAGTTCCGGCTCGCCGCTCATGCCGCGATCCCTTTGAGAAAGTCGCGCAGGGCGTCGAGGGTCTCGTCCGGCCGCTCGATCGACATCATATGACCCGTCGCCGGCAGCACCGCGAGCCGGGCGTCGGCAAAGGAACCGGCCAGCGCCTTCGCCCCCTTCAGCGGGGTCATGCGGTCGTCGTCGCCGGCGACGATCAGCACCGGGCAGGCCACCTTGCCGGCCGCCTCGACGGCACCCGCATAGCCGTTGGAGGCCTTCAGGTCGATGCCGAGCGGCCCCTTCAGGCCGCGCTCCAGCGTCCGCAACCCGGCCCCCGGCATCCACGCGCCCGGCGCGCGGTTGCCGCCGATCTGCGCCGGACGACCGAAACCCCAGCCGATCATCGCCTCCACGGCGCTGTGCTCGCCCTTGTCGGCGGCGCCCTGCAGGGCCGGGTTCACCGGCATCGCCGCCGCCGCCCCGAGCATCATCAGCGCCAGCGCGTCCTCGCCCGCCCGGGATGCCGCCTCCAGCGCAATCAGCGCGCCCAGCGAATGACCGGCGACGGCGAACTTCGTCGCCCCCGCCGCCGATACCGCCTTGCGCACCCAGGCGGCCATCGCCGGCACATCCTCCAGGGCCGGGCCGGCGCTGCCGCTATGGCCCGGCAGGTCGAGGGCCAGCACCGACCAGCCGTGATGGGCGAAGTAGCGGGTCTGCAGGGTCCAGACCGTGTGGTCCATCCCGGCGCCATGGACGAAGACCAGGGCGGGGCGTGCGGGATCGAACGGGCGTCCGCCGGTGGCGGCGAAGGCCTCGATCCCCTCGACAGTCAGCTTCATGCGCCGGCGGCTCCAGCGAGTTTGACGGGGGTTTTCGGTTGGGTGGCGCGGGCGGCCGCGCGCAGGGCCTGCTTCAGGTCGTCGACGATGTCCTTGGGATCCTCAAGGCCGACCGACAGACGCACCAGATCCTCGCTCAGGCCCGCGGCCTTCATGGTCTCGGCGTCGAGCTGCTGGTGGGTGGTGCTGGCCGGATGCAGGACCAGGGACTTGGCGTCGCCCACATTGGCCAGATGCGACCACAGGCGCAGGGATTCGATGAACACCCGTCCCGCCTCGCGTCCGCCCTTGATGCCGAAGGCGATCATCGAGCCCGCCCCCTTGGGCAGCAGTTTCGCCGCCACCGCGTGGTCGGGATGATCCTCCAGCTCCGGATAGGCCACCCACTCGACCTCCTCCGCCCCCTTCAGGAAGGCGACGACGGCACGGGCATTGGCCACGTGCCGGTCCATGCGCAGCGGCAGGGTCTCGATGCCCTGCAGGATGTGGAAGGCGTTGGCCGGGCTCAGGCAGGCGCCGAAATCGCGCAGGCCCTCAGCCCGAGCGCGCATCAGCAGCGCCTGGGGCCCGTATTCTTCGGCGAAGTTCAGGCCGTGATAGCCGGCATAGGGCTCGGTCAGGGTCGGGAACTTGCCGGACGCCTGCCAGTCGAAGGTGCCGCCGTCGACCAGCACCCCACCCAGGGCCACGCCGTGGCCGCCGAGCCATTTGGTGGCCGAGTGCATCACCAGATCGGCGCCATGGTCGATCGGCCGGCACAGATGCGGCGTGGCGAAGGTGCTGTCGACCATCAGCGGCACGCCCGCGTCATGGGCGATCTGCGCCATCGCGGCGATGTCCATCACCTCCAGCCCCGGATTGCCGATGGTCTCGCCGAAGATCAGCCGGGTCTCCGGCCTGATCGCCTTGCGGAAGCCGTCTAGGTCGCGGGGATGGACCTTGGTGGTCTCGATCCCGAAGCGCGGCAGGGTGTGGCTGAACAGGTTGTGGCTGCCGCCGTACAGGGCGGAAGAGGAGACGATATGTCCGCCCTGGCCCATCAGGGTGCTGATCGCCAGGAACAGGGCCGCGTGGCCGCTCGCCGTCGCCACCGCGCCGACACCGCCCTCCAGCGCCGCCACCCGCTCCTCCAGCACCGCCACGGTGGGGTTGGAGATACGCGAATAGATGTGACCGGCGCGCTCCAGGTTGAACAGCGACGCGGCGTGGTCGACGTCTTTGAAGACGTAGGAGGTTGTCTGGTAGATCGGCACCGCGCGGGCGCCTGTGGTCGGGTCCGGCTGCTGCCCGGCATGCAGGCTCAGCGTGTCGAATCCGAAAACGTTACCGTCGGAACTCATCGCATTAGTCCCCGATTTGGAATTTTTCCATATCCGACATGGTCGGTAGTGGTGATTGCCGTGTCGAGGCAGTCTAGCCGAAGGAGACGGTTGACGTCCTGCTCGAGTGTCCCGAAATGGGTGTCGCGGGATCCAGATACGGTTACGGGGCCGCGCATGCGCGGCCCCGCCCGATTTCTACGCTGTGAGCTCCCTGCCCAACTTGTTCGTCCCAGACGCTAGCGAGGGGGGGTCCGTCCGTCAAGCACGATGATGTGGTGGAACTCACATCACCCAAAGTTGTCCTGCATTCGACATCCGGGTCACGATTTGAACAGCGCGTTGGCCGCGTCGGCGACACCCTTTTTCCGGTCGATCGTTTCCTGAGCGCGAATAATCTCCGCCTGCATTGCCTGGATGTAATCTTCCAAGTCTTCAATATTCCAGGTGGACAGGTCCCGAGGCTTCTTCGGACGCTTACCCGGCTCCAGCTCCTCCAGATCAACCATTGCCACCTCCTTTAAGCGAACAGCGTCACAATGCGTTTGCTTGTCACGCGGCGGTCTCTATATAACGTCCCAAATCCGCAACAACCAATTCCATGCAGCCTGCTCACGCGGGAAGAACCCGACGGCAAGGGAGAGACTATCATGACGCAGCCGCTGATGCCCAAGGCGACCGCCGTCTGGCTCATCGACAACACCGCCCTGACCTTCGAGCAGATCGCCGCCTTCTGCGAGTTGCACGCCCTGGAGGTTCAGGCGATTGCCGACGGCGAGGTAAGCGCCGGGATCCAGGGATTCGACCCGGTGCTGAACGGCCAGCTCACGCGCACCGAGATCGAACGGTGTGAGAAGGACCCGAAGACCCGTCTGATGATGGCCAAGTCGACGTTGCCGAAGCCGGTCGAGCGCACCAAGGGCCCGAAATACGTGCCGGTCGCCAAGCGCGGCGACAAGCCGGACGCCATCGCCTGGCTCCTGAAGCACCACGAGGAGCTGAAGGATTCGCAGATCGCCAAGCTGGTCGGCACCACCAAGGACACGATCAACAAGGTCCGCGAGCGCACCCACTGGAACTCGCAGAACATCCAGGCGCGCCATCCGGTGTTCCTGGGCCTGTGCACCCAGCGCGACCTCGACGCCGCCATCGAGAAGGCCGGCGGCACCAAGGTCCCGCCGGAGCAGCAGCTCGAGTCGATCAGCGAACTGCCGTAACGGCGGCACGCGCCGTTAAGAGGTTTGGATCCCGGGCCGGCTTGCGCTGCCCGGGATTTTTTTGGTCGGTAGGACCGATTGGCCGGCGCTCAGGCCCGGATCGGGTCCGCGATGATGAAAGGGTATTGTTCGTCATCCCGGGAGATCCCGGACTTGATCCGGGGATTCGTCGGGATGACGGGGTTATTTTGATTACCCCCGCCGCTCCGCGATCATCGACGCCAGCGCGCGCTTCTGCCGGCCGTCCCCATCGAAATTCGCCGGCTCCAGCCAGGCCTGGAACCCTGCCCTGATGCCCGGCCATTCGCTGTCGAGGATCGAGAACCAGGCGGTGTCGCGGTTGCGGCCCTTGTACATCACCGCCTGGCGGAACAGCCCCTCATAGGTGAAGCCGAGCCGGGCCGCCGCCGCCTTCGACGGCGCGTTGAGGGTGTCGCATTTCCACTCGTAGCGCCGGTATCCCAACTCGTCGAACACCCGGGCCATCATCAGATACATCGCCTCGGTGGAGCCCGTGCTGCGCTGCATCAGCGGCGAGAAGGTGATGAAGCCGACCTCGATCACCCCGTTGCCCGGATCGATCCGCAGATAGGTGCAGAAACCCACCGCCTTGCCGGATGCCAGATCGATCACCGTGAAGAACAGCGGGTCCGCGCTCTTGGCGTTGGCGGCGAGCGCCGCATCGAACGCGGCACGCTCCGCGTAGGGACCGACCGGCAGATAGGTCCACATCCGCCCGCTCTCGTCGGCAGCGAAGGCCGCCCACAGATCGTCGCCATGCTTCGCCGGGTCGAGCGGTTCCAGCCGTACGGTGCCGCCCTCCATGGGGGTGCGCGGCGGGCGCTCACAGGGCGTCCAGTCGGCAACGGCCCAGCCGATCGGCTGACCCAGGTTGTTGATGCGGGTGGTCATGGGGACGCTCCGGCGGGTGGTTTGGACCTTCTCCATGCGCCCGATCGCCACGCCGGCGTAGATCCAACGCCGAACCGCCCGACGGTCCAACCGCCTGCCGTTCCTATTCCCTGGGCATTCCCTTCGGGCGCACGAGCCGCTGCTGGGCGGCGGTCCGGAACGGCGCATTGGCGGCGCCGTAGCCGCGATAGCCGCCGCGGCGCTCGACCACCTCGAAGAAGAAGCCGTCGCCATAGAGCCGGCTGTAGAGCTGGAAGAATTCGCCGTGCTCGTCGCGGTCGTAGAGGATGTTATGGGCGCGCAGGGTGGCGACAAACGCCGGATCCAACCCGAACCGCGCCTCCACGTCGCCGTAGTAGTTCGCCGGGATCTCCAGCGCGGTGAACCCGTTGCCCACCAGCGCCCCGGCGGTGGCCAGGAGATCCTCGGTCTGGAAAGCGATGTGCTGCACCGAGGAGCCGAAGCTCTCCGACACGAAACGGCCGGCCAGGGTCCGCTTGTTCTCCGCCCCGTTCAGGGTGAGGCGCAATGCTGCGTCCGGGCTCTCGATCGCCTGACTGCGCACCACCCCGGCCGGGTCGATCACATCGACCATGGGCATCTTCGCGGTGTCGAAGATCGCCGTGTAGAACAGCGTCCAGGTCAGCATCTCCTCGTAGTTCATGGTCTGGGCCAGATGG
Organism: Thalassobaculum litoreum DSM 18839; assembly: GCF_900102465.1. GTDB lineage: Bacteria > Pseudomonadota > Alphaproteobacteria > Thalassobaculales > Thalassobaculaceae > Thalassobaculum > Thalassobaculum litoreum. The sequence goes on along the minus strand of NZ_FNBW01000008.1, from coordinate 77,202 downwards.
TCGATGCGGGTCAGGCCGGCCCCGGCGGCGTCCGCGTCGTCGGCCACCGGCTTGAACTCGATCTCCCAGACCCGGGAGAGTTCGGTCTTGTCGTCGATGAAATGCATCACCCCGCCGCCGACGCCGCGGATGGCCGGGATCTTCAGCTCACCCGGCCCGGTCGGCTGCTCGAACAGGTCGGCCAGCAGGGCGCGCGCGCGGGCCACGGTGGCCGTGGCGTCCTCCACCTTCAGGCCGATATCGCAGACCGAGGTGCCATGCATCAGGTAGGCGGAATGGGCGAAACCCTCCTTCTCGGTGTTGATCACCAGGTTGATGCCGCCCTGGCGCCAGACCTCCACGTCCTTGGCGACATGGCGGCCGGCGCGGGAGAAGCCGAGGCTGCGGAACAGGCCGGTCAACTCGCCCGCCTCGCGCTCGTCGGCGGTGAACTCGACGAACTCGATCCCCGACACCGAGATCGGCGCGGGCATCGCCGGCGGCGTGAGCGCGATTTCCGGCTCGCTGCGGGCGACCGCGTCCATCAGGTTCAGCAGCGAGCGGCGGCCGTCGATCGAGATCGACTTGGGCGAGCCGCCGCGGAACTGGTCGTTGAAGATCTCCAGCGACAGCACGCCGTCATAGCCGGTCGCGGCCACCGCCCGCATGAAGCCGGTCACGTCCAGGTCGCCCTGCCCCGGCATGGTGCGGAAATGCCGGCTCCAATACAGCAGGTCCATGTCGATCAGCGGTGCGTCGGCGAGCTGGACGATGAAGATCTTGTCCTTCGGGATCGATCGGATGGTGTCCACGTCGGTCTTGCGCGCCAGGGTGTGGAAGCTGTCCAGGATCAGCCCGACGCTCGGATGATCGACCCGGCGCACGATCTCCCAGGCATCGCGGTGGTCGTTGACGTGCCGGCCCCAGGCCAGCGCCTCGTATCCGACGCGCAGGCCCCGTTTGGCCGCCCGCTCGCCCAGCTCGGCCAGGTCGTCCGCCGCCCGGTCGATGCCGCCGAGTGCGGCCTGGGAGGTGTTGGAGCAGATCAGCATGAGGTCGGTGCCGAGCTCCTGCATCACGTCGAATTTCCGTTCGGCCCGGTCGAAGGCGCGCGCCCGGTGCGGTTCGGCCATGCCCTCGAAATCGCGGAACGGCTGGAACAGGGTGATCTCCAGCCCGGCGTCGCGGATCATCTGGCCGACTTCCTTCGGGCCGCCGTCATAGGCCAGGAAATCGTTCTCGAAGATCTCCAGCCCGTCATAGCCGGCGGCGGCGATGGAGCTCAGCTTCTCCTGGAAATCGCCGCTGATCGAGACGGTCGCGATAGACGTCTTCACCCGAATTCTCCTTATCCCGGCCCGAAACTGTCGAAGGTGACGCGCATGGCGTCCGGGTCCGCCGGCAGGCCGCAGAACAGCTCGAACGCCTTCACCGCCTGGAATAGCGCCATGCCGGCCCCGGTGGCCACCCGGCAGCCGGCCGCCTTGGCGGCGCGCACGAACTCGGTCTCCATGGGGAAGTAGATGATGTCCACCACCCAATGCCGCGCCTCCAGCAGGGCGACCGGCAGCGGGGTGCCCGGGTGGTCGGCCATCCCGACCGGCGTGGCGTTGACGATGCCGTCCACCTCGCCGGCAACGGCCTCCGCGCCTGGCGCCACCGCAGCCCGGCCGCTGCCGAAGCGGCCTTCCAATGCGGCGACCAGCTTTTCGGCCCCGCCCCGATTGGTATCGGCGACCAGCAGGGTTCCGACCCCGCAGTCGAGCAACGCGTTGGCCACCGCCGAGCCGGCGCCGCCGGCGCCGATCAGCACCACGCGATCCTTCCGCTCGCCGCCCATGGACCGCCGGAAGCTCTCGGCGAAGCCCCACAGGTCGGTGTTGTGGCCGATCCGCCGTCCGTCCTTCAGGACGATGGTGTTCACCGCGCCGACCGCCCTGGCCTCCTCGGTCATGTCGTCGAGGAACGCCACCGCCTCCTGCTTATAGGGATGGGTGACGTTCACCCCGGCATAGCCGCAGATCTCGGCCGCCCGCAGCATGTCCTCAAAGGTCGGGGTCGCGGCCATCTCGGCCGGATCGATGCGGTGATAGACGTAGCGCAGTCCCTGGCGGGCGCCCTCGGCCTCGTGCATCCTCGGTGTCCGCGACAGCGCCGTGCCCCGGCCGATCAATCCGACCAGCACCGCACGCCCCAGCGTCCCCGTCATCGACCTCTCCCCGATCCTCGTTCTTGTTCGGGGCAGAGTGTCGGATCGCACGCCTCCCATCAAGAAGACCGTATCGGCCGCGCACGCCCAGCAGGCCGGGACCTCTGCGGCGCGGTTCCACGCTCACCGGCCGACCAGGACCTCGCCGAGAACCTCGACCTCGCCAGTTGGGGTCAGGTCGATGACGACGAACTCGCCCGACGCGGTTCCGCGACCGGTGAGCGCGGTGATGTTCACCTGATGGGTGACCAGGACCAGGCGGTGGTCCTCCGGACGGCTGCGCAGGAAGGCAAGGGTCGCCTCGGTCTGCTCCGCGCGGCGCTGCCGGGCATCGAAGAACGAGTTCAGCGACGGCATCGGCTCCGGCGTCCCCAGGCCGAGCAGCTCGGCCGTCTCCGCCGACCGGCACCATTGGCTGGTCAGCACCGCGTCCACCTCGATCCCGTTGCGTCGGAACGCCTCGCCGATCCGGCGGGCCTGGGCGCGACCCTCGTCGTTCAGGGTGCGCTGGGTCGAGCAGTCGCCAAGGGTGAAGTTGTCCGGATCGCCGGTTCCGGGCGCATAGGCGTGGCGCATCAGGGCGATCGCCCCGGGTCGGCGCATCGCCTCCCAGCCCTCGGCGCCGGCCCGCGCCACGGTGGGGAGCGCCAACGCGGCCAGGAAACAGATCGTGAGCAGGGCGGTCGCACTGCGGGTCATGATGTCCTCTCTCGAATAGCCGCCGGTCCCGGTCACCGAACCTAGGGCCGGCCGCGGCCGGGTCCAGTCGTCGCGCCGACGGCGCCGTCATGGTAGGAAGCCGTATGAACCCGATCTTCGAAGAGCTGGACTACCGCGTGACGCCGATCGGCGCGCTGAGCCTGCGCCGCCGCCACGACCTGCGGCTCGGCCAGGAGGTGCTGGAGATCAAGCTCGGCGACGCCTTCCTGATGTCGAGCCATTTCACCGCCTCGGAGGTCGCCCTGGCGCGGCTGGGCCTCGCCGATTGCCGCACGGCGGCGCCGGACGTGGTGGTCGGCGGGCTCGGCCTCGGCTACACGGCGGCGACGGTGCTGGAGCACGCCCACGTCGCCTCGCTGATCGTGGTCGACATGCTGGACGCGGTGATCGACTGGCACCGCGACGGGATGCTGCCCTTGGGCTCCGTGCTGACCGGCGACGCCCGCTGCCGCCTGCGGCAGGGGGATTTCTTCGCGCTGGCCGCCTCGGAGGCAGGGTTCGACCCCGAGCAGCCGGGCCGCAAGATGGACGCCATCCTGGTCGATATCGACCACGCGCCGGACTTCCTGCTCGACCAGGGCAGTGCCGGTTTCTACACGGCCGAGGGCCTCGCCGCCCTGAGCCGGCACCTGAAGCCGGGCGGGGTGTTCTGCCTGTGGTCCGACGATCCGCCCGACGCCGGTTTCACCGCCCGGCTCGCCGGTGTCTTCGCCGAGGCCCGGGCCGAGCCGGTGATCTTCGACAATCCCTATCTGGGCGACACGGTCACCCAGACCGTCTACATCGCCCGCGCGTCCGGACCGGTGGCCCAATCGGACGGCTGAACCGGGGGGCTTGGCTGCCGCCTCACCCGCCGGTGAAGGCGATCATCCGGCCGGCGACCAGCGCTCCGACCCAGCACAGCATCGACACCGCGCCGAGCCGCGCCTTGGCGCTTGCCGAGGCCCGCTCAAGCCGACGCCCCCAAAGCCAGTGGGCGCAGAGCGCCGAGGCCGCGCCGACCGACACCAGACCGATCTTGGCGAGGAAGGCCGGATTGGCGGCGTAGTCGAGCGGCCGGACGGCGAAGAGCAGCACACCCGACAGACCTGCCAGCACCAGCCCCGCCGTCGCCATCGGGATCAGAACCCGGATCAGGGCGGCCGCCTCGACCCGTGGCCACAGGCCGAGCATCCGCAGGTCCAGCGGCAGGATCCCACCGACCAGCAGCGCGATGCCGAGGACGTGGCCGGTATTCACCGCCGCGTAGCTCCATCGCGAGAAGCGCAGCGCGGTCGCGAGGTCGCTCGACGCCAGCCCGGTCAGCAGGCCTTCCACCGACGGGACCGACCCGGTCAGCTACGGTTCGGATAGAGCGGGTACTCCTTGCCGGAGATAATGATCATCTCGGCCTTGAGCAGCTTCTGGGCCATATCGGCCGAGGGCTCGCCGACGATGGTGATCTCGTTGCCGACGGCGAAATCGCTGTCGCTCAGGCCGGCCCGCTCGTTGCGCCAGGGCTGGCCGACCTCCACGGTCCAGACCTCTCCCTCGGCCTCAACCTTCAGCTCCCCGTGGGGGTTGCCGAGCTTGGACTCGCGGATGATGCCGGTCAGCTCGATGTTGCCGCCGGTGGTCCAGCTCCAGCCGTGATGGGCGACGGCCTGAGAGAACAGGAACGGCGCCAGCAGCAGGGCGGCAAGGGCGGCGAGGGGCAGGGTGGCGAAAGGCAGGGTGGCGGCACGCAGGTGTCGAATCATCTCGGCTCTCCCGGATCGGCGCACGGAACAATACTTCCCCTCAAGATGGGGGCCGACGCCGTCATGCCCAGGGGTACCAGGGCCCGGCGGAGCAGAAACGCCAAACCGGTCAGTACGGCCGCTTCAGGTGGGCGAGATAGTCGAAGACCTCGGCACTGCGGACCTCGACCTCCTCGAACAGCGCAGCGATCCGGTCGGCCTGCTGCGCCGCCGCCGCGCGTTCCAGCGCCTCCAGGGCGCGTCGGAGCCGGTTCGCGCAGGCGTTTGCCGCCGCCCCCTTGGCCGCATGGCTGGTGCCCCGCAGCAGGGCAAGGTCGCCGGCATCGATCGCCGACCGCATCTCCGCGTTCAACTCCCTGAAGCTTTCGGCGAACAGGTCGAGCATGGAGGCGGTGAAACTCGGGTCGGCGCTGCCGAGGATCTCGCGCAGCTGGGCGAAGTCGATCGGCTCCTCCCCGGCCCGCTCGGCCGGGGCCGCGACGCCCTGCGCGGGAGTTCTACCGCGTGGGGTCGCCGTGCCGTCGAGCCATCGCGTGAGGGTTTCGCCCATGACGGCCAGGGTGACCGGCTTGGCCAGATAATCGTCCATGCCGGCCCGCAGGCAGCGCTCGGCCTCGCCGAACAGCGCGTTCGCCGTCAGGGCGACGATCGGGACGCGGCGACCCGACGACCGCTCCGCCTCCCGGATCGCCGCGGTGAGCTGATAGCCGTCCATGTTCGGCATGTGGCAGTCGGTCAGCACCAGGCCGTAGGGCTTCTCGTGCCATTTGCGCAGGGCCTCCGCGCCATCCACCGCGGTTTCCGCCGCGAGACCCAGAATGGCGAGCTGGCTTTCCACCACCAGACGGTTGGTGGCGTTGTCCTCCACCACCAGGATCAGCCGGCCGGCCGCCGCCGCCGCCTCGACGTTCGGCACGCTCAGCTCCCGCGGGGTCGGCGCGGCCGGCGCGGCCGCCGAGGTCTCCGGGCTGGCGCGGCCGAGGCAGACAGCGACGGCCCGCAGCAGCGGGTCACGCCGCACCGGCCGCGGAACGGCAAGCGGCGCCGCATCCGGTGCCCCGGCATTCGCGATCCAGAGCGCGCGCGCCTCCGACCCTGCCGTCTCGGCACCCCAGGCGCCTGTGGGGATCAGCCGGCGCAGCAGATCGGTCCCCAGCCGTCCGTCGACGATCGTCACGTCCTGGCGGTCGGCCGCCACCGCATCGTCGCTGGTTTGCGTCACCGCCATGCCCCAGGCGGTCAGCAGGTCCGCGACCTGCGTGCCGAGCGGACCCGGCCGGACGACCAGAAGGGCGTGGAGGCCGGACAGGTCGATGGCGTCGACCTCCGACCCGCCGGCCAGGATCGACGGCTCCACCGGGATCTCGAGCCAGAAGGTCGAGCCCTCGCCGGGCGTGCTGTCCACGCCGATCCTGCCCTGCATCATCCCGACGAGCCGCCGGCATATGGACAGCCCCAGCCCAGTCCCGCCATAGCGCCGCGTGGTCGATATCTCCGCCTGACGGAACGGCTGGAAGAGCTGCTCCACCCGGTCCGGGTCGATCCCGACGCCGGTATCGCTCACCTCGATCCGCAGGCGCAGGCCGGAGGGGAGGTCGTCGTCCGGCCGGGCCGACGCGCAGATCGCCACCGACCCGGCCTCGGTGAACTTCACCGCGTTGCCGACCAGATTCATCAGGACCTGGCGCACCCGCGTGGGGTCGCCAACGAAGACCGGCGGCGCCGAGGTATCGATCTCCAGGACGAGGTCGAGATCTTTGGCATCGGCGGCCGGGGCCAGGGTGTCGAGCACGGATTCCGAGATCGCCCGAAGGTCGACCATTTCCGACTCCAGCTCCATGCGGCCGGCCTCGATCTTCGAGAAATCGAGGATGTCGTCGATCAGCCGGAGCAGCACCTGTCCGGAGTCCCAGATGGTCGCGATGATCGAGCGCTGTTCGTCGTCCAGGGCGGTCTGTTCCAGCACCTCGGCCATGCCGATCACCCCGTTCATCGGCGTGCGGATCTCGTGGCTCATCGCCGCCAGGAAGGCGGATTTCGCCCGTGTCGCATCCTCCGCCGCGTCGCGCGCCTCGAGCGCGGTGCGTTCCGCCTGCTTCTGCTGGGAGATGTCGACGATCACGTTGACCCGACCGCCGTCCGGCAGCGACCCGACGATGTACTGGACATCCAGCCCGGTGCTGTCGAACAGGAACTCCGTGACGTGTTTCTCGTCGGATTCGTAGACCGCCCGGCGATAGTCGACGAATTTCTCGAGGCTCATGTGCCGGCGGCGGTCATGGGCGTCGTAGACGTAGCGCAGATACTCCAGGAAATGCGGCCGGTGGCTCAGGGCCGCGTGCGGAACGCCGGTGAAGTTGCAATACGCGTCGTTCCAGAACTCGACATGCATCCCGGGGTCGTAGACCAGCACGCCGACCGGGATCGACTGGAGGATGGCCCGCAGGCGTTCGCGGGTTCTCTCCGCCTCGTCCCGCGCGGCGACGGCCTCGGCCTCGTCCCGCTTGCGCTCGGTGATGTCTGTCAGGGTGCGCACCGTCCCGCCGCCGCGCAGCTTGCGGCCATAGACCAGCATCCAATTGCCGTTCCGGAACTCGCGCTCATGGATGAAGATCTCGTCCGCGTCACCGGCGATCCAGGCGTTCCAGTTCTCCACGAAGGCGGCGACGTTCGGGTCGGTCATGTCGAATTCGCCAAGGCGCTGGCGCACCGCGCGCAGTTCCTCGGTGGTCGGCGCGGCCTCCAGCGTGCCCGCGGGCAGATCCAGGATCTCGCAGGCCCGGTCGTTCCAGAGCGTCACCTGGCCCCGGGCGTCGGTGACAAGCACCCCCTGCTCCATGGCGGCCAGCACGGCCTCCAGGAATTCCGTCTTCTCGATCAGCGCCTGCTGCGAGCGCCGCGCCTCGGTCACGTCGCTGAAGGTGCGGATCTGACGGCCGTCCGGCAGCGACTGGAAGACCCCGTGGATCCAGGTGCCGTTCGGTCCGAGACGGTCGTATTCCAGACGCTCGACCGCCTCCCCGCGCCGCCGCCGCTCGACCCAGTCGTCGATCCGGCGGTTCAACTCGGGGTCGATCTCGACGTCCGACGCGGCGTTCAGGTGATCGAGCATGGCGACCGACGGGATGTTCTGCTCGTAGAACGCGCGCGGCACGCCCAGCAGTTCCGTCAGCCGGTCGTTGAACACCAGGATGTTGTCGTCGGCATCGCGCAGGATGACGCCCTGATCGATGCTGGCGAGCGTATGCTCCAGCAGGTCCCGGCGCTCGGCGGCCGAGATCTCCGCAAGCTTGCGGCTGGTGATGTCGGTGAAGGTGCGGACATGGCCGCCGTCGGGCAGACGGTTGGACACGATCAGCAGCCAGTTGCCGTTGGGCTGCCGGCGCTCGTAGACGAGGCGCGGCGACGGATCCTCGCCGCTCTCCCACCGGTCGATCCGGGCGGTGAGCTCGGGCGACAGGCCGACAAGCTCGCCCCGCGCCTCCAGCAGCTCGATCATCTCGCTCAGCGGCACGACGCGCCGGATGAACTCCTCGGGCAGGTCGAGCAGCTCGCAGTAGCGCCGGTTGGCGAGTACCTGGTCGCCATTGGCGTCGATGAAGGACAGTCCCTGGTCGATGCTGTCGAGGGTGAGCTGCAGTAGGGTCGTCCAGCGCTCGGTCTCGCGCTGGGCGGCCCGCTCGTCGGAGACGTCGGTCCAGGACCGCACCCAGCCGCCTTCCGGCATCGGCCGGTTGTCGACCCGCAGCACCCGACCGTCCGACAGGGTGCGCTCGTATCCGAACGGCGGACCGGGCTCGCCGAGCCGCTCCCAGTTCTCGATCTGCTCCCGCATGGGGCCGGGCTCGAGATTGTCGAAATCGCCCCGGCTATGGCGGAAATCGTTGAACCCTTGGTGATCGAACTTCCCTTCGAGCAGCGCGTCCGGCAGGTCGAACATCCGGCGGAACCGGTCGTTGTGATAGACGACCCGGCCGTCGGCCGCGATCACGGCGATCGCGCTGGGAATGGTCTGCATGACCGAATTCAGCACCGCGCCCTGCTGGGTCAGGCGTTCGGCCATGTCGGTATTTTCGAGTCGGCCGGTGATCTGATCGATCAGGGCCCGCTGGAACCGCCGCGAAAACCGCAGGAAGAAGATCGGCGTGACCACGCAGAGGCCGGCGATGACGAGCACATCCATGCCGGCGGTCATGTGCCAGGACTGCAGCAGCCGCACGATCAGAGGCGCCGTCATGGCCAGCACGTAGTAAAGGAAGGCGTTCGAATAGGCCGACAGCGTTCCCAGCGCGCCCCCCGCCATGCCCGACAGGATCAGCAGGATCCAGGCGGTCGCCCTTACGTCGCCCGGGTCCAGGAACAGGACCGGCAGCAGCCCGAACATCCCGCCGGACGCAACGGAAATGATCTCGAACCGCCGACGCCACCGCCGCACCTGATCCGCCGACAGCGCGTCGCGCGGGAACCCGCGATAGATCGTCAGCCGCACCGCGGCGACCGACAGGGAGGCGACGAGCCAGCAGGCCAGGACAACATGGTCGACCGGCTCGTTCAGCAGCAGCAGAAAGGCGGCGATCGAGACCACCGTATGGCCGGCCACGGCGTCGCGGGTCTGACCGAAGAAGAACCGGAGCTGCTCACCGAGAACGCGGGTGGCCATGGCGCCATGGGGATCGGCGGGGTTCGCCCGGTCGGCGCCCCCCGCATCGACATCCTCGACCACCGTCATCGCGATTCTCCATCGGGCTCCGGGCACACGTCCCGTTTTGAACTCATGGCGAAAGATACGCCATTGAAGAGCATACGGCACCGCAGCACGGCTACGCTCAGTTGCACATTGTGGGACCGGCTCCGGCGAGCGTCGACTTGCCGATCACGGGCGGCTAGGCTTCGGATGTGAAAAAGGATTCTATTAAAACGCCGTACATCGGCGCGCGGTCCGGATCCGCCCGGCCGCCGGAGGGGAGTACGTGACCATGACCCCGCTTTCATGGGGCGCCATCGCGCTGCTGGGCCTGGTTGCCGGTCTCCTGGGTTGGGTGGCCCATCGGCGACGCCTGCGGATATCCGAGCTCGAATCGGAGGTTGAACAGGTTCGCCGGCTGGCGCCCGACGCCACCCTGGCGGCCCTTCCCAACCCGGCCTGGCGACGGGACCCGACCGGCGCGATCGGCTTCGTCAACGCTGCCGCCGTGCCCCTGGCCAGCGACCTGGAGCGCGGCAGCGGGCTGGCCACCCGCGCCCGCGAGACGGGTCGCGTCCAGAGCGAGAGCCGAAACCTGGTGATCGACGGCGACCGCCGGCTGTTCGAGATCTTCGAGACCGCGCTGTCGGCCAGCGCCGGCGGCGGCACGATCGGCATGGGCCGCGATGTGACCGGCCTGGAGCAGATCCAGTCCGACCTCGCGCGCCATGTCGATGCCCACGCGGAGGTGCTGGAGAAGCTGAACAGCGCCATCGCCGTGTTCGGCCCCGACCGCCGCGTGGTTTTCGCCAATACCGCCTTCGCCCTGATGTGGGAGATCGAGCCGGCCCGTCTGGAGGTCGGCCCGACCCTGTCGGAGGTGCTGGACATGGCGCGGGAGAGCCGGCGGCTGCCGGAGCAGTCCGACTTCCGGGCCTGGCGCGACGACTTCAACCGGCTGTTCACCACCCTGATCGACGCCCATGAGGAGCTGCTGTTCCTGCCCGACGACAGCACAATCCGCATGGTGGTCACGCCGCATCCGTTCGGCGGCCTGCTGATGACCTTCGAGGACGTCACCGACCGGCTGACCCTGGAGCGCTCTTACAACACGCTAACCGCCGTGCAGCAGGAGACCCTGGACAATCTCTACGAGGGCATCGTGGTGTTCGGCGTCGACAGCCGCATGAAGCTGTCGAACCCGACCTTCCGCACCCAATGGGGGCTGCGGGGAACGGAGGAGGAGCCGGTCTTCCTCGAGCCGGAGCCGCCGGCGGAGGTGGTGTTCCAGGCCATGCGCCCGAAATTCCCGACCGACCGGCCCTGGACCGACATCAAGGCGGAATGGATGAGCTACCTGGCCGGACGGGAGGCGACCAGCGGCACCGTGCACCTGACCGACGGCCTCGCCCTCGACTTCGCGGTCGTGCCGCTGCCGGACGGCGCCACCCTGCTGAACTTCCGCGACGTGACCGACACTCTGGCGGTGCAGACCGCGCTGCAGGAACGCACCGAGGCACTGGAGACCGCCGACCGGCTGAAGAGCGAGTTCCTGGCCAACGTCTCCTACGAGCTGCGTACGCCGCTGAACGCCATCATCGGCTTCTCAGAGGTGCTGGAGCAGGAATATGCCGGGCCGATGAACGAGCGGCAGAAGGACTATGCCAACGCCATCCTCGGCTCCTCCAACCGGCTGGTCCGCCTGGTCAACGACATCCTCGATCTCGCCTCCATCGAGGCCGGGTATCTGGAGCTGGAGCGCACGGCGATAGCGCCGGCCGACCTGGCGAGCGCGGTGGAGAACCTGGCCCGCGAGCGGGTGCGGGCGCGCGGCGTCGGCCTATCGGTGCAATGCCCCGCCGACCTGGCGCCGATCGAGGTCGACGAGCGCCGCTTCACCCAGGCGCTGTACAACGTGGTCTCCAACGCCATCGCCTTCACCCCGGAGGGCGGCGACGTGATGCTGTCGGTGGAGGATCGCGGCGAGATGGTGGCGTTCATCGTCAAGGATACCGGCGTGGGCATCGCCCTGGACGACCAGACCCGGGTGTTCGAGCGGTTCGAGCGCCGCGGCCGCTCCAGCGGGGCCGGGCTCGGCCTCGCCCTGGTGAAGTCGCTGATCGAGCTGCATGACGGCGCCGTCACGCTGACCTCCGCGCCGGGCGAAGGGACGGAGGTGATCTGCACCGTGCCGCGCCATCCCCGCAGAGGCGAGACCGACGAGGCCGGAGACGAGACCGAGTGACATCGCTGCCGCTGCCCCTCTCCCTGGACGATCTGGAGGCCACCCATCGCCTTGCCGCCCTGCTCGCCGGACGGGCGGAGCCGGGCATGGCGATCCTGCTCACCGGACCGCTGGGGGCGGGCAAGAGCGCGCTCGCCCGCGCCTTCGTGCGCGCCTGGCTCGACGACCCGCAGGCCGAGGTGCCGAGCCCGACCTTCACCCTGGTCCAGCCATACGAGGGCGAGCGCGGCACCGTCTGGCACTGCGACCTGTACCGGCTCGGCGATCCGGGCGAGGTCGAGGAGCTGGGACTGGCGGAGGGGTTTTCCGAGGCAGTGGTGCTGGTCGAGTGGCCGGACCGGCTCGGCGCGGCCGTCCCGTCGGATCGGCTCGAACTGGCGCTCGAAATATGCCATGGAAGCGACCGGCGGATCGCGCATCTGACGCCCCATGGGCGCTGGGCCGGCCGCCTTGGCGACATCGAGACGGGAACCCTGCCGGGTGAGTGACCGCAAGACCGAGATCGAGACATTCCTGGAAAACGCAGGCTGGAACGGGGCCGAGGTCACGCTGCTGGCCAAGGACGCGTCTTACCGGGTGTATCACCGCGTGGTGCGCGACGGCGCCCGCGCCGTGCTGATGGACGCGCCGCCGGCCCTGGAGGACGTGCGGCCGTTCCTGGACATCGCCGGACAGCTGCGCCGATTCGGCTATTCCGCCCCGGCGATCCTGGCCGAGGACGTGCCCGCCGGGCTGCTGCTGCTGGAGGATTTCGGCGACCGCACCTTCACCCGCATCCTGGCCGATCCGGGCGAGCGGGACTGGAGCGAGGAGGCGCTGTACGCCATCGCGGTCGATCTGCTGGCGGACCTGCACGAGCGCGCGCCGCAGATCGGCTTCGCCGCCCCGCCCTATGACGGCGGCCGGCTGGTCGAGGAAGCCGACCGGATGCTGCGCTGGTACGCCCCGCTGACCCTGGGCGACGTCGTGTCCGAGGACGTGGCCGAGGCCTATCGCGGCGCCTGGCGCGACGCCGTGCCGGTGATGACCCACGGCGCCGACACCCTGGTGCTGCGCGACTTCCACGTCGACAACCTGATGATCCTGGAAGGACGGGAAGGTCTGGCGCGCTGCGGCCTGCTCGACTTCCAGGACGCGCTGTCCGGCAGCCCGGCCTACGACCTCGTCTCGCTCCTTCAGGACGCGCGCCGCGACCTTGCGCCGGGGCTTGAGGCGGCGATGCTGGCGCGTTATCGCGAGCGCCGGAAGGTCGCGGACTGGGACGCTTTCCTGCGCGCCTATCACGCACTGGGCGCCCAGCGGGCGATCAAGATCCTGGGACAGTTCGGCCGCCAGCAGGGCTTCTTCGGCCGCACCAGCTACATGGTCCATATCCCGCGCTGCTGGGCCCATATCGAGGCGGATGTCGACCGGGCCGGGTTGGACGGCGTGGCGGCATGGCTGGACCGGGAGATGCCGCCGTCGGTACGCCGCATCCCCGAGCCGGACAGGCGCCTGCCCAGCTCGATCAGCCCCGAAATCAAACGATAAATTGATCAAACGATGAAAGACCGGTGAGGACACACGCATGCTGCTGCCCGGACTGAGCCGCCGGCCCGACTGGCTGCCCGAGACCGCCATGGTGCTCTGCGCCGGCCGCGGGACCCGTCTGTCTCCGATCACCGACAACATGCCCAAGCCCATGGTCCCGGTCGGCGGCGTGGCGATCCTCGACCGAACGCTGGAGCACCTGAAGAACGCCGGTGTGCAGCGCGTGGTGGTCAACACCCACTACCTGTCGGACCACGTCGCCCGCCATGTCGAGCGCCGCCGCGACCCGTCGATCACCGTCATCCACGAGGACGCGGTGCTGGAGACCGGCGGCGGGGTGAAACACGCCCTGCCCCATCTCGGCGACGAACCGTTCTTCGTGGTCAACGGCGACAGCGTCTGGCTCGACGGCATGCGCAACGCCCTGCACCGCTTCGCCGATACCTGGGACTCGGAGAAGATGGACATCCAGCTCCTGCTCTATCCCTTCGCCCGGGTGCTCGGCTGGCACGGCTACGGCGACTACACCATGGACGAGATCGGCCGGATCTCCAGCCGTGACGAGGCGCGGGTCGCTCCCTACGCCTATATGGGCGTGTCCATCGTCCATCCGCGCATCTTCGCCGACGCGCCCGTGGGAGCGTTCTCCATGCGCGTGCTGTACGACAGGGCGGAAGAGCAGGGCCGGCTTTTCGGCGCGCTGCATGACGGGCTCTGGTACCATATCTCGACGCCGGCCGACCTGGAGCGCGCCAACCTGCGCTTCGCCGCCGGCCATCTCGCCGACGTGCCCTTCTTCTAGACGCCGCCAAGGGCCAACCACGACGGAGCCGGATGACCGACCGCGTCTACACCATCCCCATCGGCACGCCGTTCCTCGACCGGCTGGCCGCCGGTGTGTGGGAGCGGGTGGAAGGCGATCCGATCGCCCTGACCGACGTGCGCCTGCTGCTGCCGACCCGGCGCGCGGTGCGCTCCGCCGCCGACGCCTTCCTGCGCTTCGGCGACGGACGGCCGATGCTCCTGCCGAAGCTGTCCACCGTCTCCGACGTGGACGAGGACCTGCTGGACGTGGAGGCGGGCTCGGAGGCCGGCGCCGCCGGCGCGCTGGAGATCCCGCCGGCGATCCCCGACCTGCAGCGCCATCTGGAGCTGATGCGGCTGGTCACCGCCTTCCTGCGTGCCGATCCCGACAGTGCGACGCCGGACACCCCGGAACACGCCTACCGCCTCGCGACGGCCCTCGCCCGGCTGATCGACGAGGTGCAGATGCACGGGCTGGATTTCGCCGTGCTCAAGGATCTGGCGCCGGACGCCTATGCCGCCCATTGGGACAAGACCATCGCCTTCCTGAAGATCGTCACCGAGATCTGGCCCGGCCGGCTGGAGGAACTGGCGGCGATCGACCCGATGGCCCGGCGCGACGCCCTGATGCGGGCCGAGGCCGCCGCCCTGCGCGCCCATCCGCCGAGCACGCCGGTCATCGTCGCCGGCTCCACCGGCTCGATTCCGGCGACGACGGAACTGATGCGCGCGGTGCTGGCGCTGCCGGCCGGCGCCATCGTGCTGCCGGGGCTGGACCGGGACGGCGACGCGGCGAGCTGGGCCGCCATCGGCGACGACCCGACCCATCCCCAGCACGGGTTGCACAGCCTGCTGCGCACCCTCGGCGTCGACCGGGATCAGGTGCGCGAGTGGTCCCCGTCGGTGACCGGCGGCCGCGACCGGCTGATCCGCGAGACCCTGCGCCCGGCGGCCACGACCGAGGCCTGGCGCGGCCTGTCGACCGCCGCCGACGCGCCGACGCCGGCCGCCTTCGACGGCATCACCCGGATCGACGCCGCCTCACCGCGCGAGGAAGCCGGGATCATCGCCCTGCTGATGCGCGAGGTGCTGGAACAGCCGGGCAAGACCGCCGCCCTGGTGACCCCGGACCGCCGGCTCGCCCGCCGGGTCGCCGTCGAGCTGCGCCGCTGGCGGATCCAGGACGGTGACGGCGACCGACTGGAGGTGAACGATTCCGGCGGCGCCCCGCTGTCCAACAGCGCGCCGGCGGTGTTCCTGCGCCTGCTGGCCCGCGCCGCGGTAGACTGCGCGCCGGTCGCCCTGCTCTCCCTGCTCAAGCATCCGCTGAGCGCCGCCGGTCTGCCGCCGGACCGGTTCGAGCGGCTGGTGGAGCGCCTGGACCGGGACATCCTGCGCGGCCCCCGCCCCGCCGCCGGTCTCGCCGGGCTGCGCCGGGCGGCGGAAGCCTCCGGCCTCAAGCCCGAGCCGCTTGGCGCCCTTCTCGGCTTCTGCGACCGGCTGACCGATGCGCTGGCGCCCTTGGAAGCCGCCCTGTCCCAGCCCACCGTCGCCGTGCCGGAGATCCTGGACGCCCATCTGCGCGCCGCCGAGACGCTCGCCACCTCCAACGACACCCATGGCAGCCTGCGCCTGTGGGTCGGCGAGGCGGGCGAGGCCCTGGCCCGGCTGTCCAACGAGTTCGCCGACGGGGCCGCCGGCATGGAACCGATCGGCGGCCGCGACTGGCCTGGCCTGTTCGACGCCCTGCTGGAAGGCCGCGTGGTGCGTCCGCGCTACGGCAGCCACCCGCGTCTGCACATCCTCGGCGTGCTGGAGGCCCGGCTGCTGGCCTTCGACCGGGTGATCCTGGGCGGGCTGAACGAAGGCACCTGGCCGGCCGAGCCGAAGCCGGACCCGTGGATGAGCCGGCCGATGCGCCGGGATTTCGGCCTGCCCTCCATCGACCTCGCCATTGGCAAGGCGGCCCATGACGTCGCCATGGCCATGGGCGGAAGCGAGGTGTTCCTCACTCGCGCCCAACGGGTCGACGGCAGCCCGACCATCCCGTCGCGCTGGCTGCTGCGGCTGGATACCGTCGCCCGCGCCCTGCACAGCGAGGAGAAGCTGGCGTCGTGGAAGGCCCCCGGCCATTGGCATGCCTTGCTGGACACCCCCGCCGCCCCCGATCCCGGCCGGCCGCCGGAGCCGCGTCCGCGCCTGGATCAGCGGCCGCGCAGGCTGTCGGTCACCCGGATCGACACCTGGCTGCGCGATCCGTACTCGATCTACGCCCGCTACATCCTGGACCTGCGCAAGCTCGACCCGCTGGATATGGAGGTCGGCGCCATCGAGCGCGGCAACGCCATCCACGAGGCGCTGGACGCCTTCGTCCGGGACTACCCGCGCGACCTGCCGCCAAACCCGGCCGACATGCTGATCGAGTACGGCAAGCGCAGTTTCGCCGCCCATATGGACCGGCCGGGGGTCTGGGCCTTCTGGTGGCCGCGCTTCGAGCGGGTGGCGCGCTGGTTCGTGGAGGTCGAGCGCGAGCGGCGCAAATCGCTCGACTACTCCGCCACCGAACGCCAGGGCGTCGTCACCCTGGCCGGACCCGGCGGACCGTTCACGCTGTTCGGCACCGCCGACCGCATCGACAGGCGTGGCGACGGCACCTACGTCCTCATCGACTACAAGACCGGCGCCAACCCGAGCTTGAGCGATCTGAAGGCCGGCCGCGCACCACAGCTTCCCCTGGAGGCGATGATCCTGATGGCCGGCGGCTTTGCCGAGCAGGATCTGCCCGCGGCCGACGTGGCCTCTCTGGAATACTGGCGGGTCGGCGGCGGCACCCCGCCGGGCAAGATCGACGCGGTGGATGCCACCGTGCCCGAGCTGGTGGAGACCGCCCGTGCCGGGCTGGAGGCGCTGATCGCCGCCTTCGACGACGAGAGCACCCCCTATCACGCCGCCCCGGACCCGCGTCGCAGCCTGCGCTTCAACGACTACGACCACCTGGCGCGCACCGGCGACTGGTCGGCCGGCGAGGAGGGCGAGGGATGAGCACTCTGGATCCTCTCAGCGCCCCCGCTGGAAACGCCATCGAGGAAGCCACCCGCAACCAACGCGAGGCAGCCGATCCGTCCGTCTCCGCCTGGGTCGCGGCCTCCGCCGGGTCGGGCAAGACCAAGGTGCTGACCGACCGGCTGCTGAACCTGCTGCTGGCGGGTACGAAGCCGCAGCGCCTGCTGTGCCTGACCTTCACCAAGGCGGCGGCGGCGGAGATGGCGACCCGACTTTCGCGCACCCTGGCGAAATGGACCGTGCTCGACGCCGACGCCCTCGGGAAGGAACTCGAGACCCTGGACGGCCGGGTGGCGAGCCAGGACCGCATGGCCAAGGCGCGCCGCCTGTTCGCCGAGGTGCTGGACGCACCGGGCGGGCTGAAGATCCAGACCATCCACG
This sequence comes from Thalassobaculum litoreum DSM 18839, assembly GCF_900102465.1. Classification (GTDB taxonomy): domain Bacteria; phylum Pseudomonadota; class Alphaproteobacteria; order Thalassobaculales; family Thalassobaculaceae; genus Thalassobaculum; species Thalassobaculum litoreum. The sequence goes on along the minus strand of NZ_FNBW01000008.1, from coordinate 59,848 downwards.
CCTTCGCCCAGTCCCTGCTCGGCCGCTTCCCGTTGGAGGCCGGCGTGCCGCCGAACTTCCGGCTGGCCGACGACCGGGCGGCGGCGACCCTGCTGGAGGATGCCGAGCGCTCTGTCCTGGAGCGGGCGCGCGGCGGGGCGGACGGGGATCTGGCGGACGCGCTCGCCGTGGTCACCGAGCGGGCGGCCGAGCAGACCGTGCGCGACCTGCTGAAGACCATGCTGGTCCAGCGCACCCGGTTGACCCGGTCGCTGGAGGCCGCCGCCGGGATCGGCGCCATCACCGCCCGCCTGCATGCCACCCTGGGCACCGATCCGGCCGACACCGACTGGATCCTGCGTCGGGCGGCCAGCGAAGACGCCGCCTTCGACCGCGATGTCCTGCACGCGGCGGCGAGCGCCCTGGCGGCGGGGGGAAAGACGGATACCAACCGCGCCGACACCCTGTTCGCCTGGCTCGCCCTGCCGGATGCCGATGCCCGCGCCAATGCCTGGGACGACTACAAGCGCGCCCTGCTGACCCAGGAGGGTGCGATCCAGGCCCGGCTCGCCACCAAGGGCGTGCAGGAACGCGCGCCGACCCTGCTCGATGACCTGACCCGGGAGGCGGAGCGCATCCTGGGTGTGGAGGAACGGCGCAAAGCGCTGGATACCGCCCTGCGCTCGGCCGCGCTGATCCGCCTGTCCGCCGCCATCATCGACGCCTATGGCCGTGCCAAGTCCCGCCGCGCCCTGCTCGATTTCGAGGATCTGGTGGAGCGCGCCCGGCGCCTGCTGACATCCCCCGGCACGGCGGCCTGGGTGCTGTTCAAGCTGGACGAGGGGCTGGAGCACATTCTCATCGACGAGGCCCAGGACACCAGCCCGGCGCAGTGGGAGATCGTGCGCGCCCTGGCCGAGGAGTTCTTCGCTGGCCTTGGAGCGATGGCCGAACGCGCGCCCGACCGGCCGCGCACCATCTTCGCCGTGGGCGACGTCAAACAGTCGATCTACAGCTTCCAGGGGGCCGACCCCGCAGGGTTCACCGAAGCCCGCGAATACTTCGCCGGACGGGTCACCGCCGCCGAGCAGACGTTCCGCGACGTGCAGATGCAGGTCTCCTTCCGCTCCACCGCGGCCGTGCTGAGCGCGGTGGACGCCGTCTTCGCCCGCGAGGACGCACGCCAGGGCGTGGCGGAGATCGTCGCCGGCGTCACCCGGGAGATCGCCCACCGGGCCAGCCGCACCGGTCAGGCCGGGCGCGTGGAGCTCTGGCCGGTGGTCGAGCCGGAGGACGAGGAGGCGGGCGATCCCTGGTCGCCGCCGCTGACCCGCGCCTCCATGGACGCCCCGGTCACCCGGCTGGCCCAGACCATCGCCGGCCGCATCGCCGGCTGGATTGCCGCGGGCGAGCCGCTGGAGGCCAAGAACCGGCCGATCCGCCCCGGCGACGTCATGGTGCTGGTGCGCCGACGCGGGGCCTTCGTCGCGGAACTGGTGCGGGCGCTGAAGGCGTCGGATGTGCCGGTGGCCGGCGTCGACCGCATGGTGCTGACCGAGCAGATGGCGGTGCGCGACCTGATCGCGCTGGGCGAGGCGCTGCTGCTGCCCGACGACGACCTGACGCTCGCCACCGTGCTGAAGAGCCCGCTGGTGGGGCTGAGCGAGGAGGACCTGCTCGACCTCGCCCAGGGACGCAAGGAGCGCCGCCTGTGGGCCGAGCTGTGGCGCCGGGCTGAGGAGCGGGACGTCTTCGCCCGGGCGGCCCGGCGGCTGTCCCGCTGGTCGGGGATGGCCCGGAACCTGCCGCCGCACGCGTTCTACCAGCAGATCCTGTCGGCCGAGCGCGGCCGCGAGCGGCTGGTCGCCCGTCTCGGCCCCGACTGCGAGGACGCGATCGACGAGTTCCTGGCCCAGGCCCTGGACGACGAGCGCGAGAACCCGCCCTCGCTGCAGAGCTTCCTGCACGCGGTCGTCGCCGGCGAGCAGGAGGTCAAGCGCGAGCTGGAGGGCGGCGAGGTCGACCAGGTCCGGGTGATGACCGTGCACGGGGCCAAGGGCCTGCAGGCGCCGATCGTCATCCTGCCCGACACGGTGCGGCCGCCACAGCTCCGCGATGCCGTGGTCTGGCATGGCGACGGGCTCGACCTGCCGCTCTGGGCGCCGTCCAGCGCCAGCGCCGATGCCGTCTCCGCCGGTGCGCGGGCGAAGGCGCGCGAAGCGATGGAGCAGGAATACCGCCGGCTGCTCTACGTCGCCATGACCCGGGCCGAGGACCGGCTGATCGTCTGCGGCTGGAAGGGCAAGCGCGATCCCGTGGACAAGGGCTGGTTCGGCCATGCCCGCGCCGGCCTGCCCGCCATCGCGGCGCAGGACGAGGACGGCACGCTGGTGCTGGCCACGCCGCAGGAAGCGGCGGCCCCCGCCGCGCGTGCCGGCACGGCCGCCCCGGCTCCGGCGTCGCTGCCCGGCTGGGCCGGCGCCGCCGCTCCGCGCGAACCGACCCCGCCGCGACCGCTCGCCCCGTCGCGCCCGGCCGCCGACGAGCCGCCGGTGCGCTCACCGCTGCAGCGCGACGGCACCGACCCGTTCAAGCGCGGCGTGCTGCTGCACCGTCTGCTCCAGCTTCTCCCCGACATGGAGCCCACCCGCCGCCACGAAGCCGGCCGCGCCCTGCTGACCCGCCCGGTCCACGCCCTGAGTCCCGACCAGGTGGAGTCCTGGCTGGCAGAGGTGCTGGCGGTGCTCGACGACCCCGAGTTCGCGCCGGTCTTCGCCCCCGGCTCCCGCGCCGAGGTGCCGATCGTCGGCCAGGTCACCGGGCCGGAGGGCCTGCAGATCGTCTCCGGCCGAATCGACCGGCTCGCCGTCGGCCCGGACGCGGTGCTTATCGTCGATTACAAGACCAATCGGCCGCCACCCTCTTCAATTGATGCCGTGGCCGACACATATATGCGCCAGATGTCCACATATCGCTCGCTGGTGGCGTCCCTATATCCCGGCCGGGCGGTGCGATGTGCGCTGCTTTGGACCGACGGTCCGACCCTGATGCCCATTCCGGACCCGTTGCTTCAAGGGTTTGGCGCATTGCCTTGACCATGACCGGCGGCGTTCCTAATCTCCGCCGGAGGAACCGCGAAAGGATGAATCGATGACGACGAACCCGGTTTCCGACGCCTCGTTTGACGAGGACGTCCTGAAATCCGACACCCCTGTGGTCGTCGACTTCTGGGCCGAGTGGTGTGGCCCCTGTAAGATGATCGGCCCGTCCCTGGAGAAGATCTCCGACGAGCTCGGCCAGCAGGTGAAGGTCGTCAAACTGAACATTGACGACAATCCGAAGACCCCGGCCGCCTATGGCGTGCGTGGCATTCCGACCCTCATGGTGTTCAAGGACGGCCAGGTGCACGCCCAGAAGATCGGCGCCCTGCCGGAGACCCAGCTCAAGCAGTGGATCGAATCCTCGATCTGAGCCTCGATCCGAGCGCCCTGATCCGAGCGACGAGCGACACAGTTTGCCTATCAGGACGGCCCCGCTTCGGCGGGGCCGTTCGTGTTTGGCCGTCCCGCCGTCCGTCCCTAAACCCATCCCCCCTCAACCCAGCCCGAGACGAAGGTCGAGGCGTCGTTCGAACGCAGCCAGCGACCGCTCGAAGCGGTCCAGGATCTCCGTCACGATCGGTGACGGCTCGCGCCGCGCGGCAGACACCGCCATGACCTCCAGCGCCAGTCCGTCAAGGTCGAGCGGCCGCACGCACATCGCCGCGCTGTCGATCTCCGGCGCCACCATGACCGCCGGAACGATGGTCACGAAATCGCTGTTCTGAACGAACTCGAGGGTGCCGAACATGCTGTCCATGTCCATCAGCGCGTCCAGTTCTACCCCCCGGGACCGCAGATAGGCCAGCACCCGGCGGCGGCGGATGCTTCCTTCCGACTGCAGAATCAGCCGCATCGGCGACACCGCCCGGACGTCGACCGGACGCATGTGGAGGCCATCGCCCGCCGGTCGGGCGATCAGGGCCTCCCGCGATCGGCCGAGCAGGCGGCAGCGAAGCGACGGCGGGGCGTCGAAGACCGGGACGATGGCGGCATCCAGCCTGTCGCCCACCACCTCGTCGATGAGCTCTGAACTCGCCCGCTCCACGAGGTTGATCGTGACGTTCGGGTTCTCGGCGAGATAGCGCCTCAGGACGGGACCGGCCTCCGAGCGGGTCAGGGCCGGCATGACGCCGAGCGTGACGCTGCCGGTCGCCCCGCGCCCGAGATCGACGATCCCGCGCTCGACGGTCGAGATCTCCCGGAGTAGCGCGATCGATCGGGCATAGAGCTGCCTGCCCGCCGGCGTGGCGACGGCGCCGCGCGCGCCGCGTTCGAGCAGCTGCGTGCCGAGCGCCCGTTCCAGTCGGGCGATCTGCTGCGACACGCCGGACTGGGTGGCGTTCAACCGCTCCGCCGCCGCGGTGAAAGACCCCTCCTCGAAGACGGCGGCAAAGACGCGCATCCGATCGATGGACAGCATCACATCACCAAATATAATGAAGATTAGAAATTAGTATAATTTCAAATTCTATCCGGTGCCAAGCAAGCTTCCCTGAAGGACACAGAACCAGGGAGACCGCCGCCATGTCCGTCGCTCACGCGCATACCGACAGCATCACCGCCGAAAAGCGCCATCCGCATATCGGCGCCACCGTCCGGGGCGTCGACCTCTCGCAGCCGCTCGACGGCAGCACGGTCGAGGCCATCCATGCGCTCTGGATGGAGCACCTGCTGCTCGTCTTTCCCGACCAGCGGATCACCGACGAGCAGCATATCGCCTTCGGCGAGCGGTTCGGCCGGCTCGAGATCCATCCCTCGGTCGCCCACCGGTCGTCGCGCAACAAGGCGATCTACCGGGTGTCGAACGTGGACGAGAGCGGAAACATCGTGCCGCCGACGGATACGGCCTGGCAGTACCTGAACCAGTCCTGGCGCTGGCACACCGACAGCTCGTTCCGCGAGATCCCGAGCAAAGGCTCGATCCTGCACGGCATCGAGATCACCCGCGAGGGCGGCAGCACCCTGTTCGCCAACATGTACGCCGCCTATGACGCGCTGTCGGAGGCCATGAAGGCCCGGATCGAGGGCCTCTGGGTGATCCACGCCCACGACTACATCCTCCGCACCGCTCCCGAGCTCGCCGGCAAGGTCGATCAGGGCACGTACGACGACCTGCCGCCGGTCCGCCACCCGCTGGTCAAACGCCATCCGGTCACGGGCCGCAAGAGCCTGTTCCTGTCCCCGCACACCATGGTCACGATCGAAGGCATGGAGGAGAACGCGGCGCGGGCGCTGCTGGACGACCTCACCACCCATGCGACCGACGCCGCCTTCGTCTATCGCCATGTCTGGGAGCCGCACGACGTCATCATGTGGGACAACCGCTGCACCATGCATTCGGTCGAGCCGTTCGACAACCGGACGACCCGCCGGATCATGCATCGTGTGACGCTGGTCGGCGAGGACGCACCGACCCCGGCTTGAGCCGAACCGACGCTGCGGGGAACGGTCCCCTACCCGTTCTCCGCCAGCACCCGGCCGGCGAGGTACAGCGAGCCGGCAATCAGCACGCGGCCCGCCCCCCCGCCGCCGGCGACGATGCCGGACAGCGCCTCGGCGACACTCTCCCGCGCCGCCGCTGCGACGCCCGCGGTGCCGGCCATCGCCGCCACCGCCTCGGCTGACAGGCTGGCCGTCTCGCCGGGAATGGCCACCGTGGACACGCTGGCGGGCAGGCCGGCGAAGGGGCGCAGGTAGTCGTCCGCCGCCTTGGTGTTCAGCATGCCGACGATCAGGTGCACCGGCTCGTCCGGCCGCTCCCGGCGCCAGGCCGCGACCTGGGCGGCGACCGCGCGGCCGGCATCGGCGTTGTGCCCGCCGTCCAGCCACAGGCTCCAGCCCGCCGCCAACAACTCCACCAGCGGACCGCGCGTCAGGCGCTGCATCCGGGCCGGCCAGGAGGCGGTACGCACCCCCTCGGCCCGGTGCACGGCGGTATTGGCGAGCGAGCCGGACACCGCTGTCGCGACGGCCACCGCCACGGCCGCATTGTCGATCTGATGCGCCCCCGGCAGGGACGGCAGCGGCAGGGCCTCGGTCACGCCCCCGGCCTCGACCACCAGCCCCTCGCCTTCGCGCCGGACGGAATAGTCCCGCGCGAATACGGTCATCGGCGCCTCCAGCGCGGCCGCCCGGTCGGCGATCACCCCGAACGCGCGCGGATCCTGCGGCCCGACGATCACCGGGACGCCCGGCTTGACGATCCCGGCCTTCTCGAATGCGATCTTCTCGATGGTGTCGCCGAGGAACGCCACATGGTCGATCGAGACCGGCGTGATGACGCAGGCCAGCGGCCGGTCGATCACGTTGGTGGCGTCGAACCGGCCGCCGAGCCCGACCTCCAGCAGCAGCACGTCGGCCGGTACGCGCGAGAAGGCGAGGAAGGCGGCGGCCGTGGTGATCTCGAACAGGGTGATCGGCTCGCCGCCGTTCGCCGCCTCGCATTCCTCCAGCACCGCGGAGAAGGCGGCGTCGTCGATCAGGTCGCCGGCCAGGCGGATACGCTCGTTGAACCGCACCAGATGGGGCGACGTGTAGACGTGGACCCGATGGCCGGCCGCCTCCAGGATCGCCCGCAGATAGGCGATTGTGGAGCCCTTGCCGTTGGTGCCCGCCACATGGATGACCGGTGGTACGGCGCGCTCGGGATTGCCGAGGCGGTCGAGCAGGGTCTGCAGGCGGCCGAGCGACAGGTCGATGGCCTTGGGGTGCAGGGTCTGCAGGCGCGCAAGGATCGCGTCCGGAGCCTGGGTGTCGGCGCTGGCGACGGGCGACGGGGCGGTTATGGCCGTATCCTCCGAACGGAGCGGGCGATCAGGTCTTCTGGGCGTCCGCCATCTCGGCATCTTCGGCCTCGTCATCCCGGCCGGGAATGTCGAGATCGGGCTGCGGCAGGGCAACCACCTCGGCCGAGGGCTCGCGGAACATCATCAGGCCGAGCAGACGGCCCAGCATGGCCTTCAGCTCGCGCCGATGGACCACCGCGTCGACCATGCCGTGCTCGCGCAGATACTCGGCCTTCTGGAAGCCCTCGGGCAACTGCTCGCGGATGGTCTCCTGGATCACCCGCTGACCGGCGAAACCGATGATCGAGCCCGGCTCGGCGATGTGCAGGTCGCCCAGCATGGCGAAGGACGCGGTGACGCCGCCGGTGGTCGGGTCGGTCAGCACGACGATGAAGGGCAGCCCCTTCTCCTTCAGCCGCTCGACCGCGGCGACGGTGCGCGGCATCTGCATGAGGGACAGGATGCCCTCCTGCATGCGCGCGCCGCCGGAGGCCGGGAACACGACAAGGCCGGCGTCCTGGGTCTCGGCCAGCCGCGCGGCACGGACCAGGCCGTCGCCGACGCCGGTGCCCATGGACCCGCCCATGAAGGAGAAGTCGAACACCGCGCAGACCGCCGGCGCGTTCTCGATCGTGCCGTGGGCAACGATGATCGCGTCGTTGCGCCCGGCCTTCACCTGGGCCTCGCGCATGCGATCGGTATAGCGCTTGCGGTCGCGGAACTTCAACGGGTCGGCGGCCGTCTTCGGCAGCTCGATGGTCTGGTACTCGCTCTTGTCGAACAGCATGGCGAGCCGGTCGACGGCGTTCATCCGCAGGTGATGGTCGCAGGCGGTGCAGACCTGGAAGTTCTCCTCAAGGTCCCGGTGGAACAGCATCTGGCCGCAGGACGGACACTTGTGCCACAGGTTGTCGGGCACCTCGCGGGCGCCGACCCAGGCCTTGATCTTCGGCAGGACCGAGCTGGTGAGCCAGTTCATTTCCGCCTCTCTACTCCGCTTCCAGGATCAGGTGCGCGCGCCGCGCACGCCGTCGGCCAGTGTCTTAACAAAATCCAGGGTCGTCGGCACGGTCTTGTCGGTCGCCCGGCCCTCGCCGTCGAGGGAGTCCTTGATCGCGTTGACCACCGCGGTGCCGACGATGGCCCCGTCCGCGACCTTCGCCACGTCCGCCGCCTGCTGCGCCGTCTTGATGCCGAAACCGACGCAGACCGGCAGGTCGGTATGGCGCTTCAGCCGCTCGACCGCGCTGGTGATCATATCGTTAGACGCCGAGGCGGTGCCGGTAATTCCCGCGATGGAGACGTAATAGACGAAGCCGGCTGTGTTGGTCAGCACCTTGGGCAGCCGCTTGTCGTCGGTGGTCGGCGTGGCCAGCCGGATGAAGGCCATGTCCTTCTTCAGCGCCGGGATGCACAGCTCGTCGTCCTCTTCCGGCGGCAGGTCGACGACGATCAGCCCGTCCGCCCCGGCATCCAGCGCGTCGGTCAGGAAGGCGTCCACGCCGTAGGCATAGATCGGGTTGTAGTAGCCCATCAGGATGATCGGCATGTCCTGGTTGTCCTGGCGGAACTCCCGCACCAGGGCGAGGGTGCCCTTCAGGGTCATGCCGCCCTTCAGCGCGCGCTGGCTCGCCTCCTGGATCGCCGGACCGTCGGCCATCGGATCGGTGAACGGCATGCCGAACTCGACCATGTCGGCACCCGCCCCCGGCAGACCCTTCAGCAGCGCCGCACTGGTCTTCGCGTCCGGATCGCCGGCGGTGATGAACACGCCCAGGCCGGCCCGGCCCTGTTCCTTCAGCGACGCGAACTTGGCGTCGATGCGCCCCACACCAGCACCCATCAGACCAGACCCTTCGCCTCGAGCTTCGGAATGACCGCGTCGACGTCCTTGTCGCCGCGCCCGCAGAGATTCATGACCACGATATGGTCCTTCGGCAGGTCGCCGATCATCTTGGCCACATGCGCCAGGGCGTGGGACGGCTCCAGCGCCGGGATGATGCCTTCCTTGCGGGTGCAGAGCGCGAAGGCCTCCAGCGCCTCGTCGTCGGTGACCGAGACGTAGTTCACCCGGCCCAGCTCGTGCAGCCAGGAATGCTCCGGCCCGATGCCCGGGTAGTCGAGGCCGGCGGAAATGGAATGGGCCTCGGTGATCTGGCCGTCCTCGTCCTGCAGCAGGTAGGTGCGGTTGCCGTGCAGCACGCCCGGACGCCCGCCGGTGAGCGAGGCGGCGTGCTGGCCGGTGTCGATGCCGTAGCCGCCCGCCTCCACGCCGACCAGAGCGACGTCCGTGTCGTCCAGGAACGGGTGGAACAGGCCCATGGCGTTGGAGCCGCCGCCGATGGCGGCCACCAGCGTGTCCGGCAGCCGTCCCTCGGCCTCCAGCATCTGTTCCCTGGTCTCGATGCCGATCACCGACTGGAAGTCGCGGACCATGGCCGGGTACGGGTGCGGTCCGGCCACGGTGCCGATGATGTAGAAATGGGTGTCCGGCTTGGAGACCCAGTAGCGCAGGGCCTCGTTCATCGCGTCCTTCAGGGTCGACGAGCCGGAGGTCACCGGATGGACCTTGGCGCCGAGCAGGCGCATGCGGTCCACGTTCGGCTTCTGGCGCTCGACATCGACGGCGCCCATGAAGACCTCGCACTCCATGCCGAACAGGGCGCAGGCGGTGGCGGTGGCCACGCCGTGCTGGCCGGCGCCGGTCTCGGCGATGATCTTGGTCTTGCCCATGCGCCTGGCGAGCAGCGCCTGGCCGATCACGTTGTTGATCTTGTGCGCGCCGGTGTGGTTCAGCTCGTCGCGCTTGAAGTACAGCTTGCCGCCGCCGAAGTGGTTGGTCAGCCGCTCGGCGAAGAACAGAGGGCTCGGCCGGCCGATGTAGTGCTTCTGGTAGTACTCGAACTCGCGCTGAAACTCCGGATCCAGTTTGGCGGCGGTATAGGCCTCTTCGACCTGCAGGATCAGCGGCATGAGCGTTTCGGCAACGTAACGGCCGCCGAAGATACCGAAATGCCCGTTCGCGTCCGGACCGGATCGCAGGCTGTTCGCAGGAGCTGGGCTGGCCATGCCGAAACCTCGTGAAAGCGTTGGTGAGGCACGGTCTTAAGGCCGCAGGCGGGGGGATGCAAGGGAGGAGCGGGGGCCGCGGTAGTGCCGGGGTGTGCGGACCATCGGGCCGCGTGTGGTCCGAGGTGAGGATTACTGCGTTCGGGGTTGCCGGTGTCGGGGTGGGGCTCGGTCCCGGGCAGCCCCCGGATCGGTCCGGGGTCTCCCGGGATGACGGCTCCATTCTTCTACATCCTCACCCGTCATCCCGGACGAGACCGGACTTGATCCGGACTCGGGCCGGGACCCATCGGACGGAAAACCGCCCAGTCCCTCCCATGGCCAAGGTATGCGCGATCCGATCCAACCCTGCGTCTACATCCTCGCCTCACGGCGCAACGGGACGCTGTATACCGGCGTGACCGGCGATCTGGTCCGGCGGGTGGCCCTGCATCGCGCGGCGACGGCGGGCTTCTGCGCAACCTACGGCGTCCACCGGCTGGTCTATTTCGAACTCCTCGGCCGGATGGAGGACGCGATCCTGCGGGAGAAGCGGGTGAAGCGCTGGCGCCGGGCCTGGAAGCTGGCGCTGATTGAGGGGGTGAATCCCGGGTGGGAGGATCTTTATCAGTCGCTTAGGACCGGAGATCTGAACCTCGCACCCTTCGCTGCGCCACCGATCAGGGGCGACCGGAGGGATGCGCTGGGTCCCGGCCCGAGCCCGGATCAAGTCCGGTCTCGTCCGGGATGACGCAAGAAGGAAATATTAAAAACAAATTCAGTATCTTAGCCCGTCATCCCGGGCGGCTCCGGACTTGATCCGGAGGCGGCCCGGGACCCAACTCGCGGCAGGGCGCAAGAGAACGACACGAAAGAGAGAACCATGCGAAACGGATAAAGGGACGGCCGCGATCGACCGTCCCCCTTCCGAAACGAAGCGGCGTATCAGCGAGACCCGGCGGCAGCTCTACTCCGCCGCCTCGATCGCCACGTCGCCATTGGCCGCCGTCTCGCCGTCGATGACCAGCGCGCCGTCGACAGCCGACACGATCACCACGTCGCCGTCCTTGATCCGACCTTCCAAGATGCGGTTGGCGAGCGGGTTCTGCAGAGAGCGCTGGATCACACGCTTCAGCGGCCGCGCCCCGTAGACCGGGTCGTAGCCCGTCTCCGCCAGCCAGGCCAAAGCCGCGTCGTCCAGGGCCAGCTTGATGTCGCGGTCGGCGAGCATCTGGCGCAGGCGGCCGAGCTGGATGTCGACGATGCCCTTCATGCTCTCCCGGGCCAGGCGGGTGAACAACAGCACCTCGTCGATCCGGTTCAGGAATTCCGGCCGGAACGACGCCCGCACCACCTCCATCACCTGCTCGCGCACCGAGTCCACGCCCATGCCGTCGGGCATCGCCGCCAGAGCGTCGGCGCCGAGGTTCGACGTCATGATGATCATGGTGTTGCGGAAGTCGACGGTGCGACCCTGACCGTCGGTCAGGCGGCCGTCATCCAGCACCTGCAGCAGCACGTTGAACACGTCCGGATGCGCCTTCTCGACCTCGTCGAACAGCACGACCTGGTACGGCCGGCGCCGCACCGCCTCGGTCAGGGTGCCGCCCTCTTCGTAGCCGACATAGCCCGGAGGGGCGCCGATCAGACGGGCGACGGCGTGCTTCTCCATGAACTCCGACATGTCGAGCCGCACCATGGCGTGCTCGTCGTCGAAGAGGAACTCCGCCAGCGCCTTGGTCAGCTCGGTCTTGCCGACACCGGTGGGGCCCAGGAACAGGAACGAGCCGATCGGCCGGTTCGGATCCTGCAACCCGGCGCGCGCCCGGCGCACCGCGTTGGCGACCGCCGTGATGGCCTCGTCCTGGCCGACCACCCGCTTGTGCAGGTTGTCCTCCATCGCCAGCAGCTTGTCGCGCTCGCCCTCCAGCATCTTGTCGACCGGAATGCCGGTCCAGCGCGACACCACCGAGGCGATGTCGTTGTCCGACACCTCCTCCTTCAGCATGCGCTTGGACGAGGCGTCCTCGGCATGGGCCAGGGTCTGTTCCAGCTGCGGAATGACTGAGTAGGTCAGCTCGCCGGCCCGGGTCAGGTCGCCGGCACGCTTGGCCACCTCCAGATCCTGGCGGGCCGCGTCCAGCTTCTCCTTCACCTTATGGGCGCCGGTCAGCATCTCCTTCTCGCCCTGCCAGCGGGCGGTCAGCTCGCCCGAGCGCTCCTCCAGACCGACCAGCTCCTCCTCGAGCGTCTCCAGACGATCGCGGCTGGCCTTGTCGTCTTCCTTCTTCAGGGCCTCGCGCTCGATCTTGAGCTGGATGATCTTGCGGTCCAGCTCGTCGATCTGCTCGGGCTTGCTGTCGACCTCCATGCGCCGCCGGCTCGCCGCCTCGTCCATCAGGTCGATGGCCTTGTCCGGAAGGAAACGGTCGGTGATGTAGCGGTTGGACAGGTTGGCCGCCGCCACCAGGGCGCTGTCGGTGATCCGCACGCCGTGGTGCAGCTCGTACTTCTCCTTAAGCCCGCGCAGGATCGACACGGTCTCCACCACGCCCGGCTCGGACACCAGCACCGGCTGGAAGCGCCGGGCCAGGGCGGCGTCCTTCTCGATATGCTTGCGGTATTCGTCGAGGGTGGTTGCACCCACGCAATGCAGTTCGCCGCGCGCCAGGGCCGGCTTCAGCATGTTGGAGGCGTCCATCGAGCCTTCGGCCGCACCGGCCCCGACAAGGGTGTGCAGCTCGTCGATGAACAGGATGACCTCGCCGTCGGTGTTGCCGAGCTCGTTCAGCACCGCCTTCAGGCGCTCCTCGAATTCGCCGCGGAACTTCGCGCCGGCGATGAGCGCACCCAGGTCGAGCACCAGCAGCCGGCGGTTCTTCAGGCCCTCCGGCACGTCGCCGTTGACGATGCGCTGGGCCAGGCCCTCGACGATGGCGGTCTTACCCACGCCGGGCTCGCCGATCAGCACCGGGTTGTTCTTGGTGCGCCGGGACAGGACCTGGATGGTGCGGCGGATCTCCTCGTCGCGGCCGATGACCGGGTCGATCTTCCCGTCGCGCGCCGCCTCGGTGAGGTCGCGGGTGTACTTCTTCAGGGCGTCGAAATTGCCTTCCGCATTGGCACTGTCGGCGGTGCGGCCCTTGCGCATGTCCTGGATCGCCTTCTCCAGGTTCTGCGGCGACAGCCCCGCCTCGGTCAGCGCCTTGGATGCATCGGTTCCCGACGCCAGCGCGATCGCCAGCAGCAGCCGCTCGACGGTGACGTACTGGTCGCCCGCCTTCTTCGCGACCTCCTCGGCCTGGGTCAGGATCTTCGCCAGTTCCGGCGACATGTAGACCTGACCGGCGCCGCCGCCCTCGACCTGGGGCATCTTGTTCAGGATTTCGTCGACCCGCGCCAGGGCGGCCTTGGAATCGCCGCCGGCGCGCTGGATCAGCGTGGCCGCCAGGCCCTCCGAATCCTCGATGAACACCTTGAGCAGGTGTGCCGGCATCAGCCGCTGATGACCGCGGCCGAGCGCCATGGTCTGCGCCGCCTGCAGGAAGCCCTTGCAGCGGTCGGAAAGCTTCTCGAAATTCATGTCCCAATCTCCACGAGTACCGCGTTTCGCCAGTACGACCGCCGACGCCCCATCAGGCGACCTCGACGGCCTGGTCCGATCCAGGAGAAGAGTACTCCCGATCGGCATTTCAAGGCGGCCCAATGAGGCACCGCCCCTCCTCGGATCAGAGATAGGTGTTGCACTGCGGCAACACAAGAGACCGGCCGGCGGATATCGGCGGCACGCCCGCGTTGACAGCGACCTTTGACGGGCGTTCTGTCAGGTCATGAACGCGCGCGTCACATCGATCCATCGCTATCCGGTGAAAGGCCTGTCGCCCCAGGCGCTTGACTCCGTCGAGCTCGCGGCGGACCGGCTGATCCCGTTCGACCGCCGCTTCGCCATCGCCCACGGCTCGGCCCCGGTCGATCCGGCCGCGCCCGACTGGCACTCCAAGGCGCATTTCCTGCAGGTGATGAGCGTGCCGAAGCTGGCGGCGCTGGAGACCGTGTTCGACGATGCGACGACCACCCTGGAGATCCGTCGCAACGGCCGGCAGATCGCCCGCGGTGACCTGACGAGCCGCACCGGCTGCGCGGTGATCGAGCAGTTCTTCGCCGCCTATGCCAAGAACGACCTGCGCGGCGCGCCCAAGGTCGTGGACCTGGGCAAAGGCGGCTACACGGATGTGGACGCACCGTTCCTGTCGATCATCAACCTGGCCTCGGTGCGGGATCTGGAGCGGGTGGTCGGCAAGCCGGTCGACCCGATGCGGTTCCGCGGCAACCTGCTGGTCGACGGACTGGAGCCCTGGGAAGAGATGGGCTGGGTCGACAGCAGCCTCACCATCGGGACAGCGCGCGTGCGGGTGGAGGAGATCACCGGGCGCTGTGCGGCCACCAACGCCAATCCGGCGACGGGCCAGCGCGACCTGACCATCCCACATGACCTGCAGCGCGGCTTCGGCCATACCCAGTGCGGTATCTATGTCCGGGTGACCGAAGGCGGCCGGGTGGCGGCGGGTGATGCGCTGAGCGTGGATTGAGGGTCCCGGACCCTTCTTCTGCTTGCTCCGCCATCCCGGGCGAGCCCGGACCTGCACCGGAGTCGGGCCGGAGTCGGGCCGGAGTCCGGCGGATGGTTCGGCGGCTTGGTCCTGACATGCGTCAGGATCGAGCCGCGGGCGGCGGAACCGTCCGGTAGGTCCGGTGCCCAGCCGGAGCCCTCGTTCCGCTCGGAGCCCGGATCCAGTCCGGGATGATGAAGAGCGGTGGACTGGAATCACCCCGAAAAGAAGAAGGCCCGGTCGCGCGACCGGGCCTTTCTTATGCTTTAGGGGGAGACGGTCAGCTCGCCGCGGCGGCGCCGTCGTCGTCGGTATTGGCCGGCTGGTCGGCGCTGGCGGCGCGGCGGCGGCGGCGCGGACGCGGCTGCTCCTCCTCACCGGACGCGTCAGCGGACGCCTTGGCGGAGGCAGTCTCGCCGCCGTCCTTGTTGGCGCCGTCCTTGTTGGCACCGTCCTTGTTGGCACCGTCCTTGTTGGCACCGTCCTTATTGCTGGCGACCCGAAGCGTGCGGCGGATGCCATCCTCCTCGACCGCCGGAGCGGCATCGTCGGAGGCGGCTGCACGGCGCGGACGGCCGCGCGGACGGCGCGCCGGAGCGGCCTCTTCCTCGGCCTGCGGCTGGGTCTGCGGCTGGGTCTGGGGCTGAGCCTGCGCCGGCGCGGCGGACGGCTCGTCGGCGCTGTTGTCGTGACGGTCGGAACCGGAAGACTGATCCTCCGCCGCCCGGCGCTCGCCTCGACGGTCCTCGCGCTGGTCGCCGCCGCGGCCTCCGCCCTGGGTGCCATCGTTCGACCGGTTACCGTCCTGGGAGCGGTTGCCGCCCTGATTGCCGCCGCCGGAGTTGCCGCCACCATTGCCGCCGTTGTTGCCGCCGGCGCGATAGTCGTCGCCGTCGTCATCGTCGTCGTTCCAGTCGCGCGGGCCGCCATTGGGCTGCTGGCCCTGGCCGCTGCGGTTCTGGCGATCGGCGTCGTTGTCGGCGAAGGCGCTGACGATCCGGTAGTAGTGATCGGCGTGCTGGAAATAGCTTTCCCCAAGCACCCGGTCGCCGGCAGCCGTGGCGTCCCGGCCGAGTGCCAGATACTTTTCGTAGACCTGATTGGCGTTGCCGCGGATGCGGACGTCGGGCCCGTTGCTGTCGAAGGTCTGATTGCGGTTCGGCGTGTTCGGGCGACGGTTGTTACCCCGTCCGCGACCACGCTTCTGGTGTGGGCCTTGTCTCATGCCAACCACATTTCCTGTTGTTTCGAAGCGGACCCCGTGTCCGGTTCGCAGGCCACATGTTCAAACAATTCAGCCAGTGTCCCCTGGGGCACCGGGTGGACCGCGCTCTGCGATCACCATGTTGAATGTGGCTTCGGCTTGGGCCAAATGAGCCCCCCGCCTGAACTGCACACTATCTTGCTTCCCCATGTATTCCAAGCGGTTTTCCGACTGCTAGGGGGTACCCGAACGGGTGTCATTCCATTTCAGAACCAGTGTTCTTTCAATGCCGGCCAGATCGGCTTTCCGAGCGACCTCCGCCAGGCCGGCGCCCACCATGATCGCGGCGACCGCATCGCCCTGCCCGATCCCCAGTTCCAGAACCGCCAGCCCGTCCGCCGCCAGCATGCGGGCCAGCACCGGCGCGAGCGCGCGGTAGGCGTCGAGCCCGTCCGGGCCGGCGGCCAGCGCGCCGATCGGATCGTGATCCCGCACCTCCTCGGCCAGCGTCGGCACCTCGGCCTCGGCGATATAGGGCGGGTTGGACAGGATCAGCTCGAACCGGCCCTCCTCGGCGATTTCATCCCAGTCCTGGCAGCGGATCTCCACCCGGCCGGCGAGGCCGGTCGCCCCGGCATTGCGCCGCGCCACCTCGGCCGCCGCCGGCGAGCGGTCGATGCCGATGCCGGTGGCGTCCGGAAACTCCGACAGGGCCGCCAGCAGCAGGCAGCCGGTGCCGGTGCCGAGATCGAGAATGCGCCGGGGCGGGGCGCGGCCGCGGAACGAGTCCAGCGCCGCCTCGATCACGGTCTCGCTGTCCGGACGCGGATCCAGCGTGTCCGACGTCACCGCCAGGTCCAGCGTCCAGAAAGACCGCCGACCGATGATCTTGCTCACCGGCTCGCGGGCGATGCGGCGCGCCACCAGCGACCGGTAGCGCGCCAGCGCCGCGTCGTCGAGCGGCACCTCCTCATGCGGCCAGACCTCACGCCCCAGCACATGGCCGAGCAGCAGCCTTGCGTCCAGCCGCCCGCCCTCGATCCCGGCGCGGGAGAGCTCCGCTGCCGCGGCCTTCAGGGCTTCGCGAATGCCGGTCACCGCCCGCCCGTCAGGTCAGCGTCGCCAGACGCTCGGCCTCGTCCTCGGCGATCAGCGCGTCCAGCACCTCGTCCAGGGCCTCGCCGGTGATCACCCGGTCCAGCTTGTAGAGGGTCAGGTTGATGCGGTGGTCGGTGACCCGGCCCTGGGGGAAGTTGTAGGTGCGGATGCGCTCCGAGCGGTCGCCGGAGCCGACCTGGCTCTTGCGGTCGGCAGCGCGGGCATCGTCGGCGGCCTGGCGCTGCAGGTCGTACAGCCGGGCGCGCAGGATGCGCATGGCCTTGGCCCGGTTCTTGTGCTGCGACTTCTCGTCCTGCTGGGTGACGACCACGCCGGTGGGGATGTGGGTGATGCGCACGGCGCTGTCGGTGGTGTTGACGTGCTGACCGCCGGCGCCGCTGGAGCGGTAGACGTCGACCCGCAGGTCCTTGTCCTCGATATGGATGTCCACCTCCTCGGCCTCCGGCAGCACGGCCACCGTGGCGGCGGAGGTGTGGATACGGCCCTGGCTCTCGGTCACCGGCACCCGCTGCACCCGGTGCACGCCGCTCTCGAACTTCAGCCGGGCATAGACCCCGCGTCCGGTGATGGAGGCGACCGCCTCCTTGTAGCCGCCGACTTCGTTCTCGGAGACCTCCATGACCTCGACCCGCCAGCCGTGGTTCTGGGCATAGCGCTGGTACATGGCGAACAGGTCGGCGGCGAAGAGCGCCGCCTCGTCGCCGCCGGTCCCGGCGCGGACTTCCAGGATGACGTTTTTCTCGTCCGCCTCGTCCTTCGGCAGCAGCAGGACCTGCACCTCGCGCTCCAGATCCGGCAGGCGGGATTCGATCTCGTAGATTTCGGCTTCGGCCAGCTCCTTCATCTCGGCATCGCCGCCATCGGCCAGGGCCCGGGCCTCGGCCAGCTCGGCCCGGGTACGCTTCAGCGCCTCGACCTTCGCCACCACCGGCGCCAGTTCCGACAGCTCGCGCGACATCTTCTGGAACGCGCTGGAGTCCAGCTTCTCCGGGCTGGACATCAGCGATTCCAGCTCCTTCGCGCGATCGACCACCCGGTCGAGGGTCGCCTCAAGGCTCACGTCTCGTCTCCTCCCTGCGGGTCCGGCATGTCGAACAGCCGGAACACCATGTCTTTCGTCTGCCGGTCGAGCCGGCCCTGTTCCGCCAGGTCGCGCAGCATCACCGACGGCGCGTGCGCCAGCCGGGCGGCGATGCGCCGGGCGAGATCCTCGTCCGCGCCCGTGACCTCGGCCACCATCGCCTCCACATGGGCGCGCAGGGCGGCGATATCCGGGGCGGCATCCCGGCCCGACCTGTCGCGGGTGAAGGCGGCGACGGCCTCCTCCACCATCATCTCCGCCCGGGCGGCCTCGCCGGCGCGGTCGGCCAGCCCGGCACGGGTGATCGCCTCCAGGTCTCCGACATCATAGACGTAGGCCTCGTCCAGCCGGTGGACCGCAGGCTCTACATCGCCGGGCACCGACAGGTCGAGCAGGAAGAACGGACGGCGGCGCCGGCGGCGCAACGCGGCCTCGATCATCTCGGCAGTGATCAGGTACTGCCCCTCGCCCAGGGTGGTGACCACCACATCGGCCCGGTCCAGGGCGGCGCCGAGCTGATCGAGCCCGCCGTGATGCGCCTCGAGGTCGCGCGCCGCCAGGGCCGCGCGCCGGGGGAAGCGGTCGAGCACCTCCATCCCCTCCATGCCGGCCGACGCCATGTGCTCAGCGATCAGCAGGCCGAGCTCCCCGGTGCCCGCCAGCAGGCCGCTGCGCCCGTCGAGATCGCCAAACAGGTCGCGCACCCGGGCGACGGCGGCGGCGGCCAGGGAGACCGGCCCCTCGCCGATTCTGGTCTCGCTGCGCACCCGCTTGGCCACCGCGTAGGCGGCGCGCATGGTGTCCTCCACCACCGGACCGGTGCCGCCGAGATCGCGGCACAGCCGGTGGGCGGCGCGGACCTGGCCCAGAACCTGGGGCTCGCCGACCACCTGGCTGTCCAGCGAGCAGGCGACGCGGAACACATGGCGCACCGCCTCGTCGCTGTCATGGGCATAGAGCAGCGGGCGCAGCACGGCGCCGTCGAGACCCACCGGGCGGCCGAGTTCGGCGGCAACGGTGTCGGGGGAGATCCGCGGGTCCTGGAAGCGCCCGATCACCTCCACCCGGTTGCAGGTGGACAGCACCAGCGCCTCCCGGGCGCCATGGGCCTTCAGCGCGTCGAGCATGGCCGGCATCTCGGCATCGTCGACGAACAGCTTCTCGCGCACCCCGTCGGGGCAGGTACGATGATCGACGCCGATCACCTGGAGCGGCGGAGGGGCGGCGGGCATGGCGCGGCCCTAAAGCGCGGGGGTCCGCGTCCCGTCGGTCCGGTCGAGTCCGCGCTCCAGAAATCGTCGTGCCAAATTCCGGCTCCCACCGCGACCGGGCGTGCCGCCCGGCTTCCGGTCCAGTCTTCTCGGGCGAGTCTACTCTGCCGCGACGCCCGCGTCCGCAGCCGCCTGTTCGGCTTCGATCTCCGCCGCCTTCTTCTCGATCAGCTCGACCATGTGGTCGACCACGTCCTTGCTCTTCAGGCGGTGGTCCGGCTGGCCGGCGATATAGACCATGTGGGTCCCGTTGCCGCCGCCGGTGATGCCGATATCGGTCTCGCGCGCCTCGCCGGGGCCGTTCACCACGCAGCCGATCACCGAGACGGTCATCGGCGTGGTGATGTGGGCCAGCCGCTCCTCCAGCACGCGCACGTTCTCGATGACGTCGAACTGCTGGCGGGCGCAGGACGGGCAGGAGATCACGTTGACTCCGCGGTGGCGAAGGTTCAGCGACTTCAGGATATCGAAGCCGACCTTCACCTCTTCCTCCGGCGCCGCCGACAGGGAGACGCGGATGGTGTCGCCGATGCCGCTCCACAGCAGCATGCCGAGCCCGATGGAGGACTTCACCGTGCCGACGCGCTGGGCCCCGGCCTCGGTCACGCCGAGATGCAGCGGGTAGTCGCAGGCATCCGCCAGGCCCTGATAGGCGGCAGTGGCGAGGAACACGTCGGAGGCCTTCACGCTGATCTTGAAGTCGTGGAAGTCGTTGTCCTCGAGAATTTTGGCGTGGTCGAGTGCGCTCTCGACCATCGCCTCGGGGCAGGGCTCGCCGTATTTCTCCAGCAGGTGCTTTTCCAGGCTGCCGGCGTTGACGCCGATCCGCATGGAGCAGCCATGGTCCTTGGCCGCCTGCACCACCTCGCGCACCCGCGCCGCCGAACCGATATTGCCCGGGTTGATGCGCAGGCAGGCGGCACCGTTCTCGGCCGCCTCGATGGCCCGTTTATAGTGGAAGTGGATGTCGGCGACGATCGGAACGGACACCTGGGCGGTGATCTGCTTCAGCGCCCGGGCGGAGTCCTCGTCCGGGCAGCTTACCCGCACGATGTCGGCGCCGGCGGCCTCGCAACGCTGGATCTGCGCCACGGTCGCCTCGACGTCGGCCGTCAGGGTATTGGTCATGGTCTGGACGGTGATCGGCGCCCCGTCGCCCACCGGCACGGATCCCACATTGACGCGGCGGGATGGACGCCGGTGGATGTCGCGGTACGGTCGGACACTCATGGTGGCCTCGGCTGTCGGTGCAGTGGGGGGTTCTGCTTCGCGCCCCCTTATAGACGATGACCGGCCGCCACGAAAGCCGGGCCCGACTCCGGGCGGTCGCGACCGGCTGCCGATCCCGGCCGCTACCCGCTCTGCGGCCCCCTGCGGATCGGGGCTAGTTGCGTCCGGCGATCGCCGTGCCGGCGGCAAGCCGCGAGGGGTCGAGGGCAATGTTACGCACCACTTCGCCGAAGGTGCCCAGGCTCGGGGCCGGCGCGCCGTCGACCACGATCTCCAGCGCACCGGCATTGCCGGTCGCCAGGGTCAGACCGGGACGGTCCGGCACCCGATAGACGTCGCCGTTGCGCAGAACGCGGGTGAACAGGGTGGTGCCGTCGCCGGCGCGGACCTGCACCCAGCTCTCGCCGGTGGCGCGAACCACGACCCGTTCGATCGCAGCCGGGGTTCGCTCGGCGGCACCCGCACCGGGAACCGCCGCTTCGGAGGCGCCGATCAGTCCGCTCAAGCGCGGCGCGCTGGGCACCGGGTTGGACGGCTGGCCTGCGGTGCCGGTAGTGTCGGCGGTCGCCAGGGGCTGACTCGCCGCCAGGGCCTGGGTCGGCTCCGGCGCGGCGGAGGCTAGGGCGGTCGCACTCGGCTCCGGATCGGCCGCCTGGGTGTCCTCCGCCGTGGCGGCGGGTGTGTCGGCAGGAGCGGCAGTGGTTTCCGGCGCCTGAGCGGCGGTCACCGTGACCGGGGCGACGGGCGCCGGGGTCGCCGCCGGCGCGTCGGTCGTCGGCCGGGTGATCGCGGAAGCCGGTGCCGTCGCCGACTGAGCGGTCTCGGCGGCCGGCGCGGTGGGCGTGATCGGCGCGAGTCCCGTGGCCGGCGCTTCGCCACTGCTCGACCGGGCCGTGACCGGAACGCTGGTCGGGTTGGCGGCGGTATAGGTATCGGCAGGCGCCGCCGAGGACGTCCCCGGAGAGTCGGTCGCAGCCGAAGAAGTCGCCGTCGGCGTGGCGGGCGGCGGTGCCGGCATCGTCGTCTGCGCGTTCTGCCCCTCGATCAGGGCGGCGAGCCGCTCGGGCACGTCCGGAACCATGTCGTAGACCGACATGCCGCGTTCGGACAGCCAGTACCAGCCGCCATAGGCGAGGCCGGCGAGCAGGACGGAGGCGAACATCAGGCCGACGCCGGGGACGCGCCCTTCCGGTGCCGGCGACGGGAACACGAGCTGGGTGCGCTGGTCGAGGCCGGCGGCCTCGTGCTTGAAGCGGGTGACCGCGCGCTCGACATCGAGGCCGAGGAAGGCGGCGTAGGTGCGCACATAGCCGATGGCGTAGGTCGTGCCGGGCAACACGTCCGGCCGGCCCTCTTCCAGGGCGGCGAGGAATTCCTTGCGGATGCGGAGTTGGGCGGCGACATCGTCGATCCCCAGACCGGCGGACTCGCGCGCCTGCATCAGTTCCTGCCCGATGGTCGGGTCCGATCCGGAGTCTCGATAAGGCATCGCGTCTCCCTCCTGGGCGGACGACCCTTCCGCAGGCCGGCCAAACCCGATGCCGGACACCGGACGGGCACTCCCACTGCCCGTGCCCCGGGATCCGGCTTCGTTCGCGGCCTCCCGGGTTCGGGCCCGGCCGGCTTGCGTCAGCGACTCGATCTCGGTCAGCCGCAACTTTGTCCGTGCCGTCTTAAGCGTCATGGTCGCCTCGGCCAAGTAGCGGTATGGCACTTTCCGGCTCGCGTCTCCGCCCCCGCGCGAACCGCTCTCATCACCGGGCGACGATACTTCAATGTTTTATGTAATTCAATTACCTATTCAGGAGAGCCGCCTTGACGTCTTAGAAAGGCGACGGAAAACCTCGGCCGGAACCCGCGGGTTTCAGCGATGGTCCGACAGGTAACTCTTCAAGTGATTTCGTAGGGAACCTGTCTTTTTTTTCATCGAATACAAAATAAAGTCTGATAACTGATTGATATTCGAAGAAAGTATGGCCTCCTTTACCGGACCGATCGAGACGGCGGACATCGACAGTGTGCGGTAACCGAGTGCCGACAGGGCGAGCGCCTCGAGCGGCCGGCCCGCCATCTCGCCACAGACGGACACGTCGATGCCGGCCCGCTTTCCGGCCTCCACGATACGTCGCATGGCATCGAGAAATAACACCGAAAGCGGGTCATACCGATTCGCCGTCCGCTCCCCGCTTCGGTCGGCGGCGAACAGGAACTGCAGCAGGTCGTTGCTGCCCACGGACAGGAAATCAGCCTCGCGCGCCAGCTCGTCGATCGCCAGCAGGGCGGACGGCACCTCCACCATCGCGCCGACGGAAATCGTGCTGGGCATGGCCTCGGGCCGGGCGGCGGCGCGGGCGATCTCCAGGTCGACGATGGCGCGGGCGGCGCGGAACTCGTCGACGGTGGCGACCATCGGCACCATGATCCGCACCGGCCGCTCGCCGGCCGCCTGGATCATCGCCCGGACCTGCTGGCGCAGGATCGCCGGCTGGTCGAGCCCGATGCGCAACGCCCGCCATCCGAGTGCGGGGTTCTCCTCCACCTCATGGACGAAGGAATGCAGCCGCTTGTCGCCGCCGGCATCCAGGGTGCGGAAGGTCACCGCGCGCCCGCCGGCGCTGTCGAGAATGCGGCCGTACAGCTCGGTCTGGGCGTCCACGTCGGGATATTCCCGGCGCACCAGGAACGGGATCTCGGTGCGGTACAGGCCGATGCCCTCGGCGCCGACCGCCTCGAGCTGGGAGACGTCCACAAGCAGGCCGGCATTCATCTGCAGCGACAGCCGAACCCCGTCGCGGCTGACCGCCGGGGTGTCGCGCAATGCGGCGTAGCGGGCGCGGGTGGCCTCGCGGACCGACAGGCTCTCGCGGAACTGGGCGCGGGCGTCGTCGCCCGGCCGTACCAGCACCTGGCCGTGGTCGCCATCGACGATCAGCGGGTCGCCCGGATCGACCTCCTCGATCAGATGGGCCAGCCGCCCGACAACCGGAATGTCGAGGGCGCGGGCCACGATGCCGACATGGGCGGTGGCGGAGGCCTCTTCCAGCACCAGCCCCTTGAGCTGGGCGCCGGCATAGTCCAGCAGCTCGGCCGGCCCCATGGAGCGGGCAACCAGGATGAACGGCTCGTCCGGCGTCGCCGGTTCCTCGGCGGCCTCCCCGGCGGCCAGGCGGCGCAGCAGGCGCAGGGCCACGTCCTCGAAATCGGCCAGCCGCTCGCGCAGGTACTCGTCCTTCACCGCCGCCATGCGCGACCGGGTGTCGTCGCGCACCTTCTGCACGGCGGCCGCCGCGGTCAGGCCGCTGTCGATGGCGTCGCGGATGCGGCCGATCCAGCCGGTGTCCCGTGCGATCAGCCGGTAGGTCTCCAGCACGTCGCGATGCTCGCCGGCCGCCGACAAGGCCTCCGACTCCATCACCCGGTCCAGGGACTCGTGCATGTCGGCCAGCGCCGCCCGCAGCAACTCGTGCTCGACGGCCGAGTCCTCGGCCACGACGCCGCCGATCACCACCCGCGGCTGATGCAGCCGCGCCCTGCCGATCGCCACCCCGTCATGGATACGGATGCCGTGGATCACCAGCGGCCCGCGGTCGCGGCTCGGATCGCCGCCCGGCAGGCTCATGGTCGTCAGCACCTCGGCCAGGACCATGGCCAGGGTCTCCAGCGACTCCACCTCCTCCTCGTCGAGCTCGCGCATCGACACGTGCTGCACGACCAGCACGCCGAGCACCCGGTCGGAGCGGCGGATCGGCACGCCGGCGAAGGACTGGAACGCCTCCTCCCCAGTCTCCGGGCGGTAGGCGAATTTCGGATGCTTCTGCGCCTCGGCCAGGGTCAGCGGCAGGCGGGTCTCGGCGATATGGCCGACCAGGCCTTCACCCGGCTGGAAGAACAGCCGGTGGACCGCCTGCGGATTCAGACCCTGGGTGGCGCAGAGCTCCAGCACCCGGCCCGGGCGCTGGACATAGATCGAGCAGACCTCCGCGCCCAGCTCGTGGGCGATCACCTGGACGGTGCTGTCGAGACGCTGCTGCGGCGTGCCGACCCCCGCCATGACGTCGCGCAGACGGCGCAACATCTCACGGGGACCACCCCCCGGTCCGGTTTCACGGGCTCCGGTGGGTGCGTTCATGACACTTAGCCGTCACCGTCGGCGTCGAGGCCGTAGGCGGTGTGCAGGGCGCGCACGGCGAGCTCCGTGTAGTCGGCGGAGATCAGCACGCTGACCTTGATCTCGGAGGTGGAGATCACCTGGATGTTGATGCCCTTGGCGGCGAGCGTCTGGAACATGGTCTTGGCCACGCCCGGCTGGCTGCGCATGCCGACGCCGACGACCGAGATCTTGCACACACCCGGATCGGAGACGATGTCGGAATAGCCGAGTTCGCCCTTCAGACCCTCGAGCACCTGGTGGGCGCGGTCGAGATCGGTGGACCCGACCGTGAAGGTCAGGTCGGTGGACTTACCGTCCTGGCTGACGTTCTGGACGATCATGTCGACATTGACCGCGCTGTCGGCCAGCGACCCGAAGATGGCACCCGCCACACCCGGCCGGTCCGGCACGCCGACCAGCGTGACCTTCGCTTCATCGGGGCTGTAGGCGATACCGGTGACGACTTGCTGCTCCACGATTTCTCCCTCGTCGACGACCATCGTGCCGGGCTTGTCCTCGAAGCTGGAGAGGACCTGCACGCGCACGCCGTGCTGCATGGCCATGGCGACCGACCGGGTCTGAAGCACCTTGGCCCCCTGGGAGGCCAGCTCCAGCATCTCCTCGTAGGTGATGCGGTCGATCTTGCGCGCCTTGGCGGTGATACGCGGATCGGTCGTGTAGACCCCGTCCACGTCCGTATATATGTCGCACCTGTCGGCGTCCAAGGCGGCAGCCAGCGCCACCGCCGAGGTGTCCGATCCGCCTCGCCCGAGCGTGGTGATGCGGTTGTCCGGGCCGATGCCCTGGAAGCCGGCGACGACGGCCACCTGGCCCTGAGTAAAGCGCTCGCGCATGAGGGTGGTGTCGATCTCGCCGATGCGGGCCTTGCCGTGGATGCCGTCGGTGCGGAACGGGATCTGCCAGCCGAGCCAGGAGCGGGCGTTCACGCCGAGATCCTGCAGCGCCAGCGCCAGCAGGCCGACCGTCACCTGCTCGCCCGACGCGACGACGACGTCATATTCGCGGGCGTCGTGCAGGCGCGCGATCTCGTTGGTCCAGGCGACGAGCTGGTTGGTCGTGCCCGACATGGCCGAGACCACCACCGCGACCTCGTTGCCGGCATCGACCTCGGTTTTGACGCGGCGCGCCACGTTCTTGATCCGGTCCGTCGTGCCGACGGACGTGCCGCCGAACTTCATCACGATGCGCGCCATCGTCTGTCCGCTCCGAGTCGTCTGGATGCCCTGTCTCTTCAGGGTGCCCTGCCCGATGCGCCTTTCGGTCGCAAAGCCTTGCCGGACAAGGGCGGCGCTATCCATAGTATGGGGTCTCCCAAGGAGCAAGCGGCAGGACCGCTTAATGATGTGAGGATTCTATCATGCTGAGGTCTCTGTTGCGCCGGACGGCGGATGCACGGGCCGAACGGGCGGCACGCGCCGGTCGACCGGCCCCGGCACAGGGCACTGTCGACCGGGCGGATATCGACCGTTTCGCGCAGCTCGCCGAGCGCTGGTGGGACCCGGACGGACCGCACGGGCCGCTGCACCGCTTCGTGCCGGTGCGCATGCAGGTGATCCGCGACGCCCTGGCGCCGCTGGCCAAGGGGACCACGGGGCGGCAGGTGCTGGCCGGGCTGACGGTGCTGGATATCGGCTGCGGCGGCGGGCTGCTGTCGGAGCCGATGAGGCGACTCGGCGCCACGGTGACCGGCGTGGATGCCGACGCCGCCGGCATCGCCGCCGCCATCGCCCATGCCGGCGAGATGGGGCTGGAGATCGACTACCGCGCCGGCGCGGCGGAGGATCTGGCCGCCGCCGGGCTGCGCTTCGACGCGGTGGTGGCGAGCGAGGTGGTCGAGCATGTGGCCGACAAGCCGGCCTTCGTGGCGGCGCTGTCGGCGCTGCTGAAGCCGGGCGGGGTGCTGGTGCTGACGACGATCAACCGCACCGCCAAGTCCCGCGCCCAGGCGATCGTGGCGGCGGAATACATCCTGCGCTGGGTCCCGCGCGGCACCCACGACTGGACCCAGTTCCCCACGCCGGCGGAGCTGACCGCCTTGCTGCAGGACGCCGGTTTCGAGGTGGATCCGGCCCTGGGCCTAGTGTTCGACCCGATCGACGGGACCTTCGCCCTGTCGGCGGATCCGCGGGTGAACTACGCGCTGGTGGCGCGGAAGGTTTAGGCGCCCGCCCTACTCGTAACTCCGCTGGTCGTCGATCACCTTGCCATCGTTCGGCAGGCTGCCCGGCGCCACCAATGTCACGCCGCCGCGCATCTTGGTGACCGCCTGCAGGCTCTCGGCGATCCTCACGCGCAGGGCCTCGCCGCCGCCGGAGACCTCGACCGACAGGGCCATGGCGTCCACACCCTTCTCCCCCGTCACCGTCAGCCGGGCGCGGGCGATCTCCTTGTGCCGGGCGGCGATGGCAGCGACCTGGGAGGGATGTACGAACATGCCCTTCACCTTGGTGGTCTGATCGGCGCGGCCCATCCAGCCCTTGATCCGCAGGTTGGTGCGCCCGCACGGGCTCTCGCCCGCCAGCACCGCCGACAGGTCGCCGGTTGCGAACCGCACCAGCGGATAGTCCGGGTTCAGCACGGTCACCACCACCTCGCCGACCTCGCCGTCGGGGACCGGGTCGCCGGTGCCGGGGCGCACGATCTCGATGATCGCACCCTCGTCGGCGATCATCCCCTGGCGCGCCGGGCTCTCATAGGCGATCAGGCCGAGATCGGCGGTGGCATAGGCCTGGGCGCAGCTCACCCCGAGCGCCTCGATCTCGGCGCGCAGGCTCGGCGGCAGCGCCCCGCCGGAGACCAGCGCCTTGGTCAGGGACGAGACATCCGTGCCCGCCTCGGCCCCCTTCTCCAGCAGGGTCTTCAGGAAGGCCGGTGTGCCGACATATGCCACAGGCTTCAGGGCGGCGATGGCGTCGAGCTGCTGTTCGGTATTGCCGACCCCGGCCGGGATCACCGGACAGCCCAGCGCCTCGGCCGCCGACTGGCCGATCCAGCCGCCCGGGGTCAGGTGATAGGCGAAGGTGTTGATCACCAGGTCGCCGCGCCGGAACCCGGCGCCGAACAGGGCGCGGGCGAAGCGGTAGTAGTCGGCCGAATGCCCCTCCGGCTCGAAGATCGGCCCCGGCGAGATCAGCACCCGCGCCAGGTCCGACAGCGGGGTCGCGTTCAGCCCGCCGAAGGGCGGCATCTTCTGCTGCAGCTCGATCAGATCGGATTTGCGCAGGACCGGCAGCCGGGCCAGGTCCGTCCGGCTGCGCACCGTATTGGCGTCCACGTCGGCCAGGGCACGGGCGAAATAGGCGGTGTTGGTCTTGGCATGGGCGATCTGCGCCGGCAGGCATTGCGCCAGCGACGCCGCCCGTTCGTCGGCGCTGCGGGTCTCCAGCGCGTCGTAATGGTCGGCCATGTGTCCTCCGACGGATTGAGTATGGCGACGGGCGAAACCCGGATCAGCCGATCCAGCGCTTGCGGCGGCGGTAATGCTTCACGTCGCGGAAGCTCTTGCGGCCCTCGCCACCGAGGCCGAGATAGAACTCCTTGACGTCCTCATTGTTACGAAGCTGCTCGGCCTCGCCCTCCATGACCACCCGGCCGCTCTCCAGGATGTAGCCGAACTTGGCGTAGCGCAGGGCGATGTTGGTGTTCTGTTCGGCCAACAGGATGGTCACCCCCTCCTGCTCGTTGATCTGCTTGACGATCTCGAAGATCTGCTCGACCAGCTGCGGGGCGAGGCCCATGGACGGCTCGTCCAGCAGGATCATCTTCGGCCGGCTCATCAGCGCCCGGCCGATGGCGACCATCTGCTGCTCGCCGCCGGAGGTGTAGCCGGCCTGGCTGGTGCGCCGCTCGCGCAGGCGCGGGAAGTAGTTGTAGACCATCTCCAGGTCGCGCTGGATGCCCTGGCGGTCGCCGCCGCGGGTGAAGGCCCCGGTCAGCAGGTTCTCCTCCACCGTCAGGTGCTCGAAGCAGTGCCGGCCCTCCATCACCTGGATGCAGCCGCGCTTGACCAGCGCGTTCGGGCTGGAGGATTCCACCGACACCCCGTCGAATTCGATGCTGCCCTTGGTGACCTCGCCGCGCTCGGTGCCGAGCAGGTTGGAGATCGCCTTCAGGGTGGTGGTCTTGCCGGCCCCGTTGGCGCCGAGGATGGCGACGATGCCGCCCTTGGGCACCTCCAGCGAGATGCCGCGCAGCACCAGGATCACGTGGTCGTAGATGACCTCGATGTTGTTGACCTTGAGCAGCGGCTGGGCCGCGCCGGGGGCCTCGGAAACTACGCTCATGGCTTCTCGTCCTGGGTTCGGGCCGGCTCGGAGTCGGGCTTGGGAGAGGCGCCGGGCGGTGCCGGCGCCTCTCGGTTCGTGTGCGTCGTCAGCCGCTTACGAGCAGCTGCGCGGGGTGATGCTGCTCTCCTTGGCGTACTGCTCGGCGTCCTGCTCGATCAGCGGACGGGTCAGGGCGGTGTCGGCCTTGATCCAGTCGGTCTTGATCTCCCATTCCTTGCCGTTCCACTGCTGGATCTTGATCGCCGGATTCTGACCCTCGTGGTTGTCGCAGGTGATGCTCACCGGCGGCATCAGGCCGGTCATGCCGAGCTCCTCGATCCGCGCGTCGGTGACGTCCAGGTTCTCCATGCCCCAGCGCATCTCCTCGCCGGTGATCACCCGGTTGCCGTACTCCGCCTGGGCCGTGCGGATCGCCTCGACCACATAGGCCGCCGCCGCCATGCCGCGGGAATACAGCACGCCGCCGATCTCCTCGCGGTTCCAGGACCCCTTGCCCGCGTCGTAGAGGGCGTTGATGTCCTCGTAGACCTTGAAGTCGGTGCCGACGCCGTTGAACGTGGCGCCCTTGTAGCCGATCGCGCCGTCACCGGCCGGGATGACGTCCGGCTCGGCCGCCGCCCACCAGTTGCCGATGAACTTCTCCATCGGATACTTCACGTTCGAGGCCTCGTTGATGGCGGTCGAGTTCATCGCCCCCCAGCCCCACATGATCATGTAGGCCGGACGGGCGCGGCGGACCTGCAGCCAGATCGACTTCTGCTCGGTCATCGCCGCCGGCGGGACCGGGTACTTGTCGTAGGTGAAGCCGTACTTCTCGGCCAGGATATCCAGGGTCGGGATCGGCTCCTTGCCATAGGGATGGTCGAGATAGATGAAGCCGAGATTCTGGCCCTTCAGCTTGTCGTATCCGCCCTCCTGCTCGGCGATGTACTTGATCACCGCCGTCATCT
Organism: Thalassobaculum litoreum DSM 18839; assembly: GCF_900102465.1. GTDB lineage: Bacteria > Pseudomonadota > Alphaproteobacteria > Thalassobaculales > Thalassobaculaceae > Thalassobaculum > Thalassobaculum litoreum. The sequence continues at coordinate 30,013 of NZ_FNBW01000008.1, read as the reverse complement.
GGTTCCAGTAGGTCGAGGGGAAGTTGAAGACGTAGGGGAAGACCCGGCCGTCGGCCGCCGAGGTGCGGCCATAGCCCATGGACAGCAGCGGGATCTTGTCCGCCGTCGCCTTTTCGATCAGGGCGTAGGTGATGCCGGTCGACCACGGGTTGATGACCGTGGCGCCGCCGTGTTGGTTCTTCACGCGGTCGTAGCACTCCACGCCGCGGTCGGTCTTGTAGCCGGTCTCGCACTCCTCGTAGATGATCTCGACACCGTTGATGCCGCCATCGCGGTGGTTGACCATCGCCAGGTAGTCGGCGAAGCCGTGAGCCGTCGGGGTGCCGCTCGGCGCGTAGGGGCCGGTCTTGTAGACCAGGTTCGGGATGAACTGGCCTTCGGCCTGCGCGGCGCCGGTCAGCCCGAAGAGGCCGACCGCGGCGGCTGCCATGGTCATGGTAACGGAACGGAAGTTCATCTTCCTATGTCCTCCCTGTTTGCAAAGCGGTGCTTTGCTTCTGTTGGCGGCGGCCGGAGCGGTGTCTCCCGCCCTTTGCCGTCGCCGAAACGACACGCCCGCGCGTTTTCCCTACCAGTTGGCCTAGTACGGGAACGGCCACAGGCGCAGTTTCTCCTTCGTGATCGCCCAGAGCCGGGCCAGGCCGTGGGGCTCGACGATCAGAAAGAAGACGATGAGCGCACCGAACACCATGAACTCCAGGTGGCTGATGAGTTCGGTGGGCACTTCCAGACCGACCCACCCAGGCGCGCTGTTCAGAAAGATCGGCAGTAGGAAAATGAAGAAGGCGCCCAGGAAGCATCCCAGGATGCTGCCGAGCCCGCCGATGATCACCATGAACAGCACGGAGAACGACCGGAAGATGTCGAACGCGGTCGCCTCGACGGTGTTGATGTAGCAGAACGACCAGAGCACGCCGGCGACGCCGCAGTAGAACGAGCTGACGGCGAAGGCCGAGAGCTTGGTCGGCAGCGGCTTGATGCCGATCAGCTCGGCGGCGATGTCCATGTCGCGGATCGCCATCCAGGTCCGCCCGATCCGCCCGCGCACCAGGTTGGCGGCGATCAGCGCCAGCACCACGGTGAAGGCGAGGATGAACAGGTAGCGTGCCTCGACCGTGGCCTCGGCCCCGGTGACCAGATAGCCGAACATCTCGCGCGGCGGCGCCGTCGGCACTCCGGCGATCGAGTAGTTCACGAACCACGGCACCTTCTGGAACAGCCAGAGCAGGAAGAACTGCGCCGCCAGCGTGGTGACCGCCAGGTAGAAGCCCTTGATGCGCAGGCTCGGCAGGCCGAAGGCGACGCCGATCAGTGCCGCGGACAGGCCGCCGAGGATGACCACCGCCCAGATCGGCATCCACGGGAAGGCGGTCGCGATCTTGTAGCCGAGGAAGGCGCCGGCGGCCATGAAGGCCCCGGTGCCGAGGCTGAGCTGGCCGCAATAGCCGAGCAGGATGTTCAGTCCGATCGTGGCGATCGCCATGATCAGGGTCGGAATCAGGATCGAGCCGAGCCAGTACTCGTTGCCGATGACCGGGATCACCAGGGCGGCGAACAGCACCACGGAGATCACGAAGATGCGGTCCAGCGGGATGCGGAACAGGGCCTGGTCGGCCGCGTAGCTCGTCTTGTAGATGCCGGCTTCGCGATAGAACATCCTCAGACCCTCTCGATGATCTTGTCGCCGAACAGGCCCTGGGGCCGGTACAGCAGGAACAGCATTGCCACCACGTAGGCGAACCATTCCTCGATTCCGCCGCCGATATACGGGCCGAGATAGATCTCGGCGACCTTCTCCCCGACGCCGATGATCAGCCCGCCGACGATGGCGCCCGGCACCGAGGTGAAGCCGCCGAGGATCAGCACCGGCAGCGCCTTGAGCGCCAGGATCGACAGCGAGAACTGCACGCCGAGGCGCGAGCCCCAGATGATGCCGGCGACCAGCGCCACCAGCCCGGCGACCGCCCAGACGATGATCCAGATCTGGTTCAGCGGGATGCCCACCGACAGCGCCGCCTGGTGGTCGTCGGCCACCGCGCGCAGCGCCCGGCCGATCCGGGTATAGGTGAAGAACAGGGCCAGCACCGCGACCAGGCCGCCGGCGATCACGGCGGCGGCGACGTCGAACTGCTGCACCATCATCACGCCGTCGGGACCGACGAACCACGCGCCGTCGGGGATACCGATATCCAGCGGATGCACGTCGGCGCCCCATAACAGCTCGCCGAAGCCTTCCAGGAAGAAGGCGATGCCGATCGTCGCCATGAACAGGATGATCGGCTCCTGGTTGACCAGATGGCGCAGGACGAAGCGTTCCACCGCGAAGGCCCAGGCCACCATGATCGCGGCGGCGATCACCAGGGCCAGAATCAGGGGCACGCCCATCTCCAGGAAGCCGACGAAGCACAGGGCCGCGAACAGCACCATGAATCCCTGGGCGAAGTTGAACACCCCCGACGCCTTGAAGATCAGCACGAAGCCGAGGGCGATGAGCGAATACATCGTGCCGGCGAACATCCCGTTCAGCACGACCTCGATGAAGAACCAGAACTCCAGCATGCCGTCTCCGCCCGTCAGTCTTCGTGGGGAACGCCGAGATAGGCGTCGATCACGTTCTGGTTTCTGCGCACCTCGTCCGGGGTGCCGTCGGCGATCTTGCGGCCGTAGTCGAGAACGACGACCCGGTCGGAGATGTCCATGACCACACCCATGTCGTGCTCGATCAGCACGATCGTGGTGCCGAACTCCTCGTTCACATCGAGGATGAAACGGGACATGTCCTGCTTCTCCTCCACGTTCATGCCGGCCATCGGCTCGTCGAGCAGCAGAATGCTCGGCTGCATCGCGAGCGCGCGGCCGAGTTCCACCCGCTTCTGCAGGCCGTAGGGCAGTCGGCCGACCGGCGTCCGGCGGATCGACTGGATCTCCAGGAAGTCGATGACGGTCTCGACGAAAGCGCGGTGTTCGATCTCTTCGCGCTGTGCCGGGCCCCAGCGCAGCGCCTGCCAGAAGAACCCGCGGTTCATCTTCAGCACCCGGCCGGTCATCAGGTTGTCGAGGGTCGACATGCCGCGGAACAGGGCGATGTTCTGAAAGGTGCGGGCGATGCCGTTGGATGCGGCGAAATGCGGATCCATGGCGGACATGGTCTTGCCGGCGAAGGTGATCGTGCCCTTCTGCGGCTTGTAGAAGCCGTTGATGCAGTTGAGCATCGACGACTTGCCGGCGCCGTTCGGCCCGATGATCGCGCGGATCTCGCCCTTGCGGACCTCGAAGCTCACATCGTTGATGGCCTTCACGCCGCCGAAGCCCAGCTCGATATTCTCCAGCTTCAGGACGACCTCACCCACCTCCCGGTCCGGCAGCTCCGCCTCGTCGGAGACCGTCTCCGGTTCGAACCCTTGCACTGCAGCCACGGTCAGCCCGCCTTTCTGAGGTCGCCGGACGGCGCATCGCCGCCGACTTCCATGATCGTCATGTCCGCCTGGACCCGCGTGCGCCGGCCGTCCTCGAACATCACCTCGGTATCGAGACGCGCGGTACCCGCGTCGCCGTACAGCGCGTCGATGAGCTGGCCGTAACGCTCGGAGACCACGCCGCGGCGCACCTTGCGGGTGCGGGTCAGCTCGCCGTCATCGGCGTCCAGCTCCTTGTAGAGCAGCAGGAAGCGGCGGATCCGCTGATGCTCCGGCAGACCGGCATTGACTTGCTCCACCTCGCCGCGGATCAGCTCATAGATCCGCTCGTCGGCAGACAGGCCGGTATAGGAGGTGAAGCCGACCCGGTTCTTCTCCGCCCATTTGGACACGGTGGAGAACCGCACGCAGATGATCGCGGTCAGGTACGGATGGCCGGATCCCAGGATCACCGCCTCGCCCACATAGGGCGAGAATTTCAGCTTGTTCTCGATGTATTGCGGCGAGAATTTCACTCCGGTGGAGGTCTCGGCCATGTCCTTCACCCGGTCGATCACCGTCAGACGGCCCTTGGCGTCGAAGTAGCCAGCGTCGCCGGTATGCATCCAGCCGTCGCGGAGGTCCGAGGCCGTCGCCTCCGGGTTGTTGTAGTAGCCGGTGAACATGTTGGGATGGCGGGTGACAATCTCGCCCACGCCCTCGGGATCCGGGTTCTCGATCTTCACCTCGCAGCCCTCGAACGGGATGCCGACCGTGTCGACGTCGAGCTCCTTGCCGTCCTGCAGGGTATAGGCGCCCAGGGTCTCGGTCTGGCCGTAGAGCTGCTTCAGCGGAACCCCCATGGCCAGGAACAGCTTGAAGGTGTCCGGCCCCATCGCGGCACCGCCGGTTGCCGCCGACGTGACGTTGCCGAAGCCGAGCCGGTCGCGCAGGGCGCCCATCACCATCATGTTGGCCAGGGTCGAATGCCGGCCGTGCTCGACCGCGTCGACCGCGATCTTCAGCCCCTTGTCGAACAGCCACTGGTTCAGGGACGAGGCATCCATCATCCGGGCGCGCATGTCGGCGGCGATCTGTTCCAGCACCCGCGGGGCCAGCAGCAGGAAGGTCGGACCGATCTCCCGCAGGTCGGCGAAGCTGGTCTCCTCGCTCTCCGGAAAGTTCACCTTCATGCGCGAGACCAGCCCGAAGCCGAAGACATAGACCTGCTCCATGATCCAGGGCAGCGGCAGCACCGAGACATACTCGTCGTGCGGGCCCTTCGGATCGGCGGCCAGGTAGGTGTGGATGTGCCGCACGAACCGGCCGTGGGGCAGCATCGCCAGCTTCGGATTGGAGGTGGTGCCCGAGGTCGTGCACAGGATCGCCACATCCTCGGCCTTGGTGGCGGTGACCATCTGGTCGAAGGCGCCCGGCGCCTTGCGGTCGGCCTCGATCCCGGCGGCGATCAGCGTCTCGAGATAGACCAGCCGCGGGTCGGAGCGTTTGCGCATGCCGCGGTCGTCGGCATAGACGATGTGCTTCAGCGTCGGCAGCCGGTCGCCTAGGGCCAGGAACTTGTCCACCTGCTCCTGGTTCTCGGCGTAGACCAGGGCGGCCTCGGCGTATTCGGCCAGGTAGCCGACCTCCTCCTCGAGCGCGTCGCGGTAGATGCCCATGGTCATGGCACCGGCCGTATGCGCCGCGATCTCGAACGCCGTCCAGTCGCTGTCGTTGTCGCCGATCATCGCGACCACGTCGCCGCGCGTCACCCCGAGATCGCGGATCGCCAGAGCGATGTGCTTCACCTTGGCGCCATACTCGGCCCAGGTGCACTCATGCCAAATGCCCAGATCCTTCTCGCGCACCGCGATGTCGGAGCCGTGGTGATCGACGTTGTACCGCAGCAGCTTCGGAAGCGTGTCGTAGACCGCCGGATCGGGATAAGACATCAGCCCTTCGTCCTCCACGTCGCACGCAGGGACTAACGGCCTGTCACTCCGCACGCACGACTCCCTGTTCGGCAGTCGCAAGCGGACGCGTTCCCGGATCCATCCCTGACCTTGCCCCGCCCTTTTGTCCTCCGCTTTGCGCGGATGGCCGGATCGGTGGCTTTATTTTTTCGACCCGCCGAAGCAGGGTCGTGATTTGGATACGCGAATTCCTGTTTCCCCGCAAGACACAAGCCATTGCCAAATCCGCACTAGACAACCCTTGCTGCGCTGCAACAACGACGGCATCTCCAGGAATGGTAAGCATGAGCGAACGACCTCTCGCCCGCATCGACGGCCCCGCACCGGAGATCGTGTTTCTGCACGAAGGACTGGGTGCCGCGACCATGTGGCGGGGGTTTCCCGACGCCCTGTGCGCGGCCCTCGGCCAGGGCGGAATCCTGCCCGACCGGCGGGGCCACGGCACCGCCCCACCCTTCGACGATCCGGTGCGCGGCGGGCACCGGCTCGACTATCACGAGCGCGAGGCCGAGGCGCTGATCGCCCTGCTGGAACGGGAGCGAATCGTCCGTCCGATTCTGTTCGGCCATTCCGATGGCGGGACCATTGCCCTGCTCGCCGCGGCCCTGGCCCCGGACCGGATCGCCGGCTGCGTCACCGAGGCGGCCCATGTCTTCGTGGAGGAGGTCACGCTCGCCGGCATTCGAGACGCGGTCACCGCCTACGAGGCGCCGGACAGCCGACTGAAGGCGGCCCTGCTGCGCCACCACGGAGCCGAGCGCGCGGACAAAGTGTTCTACCGCTGGGCCGACGCCTGGCTGTCGCCGCCCTTCGCCGCGTGGAACATGGAGCACCGTTTGCCGGAGGTCCGGTGCCCGGTGCTGGCGATCCAGGGACTGGACGACGAGTACGGCACCCCGGCCCAGGTCCGGGCCATCGTCGACCAGGTCGCCGGCCGCTCCGAGCCCCTGCTGATCGAGAACAGCGGTCACGCCCCGCATCTCGACAGCCAGGACGCGGTCATCGATGCCGTGCGAACGTTCGCCGCAGCGCTCTGAGCAGAAATTTATTTCGATGGTGCCGGGATAAACACGGAACGCGGCGGCGTATACCCTTCGTTACCTTCTGGAGAAGGCCGCGATGGTCACCAGTTCCGAGATCCTCGATCACGTCCATCAGCTTCGGCGATACGCGCGGCTGCTCTGCGGCAGCCCGGTCGGCGCCGACGACCTGGTCCAGGCGACCCTGGAGAAGGCCGTACGCAATGCCGGCCGGTTCGTCGACGGGCGGAACCTGCGGGTCTGGCTGTTCTCCATCATGCACAACACCTTCCGCTCGACGATCCGCGAGAGCCGGTCGCGGCGCGACCGCGAAACCTCCTGGTTCGCGCACGCGGCCAGCACCGTCGCCGGAGGCCAGGAGGCGAGCGTGGAGCTGAGCCGCGTGCTCGGCGCGATCGCCCAGCTTCCGCCGCAGCAGCGCGAGGTGCTGCTGCTGGTCTCGGTGGAAGGCTTCGGCACCGACGAGATCGCGCTGGCCATGGACATTCCGGTCGGCACCGTCCGCTCGCGCCTGGCGCGCGGCCGCGAGGCGCTGCGCCGGCTGCTCGAAGACGACGACTCATCTGTCACCCCCTTCACCGTGGTTGGAGGACGCGATGTCCACTAGGAACGGCAACGGTACGAACGGCTCCGGCAGCATCGAAGACTGGGAAGTCGGCGCCTATGTCGATGACGAGCTGTCCCCGCAGCGGCGCCGCGAGATCGCCGCGGCTGCCGGGGCTTCGCCGGAACTGGCCGCCAGGATCGAGGTCTATACCCGACACAAGTCCCTGCTCGCGGGCCTGGCAAGCAGGCCGGTCGACGATGAGATCCCCGAGCAGATGCGCGCCGCCGCGACCCGGCTCAGCCGGGCCACCACGGTCCATGGCTGGATGCGGCGGGGCCGTCAGGTCATGGTCGCCCAGGCCCGGATCGCCGCCGTGCTGGTGATCGGCGCGGTGGTCGGCTGGACGGCGCAGGAGATCCTCGCCCCCCGTCCCGGCAACGCCACCGACGGGCCGCTGGCCTTCATCGACGAGGCGACCGAGGCGCACCGGACCCTCGCCCTGGCGCCGATGTTCGCCACCGATGTGGGCTCGGTCGATTTCGCCAAGCTGTCGGAGATGTTCTCCGAGGGGATCGACCCGGCGGGTCTGAGGGCCAACGGACTGATCCTGTCCAAGGTCGACATGGCCTCGACCGATCAGGGCCCGGCCGTCCAGTTCCTGTTCTTCGACCGCGAGGCCCGCCCGGTTTCGCTGCTCCTGTCGGTCAACAGCGCCAGCCTGCATTCGGTCGGCGTGCCGGACGGGGAGATGGTCGTCACCAGCTACAACGACTTCGCCGTCGCCTTCGGGCGACGCGACTCCATCGCCTTCGTCGTCACCGCCGCTCTGCCCGAGCGGCGGGTCGGCGAGATCGCCCGCCAGCTCGTCGCCTCCGCCGGATTCTGAGACCCATGACCGCGCACCAGCATCCAACCTTCCGCCCCGGCGACTTCCTGCCGACCTTCATCGCCGACACGCCGATCAATCCGCGCTTCGAGTTCGACGCGGTGGCCGGCCGCACTGTGCTGCTCTGTTTCCTCGGCAGCGGCACCAGGGGCAAGGCCGCCGAGGCGGTGAACCTCTTGCGCTCCATGGAGAAGACCCTGCATCGGGCCGGGATCCTGATCTATCTGGTGACCGCCCATCCGCAGGACCGCCAGGCCGACACGCTGATGTCCGACGACCGGCGGACGCTGCCGTTCTGGGACACGGACCTGAAGATCCATCGCGCCTACGGCATGGTCGAGGACGCCCGCACGCCGGACCAGACCTATCGCGTCGTCCGCAACGGCTGCTTCGTGGTCGGCCGCAATCTGCGCATGACCGATTTCCTGAGCTTCGCCCCGCTCGACACCTTCCTGGACCGGCTGGCGGCAGCGGTGTCCAGGATCCCCGCCGCCCCGCCGGTGGCGCAGGTCGGCGGCCACGCCCCCGTGCTCTACGTCCCGGACGTGTTCGAGCGCGATCTGTGCCGACGGCTCATCGACGAATACGAGGAGAACGGCGGCGGCCCCAGCGGCGTGATGCGCGACGTGAACGGAGTCACCACCGGCTTCTTCGACGACTCCGTCAAGCGCCGGCGCGATGCCCCGATCCGCAACCGGGACACCCTGGCGTGGATCCGGCGCAATCTGATCAACCGGCTCACCGGCGAGATCAAGAAGGTCTACAACTTCGACGCCACCCATATCGAACGCTTCATGGTCGGCTGTTACGACAGCGGCGACAGCGGGTTCTTCAGCGCCCACCGCGACAACGGCGGATCCGGAACCGCCCATCGCCGCTTCGCCGTGTCGATCAACCTGAACGCCGAGCAGTTCGAGGGCGGGGAGCTGTGGTTTCCGGAATACGGGCCGCATCTCTACAAGCCGGCGACCGGGGGCGCGGTGGTGTTCTCCTGCTCGATGCTGCACGAGGCCCGCAAGGTCACCGCCGGCCGCCGCTACGCCTTCCTGCCGTTCCTGTTCGACGCCAAGGCGGCGGCGATCCGCGACGCCAACCGAGGGTTCCTGAGCCAGGTCCCGCCGGTCCAGGTGAAACACTCGGCGGCCTGACGCCTGGTTCCATGACCGTGCTCACCCTGTCCCTGGATGCCGATCAGCTCGACCGGCAGATCGGGGATCTCCGGGTCATCCTGAGGCTGCCCAGACTGTCCCCCCGGTCCCGGGCAGACCTGACCCAGCTTCTGATGCTGCTCCTGATCCTGAAGCGGGCAGTGTCGGAAGCAGGGTGAGCCGCAGAGGTGGGGCGGAGAGGCCCGCTCCGCCCCACCTCATTTGTTCCGCCGAAGCCGCTGCCTCAGTCGTCCGCCGCCGGCAGCCGGATGAGGAAGCGCGCGCCCAGCGTCCTGCCGTCCGGGCTCTTGCGGTTCTCGGCGCGCACCGTGCCCTCGTGGGCCTCGATGATCTGGCGCGAGATCGACAGGCCAAGGCCGGAATGGGTTCCGAACTTCTCGCCCTCGGGCCGCTCCGAATAGAACCGATCGAACACCGCGTCGAGCTTGCCCTCCGGCAGGCCGGGGCCGTCATCCTCGACCACGATCACCACCTCGCCGTTCTCGCGATAGGCGCGCAGCCGCACCGAGCCCTCCGACGGCGAGAAGCTGACCGCGTTCTCGATCAGGTTGCGCAGCACCTGCACCAGCCGGCCCTCGTGGCCGTTGACGAACAGCTTCTCCGGATCGGTCAGTTCGGCGCGGACCGGCGGGCCGCCGTGATCCTCCTGGGCCGCCTTGTAGACTTCCGCCAGGGCGCCCAGCAGCCCGCCGACATCGACCCGCTCCTCCTCTTCCCGGCTGATCTCGGCGGCAATGCGGGAGGCCGAGGAGATGTCGGTGATCAGCCGGTTCAGCCGCTCCACGTCGTCGACGACGACGGCCAGCAGACGGCGCTGACGCTCCGGATCGTCGATCCGCGCCGCCGTCTCCACCGCGCTGCGCAGGGAGGTCAGCGGGTTCTTGATCTCGTGGGCGACGTCGGCGGCAAAACCCTCGATGGCGTCGAGCCGGCGCCACAGTTCCTCGGTCATCGAGCGGATCGAGCGCGACAGGTCGCCGATCTCGTCCTTCCGGCCGCCGAAATCGGGAATCTGGATCCGTCGGTGCCGGCTGTTGCGCACCAGCACGGCGGCATGGGCGAGGCGCTGGATCGGCCGGGTGATGGTGCCCGCCAGGTACAGTGACAGCAGGATGGTGACCAGCAGGGTGAAGGCGAAGATCGACAGGATCTCGAACCGGACCTCGCGCACGGCGGTGTCGATCTCGTCGCCGTCCAGCGACAGCATCAGCGCGCCGAGCACCTGCTTGTAACGCTGCACCGGCACCGCGGTGGACAGGATCAGCCCGCCCTGCTCGGTCTTGCGGACGGCCCGTTCGGTGGTGCCGGCGAGCGCGGCGGTGACTTCCTTCAGCACGCCGCCGTCCGACGGCTGCTCGCGCCAGATCGGGAGCTGGCCGCGGCGCGGCAGCCAGTTGACCATGGCGTTGTAGAGATCGATGGCGAGCCGGGCCAGGGGCTCGTTCTCCATGGGCGGGGGCAGCGGTACGATGCGCACGGTGCCGGCCGGCCCGGCGAGCCGTCGGCTGTCGGCCAGCATCGCGCCGGTGGGGTGATAGACCCGGATGCGCGAAGAGGTGACGACCGACAGGCGTCGCACGATGCGCTGCACCCGCACCGGATCGAGGCCCTCGTCCTGGATCACGTTCGGCTCTATGCCGAGTTCGCCGATCGCCCGGGCGATCACCTCCGCCTGACGGGTCAGCGCGTCCAGCTCGCCGCGGATCAGGGCGTTCTGGTAGCGGTCGAGATAGAGTACGCCGACGAAGAGGATGGCGATCGACACTAGGTTGATCGCCAGGATGCGCGCGGTCAGTCCCGATACCGACGGCCAGCGCAGAGCGAAGACCTTGCGTCGCCTGGGGGTCGCCCGCCGGGTCCGCCCCGCATCGGACGCGCCGCGCCCATGGCCTGTCGATTGCGGCTGATCGTTCGGATCGGCCCGCAAGCCGTGTCGGCTACCGTCATTTCGGCCCGTCGCCGCCATCGGTTCCCCTTAGTCCCCGTCATCCCCGGCCCGTCGCCCGGCCCGGGTCACTCCCGGTACCGGTAACCCACGCCGTAGAGGGTTTCTATCTTGGAGAACTGGTCGTCGGCCGACTTGAATTTCTTGCGTATCCGCTTGATGTGGCTGTCGATCGTGCGGTCGTCGACATAGATGTTGTCGCCATAGGCCGCATCCATGAGCTGGTCGCGGCTCTTCACGTGGCCCGGCCGCACCGCCAGCGCTCGCAGGATCAGGAACTCGGTCACCGTCAGCGGCACCGGCTTGCCGGCCCAGGAGCAGATGTGCCGGGCGCCGTCGAGCACCAGCTCGCCGCGCACCAGCGGCGCCTCCGACTGTGGATTGAACTCGTCCTGGGCCAGGTCCTGGCGCCGCAGCAGCGCGCGGATGCGCTCGATCAGCAGGCGCTGGGAGAACGGCTTGCGGATGTAGTCGTCGGCGCCCATGCGCAGGCCGAGCACCTCGTCCACCTCGTCGTCCTTGGAGGTCAGGAAGATCACCGGCAGGGTGGAGGTCTTGCGCAGGCGCTGCAGCAGTTCCATCCCGTCCAGGCGCGGCATCTTGATGTCGAGCACCGCCAGATCGACCGGCCGCTGGTTCAGGCCGCGCAGGGCCTCCTCGCCGTCCTTGTAGGTGCGCACCTGGAAGCCTTCCGACTCCAGCGCCATGGAAACCGATGTCAGGATGTTCTGGTCGTCGTCGACCAGCGCGATGGTGTTCGTCATGATCCGCCCCTTTCCCGCAACACGTCGTTGCCAGAGTTCGGGTTTGCCCCCCCATTCCGGCAAGGGCTTGGCCGCAATGGGGCGAAGAATGCAGGCGGCGCCCCGAATGCGCCGCATTTCGATCGCCGCCCGTCCCGATGTATAGCATGGGTATGACCGATCCAGACGCCAAGTCTTCCACACCCTCTCCCGCCCGGTCGGTGCGCGATCTGCTGCGCTCCTGCGACCGGGCGGTGCTGGCGACGGTACAGCGCGCCGAGTCCGAAGCGCCGACCGGCTGGCCCTATGCCTCGCTGGTGATGATGGCGGTCGACCAGGACGCGTCGCCTCTCCTGCTGATCTCCACCCTGGCGGATCACACCCGGAATCTCCTGGCCGATCCCCGCGCCAGCCTGCTGGTCGACGGCACCGCCGGGCTCGACGAGCCGCTGACCGGCGCCCGGGCGACGGTGATGGGCCGCCTGGAGAAGACCGACGACCCGCGGCACCGCGCCCGCTACCTGGCCCGCCACCCCTCCGCCGACATGTATGCCGGGTTTGGCGATTTCGCGGTGTGGCGGATGTCGGTGGAGCGCGCCCATATCGTCGCCGGCTTCGGCCGGATCCACTGGGTCGACGGCGGCGAGGTCCTCGGCGAGGCCCACCCCACCCTGGCCGAGCGGGAAGCCGATGTGGTCGGCCACATGAACGACGACCATGCCGATGCCGTCGCCCTCTACGCCAAGGTGCTGCTCGGCCTGGAGGGCGAGGGCTGGGCGATGACCGGCGTGGATGCCGAGGGCGCCGACCTGCGGCGCGCCGGCAGGGTCGCCCGCCTGCCCTTCGACACGCCGGTGGCCGATGCCGACGGCGCCCGGGTGGAGTTGGTCAGACTGGTTAAGAGAGCACGGGCCGCCGCCGCGTCGGAGTCGTAAGAATCGCGGAACTCCGCGGTTCCTTGAATTCCGATGCGTTAAGGTCTATATTCACGGGTGGAGACAGAAAATGCTTCAACCCGTTCTGACATCGACGCCGACCAACGCGCTGCCCAATGCCGGGCTGGTGGTACCGCGTCCCGTGCAGCAGGAGCAGTCCTCCAGTTCCACCCGCAACCTGACCTCCAACCCGGTTCGCCAGAACTCCGAGGCCGACGACGTCGGGCCCGACAGCGAGCAGGATCGCGAGCAGCGGGTGGACGGCAACCGGGCCGCCTTCGCGTTCAGCCGGGGCAGCGGCCGCGGGGGAAATCTCGACATCTTCGTCTGACCGGGTCCGGTTGCGGGACATGACGGCGGCTTTGGGCCGCTTTTTTTGTGCCTGGCATCCCGCCAAATCGCCGCGTCCCGGTTGCGGGCGGCGCGCGGCGCCGCCACACTCCCCTCATGTCCGACGCCACCCCTCCCCGTTCCGGCCCGCAGGGTCCCGTCGTCCGCCGCGTGCCGCACGGCGACAACCGCGAGCGGCTGGTCTGCGACGATTGCGGCTTCATCAACTACATCAACCCCAAGATCGTCGTCGGTTCGGTGGTCACCCTGGGCGACAAGTTCCTGCTGTGCCGCCGGGCGATCGATCCGCGCGACGGCTACTGGACGATCCCGGCAGGCTACATGGAGGAGCGGGAGACCACGGTGGAGGGGGCGATGCGCGAGGCCTGGGAAGAGGCCTATGCCAAGATCGAGATCGACGCCCTGCTCGGCATCTACAACATCCCGCGGATCAGTCAGGTACAGATGATCTACCGCGCCCGCCTGCTCGACCCGGATGTGAAGGCCGGCGACGAGACGCGGGAGGTCGGCCTGTTCACCTGGGACGAGATCCCCTGGGACGACCTGGCCTTCCCCAGCGTGCACTGGGCGCTGGACCACTGGCGCCGCACCCAGGGCCAGAGCAATTTCCCGGCGTTCCCGGAACCGGTGCAGGGGTTGTAGCCCCTTCCACGCCCTCTCTGCCGCCCCCCACTCCCTCCCCCGTCATCCTGATGCAAATCAGGATCCTGCCACCTGCCCTTCCGAGCCGCCTGCCCTTCCGCAGCGCCGGTGCTTGATCCTGACTTTCGTCAGGACGACGGAGAGGGGCTGGAATTGGGGACGGAGGTAGGTTGGATTGGAGCGGGAAACGAACCGCTCACCCGCAGGCCCGGCACCCCGGACGCTTCTTGTACCGGATCTCCTGCACCGACATGTCGAGCGCGTCCCACAGCATCAGCCGGCCCTTCATGGGCTCGCCCAGGCCGAGGATCAGCTTCAGGGTCTCGGTCGCCTGCAGCGTGCCGATCACCCCGGCGACGGCACCGAGAATCCCGGCCTCCTCGCAGCGCGGGGTGAGCTCCGGATCCGGCGTCTCGGGGAACAGGCAGCGGTAGCAGGGCGCGTCCGCGTCCGGCATCACCGTGGTGAGCTGGCCCTCGAAGCGCGACAGGGCGCCGGCGACCAGCGGCACGCCCGCCGCCCGGCAGGCGTCGTTCAGGGCATAGCGCGTGGCGAAATTGTCCGAGCCGTCGACCACCACATCGGCGCCGGCGACGATCCGCCCGGCATTGTCCGGCGTCAGCCGCTCGGCCACCCGCTCGACCGCGATGCCGGGATTGATCCTGGCCAGGGTCTCGGCGGCGGAGTCGACCTTGGGCCGGCCGACCGCGTCGGTCATGTGGACGACCTGGCGCTGCAGGTTGGTCAGGTCGACCGCGTCGTCGTCCACCAGCACCAGGGTGCCGACCCCGGCCGCCGCCAGATACAGCGACACCGGCGCGCCGAGCCCCCCGGCGCCGATCACCACGACCCGGGCGTCCAGCAGCCGCGCCTGCCCTTCCTCGCCGACCTCGTCGAGGATCAGGTGGCGGGCGTAACGGTGGAATTCGGCTTCGCTCAACTCTCGCATGGGAAAAATGTAGCCCAACCGCCCCGCCCCACGCCACACTCACCGCCAGCTTCCGGCGTGGAGCGGAATAAGCTCTCATTTGTTCCGGTCTTCAGATCGCCGTCCCACCCGTCCCGCGTCCGTCCACGATCAACCCTGGACACCAGCGCCCTTGCCCACAACCTGTCGGCGCGCTTTGATCTCCGAAGGGAGGATGCATGCTCGAGCCCGCCGCCAGCTATGAGGAGGCGCGTGCCCGCTTTCGATGGCGGGTACCGGAGCGCTACAACATCGGCGTGGACATCTGCGACCGCCATGCGGAGGCGGGTGCCGGAACGGCGCTGATCTACGTGCAGGGCGACGGCCAGGTCCGCGAGGTCTCCTTCACCGAGTTGAAACGGGCGTCGAACCGGCTGGCCAATGTGCTGGCGGGTGCGCGGCTGGTCCGCGGCGACCGGGTGGCGATCCTGCTGCCCCAGCGCCCGGAGACCGCCATCGCCCACATCGCCGCCCACAAGGCCGGCATGGTCTCGGTGCCGCTGTTCACCCTGTTCGGCGAGGATGCGCTGCAGTACCGGCTGTCGGACAGCGGGGCCGCCGCCCTGGTCACCGACCGTGACAGCCTGCCGAAGATCATGACGATCCGCGACCGGCTGCCGGACCTGAAGCTGGTGCTGGTGGCCGACGAGAGCCGCGACGGACCGGACTGGGAGGCCTTCGCCCCGGCGCTCGCCGCCGCGTCGGACCGCTTCACGCCGGTCGATACACTGGCCGACGATCCGGCGATCATCATCTACACCTCGGGCACCACCGGCCCGCCGAAGGGCGCGTTGCACGCCCACCGGGTGCTGCTGGGACATCTGCCGGGGGTGGAGTTTCCCCAGGAGTTCTTCCCCAAGCCGGGCGACCGGTTCTGGACGCCGGCCGACTGGGCCTGGATCGGCGGGCTGATCGACGTGCTGCTACCGTCCCTGCACCACGGCGTGCCGGTCGTCGCCCACCGCTTCGCCAAGTTCGAGCCGGAGGCCGCCTTCGACTTCATCGCCCGACACGGGGTGCGCAACGCCTTCCTGCCGCCGACCGCGCTGAAGATGATGCGCCAGGTGCCCGACGCGCGCTGCCCCACCATGCGCTCCATCGGCTCCGGCGGCGAAAGCCTCGGCGCGGAACTGCTGGACTGGGGCCGGCGCACCTTCGGCTTCACCATCAACGAGTTCTACGGCCAGACCGAGTGCAACCTGGTGGTCGGCAACTGCGCGTCCATCATGGAGGTCCGCCCGGGCTCCATGGGCAAGCCGATACCTGGCCACGAGGTCGCCATCGTCGACGGCGACGGCAATTTCATGCCCCCCGGCGAGCCCGGCGCCATCGCCGTGCGGCGCGGCGACCCCGTGATGTTCCTGAAATACTGGAACAAGCCGGAGGCGACGGAAGAAAAATACGTGGGCGACTGGATGCTGACCGGCGATCTCGGCCGCGTCGACGACGACGGTTACCTGCACTACGTGGGCCGCGACGACGACGTCATCACCTCGGCCGGCTACCGCATCGGCCCGGGCGAGATCGAGGACTGCCTGATGACCCATCCGGCGGTGGCCCTGGCGGCGGCGATCGGCGTGCCGGACCCGCTGCGCACCCAGGCGGTGAAGGCCTGCATCGTCCTGGCCGAGGGCCACGCACCGAGCGACGAGCTGAAGCGGGCGATCCAGAGCCACGTGAAGACCCGGCTCGCCGCCCATGAATATCCCCGGATCGTCGAGTTCGTCGACGCCCTGCCCATGACAACAACCGGCAAGATCATGCGTCGCGTGCTGCGCGAGCGCCATGCCGAACCCGAGGGAGACCACCCGTGAGCCTGCACATCGATTACTACATCTCGACCTCCAGCCCGTGGAGCTATCTCGGATCCGGCCGGTTCATGGAGATCGTCAAGCAGACCGGCGCGACGGTCGGCGTGCACGCGGTCGATTTCGGCGCGGTCTTCGCCGTCTCCGGTGGCCTGCCGCTGCCCAAGCGCGCGCCGCAGCGCCAAGCCTACCGCATGATGGAGATGAAGCGCTGGCGCGATAATCTCGGCATCCCCCTGGTGCTGGAGCCCAAGGCCTTCCCGATCACCACGCCGATCTCCTCGCTGGCCATCATCGCCGCGCGGGAGAGCGGTGCCGACGCCCTGGCGCTGAGCGACGCGCTGCTGACCGCCCTGTGGCGCGACAACCGCGACACCGGCGACACCGAAGTGGTGAAGACGATCGCCGACGAGACCGGACTGGACGGGGCGGCGATCATCGAGGCGGCGCCGACCTACAACGACCAGCTCACCGCCGACACCCAGAAGGCGATCAATTCGGGGGTGTTCGGCGCGCCCAGCTATGTCCTGCCGGACGGCGAGATCTTCTGGGGCCAGGACCGCATCGACCTGCTCCGCTGGCGACTCGGACTCTGACGCCCATGCCCGCCATCCCCACCGTCGCCCTGATCACCGACGAGGTGAGCCAGGACCTGGACGAGGTCCTGGCCTTCACGGCCGAGCACGATGTCACCCAGGTCGATATCCGCGCCGTCGACGAGCGCAACGTCATTCTGTTCGACAATGACGAACTGGGGGCGCTGGCCGCACGGCTGGCCGACGCGGGGCTGACGGTGGGCTGCTACTGCTCGCCCCTGCTGAAATGGACCAGGCCGGGCATGCCGGTGCCCGAGGGGACCAACTTCCACGGCTTCGACCCGGACGCCATGAGCAACGAGACCGCCATGGTGCACGCCTTCGAGGTCGCGAACGTGCTCGGTGCCCGGCAGATCCGGGTCTTCTCCTACCTCGCCTATCCCGGCTTCACCCCGGCGGATCTGGACGACGACCTGGGGCTCCTGCTCGACCTGGCGGAGGCCCACGGGGTGGATCTGGTGCTGGAGAACGAGCATGTCTGCAACGTGGCCACGCTGGCCGGTATCATCGCCGTCGCCGACCACCATCCGCACCCACGCCTGAAGGCGGCGATCGACCTCGCCAACCAGATGTCCGCCGGTCATCCGCCGCCGAGCGAGGACGAACTCGTCCACGCCGCCCGGCTGGGCGGCACCGTGCATGTGAAGGATCTCGCCCCGGACAAGACCTATGTGCCGGTCGGCCAGGGCGTGATCGACCACGCGGGCAGCCTCGCCACGATCCTGAACGCGGCCCCGGGCGGCGCGTTGCCGATCGTCATCGAGACCCACATGCCGCATGACGGCCCGGCGGCGACCGCCGCCTCGCTGAAGGCGGTGCGGGCTATGCTCGCGAAGATCTGCGAGGACGCCTGACGCGCCGGACGGAGGCGCCAGGAGACTTGATCGGGAAACCGGGACGGGGTTGAGTCGTCATCGGTAGGGGCCCGCCACGTTCGGAGAACGATCATGACGACGACCGCACTTTCCCTCACCCGCTCCGCCGCCCTGCTGTTGCTCTGCGGCGGGTTGCTGGCGGGCTGCGGGTCCGACCGCGAGGAGTTGGCCAAGCTCGCCCCCTATGGCGCCGAGCCGCGGGAGAGCTGCGGCGAGACCTCGCGCGGCGTGTCGCTTGAGGACCTGGACGGCGACGTGGAGGATTGGAGCATCGACGAGGCCCGAGAGGAGCTCGGCCCGCCGCAGCTTCTCACCACCGACGGCGCCATCCGCCGGGCCGGCTGGTACGACGTGGTGCTGGGCCAGCAGACCTGCGGCACGCTGCTGGAGATCCTGGAACGCGGCGACCAGCGCATCGTCACCGTGCGCGACCTGAAATCCCACGAGATCTGGGGCGTGCTGGACGGCAAGTTCCCGGAATAGGGTGTGGCCGCTATTTCCCATGCTCCGTCATCCCGGCGAGCCCCGGGCTTGAACCGAGGGTCGGCCGGGACCCGGAACCGACGTTGGGGACACGGTCCCGGCCGCCCTCCGGATCGGGTCCGGAGGTCGCCGGGATGACGGATGAAGGTTGATGGCTTGCAACGGACGGCACACACCCTCGACATTCCGCCGCTTCGGCGTTAGAACCCCGCGCTTTCCGCGCTCTTGCCGTTGAGGTGCCGCTCATGCGCACGCACGCCGCCGAACGTTCGGCCCTGGTCGCCGCCATGGTGGCCATCGGCCTCGTCGTCCTGGTCTCCAACATCGCCGTCCAGTATCCGATCGGCGACTGGCTCACCTGGGGCGCGTTCACCTATCCTCTCGCCTTCCTGGTCACCGACCTGTCGAACCGGATCCTCGGCGCCGCCTCGGCGCGTCGCGTGGTCTATGCCGGTTTCGCGGTCGGCGTGGTGCTGTCCTTCATGGCCGCCACCGACGCCTTCGGTCAGCGCATCGCCGTGGCCAGCGGCGCCGCCTTCCTGACCGCCCAGCTCCTCGACGTGTGGATCTTCAACAGGCTGCGCCAGGGCACCTGGTGGCGCGCGCCGCTGGTCTCCTCGCTTTTCGCCTCGGCCCTGGACACCGCGATCTTCTTCGCCGGCGCCTTCGCCATGACCCAGGTGCCGTGGGTGCAGCTCGCGCTCGGCGACTATGCCGCCAAGCTGGCCATGGCGGCGCTGCTGCTGGTGCCGTTCCGCGCGCTGATCCGCCTGCTGCCGGCGGAGTGGCAGGAGGCCCCGGTCCGGCCGATCTGAGGACGGGCGCCGGATGCGCGTCGATCTGTTCGACTACACCCTGCCGGAGGAGCGGATCGCCCGCTTCCCGGCCCGCCCGCGGGAATCCGCCCGGCTGCTGGACCTGACCGGCGGCCGAATGGCGGACCGGGTGGTGCGCGACCTGCCCGACCTGCTGCGGCCGGGCGACCTGCTGCTCTCCAACGACACCCGCGTCATTCCCGCCCGCCTGAAGGGCAGGCGCGGCGCGGCCGGGGTGGAGGTCACCCTGCACAAGCGCGACGGCGATGCCGTGTGGCGCGCCTTCGCCCGGCCGGCCAAGAAACTGCGCCCCGGCGACCGGATCGTCTTCGCGGAAGACCTTGCCGCCGACGTCACCGACAAGGGCGAGGCCGGCGAGGTCACCCTCGCTTTCTCCTGCGGCGGGCCGGCGCTGATGGCCGCGCTGGAAGCCCACGGCTCCATGCCACTGCCGCCCTATATCAAGCGCGCCGCCGGCGAGGGTGCGGAAGATTCCCAGGACTATCAGACGGTTTTCGCTGCCCGCGACGGCGCTGTCGCGGCGCCGACCGCCGGGCTCCACTTCACCCCGGCACTGCTGCAGGCGGTGGAAGCGAAGGGCGTGAAGCGGGCGCTGGTCACCCTGCATGTGGGGGCCGGCACCTTCCTGCCGGTGAAGGCGGACGACACCGACGACCACGTGATGCACACCGAATGGGGTGAGGTCTCCGCCGAGACCGCACGGGCCATCGCCGAGACCCGCGCCACCGGCGGTCGGATCGTCGCCACCGGCACCACGACCCTGCGGGTACTGGAGGCCGCGGCCAATGACGACGGCACCGTTCCGGCCTGGTCCGGCGACACCGACCTGTTCATCACGCCCGGCTACCGGTTCAAGGCGGTCGACATGCTGCTGACCAATTTCCACCTGCCGAAATCGACCCTGCTGATGCTGGTCAGCGCCTTCGCCGGGCGGGAGCGGATCCTGGCGGCCTACGATCACGCGATCGCGCAAGGCTACCGCTTCTTCTCGTACGGGGATGCCTGTCTGCTGGAGAGGACCACGCCATGACCATCGGCTTCGAGACCTGGGCCAAGGACGGCGCCGCCCGGCGCGGCCGCCTCACGCTGGCTCACGGCACCATAGAGACCCCCGCCTTCATGCCCGTGGGCACGGCGGCGACGGTGAAAGCGATGCGGCCCGAGTCCGTAGCCGAAACGGGTGCCGAGATCCTGCTCGGCAACACCTATCACCTGATGCTGCGTCCCACCGCCGAGCGCATTGCCGAGCTGGGCGGGCTGCACCGGTTCATGAACTGGAACAAGCCAATCCTGACCGACAGCGGCGGCTTCCAGGTCATGTCGCTGGCCGGCCGGCGCAAGCTCGACAAGGACGGGGTGACCTTCCAGAGCCATATCGACGGCAGCAAACACCGGCTGACCCCGGAGCGCTCCATCGAGATCCAGCACCTGCTGGGCTCCGACATCACCATGGCCTTCGACGAATGCACCCCGCATCCTGCGACCCACGAACAGGCGGCGGACTCCATGCGCCTGAGCATGAAATGGGCGGCACGGTCGAAGGAGGCGTTCACCGACCGGCCGGGGCATACGCTCTTCGGGATCGTGCAGGGCAGCGTCTATGACGACCTGCGGCGGGAATCCGTGGAGGCTCTGACCGGAATCGGCTTCGAGGGCTATGCCGTCGGCGGGCTGGCGGTCGGCGAGGGACAGGAGGAGATGTTCCGGGTGCTGGAGGCGACCACTCCGCACCTGCCCGACGACGCACCGCGCTATCTGATGGGGGTGGGCAAGCCGGGGGATCTGGTGGGAGCGGTCACGCGCGGGATCGACATGTTCGACTGCGTGCTGCCGAGCCGCTCGGGCCGCACCGGCCAGGCGCAGACCCGACGCGGACCGGTGAACCTGCGCAACGCCCGGCACGCCGCCGATCCGCGGCCGCTCGACGCCGACTGCGCCTGCCCGGCCTGCACCGGCTACAGCCGAGCCTATCTGCACCATCTGCAGAAGGCCGACGAGATCCTCGGCCCGATGCTGCTGACCTGGCACAACCTGCATTACTATCAGGAGCTGATGGCCGGTCTGCGCGGCGCCGTGGAGGCGGGCACGCTGGCGGATTTCGCCGCCGCCTTCGCCGAGCAGCAGGCGGCGGGGGACATCCCGGCGCTTTGACGCGGCCTTTTTCTTCCGACACCGTCAGCCCGGTTCGTCCCCGGGCCCGACCCGGGGCGAGACCGGGACCCTGGCGGCATCGCTGGGTCCCGGCCCGGTCCGGGATCAAATCCGGGTCCGTCCGGGATGACGAGGTAAGATAAGATTTGAACATGACGGACGCCCCCACCCTCGCCGAGCGCATCGAGGCCAAAGCACGGGCCGCCGGGTTCGACGCGGTCGGCATCACCCGCGCCGAGGTGGGCGCGCGGGAGCAGGCGCGGCTGGATGCCTTCGTCGCCGCAGGGCAGCACGGCGAAATGGCCTGGATGGCCGACACCCACGACCGCCGACGCGATCCGAAGACGCTCTGGCCGGAGGCGCGCAGCGTGGTCGTCTGCGCCATGAACTACGGACCGGAGCACGACCCGCTGGACGACCTGCGGCGCACCGATCGGGGCGTGATCGCCGCCTATGCCCGAAACCGGGACTACCACGACCTGGTGAAGAAGCGGCTGAAGCGGGTGGCCCGCTGGATGCATGCGGAACTGGACTGCGAGGTGAAGGTCTTCGTCGACACCGCCCCGGTGCTGGAGAAGCCGCTCGCCGCCAGCGCCGGGGTGGGCTGGCAGGGCAAGCACTCCAACCTGGTCAGTCGCGAGCACGGGTCCTGGCTGTTCCTGGGCGAGATCTTCACCACCCTGGACCTGACCCCGGACGCGGCGGAGACCGACCATTGCGGCTCCTGCCGACGCTGCCTGGACATCTGTCCGACCGACGCCTTCCCAGCCCCCTACACGCTCGATGCGCGTCGGTGCATCAGCTACCTGACCATCGAGCACAAGGGGCCGGTCCCGCGGGAATTCCGCGCCGCCATGGGCAACCGGATCTACGGCTGCGACGACTGCCTCGCCGTGTGCCCCTGGAACAAGTTCGCCGAGACCGCCCGCGAGGCCGCCTTCGTCGCCCGCGAGGACCTCACCCTGCCGCTGCTGAGCGAGCTGGCGGGTCTGGACGACGCAGCGTTCCGGGCCCGGTTCTCCGGCTCGCCGATCAAGCGGACCGGCCGCGACCGCTTCGTGCGCAACGTCCTGATCGCGCTCGGGAACTCCGGCACGGCCGATGCCCTGCCCAGTGTGGCGTCGCTGCTCGACGACGACAGTGCGCTGGTGCGCGGCGCCGCCGTCTGGGCATATCTGCGGCTGGGGGGTGCGCCCGGCGACCGGCCGGCGCGGGAGAACGACCGGGAGGTCCTGGCGGAATGGGCGGCCGGACCGGATGAACGAGGATTGAGACGATGAGCGACCAGACGATCTACGGCGGCCTGAACCAGCTCGGCGGTGCCACCGCCCTGCCCGCCTCGCCCGAGGAGGCGGTGCTGGAAAAGGTGGAGAACCCACATCGCGGCACCGATTACGTGGTGCGGTTCACCCAGCCGGAGTTCACCTCGCTCTGCCCGGTGACCGGCCAGCCGGATTTCGCCTTCCTGATCATCGACTACGTGCCGACCGACTGGCTGGTGGAGAGCAAGTCGTTGAAGCTCTATCTGGGATCGTTCCGCAACCACGGCGCCTTCCACGAGGGCTGCACCATCGACATCGCCAAGCGCGTGACGGACCTGCTGGCCCCCAAATGGCTGCGCATCGGCGGCTACTGGTACCCGCGCGGCGGCATGCCGATCGACGTGTTCTACCAGACCGGCGAGCCGCCCAAGGGGCTGTGGATCCCGAGCCAGGACGTGCCGGTCTATCGCGGTCGCCCGTGAGACCCGCAGACGCGGACCATACAACCGTATTCCCGAACCCAATGCATGAAGACAAGTATAGGTATGTTTGGAATATTTCACTGGCATGGATCTCACCATTAGCCAAGTATCTGGTATCGCCGTGAATTCAGGTGGGGGCCTGGTGAGCGAAAGTCGGTCCGAATTTAATTCAATGTCTGGCGTCTGGGTTCGACCATTCCATGATATCGACGCGTTGACTGATCAAAATCAGAGGATGCTCTTCAGATACTGGCAGGACTCGCACTTGGGTGGCGGCCTGCCGAGTCCGGACTGCATCGATCCTCTGGCGTTTCCGACGGCGGCCCTGCCGTTTCTCGTGCTCGAGGAATACGAGCGGGACACCAGGCGGTTCCGGACCCGTCTGACCGGTACCGCCTATCGCGACGCGGTCGGATACGAGAGCACAAACCGGCGCACCGACGAAACGCCGGGCGGGCACGCCGCGGCCGAGCGGCTGCACTGGATCGTCGAGGCCAGCCAACCCTACTGGTACCAGGGGCCGTTCAGCTTTTCCGCCAGGCCCTGGACGGCGTTCAGCGTTCTCAGCCTGCCCTTCGGCCGCATCGACGAGCCGGTGAGCCGCGTGCTCTGCGTCTTCGATTTCCAGCCGGGCTGACGGGCGGATGACGGAGCCTGGACCCTGGGCGGGACTGCGGCCACCATGGCCGGATCGAACCGCAGGGTATCCGACCATGTCCGAACCGCCCGCCGCCATCATCCTCGCCGACAGCGTCACCAAGCCGACCGGAGCCTGGATCGGCGCGGTGCTGGTCTCGGCGTCCCATGGCGGAGTCTATGCCGCCTATTGCGCCGCTAAGGCCGGGGTGCGGGCGATGATCCTGAACGACGCGGGGCGGGGGAAGGACGATGCCGGCGTCGGGGGCGCGGCCTGGTGCGACGCGCTGGGGCTGGCCTATGCGGCGATCGACACCATGTCGGCTCGGATCGGCAACGCCGAGGACATGGCGGCGCGGGGCGCGATCTCCACCGTCAACGAGGTGGCGCGGACCGTCGGCGTGGCCGTCGGGCAGCCGGTCATGGAGGCGGCCCAGCTGTTGACCCTCGCGCCGACGGTCACGGCCGAGATCCCGGTCTATGAGGAGGCCCGCACGGAGCTGCCGCCGGGGCCGAGCGGCCGGCACGTCGTCCTGGCGGATTCCGCGTCGCTGATCGGACCGCAGGATGTCGGCCAGGTCATCGTCTGCGGCAGCCATGGCGGCATGCTCGGCACCGACCCGATGACGGCGCTGAAGGTCGACGGCTATGCAGCCTTCTACAACGACGCCGGCGGCGGGGCGGACGGCGCCGGCTTCTCCCGCCTGCCCGCCCTGGATGATCGGGGCATCGCCGCCGGCACGGTCGCGGCGATGAGTGCCCGCATCGGCGACGGACGCTCGACCTATGAGGACGGTGTGCTGAGTCGGGTGAACGAGACGGCGAAACGGCTGGGCGGTGCGGAAGGCATGGCGCTGAAGGACTTCGCCCAGCGGCTGATCGCCTGAGTACCGGCGCCGCCGTCATAAGCGGATATGGCGCGGCCATGGAAATATGTGTCGGCGGGATCTAAGAAACACCCTTGGCAGCACCCCATCATACGCGGTGAGATCTGCGCCCGCGCGACAGCGGTCCGTGGGATCACCCGCCGCGACACAGACCACCGACGGAGAGAACGATGCCGCTATATGGCAAGGGCATGCTGGTCACCTTTACCGAGGTCGCCGGCGAGCACGAGGAAGAGTTCAACGAGTGGTACAACCGCGAGCATGTGGACGAGCGGGTGTTCATGCCCGGCTTCAAACGGGCGCGCCGCTATCTGGCGGCCGACGACCGCGCGAAGGTTAAGTATTTCGCCACCTATGAGACCGACACCGTCCGCGACCTCTGCGCACCGGAATACATGAAGCTGCTGGGCGACCAGTCGCCCTGGTCGAAGAAGGTGATGGCGCTGTTCACCCATTTCGACCGGCTCACCGTGGAATGCACGGTCGACCTGACACACGGCTTCACCGGTGCCGCCGGCCTCGCCCGCTTTTTCCCGGCCGATGCTCAGAAGGCCGATCTCCGCAAGGCCCTGGCCGAGCAGATCCTGCCGGAAGTGATCAAGCGCCCGGGCGTGCTCGGCGCCTGCGTGCTGGAGAACGACCTGGACGTGGTGGCCGAAGGCATCAAGGCCCAGGGCAAGCCGGTGCCGGCCGACATGAAGCAGGAATGGCTGGTGATCCTCGACACCGATACTCCGGCGACGGCCACCCTGGCCCTGGAGGCGGCGTTCGGCAACGACGTGCTGCAGCCCTACGACCTACCGACCTCGTCGGTGGAAGCTTCGTCCTACTACATGACTTTCGGCAATCAGCGCTGACGGAGTTCGCATGTCCTGGTTCATCGGTGTCGACGTTGGCGGCACCTTCACTGACTTCTATGCGGTCGACCGCGACAGCGCCCAGGTCGTCGTGCACAAGACCCCGTCCACGCCGCACAACCCGGCGGAAGCGATTCTGGAAGGGCTCGACGCCCTGTCGAAGGCCAACGGCATCCCGGCCGACTCGATCACCCGCCTCGCTCACGGCACGACCGTCGCGACCAACGCGCTGATCCAGCGTAAGGGTGCGGCGCTGGCGCTGATCACCACGGAAGGCTTCCGCGACTTGCTGGAGATCGGCCGGCAGATCCGCCCGAAGATGTACGACCTGAAGGCCGACGCGCCGCCGCCGCTGATTCCGCGCAAACACCGCTTCGAGGTGCGCGAACGGATGATGGCCGACGGTACGCCGCGCATCGCCCTGGAGGACGCAGCCATCGACGCGGCAATCGATCAGGTGGAGGCCTCCGGCGCGGAAGCGGTCGCGGTCTGCCTGCTGTTCGCCTTCCTGAACCCGAAACATGAACAGAAGATCGGCAAGCGACTGGCGGAACGGCTGCCGAACGTGGCGGTGTCGCTGTCGAGCGCGGTGCAGCCCGAATTCCGGGAGTACGAACGGTTCTCCACTGCGGCGCTGAACGCCTATCTGCAGCCGCTGATCGGCCGCTATATGCGGCATCTGGGGAAGGAGCTCGAGGAGAGGGCGCCGAAGGCGCGTCTCGGCATCAACCAGTCGAGCGGCGGGCTGATGTCGGTGGAGCGGGCCGCGGACTTCCCGGTCCGCACCGCCCTGTCGGGTCCCGCGGCCGGTGCCGTTGGCGCCGCCCATGTGGCGCGGCTGGCCGGCAAGCCGAACGTGATCACCCTGGACATGGGCGGCACCAGCGCCGACGTGGCGCTGATCCGCGACTTCGAAGCGGAGATCGGCTTCGGCCGCGAGGTTGCGGGCTTCCCGGTCCGCCTGCCGATCGTCGATGTGGATACGGTGGGTGCCGGCGGCGGCTCCATCGCCTGGTTCGATCGCGACGGGCTGCTGAAGGTGGGTCCGGCCTCGGCCGGTGCGGTACCGGGTCCGGCCTGCTACCGCCGCGGCGGCACCGAGGCCACCGTCTCCGACGCCAACCTGGTGCTCGGCCGGCTGTCCGGCAGCCTGATCGGCGGGGCGATGACCCTGGATCTCGATCTGGCGAAGCAGGCGATCCAACCGATCGCCGACAGGCTCGGCTTCTCCATCGAGAAGACGGCCGAAGGCATTCTCGGGATCGTCACCGCCAACATGGTCCGCGCCATCCGCACGGTCTCGGTGGAGCGCGGTCACGACCCGCGCCACTTCGTGCTGATGCCGTTCGGCGGCGCCGGCGCCCTGCATGCCGGCGAGGTGGCCCGGGCCCTGGACATGGCAGAGATCGTGGTGCCACCCGCGCCGGGCATTCTCTGCGCTCAGGGCCTGGTCGTCTCCGATCTGAAGGAAGATTTCGTCGCCACCGCCCGACTGCCCCTGGCGGAAACGAGCCGCGCCGATATCGACGCGGCCATCGCGCCCATGGCGGCGGCGGCCCAGGCCTGGTTCGAGACCGAGGAGATCACGCCGGCCCGTCGCCGCCTGCGACTGGCCATCGACCTGCGCTATGTCGGGCAGAACTTCGAGCTGCTGGTCGCGACGGACGAGACCGACGGCTCGGTGCCGTCGCTGCCGGATATCGCGGAGATGAAGCGCCGGTTCTTCGCCGCGCACGAGAAGACCTACGGCCACTATACGGCCGACGATCCGATCGAGACGGTGAACCTGCGCCTGACCGCCATCGGCGAGGCGGAACGCATTCCCCCGCCGATGGTCGCGGGCGATGCCGGCAAGCCCCCCGCGCCGACAGCACACCGGCCGGTCTGGTTCGACGGCAAGGAGCACGACACCCCGGTCTACGACCGCGCCAAGCTGGCCCCGGCGCAGTCCTTCAAGGGGCCCGCCATCGTCGACCAGCTCGACGCCACCACCGTGGTCCATCCCGGCGACACCGTGACGGTGGACGCCGCCCTCAACCTGATCATCGAGGTGTCGCGATGAGCGCCGAGACCAAGACAACCGGGCCCGATCCGATCACCACCGAGATCGTCTTCAACGCGCTGCAGTCCGTGGCCGACGAGAGTTTCGTCGCCCTGATGAAGAGCGCCTATTCCACCAACATCAAGGAGCGCCACGACCACTCCACCGCGATCGTCGACCGCAACGGCCGACTGGTGGTGCAGGCGTCGGGATCGATCCCGATCCATCTCGCCTCGATGCTGGGGCTGATGCAGAAACTGCTGGAGAAGTATCCGGTCTCGGAGATCCACGAAGGCGACGTGTTCTGCGCCAACGACCCGCATGTCGGCGGGGGCACGCACCTGCCGGACGTGAACCTGGCCATGCCGGTGTTCTCGGACGGGGAGTTGGTCGGCTTCGTGTGCAACATCGCGCACCATGCCGATGTCGGCGGGATGTCGCCCGGCTCCATGGCCGGCGGCATGACCTCGATCTATCAGGAGGGATTGCGCATTCCCCTCATCAAGCTGTTCCGCCGGGGCGTGCTGGACCAGGACCTGTTCGACCTGATCCTGCTGAACGTGCGCGTCGTGGAGGAGCGGCGGGGCGACTACAACGCCCAGTTCGCGGCCCTGCGCCTGGCGCATCGGCGGCTACTGGAAATCGTCGGGCGCAACGGGCGCGAGACGGTCGAAGCGGTGTTCGACGGCATCATCAGCCGGACCCACGCCCGCATGAAGGAGAGCATCGCCGCCATCCCGGACGGCATCTACAGCTTTGAAGACTTCATGGACAATGACGGGGCGGGCCTCGACGACATCAAGATCGCCGTGACCATCACCATCGACGGCGACAGCGCGGTCTTCGACTTCACCGGCACGCAAGAACAGGTGCCTGGCAACGTGAACATCCCGTTGAATGGGACGATCGCGGCGGTGTGCTACGTGCTCAAGGCGATGCTGGATCCGGAGATCCCGAACAACCACGGCGTCATCGATGCGGTGACGGTGACGGCACCGCCGGGCACGGTGGTGAGCTGTGTGGAGCCTGCTTCGGTCGCGTCGCGGGCGCATACCTCGCAACGCATCGTCGACGTGGTGATCGGTGCGTTGGCCGACGCGCTGCCGGACAAGGTGGTGGGGGCGGCCAACGGCGCCAACTCGATGGCGATCTTCGCCGGGACCGATCCGCGCTCTGGCCGGCCCTATGTCTATCTGGAGACACTCGGGGGAGGGTTCGGCGGCCGGAACGACCGCGACGGGAAGGATGGGGTGCAGGTCCACATCACCAACACCTCCAACCTGCCGGTGGAAGCGATCGAGATGGAGTATCCGCTGCTGGTGGAGGCCTATGGCCTGATCGAGGATTCCGGTGGGGCCGGTACCTGGCGCGGCGGGGCCGGCCTGCGCCGGGTCGTGACGCCGGTGGGACACGACTGCGTTTTCACCGGCATCGGCGAGCGCTTCCGCCACCAGCCCTGGGGCGTGTTCGGCGGCAAGCCCGGACGCTCGGGCCATTTCTCGGTTCGCACCAAGGAAGGCGAGACCAAGGACATGCCGACCAAGTTCGGCGACGCTCCGCTGCGCCAGGGCGACAGCGCCATCGTAGAGACGCCAGGCTCCGGCGGTTACGGCCCGCCGGAGCAACGGCCGGCCGAAACCCTGGCGGAGGACTGGAATTCCGGCAAGTTCTCAGCCGGATTCATGCGCGAGCATTATGGTTGGGAAGCGCCGCCGAGCGACTGAGAGATCCGGCCGACGACTGCATCGCGGACCGCGACGACAATGTCGAAGACCGGCGAGATAACGGCCCCGACCACGGCCGCCACCTCCGCCGGCATCGGCGTTTCCGGATAGGCGGCGTTCCAGGTCCAGGCCGCCTCGTAGCGCCATTTGGCGATCTCGTCGGCCCAGGCCGCGTCGAATTGCGGGCCGCGGAGCTGGTCCGGATCGTCCGCCGAGAAGCAGGTCGCCATCGCCCCGTTCGGCCAGGTCACCCGCCGCTTCGACGGCTCGTAGAGCGGCCGCGCCCAGGGCGGGCAGCAGGCCAGAAGCCCGCTCTCCCCCTCCACCATCACGTCGCGGGCGTCGCTCGCGTTTCGCCGACCAGGGCGATGCGGCCGGCGCGCTGGCTCTCGGCCAGGGCGCGGACCCACTCGGCACTGGTGCGGGTCTTGTGACCTGCTCCCCTGAAAGCTCCGCATTGTGAGGTTAGTCTGTTCCTCTGACGAGGAGATGGACGATGAAGCGCAGTCGGTTCAGCGAAGAGCAGATTATCGGCATTCTGAAGGAGCATCAGGCAGGCCTGTCGGCGTCGGATCTGTGTCGCAAGCACGGGATCAGCGATGCGACCTTCTACAAGTGGCGCTCGAAGTACGGTGGCCTTGAGGTGTCGGAGGCCAAGCGCCTGAAGCAGCTCGAGGACGAGAACGCGCGGCTGAAGAAGCTGCTGGCGGAATCGGTAATGGATGTCTCGACGTTACGCGAGATGCTCGGAAAAAACTTCTGACGCCCGGGTCGAGGAGAAC
>NZ_FNBW01000044.1 GCF_900102465.1 Thalassobaculum litoreum DSM 18839 | reverse complement strand
GCTCCGCCGAGAACGTGCGTGCGGAAGGTCCGCGCCGCAGTGTCGCCATCCGACGCATGGAGCTGCGGCGTGACTGCCTTCCATTCCTCGCTGTCATTGTGCACGCGCGTGCTTCCCGGCCGGGGCGCCGTGATCTGCCGCGCGCGGGCCTCCACTTCGTCCTTCGTCGCACCCTTCAGGGTGACGTCCCAAATGAAGGCCCGCATGAACTGCGCCCGGTCGATCTCGCCGAACAGGAACTGCTCATAGGCATCGACCCAATCGATTTGGGCCAGAAGGTCGGACCGGCCGCGCCGTCCGAGATCATTGATCCGGAAGTAGAAGCACTCGCCGTCGGTGAAGGTTTCTCGGATCCGGCGGGCCGTGGCGCCGAAGACCTCTTCAGGCCCTATAACGATGATCCGGTACCGCCGCTGCTGGCCGCGGTTATCCCGGCAGGTCACGATGCCGATCGGCTGCTCGGAATTGTCCGGGTCGAAGACCACAGTCTCGATCAGGGAGGGATCCAGCGTGCCGAGCCGGACGTGACCGTTGAACTCGTTCACGAACACCGGCCAGCACAGCTCGCCGTTCAGCGCCAGCAGCCGCATCCGGCGCGGCAACGTCATGTCCATGCTGTTGATCGGATCGCTCCAGAAGGCGTTCAGCCATTTCTGGACATCCGGATCGCTGGACTCCAGCGTCACGCCTTCCGCCAGCAGGTAAGCAATCGGCAGCTCGATCAGTCGATTGGCCAGCAGGTTGGCTTCCCACACGTAGGCAGCCATCTCCCGCATGCGCCGTTGCGTGACCGGTGAGAGGTCGCGTTTGGCGTCGCCGGTGATCCGGCGCCAGCTGTCCTCGTCGTCGTCGACCGTGACGCCGACAGCTTCTCGCACCGCGGCCGTCTCGGCGATCGGCGGATCTTCCTCGGCGCCAATGCCGACCAGGCGGGCCAGCCCACGAAACGGATTCATTGCAACCTCCGGCCAAAGAGCGGGGTGTGATTGCGCGGCAGCAGGCGCGCGGTCGGACGCTCGGCCTCGGCCTGCGTCGCGTAGGTGTCTTCAGCAGGGTCGATCGTCTCGCCAGCCGGCGGGGGAACCTCCTGCATCGTCGCGGTGTAGAAATTGAGCAGCGCCACTCCAGCATCGCCATGGCGCCGGCCGCCGTCGCTGCCCTCGTTGCGGATGTCGCGCGGGATCTTGCCCACACCGCCGACCATCCGAAACTGTCGCAGGTCGTCCCGGACATCGATGTCCGCCGGCAGCAGGATCGAGCGATCCTCGAATGCCGCCCGAAACCGCGGGGAGTTTTCCCGGTACCAGGCGTCGTTCGCCATCAGCTCGGTGACCCGATGCTGCCCGAACTTCTGGCGGGTCTCCTGGGCCAGGACCATGCCGTTGCCGTTGGCGTCCAGGATCGCAGCGCGCAGATCGCGCAGCTGGCCGGCGATGAAGAACAGCGCTTGCTTCTGCTGGTCGTAGGGGCAGCTCCGCAGCTCCACGATCAGCGGGACGTGGCGCACCAGGTCGCCGGCTGTATAGCCAATCGCGATACAGGTTCGGTCCTGCCGCATGGCGAAGTCTTCGCCGATCGCCGTTTGCAGAGGCGCCAGCGCGACCAGGTGCTGGGCAACGGTCTCCTCCAGCCAGGCCTGCATGGTCGCCCGCCGGATCTCTTCCGGTGCATCCACGAAGTCCGTGGTCGGCGGCTCCCACCTTTCGACCTTGTACTCACGGGTGCTGCAGGCCTCGATCAAGGCAAGCGGCAGCATTACGCCTTCGCCTTCACGCGGGACGGCATCCAGCTCCTCGCGCATGGCCTCGATCCGCGTGCCGTAGCTCCGCCGGACCTTGCGATACCACTCGGCCTTGCCCTCGGCCGACGCGGTCCAGTTCCGCAGCAGGCAAACCCGCTCGTACAGACCGTTGGCAACAGCTTCGTCGAACGTGATGCGATGGATCGAATAGTCGTAGCGCCCTTCGCGGGTCTCTTTGATCAGCTCGTTGAACGCGTTCAGGACGCCGTTGTGCGTGGAGATGATCCGGATCTTGCCGCCCCAAATAAGCAGGGCGTTGCAGGCGTCGATGACGCCACGCACGTTCGGATGGAACGCTGCCTCGTCGATGATCACCCGACCCTGCAGGCCTCGGATGTTCGCCGGCCGGCTCGATAGGGCGCAGATCTGGAAGCCCGAGGCGAAGCGGATCCGGTACGCCTGGATCTGCCGAGAGCTGCCATCCTCCTGGACGTCGTCGAACAGGAAGTCCTCCACCGACAGCAGCTCTGCGGCGACGTTGCGCGCGAACTTCGCGCACGTCCCGATGAACTCCAGGCCCTTCTCCTTGGTGTCGCCGATGTAGAAGGTGTTGTCTCCGCCGGCTGTGGCGCTGGCCGCGCCGATCAGGGTGCTAGCCAGGGCCTCGGCGAAGGTGATGCCGGTCCGGCGGCCCTTCTCGGCGAGCTTCAGGTCGGACTCGTCGGAGACCCACTCCACCTGGTGGGCCATAAGAATGCCGTCCGCCAGAGGATCGAGATCGTCTGGCGGCAGCACTCCTAGGGGAAGATCGTCGATCGGCGATGGCGGAGGCGGCATCGCCGAGGTGGGGAGCTGCTCGCTCATGCGGACTGGACTTTCACGCCGAGAATGTCGCGACGGAGCTGCGCTAGGCGCTCGGCCGACAGGCCTTTACCTTCGCCGGCCGACTGCGCGTCTCGCTGCGCCTGGTCAAACAGCTTGGCGGCCTC
>NZ_FNBW01000013.1:7500-160259 GCF_900102465.1 Thalassobaculum litoreum DSM 18839 | reverse complement strand
AGCAAATGGTGGAGCATGAAGGGCAGCATCACTGGCGATAGCCTTGCCTCCAAAGACTACGTCGACACCGCCGTCGCAGCGGGGGGCGTCAACGGGCGCTATCAATTGATGTGCACAAACTATGGAGTGTATTACAATAATATTACATGTCTTAGAATGGATACCCAGACGGGAAGCGTAATTTGTAAGGATAGAAGTCAACCGGGTGGCGGCGTGCAATGGGGAAATTGCTCGATTCCGTGGTAGTTTTAGGTCATTTTGTATTTTATTTATTTCTGACAGTTCTATGTTTTTATAGAATTATAGCGGATAGTGCTGCTGGAGGCTTCACTGAAGATATTATCTGCACGCTCCGGCCTGTGGACATTGCAGGTAATTCCCTCGCGCCGGTTGTGGCCGATGGTGGGACTGTGATGATGTACCCTGCCAATTGTTCTGGCTCCGCGCAAACTGGCGATCTCGTGGTGTTCCGATCCGGCGCACACAAGATGCCGATCATCAAACAAGTGCGCGGTGTGGCGGGTGATACCTTCGCGATGCGCGGGGATGGCCGCATCATTTTGAACGGTGACGTGCTCCGCAACGCACTCGGCCAACCCTACATCCTCTCCGCTGGGCGCTCTAAAATGATCGCGCTCTATGAACGGGATTTCGATGGGGTGATTCCGCTGGATGCTTATCTCGTGCTCGGCACAATGACCGGCGGCGGGCTGGACAGCACGCGCCTCGGCCTCATCAGCCACCGCGATGTTGTGGGCGTCGTGCGCATGGGTGACGGCGCTCAGGCCGCCTCTAGCGCCAGCCCATAACGGATGAACGCGCGGTCCAGCGTGATCGGCGCAACGCCAAGGGCCATTGCCAGGTCCAGCACGTTCCCACCCGCGTCTGTCATACATTCGTATGCGCCCAGCGCTTGCTCGAACGTGAGCGCGCAGGGCCGCCCAAGCGTCTTGCCTCGGCGGCGGGCGGCTTTCAGGCCCTCAATCGTGTTCTCGGAAATAATGTCCCGCTGGAACTCCGCGAACGCGGCGAAGACGTGGAACACCATCTTGCCGCCCGGCGTGGCGGTGTTGATGCCCTCGCTGAGCGAGCAGAAATTTATGCCCTCTCCATTGAAGCGGACCAGCAGGTCGGAGAGGTGGAATACCGATCGCCCGAGACGGTCCAGCTTATACACCACCACCATGTCGCCGGGCCGGGCCGCCGATAGCAGCTCATCAAGGCCGGGGCGTTCCGCCTTCGCGCCGGATATCCCGTGATCGGAGAACACCGCGTCGCACCCGGCTTGCTCCAGCGCGTCGATCTGCATGCGGAGTTTTTGGTCGGGCATGGAGACGCGCGCGTATCCGAGCTTCCGCCCCGATCCCGCTGTCATTGTCACGGCCATCATCGGAGCCCCCCGGCGTTGACAAAAACGACGGTTTTTGTCGCATGGCGCGGCCCTGTCTCCGGACGGTTGGTGCGGGAATCTGGCTCCCGGATTTCTGCGGTTTTGAAGTGCTGCGATCTCATAGTTACGGTACATTCTCAAAGAATCAATAATGGTCATATTTGAGTCTGGCAAAATCCGCCGTCATCGCAATATCGGTGATGTGTTCATTGGCGATATATCCACAGAAAGCACGCGCAGCAGAGTTCACGAGTGCGGATGTCTTGCGCTGGAGCAAGAGTGGTCAGGAATCGTATTTGGATATATCGTTAACGATGACAGGCGTGATTGCATCACAATTGGATTCAGGGAAATCTGGCTGCATCGACCAGTGGCACCAGAAGGAACGACGGTCGGGATACGAAAAGACGCTTCGGAACATGCGAGAAAACCCGACCTATCATCCGCAGGCTGTCATTCTCTGGCTGGTCCAGCATGAGTGCGGCAAGCTCGGGAAGTAGTCGCTCCGAATGTCAGCTTGGCGCTCCGGTCGGAAGATCAAAGCTCGAGGGCTTTGCTGACGCGTCTGCCAACTCTTGTTCGGGATCGGTGATCCCAAGCTGGCGTGCACCCTGTTCGATATCGTCCTGAATCTGCTTCAACTCATCGGGGGTCGGCGGATTGTCCGGGTCTTCCATACGGTCGTGCGCAGGTCCCAGAACATCGTTCTGATAGCGCAGCAGATCTTCGACCCGTTGGCGCGCATCGCCTTCGGCTTTCCGGCGGGCCAGCAGGTCTTCGTAGCTCGGCTCCCCACCCTTCCAGACAATCGTCTCCGCATCGGGGCCGGAGACAAGCTCGCCGTCTTCGGTGCGGATGTTCCCATCGGCATCGCGGAACACGCGCGTGCCGTCCGGCAGGCGGGCGGCATTATCGAGGGTGGACTGTAGGTCGGTTTCGGTTTGGCTGAGGGCGGCGTGCGCTTCTTCCAGCGCCGCTTCGGTCGCGGTCTCCGCCGTGCGAAGCTGATCGAATGTGTCGTTATACAAGGCGCGGTATGTCGGATCGTTCAGCAGGACTTGGAGACGCGTCAGGGACGCGGTGCGGTCCCGCTCCTCTTTTTCCTTCCGGTCACGCGCGCCGACCGGCTCCTCGCCCGGATGGTCGAGACGCTTGATCCGGCCAGTTTCACGGCCCGCCGTCTCATTGGCCAGGTCGTCGTGAATCCGTCGCCGCTGTTCCGCCTCTAGCCGCGCTTCCCTGTCATGAAATTCGTCATCGTCCAATGCCATACACAATCCCCTGAATATCTTCATATTATATCAAATTGTAACTTATTCTGCAATTTTCGGCGGCATACGACCGCATGATTCGTGGAGTATTGGTGGCAATGGCGGTGAAACGGACTGAGACGATGAACCGGGTCAAATTCTGAATGAAGCGGCGTGTCAGTGGCTCAATCCGATCCGTCATTCACCGTGGGATAGCTGATTTGCGCTGCGCGCAAGCTGACCCTGACTGTCGTCAGGGAGCTTGCTCAGCCGCCGGGTGCGGCTGAGGCAGGGAGACGCTGCGCTCTCCCGTGCACCCTCACGCTGTTGGCGCTTACGCGCCAATCGGACCGTATCGCCGGTCCATCCCTCGAAACGACACCGGCGTTTCAATCCCGGCCGAGCGCTCGCCAGCCGCTCGTGATGTGACGCATCCGGGGCATCGAGCCCACGCCTGCGCCAGAGAAACGTCTTGCCGTTTCATCACGCGCGCCGACAAGTCTCATGCAGAGTGTCGTGCTGCCCCTGCAAGAATCCGATGCCTCAGTTGGGCCCCGCCGTCCCCCTAGACCCCAGGAGCACTGGGAGCACATGATGAGCATATGAGCACAAGAGTACGGTGAGCACAGGCGTCCATTGCGTAACCCGATGTACTGTATGGCCAAATCGCGTTCTCCGCGCGAGTTCCTTGTCCACTGGTGCTTCGAACGAGAGTCATTTGTTGTCTGTTCGGATCGTCAATATGTATCCTTCATGCATTTGCCAAAACATCCTGCGCGTATTAACTAATTGAAATAACGTATTTTTTTCCCAATATATCGTTCATCAGATGATGCTGCTGTCGGGCGTGGTGTCCAATCCATGTCAAGCCAGCACACCAGACAAGTGGCCACTCATTGGCACACATCACTCTGAAGGGCCGGGGGTCCACACTCCGGCCCGACCTTACAGAACGCTAGGGGGATATGATGGTTGCTGGAAACAAACTGATTGTCCGAAGCAAGAAGCGAGTCAGCAAGATTGCTCGCCAGAAGCTCACGCTGCGGGATGAATTATGGGCTGGATTGGATATCTCGCAGCTATGGGATCGGGAGAAGTCAGACGGCTGGCTCAGCGTCCCGCGCGCGATGCCGCTTCTTTTGCAGATCATGGACAGCTTGTCCAAAGGTAAACCTGTCTCCTCGACCTATCTCGAACTCTGGTGCCGCACCTACGATGACGCGTTCATTATCGCCAACAAGGAACGCGAGATGGCTTTCTTCTCGGGCTTCACCGGAGAACGCGCTGTGCGGACTTGGTCGTCGCGTATGCGCATCCTTAAGAGCCTCGGGTTCATCGACATCAAAGAGGGCCCCAGCGGACCTATCAGCTACGTGCTACTGTTGAATCCCTATCATGTGGTGCGCGCTCATTATGAGGCTGGGCATGTCAACGAGGCGTTCTTCAATTCATTGAGGCAGCGGGTGATCGAGATCGGAGCAGACGATTTAGATACGATACCGACAATAAAAAAGAAAGAAAAATGAATAAAAAATTACGATATATTATGTGATATGAGCATCAGATGGTAAGGTGTTAAACAAAATAAATATTGAATTTTAAGAGGGTAATGAACAAAAGGAAAATCTGATATGGACGAAACGAAACTGGTCACTATCCAGGACGGCATCACGCACATGGATGTTGCAGCGTTTCTTCGTGCCTATCAGATGCGGGTCGGCAACATCATGTGGTTCCTTGGAGCCGGCGCTTCTCGGGCCGCTGGGATTAAGACCGCTGGTGATATGATCTGGGATTTCAAACAGAACCTGTACCGCTCACACAAGAAGCTCCCGCCCAATGCGATCACTGACCCAGGTGATCCAGTCGTTCAGCGCAAGCTGCAACGGTACTTTGACGAGCTTCAGGATTTTCCGGCGAGTGGCGCTGCAGATGAGTACGCTCGCTTCTTCGAAGCGACCTATCCGAATGCCAAAGACCGTCAGGCCTACCTCGAACGGCTCATAAAGCTTGGAAAGCCGACCTACGGACACCTGGCACTCGCCCTCCTGATGCGTGAAGGATGCTGCCGCCTCGTCTGGACGACCAACTTCGACCGCACCGTCGAGGACGCTGCCGCTAGGATTTACGGTTCGACGAATGACCTCGTAGTGGCCGATCTCGGCGAGCCACGGAAGGCGGCCGATGCGTTCGACGCTAGGCGCTTCCCGATCTACGGCAAATTGCATGGTGACTATCACTCTGCCTCACTCAAGAACACCGATGGTGAACTCAGACATCAAGATGCCGAGATGCGCCGTGCCTTTGTCCAGGCGTGCGGCTCCAACGGGCTGGCAGTGGTCGGCTATAGTGGCCGGGACGCGTCCGTAGTGGAAGCTTTGCGGGAGGCGTTGAACGAAGGTCGAGGTTTCCCGAATGGCTTGTTCTGGTTCAAGCGCTCCGGCGAGGCGCCGTTCGAGGCGGTGACCGAACTGATCGCGGAAGCTCGTCGTCTTGGTGTAGACGCTCACCTTATCGACAATGAGACATTCGACGAGCTTCTATCTGACCTTGTTCGGTTTCTACCTGAAACTTCCGACAAGCTCCGGGATATTGACGGCGCGAAGCCGCCGCGTCTCGGCAGTGCGGCGCTAAAGCCTCCTGGCGCAATTGTTCCTTCTATCCGGACGAACGCGCTACCGGTCATCTCGCACCCTGTCATGTGTCAGTTGATAGATTGTGAGATTGGCGGATGGTCCGAAATCCAGGACGCCATCGAGAAGGCTGGAGTCGACATCGTAGCCCGGCGCACCAGAGATGGCGTCATCGCGTTTGGCCGCGATCCGCATGTCCGGGCGACCTTTGACCCCTTCGGCATCAAGAGGTTTGAAACACGCTCGATCCCTGACAAGAGCCTCGCTTATGAGAGCGAGGAACGTCGCCTTATCCGAGATGCGCTTATGCGAGCCCTGAGCAACCGTGCAGGTATCCATTTACTACGCCGCGGCTGGCGGGTTTTCGCGCTTCCTGACCCAAAAACTGTGACGCCAGCTCACTTTCAGCGCGGCAGTATCAGGCCTATCGATAGTCTGACTGGTGTGATTGGTAATACCGGGATTCGCTGGACTGAATGCTGCGAACTTCGCCTCGACTACAAACTTGACCGGCTTTGGCTCCTGTTGGACCCGCGCATTCATCGGAATATCCCTGAGCGAGCCACCGCAGAGGAGATCGACGAGTCCAAGGAATTCGTACGCTCTCGTTTGGCGGGGCGCTTCAACCCGAAGGCCAACGCTATGTTGAGCGGATGGACCAGCCTGCTTCTTGGAACTGACCGCACTGTCACCTTACGCAGTTTCGGTATATCCGACGGTATCGATGCAACCTTCGAGATGTCCACCGTCACAGGATTCAGTGGGGCGAGCCGATGACAGCGTCCCCTCAACCATTCCAACTGCCTGGCTACGCCGTTTTAGCGGAACAGGAACTACGTTTTGGGGCCGAGGATCCAAGGGCCGTAGAAGCTCATCCCCTGGAAGGATTGCTTCGGTTTGGTCCGTACTCTCGGGATAAACTCGCTGCGATCGCCGACCCCATTCGCGTCGCCATCATTGCTCCCGCTGGACAAGTAGAGCGGGTCAACGGTCTCTTGCGAGAGCTTCAACAATCCCATCAACCGCGCGAGCGGCGACCGTACCTTCGCGGCTTTCCAGGTTTCTCAAAGGTCTTCCACGTGAATATGGGGCCTGCTGGTCCTCAGGCAAACGTCGAGTTGCCCGGCGATTTGACCGAGCAAATTAAGCGAGCCGAAAAGCCTCATCTCAAGCTTGCTGAAGCGCTTCAGCACGCGCTTCGTACCCTCCGTCATCAACGCGACGCCTTCGATGTAGTCTACATTCTACTGGACAAGGCATGGGAGGTCGGTTTCTTCGGTGGCGAAACAGATGATTTCAATCTGCATGACTACGTGAAGGCTATTGCCGCCTTTGAAGGCATACCCACCCAGTTCCTAAATGAAGACCGTTCTTTGGCTTATCACTGCCGCGCCAGTGTGATGTGGCGTTTGGGTATCGCTCTTTATACAAAAGCCGGTGGAGTGCCCTGGGTTCTGGCCAACATTGATCCGGGTACGGCTTATATCGGTATCGACTACGCACTTCGACCGAACACTGACGCAGATTCAAGATTTGCAATTTGTTGCAGCCAAGTCTTCGACGCGGAAGGATCGGGCCTGGAATTTGTCGCCTATGAAGCCAGCGGTGTCCGGATGTTCGGAAAGAATCCGTTCCTCCATCGGGATCAGATGATGAAGGTTATGTCCCGCAGTCTGGCCGTCTACCAGCGCAAACATGCTGGAGCCGTCCCGTCGCGTATCGTGGTTCACAAGAACACGGAATTTAAGCCCTACGAGATTGATGGAGTTTTCGACGCCTTTCCGAATACCGAAAATATCGAACTTGTTCATGTACAACAAAACAGTGGATGGAAGGGTGTATATATAATCAAACCACAACAACCGAACGGTTACCCGTGCCTTCGTGGTAGTACATTCCAGATAGGGCAACACACATCTTTGCTATGGACACAGGGCGATCTCCCTGTCGTTAGCAATAATGGAA
Organism: Thalassobaculum litoreum DSM 18839; assembly: GCF_900102465.1. Lineage (GTDB taxonomy): Bacteria > Pseudomonadota > Alphaproteobacteria > Thalassobaculales > Thalassobaculaceae > Thalassobaculum > Thalassobaculum litoreum. The sequence goes on along the minus strand of NZ_FNBW01000013.1, from coordinate 153,021 downwards.
AGTCATACTTCAAAGAAGGAAAGGGAACGCCGGAGCCGCTAATACTGAACCGCCACGCTGGGCGCGGCTCGATGGACGATTTGTGTAAAGAGACGCTGGCGCTGACGAAGATGGACTGGAACAATGATGGCCCTTATGACCGTATGCCAGTAACGCTCAACTTTGCCGGCACGCTCGCATCTGTAGTCAAGCAGATGCCAAAGCTTGAGCCGCGCTCTTACCCGGTCCGTTTGTTCATGTAGAACACGGAGGGGACGATTTATTGGCGTCGATTGACACCTTTGTGAGCTCTCCACCACGTTGATGATCTACACGGGCCGCATGCGCTAGTGGATTGTTCGGGTCAAATGAGTCCCTGTGGGGGATTCCCCTGAGGCGGGTTTGGTGCGAGTCTGCACAGCATGCGCACCGGGATCATGTTCACGCTGTCGAGGATGACGGGGATGAACATGCAGCGCCATCGCCACCAGGAGTTCATCCGTTTCCTGAACCGGCTGGAACGCGACATTCCCGCCGGCAAGGTCGTCCACGTCATCCTCGACAACGTGTCCTCCCACAAGACGCCCGAGGTCCGGCGCTGGCTCGCCCGCCACCCGCGCTGGACCTTCCACTTCACCCCGACCTCGTCGTCATGGCTGAACGCGGTCGAGGGCTTCTTCGCCCGGCTCACCCGGCGTCGCCTGAAGCACGGCGTCTTCCACTCGGTCTGCGATCTGCAGGCCGCCATCAACCGCTTCCTGGCCGAACACAACGACGGCGAGGCAAAGCCCTTCGCATGGCGCGCCGATCCCGACGCCATCATCGCCGCGCGCAGCCGGGGGTTCCAAACGTTGGAATCAATCCACTAGCGTGAAGCAGTCAAATCGCGCGGTTGGTACGAGTGAACGACTTTACGACCACATGGCACTGAAGGGCACCGCCCACATTCCATTGCCGAAGGAGCCGGGAAACTCGCCGGTGTAGAGGACGATCCCGGTGAAGGGCCGGTCCTTGGCAAGGTTGTCACGGAACCATTCCAGATGCGTGAAATCACGCTTATTGACACTCGCGGCGGCCTTCACCTCGATCCCCAGCAGTGCGCCGTCGTCCCGCTCGATCATGAAGTCGATCTCGCGTTTCTCCCGGTCCCGGTAGTGGAACAGCTCGCAGCCGTCACCGGCGGCGTCGATCTGCGCCGAGATCTCGTTGAGAGCGAGGGTTTCAAACAGCTTGCCGACGCGATCCGCATCAAGCCGCACCTGATCGATCCGCCAGCCAAGGACGGAGGCCATCAGCCCGCAGTCGCTCATGAACAGTTTGTCCTGCTTGCCGACCCGCTCATAGTCCGTGCGTGTCCACGGGCGTACCCGCTCCGTCACATACAGCGTCTCGAGCGCGTTGATATAGGACTCCAGGGTCGGACGCCTGATCGAGAGCCCGGACCCGATGGCCGAGACATCCATCAGCTTGGAGGACCATGCCGCAAGAACCGACACCAGGTCGCGCATGGCGTCGATCCGCTGAATCCGGGCGATGTCCCGCAGGTCGCGATCGAGCAGCGCCTCGACATAGTCGCGGTGCCAGCGCCGCCGGGATCGCCCTTCAAGGCGCACGGCCTCAGGGAAGCCGCCACGGAAAGCGATCTCGATCAGTTCGTCGCGATCGAATATCGTCCAGCCGTGATCATACGATCCGGCAAAGGCCAGGTCGAGGAACCGCGGCTTGCTTTCGACAAGCTCGCCCTGTGCGAAGGGGCGCAGCCGTACCTTCGCGATACGCCCCGCCAGTGATTCCCGCACGCTGGGCAGCTCCTGGACGTTGACCGAGCCGGTCAGCAGGAATTGGCCGGGGCGATTATCCTCGTCCACGACCTTCTTGATGGCGGGCAGCAACTCGGGAACGCGCTGGATCTCGTCGATGATGAGCGTCGGGGCATCGTGCCGCACAAATCCGTGCGGGTCGCTCTCCGCAGCCTGTCTCAGGGTCTGGTCGTCGAGTGTCCGGTATTCGGCTTTGTCGGCGGCAAGGGTGCGGGCAAGCGTCGACTTGCCGCACTGGCGCGGGCCGGTGAGCAGCACGACGCGCCGCTCGGCCATCGCCGCTTTCAGGCCCGCTTCCTGCCATCGTGGATATAGCTCTGTCATTCAATGCCTCGTCTTGCGCTGTGCTAGCCTGCGGAGATCGCCGTTCTCCGGTCCGGACCCCCGCGATTTTGCAAATTTAGCGCTGACAATTTTATAAACTAAGTGCCCGCGATTTTACAAATAATCAGACCGCGATTTTATAAGTATCCTGTGGATAAGTATTCCAAAGAGGTTGCGCGCGCCCTTCGGGCCGGGCTGTCGTGAACCGAACCCCGCCAGCGGGTTTCGGCCATACGGCATCCATCCCTCGCGCAAGAGCTTAGGGGCCAGCCCCTCGGCGCACTTCGGAAGAAATAGACGGTCTCCCGAGGCTCGGCTGCGCCTGCGCCCGCCGTCGATTTCTCCCTCCGTTTGCACACCCCGTTCTCGGCGAAGGCCAAGGGTTCAAAAGCGAACCCCTAGCCCAAAGGAGACAGGGAAAATGACCACAACACTTCATGCACAGCCATACGATATTTCAGCCAGCGGTTTCTATTTCGAGACGGTGGAGCAGTACGAGGCCAAGGCGGCCAAGGCCATCAACGACTACGGTGCGAGCGTCGAGGAATTCGAAATTCAATTCATCGACGGCGAGGAGATTGATTGCGCCCTTGCCGGAGCATGGGCGCTCAATCAGGCAAACTTTGCGGCCTATCTGGACGCGGTCGGGCAATGGGACGAAGACCGCAAGCAGCGCTACATCATCGCCGTTGGCGAATGCGGTTATGACCATGAGCAAGTCGCGGACGACCCCGATGCGGGCATGGTCGATATCTACCAGATGGACACTCTGCGGGAGCTCGCCGAGGCATTCGTGGACGAAGGGCTCTTTGGGGACATCCCCGAGGCAATAGCCCGATATCTCGACTATGACGCCATCGCCCGCGACCTCGGTATGGACTACGCCGAGACAACCATTGCCGGACAACGCCTGATTTACCGCTGCGATTGAGAGGGGATTGCAGCCCCGAGCCTCCGGCCTGTTCGGAGGTTCGAGGGTGCAATTCCGCACCGCCTATTGAACGAAAGGACACTATTATGAAACTTCAACACATTGACTTGAACGACCTCAAAGCCACCCGCCTGAATGTGCGGAAAACAGGGGCCAAGGATATCGCCGACATCCTGCCCAGCATCCGCTCCCAAGGCTTGCTGCAACCGCTTCTCGTGCGCCCCAATTGCGAGGGATACGAGATCATCGCCGGACAGCGGCGCTATCACGCGCTGCGAAAGCTGGCGGACGAAGCCGGAGGCAACGGCAGCGCCCCCGTTCCCTGCCTCGTCATGGACGCGGGCGATGATGTAAAAGCCGTCGAAGCCTCTTTGGCTGAAAATCTCGCCCGCCTGCCGATGGACGAGATCGACCAGTACAAGGCGTTCGCCGCACTGGTGAAACAGGGGCGCAGCGCCGATGACATCGCCGCGCATTTCGGGATCACCGAGCGGATGGTCAGCCAGCGGCTCGCTATCGCGAATCTGATAACGCCAATCCTCAAAGCCTACCAAGGCGGCGACATCCATCCCTCCACCTTGCGCATACTGACCATGGCGACCAAGGCGCAGCAAAAGGCGTGGTGGGCGCTCTACGAGAGCGAGGACGGGCACGCCCCCGAAGGATACCGCCTGAAAAACTGGCTGTTCGGCGGGGAACAGATTCTCACCACCAGCGCTCTGTTCGACCTGTCCGCATATGACGGAGCGCTGATCTCTGACCTGTTCGGTGACGAAGTATACTTCGACGATCCCGCCAAGTTCTGGAGCTTGCAGAACACCGCCATCGCGGCGCTGCGCCAATCCTATCTCGATGACGGCTGGCAGGACGTGGCCATTCTGGAGGCCGGCGAACACTGGGCCTCATGGGAGCATGTCGATACATCCAAGGAAGATGGCGGCAGGGTCTATATCCGCATCGCCGACAATGGCGAGGTTACGGCTTATGAGGGACAACTCCCCCGCAAAGAGGCCGAGCGGCGGCTAAACGCCGACAAGGGCGGGGATACGCCCAAACCCAAGCCCGAAATCACCAAGGCCATGCAGAACTATCTGGAACTCCACCGTCACGCGGCGGTGCGGGTCTCGTTGCTGGAACACACCGACATCGCTTTGCGACTGGCGGTGGCGCAGGTCATCGCGGGGTCCGAACTTTGGGACGTGACCGCCGAGCCGCAAAAAGCCGCGACCGAGGCCATCGGGCAGAGCGTGGAGAGCGGCAAGGCCGAACAGAGCTTTGAAGAAGCCCGCAAGACGGTGCGTGGCTTGCTTGGCATAGAGGGCCACACCGACCGGACGCTGGTCACCCGCAAGGACGATTGGGACCGATCCCACGACCTCCATGAGGTGTTCGCCAAATTGCTGACACTCGACGACAACGCGGTCATGCAGGTTCTCACCTTCGTTGTCGCCGAGACGCTTCCCTCTGGCAGCGCGATGGTCGAGGCTTTGGGCAAGTTGCTCGGCACGGACATGGCGACATGCTGGTCACCGGACGAGACGTTCTTGGGTTTGCTACGCGACAAAGAGGTCATCAACACCATGCTCGGCGAAGTGGCGGGCAAGCCAATTGCCGAGGGCAACCTGACCGCCACAGCCAAAGTCCAGAAGGGGATCATTGCCGACTGCCTGACTGGCGCACGCAAATCTGCCAAGCCGGACTGGCAGCCCCGCTACATGCGCTTCCCCATGGCGGCCTACACCAAGCATGGCGGCATCCGTGCTGTGGATGATTGGAAAGCGGTCGGCAAACACTATCGCTGAGCCGCAAGTCTTCGGGGCACCGTCCGGACGCATCCGGCGTCCGGACGGCAACCCGGTCGGCACTGTTTCTCAGGCCGTTAAATCTTCATTCGTCATGCTCACAAATGCCAAGCGGATCTCCCGTGACTGCGATTACCGCTCGATGGCCAATTCGTCAGCAGTGAAAGCGTTTTCGGCTGCTGACGAATAGAGTTCGTCAAGTTTCGGGCTTAACGCGTGGATAGCAGCGATGCGCTGCACCATCGATCGGAACCACCGCCGCTCCTCCGTTGTAAGAGGTTCCCCGTTGCGGTGGTTTGCTTGCCGATATCCCAGCCACTTCTTCAGCACCGGATAGCCGCCGAGTTCATACTTCCATACGGCTTCGGGGACATTGGCGAAGAAGACGTCTTCGGCGATGTACAGATCGCCCGTGCGCTCGCCCCACATTGGCACCGGGTCCTCATCGTGGCTGAAGGGCCTTGGTACCCAACGGCCCTTGGAACCACCCCAGTAGTTCACCGTGATCTTGAGGTCTTCGGGCCGGATAGCCTTGCCATCCTGTCTTCGGAGTTGAGCTAACCGCGCCATACGCTTCTCATCCAGCACGGCTATCACCTCCTCTTGAGCATCGGAGTAGCTGTTGAGGAGACGCGCGATTCTGTCACCTGCATCGGCGATTTCCCGGACGAGCGCAGAATCCTTGGGCACGGGGAGGTGCGCCCAATCAGCGGATAAAGCGCTGCGGTGATCCGACTGATACGAAGGCGCATGGAGGATTGCTAGCGACACGCGAAACAACTGACCCACAAACTGGCGGGCGCTCGCGTCCCTGCGTTCGCCTTTGAAGCCAAAGTGAGCGCGCAGTATGCGCCATGTGGCTTCCGGCAGATTGGCGTCGAGGTCAGCGAGAAATCCTTCACCGCGCGTTTCACGCGGAATAACCACTGACCCGCGTTCATGGACGTGCAGATTTACGAGAGTCGTTGCAAACAACGGTCGCGTTTCGGAAATCTTTCGTGGCTCCGGTACCGTAATAAGGAATTCGTTATTAGAGAGGTTAACGCCGAATTCGGGTCGTGGTCTGTTGAGCCACTTATGTTGTGTTTCATAGTATATCCAGCGTTGGTCGAAGGGAAATGTAAGGAACGCTTTCAGCTTAACTTCGTCGAAGCCGCCCGCAGCTTTAAGCTCTCCCCAAACCTTCTCAGGATCGTATCCAGCATGAACCGTTGCCGCGTCGGGGCAAATCTGGGCAGCGACCTCGAAAGAGGCTGCATTCAAGTATGCCTGCATGCGCGTGCGAAGAGACTTTTCGTCGGTGTCAATGACGCTTCCATCCAAGCCTCGATTGTGGTTTACGCCCTGGAAGCGCACGGGGAACAACTCATCAAGTCCTGGCCACGCTTCGTAAGCTGGTTCCTGTTCATGGGGAGAAAGACGCCAGCGATTCTCCACCGTTGGCGCAATCGGGCTATAGGCGGGCACTTCGGCACCACCCTCAGAATCTCCACCCGATAAACTGGAGAGCAAAGCGGTGCGCTTCCAGTTCGCAAGCCCCCAGAAATCCCGATAGAAAACTGCCGTTTCGCCGGGCTTGTTCTTCGCGGCTGGTAGCTTCAACCATGTAACGATAGCCGTCCCCGGCTGAATACCACGCTGATCTGTATCGGTCGTGAAGGCGCTCTGATCTGCCGTGCCTTCGCCGGGTAAACCTTTGGGGATGACCTTGCCGGTCTTGAATTTGTCGCCGTTGAGATTGTCGATCCAAACCTTGTGGAAGTTCGTCAGCAGCGAGCGCCGCATCATTGGGTGCGAGCGCCCTGTTAGATAAGAGGAGTTGGATATGTAGGAAACGACGCCATGCTCGGCAGCCTCGCCGATACGTTGCTCGGCGAGACGCAAAAATCGGACATAGAGATCGTCGAGGAGCTGCTTGCGTACGCCAAACTCCTTGTACAGAAGGCTTTGACCGCGCTGCTTCTTTTTCGGACGACCGAAATTATCGAGCTTGATCTGGCCGTCTCTTCCGCGCTCCTCGACCAACTCGATGCCCTTGTACTGGGCCACCAACTCGGCCTCTTCAGCTTGGGCCGCTCCAGCAAACCGATCGTAAGGCGGATTGCCAAGCACCACGATGATCTTCGCCGAGTGTTTAAACGCTTGGGAGGCATCGAACTCCTGCTGCATTTCCGGGAAATTGATCCTGAATTCACCGTGATCGTGCCAGCCCGTCAGAGCGTTTGTGAGAAAGATCGAAAGCCGGTGTCCTGCTGGAAGCGTCACGCCCAGCTCAGCGAGAAGGATGTACAGCTGTAACTGCGAGATGGCGAAGGGGGCGGTCAGAATCTCAAAGCCAATGATCCGTTCTTCGAAGGCTTTGAGTAACTCCAGGCCGACAACATCTTCATCACCTTCGCGACGGAGTTCCTCGGCGATACAGCGAGCTGTTTCCAGTAAATATGCGCCTGTCCCGCAACAGGGATCGAGTACGACCACCGCCGGGTCGGCCAGGCCTCGCGGCCGGTTGAGGTCGCTCTTGAGGATGTGATGAACGCGCCGAACCTGATAGCGCACAATCTCAGGCGGCGTGTACCAGACCCCTAACTCTTCCCGAAGTTGCGGGTCGTATGCTTCGAGGAACGGTTCATAAAAGTATGTGATCGCTGCAACGGCGGGATTCTCATCGTCGACTGTCGGAAAACTCATCCGGTTGCTGAAGAGCTCGCGGTCCACGCGGTTCAGCGTGGCGACAGCGCGCTCTAGGTGCGTTGCGAGTTGTAACTCGCGTAAATAGTGTGGGTGCCGGATATCGTAGAAGAGCTGCTCCAGGAACGGAATGCGCAGATGGGACTGCGCTTTTTCCAGATCGAATGGCTCCTCATCCTCGGTTCGCTGCCAGAGAACCCATGCCGCAAAAAGGCTGTAGAACGCCGTCTGAATGAGGCTGGACCGGAAGAACCGGTCACCCTTTTCATCGCCGATGTTGAAGGACAGGCCGAGAGCCTGCCTATAGTCATCTAGCAACGGTGCAATTGGAGCAAGATCGTCTGGTAAAGCATCTTTGGAATCCCGAGCCTGCCTTGCTAATACTTTGGCAAGGTCTGCCGGATCAGCAATCGGAGCGTAGTCAGTAATCGAGCGCGTAACGAGTTCGATAAGCGAATAAACTGCATCGTCATCGACGTGAAATGACCCGCTCTTGCCAGACGCGTTCTCCCACAAATCAACGTTGGTGATCAGCTCTCGCTGGTCCGGAGGAACCGGCGTGCCAGCAACCCGAGTATAGGTTGGCGCGCAAGTGAGCAGGCCGAATCCGCGAACATTGGTGATCAGCACGACTCCGGTTCGAGCAAGATAGCGCCCGATCTGATTATCCCGTTCTGTCGAGACAGCAATCTCTTCCAGGGCAACATCCGGCTTCTTCACCTCGCCAAAGACACCGACGAACAGGGCGGCGTCAGCGAATACAAAATCTGGCCGGTCCGTTCCCCGCGTTTTGGCTTCTGACGTGCCAGTGCGGACTTCAAAGGGCAGGCCCTGTGCGTGCAGAACGAGAGCCAGGAGGTCGCGGATCGCGGGATAAAACGTCTCTTCAGTCGTTGTGCCGAGCCTACTGAGGCGGCGCGTTTCAGTGACGTATTGCGCCGCGCTAACAACAACCGGACTTGCTGACAGGGCCATGCGAGGGATGCTTTCAACTCGGTTGCAAACGGCTTATCCACAATTGGGGCCTGCGGCCCCATTGCCGTCAAGGCCTAGCCCCTCGGGCGTAAATCGGGGACCTTCAACCTTGCCGGAATGTCCATTCAGCATCCCCTCAGATACGTGCTTGCGCCGAGGCCATAGGCGGCGGGCAGTTCCCTGGATTTTGTCGCATCCGCGCCAAGTCACTGCGACAAAATGTGGGCCGCGCTACCTTTGCGGGCCAGGCTCAGATTGCACGGTTGTCTATGCCGTAGAGACGCTGCGCGGATTGGCAGAGCAGTTTGTGGATGACGGTCTATCCGGCGACATCCCCGCGGGCCTCCAATTTTACATCGATTATGGCGCCATCGCGCGAGCTCTCGGTATGGATTACGCCGAAATCAGAATCGCCGGTCAGCGGCTGATATAACGCTGCCGGTAACTTTCACTCACACGACGGCCATTGCCGACTCATATCATTCGTGGAAAGAGCGACGAGCCGCGCCCAGTGGCTGCCCTTGCTTTAGACATGGCAGAAAAGTACGCTCGCGGGCGCCTGTGCGCATTCCAATGCCGCCGCGTTCACTCCCGCTGGAGCAGCAATTATGATGGGCAGCATTGAGCGCGCTGTTAGCCGCGAACTACGGGCACATCACCGTCATAATTCATCGTTCCGATCGCTTTCAGGCCGCCAGGGCTACGCTCTCTATCGTCTATTCAACGGAATACGGTGGACGGCATTGCCGTTCGGATTCTTTTTTATAGCCGTTGCGGCATGCTTCAGTTTGATCTTTATCAAAACTGTCGATTTAGACGAACATCAGGCCAACTTGATCCAAGACGCGGTCGGCTATCTGTTAGCGGCTCAGGTGACATTATTTGCGGTCGCGATCCCAATCATTATTGCCGGTGCCCAACTTCTTCTCGATGGCCGATCTGCAAAAGGCCGGGAACTGGACTTGGCTGTACTCCTGGAGTTTGGGAGACCGCGAGAAATCGCCTGGAGTTCACTTTTTCTCACTGCAGTCCTAATTGCTATGCTCGTGTGGCCGCACGAAATCGTGCTCGGATCGCAGCTAAGCGGGGCGCGCCCCTATATCCTGAGCGGAGCGATCTTATGGTTTCTGGCGAATTTGGCCGGATACCTTGTGCTCGTTTGCACCGCGATCGATCTGGTATCCCGCCGAGGCCGTATTCGGCTGCGAAAAACGTTGGTTGCCTGGGTTGGTTTTGAGGAGGAGGTAGGCAAACGAATTCGTTTTCGTATTTGGCACGAGTTCCGAGAGGAACTCTCCAGGTACGGCCTTGCATTAACGACGGTACAAGAGCTTCCGCAAGACTATCAATGGTTCGGGTTTTCGGTCCACGGCACTGTAGAAGATGTTCGGACTGTAATGCTTCGAGCAGCACTTCGCTGGCTTCGTTTTCGTAGCGGCGCTGTATCGAGAATAGTGGGAATAGGATTTTATTTGAAGGCCGAACACAAGCCAGGGCGACAGTTTGCTGTTTATGAACGTCCCGACTTGATCGGTCGACTATTGTTGCGAGCGTCTTTGAAAATTAGCCGCCGTACATCGAGCGTAGTGGACCGTTTTCAGCCTAGTGACGTACTTGACGCGCTTGGATCGGATGTCGAGCACCAGATTCTTACGGGGACGCCGACCGACGCCCGCGCGGAGTACGATGAGCTATTGGACATGTTCCACGCGCTCTTGGCGGCCTCGGCAAAGGAGGACGGAAACTACGCAACCGAAGTACCATTGATGTCGCTGCTACGCCATTGGGCGCGCCCCGTATACTCGGTCAGTTGGGCAGCAGGAGCCGCATTGAGCAAATCACATGAGTTCGCGGCTTCTATCTCAGATAGTCTTGCAAGGGTCTGCAATCGTTCAATAAGGGCCGGGCTTTCGCCGGAGGTTGCTCAGACTTTTGCAGAGGCGCTTGGCCTGTTGCAGTACGTTGCGTCGCGAAAATCAAAAGAAGACGGAAGATTGGATTCGGCGAGCTATAGGGAGTTCCTGCGGCATAGTCAAAGGGCCACCGGTAATTTAGTTCACGGTGTCGACCGACTACCGGAAAGTGAAGGTCTGTGGTCAAAGTTCCAGAATCATGCGGAGATGCGATTGGCACTCACTAAGCAATTGGCTCAAAATATCGGATACGTAGCATGGATTGGTGATCTGTTTGCTTTTGAACGATATGGCGTTGTATTTCTGGATTTTGCACGGCAGCTTGGTCCAGCGAGTGTTCGAAGAAACTGGTCTCGGTTGCCCATAGACCTATGGAAATGGAGTGAATCGGAAATTACGGATGTGATGCCTGCTGGAGAAACCCTCGAAACTATCGCTGTTGATTGGAATCGGCAAAACTCACTTGATCATTTGCTTTTATTTCAACTGATATGGGCGCAGTGGTTCGCAGAGGGGGTGCGAGTTGATGACGAATGGGTAGCCTTGCTGACTAAACTAATTGGCGCAGTGCGGCGGGAATCACCTGATATTGAACATTATTCATTCTCATTCGGTCCGTTTCTTCAGCGCTTTATCATTGTTTGCGAGGCGAACTCTCGCGGCCATGACGAGTTACTCAATGAATTCGTCCACGATGTTGATAGAATACGCGATTCTGACAAGGAGGGCGGATTCTATTATTCCGACGCGATTAATTTCGTAGAAGACTTGGTGCCGGGTGTTGTGATCTATGCGTTGCTTTCTTTCAATTCATGTGAAATGCCGGGAACAGAGCGCCAGATGGTCAATTTCAGGGACCATGAGCTAATGGAAACTGAAAATGCTCGGCGAATTCTCTGGAAAATGTATGATATTTCATCCAACCTTCCGGATAACCTTGTGCAGGTCATGGAGCGGCATTTTTCGGACTGGACCGAACGCTTAGCAGCTCTTCAAGAGTCGTTCGAGCGATGTGCTGAGTTGTTTGGTGACCGGCCAACACAGGAGTCGGTCTAAGAACCGTGCTCAAGCCTGAGTGCTGATTGTTATAGGCGGACACTCGCATTCGTGTTCAAACTTCCGGCCCGTCCCTACCGTAGTCCATTTGCATATCGTTGTAGGCGCTGAAATCCCGTTCGATGCGGCGGCGCTCGTGCGTAAACTCCCTTCTCAGTTGCATCCGGAACAGATCGACATGACGGCGCTGTTCGAGGTGCCGCTGGATCAACGCGTCGCATTCTTGCTGATCGCGCCGCAGGGATTCCAATGCCTCGCGCTCGTTGAGGGTGCGGATGCGCCTGTTTTGGCCCCGCAAGGTGTCCCAGAGGCCCCGGAAACCGGTCCTGAAGCGCAATTGCCGGGCGCGGACCTCGTTCTCCCGGCGCTCTTCCTGCCGTCGTTCGATCGACTGCCGTTCAAGCCGCTGACGGCGGACCAGTTCGGCTTTCCGGCGCTCGAATTCCTCCGACTTCCGATCTGCCGTATCCTCGATCTCGCCCTTGAAGCGCCGGAGGTTGGAGAGCATCAGGGCGGCGGTCATGGCCTTCGCCTCGCCGACCGTGAGGAAGCGTTCGGGCTTGTCGCGTTCGCTGCCGGTCTTTTCCCGCACGTCCTTTATCCGCAGACCCAGCATCTTGGGCACTGAGTAGACCTCGCCGAACATGTCGACACAGACGAGGCCCGCCCGGTCGCCCTTGGCCAGCTTCATCCCGCGCTCTTGCAACGCCGCCTCGAATGCGGCCTTGGAATCCGAAACCGCCCAGGCCGTCTGAATGGCACTGCGGGCCGTGCGTGGATCGCGCCCGTGCTTCCTGGCTTGATGATATTCCTTGAGCGTGAAGCTTCTGGGATCGCGGTTTTCCCGGTCCAACAGGCCGTCAGGCACCTTCCAGCCGTGACGTAAGAACAGCTCGCGGGTGAGGGGTTGCAATGCCATCCGGTCACCCCGTAGCCGCACCGCCTTCATCGCCCGCGCGTCGATCAGTGACCAGACGGCATGCGCGTGCCTGCGCCCATTCTTCTCGTGGAACACGATGGCGCGGGGCTGGCCGGTAAGCTTCAGCACTTTCTCAGCCTTCTCGACAGCTTCAAGTATCGCCGCCATGCTGGCCGTCTCTCCGGGCGGCGGGTTGACCGAAAGCGAGTAGAGGAACTTCTGGCACTTGGTCCCCCGGCTGATCGCATATGTCTCGTTCAGCGCGCCCATGAGATCGCTCGCCACGAAGCCGCGTAGCTCGTGAACCTGCACATGGTCGTTCTCTTCCTTCATCAGGTGCGCCGCCAAGTCCTTGGCACCGCCTCGCCGGTTCCCCTTGAGAATCATCGTGCCTGGACCCCCAGCGCCTCGATCAGGCGCGTCCGCATATCCTGGACGGCTTCGCAGGCTACCCGGACCTCGGCTTCCACGTCCGGCGTGACGGGCAACGCGCCGATCCTCGCCGCCTTGGCGATCTCAGCCAGGTTCGCGGCGATTTCCGATTGTCCCAGACCACCCAGCATCTTGCCGATCATGGCCAGTTCGGCAGACGGGGACGTGGCCTTACGCGTGTAGGGCTTCCGGTGAGGAGCTATCTCGCCTTCGCCAAACAGCGTCAGGCGGATATACGCCGCCATGGTTAGTACCCCGGCGTCGTGCTTGAGGCGGTCGTATTCGGCCTGACTGAGTCGCACCGTCACCGGCGGCGGCCCCTTGCGCTTGCGCGGAGGCTCCGCAGTTTTTCGGAATGCGTGGATGTAGGAGGAGCCGCTCATGGTGTCGGCTCCTCAAATTCATTCCCATCTTGCGCCGGTTCCGGATGCCCCAAGTGTTTAAGTTGATGCTCCCAATCGCTTAATGTCTGGAATAGTTCGTTCAACTCCCCTCCGCTAAGGGGCACCACATCTCTCTCCGATACATCCAGAAAATGACGGTGACCTCCCCCTTGGGGGCACGCCCGACCGTGCGCGCCAATTGGTCCCGCCATGGACCGCGTACAGCCTCTTGGGCGCGTCCGGTCCGCCGTGTAAGGTCTGCGCCCACATGCGGGCCGACGGGAGCTGGGAATGGCGGAAGATCTCAAAGACGCTGCACTCTACTATCACGAGACGCCGGTGCCCGGGAAAATGGCCGTCGTGCCGACCAAGCCCATGGCGACGCAGCGGGATCTGTCGCTGGCCTATTCCCCCGGCGTGGCCTATGCCTGCACCGCCATCGCCGAGGACCCGAGCACGGCCGCGCGCTATACCGGCCGCCAGAATCTGGTCGGCGTGGTGACCAACGGTACCGCCGTGCTGGGTCTCGGCAATATCGGGCCGCTCGCCTCCAAGCCGGTGATGGAGGGCAAGGCCGCCCTGTTCAAGAAATTCGCCGATATCGACGTATTCGACATCGAGGTGGCGGAGCTGGACGTCGACCGGTTCGTCGAGGTCGTCGCCGCCCTGGAGCCGACCTTCGGCGGCATCAACCTGGAAGACATCAAGGCACCGGAATGCTTCGAGATCGAACGCAAGCTGCGCCAGCGCATGAACATCCCGGTGTTCCATGACGACCAGCACGGCACCGCGATCTGCGTCGGGGCGGCGATCTTCAACGCCCTGCGGCTGGTCGAGAAGCCGATGGAGACGGTGCGGCTCGTCACCTCGGGGGCGGGGGCGGCGGCCATGGCCTGCATCGACCTGCTGGTGGCGATGGGGCTCAAGACCGAGAACGTGATCATCACCGATATCGACGGCGTGGTGTATACCGGCCGCTCCCAGATGAACCCGGTCATCGCCCGCTACGCCACCGACACGCCGATGCGCACCCTGGCCGAGGCGGTGGACGGAGCGGACATCTTCCTCGGCCTGTCGGCGCCCGGCGTGCTGAAGCCGGAGATGGTCAAGACGATGGCCGACCGGCCGATCATCATGGCGCTGGCCAACCCGACGCCGGAGATCATGCCGGAGGAGGCCAAGGCGGTGCGCGACGACGCGATCATCGCCACCGGCCGCTCGGACTATCCGAACCAGGTCAACAACGTCCTCTGCTTCCCGTTCATCTTCCGCGGCGCGCTCGACGTGGGGGCGACGACGATCAACGAGGAGATGAAGATCGCCGCGGTGACGGCCATCGCCGATCTGGCGATGCAGGAGGCCTCCGACATCGTCGCCACCGCCTATAGCGGCCAGGAGCTCTCGTTCGGGCCGGAATACCTGATCCCCAAGCCGTTCGACCCGCGCCTGATCATGGAGATCGCCCCGCGCGTCGCCCAGGCGGCGATGGACAGCGGCGTGGCCGTCCGGCCGATCGAGGATTTCGACGCCTACCGCCAGAAGCTGTCGCAGTTCGTCTACCGCTCCGGCCAGGTGATGCGGCCGATCTTCTCCAAGGCCCGCGAGGAGCCGAAGCGCGTGGTCTTCGCCGAGGGCGAGGAGGAACGGGTACTGCGCGCTGTGCAGTCCGTGCTGGACGAGAAGCTGGCCAAGCCGATCCTGATCGGCCGTCCGGACGTGATCGAGCGGCGACTCGACCGGTTCGGCCTGCGCCTGAAGGTCGGCCGCGACGTCGAGGTGGTCGATCCCAGCAACGACGAGCGCTACGAGCTGTACTGGCGCACCTATCACGGCCTGATGGAGCGCCGGGGCGTGTCGCCGGACCGGGCGCGCGAGGTGGTGCGCACCAACGACACGGTCATCGCCGCGCTGATGATGCAGCTCGGCGACGCTGACGCGGCGATCTGCGGCACGGTGGGCCGGTACTGGGACCATCTGAGGCATATCCGCCAGGTCATCGGCACGCGCCGCGGGGTGAACGAGCTGTCGGCGGTCAGCCTGCTGATCCTGCCTCAGGGCTCCTACTTCATGGTCGACACCCATGTGACGACGGACCCGAGCGCCGATGCGCTGGTGGAGATGGTGGAACTGGCGGCGATCGAGGTGCGGGCCTTCGGCCTGGAGCCCAAGGTCGCCTTCGTCTCCCATTCCCATTTCGGATCCTCCGACGAGCCGTCGGCGCAGAAGATGCGCCAGGCGGTCGCCAAGCTGGCGGCGAAGCATCCGGGCCTGGAGGTCGAGGGCGAAATGCACGCCGACAGCGCGATCTCCGAAGTGGTGCGGAACCGGACCTTCCCGAACTCGCGGCTGCAGGGCGCGGCGAACCTTCTGGTCATGCCGACGTTGGACTCAGCGAACGTGGCGTTTAACCTGATGAAATCGACAGGGCAGGGACTTTCGGTAGGCCCGATGCTGGTCGGAACCGCCAAGCCGATGCATATCCTTACCCAGTCGGTGACCGTGCGCGGCATCATCAACATGACCGCCGTCGCCGTCGTCGACGCCCAGGCCCATGAAGTGGCGCGCCGTAAGCCGGTGCGCTAAAAAGCGGTGATGTATGACCCCAAGCAACCGACCGGACGAGACTGACGCGCCCGAAGCCGAGGTTGGGGAGCAGCAGGGAACCAAGCGCAAGCCGAAGGTCAAGAAGCGTGAGCTGAAGGCGAAGATTCGCGCCCTTGAGGCGGAGATCGCGGAGACCCGCGAGAACGTGCCGGATGAGCCGCTCTACGGCCTGACGCCACGCCTGGAGGCCGCCGTCATGCGGGCGCTGGAGCAGGAGCGCCTGCCCATCATCCCGCGCCTGATGCGCCCGCTCCACCCGGCGGACCAGGCCGACCTGATCGAGCGGCTGGCGCCGGAACAGCGGCTGACCTTGATCGCGGCGATGGGGGCGACCTTCGACGCCGACATCCTGGCCTATCTCGACGCCACGGTGCGCGACGAACTGGTCGGCACCCTGGGCGAGGAGGACCTGACCCGGTTCCTCTCGGCCCTGGACTCCGACGATGCCGTCGACCTGTTCGGCGAACTGGACGAAGAGGAGCAGGCCCGCATTCTGGCGGCCCTGCCCGCCAAGGACCGGATCTTCCTGGAGGAGGGGCTGAACTTCCCGGAGGATTCCGCCGGCCGCCTGATGCAGCGCGAGATGGTCGTGGTGCCGTCCCACTGGACGGTCGGCCAGACCATCGACTTCCTGCGCACCGTCCGCAACCTGCCGGACGACTTCTACGACATCTTCGTGGTCGATCCCGGCCATCGCCCGGTGGGCGAGCTGGCCCTGTCGCACCTGCTGCGCGCCAAGCGGCCGGTGCGGGTCTCCGACATCATGCGCAAGGACTTCCGCAAGGTCCGCGCCGAGATGGACCAGGAGGAGGTGGCGCTGCTGTTCCGCCAGTACGGCCTGGTCGCCGCCCCGGTGGTCAGCGAGGACGACCGGCTGCTCGGCGTGATCACCGTCGACGACGTGGTGGACGTGATCGACGAGGAGGCGGAGGAGGATCTGATGCGCCTCGCCGGTCTGGGCGAGAGCGATCTGTACGGCTCCCTGTGGGACACCACCAAGACCCGGTTCCCCTGGCTGGTGATGAACCTGCTGACCGCGATCGCCGCATCGCTGGTGATCGGCATGTTCGAGGCGACCATCGAGAAGGTGGTGGCCCTGGCGGTCCTGATGCCGATCGTCGCGTCCATGGGCGGCAATGCGGGCACCCAGACCCTGACGGTGGCGGTCCGCGCGCTGGCCATGCGCGACATCGACACCCGCAACGCCATGAAGTTCATCGCCAAGGAGACCCTGGTCGGCTCGCTGAACGGCATCGCCTTCGCGGTGCTGGTGGCCGGCGCGTCGATCGCCTGGTTCGGCGATTTCGAGATCGCCTGGATCATCGCCGTCGCCATGGTGCTGAATCTGGTGGTCGCGGGGCTCGCGGGAACGCTGATCCCGCTCGGCCTGCAGCGCTTCAAGATCGACCCGGCGGTGGCGAGCGGGGTGTTCCTCACCACCGTGACCGACGTGGTCGGGTTCTTCGCGTTTCTGGGGCTGGCGACGCTGTTCCTGCTTTAGGGACTGACCTTGTACCGTCATCCTGATGCAAATCGGGATGACGAAAAGTGCGGACGGGGATGAAGGTCGGTTGGGGCGCCGTAGGCCAGAGCCGTCCGGCGCCCCATACCAGTCAGCTCGTCAGCACCACGCGGCCGGTGATGCGGCCGGCCTTGAGGTCCTGCAGGGTGTCGTAGGCGGTCTCCAGCGGCCGGGTCTCCATCGGGATCGGCTTCACCTTGCCCGCCTTGACCAGTTCCATCAGCTCCTTCAGCTCGCCCAGCGAACCGACATAGGAGCCCATGATCGACAGCGCCCGCATCGGGATGGTCGGCAGGGAGATGGTCAGCTCGCCGCCATACAGGCCGACGATGACGTAGCGGCCGCCCTTGCGCACCGCGCCGATGCCGACGCTGGAGGTCGCCTCGCCGCCCACCGTGTCGACCACCGCCCGCAGCTCGCCGCCGGCGATCTTCTGCAGCTCGGCGATGGCGTTCTCCGCCGTCTTGGTGTTCAGCACCGCGTCGGCGCCCACACCTTTGGCGGCGTCCAGCTTCTCGTCGTCGATATCGACGGAGATGACGTTCTTCACGCCCATGCCCTTGGCGATGGCGACGGCCGACAGGCCGAGACCACCGGCGCCGAAGATCGCCAGCCACTCGCTGTCGAGCACCGGCATCGCCTTCTTCAGCGCCGAGTATACCGTGACGCCGGAGCAGGAATACGGGGTGGCGATGGTCGGATCGACGTCGCCGATATCGACCAGGTACTTCGGATGCGGCACCAGGCAGTGGGTGGCGTAGCCGCCGTCGCGGAAGATGCCGATGGAGCGCATGGTCGGGCAGTGGTTCTCCTGCTCCGCCTTGCAGGCCGAGCACTCGCCGCAGCCGAGCCACGGGTGGACCAGCATGGTCTTGCCGATCGGCGCGTCCTTGGCGTCCGGACCGGCGGCGATGACCTCGCCCAGGACCTCGTGGCCGAGGGTGACCGGCAGGCGCTGGCCGCGGGCCACGATGTCGAGCTTCTTGCCGCCGCCCAGGTCGAAATAGCCGTCGGAGATGTGGATGTCCGAATGGCACACACCGGCGCGGGTCACGCGGACTAGCACTTCGGTCCCGGTCGGTGTCGGATCCTCGCGCTCGACGGCCTCGAACGGCTTGCCGGGCTGAACCAGTTGGTAGCTGCGCATCGTCTTATCGCTCCCTTGGGGCTTTTTGGTGTGGAGGTCTTGAGAAGATCAACGGATCAGGCGGGTGGCGAACTCGGCCCCCAATCCGTTGGCCTCGTAATGCGCCTTGAACTTCTCCAGGCGTGTGAAGACGTCGTCATAGCCGGTCTGGTTGCCCTCGGCATCGACGAAAATCAGCGGTCCGAAATTATGGAACAGGCACTTCATGTGCCCGACCTCGGGGTCGACCACCAGGGTATGGGTCTCGCCCGCGGGCTCGAACAGGAAGGAGCCGGGCGTGGCGGTCCAGTCGTGCTCCAGATAGCCCCAGGCGCCTTCCAGGGTGTAGCCGGTGACCGGGGCCGGATGGCGGTGGCGGCTGACGATGCCCGGCTTGTCGGCCTTGATCAGCGTGACCCAGGAGCCCTGGACTGGGTTGAACAGCATCGGCCGGGCCAGGATCCCGTCGCCGATCGGCATCCAGACGCGCTCGTCGTCCTCGTCGGTGGTGAAGAACAGTTCCCGCGCCGCGTGCTCGGGCAGCGGGATCCGCTTCATGGTGTCGTCTTTATAGGCTTCCAGGCGCGTGATGGCGCTCGACATGGTTTCCTCCGAATCGGCATTGGCTGGGTGTTCTTCTGATTGCCTGAATTTAAGCCTATCCGCGGGGCGGGGCGCAAACCCCCGGATTGCCGCCGGATCTTCCGGAACCCCGAAAAGGAAATTAAGAATTTGCTAAGATATTCTCGTCTACCTTAGATTGATCGCGGGGTGATATACTTGACAAGCGAGGATGTCATGCGGGGATACCAGAAGCTTCCACGGATATCTCAGAGCAAATTGATTACAATTGTCTGCTTTTTGCTCGGCGCTTTCTGCTTCACAAGCGGATCGATAAATATCGATTTCTTGTATGTGGTGTTAAATTCGAGCGTATTTAAAATAATATTCGGGATTTACGTGTTCTCAGGCTGTTTCATGGTTCTCGTCTCGAACCTCTATCTGATCTTCAGTGGGCACGGGCTGGTTCCGGCCCGGGGAGACCTGCATAAAGCACCTGCCGTGGTGCAGATTTCCTACCGGTTTTTCTACCGGCCGCTGATCGCCTGGATCATGTTCCTGGCCGGCGGCGCGTTGGCGAACGCCCTTCTCTAGGCGTCAGCCCGGGCGGCACGCACCCGTTCGCGCCACCACACGTACAGGCCGCTGGCGACGATGACGGTCGCGCCGACCACGGTCCACAGGTCGGGCAGGTCGCCGAAGACAACGAAGCCGATCCCGGTGGCCCAGACCAGCAGGGTGTAGTTGAACGGCTGCAGCACGCTGGCGGGCGCGATCTCCAGCGCCTTGATGACCGTGGCGTGGCCGATCGATCCCAGCAGGCCCGCCAGCACCAGCAGGGCCCAGCCCTTGGCGTCCGGCCAGGTCCAGTCGAACGGGCCGAACAGGCTCATCGCCAGGAACCCGACCCAGCCCGTATAAAGCAGGATCGTCACCATGCCGTCGGTGCGCGACAGCAGTTTGGTCATCACCTGATAGACCGCGAACATGATCGCGCCCGCCAGGGGCAGCAGGGCCGCCACCTCGAAGACGGCAAGGCCCGGCCGCAGGATGACCAGCATGCCGATGAAGCCGATGCCGACGGCGGTCCAGCGCCGCACGCCGACCTGCTCGCCCAGCCAGAGGGCAGACAGGGCCGTGATCACCAGCGGGAAGACGGCGCCGATGGAATGGGACTCGGCGAGCTGCAGGTAGCGGAAGCCGAGGATGAAGCAGCCGATCTCCGCCACCAGCAGCAGCGCGCGGGCGGTCTGGAACACCGGCCGCGTCGTACGGAACTGCGGCAGGATTCCACCGCCGCGCCGCCAGGCGAGGACGGTGGCGAAGGCCGCGAAGAACGCGAAGCGGACCCAGAGGATCTGGGCCACGGAATACTCCATGGTCAGCGTCTTCGACACCGCGTCCATCCCGGCGAAGCCGAAATTTGCCAGCAGGATGAGCAGGATTCCGCGCGCGGCGGTGGACATGGGCACCCGGCTCACGGCGTCGTGACCTGTCGTTCGCGCCACCAGGCATAGAGACCGCTGGCGACGATCACCCCAGCGCCGATCAGGGTAATCCCGTCCGGCAGATGGCCGAATACCACCAGTCCGGCACCTGTCGCCCAGACCACCTGGAGATAGGTGAAGGGCTGCAACGTGCTGGCCGGCGCGCGGGAGAAGGCGACGATGATCAGCCGGTGCCCGATCGTGCCGGCCAGCGCCACGAATGCCAGCAGCAGACCTTCCTCCAGGCTCGGCATGCGCCAGTCGAAGGGCAAGGCGAAGGAGAAGACGGCGAGCCCGATCCAGGCCGTGCTCAACGCGATGCCGTCGCTGCGGTCGGTGCGGCTGAGCAGGCGGGTCAGCACCAGATAGAGGGCGTAGACCGCGCCTGCGAACAGCGCGACGAAGGCGGCGGGGTCGAACACGTCGGTGCCGGGGCGCACCACGATCAGCACGCCGACGAAGCCGATCGCCACCGCCGTCCAGCGGCGCGGCCCCACATGCTCGCCCAGGATCGGCACCGACAAGGCGGTGACGATCAGCGGGAAGGTGCACACCACCGTCGTCACCGTGGCGAGCGGCAGCAGGTTCAGGGCCAGCACCATGGCCGCCATGTTCACCGGCAGCAGCAGGGCGCGGACGATGTGCAGCAGCGGGCGGCGGGTGCGCAGGGCGCCCCGCAGCGAGCCGTTGCGCGCCGCATCGACCGTCGCCGTCACGGTGAAGGCGGCGAAGAAGCCCCAGACGATCTGCGCCGCGCCGAACCCGTCGGACAGCAGCTTCACCATGGTGTCCATGGCGGTGAACACGATCTGGGCGGCGACCATGCAGGCGATGGCCAGCGCCAGGGACTCGTGCAGCGGTTGCGGGGCGGGAATCGGGGGAGCGGACATCGGCACCTCGGGTTGCGGCGCTTCGCTATCACGCGGCCGGTCCTGGCGGTAGTGGTGATGGCGGTAGTGGTCTTGCGCCGGCCAGCGCCACCCGCGACAATCGCCGTCCAACCAAACAAGCGCCGCCCGGCCAAGAGGCGGCATATCCGGGATGGAGGAAGCGATGGCGGGACGGTGGGTGAACCGGCCTGAGGGCTCGAATTGGGGCGATTTCGGCCCGGACGATCAGCTGGGGCGGCTGAATCTTCTCACGCCCGAACGGGTCGTCGAGGCGGTGAAGGAGGTGAAGACCGGCAAGCGGTTCTGTCTCTCCCTGCCGCTGGACCTGCCGGGCGGCCGCGTGCTGAACCCGCGCCGGTTCCCGCCGCGCCTGTTCGCCACCGAGCGCAACAATCTCGCCAACTACAACTTCGCCATGGAGCAGGAGAACCCGGAGCTGACCGACGTCATCTGCGACGACGCGGCGCTGATCTGCCTGCAGTATTCCTCCCAGTGGGACAGCCTCACCCATGTCGGCTCGATGTTTGACGCCAACGGCGACGGGGTGCCCGAGGTCGTCTACTACAACGGCTGGAGCGGCCAGGAGCACAAGCTCGCCGGCGACCCGGACCACAAGGCCGACCCGCTGATGCGCTTCGAGGGCGTGCGGGCCAAGGCGCTGGGCATCGAGAACATGGCCGGCGCCTGCGTCCAGGGCCGCGGCGTGATGATCGACCTGCACCGCCATCTCGGCGACGAGCGCACGGTGGTCGACTTCCAGACCCTGTCGAAGATCATGGACGAGGACGGCGTGGTGGTGGAGGAGGGCGACATGGTCTGCCTGCACACCGGCTTCTCGCAGGGGATCATCGATATGCAGGGCAATCCGGATCCGGAGTTCATGCATAACGGCTGCCCGGCGCTCGACGGCGGCGACCCGGAGCTGCAGGAATGGGTGCGCGACAGCGGCCTGTCGGTGCTGATCGCCGACAACTACGCGGTCGAGCAGGCGCCCGGCAAGGACCGGCGCAACGGCCCGAAGAAGGTGATGCTGCCGCTGCACGAGCTCTGCCTGTTCAAGCTCGGCGTCCATCTGGGCGAGATCTGGTACCTGACGGAACTGGCGAACTGGCTGCACGAGAACGGGCGCAACCGCTTCCTGCTCACGGCCCCGCCGCTGAACCTGCCGGGCGCGGTCGGGTCGCCGGCAAACGCCATCGCCACCGTTTGACCACTGGAAGCCGCATGAGCCAGGACAGACCCGACGTCAGCACCCTGACGCCGCTGATTTCCCCACGTTCCATCGCTGTCATCGGCGCCTCCGACGATCCCAAGCGGATCGGCGGCCGGCCGCTCGGATACATGATCCGGGGCGGCTTCTCCGGCCCGATCTGGCCGGTGAACCCGAAGCGCGACACCGTGCAGGGGCTGCAGGCCTATGCCGATGTCGCCTCCCTACCGTCAGCGCCGGACGCGGCCATCGTCGCCGTGCCGGCGCCGGTGGTGGCCGACACCCTGGAGGCGCTGGCCGACAAGGGCTGCAAGGGCGCGGTGGTGTTCTCCTCCGGCTTCGCCGAGATGGGCGCCGACGGCGCGAAGCTGCAGGACCGGGTGCGCTCGGTGGCCCGGGCCGGCGGGATCCGGGTGCTGGGGCCGAACTGCCTCGGCATCTTCAACGCCCGCTGCAACTGGCTCGCCACCTTCTCCTCCTCGGTGGACCACCTGCTGCCGAAACCGGGCCCGGTTTCGATCGCCAGCCAGTCCGGCGCCTATGGCAGCCATGTCTTCCACCTGATGCGGCAGAAGGGGGTGGAGACCGGGATCTGGATCACCACCGGCAACGAGGCCGATGTGGACGTGGCCGACGCCATCGCCTATCTGGCCGCCGATGACGACACCAAGGTGATCGTCGCCTATGCGGAAGGCATCCGCGACGGCGACGCAACCCGCGCGGCCCTGGAGGCGGCGGCCAAGGCCGGCAAGCCGGTGATCTTCCAGAAGGTCGGACGCTCGGAGATCGGCGCGGCGGCCGCGGCGTCGCACACGGCGGCGCTGGCCGGCTCCGACCGGATCTACGACGCCCTGTTTGCCCAGTACGGCGTGATGCGGGTGGACACCACCGACCAGATGATCGACGCCGCCTATATCTGCTCGCGCGGCGCCTATCCCGACGGCAACGCCATCGGCCTGATGACGATCTCCGGCGGCGTCGGCGTGCAGATGGCGGATGCCGCCATCGACTACGGCCTCGACGTGAAGGAGATGCCGGCCGACACCCAGAAGGCGTTGAAGGAGCTGCTGCCCTTCGCCGCGGTCCGCAACCCGGTGGACATCACCGCCCAGGCGTTCAACGACCTGTCGCTGATCACCACCAACATGCGGATGATGCTGGACGAAGGCGGTTACGACGTGGTGGTGGCGTTCTTCACCATGATCGCCGCCTCGCGCTACATCGCCGACGACCTGATCAAGACCCTGCAGGAGACGCGCGAGCGGTTCCCGGACAAGTCGATCATTCTGTCCCTCATCGCCCCGCCGGAGATCGTCCGGCACTACGAGGAGGGCGGCTATCCGGTGTTCGAGGACCCGACCCGCGCCGTCGCCGCGGCGGCGGTGATCAGCCGCTTCGGCCGGTTCTTCGCCCGCAAGATAGAGGCGGCACCGCCCAGCGCACCGTCCGGCGCCAAGCCGGTGCCGTCCCGGCAGATCGGCGAGCACGAGGCCTCCGACCTGCTGGAGAGCTGGGGCGTGCCCTTCGTGGACCGGCGCCTGGTCACCAGCGCCCATGAGGCCGAGGAAGCGGTGAAGGCGTTGGGCGGCAAGGCGGTCCTGAAGATCGCCTCGGCCGATATCCTGCACAAGACCGAGGTCGGTGGTGTGGTGGTCGGGGTGACCGCGAGCAATGCTTCGGCGGCCTATGACGGACTGGTGACCCGCGTCGCCGAAGCCGCGCCCAAGGCGGAGGTCGACGGGGTTCTGGTCGCCGCCATGGCGCCGGAGGGCGTGGAGACGGTCATCGGCGTGCAGAACGACCCGACCTTCGGGCCGGTGGTGATGGTCGGCCTCGGCGGCATCCTTGTGGAAGTGCTGGAGGATGTGTCGTTCCGGCTCGCGCCCTTCGGTGTCGAGGAGGCCAAACGCATGATCGCCGAGCTGAAGGGCGCGAAGATCTATGGCGGGGTGCGCGGCGCGCCGCCGGCCGATGTGGATGCCCTGGCGGAACTGCTGTCGACGGTCTCGGTCTTCGCCGCCAGCGAGGGCGCGCGGATCGAAAGCGTCGACCTGAACCCGGTGCGGGTGCTACCAAAGGGCGAGGGATGCGTGGCGCTCGACGCCCTGATCGTTCCCCGCTGATCACGCCGGAATAGGGAGCGGCCTCCATGCGACCGCAGCGCTTCAAGACCCGCATCACCGAGCTGTTCGGCATCGACCATCCGATCGTCGCCGGGGGCCTGATGTGGCTGGCCGACGCGGCCTATGTGGCCGGGGTCGTGAACGCGGGCGGCATGGGTTACATCACCGCCAAGACCTTTCCCGGTCCGGGCGAGTTCGAGGCCGAGCTGGATAAGGCGAAGCGCCTCACCGGCGGCAAGCCGTTCGGCGTGAACCTCTACCTGTCGGTCCATACCGATCACAACAAGGACCTGCCGGCCCAACTCGAGATCGCCCTGGACAAAGGCGTGCGCCACTTCGAGACGGCGGGCCTGCCACCGGCCGATTTCGTGGAGCGGATCAAGGACGCCGGCGGCGTGGTGTTCCACAAGGTCGCCACCGTGAAGCACGCGGTCTCCGCCGCCTCCAAGCTGCCGGTCGACGCCATCGCCGTGGTCGGGGCCGAATGCGGCGGCCACCCGGGGCTGAACCTGGTCGGTTCCATCGTGCAGGCGCCGCTGGCGGTTCAACGGGTCGACAAGCCGATCCTGATCGGCGGCGGCATCGGCACCGGCGCTCAGGTCGCGGCGGTGCTTGCCATGGGCGCGGATGCGGCGCTGATCGGCACCCGCTTCCTGGTGGCCAGCGAGATCTGGAGCCACGACGCCATCAAGCAGCGGGTGATCGACGCCCAGGAGACCGACACCGCCCTGGTGCTCGCCTCCATGCGCAACACCTTCCGCGGCATCGACAACGCCACCACCCGCGCCATCGCCGAGCTGGAACGCCAGGGCGTGACCGAGTTCGAGGCGTATCGACCCTATGTAATGGGGCTGGCCCAGAAGCAGGCCTATACCGAGGGCGACCCGGAGAAGGGCATCCTGTCCATGGGCCAGGCCTGCGTCTTTGCCGACAGGATCGAGCCGGTGGAGGCGATCATGGACCGTCTGATCGACGACGCGGTCGCGGCGGCCGGCCGGATGGGTGCGATCTCCGTCGGCGGAGCGGCCGCGGCGGCGGAGTGAGCGGCGAACCCGTCCTCTATTTCATCACCCATCCGGACGTGGTGATCGACCCGGCGGTGCCGATCACCGATTGGCCGCTGTCCGATCGCGGCCGCGTCCGGATCGCGGCGCTGGCCTCGACGCCCTGGCTCTGGAGCCTGTCGGCGATCTATTGCAGCACCGAGCGCAAGGCGCGGGACGGGGCGGCCCTTCTCTGCGGCCTCCGCGGTCTGACCCCGATCGAGCGGACCGACCTGGGCGAGAACGATCGGTCGTCGACCGGCTATCTGCCGCCGGCGGAGTTTCAGGCGACGGCCGATGCCTTCTTCGCCGAGCCCGAGAGCAGCATCCGCGGCTGGGCCCGGGCCGTGGACGAACAGGCCCGGATCGTCGCCGCCCTGGAGGCGGTGATGGCGCAGGCGTCCGGGAGTGTCGCCGTGGTCAGTCACGGGGCCGTGGGGGCTCTGGCTCTGGCACACTATCTCGGCCAGCCGATCTCCCGCGCGCTGGACCAGCCGGGAGCGTCCGGCGGCCACTTCTTTGCCCTCTCGATCGCACAGCGCAGCGTGCTCCACGGCTGGCGGCCGGTCGATCCGTCCTGATTCCGGATGGGCCTGGCGGCTTGATCCTGATGCAAATCAGGATCAAGCCGTTTGCCTGGTTCTCGATGAGTGTTATAAATGTACCAAGATAACATATCGAGATATCCCGATGCCGACCTCAAAAACTGTGGACCGCGTGCAGACCGGTGTGCGCATCGAGCGGCGGCTGCTGAAGGTGATGAAGGGCGTGGCCGAGCTGCACGACATCAGCCTCGGCGATCTGATCGAAGGGGTGATGCTCCACGCCTTCGAGGGCAGGCAGCCGTTCGGCGAGGAGACGCTGAAACGGGCCGCCCAGCTCCGCGAGGTCTACGGGCTCGACCTGACCGCTGCCGACAGCCACAAACTCAAGGAGGCGTGAGATGACCGACGACGCCTTTGTCGGCTCCTTCGAGGCGCTGACGCTCCCGCCGTCGGAATTCCGTCATGCCGCCCATGTGCGGCTCGCCTGGATCTACCTGAAGCGGATGTCCCTGCCGGAGGCCATGACCCGGTATTCGATGAGCCTGCGGGCCTTCGCCGGCCATGTGGGCAAGCCGGGGCTGTTCCACGAGACCATTACCTACGCGTTCCTGATGGTGATCAACGAACGCATCGCCGACGGACCGGACGGGGAAAGCTGGGAGGCGTTTCAAGCACGCAACCCGGATGTGATGGCGGGGGTGAAGGGCGCGCTGGGCCGATACTACACCGACGAGCGCCTCGGCAGTGATCGTGCCCGGGCGCGCTTCGTCATGCCGGATCGGCTGGCGGGGTGAGGGGCCTCAGTAACAGGGCTCGGTCCCGGTCCTGCCCCGGATCAAGTCCGGGTCAGACTGGGATGACGAGATTTTTTACTACAACCACCGTCATCCCGGCTTGTCCCCGGACTTGATCCGGGGCAAGGCCGGGACCTTGAGATAAAAGAGGACAATGGCGAAGACCCTCACGTCCCCGCCAGAATCCCCTCGATCTTCTGCTGCACGCTGAACGCATCGTCCAGCGTGGCGAGCTTCGACGGGCGGCCGCTGAGCAGGTCGTCCAGGGAGCCGAGCTGGGCGCCCAGGCTGATCTTGCGCGGGTCCGCCGGCGGGTCGAGGATCTCCTTCCACGCGCCGCCGTCCGACTGGAACAGCCGGTAGAACTCGGCGACCAGGAAGCCGGTCTTCTCGAAGTTGAGATAGACCTCCTGGCGGTCCGGCTGCACGCCGCCGACCGAGCCGAGGATCGACACCGGCACGCCGGCCTCATTCTCCAGCCGGGCCAGGACCTGGGTCTCGCACAGGGCCGGGTCGGTCGGGTAGGACGGCTTGGCCCAGACCAGCTTCGTGCGGCCGAGGATGCGCTCCGACAGGAAGACGAAGTGGGAGATCACCTCGCGGGTGTAGCCGCCCTCGCCCTTGAAGCGCAGCCAGTCGGCATCGACCTGCCAGGCGCGCGGCCAGGCCGGGTAGGTGACGAGGATGTTGATGTTGCTCAGCGCGCCGGTCGCGCCCGAGGCGATGGCGTCCTGCACGGTGGCGAGCGCCTTGCCGGCTGCCTGGGTGAAGTTGACGGCGGCGGGCACGCCGGACGCCTTCAGCTTCTCCACCAGATCGCGGCTCTCCTCGATATCGACGCCCAGCGGCTTCTCCAGGAACACCGCCTTGCCGGCGGCGGCGGCCTCCAGGGCGTAGGCCTTGCGCGGCACCGGCGGGCAGGCGAGGTAGACCACGTCGGCGGCGGCGATAGCGGCCTGTGCATTGTCGACGATCGGCACGCCCGGCGCTTCCTCGGCAGCCTTCCTGCAGGCGGTTTCGGACGGGTCCCACAGGGCGACCGGTTCGAAGGCCGGGTGCTCCAGGATACGGCCGAGCAGCCGACGGCCCATGATGCCGAGGCCGATGATCGCGATCTTATGGGCCATGGCAGGCTCCCCTTCTGTGTTCGTCTTCCTGGCCTTGCGCCGGGATCCAGCCGTCCGCCGGCTGGACTGTTAGGTTCATGTCCTGGGACGTTCCGGCTGCCCCGCCCTAGGTCCCGGCTCAGGGCCGGGAAGACGGTGAAGGGGAACGTCGACTGATCAAGACCCCGCCGATCAATACCCCAGCGCGCAGCCGTCCTTGCGGGGGTCGGAGCCGGCGACGAGAACGCCGTTCTTCTCGTCGATCAGAACCGCCTGGCCGCCGCCGATCGGCTTCGGCATGCGGGTCAGGCTGTGGCCCTTCTTCTCCAGCGCCGCATAGGTCTCCGGCGCGAAGGTGCTCTCGACCTGCAGGGTGCCCTCGGTGGCGAAGCTGCGGCTGTCGTCCAGCGCTTCCTGCGGGTCCATACCGCGCATCAGCAGGTTCGACAGGAAGGTGGCGTGGCCGGTCGACTGGTACTGGCCGCCCATGACGCCGAACGGGGCGACGGCGCGGCCGTCCTTCACCAGCATGCCGGGGATGATCGTGTGCATCGGCCGCTTGTTCGGCGCGATGGCGTTCGGGTGGCCTTCCACGAGGTGGAACGACTTGCCGCGGTTGTGCAGCATGACGCCGGTGTTCTCGCTCATGATGCAGCTTCCGAAATCGGAGAAGATCGAGTTGATGAAGCTGATCGCGGTGCCGTCCTTGTCGACGCAGGACAGGTAGATCGTGTCCTTGTGGACCGGGAAGTCGCTCGGCTCGAAGGCGCCGGCCTTGTTCGGGTCGATCATCGCGTCCAGCGCCGAGATGTGGGCGTCGGACAGCAGCCAGTCCACCGGCACGTCGACCTGGCGCGGATCGGCGACGTAGCGGTCGCGCTGGGCATAGGCGAGCTTGGTGGCCTCGGCGATCAGGTGCACCCGGTCGGCCTGGCTCAGGCTGGCGACGTCGTGGCGGTCGAGGATCGACAGGATCATCAGCGCGCAGACGCCCTGGCCGTTCGGCGGGCATTCGAAGACGTCATGGCCGGCGAACTTGGCCGTGATCGGCTCCACCCATTCCGGGGCGGCGTTGGCGAAGTCTTCGAGGCTGTGCAGGCCGCCCAGCTTGTTCAGGCTGGCGACCATGTCTTCGGCGACCGCGCCGGTATAGAAGCCGTCGCGGCCCTTCTCGGCGAGGATCTTGAAGGTGGCGGCGAGCTTCGGCTGGCTGTGGCGGGTGCCGATGGCCGGGGCCTTGCCGTTCGGCAGCATGGCCGCCTTGGCCGCCGGATTCTTCGACAGCTTCTCCACCGCGTCGGCCCAGTCGCTGCCGACGCGGGAGCTCACCGGATAACCCTCTTCGGCGTATTTGATCGCCGGCTGCAGCAGCTCGCCCAGGGACTTGCTGCCGAAGCGCTCCAGCAGGGCGGTCCAGGCGCCGATCGCGCCCGGCACGGTGACCGTATGCGGGTCGTTCGAGGCGCCCAGTTCGGTGATGCCCTTTTCCTGGAACCAGGAGAGCTCGGCCTTGCCCGGCGCGCGGCCGGAGCCGTTCATGGCGACGATGTCGCCGCTGCCCTTGGGGGCGACCAGGGCGAAGCAGTCGCCGCCGATGCCGGTCATGTGCGGCTCGACCACGCAGAGCACGGCGCAGGCCGCGACGGCGGCGTCCACGGCGGTGCCGCCGGATTTCAGAACGTCGAGGCCGACCTGGCTCGCCAGCGGGTGGGAGGTGGCGATGGCGGCGTTGGGTGCGTACACCGGGGAACGGCCGGGAAGGTGCAGGTCGCGCATGATGGGTTGTTTCCTCGCTTCGTTCGATTTGCAGCGGTTTAGCCGGTGTATACAAACTCGGCAAGCTGCGTGGACGCCTGGGAGCGCGGAACCTATAGTCCCGCCGACAAATACGGACGTACAGAAAAGCAACCGTGCCGATCAGGCATGACGATCAAGGGAGACCGCCGTGGCGCTCGATCAGGAGACCCTCAACCAGTTTACGGACACCGTCCGCCGCTACGTGACCGAGCGCCTGATTCCGCTGGAGGAACAGGTCAGCCGCGAGGACGCGATCCCCGAGGAAGTGTCTCAGGAAATGGCGGAGATGGGCCTCTACGGCCTCTCGATTCCGGAGGAGTACGGCGGGCTCGGCCTGTCCATGTCGGAGGAGGTGGTGATCGGCAACGAGCTGGGGCACACGGCACCCTGTTTTCGGTCGCTGATCGGCACGAATGTCGGCATCGGCAGCCAGGCCATCGTGATGGACGGCACCGAGGATCAGAAGCGCGACTACCTGCCGCGTCTGGCCTCCGGCGAACTGGTGGGATCGTTCTGCCTGACCGAGCCCGACAGCGGCTCCGACGCCGCCTCGGTGCGGACCTCCGCGAAGAAGGACGGCAACGGCTACGTCCTCAACGGCACCAAGCGGTTCATCACCAACTCGACCAAGGCCGGCGTCTTCACCGTCATGGCGCGCACCGACCCGGACAACAAAGGGGCGGGCGGCATCTCCGCCTTTCTGGTCGACGCCAGGTCGCCCGGCATCTCCACCGGCAAGCCGTACAAGAAGATGGGCCAGCAGGGCACCCATGTGGCCGACGTGATCTTCGAGGACGTGAAGGTCCCGGCCGACGCGATCATCGGCGGGGTCGAGGGCCAGGGCTTCAAGACCGCGATGAAGGTGCTGGACCGGGGTCGGCTGCACCTGTCCTCGGTGTGCATCGGCATGGCCGACCGGCTGATCAACGAGTGTCTGGGCTACGCCACCGAGCGCAAGCAGTTCGGTCAGCTGCTCTCCGACTTCCAGCTCATCCAGGCGATGCTGGCCGACAGCAAGACCGAGGCCTATGCCGCCGAGGCGATGGTCAAGGACGCGGCCGCCAAGTTCGACGCCGGCGAGAACACGGCCATGGTCGCCGCCTGCGCCAAGTATTACGCCTCGGAGATGGTCGGCCGGGTGGCGGACCGGGCGGTGCAGATCCATGGCGGTGCGGGCTACATCAACGAATACGCGGTCGAGCGCTTCTACCGCGACGTTCGGCTGTTCCGGATCTACGAGGGCACCTCGCAGATCCAGCAGATCGTGATCGCCCGCAACATGCTGCGGGCCCACGCGGCCTCCCGCTGACCCGGAGACCGTCATGACGGAAACCTGGGACGGCTCACGTCCGGCGACGGACATCTTCGCCTCGATCGCCGATCCGGTGGCCTGGTGGGCCGAGCGATATCCCGCCATCCCGGCCCTGGCCGAGGGCGAGCGGGTGATGAGCTACGGCGAGGCGGATGCGCGGTCGACCCGTCTGGCCGCCACCCTGGCGGAGCGGGGGCTGGCGGCCGGCGACCGGTTCTACATCGTCGGTGAGAACGGCTTCGCCACCGCTCTGTCGGTTCTGGCGGCGGCGAAGCTCGGCGCCTGGGCGATCCCGATCAATGCGCGGCTGTCCTCGGGCGAGATCGACGCCATCCGCGACCATGCCCGCCCGAAGCTGGCGCTGTATACGGACTCGGTCTCGGACGAGGCGACGGCCCATGGCGCGCGCCACGGAGCGGCGCCGGTGGCCGAGCTGGACGATCTCGGCGCCACCCTGGCGGCGTTCGGCGATGCCGACCCGGCGGTGGACGAGAGCGGCGAGGATCCGGCCGACCGGGTGGCGGTGATGATCTACACCTCCGGCACCACCGGGAAGCCGAAGGGCGTGATGCTGACCCATCGCAACCTGCTGTTCATCGGCGCCCGGTCTGGTGACTCCAGGCGGGTGACGCCGGGCGACCGGATCTACGGCGTGTTGCCGATCAGTCACGTGTTCGGCCTCGCATCGGTGTATCTGGGCAACATGTACATGGGCGGCCGGGTCGACCTGATTCCGCGTTTCTCGGCCGAGCATGCCCTGGCCGCGATCGAGGGCGGCGCGATCAGCCTGTTCAACGGCGTGCCCCAGATGTACGCACGAATCCTTGAGCTCACCACAATCCGTGGCCGAGCGCTGAACCCGGGACGCATCCGTTATCTGTCCTCCGGCGGTGCGCCGCTGGACCTGGGACTGAAGAGGCGGGTGGAGGCGGCCTTCGGGGTGCCGTTGCATAACGGCTACGGAATGACCGAGACCGCGCCGACCATCTCGGTGACCGATATCGACCGTCCGCGCGATGACGACACGGTCGGCGAGATCATTCCCGACGTCCAGGTGCGCATCGTCGGCGACGACGGCGGGGCCCTGCCGACGGACATGGTGGGCGAGATCCAGGTGTCCGGTCCGCTGGTGATGAAGGGCTATTACAAGGCACCCGGGGAAACGGCCGCCGTCCATGACGGGCTGTGGTTCAAGACCGGAGATCTCGGCCGGCTGAACGCCGACGGCCTGCTCTATGTGGTCGGCCGCCGCAAGGAGCTGATCATCCGCTCCGGCTTCAACGTCTACCCGCCGGAGGTGGAGGCGGCGATCACCCTGCATCCCGACGTCGGCCTGTGCGCCGTCGTCGGCCGCCCGGCCAGGGACGGCAACGAGGAAGTGGTGGCCTTCATCCAGCCGGTGCAGGGCCGCACCCCCAGCGCCGCGGACCTCGCGGCCTTCGTGGCCGACAAGCTGTCGGCCTACAAACGGCCTGGGCGCTGGGAGTTCCGAGACAGCCTGCCGGCGACGGCGGCGGGCAAGATTCTCAAGCACAAGCTGGATGGCTGACCGGCGGCTGATCGGCGGATACCACCTGTCGGCTGGCAACTGTGGCGGGTTTTCCACTTAAGCGGCCTGATTCTGTCGAATTCACGACAGTTCCGGGTCGGTGTGTCGATTTGTGGCAAATTGGTGTTTCAGGTTAGGGTAGCGTTTCGATAACGCGGAACCGGCGACCGGTGCCGCCGAACAGCCGGGACAACCGGCGAGTAGCCCGGGGGAGGGGAGCGCGACCTCCGACGGTCGAGCCGAAAGCCGTCCTGCCAGGCGTCGGCTCCAATCCCCCGTCGAAGACGTCCGTCCCGATTCGGGTTCGGGCTCGGTGCGACTGGGGGCCAAGGGGGGCTCGCGGCGCGCTGCAAAACCCAAACGAGAGGGAACTACATGTCCGACCACGCTGTGAAGCCGCCCGACGGGCCGGCGGATCTCATCGATACCGATTACGAAATCGGCCAGGACAACATTCAGAAACAGGTTGGGCCGTTCGGCCTGGACATCCATAATCCGGTGTTCCTGATCTCCGGGCTGGTGATCGTTGCCTTCACGTTTCTGACCCTGATCCTGCACGACCAAGCCGCTGCGGCGTTCGGCGCCCTGCGCGAGACACTGACCTCGACCTTCGACTGGTTCTTCATCGGAGCCGCGAACGTCTTCGTGATTCTTTGCGTCGTCCTGATCGTCACCCCGCTCGGCAAGGTGCGGCTCGGAGGGCGGGACGCGAAGCCCGACTACTCCTATAGCGGTTGGTTCGCGATGCTGTTCGCGGCCGGCATGGGCATCGGGCTGATGTTCTATGGCGTCTCAGAGCCGATCTCGCACTTCAACTCGTCGCTCGCGGAAGGGGCCGGCTCCCCGGAGAGCTGGGCGCCGTTGGCCGGTGCGGCTGGCGATGTGGAGGGCGCGAAGGCGCTTGGCATGGCGGCGACGATCTTCCACTGGGGGCTACACCCCTGGGCGATCTACGCGGTCGTCGCACTGGCCTTGGCCCTGTTCTCCTATAACAAGGGCCTGCCGCTGACGATCCGCAGCGTCTTCCATCCGATCTTCGGCGATGCGGTGTGGGGCTGGACCGGTCACGTCATCGATATCCTGGCGGTGTTCGCCACGCTGTTCGGCCTGGCCACCTCGCTCGGCCTCGGGGCGACCCAGGCCAATGCCGGTCTGGAGTTCCTGTTCGGGACGCCGGTGAGCGATGCCTCCCAGGTCCTGCTGATCTGCGGCATCACCGGCTTGGCGCTGCTTTCGGTACTGGCCGGTCTCGATGCCGGCGTGAAGCGCCTGTCCGAGATCAACATGGTCCTGGCCTTCCTGCTGCTGATGTTCATCATCATCGTCGGGCCGACCATGGCGATCGTGACCGGGTTCTTCTCGAACCTGTTGGCGTATCTCGAGTATCTGCCGGCGCTGTCCAACCCGATCGGCCGCACCGATGCGAATTTCAGCCAGGGCTGGACGTCGTTCTACTGGGCCTGGTGGATCTCCTGGTCGCCGTTCGTGGGCATGTTCATCGCCCGGGTGTCGCGGGGCCGCACGGTGCGGGAGTTCATCACCTGCGTGCTGCTGATCCCGTCGCTGGTGTCGGTGCTTTGGATGACGGCTTTCGGCGGCACGGCGATCAGCTTCGTCGAATCCGGCGTGGTGGCGATCGCCGATGCCGATCTGCCGGTGAAGCTGTTCGTGATGCTCGAGCAGATGCCGTTGGCGCAGATCACGTCCTTCATCGGCATCCTGCTGGTGATCGTGTTCTTCGTGACCTCGTCGGATTCCGGCTCTCTGGTGATCGACACGATCACCGCCGGGGGCAAGACCAACGCCCCGGTGTCGCAGCGGGTGTTCTGGGCCTGCTTCGAGGGGCTGGTGGCGATTGCGCTGCTGCTCGGCGGTGGCCTGACGGCCCTGCAGGCCATGGCGGTCTCGACCGGCTTTCCGTTCACCATCGTCCTGCTGCTGGCGTGCTACGCCATCGTGAAGGGGCTGATGAGCGAGCCGCGGTCGGATACGGCCTGAGGCCGGCGCCCATATCATTGAAAAGGGGAGGCCTCGGCCTCCCCTTTTTTTGTTCAGGGTCTGCTGGAAATGACCGGGGGCCGGTTTACCCCGGAGCCAACTTGCGGGTCAGCAGGCCGAAGCCGAGCCCGATCGCCGCGATGACGGCACCGGCAAGCACCGCGTCCCAATGGCCGATGCCCATGTCCTCGCTGCCGGGAAAGGCGAACAGTACGCCGCCGGCGAAGACGATCACGCGCACGGCCATGGCCATCGCCCCGTCGCCGAAGGTGCCGTAGCCGATCAGGTAGCCCTGGGTGGAGGAGGCGATCAGCAGTACCCCGGCCAGTGCACTCGCCAGCACGACGGCGATCTGCATCGGCGCCCCATTCAGGATCAATGCCGGCTCCAGCACGAAGAAGAACGGGATGAAGTAGATGATCGACCCGAGCCGCATGGCCGAGAATCCGGCCTGCATCGGCGTCGCCCCGGAGATCGTCGCCGCCGCGAAGGCACCGAGCGCCACCGGCGGTGTGATATACGACAGCATTCCCCAGTACAGGATGAACATGTGCACGGCCATCGGGTCCAGGCCCGCCGTCACGAGCGACGGAGCCAGCACGATGGCGAGGAACACATAGGCCGCGGTGACCGTCATCCCCATGCCGAGGATGAAGCTCGTCGCCGCGCCCATCAGCAGCAGGGCATAGACGTTGCCGCCGGCCAGCAGCACCAGGTCGGTGGCGATCGAGCCGACCAGGCCCGTCACCGAGAGGGCGCCGATGATCAGCCCGATGGCGCCCAGAATTGCCACGAGCTCGGCCAGCACCTGACCGGTCTCGTACAGGAAGTGCTTGAGATCGCTCCAGCCGAGCCGCTTTCCGAAGATCTGATTGGCGATCAGCAGCACCGCTGTCGCGTAGTACGGCGCCAGCGCCTCCTGCTTCATGTAGAGCAGGAGATAGACCAGCAGCACCAGCGCGAAGAGATAATGCCAGCCGCGCCGGAACACGGCGCCGAGCTTCGGCAACTCCTCGCGCGGCAGGCCCTTGAGACTCTTGCGGGCGGCATAGGCGTCGATCTGCAGGAACAGGCCGAGATAATAGAGCAGCGACGGTATCACCGCGGCGACGGCGATCTCGATGTAGGGGACGTTCAGGAACGAGGCCATGACGAAGGCCGTGGCCCCCATCACCGGCGGCATCAGCACGCCGCCCGTGGACGCGCAGGCCTCCACCGCGGCGGCGGTCTCCTTGCCGAAGCCCGTGCGCCGCATCGCCGGAATGGTGAGCCGGCCGGTGGTCAGAACGTTGGTGATCACCGAACCGCTCATCGAACCCAGCAGGCCGGATGAGAAGATCGCGACCTTCGCACCGCCGCCGCGCACGTTGCCGAGCAGGGCGAAGGCGAGGTCGATGAAGAAGCGTCCGGCGCCGGTATGCTGCAGGGCGACGCCGAAGATCACGAAGCCGATCACCAGCTTGCCGAAGGCCCGCATGGGAATGCCGAAGATCGCTTCCGACGAGAACAGGTAATACTGGCTGACCTCCCAGAGCGACTGCTGCGCGCCCTGAAGGGGGCCGGGCATCGATTCCGCGAAAGGCGGGTAGAACGAGAAGATCAGCACGATGATGGTGAGCGCGAGACCGCCGGTGCGGCGCACGGCCTCGATCATCAGCGCCCACAGCACGAAGCCGAGGATGCGGGCAGAGGCGGGCGCGAAATACTCCCAGCCGCCCTCGACCGCGGGCACCGCGATCCAGGCCAGGTAGCATCCCAGCACGAAGGTGCCGGCGAAGAGCGCGAGGTCGTAGATCGGTGGCGTCCGACGGTTCTTGTCGCTCGGGCGCATGGGGAACACCAGGAACACGATCGGCAGCAGCAGCGCCACCATCAGGTCCAGGTAGGACAGGTCCAGGATCACCCAGCCGACCATCGAGCCGATGTTGAACAGCTGGTAGATCGACAGCAGAACGGCGGCGGCTGTCATCGCCATGATCACCACGGTCCAGCCGGGCGTGAGAACGCGGTGACGGATGGTATCCGTCACCGCGTCACCCCCGGCGGAGGTGTTCATGATGGGCTCGCTCATCTGCGAGCCTTTCTCTGTAAGTTGCGCCCTAGATCAGCGGATCACCGGATCGAAGCCGGCGGCTTCGAGTGCGGCGACCCGGGCCTTGGCCCAGCCTTCGACGAAGGCGTCCTCATCGGACGGCGCGTCCTTGCTGTAGGAGGTCCAGGCATCGATCAGGACCTTCTGGCGGGCGACCAGCGTATCGTTGTGCGCCTGCATGGCGTCGGTCCACACGCCGGCACCCTTGAATGCCGCGATTGCGCCGTCGTGATACGGCACGGCCCATTCGAACGTCTGGTTGGCCAGCGCCCAGCCGGCGGCACCCGGCGCGCCGTCCTTGAACATGTCGTAGGTCTCGAGCATCGCCTCGGTGATCGATTGCGCCAGTTCATCGGTCATGTCCGAGCGCACGGTCAGAATCGGATACGGATAGGCCTGCCCGTCGATCCCTTCCTTAGGAATGTTCGTGCCGGCCGAGACCGTGTTCTTGGTGTAGTACGGGGCGACGGCCATCATCCGCTTCCAGCCTTCGGTATCGTCGAAGGGCAGGGCCGGCCAGACCAGGCCGCGAGGGCTTGACGCGACCGACTTGGTGGAGCCGGAGACCGTGATCGCGAAGGCGGCATCAACCTGGTCGTTGGTCATGCCTTCCCAGGACGCACCGAAGCCGGCGAACTCGACCTTGGTCACGTCGTCCCAGGTCAGCCCGGCAAAGGCCAGGATCGCGGTGACGTTATGGTTCAGGGCCGGAGCGCTCTTCACCCAGGCAACCCGTTTGCCTTTGAGATCCTTGTATTCCTTGACGCCGGTGTCCTCGGCGACGCCGACCATCAGGCCGGCACTGCCCTTGGATGACATGAGCAGGCGCAGGGGTTGCGGACCCCAATCCGGCTTGTCGAAGCCGAATACGGCTTCCTGGGCGAAGTAGGTGCCGACGCCGTTGGCGACCGCCTCGACCTTGCCGACCTGCAGCGGGCGCAGACGCGAGACGTCGTTCTTGCCCGGAAGAATCCGGAGATTGACGTCGTACTTCTCCTTGAATGCCTTGCCGATCGCAACCGACTGGGCATGCCCCGAGGAGCCTGTGTCGTAGGCGGTCCAGGTCAGGGTGCTGGGCAGTTTGGTTTCAGCGGCGGCCACACCGGCAAAGGTGAGGGCGGCAGCGCCAGCCATCGCGGCGACCGCGCGGGTCCGC
This sequence comes from Thalassobaculum litoreum DSM 18839, assembly GCF_900102465.1. Taxonomy (GTDB): domain Bacteria; phylum Pseudomonadota; class Alphaproteobacteria; order Thalassobaculales; family Thalassobaculaceae; genus Thalassobaculum; species Thalassobaculum litoreum. Next base: position 114,884 of record NZ_FNBW01000013.1, on the reverse strand, counting down.
AGTGAAATCTCCATCGTTTCCTCCGTCTGTTCTTTGATCGGGTCGGGTTGTTTCCCAACTCCTCCTCGGGGGAGTATGCCGATTGAGAGATGGTATACAAGCGCGCGCATAACAGGCGCCGATTCGGGAGGATGGGATGAACGAGAAGACGGTGATCACCTGCGCGCTCACAGGCGGTTTCGACACGGTGGACAAGAATCCCGCGGTTCCGGTCAGCCCGGAACAGCTCGCCACCTCCGCGCTGGAAGCGGAGCGGGCCGGTGCGGCGATCGCCCATATCCATGTGCGCGATCCGGCCACCGGCAAGCCGTCGATGGACCCGGCCCTGTACCGCGAGACGGTTGAGCGGATCCGCGACGCCGGCTCCAAGCTGGTCCTCAACCTGACCACCGGCCCCGGTGCGCGCTACATCCCGGGTACCCAGGACCCGATGGTGCCGGCCCCTGGCACCACGCTGAAATCGCCGCAGGAACGGGTCGACCACATCGACCAGCTCCGCCCGGAAGTGTGCACCCTGGACATCGCGACGATGAATTTCGGCGAGCACGTGTTCATGAACACACCCGCCCATCTGCGCGAGATGGCGGCCCGCATCCGCGACAGCGGCGTGAAGCCGGAACTGGAAGTGTTCGACGCCGGCCACGCCCGACTGGCGGCCCAACTGGTCAAGGAGGGGCTGGTCGACGCGCCGCCGATGTTCCAACTTTGTCTCGGCATCCCCTGGGGCGCGCCGGCAACGGCGGAGACCATGACCTATCTCGCCAGCCTGCTGCCGGACGGCGCGATCTGGTCCGGCTTCGGCATCAGCCGCATGCAGTTCCCGATGGCCGCCCAGGCGGTGATCCTGGGCGGCCATGTGCGGGTCGGGCTGGAGGACAATCTCTACCTCGACCGCGGCGTGCTGGCCCCGTCCAACGCGGCGCTGGTGGAGCGGGCGGTGACCATCGTCGAGGCGCTCGGCTCCAAGGTCGCCACGCCGGACGAGGCGCGGGAGATCTTCTCCATCAAGGGGCGGTGATCAGGAGGCCCGGGCACTCTCGGGCAGGCGGGCGATGACCTTGATCTCGAAATCGAAACCCGCCAGCCAGGTCACACCGACTGCCGTCCAAGTCGGGAAGGGTGCTTCGGGAAAGACGCGTGCCTTAGCGGCCATGACGTCGTCGAACTGCGTCTCCGGGTCGGTGTGGAACGTCGTCACGTCGATCACGTCGTCGAAGGTGCAGCCGGCGGCTTGCAATACGGCGCCGAGATTGTCGAAGGCCTGACGGAGTTGCTGTTTGAACTCCGGCTCGGGCGTGCCGTCCGACCGACTGCCGACCTGGCCGGAGACGAAGAGCAGATCTCCGGCTCGGATCGCGGCGGAATATCCGTGATTGTCGTACAGGGCGTGGCGACCGGCGGGGAAGATGGCATCGCGGGGCATGGCAGACGTCCTTTGCAAGGTGAAGGAAAGGCGTTCCCGGTGGCTTGGAATTTGGGATACGCTTCGTATGTGAATTGGTGATATACGTACCGTATGTCAATCGAAATACGCAGCGTATGTGAAAATGGAGGCACAGATCCGTGGCTACCCGTCGGATCGAGACGATGGAGAAGAATCGGGCGGCGCTGATTGCGGCGGCCCGCAAGGCCTTTGCCGAGAAGGGATACGCCGCCGCGTCGATGGACGATCTGACGGCGGCGGCGGGCCTGACGCGGGGCGCGCTCTATCACAATTTCGGTGATAAGCGCGGGCTGTTCGCGGCGGTGGTCAGCCAGATCGATACAGAGATGGCGACCCGGGCGAAGGACATAGGCGCCCGCGAGGCGACCGGGTGGAATGCGCTGCTCGCCGAGGCCGAAGCCTATATAGAGATGGCGCTCAACCCGGAGGTCCGGCGGATCGTCCTCCTCGACGGACCGGCGGTTTTGGGCGATCCCTCCCAGTGGCCGAGCCAGGACACGTGTCTGCAGGTGACACTGACGGCAGTGGAGCAGCTCATCGCCGAGGGCGTGATGAAACCCGTGGATCCGGAAGCGGCGGCCCGGCTCCTCAGTGGCGCTGCACTCAATGCGGCGCTGTGGATTGCGGCCAGCGAGGACCCGCCGGCAGTCCTGCCGCGAGCCGTCGACACGTTCCGCCACCTCGCCACCGGGCTGCTGGCCGATCCGACGTGAGGGCCGCGGGTGCGTTGACGGCTGCAGGGTGAATGCTGAATGCTCGCGCCAAACCGAATAGACGGCTCGTATGGCCGCCGCCCTGTTCGGGGGCGGATCTCCCCCACTGAAGGATAGTGATCATGAAAGCCTGGCAGATCGTTTCAGACGGCGGCGTCGACGCGCTCAACCTCGCCGACGTCGCCACGCCGGAGCCCGGCCCGGGCGAGGTGCGGGTGAAGATCGCCGCCTCTTCGATCAACTTCCGCGACCTGATGACGATCAAGGATCCCAAGGCCCGCAACCTGCCCTATCCGCGCATCCCGAATTCCGACGGCGCCGGCACGATCACCGCCGTCGGCGCGGGCGTGACCAAGCTCAAGGTGGGGGATCGGGTCGCCTCCTGCTTCTTCCAGGACTGGCCGGCCGGGCCGTGCTCGGTGGATGTGATGAACAGCGCGCTGGGCGGCGCCCTGGACGGGGTGCTGGCCGAAGAGGTGGTGCTGAAGGCCGGCGGCGTGATCCCGGTTCCGGCGCATTTCTCGCTGGAACAGGCGGCGACGCTGCCCTGCGCGGCGCTGACCGCCTGGCACGCCCTGGCCGAGGTCGCCGCGGTGAAGGCGGGCGAGACCGTGCTGCTGCTCGGTACCGGCGGGGTGTCGATCTTCGCGCTGCAGTTCGCCAAGATCATGGGCGCGCGGGTGATCCTGACGTCGTCCAGCGACGAGAAGCTGGAGCGGGCCAGGGCCATGGGCGCCGACGAGACGGTCAACTACCGCTCCACGCCGGACTGGCAGGACGCGGTGCTGGACCTGACCGGCGGTGTCGGCGCCGACACCACGGTGGAGGTCGGCGGGGCCGGCACCCTGGCGCGCTCGATCGCGGCGACCCGGGTCGGCGGGTCCATCGGCCTGATCGGCGTGCTGACCGGCGGCGAGATCAATCCCACCCTGATCATGCGCAAGTCCCTGAAGGTACAGGGCATCTATGTCGGATCGTCGAAGATGTTTGCCGACATGAACGCGGCGATCTCGCTGCACAGGCTGGAGCCGGTGATCGACCAGACCTTCGCCTTCGACGATGCGAAATCCGCCTATCGCGCCATGGAGGCGGCCGGTCATTTCGGCAAGATCGTCATCACCGCTTGAAACCCCGGTCAATTGACCGTCCCCCACCTGCATGGCACATCAAGGGTCGAAAAAAGACCCGCTCCCGGAGGAAACCATGACCGAGGCCTTCATCTGTGACGCCGTCCGCACGCCGATCGGGCGTTACGGCGGCGTGCTCGCCCAGGTTCGTACCGACGATCTGGCGACCGTCCCGCTGAAGGCCCTGATGGAGCGCAATCCGTCGGCGGATTGGGAAGCGCTGGACGAGGTGTTCTACGGCTGCGTCAATCAGGCCGGCGAGGACAACCGCAACGTCGCCCGCATGGCGCTGCTGCTGGCCGGCATCCCGGCCAGCGTGCCGGGCGTCACCGTGAACCGGCTCTGCGCCTCGGGGATGATGGCCGTCGCCGACGCGGCGCGGCAGATCAAGACGGGGGAGGGCGACTTCGCCATCGCCGGTGGGGTGGAGAGCATGACCCGCTCGCCTTTCGTGATGGCCAAGGCCGGCACCGCCTTCGCCCGCACCGCCGAGATGCACGACACCACCATCGGCTGGCGCTTCGTCAATCCGGAGATGGAGAAGCGCTTCGGCACCGACAGCATGCCGGAGACCGGCGAGAACGTGGCCGAGAAGTATCAGGTGCGCCGCGAGGACCAGGATCTCTTCGCCTATCACAGCCAGCGCAAGGCCGGTGAAGCCATCGCCCGCGGCCGGATGGCCAAGGAGATCGTCCCGGTCGAGATCAAGGGCCGCAAGGGCGACGTCACGGTGGTCGATACCGACGAGCATCCGCGCCCGGACACCACCCTGGAGAAGCTGGCCAAGCTCGGGACGCCGTTCCGCAAGGAAGGCGGCTCGGTGACCGCCGGCAATGCCAGCGGCGTCAACGACGGGTCGGCCGCCATGCTGATCGCCAGCGAGGCCGCCGCCAAGAAGCACGGCCTCACCCCGCGGGCCCGGATCATCGCCGCGGCGGCTGCCGGCGTGGAGCCGCGCATCATGGGCATCGGCCCGGCACCGGCGTCGCAGAAGGCTCTGCGCATCGCCGGTCTCTCCATCGACGACATGGACGTGATGGAGTTCAACGAGGCTTTCGCCAGCCAGGTGCTCGCCAGCATGCGTGAGCTCGGCCTGAAGGACGACGATCCCCGGGTGAACGTGAATGGCGGCGCCATCGCGCTGGGCCATCCGCTGGGCGCCAGCGGCACCCGGCTGATCCAGACCGCGACCGAGACGCTGGTGGAGACCGGCGGCCGCTATGCCCTGTGCACCATGTGCGTCGGCGTCGGCCAGGGTATGGCCGTGATCATCGAGAGGGTCTGACCGATGGTGGATGTGACCTCCCGCGACCTCGTCATCGGCGTCGTCGGCTGCGGCGCCATGGGCCAGGGCATCATCCAGGTTGCGCTCCAGGGCGGCATGAAGGTGGTCGCCCATGACGCCATGGTGGGCGGCGCCGAGGCCGGCGCGAAGAAGGTGATCGCCCGGCTCGACCGGCTGGTGGAGAAGGGCACGCTGGAGGCCGATGCCGCCGCCGCGATAAAGGACAAGCTGGTGGTCTCGAACGGCATCGAGGACCTCGCCCCCTGCGGCGTGGTCGTGGAAGCCGTGTTCGAGGACATCGAGGTCAAGCGCGACCTGTTCACCGCCATCGAAGGCGTGGTGGCCGAGGATGCGATCATCGCGTCGAACACCTCGTCCCTGCCGATCGGTTCGATCGCCCGGGTATGCAAGCATCCCGGCCGCATCGCCGGCCTGCATTTCTTCAATCCGGTGCCGCTGATGCGGCTGGTGGAGATCATCCAGGGTCCGGCGACCGACGACGCGGTGATCGAGAAGCTGGTCACCGTCGGCGAGCGCTTCGGCCGCACGCCGGTAGTGGTCAAGGACAGCCCCGGCTTCCTGGTCAACCTCGGCGGCCGGGCCTTCACCACCGAGGGCCTGCATCTGGAGCACGAGGCCGTCGCGACCCCGGCCCAGGTCGATGCGGTCATGCGCGACTGCGGCCATTTCCGCATGGGGCCGTTCCAGCTCATGGACCTGACCGGGATCGACGTGAACTATCCGGTCTCGATGATCGTGTTCGAGCAGTTCCTCAACGATCCGCGCCTGCGCACCACGCCGCTGCACCGCGCGCTGGCCGAGGCCGGGCGGTTCGGCCGCAAGACCGGCCAGGGCCATTTCCGCTACGACGACAAGGGCCAGGTGATCGACCCGCCGAGCCCCGACCACGTCACCGATGCGGCCCCCGCGACCACCGTCGCCGTCGCCACCGAAGGCGACGAGGCGCTGGCCGAACTGCTGGAACGCGCCGGGCTCAACGTGCGTAACGACGACGGCACGATGCCCGTCGTCGCCGCGCTGTACGGCGAGGACGCCACCGGCTTCGCCGCGCGCACCGGCACCGACCACACTCGCCTAGTGGCGATCGACACCACCGGCGACACCTCCAAGCGCATCACGCTGATGACCGCGCCGGCGGCCGATCCGGCGCATCGCGACGCGGTGGCGGCGGCGTTCGCGAAGGCCGGTGTCGCGCCGACGGTGATCCAGGACAGCCCCGGCTTCATCCTGCAGCGCATGCGGGCGATGATCGCCAATCTCGGCTGCGAGATGGCGCAGATCGCGCTGGCCACGCCGTCGGATATCGACACGGCGATGAAGCTCGGCCTGAACTACCCGCTCGGCCCGCTGGAGATCGCCGAGCAGATGGGGGTGAAGCGGACCTACGAGATCCTCTCGGCGATCCACGACGCGACCCGGGACCCGCGCTATCGTCCGTCCCTATGGCTGCGCCGCCGGGCGCTGCTGGGACTGGGAGCGCATCAGACGGCTTAGAGGCCGCCGAACACCCGAACGCCGGCCGCGTGTCCGCGCACGGAAACCTCGCCCAGATCCCGAAGGCCGCCGGCACCCCCGGCGGCCTTCGCCGTCTCGGCGCTGACCATCAGCCGGGTGTCGTGCTCCTTGTTGAGTTCCTCCAGCCGGGCGGCAACGTTCACCGTGTCGCCGTAGACCGTGTAGGTCTGGCGCTCCCGGCTACCGGCGATGCCGGCAACGACCTCGCCGGTATGGACGCCGATGCGGATGGCGATGCGCTCGCCGTTGAAGGTCTCCGTCTCGATCGCCGCCAGCAGCGCGGTCGCGGTTTCCAGCGCCGCCGCCGCGTGGTCCGGCACGTCGGCCGGCGCGTTGAAGGCGATCAGCAGGCCGTCGCCCTGAAAGTTGACGATCACCCCGCCGCGCTGGGCGGCGATGGCGCCGACCCGCTCGAAATAGGTGTTCAGCAGGGCCAGCACCACGTCCGGCGTCCGGCTTTCCGACAGGGTGGTGAACCCTTCGATGTCGGTGAACAGCACCGTCGCCTCGCGCTTGCTCGGCTCCAGGGTGGCGTCGCTCTCGGCCAGTCGGGCGACCACCTCCGGCGGGGCGAAGCGGCCGAACAGGCCGGTGATCCGCTGTCGCCCGGTTTCCGAGCGGATCCAGAGCGCCACCACCCGACGCGCCCGGTGCACGGCGAAGGCCATCAGCGCGGTCAGGATGAGGATCGCGATGGACTCCTCCACCCGTCCGCCGGTGTTGACGAAATCCGGGTTCAGCAGCAGCTCGCTATAGGAATGGGGCGCGCCGAGATCGCTCCATTGCAGCGGGTTCTCCAGGCTCGCCGTGATCCAGTAGAACGCCGCCGCCCAGGTCGCCACGATGGCGCCGCCGCACCACAGGATGAGCTTCGGCGACAGGGACAGCGCGGCTGCCCCGAGGACCGGCAGGAAATAGTGGATGCCGTAGGACCGGAAGGCGAAGTGCTGGGGTACCGCCTCGCTGAGGCTGAGCGGCAGGAAGACGAAGATCGCGCCGACCATCAGGATGTCGGCGGTGAAGATCAGGTAGCGGTAGATCGGATGGTCGTGTTCCGAGCCGATCAGCCGCCGGTAGCCGAGTCCGGCCAGCGCGGACAGGGCCATCAGGGCGCTGATCAGGATCGCCTGGGTGGAGAAGATCAGCGGCCAGGCGGCGGCGATGGCGAGCGCGATGCCGCGTCCCAGCATCGCCAGGCGCAGCCCCTGGTTGGCCGCCTGACGCAGCCGCTCGCCCCCCACACCCTCGTCGCGCGATTTCATGGCGGTGAGCCTATAGCGCTTAAACCGCAATCCAGCATGGCGAATTTCGCGGCTTCCCCGATGGATGCGGGCCGCTAGGCTCGCGGGTGGGAGGACCAACCATGCCAATCTGGGCGATCATCGCCGCGCTCGCCGCCTTCGCGCAGACGGCCCGCAACGCCGGACAGAAGCATCTGGCGGGCTCCATGTCCGCCTGGAGCGCAAGCTGGGTCCGGTTCCTGTTCGGTGTGCCGTTCGCGATCGGCTACATGGCCTACGCGCTCGGCCAGCGCACCACACCGGCGCCGGAGGTCCATCTGGAGTTCTTCGTGTGGTGCGCCGGCACGGCGGTGGCGCAGATCCTGGCGACCGTGCTGCTGGTCATGCTGTTCGGCCTGCGAAACTTCGCCGTCGGCTCGTCCTACGCCCGCACCGAGACGATCCCGACCGCCATTCTCGGCTCCACCCTGTTCGGCGAGGCGATCGACGCCGCCGGCTGGACCGCGATCCTGGTCAGCGGCGCCGGTGTGATGCTGATCAGCCTGGCGCGGCAGGGCGTTGGGCTGGGCTCGCTGCTGGCCTCCGCCTTCAACCGGGCGGCCGGCATCGGTCTGCTCTCCGGACTGTTCTTCGCCCTGGCCTCGCTGTTCCTGCGCCAGGCCAGCCTGTCGCTCGGCGATGCCGACGTGATGACGACAGCGTCGATGACCCTGGTCGCGGTGATCGTGCTGCAGACCCTGGGGCTCGGGACCTACGTGGCTGTCACCCGGCCCTGGGAGATCGGGGCCATCGCAAAGGCTTGGAAGGCGGCCGTGTTCGTCGGCTTCACCAGTGCGCTCGGATCGGCGGGATGGTTCACGGCGATGACCATCGAGCGGGCCTCCTATGTGAAGGCCGTGGGGCAGATCGAGTTCGTGCTGGCGATCGCGGTCTCGATCCTGGTGTTCAAGGAGCGGCCCAGTCTGCGCGAGATGATCGGCATGAGCCTGGTCGCTGTCGGCATTGTCGTGCTGCTGGTCTTTGCCAGATGAGCATTGCCGATTAAAGTGCCGTCATGAGCGACGCACAGAACAACGACACTCCGCCGCCGACTTTCTGGCAACGCCCCGCCGTCCGGGGCGTCGTGAACGGCATCGTCTTCGCCGGGCTGCTATTGGTGATGCAGCTTAACGGCGTGTTTCAGCCGCCGCGCGAGCTGAGCGAGGAACTGATCACCCAGGACCTCTTCGCCGGGGTGATCTTCGGCTTCCTGATGTACGTGATCGAGCTGTGGAAGCGGCAGCGCCGGATCAAGGCGGAAACCGTGGCCCGGGAAACGGTCGAACGGCGCCTGGAACGGGAGTCCGATGACGACGAGGACGACGACGACCGCCCGTCGCGATGACCTCCGATCCGGCGATCCCTGCCCTGGAGCCACGGGGTGAGGGCCATTGCTTCGTGATCTACGGCGATGCCTGCGCCGGCGAGCCCGGCGGACGGCACGAGGCGAATTTCGAGCGGGTGAATTCGGTGGTACGCCGGTTCTCGCCCGCGCCCGAGTTCATCATCTTTCCGGGCGACGAGATCATCGGCCTGACGCGCGACGAGGCGGCCCTGCGGGCGCAATGGCGGCACTGGTTCGAGGTCGAGATGGCCTGGCTCGACCGCGACCGCATCCCGATGTTCCACACCACCGCAAACCACACGACCTACGACCCCATGAGCGAGCGGGTCTTCGCCGAGGTGATGGCGCATCTGCCGCGCAACGGCCCGCCGGGTCAGGAGGGGCTGTCCTATTTCGTGCGGCGCGGCGATCTGCTGATGGTCTTCGTGCACACCCTGTGGTCGGGCCTCGGCGGCGAGGGGCATGTGGAGACCGCCTGGCTGGACGCCACCCTCGCCGACCATGCCGATGCCCGGCACAAGCTCGTCATCGGCCATCATCCCGTATTCCCCGTGAACGGGTTCGAAGGTCCCTTCCAGCGCGAGATCGGCCCGCCCCATGCCGAGGCGTTCTGGCGGATCCTGGTGCGCCATGAGGTGGTCGCCTATCTGTGCAGCCATATCCTGGCCTTCGACGTTCAGGTGCATCAGGGCGTGCTGCAGGTGACGACCGCCGGTGCTGGAACCGCCCACCGCATGCCGGAGGGCGTGGAGTATCTGCATGCGCTGCAGGCGGCGCTGGACGACCGGGGCTTCCGGTTCCGGGCGGTCGACGACAGCGGCACCCTGCGCGAGGCGCTGTCCTGGCCTCCCATCCTGCCGCCGGTCGTCTGGTGGCAGGAGATGACGGCGGGGCCGGTGGCGGACACTCGGATCGCCGATGGGCCGCTGGACGCCTCCGTTCGGTGCTGGCGGATCTGCGGGCACGCGTCCGGCGGCGCGGCCCGGGCCCAGACACTGGTGGAAGGCAGCGCCGGGGACGACGCCGTGCCGCCGCTGTGGATCGGTCTGGCCGGTCCGGACCAGCGCCTGCTGGTGGTGCTGGGCTCGGCGCCGGGCCGCAGTCCCCATACCTGGTACGGCCCGCCGCTGCCGCCGGGCCAGCCCTTCGACATTCAGATCGCCCTGCACGGCGCGATGGGACCCGGCGGCCTGCTTTGGCGGTGGGACGAGGCCGCACCCTGGACCTCCCTGCGCGGGGCCTCGGCCCAGGGACTGGAGCGCGTCGCGCCCGTCACCGCCTGGACGGTCGGCCACACCGCGGTCTCCGCCGCCGACCGCCCGTTCCTCGGCTCCGAACTTCGGGTCTGGACGGCCCACGCGCCGCAGGGTGAAATCTAGGCAACGGACGAAGAGCCGACCCAGCCTGGAGGAAGCGAGATGATCAGCGAGGCGGATGCCGCGTTCTACCGCGAGAACGGATATTTGGTAGTCGAGAACGTCTATGCGCCCGAGGAGGTCAAGGCGATGCGCGACGCGCTGTCCGGCCTGATCGACAAGGCGCGCGGCCTGACCGACCATGACAGCATCTACGACCTTGAGCCGGGCCACACGCCGGAGAACCCGCGGGTACGCCGGATCAAGAAGCCGTTCGAGGCAGACCCGGTGTTCCGCGACATGGTCGAGCACCCCAACCTGATCTCGGTCCTGTCGAAGATCGTGTCGCCCGACCTGCGGCTGCATGGCGGCAAGATCAACATCAAGGCGGCCGAGTACGGCTCGCCGGTGGAGTGGCACCAGGACTGGGCGTTCTATCCGCACACCAACGACGACGTGCTGGCCGTCGGCGTGCTGCTGGACGACACGACCGAGGAGAACGGCCCGCTGATGGTCATCCCCGGCAGCCACAAGGGTCCGACCTACGACCACCACGTGGACGGCTGCTTCGCCGGCGCCATGGATCCCGGCGCCTGCGATATCGACTTCTCCAAGGCGGTGGCGCTGACCGGCAAGGCCGGGTCCTGCACCTTCCACCATGTCCGGGCGGTGCACGGCTCGGCGCAGAACACCTCCGGGCGGGACCGGCAGTTGCTGCTTTACCAGATCGCCGCGGCCGATGCCTGGGATCTGCGCGGCGTGCCGGGCGGCTGGGAGGAGAACGAGAGCCGGATGATCGCCGGCACCTCGACCCTGACCCCGCGGGTGGTCGACTGCCCCGTGCGCCTGCCGTACCCCAAGGCGAAGCGCGAGGGCTCGATCTACGAGAATCAGACGGCGCTGAAGAACCGCTACTTCGCCTTCGACCCGAAAGTGGGCACGGCGGCGGAGTAGGGGCGTGCACAACCGGCCGAACTTGCGTCTGTGACGCCGTCGGCCAACGGGAACCTCCGGTCGGGGCCGGCGTTTATCGGTCGGCTTCGATCGATTGATGCGAGGCTTCTCCGGAGGTCTCGTGTCCAGGAAAATCGCCATCATCGGGTCCGGCCCTACGGCCACCTACACCCTGAAATACATGATCGGCGCCGAGCCCGGTCTTGAGATCCTCATCTTCGAGGCGGGCCGACGCGCCGGGCCGGGCATGCCCTACAGCCGGCAGTTCAACACCCCGCAGGTTCTGGCCAACATCGCGTCGATCGAGATCCCGCCGCTGACCCGGACTCTGGTCGACTGGCTCGGTTCGCTTTCCGACAACCGGCTCGAAACGCTCGGGATCGACCGCCCGGAGATCGCCGACCGGGCTTTCTATCCCCGGGTCGTGCTGGGCGACTACTTCGCCGCCGAGTTCTCCGCCCTGTGCCGGGACGCCGTGGGACGGGGACATCGGGTGACGGTTCTCACCGAGCACCGGGTCGCCGATATCGTCCCCCGCAGGACCGGCTTCCAGATCGTTGCGGACACGGCGGCGGGCCGAAAGCGCTGCCGGGTCGATGCCGTGGTGGTCGCCACCTGTCATCGCCAGAAGACGACCCAGGAGGCGCCCTATCTCTATCGTTCGCCCTATCCGCTGAAGACTCTGGCTCTGGGGGAGGAGAGATCGGCGGCGATCATCGGCTCCTCGCTCAGCGCCATCGATGCCGCCCTGACCCTCGCGGCCCGGTATGGGTACTTCGACACCTGCAACGGGCGGGTGACCTATACGACGCTCTCCGAGCGGTCCCTGCGGATCGCTCTGCTGTCGCGCAAGGGACTGCTGCCGGAGGCCGACTTCTACTACCCGATCCCCGAGGAGCCGCTGGACATCTTCAGCGAGACGGCGATCGAGGCGCTGATCGCCAAGGGCAAGACGGGTCTGCTGTCCCGGGCCATGCGGCTGTTTCGCGCCCAGTTGCTGCAGGACGATCCGGCGTTCTTTGCCGAACTCGGGATCAAGCGCTTCACGCCCGAGGGATTGAACCGGGCGTATTTCGGCCGGCGGGAACAGAGCGACCTGTTCACCGCCACCATCGCCAATCTGGCGGAGGCTAGGCGCAATCACCGCGCCCGCAGGACCGTGATGTGGCGCTATACTCTGATGCGCGCCCACGAGATGTTCTCCCTGGTGCTTCCCTATCTCACCGACCGGGATCTGCGACGGTTTCACGACACGCTGAAGTCGGTATTTGCCGATGCCTATGGCTGCGTGCCCCATGCCTCCATCGCCCGGCTTCTGGCGATCAGACGCAGCGGCGTTCTGTCGGTCGTCGTCCTGGGCGAGCGCGGCCGTCTGGTGCGCCGGGACGGCAGGTTCGCCATCGACGGGGCCGGCGATGGCGAAACCTACGAAACGCTGATCGACGCCCGGGGTCAGCAGGCGATGACGCTGCATGATCTCGGCTTCGCCAGCCTGGCCGACGCGTCGGACGAGAGCGACCCCTTCCGCAAGAACCGGCGCAGCCGATCGGTCGACGATTTCCGCCTGCACCTCAGGCCCGGCCTGGCGCAGCAGATCTTCTGCGTGTCGCTGCCTCTGCTGCTGAAGCGGCATCCCTTCGCCCAGGGGCTGGTGTCGTCGGAGAATTTCGGGAAGGCGGTTGCCGCCGGTCTGTTGGGGACCCGCCCGATCCGTGCCCTCGGCGCCAGCGGGCGAAGCAAGATGGCGCAGGAGACGCGGCTGGCGGGATAGCGCGCGACCCGGAGCCGGACACCCGCACGTTCACGGTCTTTTCAATCCCCCACCCCCGGACTACGTTCTGAGGCCACCCGGCGCCCAGGAGAAACCGTGATCCATATCTCGAGCCAGTTCGACGGCGGCAACATCGAGGTTGTCGACGCCTCCGACCCCAGCGACATACGCCTCACCATCCGCAAGGACGGCAATTCCGACTTCTTCCAGTGGTTCTATTTCCGGGTCTCCGGTGCCAGGGGCGTGCCGCTGACCATGACCATCGAGAATGCCGGCGCGTCCAGCTACCCCAAGGGCTGGGAGGACTACCGGGCGGTGGTGTCTGAGGACCGCGCCAACTGGTGGCGCACCGAGACCCGATACGACGGCAGCCGGCTGACCATCACCCATACGCCGGAAACCGATTTCGCCTGGTTCGCGTATCTGGCCCCCTATACCCTGGAGCAGCATGCCGATCTGGTCGCCTTTGCCCAGGCGTGCGGAGCCGCGCGGGCGGAGCGATTGGGCTCGACCCTGGACGGCCGCGATCTCGACCTGCTGACCTTCGGCTCCGGCGAGAAGCCGCTGTGGATCATCGCCCGCCAGCATCCGGGCGAGAGCATGGCCGGCTGGTTCGTCGAGGGGATCGTGGAGAAGCTCTGCGACGCCCAGGACCCGGTCTCCCGCGCCCTGCTGTCGGCGGCGACCATTCATCTGGTGCCGAACATGAACCCGGATGGCGTCTATCGCGGCAACCTGCGGGTCAACGCCGCCGGCACCAACCTGAACCGCGAATGGCGCGCGCCGAGCCTGGAGAAGAGCCCCGAGGTCTACCACGTCGTCCGCAAGATGGAGCAGACCGGGGTCGCCATGTGCCTGGACGCCCATGGAGACGAGGGGCTGCCGTACAACTTCATCGCCGGCTACGAGGGCGTGCCCGACGCGACCGAGGCGCATCTGGCGCCGCTCAACCGGTTCCGCGCCGAGTTGGCGCGCCTGACGCCGGATTTCCAGACCGAGCACGGTTATCCCAAGGCGTCGCCCGGCAAGGGCAACCTGACCACGTCCACCGGGCATATCGCCAACACCTTCCGCTGCCCGGCGATGACGCTGGAGATGCCGTTCAAGGACACCGCGAACAACCCGATGCCTGAGGTCGGCTGGTCGCCGGACCGCTGCAAGCACCTCGCCGGGAAGTGCCTTGAGGCGATGCTGCTGATGATCGACGACTGGGGGAGTGGGCTTTGATCACCGTCTGGGGACTGAAGAACTGCGATACCTGCAAGAAGGCGCGCACCTGGCTCGAGGGCAAGGGGGCGAGCTTCGCCTTCAAGGATGTCCGCGCCGACGGGCTGACCGCGGACCGGATCACCGAGTGGCTGGCGGCGGTCGGCGCCGACACGCTGATCAACCGGCGCGGCACCACCTGGCGCGGCCTCCCGGCGGAAGTGCAGGCGGCGGCCGAGGACGACGACAGCGCCATCGCCCTGATGCAGGCCAACCCGGCCCTGATCAAGCGGCCGATCTTCGAGATGGCGGATGGCTCGGTGATCGTCGGCTTCGCCAAGGCCCAGCAGGACGCGGTGGAGGCGGGGCTGTGAGGCGCCGGCCGTGAGCGACGTCGCCGTCATCGGCGGCGGGTTGGTCGGCTCCGCCGTCGCCTGGGGCCTGGCGCGTGCCGGGGCCAAGGTCACCGTGCTGGACGAGGGCGATGACGCCTTCCGGGCCAGCCGGGGCAATTTCGGCCTGGTCTGGGTCCAGGGCAAGGGCGACGGGATGCACGACTACGCGTCCTGGACACGCCGGAGTGCCGAGGTCTGGCCGGAACTCGCCGCCGCCATCGCCGAGGAGGAGGGGGTCGATGTCGGCCTACGTCAGCCCGGCGGGATCGAGGCCTGCCTGGACGAGGAGGAATACGACGAGCGCGCCCTCTCGGTGAAGCGCATGCACAACCAGCCGGGCGTCGGCGGCAACGACGTGCGGATGATCTCCGCCGCCGAGGCGCGGGAGCTGGAACCGTCCCTGAGCCCCGATATCGCCGGGGCGAGCTACTGTCCCCATGACGGCCATGTCAGCCCGCTCTACCTGCTGCGCGGCCTGCATGCCGGGTTGGGGCGGTATAAGGTGGATCACCGCCTCGACCACAAGGTGGATCGGATCAGCCATACGGGCGACGGCTTCGCGCTGGAGACGGCGCGCGGCACCGTCCACGCCGACAAGGTCGTGCTCGCCGCCGGCCTGGGAAACGGCCGTCTCGGGCCGATGGTCGGGCTCGACGTCCCGACGGCGCCGGATCACGGCCAGATCCTGGTGACCCAGCGTCTGCCGCAGATGTTCAGCCATCCCATCGGTCGCCTGCGCCAGACCGAGGAGGGCTCGGTCATGATCGGCGCCAGCCACGCCCGGGTCGGCTACAGCACCGAACTGGACATCGCCACCTCGGCCAGACTCGCCGACCGGGCGCGGCGTCTGGTGCCGGCCCTGGGCAAGGCGCGGATCGTGCGGACCTGGGCGGCGCTGCGGATCATGTCGCCGGACGGCTTCCCGATCTACGCGGAGAGCGAGAGCTGTTCCGGCGCCTTCGTCGTCACCTGCCACAGCGGCGTCACCCTGGCCGGCGCCCACGCGCTGGACCTGGCCCCGACGATCCTGGACGGGACGTTCGCCGAGCGTTTCGATCCCTTCCATTTCCGGCGTTTCGTCACCTGAGGAGCCTGGGATGCCGTCGCTCGACACGCTGATCGTCTTCACCGTGGCCGCCGTGCTGCTGAACCTGTCGCCCGGGCCGTCGAACCTCTACATCATGGCCCGCAGCGTCAGCCAGGGGCCGCGCGCCGGGGTGGTCGCGGCAGCGGGACTGTTCACCGGGTCCTTCGCCCATGTCGCCGCCGCGACCCTCGGGGTGTCGGCGATCGTCATGGCCTCGGCCGAGGCGTTCACCGTGCTGAAATGGGCCGGGGCGGCCTACCTGATCTGGCTCGGCATCCAGCATTTCCGCGAGGCCGGCGGCCTGATCGTGCCGGTGGGCCGGGTGCCGGCGAAATCCATGGGGAAGATCTACCGGGAGAGCATTCTGGTGGAGGTGCTGAACCCGAAGACCGCGCTGTTCTTTCTCGCCCTGCTGCCGCAGTTCGTGGACCCGGCCGCCGGTTCGGTGACGGCGCAGAGCCTGATCCTGGGCCTGATCGTGGTGTTCACCGCCATTCCCTCCGACGTCCTGATCGCCTTCGCCGCCGGCGGCGTCGCCCGCAGACTGTCCGCCAACCCCTGGTTCGCCCTATGGATGGACAAGGTGTCGGGGGCGGTGCTGATCGGCCTCGGGGCGCTCGTCGCCGCCGGCGAGGCTCCTGAGAGTGCGAAATGACCTTTGCCCGACTTGCCGGCCCGACCAAGGCCGCCGCCGTCACCCTGACCGTCGATGGCCAGCGGATCGCCGCCCGCGACGGCGACACCGTTGCCGCGGCCCTGCTCGCGGCCGGCCGGCAGGCGATCCGACGCTCGGCCGTTACCGGGGAGCCGCGCGCACCCTATTGCCAGATGGGCGTCTGCTTCGAATGCCTGGTGGAGATCGACGGCGTTGCCGACCGCCAGGCCTGTCTGGTGCCCGTCCGTAACGGCATGGTCGTCGCCACCCAGCAGGGAGAGGGGTGATGCGCGACCTCGTCATCATCGGCGCCGGCCCGGCCGGGCTCAGTGCCGCCGCGACCGCCCATGCGCTGGGGCTCGATACGCTGATCCTGGACGAACAGCCGTCGGCGGGCGGGCAGATCTACCGTAATGTGGAGCGGGTGACCGACCAGCGGCCGGCCGATCTCGCCTTCCTCGGCCGCGACTACGCGCACGGCCGGACGCTGGCCCGGGCCGCGTCGGCCGTCGACCGGCGCCAGGGGGCGACCGTCTGGCATATCGGTCCGATGACGCGGACCGAGGGGCGCCAGGTCGTCTGGTCGGAAGAGGGAAAGGCGCAGAAGGTCAATGCCCGCGCCGTGCTGCTGGCGACCGGGGCGATGGAACGCCCGGTACCGATCCCCGGCTGGACCTTGCCCGGCGTGACCACGGTCGGCGCGTTGCAGACCGTGCTGAAACAGTCCGGGATCTTTCCGCGCGGCCGGGTCGTTCTGGCCGGGAGCGGACCGCTGTTGATGCTGCTCGCCAGCCAGTATTTTGCCGCCGGCATCCGGATCGAGGCGATCCTCGACACCACTCCGCCGGGCGGGCTGAACCGGGCGATGCTGTGGCTGCCGCTGGCGACGGTCGGCGCCCGTCGGGCCATCCTGAAAGGCCGCAGGCTGCGTGCCGTCTATGGCCGGGCCGCCCGCGAGGTCTGGCGTGGCGTGACCGGTATCCGGGCCGAGGGCGACGGCGCTCTGCAGACGGTCCGCTTCACCGATGCGAGCGGCGTCGCCCACGAGATCGCGGCGGATGCGCTGGCCCTGCATGAGGGCGTCATCCCCAACCCGCAGCTTCCCCGGCTGGTCGAGGCGGTTCATGACTGGGATCCCCGCCAGCGCTGCTTCCGGCCGGTGCTGGATGCCTATGGCGCGAGTTCGGCGTCCGGCGTGTATGTCGCCGGCGACGGCGGCGGGATCCTCGGGGCCGAGGCGGCCGAGGCGTCGGGCCGGGTGGCGGCGGCGACGGTGGCCCTGGGCCTGGGACGGATCGCCGAGGCCGAACGCGACCTGCGCGCGGCACCGGATCTCAACCGGCTGACGGGCCAGCGCTGGCTGCGCCGCTTCCTCGACGCCATGTTTCCGCCGCCGGACTGGATCGGCCGCATGGCCGATGCGACCACCGTGTGCCGCTGCGAGGAGGTCCGGGCCGCCGATATCCGCAAGGTCGCGGATCACGCCCAGGGACCGAACCAGCTCAAGGCCTATACCCGTGCGGGCATGGGGCCGTGCCAGGGCCGGATGTGCGGGCACACCGTCACCGAGGTGCTGGCCGAGGCCAAGGCCATGGCGCCGGGCGCTGTCGGCTACTACCACATCCGCCCGCCGGCCAAGCCGGTCACCGTGGAGGAAATGGCGGCGCTGGTGGAGTAGGCCTGCCGGGCCGAAGGTCTTGTTTCCAGTGTCGTCGTTAGCCCGGCAGACCCGCGGGTCGGGCCAGGGGGCTCGCCGGGATGACGGTCAGTTCGCAAGGAGCACCGGTTCCGGTGGCACCAGCTTCCGCTGGACAGGCCCTGTGGCTTCCCCTGCAATGGAGACATGGTCCGTGCGCTGCTCATCCTGGCGATGCTGTGTGCCGCCGTGTCGGCGCGGGCGGAGGAGGCCGTCGATCTCGAACTGGTGCTTGCCGTCGATGTCTCCGGCTCGATCGACACCTCCGAGGCGATGCTCCAGCGCCAGGGATACGTCGCCGCCCTGTCCAGCGACGAGGTGATCGCCGCGGTCACCTCGGGACCGCTGGGACGGATCGCGCTCGCCTATGTGGAATGGGCCGGCCTCGGGACGGCACGCACAGTCGTCGACTGGCGGATCATCGACGGCGCGGCTGCGGCGGCCGGGTTCCTGGCCGAGCTGGAGGGCAGGTGGCCCCATACCGGACGCCGCACCTCCATCAGCGGGGTGATCGAGCACGTCCTGCCGATGTTCGACGGGAACGGCTATTCGGGTAGCCGGCGCATCATCGACATCTCCGGAGACGGGCCGAACAACAACGGCATGCCCATCCTGACCGCCCGCGGCCGCGCGGCGGAGCGGGGGGTGGGCATCAACGGTCTGGTGATCCTGAACTACGACCCCGGCCCGCTCGGCTTTCCGGTTCTGGAGGACCTGGACATCTATTTCGAGGAATGCGTCATCACCGGCCAGGCGGCTTTCGTGCTCGCCGCGGACGGCTTCGCCGATTTCGGCCGGGCGATCCGCCGCAAGCTGGTGCTCGAGATCGCCGGGCTGGCGCCGCGCCGGCCATGGGTCCAGCGGGTGCAGGGATACGACTGCATGATCGGCGAGAAGCAGCTCCGCGAGTGGCTGCGCCGCTACCCGTTCGACCCCTGAAGGCCGCCCCTACTGCATGAAGCCGCAGCGGTAGAGCTGGACATGGAAGTCGCGGAGCACGCGCTCCCTTTCCGGTCCCGGGACGTGCGCCACGAGCTCGGACTCGAAATTCTTGCGGCGCAGGTGCTTCACCACGATGGCACGGGCCAGCTTCGAGGCTTCGCCCTCGGGCAGCATGTCGGGGCTGCACATGGACAGCAGCATGAAGGCCCGCACATGCAGCGGCCGGCTCGGATCGTCCAGCTTGTCGAGGATCTTGTCCTCGGTGATGTAGCGGGCCAGCAGATGATCGAGCCGGTTGATGATCCGCGTCTTCAGCGTGTCGTCCAGCGAGGAGTTCCGGAACTTGTGATAGACGGCGGTGACCGTCTGCATCTTCTTGTTGGGGGGACGGTTGTCGCGGATGATCTGTTTCACCGAGTCCGGTCGCACGAACAGCCCCTCGAGCTGCGTCGCGATCTCGTCCCCGATGATCTGCGCCAGCGAACTCTCCGACAGGGAGATCAGGTAGGCCGCCTTGCGTACCGGGTCCCCGAAGGTCGGAAGCAGGCGTCCCGTCGCCTCCCGCAGCCCGTTCACCCCGCCGCGGTTGATGATCCGGGACTGCCGGTGGGTCAGCGCCTCGGCCATCTGGCCGCCGCCCAGCAGGGAGTCCACGGGCATCAGGCGGTCGATCAGTCCCTTCAGCGCCTCCTCCTCCCCGCCGTCCTCGCGGGAAAGGGTCGACTTGCCTTCCATCTGGCGGCGGATCCGGTCCACCAGAACGATCTTGCTCTCGGGCAACGCGCCGGAGGCGAACAGCTCGGTCAGTCGGCCCGCCGTGGCTTCGGGCGCGTCATCGGGCTTGCCCTCGGCGGCCGCATCGAAGGAACCGTGGGCGAGCTCGATCAGCGCGCCGAGCGCGTCGGCGAGATTGTTCTGGGGGCCGAGCAGATCCTGCAGGGTCTCGCCGTTGCACAGCGTGTCGGAGATATAGATGTCCGCCGCTTCCCGGCCGAGCCTGCTCTCGCTCGGGGTCGCCCAGGCCACCGCCTGGCTCAGCTTGCCGAAATATGAGCGCTGCTGGACCAGTTCCCGGGCGATTGCGACGCGGATCAGATAGGCGCAATCCTCGTCGTCCGTGAGAGCCGAGAGCTTGTCGACCACGGCCTCGTAGCCGTCCCTGGCGATGGTCGGCAGGGTCTTTGCGGCCGCCGTGCGGGCCCGGTCGGACAGGGCGTCCAGGAAGCCGAACAGCGCGTCGCGCCGGGCCGCCGCGTCGCCGGCCTGCGGGTACGCCTTGGCCTGCAGGGAGGCGACCTTCCCGACGCCGGACATGATCAGGGTGTCGGCGTCCATCAGCCGGCGCAGCTCGCGGAATTCGTGCATCACCTCGCTGGCGGTGACGCCGTTCTTGTCGAGATAGCTGCGGAACAGGCGGTTCAGGACCAGGCGCCCGTCGGAGCCGAACAGCGCGTCCGCATCCTCGCAGAGCGGCGCGCTGTCCACCTCTCCGACCAGGATCTTGTCGCTGCCGCCGCTCTTGGTCTTTTCGAAGACGACCTGCTCGCGGGCGGTACTGCCCCGCGTCGTCTCCTTGATCACACGGACGCCCGTCACGCCCTGACGGTTCAGGACTTTCTTGGCGAGGTCTTCGGCTTCGGGCTGGCTATGCGCGCTGGAATCGATGCGCCACTGCCCGTCGCGCTCAAGATGGATTTCGAATATCTCGACTTTCGTAGCCATGTCCCACTCCGCGTGTCCCGCGGATCTCCCATGCAAAGCTTACGCCACGGTGGAAAAATAGCAATTGCCTGGAATTGTTCGCATTTTACGAAATAGCGCTCTAAACGTCGGCGCTTATTGACCCGCGCCCCGGAATTGCCATCTACACATCATGCAGGACTTGCCGAGCTCACCGCTGGCCATACCGAACGCCGCAGGGTTGCCCTTCGACCCGTCGACGGCCCGATCCGTCGTAGACGACGCGATCACCCGGTATGTGGAGAGCCGCCGCGCGCGGGTGAAGGACTTCATCGACGTTCATTACGGCTGGAAGGGGTCGGCCCGGCTGCACCGCAACGCGTTCGGCTACGACCTCCTGCGCGCGCCGCTGAACGTGGCGCTGGTGCCGCCGCAGCTGGCGATCAACGTGTCCGGCATGGTCGCCGAGCGGGTCGGTGCACGGCGGGCGGGCCATTGGATGAAGACCCGCCGTCTGCTGCTGCGCACCTCTGTCGATCGCGAGCTGGAATGGCGGCTTTGGACGGAGTTCCTGGAACTGCCCTATACCGACGGCGAGCGCGTCTCCACCCGCGACGCTCTGGCGGAGGCGATGTTCGCCGATCCCCGGCTGCACCACGCCCTGGGCGAGCCCCTGGCGGAGATCGCCCGCCATGCGGAGGATCCCGACGTGCGGCACCGGGTGGAGGAGACGCTGGCCTCCTATACCGGCACCCGAGCGGCCGCCTCCGATCTGGTCGGCGCGATGATGTCCACCGGGGTCGGCTATGCCGCCGCCCATCAGATCACGCCGAGCGTGTGGACTCTCGGCCCGGTGCTGGCAGGCATGCTGGCGCAGCACATGGCGGTTTCCACATTCCCCCTGGGCGCGACCCTGGGCGGGGCTTGGTACGGCGCCTTTCCGGCGGCGGCGAGTTCGATGCTGGTCGGCACGACCGTGGCGTCTCTGGCGGCGGTTGGGGCCATCGTCGCGGCCTTCGCCGGCATCCTGGCCGATCCGCTGCAGCGCTCCTTCGGCATGCACCGGCGCCGGATGAACCGGATGCTGGACACGATCGAGATGAACTTCCGCGGCGAGGGCCCCGCCGCCTTCTCACCCCGCGACCACTACGTGGCCCGCCTCGTGGACGCGGTCGACGTGGTGCGCATCGCCCATCGGATCGCCACCGGCTCCTGAGGCCGGCGCGCGGATTGCCCCTGGCGCCGCATCCCTTGCGGGTGTGTACTGAAAGCCAGCGTCGGTCGGCCGGAGGTGTGCCATGGGTTCGGGTGCGTTGGCGGAAGTTGAGCTTTCCGAGGATCTGCAGGGGCGGGAGGTTGCGTTCGACAGCATCCCCGTCATCGACATCTCCACGCTGGCGGACGGCAGCGACGAGGCCGCAGTGGCCGCGAAGCTGCGCGACGCCGCGGAGCGGGTCGGCTTCCTCTACGTGACCGGCCACGGCATCCCCCAGACGATGATCGACGGCATGTTCGCCCAGGCCCGGGCGTTCTTCGACCGCCCGCAGGACGAGAAGATGGCGGTGCATATCGGCAAATGGCCGGTGCATCGCGGCTACTTCCCGCTGTTCGAGGAGAATACCGACCCCGCCATGACGGCGGACCTCAAGGAAGGCTTCGACATCGGCCGGGATCTCGGCCCCGACGATCCGGAGGTGCTGGCCGGGCTGCCGCTGCACGGCGCCAACCAGTGGCCGCAGGGCGATCCGTCCTTCAGGGCGGCAGCGGACGGATATTTCAACGCGTTGTGCCGGCTCGGCGCGCGGCTGATGCGCGGCTTCGCCATCGCCCTGGATCTGGAGCCGGACTTCTTCGCAGATAAGATCGACCGGCCGCTGGCCCAGCTCCGCCTGCTGCACTACCCGCCCCAGAGCGGGCATGTGGCGGCGAAGACCATCGGCTGCGGCGCCCATACCGACTACGGCTGCGTGACCGTCCTGGCCCAGGACGCCAATGGGGGGCTGCAGGTGCGCAACACCGAGGGCGAGTGGATCTCCGCACCGCCGGTGCCGGGCGCCTTCGTGGTCAATCTCGGCGACCAGATGGCGCGCTGGACCAACGGCCGGTTCCAGGCCACGCCGCACCGGGTGATCAACGTGTCGGGCAAGGAGCGGTATTCGATGCCGTTCTTTTTCGATCCGAACTGGGAAGCGGAGATCGCCTGTCTGCCGAGCTGCGAGATCCCGGGCGAGGCGCCGAAATTCGCCCCCGTCCTCGCCGGGCCGTATCTGCAGTCGCGGTTCGACGCGACCTTTACCTACCGACAGGACAAGGCGGCGCTCTAGCTGCGACGGCTACGCGCTCTTTCCCAACTTGAGCAGCGCCAGCATCGCCCCGCCGGCGAGCAGACCCCAGAAGGCCGCGCCGATCCCGAGGATCGACAGGCCTGACGCGGTCGTCACGAAGGTGACGATGGCGGGGACGTGCTCGTCCGGTTTGGACAGGGCAGAGGCTGCGGCACCGGCGAGACTGGCGAGCAGGGCCAGCCCGGCCACCGTCTGGATCAGCAGCGGCGGCGACGCCGTGGCGAAGGCTGCGGCGATGCCGGCCAGCAGGGCGATGACGATGTAGGACCCGCCGGCGGTCAGCGAGGCGATGTAGCGCTTCTTCGGGTCGGGATGGGCGTCGGGCCCCGCGCACAGGGCCGCGGTGATCGCCGCCAGGTTCAGCATATGCCCGCCGAAGAAGGCGGTGACGGCGCTGGCCGCCCCGGTGGTCACGAAGAGAGGCGAGGCGGCCGGCCGGTATCCGTTGGCGTTCAGCACGGCGAGGCCGGGAATGTTCTGCGACGCCATGGTGACCAGGAACAGCGGCAGGGAGATGCCGATGATCGAGTCCAGGCTGAAGGTCGGCATCACCAGGACCGGAACCGGCCACGCGGTCTCGACTATGCCCTCGGGCAGCGGCGTGGAGAGCGGGATCACCACCGCCGCGACCGCCACCGCCGCCAGCACCGCGTAGAGCCGGGCGAAACGCAGGGTCACCGCCCAGGCGACGATGATCGCCGCCGCCTGCCAGGGGAAAGCCTCGATCGCCTCGATCGGCGCCAGGCAGAGATTCAGCAGAACGCCGGCCAGCATGGCGCTGGCCAGGCTGGTCGGGATCGCTTCCACCGCCTGGCCGAACCGCCGCCACAGGCCCGCCGCCACGATCAGACCCGCCGCCACCAGGAAGGCGCCGACCGCTTCGGCGAACCCCGCATGGGGCATGCCGGTGGAGACCAGCAGAGCCGCCCCCGGCGTCGACCATGCGAAGCTGAGCGGCAGCTTGCTGCGCCAGGCCAGCACGATCATCAGCAGGCCCTGTCCCGCCGACAGGGCGATCAGGCCCGAGGCGGCCTGTTCCGGCGTCGCCCCCACGGCCTGCAGGCCGGCCAACACGACCGCGAACGAACTGGCGAACCCGACGATGGCCGTAAGCAGACCGGCCGAGATCGGCACGGCGGCGGACGCGCGGGGCGGGGGAGCGGTGGGCGTGTCGGACATGAGCGGTACCCGGAGGACGTGGCGGCGCGGGATTTGACAACGGTCCCGCGGAGCGTAGACTTAACATTGGATCCAATCAACAGATGGATATAGCCGCATGAGTACCGAGGACGGGTTCGACTTCGCCGCCCTGGTCGCCGGCGGTGGCGACCGCCCGCGCACCGCCTCGGAATTCGTTCAGCGGGCGCTGCGCACCGCCATCCTGGAGGGGCGCATTCCGCCGGGCACGCCGCTGCGCCAGGAGGCGCTGGCCGCCGCCTTCGATGTCAGCCGGATGCCGGTGCGCGAGGCGCTGCGCCAGCTCGAGGCGCAGGCCCTGTTGGAATTCACGCCCCACAAGGGTGCGGTGGTGGCGGAACTCTCGGCCCAGGACCAGGCGGACACGTACCTGATCCGCCGGGCGCTGGAGCCGGTCGCTCTCGCCCGGTCGATTCCGCATCTGACGCGCGATGATCTCGACCGGGCGGAGGATCTGATCGCCGACATGGACCGCGAGTCGGACCACGGGCGCCTGGGTGAACTGAACCGGCGCTTCCATCTCTCGCTCTATGCCCATGCCGGCAGTCCGAAACTGCTTCGCCTGGTGGAGCGGCAACTGACGGAGCACGACCGTTATCTGCGGTTTCACCTGGCGATGATGGGCCGGGACCGCATGTCCCAGGACGATCATCTCGCCATGGTGGCCGCGGCGGCGGCCCGCGACATCGAGGCCGCGACAGTCGTGCTGCAGCGCCACATCGATGTCGCCGCCGAAGACAGCGCCCGCTTCTTTGATCGGTGAAATCAGATGCTTCACATTATCTTACAAGGGCCTGTTCAATTTTTTGCAGTGCGACATTTCCGCCCTCGACGGAGCGGATCGTAGAGGTTAGACACGTTCCAATCTGGTAGTGCCTGACATTACCTGTCCAGATTACGATCCAATGGAGGGATATATGATCGGCCGTAAGGTTCCGTCGGTGACGTTCAGGACCCGCGTGCGTGACGAGTCCATCGAGGGCCCGAATCCGTATCGCTGGCAGGACGTGTCGAGCGACGATTACTTTAAGGGCAAGCGCGTTGTGCTGTTCTCGCTGCCCGGCGCCTTCACCCCGACCTGCTCGACCTACCAGCTTCCGGACTTCGAGAAGCTGTACGACGACTTCAAGGCCGCCGGCATCGACGCGATCTACTGCCTGTCGGTCAACGACGCCTTCGTCATGAACGCCTGGGGCAAGTCCCAGGGCGTGGAGAAGGTCGGTCTGATCCCCGACGGCTCCGGCGAGTTCACCCGCAAGATGGGCATGCTGGTCGCCAAGGACAATCTGGGCTTCGGCATGCGGTCCTGGCGCTACGGCGCGGTGGTCAATGACGGCGTCGTCGAGATGTGGTTCGAGGAGCCGGGTCACTCCGACCTGTGCGAGACCGACCCGTACGGCGAGAGCTCGCCGCAGACCATCCTGAAGGCCGTTCAGGAAAAGGCCGCCGCCGCCTGATTGGCGCGACGCGACCGGCTCAAGATCGACGGGGGCGCTTCGGCGCCCCCGTTTGCATGTCGGGCGGCCGTATCAGTCTTCCAGCAGTTCTGCCAGCCGCGTGACGATGCGGTCCGGCTTCGCTTCGCTGCCGTCGGGCAGGCCCTTGCCGATGGGATCGCGCCAGATCGAATAGAAGCCCAGGCGCTGGGGAACGACGACCTCCCAGTCCAGGTTGTCGCCGATGATCCAGGTCTCCTCAACCGGGGTGCCCAGCTTCTCCAGGGCATGGGCGTAGGCCCGTTCCTCAGGCTTGCCGAAGCCGACCTCTCCTTCGATCTGAATATGGTGGAAATGCCGGGCCAGTTCGAAACGGTCGACCTTGGCGCGCTGCTCGATGGCATTGCCGTTGGTGATCAGGCCGAGCCGCACGCCGCGCTGGGCGAGGCCGTCCAGAGTCTCGACCGCATCGGGAAACAGCTTGGTGTCGTTGGTTCGCTGCTCGGTGAAATGGCGGCTTAGCCGGTCGATCAGGTCTTCGTCCTCGGCCCAGCCGATCTCCTTGAACGCCCTGGTCAGGATGGTCTTGCGGGCGGTGAGAATGTCGAGGCGCCCGACACGATGACGCTCGGCATCGGACCAGTACCATTTTGCCGATGTATGGATCGCCGTGGCCGCGTCTTCCGCCATGGGGTCGCCGGGCAACCCGTCCAGGCTCTGCAGCGCCTTCGTCCAGGCCTCGCGCGGGTGCAGGTGGGCGGAGATCAGGGTGTCGTCCAGGTCGAACAGAATGGCGGTCGGCAGGCCCATGGAGGATCCTTCGTCACAGGTCGGTCAGGCGAACAGCGACTCCGTGTCGCCCGCGGCCCCGGCCTGGAGATCGGCGATCGGCAGCGGCGGCAGGACGGGGGTCGCCTTGAAGGCGAGGCGGCCCTGAATGCCGGTGCGGTCCAGGGTTCCGTCGAACAGCGCCTTGATGTCATGGCGCACCAGGGGGGGCAACGGTTTCGTGGTGCGGATCCACAGGTCGATCAGGTCGTTGCGGACCAGCCCGTCGAGCCGGAACGGGCCGAGCCGCGACAGCTCCAGATCGACCAGGAAAGCGGTGCCGTCGTCGCCGGCACCGCCGTCCTTGCCCCGGTCGCCGCGTCTGCGGCCCCGGGTCAGTACCCGGATCGGCCGCTTCTCCTCGCCGACGACGGGGACGAGAAACGCGCGCCAGCCGTTGTCCCCGGGTTCGGTCGCGCGCTGCAGCGTCTGGAAATCCTCTGCCAGCGTCGACAGCAGCCCGCCGCGGCCCGCACTCTCCAGCGCCCTGGACGCCTCATTGCCGAACCAGGACCGCATGTCGCCGGCCTTCAGGGCGTTCATGAAGAACAGCATGGCGGCGGTCATCTGCGGCGAGGGGCGGACCATCGCCTGGGTCATCTGCGCGGCAGCCTGCGGACCCAGGGCCTCCTGCAGGGCGCGCATGGCGCCTTCCAGGGCCGGCCATTCGCGGGCCAGGACCGACAGGGGGGCCGGGCGCTCGGCCGTGGGCATTTCGCCGACACGGCTGGCGAGCACGTCCAATGCGACGCGGTCGCCGATCCGCAGGTCGCTGGTGGCGTTGATCGCCAGATGCCCGAACGGCGTGGCGATCACAGGACGTCCCGACTGGGTCACGCCGGAAACGGTGCCCGAGAGCAGGGTGGACACGCCGCCACCGCTTGCGGACGGGGTCGGGCCGTCGCTGCGTGCGCCGACGAAACGGGCGGCGTCCTGGCCGGTGGCGAGCACGCGGACCGTCACCACCGCGCCGACCGGAAGCTGCGAGCCGCCCGGCGCGCTCGGCACCGTCGCCGCGGCGAGGCCGGCGCCCGAGGAAGCGCCCGCCGGCGCCCCCGCGGCTGCAGGCGCGCCGCGCGCTGTCGATGCGGGCGGGGCCTGGTCCGCCCGGCCGGTGAGTCCCAGGGCGTTGCGATAGGCCGACTGGACGGCGAGGGCGTTCGGCGTGGTCGAGGTCGCTGGGGAAGAGGTTGCCGGGGAAGAGGCTGGCGGTATGCCCTGCCCGCTCGGCGGTTGCGCGGAGGGTTGGGCCGGAGGCTGGGTTGGCGATTGCGCCGGGGTCTGTGCCGGCGCCTGTGCCGGGATCTGCCCCGGCGTCGGCGCGGCACCCTGACCGGCCGCAGCGGCGGCGCCCGCGCCGGGCGCCGGGGGCGCGGTGGCAGCCGGTGTGCCGGCCGGGGCGGGAGCCTGGCCTTGGGGCGCGGTCGGCACCTGTCCCGCCGGGCTCGCGGCGGGGCCCGGGACCGTGACGGCCTGGAGAATGCGGCCGACGGTCAGCGGCACTGTCGGCGACGGCGTGCTGGCGCCGGTTGAGACCGCCGGTTGGGCGACGCCCCCGGGTCGGACGGTCACGACGAGCTGCGGCGGCGCGGCGGTGGGGTTGCGCAACTCCACCGTGACCCGGCCGCCGTTGCGAAGAAGCTCGGCGACCTGGGCGCGGGCGAGGTCGGCGCGGATGTCACCCTGCGCGGTACGCAGGGTGACGCTGCCGTCGGCGTTGCGCGTCACTGCCTCGGCCTCGATCACGGTGCCCGGCTGGGCACGGGCGAGATCGGGCGGCAGCGGCTGCTGTGCCTGGGCGTTGCTGCTGGCGGGTTGCGGTGCGGCGCCTTGGCCCGGCTGCGCTGAAGGGTTCTGGGTCGCCGGGTTCTGGGTCGGCTGACCCTGGGCGGGCGTATTCGTGGCCGCCGGTGTCGAGCTGGAGCCCGGCGGGAGGGGAGGGGGCGCGGATGCCCCGTCGGTCATGGTGCCGGGCTCATCGCTGCGCGGTCAGTCGTCGCCGTGGATCAGGCCGTCGGCGATGCGCTCCACATCGCTGCCGGCGTCGGAGGTCGGCGCGCGGGTCAGCAGCGGCACCTGGGCGCGGATGGCGTCGGACACCTTGCGGTCGCGGCGGATCACCCCGGCCATCGGCGGCGTGACATGCAGGAAGTTCTGGCAGGCCTTGCGCAGCGTCTCGTAGGTCTTCAGACCCTCGCCGCGGGTATCGGCGTTGTTGACCACGATGC
This sequence comes from Thalassobaculum litoreum DSM 18839, assembly GCF_900102465.1. Lineage (GTDB taxonomy): Bacteria > Pseudomonadota > Alphaproteobacteria > Thalassobaculales > Thalassobaculaceae > Thalassobaculum > Thalassobaculum litoreum. The sequence goes on along the minus strand of NZ_FNBW01000013.1, from coordinate 86,379 downwards.
GCACGTCGGCCGTGCTGTCGGCGCCGAGGACCACCTTCACGAAGGCATAGGCGTCGGTGAGGGAGGTCGGCTCCGGCGTGGTGACCACCAGGCAGGTGCCGGCCCGCGCGGCCAGCATGCGCACGGTGCGGTCGAGCCCGGCGCCCAGGTCCATCACCACGGTGTCGTACCCGGTGCAGAGCTGCACCAGCTCGGTGCCGAGGCTGGCGAGCTTGGCCGAGGGGAGCTGGGCGAGGTTTCCGGACCCGGAGCGCCCGGCGATGATGTCGAACTTGCCGTCGTCGTAGCGCACCTTGGCCTGGGCCAGGGTGAGGCGGCCGGACAGCACGCCGCCCAGATCGCGCTGCGGCATCAGCCCGAGCTGGATGTCCACGTTGGCGAGGCCGAGATCGGCGTCGAACAGCAGGACCTTGCGACCCATCCGCGCCAGGGCGTGGCACAGCGTGACGGAGAACCATGTCTTGCCGACGCCGCCCTTGCCGGAGGCCACCGCAATCAGGTTAGTCGCCTTCTGAAGCTTGCCACCCGTTACCGCGGGGGCGTCACTGGGAACCATCGCAGGTCCTTTCCTAACCGTCATTCTGCCGCTTCCTCGCGGGCCGAGTGTTCATTGGGAAGCAAGAGTCGCGCCAAAGAGACCGGGTTGAGCGGACCAAGGCCGTCGGCGACCCCGGAACCGATGCCGACCTCGGCGAAGGCAAGGCGCCCGGCATCGGCTGCCGCCAGGACCGAGCCCAGGCGCCGGGCGATGTCGAGCCGGGTGGCGATCAGCCGCCGCGCGCCGATGCGGGCATAGGCACGAGCCTGGTCGATCGCGTCCAGCGGGTCGGTGCCGGCGGCCATGACCAGCACCATCTCGGCGTCCAGCCCTTCCACCAGGCGGCGCTGGTGCTCCAGATCCTCCGGGTCGAACGGGTTGCCGCCGGCGCAGTCCACCAGGGTCAGGGTGCCGGGCGCGCTGGCGGCGACCGCGTCGCTCAATTCGTCGCAGGTGCCGGCCGTCAGCAGGTCGATCTTCAGCAGCCGGGTGAAGGCCTCCAACTGGTCGTATCCGCCGGCGCGCACCATGTCGGTGGTGATCACGTTGACCGGCTTCTTCTTCATCACCTGACGGGTGGCGAGCTTCGCCGTGGTCACCGTCTTGCCGGCACCGGGCAGGCCGACCAGGACGATCGGCCGGGTGCCGGTGACCGGCAGGGGCTGGAACTTGAAGTGCTGGTCCAGCGCCCCGGCCAGCGCCAGCTTGGCGTCGTCGGCATCCAGCGAGCCGGCGATGCGGGTCAGCTTCTCCGACAGCTCGGCGATGACGTTGTGATGGGTCAGAGCCTCGACGATCTCGTCGATCGGGTCGATATGATCCTCGTCGTAGTCCCAGGCGTCCTCCTCCTCCGGCGCCTCGATCGCGGCGGTCAGGCGCACGCCGATCCCGCCTTCGCCCTTCTGGGTCGACACGATGATCGCGTCCGGACCCAGATGGGTTTTGACGAGCTGCATGGCCTCGTTCATCGAGGCTGCGGTGAAGGTCTTTAGACGCATGCGTTAGTCGTTGCCCCGCTCATTCCTTGTACCGTCCGCTTCTGCCGCGGATCTCGATATTGGTACGGTTCCGGACGATGTCAGATCTGCCCCAGGGTGCGGATCTTCGCCTTCGGATGAATTTCGTTCTGCGATATTATCACGGTCTGCGGCCTGAACCGCTCGATGATCGACCGGACATAGGGCCGGATCGCCGGCGAGGTCAGCAGCGCCGGCTGCTCGCCCATGGCGGTGTACTTGTCGAACTGGTGGCGGATCGTGGTGATGAACTGCTGCAGCCGGCTCGGCGCCATGGAGAGCTGGCGGTCGTCGCCCTGTCCGACCATGGATTCCGCGAAGGCCTGCTCCCATTCCGGCGACAGCGAGACCAGCGGGATCACTCCGTCCTCGCCGGCCTGGGATTCGCTGATCTGGCGCGCCAGCCGCGAGCGCACATGCTCGGTGATGGTGGAGACGTTGCGGCTGTAGCCGGCGGCCTCGCCGACCCCTTCCAGGATCGTCGGCAGGTCGCGGATCGACACCCGCTCGTTCAGCAGGCTCTGCAGGACCCGCTGCAGCCCGCCCAGCGAGATCTGCCCCGGGACGATGTCGGCGACCAGCTTCTGGTGCTCCGGCGCCAGCTCGTCCAGCAGCTTCTGTGTCTCGCCGTAGGACAGCAGCTCCGACATGTGGTCGCGGATCGTCTCCGTGAGATGGGTGGTGATCACCGTCGACGGATCGACCACCGTATAGCCCTTGAACAGGGCCTCCTCGCGGTTCTCCGGCGCCACCCACATGGCCGGCAGGCCGAAGGTCGGCTCCCGCGTCGCGGTTCCCGGCAGGTCGATCTGACCGCCGCCCGGATCCATCACCAGCAGCCGGTTCGGGCGCAGCTCGCCGGTGCCGACCTCGATCTCCTTGATCCGGATGACATAGGCGTTGGCGCCGAGCTGCAGGTTATCCTGGATGCGGACCTGCGGCATGATGAAGCCGCTCTCGATCGCGAGCTGCCGGCGCAGCGCCTTGATCTGGTCGGTCAGGCGCTGACCTTCCGTCGCCTCGTTGATCAGCGGCAGCAGTCCGTAACCCAGCTCCAGACGGATCAGGTCGATATGCAGGGCGGAGCCGATCGGCTCCTCCGGCGGCGGCGCGGAGGCTTCGACCTCGGCTTCGTCCAGCACCCGCTGGGCGGCGTTCTCGGTCTTGCGCCACAGGTAGTAGGAGGCGGCGCCCGTCGCGGCCGCGATCATCAGGAAGGGCAGCATCGGGATGCCGGGCAGGGTCGACATGATCACCATCAGCCCGGAACTCATCGCCATGGCCTTGGGATAGCCGCCGAGCTGGCCGAACACCGCCTTGTCGGCCGACCCCACGGTGCCCGCCTTGGTGACCAGCATACCGGCGGCGGTCGAGACGATCAGGGCCGGGATCTGGCTGACCAGTCCGTCGCCTACGGTCAGGACGGTGTAGGTGTTGGCCGCGTCGGCGAAGGACAGGTCGTTCTGCGCCATGCCGATGATCATGCCGCCGATCACGTTGATGAAGGTGATCAGCAGGCCGGCGATGGCATCGCCGCGCACGAACTTCGACGCACCGTCCATGGAGCCGTAGAAGCTGCTCTCCGAGGTCAGTTCCTCGCGCCGGCTCCGGGCCTCGTCCTCGTTGATCAGGCCGCTCGACAGGTCGGCGTCGATCGCCATCTGCTTGCCGGGCATGGCATCCAGGCTGAAGCGCGCCGAGACTTCGGCGATACGCCCGGAACCCTTGGTGATGACGATGAAGTTCACCAGCACCAGGATGGCGAACACGATCACGCCGATGACCGGATTGCCGGACATCATGAAGTTGCCGAACGCCTCGATGACCTGTCCGGCGGCGTCGGGGCCGGTATGGCCTTCGCCCAGGATCAGCCGGGTGGACGCCAGGTTCAGCGACAGCCGCAGCATGGTGGCGATCAGCAGGATCGTCGGGAAGGCGCTGAACTGCAGCGGCTTCTCGATGAACATCACCGTCATCAGGATCAGGACCGAGAACACCAGGCTGATCGCCAGGCTGAAATCCAGCAGCCAGGTCGGCATCGGCAGGATCAGCACCGACAGGATGGCGATGACGCCACCGGCCAGCAGGATGTCGCCGCGCTTGGACAGGCTCTCCAGGCTCAGGGACTGCATGGAGAAACCGCCGCCTCCGCCGCCCTGATTACCGCCGCCGCCCGCCTGGTTCGAGGTATCCGCCATGGCTCAGCCCATCATCCCGGTCGAGGGGACGGTTGATCAATGATCCCACGACCATTCCCCGGCACGAGGACCGGGAGTGCCGGACGGGAAAGGAGGAGGCGAGGAGGTTGCATCATCCGTGGCCTCAACCGGCCACCCGGTCGCCGTCGCCCGGCGACGGAACCTCGAAACCTTCGTCGGTGTACTGCTTGACCTTGTTGCGCAGCGTGCGGATCGAGATCCCCAGGATGTTCGCCGCGTGAGTCCGGTTGCCGAGGCAATGGGACAGCGTGTCGATGATCAGGTGCCGCTCCACATCGGCGACGGTGCGCCCGACGAGGCCGCCGGTATCGGCTCCGGCGGCGGAGCCCATGTCGCTCGGTGCCTGAGGCGCCGGTGCTGTGGGCGGCGGGGCCGCCGCTTCCGTGCGCGGCGCGCTGGAGAAGGCCGGCGTCGGCGAGGCGGGCGTCATGCCCTCGCCGGTCAGGATGATGGCGTCGAGGTCGATCGCGTCGCCATGGGCGAGCAGCACGGCACGGTGCATGGTGTTTTCTAGCTCGCGCACGTTGCCGCGCCAGGTATGGCTCTCCAGCCGGGCCAGGGCCCCCTCGGTCAGCGAGCGTTCGGGCGTGTCGTTGGCCTCGGCGTATTTCTTGACGAAATGGTTGGCCAGCGCGCGGATGTCGCCTGGCCGGTCGCGCAGGGCAGGAAGCTGCAGGTTGAACACGTTCAGCCGGAAATACAGATCCTCGCGGAAGTGCCCGTTCTGGACGTGGCGCTCCAGGTCGCGGTTCGAGGTGGCGATCAGGCGGATGTCCACCTTCACCGGCGTGCTGCCGCCGACCCGGTCGATCTCGCGTTCCTGGATCGCGCGCAGCAGCTTGGCCTGCAGGCGGATGTCCATCTCGCTGATTTCGTCGAGCAGCAGGGTGCCGCCATGGGCCTCTTCGAACTTGCCGATGCGCTTGGCGACGGCGCCGGTGAAGGCGCCCTTCTCGTGGCCGAACAGTTCCGACTCGAGGAGATTGTCCGGGATCGCCGCGCAGTTCACGGAGACGAACTTCTCGTTCGTGCGGCGCGACTTGGCGTGGACGTAGCGGGCCAGGACCTCCTTACCGGTGCCGGACTCGCCGGTGATCAGCACGCTGGCGTCGGACGGCGCGATCTGGTCGGCGAGTTTCAGCACGCCGGCCATGATCGGATCGCGGAAGATGACCGCGGTCTGCTCCTCCGCCACGGCGGCGAGAATGGCGGCGATCAGCTCCGCGTTCGGCGGCAGCGGCATGTATTCCTTGGCACCGGCGCGGATCGCGGCGACGGCGGCATCGGGATCGGACTGCACGCCGCAGGCGACGACAGGGCAGTTGATCCGCTCCTGCTTCATCTGCTTCAGCATCTTGGCGACGGGCTGGCGGATATCGACCATGGTCAGGTCGGCGCCCGGCCCCTCGCGCAGAATCTTCAGCCCGGCCTCGATGCCGTCCACATGGCTGACCTTCGCTCCGCGCTGGAGCGCGATTTGGCCGGCGGCGCTGATATGGCCTTCCAGGGTTCCGACGATCAACAGACGCATTTATCAGTCTCCGACGGGCTATTCGGTCAAGTGTAAGAGGTCAGCCGCTGCGAGGGCGGCAGGACCGTGTTGAGCATGGTTTCGAGCTGGCGCGGGTTTTCCTGACGGGCGATGGAGGTCGCGCAGACCATGTAGATCTGCTGGATCAGCCGCTCGTCGGCCGCGTTGCGGTCCACCTTCGCCGCCACCGGCGCGAAGATCATGTAGGCCATCACCGCGCCGTAGAAGGTCGTCAGCAGCGCCACCGCCATGGCCGGTCCGATGCTGTTCGGGTCGTTCAGGGTCGACAGCATCTGGATCAGGCCGACCAGGGTGCCGATCAGGCCCATGGCCGGGGCGACTTCGGCCGCCCGGCGCAGCACGTTGGCCGACCGGGTCATGCGCTCGGTGGTCGCCTCGATCTCGGTGTGCAGCACTTCCTCGATCTGGTCCGGGTTGGCGCCGTCCACCGCCATGGCGACGGCGCGCTGCAGGAACGGCTCGTTTTCGAGCTGCGGCAGGATCGCGTCGAGGGCGAGCACGCCGGCCCGCCGTCCGATCTCGGCCAGGCTCATCGCCCGCTCGCAGGCCCGGCGGCCGTCGCGCTGGGGCGGGAAGATGGTACGGAAGATCAGCGGAACGACGCCGAACGCCTCGCCGATGGAGAACGAGACCGTGGTCACCGCCATGGTGCCCAGCAGCACGATCAGGATGCTCGGCAGGTTCCAGAACGCCGCCAGCGAGCCGCTCCACATCATCGCCGCGGCGACCAGGACGAAGGCGGTGATCAGGCCGAGAAGCAGCGCGCCGTCAACCGTCGTGCCGGTCGACGGCACGTCATAGGACACCGTTCCCCCGCCGGCCTGCGGGGCAGCGCGGGAAGGCACGTAATCCGCATCCGCCATGCGTCGTTCTCCGTCATCCGGCACGGTGTGGCCCTCTCCGGTCCGTCACTGCCCGCGATCGGCCATCAGGCCGGCCGGTCGGACTTGATGATTTCCGTCATGGTCACGCCGAGCCGTTCGTCGACGATCACCACTTCACCGCGGGCGACGAGGCGGTTGTTCACGTAGATGTCGATGGCCTCGCCGACCTTGCGGTCGAGTTCGACCACGGCGCCGCGGCCGAGCTTCAGCAACTGGCTGACCTGCATGCTGGTCTTGCCCAGCACGGCGGAGACCTGAACCGGGATGTCGTAGACCGCCTCCAGTTCGCGCGCCGTGATCTGGCCCTTGCCGTCGTCACCGAACACCTCTTCGGGTTCCTCGGCGTCCTGCTGGGCCATGGCCGCCGCCATGTCGTCGTCGTCCAGGTCGTCGAGATTGAGATCGTCGTCGGACATGGCGTCCTCCTATCAGGCGGGAATGGATTGCGGGTCGGCCGCGGACTGCTCCGCGCCCATCTCGTCGGATTCGGCCCCGGAGGCCTCCGCAGGCCTCTCGTCGGCGCTCTCCTGCTCGTCGGCGCTCTCCTGCTCGTCGGCGCTGTCCGGCGCCGGCGTCGGGACGGAGATCTCGGCCGGGGCTTCCGTCTTCGACCGCGTCGGCGCGCCGGTGAGCACCCGCTCGGTGATCTGTTCGATCTGGCCCCAGACATCGTCCAGGGACCGTTCCACGGCGCCGGCCTGCCAGGAGACGCGGCAGTCGTCGATCGGCAGGTCCGGGTCGCCCACCAGCACCACCTGGCCCTCGTAGCCGACGCGCGAGGCCATCAGTTCGACCTTGCCGGACAGCGGCTCCTCCAGTTCCTTGGCGACGCGGATCATCACCTTGGGCTGCTCGGTCAGGAAGCCGAACGCCTCGCGGATGACCGCCTCCACCTCCGGCAGTTCCCGCTCCCGGGCCAGCTCCGGCGCCAGACGGCCGATCACCGCCAGGCCGAGCCGGGCCGCATCGCTCTCCATCTGCTTGGTCCAGTCGCTATGCTGCTCGAACACCTTGGAGATGCGCGAGAATACCGCGTCGAGGGTGCGCGCGACCTGCTGCTCGATGCCGGCCATGGCATCGTCCATGCCTTGCTGACGGCCCTGGGCATAGGCTTCGGCCTTGGCGGTCTCGAGTTCCTCCACGGTGAAGGTCGGCGGCCTGTTCGCCTCCGCCTGCTCCGCCGCGTTCCGGGCGGCCTGCTCGGCGGCCAGACGCGCCTCGTCGGCTCCGTCGTCGAAGCTGTAGTCGAACATGAATGGCTTCGGCTTGGTCTTAGGCTTGGCCATGCACAGTCGCTCCCCATTCCGGCGGCATCGGCGCCACCGTCAACGCGCCCACCCTAACAGTCCCGTTGCGCTCCATGCGACCCGCCGCGGCGGCCGTCCCGGAGAACGCCCGGCGGTGCCGATCAGGTCTGGGCCCCTTCCTGGTACATCCAGTTCCGGATGATGGCCACGGCCTCTTCCGGGTGCTTGTCGACGATTTCGCCGATCTTGCGCAGGGACGAGGCACGCACGCGGCCCTCCACCTGATTGATGTCGATCATCTGGTCGAGCAGGCTTTCCTCGGCATCCTCCTCGCCCTCCAGCAGTTCGGCCATGTCGGCGGTGGCGCCGGGGCCGGCCAGCTGCGCCATCTCGCCGCCGCCCATCAGGCTGCCGGCGCCGCCGGCGCCGCCGGCCAAGGTCGTCGGCATGCTCTCGAACAGACGGGTGAGGACCGGCCGGACCACCAGCAGGATGACCAGCAGACCGACCACCGCCAGCACCAGCACCTCGGCGAGCTGCAGCAGCTCCTCCTTGGAGATGCCGAACAGCAGCGATCCGTCGTCCAGTTCGCCGGGATCGAGCTTCACGAACTCCATATTCACGACTTCGACCACGTCGTTGCGGTCGTCGTTGAAACCGATGGCCGACTTCACCAGCGTCTCGATCGCGTCGAGCTGCTCCTGGCTGCGCGGCTCGTAGACCCGGTCGCCGTCGTCGTTGCGCGTATAGTTGCCATCGACCAGCACCGCGACCGACAGCCGCTGCACCTCGCCGCCTTCCTTCACCCGCTCGGTGACGGTGCGGGAGATCTCGTAGTTGGTGGTCTCCTCGGTGCGGTTCTGCTGGCGGTTCGAGGTGTTGGTGTTGCCGCCGTTGTTGACGTCGGCTTCCGGCAGATTGTTCTGGACCGTGACCGTGTCCTCGCCGGCGCGCTCGGACTCGTTGCTGGTCTCTTCGATCGCCTGGGTCGAGCGGGCGACCACTTCGTCCGGATTATAGCGCTCCCGGCTTTCGGTCAGCCGGTCGTAGTCGATCTCCGCCGTCACCTCGGCGCGGACGCGACCGAGGCCGACGGTCTGTTCGACCAGTTCCTCGATCTGCTGGCGCAGCCGGTTCTCGAAGGCGGTGCGCATCTCCTCGGCGTTCTGCAGCGCCAGGGCGGCGGAGCCTTCCTCGCCGAAGCCGCGGGCCAGAAGCTGGCCGCGGTCGTCCAGGATCGACACGCCCTCCGGCGTCAACTGGGGGACGGCGGCCGCGACCAGGTGCTGGATCGCCAGGATCTCTTCCTTGCCCGGTCGCAGCGTGCCGTTGGTCTGCAGCACCACCGACGCGCTCGGCTCCTGCTGCTGGCGCGAGAACAGCTCGCGGCGCGGCAGCACCAGGTGGACGCGGGCGGCGCGGACGTTGCGGATCGACGCGATGGTGCGGCCGAGCTCGCCTTCCAGGGCGCGGACCAGGTTGACGTTCTGGACGAAGCTGGTGGTGCCGAGGCCCTGGCTCTCGTCGAAGACCTCGTAGCCGACGCCACCGCCGCCGGGAATGCCCTGCTCGGCCAGGCTGACGCGCAGGTTCAGCATCTGATCGGACGGCACGAACACCTGGGTGCCGCCGGCCTTGAGCTGGTAGGGGACGCTCCGGCTCTCCAGCTCGCGCACGATGGCGCCGCTATCGGCCGGATCGAGGTCCGAATAGAGCAGCGACATGCTGCCGCTCGACAGGCGCGAGACCAGGAAGATGAAAAACCCGACAACGGCGAGCGCCGTTCCGGCGAGTGCCGCCAGACGGACCGGCCCGAGGTTTCGAACGAGATCGGCAAACGGATTCATGATCGGTCACTTCCCCCAAAGCGGGCCCGAAGGCGGACCTCGAAACGGGCGCTGGCACGAACGGTGTCTCCGTCGGCCTGGCCGGCGTCTCCGACGTTGTGCGGCTGTGATGCTGCCGTTAATTTCTGTAAAATTTTATACAAAACCCTGGCACCATTGTCCATGGCTATGTGGGCAAAATTTTCCTACCCAAGCTATCATTGTTTTCTGTAAAAGTTAACAGGTAATTAGAGGCGATCGTTTGAGTGCCAACTGAACCAGTTGGCTCCAGTTAGCGGGGGAGTGTGCAATGGCGCGAGGCGCTAAGACGCCTGGATCACGGCAGCCGCCGCCGCGTTGGGCCGATCCGCGCAATCCACTGGCGCAGCAGCATGCCGCCCTGGTCCAGGCCGGAATCGCCGCCTATGAGGCGGGGGATATCGACGGCGCCCGGGCGCGCTTTCGCGCGGTGCTGGATCAGGATATCGAGCACCCGGACGCCCTGATGGGGATGGGGATCGTCGCCCGGGCGATGCGCCAGCACCAGACGGCGGCGGAACTGCTGCGCCGCTCGGTCGCCGTGAACCCGAAATCCTCGACGGCCTGGTCGAACCTGGGCAACGCGCTGCAGGATCTCGACCTGTGGGACGATGCGGTGCGCGCCAACGAGGAGGCGGTGAAGCTTGAACCCGGCCACCCCGGCATCCGCCAGAATCTCGGCAGCGTCCTCAACTCGATCGACCGGCCCTATCAGGCGTTGCCGCATTTCCGCGAGGCGCTGAAGCGCAGCGGTGGGCCGATCGACGCGGTGATCAACTATGCCACCGTGCTGTCCCGGGTCGGTGAGTACGGGGCGGCCGATCGCAATTTCAAGCGCGCGCTCAAAGAGGTTCCGGCCCATCCGGTGGCGAATTTCCACTACGGCATGAACCAGCTCTGGCAGGGCAACTGGTCGGAGGGCTGGCCGCTGCACGAGTGGCGCTTCCTGTCGGGCACCTATGCCGGCTCGCTGCGGCAGATCGCGGTGACCGCCCCGCTGCCCGACTCGCTTGCGGGCAAGCGCGTGTTCCTGTTCCGCGAGCAGGGCATCGGCGACGAGCTGCGCTTCGCCACAATGGTCCAGGATATCGCGGCGCGCGGCGGCGACATCACCCTGGAATGCTCGGCCAAGCTGATGCCGCTCTTCGCGCGCAGTTTTCCCGGCCTGACGCTCGTCGAGGCCCGCCATCTGGCGGTCGATCGCGGCGAGGAGGTGTTCGACGTCACCCTGCCGACCGGCAGTCTGGCCCAGTATGTCCGCCGCACGCGCGCGGATTTCCCCCGAAACCGCACGTTGCTGAAGACCGATCCCCGGCGCGTCGCGGCCTTCGCCGACCGCCTGGCGGCGCTCGGTCCGGGGCCGAAGGTCGGCCTGTCCTGGCGCAGCGGCCTGCGCGGCCGCCTGCGCTCCGACATGTATGCGGCGATCGAGGATCTGGCGCCGCTGTTCCGGCTGAAGGATATCGTGTTCGTCAACCTTCAGTACGACGACGCGCGTGAGGAGCTGGCCCAGGTGAAGGACAGGTTCGGCGTGACGGTCCATGCGGTCGAGGACCTCGACCTGTTCGATGATCTGGACGGGTCGGCCGCCCTGACCCGGGCGCTCGATTTCGTCGTCAGCGCCAATACCTCGGTGGCGACGATCGCCGGCGGCGTGTCGACGCCCGGTATCGAGTTCTTCGGCCGACCGATCCCGAAAGGTTATCCGATCGACGGCAGCGATCCCTGGTTTCCGTCCATCCGGCCCATGGGAAAGCGTCCCAGCGAACCGTGGAGCGGGCTGATGCGGGAGATCGCGAAGGTCTTGGGTGATTTGACCCGAAAACAATAAGAGAGAGAGAGATGATTCACGCACGCTGACGCGATCACGAAGCGATCCCATCACCGTACGATCTTCTCTATAAACGGCGGCCTCACACCGCTCGGCGCCGCATCGGCGACGCGGAGCGGAGTGCGGTCAGCTCGACTTGCGGCGATACTGCTGAATGCGGGTCGCCCGCAGGCCGCGGACGCCATGGCGATCGATCAGGCGCTGCCAGGAGGCGAACTCCTCCTCGCTCAGATTCCACCGTTCACAGGCTTCCTCCACGGTGAGCATGCGGCCGCGAACGGCCGCCACCACTTCCGCCTTGCGTCGCATGACCCATCGCTGGGTGTCCCGCGGGGGAAGATCCTCCAGGCTGAGGAGGGTCCCGTCCGGCCCGACGACCTCTGTGGCCCGGTCATCCTGGGCAAGGTCCGAGTTGGCGGGTGCATAGTCAAATGTCGAATGTGCGGTCATGGTCCGGTACGTGTGTTGGTATCGGTGACCTGAAGATGCCATCGTCGGCTTAACAAAAGGCTAAGCTGAGGGACGGTTGGCGCAATTTGTATGCCGTCACGCGAAAGCGCCGCCGCCGGCGGACCGGGGCGGGGACGAAACGACAAAAAAGCTGGTACGGGGCGGAGCTTTCCGGGAAACGGGCTTTCCGGGAAACTGGTTCATCGGGAAAAGGGCCCCGGCCAGAAGGCCGGGGCTAAGGAAAGCGGTATCGTTAGCGGGGGCTCCGATTACCGCTTAACGCGGATGATCTCGTCGAGCAGTTCGTCACCGGTCGTGATGACCCGGGTGGCGGCCGAGTAGGCGCGCTGGGTGATGATCAGGTCGGTGAATTCCGCGGAGATGTCGACCGTCGAGCGTTCCAGCGCCTCCGATTGGACGAAGCCCAATCCTTGTGTGCCGGGTCTGCCCAGGACGAGTTCGCCGGAGTCGTTGGACAGGGCGTAAGCGTTGCCGCTCTCCTGACGCAACTCGGTGGCGGCGGGGACCGATGCCAGGGCCAACTGGTACAGCGCACGCGATTCGCCGTTTCGGAACTGTCCGGTGACCAGGCCATCGTCATCGATATCGACCTGCAGCAGGTCCGACGGGCCAGAACCGTCCTGGTTCAGCAGAGTCGCTTCATAGATATCGTCGAACTGCCCGAGACCGGTGGAGCTGTCAAACGTGCCCCAGATGACCGTGGGCGTGGAGGCATTCGCACCAGTGGAGAACAGGTTGGCCGGGATCGTCAACGTCGTGGAGGCGGTCGCGCCCGATGCGCCCGCAGTGCCGTCGACACTCTCCAGCGTACCGTCGCCGTTGAACAGCACGGTCTGGGCAGCAGCGACCTGGTTGGTGTTGCCGTTGGAGTTCGTGAGGTCGACCGTATAGGTCCAGGTGTTGGCCACTGCCGACTTGGTCCAGTTGACGGTCAGCAGGTGGTCGGTGCCCAGCGAGTCGAAGATCGTCAGGTTGGTCGTCGCCGTGGTGCCGGTGGCCGAGGCGGCCGGCAGGTTGGCAGCAATGTTCATCCGTGTCGTCGGATTGGCGATCGCGCTGAAGCCCGTCAGGTTCACGGTCTCCAGGCTGGTGAGCAGGTCCTGGGTGGTGGCATTGACGATGTTGCCGGAGGTGTCGGTGCGCCAGCCCTGCAGATAATAGCCTGCGGTGTTCACCAGATTGCCGTCCTCGTCCTGGTTGAAGGACCCGGCGCGGGTGAACAGGAACTCGCCGTCGGAGCCGTCGTTCTGGTTGACGACGAAGAAGCCTTCGCCGATCAGCGCCAGGTCGGTGTCCGACGTGGTGCCCTGGATCTGGCCCTGCTTTTCGGGGTCGGTGAAGGGACGGGCGATGACGCCGCCCGGTGCGAACTGGGTGTCGCTGGCCGACTCGGTCACCAGGGTCTGGAAGCGGACCCGGGTCTCCTTGTAGCCGACCGTGTTCACGTTCGCGATGTTGTCTGAAATGGCCGCGAAGGCAGTGGACTGGGCGCTGATGGCCGCCACGCCAGCGAACAAGCCGCCGTATATACCGCTCATTTTTCTTATCCTCCATGGGATGCGCGCGGTCTGGACCGCCGTCCGCATCGGGAAGCTTGATCTGGCGCCTTCTGGCTAGGGAGATCGGCCGCCTTCTGGGGCCGGATATTCAGGTCAGGCGTTGCCGGCCCCGCGGACCGCCATGACTTCGCCCAGTGAGTATTCGGCATCGCCGATCATCAGGGTCGGGCCGCTGTCGGAGGTTCCGGTTCCGGTGACCCGGCCGGTGATATCGACAGTCCCGTGAACCGTATCGCCTTCGGAATTCTCGGCAGCGATGGCGAAGTAATAGAGGCCGGGCTCGGTCGGATCGCCGTTCTGATCGGTGCCGTCCCAGGTGACAGTGTGTCGCTGGCTGCTCGTGCTGCCTTCGAACTCGCGGATCACCTTGCCCGCACTGTCGTAGATCTTGACGGCGAGTTCCTGGGTGTCCTTCGGCGGCGTGTAGCCGAAGGTGACCGGGTTCTCGCCATCGTAATGGGTGATGTCGCCTTCGACCTGCACGTCCTTGCCGATATAGGACAAGGCGGCAGCGTCGGCGCTCGAGTTCAGCAGTCCGATGAGGGACTCGAGATTGTCGTTCTGCTTGATCTGCTGTTCCACCGACGCGAAGTTGACCAGCTGGTTCACCATGTCCTTGTTGTCCATGGGATTCAGCGGATCCTGGTTCTGCAGCTGGGTGGTCAGCAGGGTCAGGAACTGATCGTACTGATCCGCCAGTCCGGTCATCGAAGTTGGTGCGGCTGAGCTGCTGCTGGTGCCGGTCGTGCTTGAGACGTCCATGTCCTTACCTCCTAGGCGACGAGATCGAGGCTGCCGTCGGCCTTGATGCCGCCGGACCCCTCATCGCCCTGTTGGTCTGCGGCGACCCCGTCGCCATCAATGCTCTGGGAGGCAAGCTCCCCGTCAGCCGGTCCATTGCCGCCGGCTCCGTCATCGGCGTCGTCGGCATGGTCACTGCCGCCGCGCAGATCGAATTCGAGGGACTCACCGTCGGTCTGCAGCCCGGCGTCCTGGAGGACCCGTTCCAGACCCTTGGCGTCCCTCTGGAGCAGTTCCAGGGTTTCCGGTCGGTCCACGGCAACCACCGCTCGGACCAGACCGTCCTTGGAGATCTCCATCTTGATGTCGACCTTGCCCAGTTCTTCCGGACTCAGTCGGATCGTCACCTTGCCGCCACCATCCTTGGCCGTGGCGGACATCTTCATGGCGACCTGGTCGGCCGGGGTGCCCAGATTGGCACCCGGCCGGCCATGAGCGGTTGCGGCCGCCCGGTCGGCCGGAGAGGCGGAGGTATGCGTGCTCTGGGGTCCGCCAACCCCGGCCATGGTCATGGGTGTCGATGAGGAGGAGGTGCCCGTCGGGCGTCCGGCCTCGCCGCCGGCAAGAGACACGGGCTGGGCCCGCGCGGTCCGGGTGGCGAGAATTTCCTGGAACTGGGCCCGCGAGGCGTCGCCACCGAAACCGCGCTGGCCGATCGTCGCGCCGAAGCTGATCCCGACCTGCTGCGGGTTGGGCTGACCGCCCTGACCCTGGTTCTGAGACTGGTTGTTGGCGCCGCCGTTCTGGCCGCCGGCATTGTTACCGTTGGCGCCCTGGCCGTTTGCCGAGTTCGTCGCGGATCCGTCGGCGCCGACGAAGGTGGGCTGGTTGCCGCCCACGTGCAGCGTCCCGGCCCCGCCATTGGCGTTCGACGTCTGGACCTGACCGCCGGCCGCCGCCTGCTGAGCCTGGACGAGGACCGCGGACGACACGCCCTGCGACCGCGCCACCGGAACCGGCGTCTCCACCGTTACCTTCGCTCCCATCAGGGAGTCGGCACGGCCGGACGCGGTGTTGGGCTTCTGGGCGTCTCCGGCGGTCTGGGTGTCGCCGGTCTTCTGGGTGCCGGTCGAGCTGGCGGCCGGATCGATCCGGTCGCGCTGGCCCATCGCCTGGCGGGCCAGGGCGGCAACATCATCCGTCGGCGGTGCCACCGGAGCCTGCGTCGACTGCGCGGCCGGTTGGGCCGCGGCGGACTGAGGAGGGGCGGATGCCGGCTGCGCCGCTGCTGTGGCGACCGCTGCCGGGTCTTGCGGTTTTCCTGGCTCTGCCGGCGTGGCGGGCTCTGCAGCCTTCGCGGCGGCCTCTGCCGGCTGTTCGGTCGTTTCAGCGACAACATCGACTTCGGCGTCGCCTGGCGTGCCCGGTGCGACGGCCTGATCCGTGCCGGCGGTCCGGACCGGGGCCGGCGGGGGCATGTCGACGACTGCCGGTGCTCCGACCGGTTCGTCGGCGGCGGTGGTCTTTTCCGTCGGCGCGTCCTTCTCGGTCTCGGCCTCGGTCTGGGTGGCCTCGTCCTTACGCGTCGCCTTTTCCTTGCGATCCGCGCGGGGCTCACGCTCCGTCCGGTCGGCCTGCGACGGGCGCGTCGGCTCGTTGCGCTCCCGCGCCTGGTTCTCGCTTCGGTTCTCGTCAATCTTCGCCATCATCTGCATCACGCCCTGGAAGGCGTCGCCGGTCGACGACTTGGATTTGCGGCTGTCCGCCGCCAGGGACGATGCCCGTGGATCGATCGCGTTGAGGTCCATGATCCCACCTGCCTGATCATTGTCGCTAAGGGCTGTGCAAGGGCCGGGCCAGTTTCGATCGGGCCTCTCGGTGGAGAAAATCCGCGGATTTCGAGGATTTTCCGCCCGAGCGCCCGGAGGCGGCGATCCGGCGCGCTCGGTGGGTGGCAGAACTTGCCGGGTCAGGGGGCGAGGGACGGCAAGCCTTGCCGCCCTGACCTGAAACTGTGCGGGGAGGGGCCGTGGTTTCGGCCGACCGGATGCCGGCAGGTCCCGATATTCCGTCCCGGCACGATGCATGCAGGGTGCCGTTCGCGAATTCGGCGGTCTGTCATTATATAAAATACATCTTTTTTTTATCTAAAATGCTTGACGATAGGGTTGGGGATGTGATTTAAGGGTTCACGAGACGGAGTGATCCGTTTTCGGTCCGGCAAAAAGCCGGTCAATCCATCCTTAGAACGAGGACAGAACCATGGCTGTGCAGAACTCTATCAATACGAACCCGGCCTCCTTCGTGGCCCTGCGTAACCTCAACTCCGTCAACCGGACCCTCGACACCATCCAGAACCGTGTGTCGACCGGCTTGAAGGTCACTGGTGCTCTTGACGATGCGTCGAACTTCGCCATCGCCCAGGGCATCCGCGGTGAGCTCAAGGCAATCGGAGCGGTCACCCAGGGTCTGAACAACGCGAAGGGCATCGGAAAGGTGGCTATCGCCGGCACAACCGGCATTTCAGATCTGCTGCAGACAGTGCGTCAGAAGCTGACCGAGCTCTCGAACGAAGGTATCACCACTCAGCAGCGTGATATCCTGACCACGGACTTCAACCAGCTTCTGTCTCAGGCGGCGAACTTCATCGACAACGCGGTGTTCAACGGCGTCAACCTGCTGGACACCACGAACGCCTCGCCGGATGTGAACACACTGTCGAACCTGACGGGCGGCACGCTGACCCTGACGGGACAGGATCTGCGGACCACGACCCTGTCTCTGGCGGCTGGCGATGTCAGCTCGGCGACCAACGCACAGGGCGTCATCGCCAACGAGTACGCCAACCTGGAGTCGGTCGTGAATGCGGCCCTGGGTTCGCTGGGTGCGGAGGTTCGGGCTCTTGAGCTGCAGACCTCCTTCCTGGAGCAGATCTCGGACGCGACCGAGGAAGGCCTGGGCAACATCGTCGATGCCGATCTGGCACGCGAGTCGGCCCGACTGACCTCCAAGCAGGTGCAGCAGCAGCTGTCGATCCAGACGCTCGGCATTGCCAACCAGCGTCCGCAGACCCTGCTGGGGCTGTTCGGGTAAGCCACCCGAAGCGCGAAAGCGACAACATCACGTGGGGTGGAGCCGCCGGCTCCACCCCCACCCCGAAAAAAAATCGAGGAGAGCGTAGCGACGTCATAGTTCGAGAATTTCAAAAGAATCCATTCTCTTAGCTGTTTTTCAGCCCAACGCGATGTGGCCTCGGCCCCTGCGGCGTCGTCGTCGACCGAAGAATCCGGTTGACTGGATGATGCGCGCGGGGCAAACGTGTTGGTGCTCTGGGGTCCGTTGACCCCCTTTTCGGACAAAATGTCCGTGTCCTTAGAACGAGGAGGCCACAATGGCTGTTCAGAACTCCATTAATACCAATCCGTCCATCTTCGCCGCTCTCCGGACCCTGAACTCGGTCAACCGGAACCTCGACACCACGCAGAATCGCGTGTCGACGGGCCTGAAGGTTGCCGGTGCTCTCGATGACGCGTCCAACTTCTCCATCGCCCAGGGTATCCGCGGCGAGCTGAAGGGGCTGTCCGCCGTCACCCAGGGTCTGAATAACGCCAAGGGTATCGGCCAGGTGGCCGTCGCCGGTGCGACCGGTGTTTCCAACCTGCTGACCGACATCCGCTCGAAGCTGACCGAGCTGTCCAACGAGGGCATCACCACCGCTCAGCGTGAAATCCTGACGAGCGACTTCAACCAGTTGCTCTCTCAGGCCGCCAACTTCATCGACAACTCGGTGTTCAACGGCGTCAACCTGCTGGATACCGGTGGTAGTTCGGTTGACATCAACACCCTGTCGAACCTGGAAGGCGGTACGCTCACGCTGTCGGCTCAGGATCTTCGGACCACGACGCTGTCCCTGGCTGCCGGTGACGTTACCTCGGCGACGAACGCGCAGGGCGTGCTTGCCAACGAGTTCTCCAACCTGGAATCGGTGGTCAACTCCGCGCTGGGCTCGCTGGGTGCCGAGGTTCGCGCTCTGAATCTGCAGACCACCTTCCTGGAGCAGATCTCTGACGCGACCGAAGAAGGTCTGGGCAACATTGTCGACGCCGATCTGGCGCGCGAGTCCGCGGCTCTGACGTCGCTGCAGGTTCAGCAGCAGCTGTCGATCCAGACGCTGGGCATCGCCAACCAGCGGCCGCAGTCCCTGCTGGGTCTGTTCCGTTAATCGGATCGCCGATACAAAAGTCAGGGCCGGACGAAAGTCCGGCCCTTTTTTTATGTCCGATCCGAAAGTACCCGCTCCACCGTCCGGGCCGCCTCCCTCATGGCCTCCGGCCACGGCATGTCCGGCGGTCGGAAGACGCGTTCTATTCTGGGGAACCAGGGCTGGCGGCCCTGGCCCAGGGCGACCCATCCAGGGTGCAGGGAGAAGCCGACCGTCGGCACGCCGAGCGCTCCTGCGAGCGCCAGCACGGCTGTATCGGCGCTGACCACCAGATCCAGGGCCGCCATCAAGGCGGCAACCCCTTCCTGGTCGTCGTGCCGGTCGAGATCGGGCGGCAGGACGATCTCCGTGCCGGTGCCGAGCGCCAACCCTTCGAGGTCAGAGCGACAGTCATCATATTGAAGAACAACAAAGAACCGGTTCGTGAGGCTCAGAAGCGCCGCACAGTCGCCGAGGGTCGGATAGTGACGGCGACGATGGCCGGCCCGGCTGCCCGACCGCCAGCAGAGGCCGATCGCGGGCCGCCCGCGGGTCTCCCGATCCAACCAGCCGTGCCATTCCGCCACCCGGTTCGGGTCCGGCGCCAGGCCGGGTCTCGCCGCCGCGAAGCTTGCGATGTCGGGGCGCAGCAGCTCCATGAGATCGCCGGCCAGACACCAATGGGTGAAAGGCCCGTCGGCCGGGTTGGGGCGCAGACGCCGCCGCCAGGCGAGGCGGGGCAGGGCCCGGGCGCCGAGCGGGATCAGCCGTTCGTCCGCCTCGACCGTCACCGCCGCGAGACGTCCCTGCGCCAGCTGTCGGTCGAGGTCGCTCCACAGCGTTGAGAACAGAAGCTCGTCGCCCAGTCCCTGTTCGGTGAGGACCAGCAGACGGACCCCGGCCTCGCCGGACCAGCGTGGCAGATCGGGACCGGGTATCCCCCGCCGGGCCGGTCTGTTCCGGAAGATCGGCCAGCCCCCGGCAAGATCTCCCGCGGCCAGCCGGTATGCCGCCAGATTCGCCAGTACCTCCGGATCGGTCGGGGCCGTCACACGGGCCCGGCTCCCGCATGTCACGGCGGCCTCATACCGCGCCAGCCGGTAGAGCGTTTCGGCCCGGTTGCCCCAGGCCGCCGTATGCGCCGGGTCCAGCAGGGCCGCGCGGTGTGTGTCGGCGAGGGCCGGGGACACGGCATCCAGTTCGATCGCCGATGCGGCTCGATCGGCGAGGGCGCGCGGGTCGGCCGGCAGAACCACGAGCGCCCGGTCGGCCAGCATGAGAGCCGTTTCCGGTCTCAGTATGCGTCGCTCCACCTCGGCAAGGTCCAGCCCAATCCACGGGTCCGCCGGCGCAAGACAGAGCGCGCGTCGAAAATCGGTCGCGGCAAAGGCAGGGGTCCGACGGGCTCTTGCAAGACCCGCCCGGCGCCAGACCGTGGCGTCGCCGGGGGCGAGGGCAAGCAGCCAACGCAGGGCCCGATCCTCGCCGGATCGGTGGCGCACCAGGACATCGAGGGCTTCCTGGCCACCCGGCTGCAGGAGGACCGCCCGGCGTGCCGTCTGTGTCGCAGACTGGCCGAGCCGGTCGAGACAGACGGAGAGGTGCATCCAGGCGTTGCCGTTGGTCGGCGCTGCCCGAACGGCCGCCTGCAGGTCGAGGCGGGCATCGGCAATCCGCCCGCTCTGGAGCAGCGCGAAGCCGCGCAGGTGCCGGGCCGTCGGATGATCGGGCGCCAGATCCAGGACCGCGCCGTAGACCGCGATCGCCTTGTTCAGGTCCCCCAACCGGTGGGCATGCAGACCGGCGCTCAAGGCGGTGGTAACGGCGACGGTCATCCTAGTGGAAAGCGAATCGGAGTCGGCCGCCGGCGCCCGCCGACCGCACGGCGCCGGGCAGGGCATCGTCCGGCCACGTGCGAAAATCCGCATGGAGGCTGTGATGCCGAGCGCGTTTCATTGGTCGATTCCCAGCTTAGCTTGACAGTCGGAAAATGAATGCGACATTTAAGGCATGCCACTAAAGGTCAACATCAAGCCTGGGGAAAAGTTCGTCGTCAACGGCGCCGTCATGGTCGCCGGCAACAAGGGCGCGTCCCTGGTGTTGCAGAATGAGGCGACGATCCTGCTGGGCAAGGACATCATGCAGGAGCATGAGGCCGATACCCCGGCCAAGCGGATCTATTTCACGCTTCTGCTGATGTATCTGGATGAGACTGGCCGTCAGGACTACTACCCGACCTTCATGAGATTGATCGAGGATTTCATGGAGGCGACAACGTTCAACGAGGTGCGCAAGACGCTGCTGCACATCGTTCAGGACGCCAATGCCGCCCGCTACTATCGCGCGTTAAAGACTTGTAAAGCATTGATCAGCTATGAAGATCAGGTGCTGGCATTTGGCCGTGGAGAAACGACCGAACGCCCGAGCATCGCTCTGGAAACGCCTTAGTGGACGGTGAAGTCCGAATGTCCAGCTACGACGCCTACAACAGAGCCATCAAGAATACCGCGTCTCCGCGAGACGTAGAGTATCGGCTTCTCGGGCAGGTTACCTCTGCCCTCATGAAAGCCCAGCAGCGGATGTCCGACGCGCGCACCAAGCCCACGGCGATGGCCGAGGTCATGGATGCGCTGAACTGGAACAATCAGGTCTGGGACACGTTCGTTCAGGATGTCGGCACCGAAGGCAATATGTTGCCGCGCGAATTGCGGGCAGCGATCGTCAGCCTCGGAATATGGGTGTCGCGCGAGACCGGCCTGGTGACGTCGGGTGAGGGCGACATCGAAGCGCTCATTTCGGTGAACAAGGCGATCATGCGGGGTCTAAACCCCGGTCGCGCCGAACAGGACGACAAGGCCGAGAAACCGGCGACGGATCCGGGCATTTCGGCGTCCCTCGACTCATTCTGATCGGCACCGGTCCATGACCGGGCAGTCGCTCACGACCGAACGCAAGACAACCCTCACAACTTTGTTCAATCAGTCGATTCATCGGCATACCGGGGGCCATGTGCTCGCCGCCGCGCAGGCCTATGAGCGGGTTCTCAGAGATCTGCCGACCCATGCCGATGTATTGGATCTCTACGGCACGGCGCTGTTTCAGCGAGGTGCCGCGGCGACCGGCCGCGCTTATGTGACAGCGTCGCTCAAGCGGCGGCCGGTTTGCGGATCTGCCTGGAACCATCTGGGCGCTCTCGACCGCGGTCTGCGGGACGGCGGCCCGGCGCAGCGTGCGTTCCAACGTTCGGCTGTCATCGGCGACCGGGACGAGACCGACCGGGGCCTGCGGCTGAACCGCCGCGCGGCGGCGATGCTAGCCACGTTGACGTCGACGGCGGCCGACGCCTGATGCGGCCGCTCGACCCGATCGCGCAACAGGCCCTGCGCCGAGGCCTTGCCGACCGCGCGGCCCAGCGCTCTGCGGCGGCCCAGGACTGGTTCCGGGCGGCGATCTGCGCCGCTCCGGGGGATCCCCGGCTCGTCACCCTGGTGATCGGCGGCGATGCCCGCACCCAGATCCGGTTGTGCGGCCGGGCCCTGTGCCTCGATCCGCTGCAGCCGCAGATTCTGGAACTGGCGGGACAGGCCACGGCGGAACTCGGCGATGGACCGGGATCGGAGAAACTCCTTCGCCGGGCCTTGGTGGTCGACCCGCAGGGGACAGGGCGCGCGGCCTTCGCCATGGCCGACACGCTGACTCGGGCGGGCCGGAGTGCGGCGGCCGTACCCTTCGCGTGGTGGGCGGCGGTTTCGGAGCCGAACCAGCCGACGACGCTGGTGCGTCTGGCTATGGTGGCCGGGCAGGCGGAACGGTGGGCGCTGGCGGCGACCGCGGCGCTGAAGGCCTGCAGGATGTTGCCGCTGCTGCCCGAACTGGCGGTGACGGCCGTCGTCGCAGCCCGCGAGGCGGATCGCGGCCAGGAAGCCTGGGCCTGGGCCAGACGGGCCGTCGCGGCCGCCCCGCAGAACGCCGACGGGGCAAGGCTCCTGAGTGAATCGGCCAACCGGCCCGCCGGCTTGGCCTCGCGTCGCCGATGGGCGAGGCGGGCCACGATGATCCAGCCGCTTTCCGCCGCGGCCTGGGAGCAGCGGGCCTTGGCCGAGCGGGCCGAGGGCGATTTCTCCGCGAGCCAGTCCGCCGCCCGGCGCGGTCTGCTGGTCACGCCCGACGATCGGGGCGGTGCCTGGTCGATGGCCCAGGCGGCGATCAGCCGAGCGCAGTACGATCTCGCCGGCCGGGTCGCCCGGACCGGCTGGACGGCGCATCCGCAGGACAGCGAACTCGCTTATCTGTGGGGCCAGGTGGAGAAGGCGGTCGGCGATCTCGGACGCGGCTGGGATCTGGAGGCGGCGCGGACGACCGGGCCGCGGTTCCACCGGACCGTAGGTCTGCCGCCGCGGGTGGACGGTCCGGATCTGCCCGCAGAAGGCATGCTGGTCGCGGCGGAGCAGGGGATCGGCGACGAACTGCTGTTCATGTCGTGTCTGCCGGATCTGCTGGCGGACTGTCCGGCCCCGGTGGTGGAAGCGGATCCGCGGTTCCATCCGCTGTTCCGCCGCTCGTTCCCCGGCCTCAGGCTGATCGACCGCCAGGTCCGGGCCGAGGGAAAGGGTGCGATCTACGACTATACCGGTGTCGTTCCGGCCCTCGGCCTTACCTCGCACATCCATGCCGGCGACCTGCCGGCGCGTTATCGCCGCGACCGCGCCCGTCCGTCGACACAGGGCGGCTATCTCACGGCCGATCCGGCGAAGGTGGCGGCGTGGCGCGCGAGAGTGGGCGGGCTCGGGGGAGAAGGACCGCTGATCGGCCTGTGTTGGCGCAGCATGATGGGCGGCGGACTGCGGTCCGCCTATTACGCCGAGCTGCCGCAGATGTTGCCGATCCTGCGGGTTCCCGGCTATCGCTTTGTCTGTCTCCAATATGACGAGTGCCGGGACGAGCTCGATTCCCTGCGCCGAGAGCACGGGATCGAGCTGTGGCGGCCGGAGGATCTGGACCAGCTCGAGGATCTCGACGGCGTGGCCGCGCTGATCTCCGCATTGGACGGCGTGGTGTCGACGGCGACCAGCGTGTGCGTGCTCGCCGCCGCCCTTGGATGCCCGACGATCCGGTTGGCCTCCTCGTTCTACAGCATCCTCGACGACCGCGATTTCTTCTTCGCCAACGTCACGCCGACCCTGCGGCGGGATGAGGCGATGGACATCTCGCTCGCGGTCGAGCGTGCCGCCGGACTGCTCCGGACCCGCGCCCAACCCCGGAATTGACGCTTCTTACCGGGACGTTTTTTCCCGATCAGCCGGTGAGTTTCTGCCGCCATACCCGATTTCATCGGGCATGCAGAATCTGCCCTTTTTCCTAACTATATAAAATTAAAGAAAAATTCTGTTCCAAGCCGTTTTGGCCCGCCCCTTGCGGGGGTGGGAACGGACGGACCCAACCCGGCAAATGCCGGCGATCGTGGCGGGGAGCCAGAGATCAGGGGTCAGCAGAAAGTTGACGAAGGAACAGAACGATGGCTAGCAACTCGATCCTGACTAACCCGGAAGCCCTGGTCGCTCTTCGTAATCTGGAGCGGACCAACAATCTCCTCGCCACCACGCAGAATCGCGTCTCCACCGGCCTCAAGGTCACCGGAGCGATCGATGATGCCTCCAACTTCGCGATTGCCCAGGGCATCCGCGGCGACATCAAGGCGCTCGGCGCGATCAGCCAGGGCCTGAACAACTCCAAGGGCATCGCCAACGTCGCGATCGCCGGCGCCACCAGCATCTCGGACCTGCTCCAGACGGTGCGCCAGAAGCTGACGGAACTGTCGAACGAAGGCATCACCACGACCCAGCGGCAGATCCTGACCAACGATTTCACCGAACTGCTCTCGCAGGCGGCCAACTTCATCGACAACGCGGTGTTCAACGGCGTCAACCTGCTGGATACGGCCGGTGCCGCGCCGACCATCAACACCCTGTCGAACCTGGCGGGCGGTACGCTGACCCTGACCAACGCGGACCTGCGAACTCAGGTGCTGTCGCTGGCGGCCGTCGGCCTCGGCACGGCGAACGCGGCTCAGGGTGTGATCGCCAATGCCTACTCCAACCTGGAGTCGGTGGTGAACGCGGCGCTCGGCTCGCTCGGTGCGGAAGCCCGCGCCCTGGATCTGCAGACCACGTTCCTCGACCAGATCACCGATGCGACGGAAGAAGGTCTCGGCAACATCGTCGATGCCGACATGGCGCGCGAGAGTGCCCGACTGACCGCCTTGCAGGTGCGCCAGCAGCTCGGCGTCCAGGTTCTCGGCATCGCGAACCAGGCACCGCAGATCCTGCTCGGCCTGTTCCAGTAATCGGTGCCGGCTCAACCGGCACCGCTTGACCGCGTCCCGCTGCCGGATCGGGCAGGGTGGGCGACGGTCTCGACGGAGGACTAAGGAATGCGGGGATACGGTGCATACAAGAATACACAGGTGGCGACCGCCGTGCAGAACGGACGGGACCTGGAGTATCGCCTCCTGGCCCAGGTTACCGGCGGCCTGATGAAGGCCCGCGACGGCAAGGTCACCATCCAGGAGAAATACAACTGGATCCTTCAGAACGAGAAGGTCTGGGGTGTCTTCCTGGCGGATGTGAACGACCCGGCCAACGCTCTGCCGCAGCAACTCAAGGGCGGCATCGCAAGCCTGGCGCTCTGGGTCATGAAGGAAACCAAGCTCGTGATGTCCGACGACAGCGCGCCCTTGGACGATCTGATCGAGATCAACCGCCAGATCATGGCGGGCCTGAAACCCGAGCCACAATCGATGGCCGGCTAATCCAGGAGAGCGACACAGGGGGCGGCACGTTTCTTGCTTGTCAGTTTCCGTGTCAATCGTAAGGACCCGTCATGAGCCTCCTTTCCGCCCTTACCACCGCGACCAGCGGTCTGAATGCGGCCCAGGCAGGGATCGACATTGCTGCGCGCAACATCACCAACGCGAATGTCGATGGCTACACGAAGAAGACCCAGACACAATCCACGCGGATCATCGACGGGCAGAGCAGCACGGTCCGGCTGGAGGAGATCACCCGCCTGGTGAACTCCCAACTTCAGACCGACGTGCGCAACCAGACCTCCACGGTGGAGGAGCTGAAGGTCATCGACGACTTCCTCGGGCGCCTTGAGCTGGAGTTCGGCCGCCCGGAGGACAATGCCTCGATCTCGGCAAAAATTACCGACCTGAAGAAATCCTTCCAGGTCCTCGCGACCAACCCGGACGCGTCGACCGCCCAGTCGGACGTTCTGCGCGCGGCGACGGCCGTGGCGGAAGCGTTCCAGTCGCTGTCGGGAGCGGTCCAGGATCTTCGGGCCGAGGCGGATACCCGCATCGCGGAGTCGGTCGACAACATCAACGAGGCCCTGGCCAACATCGAGAAGATGAACGGCGAGATCGGCGCGCGCAGTGCCGTCGGCGAGTCGACGGCGGATCTGGAGGACGAGCGGGACCGCTGGGTCGCCAAGCTCTCCGAAGAGATGGATATTCAGACCTTCGACCGGCCTAACGGTACGATCGCCGTCATGACCGGCGGCAGCGACTTCCTGCTCGACCAGACCGCGGTGACCCTGACCTTCAACCCGACGAACACCGTCGGGCCGGACGTGGGTCTGAATGCCGTGTTCCTGGACAACGGGTTCAACGCGCCGTTCTCGATCAATGGCAGCATCAACAGCGGCAAGCTCGGGGGCCTGCTGGAACTTCGGGACACCGTTCTTCCGCTGGCGCAGGACCAGCTGGACTCGCTGGCCTTCGAGCTGGCCCAGCAGTTCGATACCATCAACGTCGGCGGCAATACCGCGAACATCGACCTGTTCGTCGATGCCGGCAACGCGATCCCGGGTGGCGATCAGGGCTTCTCGGCCCAGATCCAGGTCAACCCGACCGTTACCGCGACCCCCACCATTCTGCGTGACGGCAACGGCGGCACCTTCGTGTCGAGCGGGGTGAGCGACAACTCGCTGGCCCTGGCGGTCATCGACATGTTCGACACCGCCCAGGCCTTCGTGGCGGTCAACGGGCTCAACGGCACGGCCACGATCGAAGAATTCGCTGCCGACCTGGTATCCTATCAGGCCAATCAGAAGGCGGATTACGAAAGCCAGCTCGGATTCCAGGACCAGGTTCGCAATCTCCTGGAAGAACGGCTTCGTGACGAGAGCGGTGTCAATGTCGACGAGGAACTCGCCAGCCTCATTCAGTTGGAAAGCGCGTTTGCGGCATCAGCGCGGGTGTTGTCGTCGGTGCAGGATGCACTCGACGAACTCCTGGCCGTTGTTCGATAACCGCGGAGAGGGCTAGATCATGCGTATTTCGACTCTGAGCCAGAACCTGAGGATCGACACCTCGATCACGTCGATTCAACGCCGGATCGCGGATGCCCAGCAGCAGATCTCCACAGGCAAGCGCAGTCAGGTCTACAGCGGCTTCAGCGGGCAGGACACGCGCCTGCTGATCACCCTGAAGGAGCAGCGGACGTCGGCGGACTCCTATATCAACTCGATCAACAACACGAAGGTGAAGACCGAGACGATCGACGCGACGCTGCAGCAGATGACGTCTGTCGCAGAGGATCTGCGCACACAGCTCTACGAGCAGGTCGAGGGTCTGTTCGAGCAGTCCTCGCTGGCGTTGTCGACCTTCGCCACCGCGGCGATCAACCAGATGTCGAACCTTCTGAACCAGACGACGGATGGCAAGTACCTGTTCAACGGCACCGATACGGACACCCAGCCGATCATCGATCCGGCGACCACCCAGGGTGCCTATGCCCAGCCGGCGCTCGCCGGCGGCTCCGCCGGCATCATCGCCGCCGCGGAGGCGTTCTTCGACGTGGACGCCAACTGGAACAACGTGACGACCCCGGCGCCAGGCTCGCTGTCGGTGCGCGTCGATCAGGGGGTCGATCTGGACTTCGGCGAGTTGGCGAATGACAGCGCGACCTTCGAAGAGGTCTTCGACGTGCTGTATGCCTTCTCCAACACGACTTTCACCGCAGGCGACGACGCCGAATACCGTAACCTGTTGAACTGGGGCCTCGGCAAGATCGAGGCCGCTATCGACCTGATGAACGACATGGTCGGGCAGAACGGCGTCGTGGGCAGCGAGATGGCCACCCGGCAGGAGGCCCACAAGGAGACGATCCTGCTGCTGGAGACCCAGATCGGCAAGATCGAAGATGTGGATCCCTACGAGGCGGTCGCCGAGTTCCAGACGTTGCAGGCCCAGCTTGAGGCGTCGTTCCAGACCACGGCCGTGTTGCGGAACCTGAGCCTTACGAAGTTCATTTAAGAGAGTCTTCCACGATCGATTTTCCGTCGACAGACATCGACGCACGCGTGGTCGGCCAAGCCGAATGGCTTGCAGCCTGACTTCTGAGTATTATATAAGTTAAATTAGTGTGAAGTATGGCATCGCTCCAGAATGGAGGAGCCCGTGGATATACGCAGTGTAACCGGTATAGCAGGCGCGGCAAGCGAGCCGCGGTCGGTTGCGCGCGAGTCCGCGACGTCGGGTACGTCTAACCGTGCCTCCATCGCGGGCGGCTCCTCGGACTCCCGCCAGTCTCCAGCCGCCGAATCCGTCAGCGCATCGTCATCCGGCCAGTTCTATGTCAGCCCGTTCCTGACGTTCGATTCGCGCTCCCTCACCGTGATTTTCCAGGTTCGCGACACGGAATCCGGGGACGTCACCCGGCAGTTCCCCGCCGAGTCCGCGGTCGAGCGCTACCGCCGTGATCCCTCCGCCCGCCCCTTCGTTCTTCCGGAAGCGGAGGCACGCCCGGATGAGCAGACCGGCCCGCCGCCGCCGACCATCGGCGGCCCGGTGACCCAGGCTCTGCGCGAGCAGGAAGCGGCGGATCCGGTCACCTCGGATCCGACCGCGCCGGATACCGGCGGCCCGTCGGGAGCCGAGGGCGCGGATACCCAGACCGGACAGTCCGGTCCTGCGCCGGCGGCGCCCACTGGCCGGACCCGCATCGACCTTGTTGCCTGATACCCGCCGTACCGGTCCCTGACCCGTATTGAGATTGCCTTTGATTGCGTGCTCCGTCTTGACAATATGTGGTACGTTTTCAGCTACCCGTATCCATCCGTGGCGGAGTGACTCTGCATGACCGTTGACGACGACCTGCAACCCAAACTCGTCGCCGCTGTCCGCCTTCACGAGGCGGGTGAGTTCGAGCAGGCTCGCGATCTCTATGTCGAGATTCTCAACGCCGATCCCCAGCATGAGCGCGCGCTGCATCTGGCCGGTTTGCTGTGTCTCCAATGCGGTGAGTTCGAGGGCGCGAAGGGGCTGCTGGCGGCCGCCGCGGATATCGATCCGACCAACGCAGCCTATCCCAACCATATCGGTACCGCCGATCTCAAGCTTGGCGACCTCGCGGCTGCCGATCGCCAGTTCGACAAGGCGATCGCCCTCGACCCGCACTATGTCGAAGCGCATTTCAACAAGGCCCTGACTCAGCGCGGCATGGACGACCTGCCCGGCGCGGCGGCCAGCCTCGAGCGGGCAATCGAAGCCGACCCGTCGGCCTCGGAAGCCCTGGTGTGGCGCGGCATTGTCGGCCGCGAGATGGGGGAGGGGGCCGACGCGGTCCAGTTCCTGATCAAGGCGGTCGAAATCAACCCGGACAATGTCAACGCCCTGTATCAGCTCGGTGAAGCGTTCGTCGATCTCGGCGAGCTGGAACAGGCGGAGAAATGTTTCCGCGCGGCCACCGATCGGGCGCCGAAGGTGACGGCCTTCCGGGGCAAGCTCGCGAGCTGTCTGGGGCAGTTGGGGCGGATCGACGAAGCGATGGCGGAGTTCGAGGGAGCCCTCGCCGGCAATCCCGACGATGCGGCCCTGCTGGGTGGACTGGCTTGGCTCAAAGCGGAGACAGGGGAGTTGATCGACGCCCGCAAGGCGGCGGTCCGCTCGATCGAGCTCGACCCGCAGAGCATCGACGGGCACTTCGCCATGGCGCGGATCCACACGCTCGCGGGCGAGGCAGATCTTGCCGAGGCGTCGCGGTCGCGGGTGCGCGAGCTGGCGCCGGACAACGCCCGCTATCTGGCTGAATTATAACCCTCGATCTGGCTGAAATATAAACTGAGCCCGACAATCCGACGGCGCACCGTCCGGCCGGCAGAATCTGCCGGGCGGTACGGGCGGATCGGACGGCGGTATCGCGTCAGAGCGTGCGGCTCATGAGCTGGCCGGAACTGCCCGAGGCAGCGTAGGCGCCATAGCCGCGCTGGATCGACGCCTTGCGGCCGGTATGCGCGGGAGCGTTCTCGGGCAGCCCCCGGGCCTTGCGGACGCTGCTGATGATGAGGTTGACCATCTTGTCGGTCGCATCCTGGGCCGCTTTCAGGGCCAGCATGTTCTCCGACAGGGTCTCGCGGAACACCTGATACAGGGAGCGGAGTTCGGAGCGCTCCTCGGTAGACAGGGTCTCCACCGCGCTCAGGTTCTTCTTGATCGCCCGCTGGTGGATCTCGAAGGCCTGGCTCAGCTTGACCTTGTGGCGCTGGATCTTCTCCACCTGATCGTACTGCTTGTTGCGCACCAGCTCGGTCTCCTGGCGCATCAGCGCCATCAGCTGCGTCATCGATTCCACGAAATGCTGGATCAGTTCACGGGGGTCCATCACACGGCCTCCTGCAGCGTCAGCAGTTGTCTTTCAATGGTATCCGCGAGGCCGATACCGCCCCGCGAGGCGAAGGACTTGGTGATTTCCTCGACGTAGAAGTCGCGCCAGGTGTCCTCCGCTTGCCCGCCGCCGAAGACGCCGTCGCTGCTGATGCCCTTGAACATGTGGCCCATCATCTGGGACAGGAACTGGGCCTCGAACTTCTCGGCGGTCGCCCGCACGGCCTCATTGTCCTTGGCGCGGGCGGCGGCCTGGATTTCGGCGGCGGTGTGCGCCGTGTTGTTGCGGCTGCGGGTCATCGCCAGATCGGCGGTGCCGAGATTGGCCATGGAAAGGTTCGCGGTCATCGGTCCGTCCTCCCTCAGAGCACTTCGAGTTCGGCTTGCAGGGCCCCGGATGCCTTGATCGCCTGCAGGATCGAGATCATGTCGCGCGGACC
The DNA here is from genome assembly GCF_900102465.1 of Thalassobaculum litoreum DSM 18839. Lineage (GTDB taxonomy): Bacteria > Pseudomonadota > Alphaproteobacteria > Thalassobaculales > Thalassobaculaceae > Thalassobaculum > Thalassobaculum litoreum. The sequence continues at coordinate 56,147 of NZ_FNBW01000013.1, read as the reverse complement.
CACGCCGAGGGCGTTCAGGCCGTCGACCAGTTCCTGCAGGGTCACCGTGGTCGGCAGCACCGTCAGGCGGTTGTCGCTCTCGTCGTCGATCTCGATCTGCGTGCGCGGCACCTCGACCGTCTCGCCGGTCTCGCTGAAGGGCTGCGGCTGGCTGACCTGCGGGGTTTCGGTGATGCGGATCGTCAGGTTGCCCTGAGCGATGGCGACGGTGTTGATGCGGACGTTCTCGCCCATGACGATGACGCCGGTCTGCTCGTCGATCACCACCTTGGCGATGTTGTCCGGGGTGACGCGGAGCTGCTCGATATCGGTGATCAGGGCGACCGCGTTGTTGCGGTAGGCATCGGGCACCAGCATCCGCACCGTGCCCGAGTCAACGGACTGGGCGATCGGGCCGCCGACGAAGGCGTTGATGGCCTGGGCGATGCGGCGCGAGGTGGTGAAGTCCGGATTGCGGAGCGCGATGCGCACCGTCTCCATCATGTTCAGCTTGAAGTCGATCTCGCGCTCGACGATCGCGCCGTTGGCGATCCGGCCGCCGGTGGGCACGCCGCGGCTGATCGAGGCGGCCTGACCCTGGGCGGAGAAGGCGCCGGTGGCGACCGGGCCCTGGGCCACGGCATAGACCTCGCCGTCGGCACCGACCAGCGGGGTCACCAGCAGCGTGCCGCCGAGCAGATCCTCGGCGTCGCCGATGGCGGAGATGCTGACGTCGATCCGCGTGCCCTGGGTGGAGAAGGGGGGCAGGGTCGCGGTGACCATGACCGCGGCCACGTTGTCGGTGCTCAGGCTGCTGTCGCGCGAGTTGACGCCGAGGCGCTCGAGCATGCCGACCAGGCTCTCACGGGTAAAGATTGCCGAGTTCAGCGAGTCACCGGTGCCGTTCAGGCCGACCACGAGGCCGTATCCGATCAGCATGTTCTCGCGCACGCCCTCGAAATCGACGATGTCCTTGATTCGCGTCTGGGCGCCCGCGGCGGTGGCCGTCAGCACCAGGGCGGTCAGCCCGGTCGCGATGCCTTTCAGGAAGCGTGTCAGCGTCATCGTCTCTGTCCCCGCGTTTCGCGCGTCTCGGCTCGAGTATCGTTTCTGCCGGGTTCTCCGGTCTGGCCATCTCTATGCGAGTTTCGTGCCAACCCGTGGTCCGGGCCGCTCCGCCGTTCGATGTCGCCGGTTCGTCTGCCGGTCGTGGTCGTGATATAAGGCAATCTATCCCTGGCGATGCGGTCTGATAGGGCCTGCGACGCCTGCATTTGCTCTGACGGTGAAAGAATTGCAGGATATAGGCCAGCGCCGCGTCGCGACCGCCACGGCAATTGAGGCTTCTCATGAAAGTTGATCCCACCAAGGTCAGCGGCGTTTCCCAGGCGAAACGCACGAAGAAGTCGTCGTCTACGGGCGGGTCGGCCTTTGCCGACATGATCTCGGAGACCGACGCGCCGGAGCGGGCCAGCGGCCCGGCGCCGACCTCGTCGGTCGACTCGGTTTTCGCCCTGCAATCGGTCGGCGACCGCGAGGGCAACGCGCGCAAGGCCAAGGAACGGGCCGAGCTCATGCTGTCTCGGCTGGAGGATCTCCGCGACGGCCTGCTGATGGGAATGGTGCCGACCGATCGTCTGCATGACCTGGCGACGGCGGCGCGCGAGCAGCGCGAGGAAATCGACGATCCGCGCCTTTCCGAAATCCTCGACGACATTGAACTCCGCGCACGAGTCGAGCTTGCGAAACTGGGTCGAAGCGTGTAACCCCACGCGCGTCGTCGTCGGCGGTATCGGCGCAAAGGCTCCGCCCATCGGCGATATCGGCAGGTTCCCCCGGAAAGCGATCCGCTTGTCGGGTTCTCCGAGGGAGCCGGCTGTGGTCGAAGACGCGTGGAGGATTTCGGATGAGCGTTACCTTGCCGCCGGACTATCAGCCGTCGGATGAAGAGGAGTTCATGAATCCGAAGCAGCTGGAATATTTCCGCCAAAAGCTGCTGCGTTGGAAAGCCGACCTCGTGAAGGAGGCCGGCGAAACCCTGAGCAACCTGACAGAACAGAATTTACAGCAGCCGGACATGGCGGACCGGGCCTCGCTGGAGACCGAGCACTCGATTGAACTGCGGACCCGTGACCGCGAGCGCAAGCTGATCAGCAAGATCGAGGCGGCGCTGAAGCGGATCGAGGACGGCACCTACGGCTACTGCGAGGAAACCGACGAGCCGATCAGCCTGCGCCGTCTGGAGGCGCGGCCGATCGCGACGCTGAGCCTGGAGGCGCAGGAGCGCCACGAGCGCATGGAGCGCACGCACCGCGACGACTGACTGATCCGGGCCCGCATCGGATCGCAAGAACACGAAGGCCGCCTCCAGGGCGGCCTTCTGTTTTCGGGGGCGGCGCCCGTGGGCGCCGCCGGGGTCGGATCAGCCTCAGAACGGCATGATGATGTCGAGGACCTGGCTGCCGTAGCGCGGCTGCTGGACATCGGTGAGCTGGCCGCGGCCGCCGTAGGCGATGCGGGCTTCGGCCATCTGGTCGTAACTGATCGTGTTGCCGGAGGTGATGTCGGCCGCGCGGATCACGCCGCCCACGACGATCTCGCGCACTTCGAAGTTAACGCGCACTTCCTGCCGGCCGTAGAGGACAAGATTGCCGTTCGGCAGTTTCTGCGTGATCACCGCGGCGATGCGGATATTGATTTCTTCCTCGCGGTCGACCTCGCCGCTGCCGACATTGCTGGAGTTGGAGCCGAGATCGACGAGGTTCTCGCCGGTCACCGACTCGGGGAAGACCTGGCCGAGGGAGCCTTCGTAGCCGAACAGGCCGCCGAGGCTGGCCCCCTCGCTGTTGGCACGGGTCCGCGTCGTGGTGTTCGTGACCGCGGCCTCATCGTTTATCTGGACCACGACGGTGATGATGTCGCCGATATCGCTGGCGCGCTGGTCCTTGAAGAACGCCCGGCTGCCTTCCTGCCACAGCGAGTTCGCCTGACGGGTCGCCACCACAGGTGCCGGCATCGGCATGCTGATCGGCTGGTAGCCCGGCGACTGGGTCGGATCTTGGATCCGCGACATCTCCGGCGCCTGGCCCAGGTTGGACAGGCGGTCGATCGCGTTGCAGCCGGAGAGCAGGACCGCGGCGGCGGCGATGCCGAGCAGCGGGCGGATCCGGATGGGCGAGGACAGGCGGGTCATTTCTTCATCCTCCAAAGGGCGCTTCTGCACCCGGGTATCAAAAGCCGTGCCAAACACGGTCGCGGTCGCGGTTTCGACGGGCTCAGCCGTTCAGGGCGACCAGATTGGCCAGCGAAGCGGGCTCGACGATCGCCATGTCCGGGCCGATCACCCGGGCTTCGACGACCTTCTGGCTCTGGACGTTGGTCACGCGGATCACCGCGTTGCGGGTACCGGATTCCAGGGCCTTGCCGCGGGCGGTGAGCGTCATCGTGCCGGTGCGCACCGTCAGGGTGATCAGCTCGCCCTTGGTGACCAGCAGGTTCGGCTTCAGGTCCGTCAGCCGGACCGGCACACCGGCGGTCAGCGGACGACGCGCGGTCTGTCCGACGATGTCGTCGCGCTGGGTGACGGTGGTCACGCTGGCGCGGCGGGCGGCGACCCGCTCCCAGGAGATCATGTCTTCGGTGATCACCTGGCCCGGCATGGCGTGCCGGCGGAGCATCGGGACTTCGACCATCGCGACGACCTTGCCGCTCATCTGGGTCATACGGCCGCCATTCGCGCTGACCGTCGCATCGAAGCGCTTGCTGCGCGGGTCGTAGCTGATCGAATGGATGTCGAGCTGCATGCCCTCGTTGGCGGCGATGAACATGTTCGACGAGCGGCCGAACAGGTCGAGATCGAACTCGTCCTCGACATATTCGGTGGCCAGGCGCTGGGCGATCTTGTCGGCGATCGTCTCCATCGGAACCTCCAGGCTGGCCCGGGTCACGACGACGGCGATCTTGGAGCGTTCCGGCCGCCAGTTCAGGCCGAACGCCTGCGCGTACTGCCAGATCTGCCGGGCGCCGAGAACCATTCGTTCGCCCGGGGCGGGCGCGTCGGCGAGCCGCTGATCGAAGCCCTCGGGCAGGTTGGCAAAGACGTCGGAGAGCATCAGGTCGGCATGATCGAGCACGACCTTGTCCTTGAGGATCAGCGGCAGGTTCTGCCCAGCCTGCAAGGTCTGCCCAGCCTGCAAGGTCTGCCCAGCCCGCGGGGTCTGGCCGTTCGCCGCGAAGCCGGTCGACGGCAGGCCGAGGCCGGCCGCCAGCGTGGCGGCGAGGGTCAGGTGGGTGAGGGCGTGTCGCATCCGGATCATGGGGTTTCTCCCGTCGTCCCGGTCCCCGCCGTGCGGGGACCGCATGCTCAAAGAGGGGCGTCAGAGGACGTTATCGGACGTTATTGACCGTCGACATCATCTGGTCGGAGGTCTCGATGACCTTGGAGTTCAGCTCGTAGGCGCGCTGGGCGGTGATCAGGTTGGTGATCTCCTGCACCGGGTCGACGTTCGAGGATTCCAGGAAGCCCTGCTGCAGGCGGCCGAAGCCGGCGGCACCGGGCGCGCCGGCGCCGGGGGCACCCGACGCGGCGGTCTCCAGCAGGAGGTTGCCGCCGATATTCTCGAGGCCGGCCGGGTTCTGGAAGATCGCCAGCTGCAGCTGGCCGACATTCTGCTCGTCGACCTGGCCGTCGATCTGGGCGAAGACCTGACCGGATTCGTTGATCGTCACGCCCAGGGCATCGGCCGGAATGGTGATGCCCGGCTGCACGGTGTAGCCGTCGGGGGTCACCAGGCTGCCGTTCTGGTCGAGCTGGAAGGAGCCGGCCCGGGTATAGGCGGTGTTCCCGTTCGGCATGGTGATCTGGAAGTAGCCTTCGCCGCGGATCGACAGGTCGAACTGGTTGTCCGTGAGGATCAGCGCGCCCTGCTCGTTCACCCGGTAGGTCGCGGCGGTCTTCACGCCGAGGCCGAGCTGAATGCCGGAGGGCACCACCGTACCGGCGTCGGAGGAGGCCGTACCGACCCGGCGCTGATCCTGGTAGATCAGGTCCTGGAACTCCACACGCTGACGCTTGAAGCCGGTGGTGTTCATGTTCGAGATGTTGTTCGAGATGACCTCGACGTTCATCTGCTGGGCGTTCATGCCGGTGGCGGCGATGTTCAGCGACTGCATAGTTCTACTCCCTGGATGACCGCGTCGGGTCCTGTCTCGTCTGGTCTGGGGCGGGGCTCAACGCGGCCGATCACCCGTAAATTCGATTAAACGGAGCCTTGCACAGGGCGTGCCAGACGCTTGACCGCGTCCTGCTCGCGCTCGCTTTCCTTGGAGATCAGGTTCTTGACCGCCTCGTACATGCGGCTGACTTCGATCATCGTGGTCAGCTCGGCGATCGGGTTCACGTTCGAGGATTCGATCAGGCCCTGCTGCACGTCGCTGTTTTCGGCGGGGCGCGGCAGCTCGTCGGACTCGAACAGGGTGTCGCGGGTCTTCTTCAGGGCGATCGGGTTGTCGAACTCGACCACGGCGATGCGTCCGAAGACCTCGTCGCCCAGCTTCACGCTGCCGTCGGTCTCGATGATGATCTTCTCGTCGGACCGGGGCACGAAGATCGGCTCGCCTCCCGCATTGAGCACGAGATGACCCTGGTTGGTGACGAGCTGGTTGAACTCGTCCAGGGCGAACGTGCCGTTGCGCGTATAGAACGTGCCGGTGCCGTCATCGACCTGGAAATACCCGGGGCCGTCGATCGCCAGATCGAAGGTGTTCCCGGTCTTGCGCATGGCGCCCGGCTGGTGGTCGGTCGCCGTGCCCTTGTCGATGACGAAGTCGTTGGTCTGAGCGAACGGGACCTTGGTCTCGTAGGCCTGATAGATCATCAGCTCGCGCTTGAAGCCGGTCGTGTTCATGTTCGCGATGTTGTTTGCGACCTGGCTCATCTGCCGGCGCAGTGCCGCTTGGCGCGACAGGCCGATATAGATCGAGTTCTCCATCACTCTCTCCTTGCGTTCGCAGGCCCGTTTCGGGCTCTTGTCTGCTGGCCGTCGGGTCCAGCCCGCGGTCTCGGAGATCGGATATGCAGGCTCCGTGCCAACCGCGGACGAGCGCTACGCAGGGAGCGCATCGCGGCGCCGAAGGCCGGGAATGGACTGGCCTTTTACCGACGGCCCCATTTCTGTAGAATCAGGGTGAGTCGGCATTGCGGTTGCATAGGCTGATCGGACCGGCAGGGTCGTCCCGCGGCATGCGTGGCGGCAGGATGTGCCGGTGGCTCCGGGGCGACGACCGCCGGATCCGGTGAACACCAGGGCCCGATGAATCGGCCCGAGGGAGTGTCTGATGGCTGATGAAGCCCTCGACGATATGGATGGTGCCGGCGACGGGCCGGAAAAGAAACGCGTCAGCGGCAAGCGGCTGATCATCTTTGCCGCCATCATTGTGCTGTTCCTCGTAGGCGGGGGCGTCGGTGCGGCGTTCATGCTCGGCCTGTTCGGCGGCAGCGAGCCGCCGCCGGCCGAAGCCGCCACTGAAGGCGAGGCGGCGGCACCCGCGGCACCTCCGCCGACGCAGGACACCCGCGCCTTCTTCTTCGAGGTGCCGGATCTGATCGTGAACCTGAACACCAACGGCCGGAAGTCGACCTTCCTGAAGATCAAGATCGCGCTTGAGCTGGAAGGGCCGCAGGATACCGACCGGATCAACGAGGTGCTGCCGCGCATCGTCGACAACTTCCAGGTCTATCTGCGCGAGCTGCGGGTCGACGACCTGAACGGATCGGCCGGTATGTACCGGCTGCGCGAGGAATTGCTGAGGCGGGTCAATCTTGCCGCCCGGCCGGTGCGGGTGCGCGACGTGCTGTTCAAGGAAATGCTGGTCCAGTAGGGCGGAGCGCAGGTCCGGCCCGCGGGGTCGGCACAGAGGCAGACGAGCCGGAAAGAGATGAGGCTGGGCTGATGGCAACCGATGACGATCTCGCCGCCGAATGGGAGGCGATGGGAGATGACGAAGAAGAGGATGTCGGCGCTGCGCGTGTCCTGAACCAGGACGAGATCGACAGTCTGCTCGGTTTCGACGAGACCACCAGCGGCGAAAGCGACACCTCGGGCATCCATGCCATCGTCAACTCGGCACTCGTTTCCTATGAACGTCTGCCGATGCTCGAGGTCGTGTTCGACCGCCTCGTGCGCATGATGTCGACCAGTCTGCGAAACTTCACCTCCGACAACGTCGAGGTCTCGCTGGACAACATCACCTCCATCCGTTTCGGCGATTATCTGAACTCGATCCCGTTGCCGGCGATGCTGTCGGTGTTCAAGGCCGAGGAATGGGACAACTACGGCCTCCTGGTGGTGGACAGCGCGCTGATCTACTCCATCGTCGACGTGCTGCTCGGCGGCCGGCGCGGCACGGCGGCGATGCGCATCGAGGGACGGCCCTACACCACGATCGAGCGCAACCTGGTGGAGCGCATGGTCAACGTGGTGCTGAGCGACCTGTCGGCCGCCTTCGATCCGCTGAGCCCGGTCACCTTCCGCTTCGACCGGCTGGAGACCAACCCGCGCTTCGCGACCATCGCCCGCCCGGCCAACGCAGCCGTTCTGGCGCGCCTGCGCATCGACATGGAGGATCGCGGCGGTCGCCTGGAACTGATGCTGCCCTATGCCACGCTGGAGCCGGTGCGCGAACTGCTGCTGCAGATGTTCATGGGCGAGAAGTTCGGCCGCGACTCGATCTGGGAAACCCACCTGGCGAACGAACTCTGGAACACCGATGTGGAGCTCGACGCGGTGCTCGACGAGGTCGTCATGCCGCTGAACGACGTGCTCAACCTCAAGCCGGGCAGCCGGATCCTGCTGAACGCGATGCCGAATTCGACCATCGACATGCGATGCGGGAACGTCTCGCTGTTCAATGGTAAGATGGGGCGCAAGGGCGGCAATATCGCTGTGCGGATCAGCCACCGCCTGCGCAAGATGTGACGGTCGTCCTTGTCGGCATCTGCACGAGGCGGCGAGAGGACGGACGCGTGATGACAGGGCAACAAGGTGAGGGAGCGTAGATGAACCTGGCGCTGATCCTCGACGTCCTCCTGATCATTCTGCTCCTGGCGACGATCGTCTACGCCATGGTCTTGCATCGGCGCCTCTCGATGCTCAGATCCGAGAAAGAGGGTCTGGAAACCTTTCTGGAGAAGATGAACCAGGCGACCATGAAGGCCGATGCCAGCCTGAAGGGCATCCGCCAGTCCGCCGAGCAGGCCCAGGCGCTGCTCAACGATCCGATGGTGAAGGCCCAGGCGCTGCGGGACGAGCTTCTGTTCCTGATCGAGCGGGCCGATGGATCGGCCGAACGTCTCGCCGGGAGTGCCAGCGGCAAGGCGCGCGAAGAGCCGGAGCCTCAGGCGCCGGCCCGCAAGCCGGCACGGCGCGCCGCACCCGCCGCCGCGCCTCAGCCGGAAAAGGGTGAGGATGACGGTGCGCGCTCCCAGGCCGAGCGCGACCTGATGAACGCTTTGAGGAACGTGCGCTGAGATGAGCTACGACCGACTTGGACGACGGGCCGCTGCGCCCTCGCAGGATGACGACGCCACAGCCGGCGGCACCTTCGCGCCGGTCGCCTCGCATCCGGCGACACCGAACGCGGAGCGTCTGGCCCGGGGCCGGGCGGCGGCGGCGGCCATGCGGGCCGCCCAGCAGCAGAACCGCGAACCGCAGGCCCCGGCCGGCAAGGCGGCAAAGCCCGCAAATCCCAAGAAGCGGGGCGCGGCCGCCCTGCGGATCCTGCCGCTGACCGCCTTCGCGGCGGCGCTGGTGCTGTCGGTCAAGGTCGCCGACCTGTGGGAGCGGCGCGAGAGCTTCGTGCAGGCCGTCACTTTCGGCACCGTGGCGGTCGCCGCCGGGCCGGCGCAGTCGGAGGCCGAAGACACGTCGAACAGTCCCGTCATGAAGGCGGGTTCCCCCGAGGCATCGCTGCCGATGATGCAGCTGGCCCAGGCCGACACGACCACATCCGGCGAGAAGGTCGATCCGTTCAACCTCGGCAAGTCCCAGATCGAACTGCTGCAGAGTCTGGCCGATCGGCGCGAGGAGCTCGAGGAACGGGAGCGTACCCTGGTCCAGCGCGAGGGGCTCCTCGCCGCCGCCGAGCATCGCATCGACCGGAAGATCGGGGAGCTGAACGGCATCAAGACGGAGATCGAAGACCTCATCCGCAAATATGACGAGCAGGAAGAAGAACAGCTCGGAAGCCTGGTGAAGATCTATGAGACGATGAAGGCGAAGGACGCGGCCAAGATCTTCGACGCCCTGGATATGGATGTCCTGCTGCAGGTCATCGAGCGGATGAAGGCCTCGAAGACCGCGCCGGTGCTTGCCGAAATGACGCCGGAGCGGGCGAAGGAGGTGACCACGCGGATCGCCGAGCGGCGGAAGATGCCCGACATCAACTGATCCGGCGGTAACCGATCCGGTTGTAACCGGTACGGCGGCGGCGCGCCGAAATCTGCTGCGTTGACAGGCGGTACCCTCTAAATTACGCCAGCATCATCACTAATCTCGTTTACAACGTTTTAACCCCCCTGGCATACGTTGTGCCCACTTCGGCAGGGGTCCGCGCGTCCAGGGGCGGGCATCAGAGACTTTAGGAGACGGGATATGGCGGTTGATATGAACATGTCGATTCTCATCGTCGACGACTACAAGACGATGTTGAGGATCATCCGAAATTTGCTGCGTCAGCTCGGCTTCGCAAATGTGGACGAAGCGTCCGATGGAGCGACCGCCCTGCAGAAGCTGCGCCGCGGCGAGTTCGGTCTGGTCATTTCCGACTGGAACATGGAGCCGATGACGGGCCTCCAGCTCCTCAAGGAAGTCCGGACCGACGCCAAGCTGAAGTCGACCCCGTTCATCATGGTCACCGCCGAGAGCAAGACCGAGAACGTCATCGCCGCCAAGAAGGCCGGCGTGAACAACTACATCGTCAAGCCGTTCAATGCCGCCACCCTCAAGACCAAGATGACTGCGGTCATCGGCGAGTTCTGAGCATGAGCGCGGGCGGGGCGGGGTGAAGTCGGGCGTCGATGACAACGGTGCGGCTGCCCGCGCCTTGTCCGAAATAGCGGCAGCGGACGGCGAGCTGCAGGATGCGTTCGACCGCGTTCTGGAGGCTGCCGAGCAGCTGATGGATACCGGTGAGTCCGCCGGTGGCGCCGTCGGTGACGCCATTGCCGCCGCCACCGGATCGATCTTCGAAGCCTCCGCCATGCGGGACATCCTGGGCCAGCGCCTCAGCGCGATCCGCGAGGCCGTGACGCTTCTCGACACCTCGACTGCATCTGCGCTCGAAACAAAACGTGACAAAGCGCGGGAAATAGAGGAAAAAAGAGAAGACGGGTCGGCTTCGGAGAGCGGGTTGCTCAACGGTCCACAGTTGCCGGGAGCGGCCACGAGCCAAGCGGAGGTCGACGCGCTGTTCGATAACCTCGATTAGGCGCGAATGACATTCAGCCGGGCAGAGCGACGGGAACCCGACAAGGGAAGCAGCCAGCCGCTGTTCCTCAGTCTGTTTCTGTTGCTGCTGGCGTTCTTCATCATGCTCAATGCCCTCTCCACGGTCGAGCAGGGCCGCAGCGACCGGGTCATGGAGAGCGTGAAGCGTGCCTTCCCCTCCGCCGTCCGCAAGAACATCGCCGACGATCCGCTGGATGCCGACCCGGGCCAGGTGATCGGCGAGTCCGTTCGCTCGGCCCTCGGAACGGTGTTCCGCGAGGTTCTGCCGGCCGTGGTCGTCGAGGTCGAGGCCAGCGGCAATCCCATTTTCGTGACTATTCCCGCGCGACAGGTCTATGCGCCGGCCGCCGGCGGCATCACCCCGGTGATGGAGAAGCTGGCCGCCCGGCTCGCGCCGATCCTCAACAATCCGCCGGCGGGCAGCGTTCTCGATCTGCAGATCCTGTACGGCGTGGACGACGCGGTTTCCCAGCCGCGGCGGGAGGAACTCATCTTCCGCGCCAGCGAGACGGTGCGCACCTTCGTCGATCGGGAGGTCGACCCGTCGGTCCTGTCCGCGGGTCTCGAACCCTTCGACCCGGCCTCGGTTCGGCTGATCTTCCGCACGCGTCCGGCCGGCGCCAGCGGGCCGGCGCTGGAGGATGGGGCGTCGTGACGGTTCAGCTTTCCCGCGTGCGCTCCATGGTGGTCCGGGGTGAGCGCAAGCTCGGCCGCCGGGCCGGCCGCAAGTATGGCGGCGGCGCAAGTTGGATGGTCACGCTGGTGGACCTGGTGTCCCTGATGCTGGCGTTCTTCGTACTGCGTTTCGCGATGACAAACATCGACACCCCGAGTTTCCAGGCGGCTGCGGGGTCGATCGCCCTGGTTCTCGGCCAGGAGGTGTCCGTTGTCGGGGAGACACCGCCGGTCGAGCTGAGCGTGTCCGCCGAACGCACGCGGCGCGGCTTTTCCCTCAGCTACCTGGAGCCGATCCTCGACGCCAAGATGTCCGCCGACCCGGTCCTGAACCAGGCGAAGATCGCCGCGGCCGGCGAGCAACTCGTCATCGCCCTGCCGGCCGATCTTCTGTTCTCCGTCGGGGAGGCGGAGCTGACCCGCGAGGCGCGCGTCGCCGTCGGGGTCCTCTCGACCGCCTTGTCGACGCTGCCGAACCGGATCGACGTGGTCGGATACGCCGACCCGCAGCCGATGACCGGCAGCGGACGCTACGCGACCAATTGGGAGCTCTCCCTGGCCCGGGCCGATGCCGTCGCCACACGGCTCGTTCAGACCGGCTTTCCGCGACAGCCCACGGTGGAGGGGCGGGGGGACAGCCGGTTCAGCGAGGTGGCGCCGACCCTCGACATGGATCGCCGATACGCCCTGGCGCGTCGGGTCGATGTGGTGATCTTCCCGGAGCGCGCGCCATGATCCGCGCGCTGACCCGCTTCGTCCTGGTCCTGGCCGTCGCGTTGCTGACGGTAACCGGCTCCGCTGGGGCCGTTCCCGTGCAGGTGAGCGGCGGCAGTACCGAGACATCCGAACGGCTCGTCTTCGACTGGCCCCGCTCGGTCGATTATTCGGCGGAGCGGTTCGGCGATTCCCTGGTGATCCGCTTCTCCCAGCCGATCGAGGGCGACGTCGCCGGCGCGGCGACCGGCCTCGGCAGGTTCATCTCCGGCGGCCGGGTCGGCAGCGATGGCCGAAGTGCGGTGATCGAGCTGACCGGCAATCACCGCCTGCGCACCACCCGGGACGGCAACCGGATCGTCATCGACCTGTCGGACCGGACCAGCGCCCCGACCCCCTTGCCGGCTCCCAGTCAGCCGGCGTCCAGTCAGGCGGCTCCCGCGCCGCCGCCGGCCGCCGCCGCACCGCCACCTGCCCAGGCTGCCCCCACCCAGACGGCGCCCGCCCAGGCGGCACCTGCCCAGGCTGCGCCCGCCGCGCCGTCGGGTCCGGAACTGGCCGTGCGGACCGGCAGGCACGCGAACTACGACCGGATCGTCTTCGACTGGCCGGCATCGGTGGACTTCGAAGTCGAGCCGGACGCGGGGGCCGCCCGCATCCTGTTCGCCCGTCCGGCCCGGATCGACGACAGTGCCGTGCGCCGCCAGCTGCCCGAAGCGTTGCGCGGTTTCGCCAGCACGCCGTCGGCCTCCGGTCTGACCGTCACCGTGCCCGTGCCGGACGGCCGCTCGATCAACGCCTTCCGCTCCGGCCCGAAGGTGGTCGTGGATGTGCTGCGCGACACCAGTGGCACGACCGTGGCCCCGGCCGGATCCCAGCCCGCTCTGCCGCCGGCCCAGGCGCAACCGGCGCCGCAGACCGAGCCGCAGACGGCGCAGCAGACAGCGCCGCCACCCGCCGCTGACGGTGTTCCGGCCGCCCGTGCGCAGGCCCCGACTCCGGCTCCGGATCAGACCCCGAGCCCGGCCGCGCCGGCGGCGACCCAGGGTCAGGCACCGGCGCCCGCCGCCGCGCCGGTACCGGCGACGCCGGAGGTTACGGCGCAGAACAATGTGCGCAGCCAGACCGCTCCTAGACCCGCCGGTGCCGCTCCCTCCGACCCGACGACGGCCGTCACGCAGCTGCCCGACGTCCGTTCCAGCATGCCGGCGGCGCAGTCCGACGGCGAGTCGAGCCTGGACGACGCGATCCGTCTCAATGCCGCCCCGACCGAAGCGGCACAGCCGATTACCGGGCCACCGCTGGCGATCACCCGGCTGAACAACGCCGACGCGATCTCCCTGCGCTTCGCCTTCGAGGAGGAAGCGGCCGCCGTGGTCTTTCCGCGCGCCGGCTATGTCTGGGTCGGGTTCGACCGGCCCGCCGCCTTCGATACCAGCCAGCTCGCGGGCCTGGCGAACGAGATCGTCGGCCAGCCCGAGCAGGTCGCCGCATCCACCGGATCGGTCGTGCGCATCCCTGTCGTGGAGGGGGTGAATCCCCGGGTGTGGCGCGACGGGACCGCGTGGGTGCTGGACCTGCAGCCGCAGCTGTCGCGCCCGGACGTGCCACTGCGCATCGACGCGCAGATGGTCAGCCCGCAGGGGCCGCGCCTGTTCATCCCGGTCGAGGGGGTGGGCGAGCCGATCGTCGTCAACGACCCCGAGGTCGGCGACAGCCTGTTCCTGATCCCGATCACCCCGCTGTCCCGTGGCATCGACGGCAACCGACGCTATCCGGACATGGAGATCCTCGCCTCGCTTCAGGGCGTGGTGGTGCGGCCGAACCGGTCGGACCTGGCGATCCGTGTCCTGCCCGACGGCATCGCCATCACCCGCGAGGAGGGCATGGTGCTGTCCGGCCCCGCGCCCCGGTCCGCCGACGACGTCTATACAGGCGGACGGTTCGAGGGGCTGACCGCCGGGTTGCCACCCGGACGGATCTTCGACATGGCGAACTGGCGGCTCGGTTCGGACGCCGAGTTCCTGGAGCGGCGCCAGGCCCTGCAGCTCCGCATTTCCGAGGCCACGAGCATTTCCCGCAACGGGCCGCGGCTGGAACTCGCCCAGTTCTATTTCGCCCGGGGACTGGCGGCGGAGGCCATCGGTCTGCTGCGGACCATCGCCCAGTCTGACGAGGACCTGGCGAACCGGCCGGACGTGAAGGCCCTGCGCGGCGCGGCCAGCTTCATGCTCGGCCGCAATGCCGAGGCCGAGGAGTATCTCGACGACCCGGCCCTCAACGGGTTCTCGGAGGCCGAACTGTGGCGCGGCGCCGCCACCGCCGGCCAGGGCAAATGGGACGAGGCGGTGGAGCATATCGCCCGGGCCGGCGAGATCCCCGGCGGCTACCCGCGCAACTACACCACCGAACTGGCGATGCAGGCCGCTGAGGCGGCGATCCGGGCGGGCGACTTCCGCGGGGCCGGCGCCTTCCTCGACGTCATCGCCGAGGGCGACCCCACGCCGGGCGAGCGCGCGCGTCTCGATTTTCTGCGCGGCCGGGTTCTGTATGCCTTCGGGGATACCGAGGCGGCCCTGGATATCTGGAACCAGCTGGCCGAGGGCGAGGACCGCTGGGCGCGCGTGCGCTCCGAACGGGAACTCATCCAGCACCGTCTCGATGACGGCCGCATCACTCCCATGCAGGCGGCCGACCGTCTGGACGAACTCCGCTACGCCTGGCGCGGCGACCGCGTCGAGTTCGAGCTGCTGCGCGACCTGGGTCGCCTGCGCCTGCAGGAGAACGAGTTCGAGGAAGGGCTCGCCGCCCTGCGGCAGGCCGTGACCTTCTTCCCGGACAATCCGGAATCGCGCGACCTGGCCTTCGAGCTGACCGAGGCCTTCAGCGAGATCTTCACCAGCGGCATCGCCGAGGCGATGACCCCGCTTCAGGCGTTGGCGCTGTATGACGAGTTCCGCGAGCTGACCCCCGTGGGGGCGGCCGGCGACAAGATCATCGAGGCGCTGGCCGATCGGCTGGTGAAGGTCGACCTGCTCGATCGCGCCGCCCGCCTGCTGGACCGCCAGGTCAAGTTCCGCCTGCAGGGGACGGAGAAGGCACGGGTCGGCGCCCGTCTCGCGCTGATCCTGCTGCTCGACCGCCAGCCGGAAAGCGCCATCGCCGCCCTGGACGAGAGCGTGGCCCCCGGCCTGCGCCCGGATCTGGCGGCGGAGCGCCGGCGGCTGCGGGCCCGGGCGATCTTCGATCTCGGCGACGCCCAGGGCGCGCTCAAGCTGCTGGCCGACGACACAAGCCGCGAGGCCGACCTGCTGCGCGCCGATATCTACTGGCGCACCCAGGACTGGGTGGAGGCGGCCAAGACCTTCCGCAGCCTGGTTGCCGAGGCGGGCCGCGACGGCCGCCGCCTGACGCCGGAACAGGCCAACTACATCGTCAACTGGGCGGTGGCGCTGGCGCTCAGCGACAACGACAACGGCCTGAACCGGCTGCGGCAGATCTACGGCACGCAGATGGACGACACCCCGTTCCGCGAGGCGTTCCGTCTGATCACCAACAACACCGACAGCGGGCCGGACGAGTTCCTGCGCCTGACGGAGCGGTTCGAGGAGATCGGCCGGTTCCAGGCCTTCCTGTCGAGCTATCGCGACAAGCTGAAACAGGGCCCGCTCAGCGCCACCAACTGAGGAGGCGCGCCTCTCCCCGAGTTCCGGGATTCAGGGTGCCGCGTGTCGGAGCCCGTCCGAACCGGATCGGGTCCGCGAGACGGGACGCGCCCCGCTACGTCGCGAAGCTGCGGACCAGGGTGCCGGCGACCATGTACCAGCCGTCCACCAGCACGAAGAAGATCAGCTTGAACGGCAGCGAGATCGTCACCGGCGGCACCATCATCATGCCCATGGACATCAGCACCGACGCGATCACCATGTCGATGATCACGAACGGCAGATAGAGCAGGAAGCCGATCTCGAAGGCGCGCCGCAGCTCGCTGATCATGAAGGCCGGCACCAGCACCTGCAGCGGCGCGTTCAGCCCGGTCTCGGCGGGCCCGACCTCGGCGATGTCCTCGAAGAGCTGCAGGTCCTTCTCGCGGACCTGGGCGAGCATGAAGACCCGGAAGGGGGCGGTGGTCTCGCGGAACGCCTCCTCCTCGTCGATCTGCTCCTCGATCAGCGGCCGCACCCCGTTCTGCCAGGCGGTCTGGAAGGTGTCGGCCATGATGAAGGCGGTCATGAACATCGCCAGGCTGATCGCCACGATGTTCGGCGGCGCCTGCTGGGTGCCGAGCGCGGAGCGCAGCAGCGAGAACACCACGATGATGCGGGTGAAGGACGTCACCATCATCAGGATGCCCGGCGCCAGGGACAGCACCGTGACCAGGGCGACGAGCTGGATGATGCGCGCGGTTGTGGAGCCGCCCGGCTCGCCCACATCGAGGGTGAGGGACTGGGCGAGGACCGGCGCGGCGTAGAGGGCGCCGCCGAGGCCGGCCAGAACCGACAGGAGGACGAGCAACCGCCGTGCGGTCATCGATCGGCTCCGTCGCCGGTGGTTTGGGGCACGGGCAGCGGCGGTGCCGGGATGCCGGTCTCCACGACCATGTCGCTCTCTCCGCCGATCACCAACAGATGCTCCACCTCGTCACGCCGGACCAGAATCAGCCGCCGGCGCCCGTCGAGGACGCGGTTCTCGACGATCCGGAGGCGCGGCGTCTTGCCGACATTCATCGCCAAGCCGAAGCGCTCGACCGCATAGCGCCGTACCAGCCAATAGCATATGCCGATCAGCCCGAGAACAAAGGCGAAGGCCAGGATGAAGCGGATATAGTCGAACAGACCCATGGCGCATTGTCGGCTGCGGGTCGGGCCGTGCCAAGGCTGCAGGGAGGTGCGGCGGCCGGGCGATATCAGAACCCACGCCGGCGGCGGGTCTGTCCGGCGCCATAGGCGGCGGCGGCGGAGCGGGCCGAACGGGCCGGGGGCGGCGAATCGCCGCCGTCGCCCCGCTGCTGGATCGCCGTCGCCGCGGCGTCGAGCCGCGCGATCAGCTGTTCCAGAACCGGCAGCAGGGCCTTGGCCTCCGCGGGCGGGCGGGCCAGGACGGCGTCGCAGAGCCGCGAGACCCGCTGCTCCAGCGCGGCGCGATCGGTGGTGCCGGCCGCCAGGTCGTCGATCTGGGCGGCGACGGCGGCGATCTCCGCCTGCAGCTCCGGCTGGGCAGCGGGATCATCTGTCATCGCGGGGCTCTCCCTCCCGGTTTTCGACTTTCATCCGGTCGTTCGCGCGGTAGACATAGGTCAGGATCTCGGCCACGGCGGCGAAGGCCTCCAGGGGGATCTCGCAATCGACCTCCACGACCTCGAGGATCTGGGCGAGATCCGGGTCGGTCCGCACCTTCACGTCGTTGCGGAAGGCGAGATCGAGAATCTTCTCGGCCATCTCGCCATAGCCCTTGGCCACCACGGTCGGCGCGAGGCCGCTGTCGATATCGTGGCTCAGGGCGATCGCGATCTGCCGCTCTGGCGCGCTGCCGCGGGGACTGGCCGGGGTGTTGGGTCGCCGTGTCATGGGGGCAGTATACCGATCCTCGCGCCCTCTCGCATCCGGCCCGCGCACCACGGTTGGCACGGTGCTTGCTTGTCCATTGGCGACGCTCACCGCCAACCGGTGGACGTCACCGAAAGAAGCAAATCCGTCGAGATTGCTCAGAAGGGGACGAGAGATGAAGATGTCGGACATGAGCCTGTTTCGGATGGCTCGTCAGCAGATGGACTGGTTGGGCGACCGTCAGACCGTGCTGGCCCAGAACATCGCCAACGCCGACACCCCGAACTACCGCGCCAAAGACCTCAAGGCGCTGAGTTTCGAGCGGGAGCTGCGCGACATCAAGCAGGTGAGGATGCAGGCGACCAGCGGCACCCATCTGCAGGGAACGGTCCAGAAGCCGGACTTCCGGGTCGAGGAGCTGCGGGCCCGCGACGTCTACGAGACCAACCCGAACGACAACGGCATCGTCCTCGAAGAGCAGATGATGAAAGTGTCCGACACCCAGATGAAGTACCAGCTGGCGTCGAACGTCTATCAGAAGAACATGACGATGCTGCGGACCGCCATCGGGCGTAACGGGCAATAAGCGGAGAGGACGGACCCATGGAACTGATCAACGCCATCAAGATCTCCGCTTCCGGCATGAAAGCCCAGGGCACGCGCCTGCGGGTCGTGGCCGAGAACGTCGCCAACGCCGACTCGATGGGCAACAAGCCGGGCGACGATCCCTATCGCCGCAAGACCATCACCTTCCAGGACCAGCTCGACCGGACGCTCAACGCGGATCTGGTGTCGGTGAAGAAGATCGGTCGCGACATGAGCGACTTCGATCTCTCCTACGAGCCGTACCATCCGCTGGCCGACGAGAACGGCTACGTCAAGAAGCCGAACGTCAACTCGCTGATCGAACTGACGGACATGAAGGAGGCCCAGCGCGGCTACGAGGCCAACCTGAGCGTGATCGACAGCTCCAAGGCGATGATCCAGCGCACGATCGAGCTGCTGCGCTGATAGGCGCGCAGAAACCCCGTAAGGCGCTGTTTCGCCGGACGGACCCATCGCGTAGAATGGCACCCATGGAGGTACCGTCATGGTGACACGTATCGGAGACATCACGCCGCCGATCCCCGGAGTGGGTGGCGGTGCTGCGGACAAGCCGCTCGCCGGCAAGGATTTCGCCAGCTTCGTCAAGGACGCGGCCGAATCCTCGATCGACACGATGTATAAGGGCGAGACCCTGTCCAAGGCCGGTATCGCCGGCACGGCCGACCTGACCGACGTGGTCGCCGCCGTGAACGATGCGGAACTCACCCTGCAGACCGTGACCGCTCTGAGGGACAAGCTTGTCTCAGCCTATCAGGAGATCATCCGCATGCCGATCTGAGGTGGTCGCCGCGGTTTCGGCGACCATCGGGAGCGACAGGGCGGCAGGAAGCGACCCGGCAGGTTTTGCCGGGCATTCGGCGTTGGGAGGAAGCAAATGACCGAGGCCGATGCGATCGACGTGTCCCGGGAAGCGGTTCTGGTGCTGCTGACGATGTCCCTGCCGGTCATGCTGATCGCGCTGGGGGTCGGTCTGACCATCGCCCTGTTCCAGGCGCTCACGCAGCTTCAGGAGATGACCCTGGTCTTCGTGCCGAAGATCCTGGTGGTCTTCGGCTCGCTGCTGCTGCTGCTGCCGTTCATGCTGGCCACGATCACGACGTTCTTCGACGGATTGGCCGACAAGATCATCGGGCTCTCGTAGGAGCGCGGCCGGTGCCGCTTCAGGAGTATCTCCCGGTCCAGGCCTATGCGCTGATGCTGGTCATCGCCAGGCTGGGCGCTTTGGTGTTCCTGCTGCCGGGAATCGGTGAGTCCTTCGTCTCCTCGCGCATCCGCATGATGTTCCTGCTGACCATGGCGCTGGTCGTCTCGCCGACGGTCATGACCTATCTGCCGACCGTCCCGCCTTCGCTGCCGGAACTGTTCCTGCTGGTCTTCATCGAGGTCATGATCGGCAGCTTCTTCGGGCTCGTCGGCCGCACGCTGCTGCTGACCCTGTCCTCGGCCGGCATGATCCTCTCGTTCTCCACGGGGCTGGCGAACGCCCAGGTGTTCAACCCGTCGATCCAGGGGCAGGGAACGTCGATCAGCCTGCTGCTCAGCGTGCTGGCGATCATGGTGGTGATGGCGGCCGACATGCACCACATGCTGATCCTGGCGCTGATCGACAGCTACACCCTGTTCCCGCCCGGCGCGCCGCTGCCGATCGACGACATGTCGCTGGCCTTTACCAGGCTGGTGGCGGATTCCTTCGAGATGGCCGTGCAGCTTTCGGCGCCGTTCATCGTGTTCTCGCTGGTGTTCTTCGTCACCCTCGGCGTGGTGTCCCGGCTGATGCCGCAGCTTCAGATCTTCTTCATCGGTCTGCCGATACAGATACTCATGGGCTTCACCATCATGATTGCGATTCTCGGCACGATGGTTGAGGTGTTTCTCAGGTACTATGAGGACGGGATCGCCTCCTATCTCGTTCCCGGCTAACCGCGACAAGGCGACGGCGCATCCATGTCGGACCAGGACCAATCCGAAAAGACGGAAGAACCGACTCCGAAAAAGCTGTCGGAGGCGCGCAAGAAGGGTCAGATCGCCAACAGCAAGGAGGTGAACAGCTTTGCCGTGCTGCTGGGCGCGACGCTGGTCGTCGGCATCATCGGTCCGTTCGTTGCGCTGCGGGTCTACAGTCCGCTGGCCGGAATCATGGAGAAGGCCGGCACGATGCCGATCGATCATGGCAGCACCGGCCAGATCCTCTTCGACGTCTTCGCCTCGGTCCTGATCGCGTTGTCGCCGGTCTTCGCGGTGTTCATGGTGCTGGCTCTGGCCGCCAGCCTCGGCCAGTCCGGGATCCTGTTCACCACCGAACCGATCTCCCCGAAGTTCGACAAGATCTCGCCGATCAAGGGCTTCGGCCGGCTGTTCTCGCTGCGGTCGATCGTCGAGTTCCTGAAAGGCATCGCCAAGATGGGGGTCGTCGGCGCCGTCGCCCTGGTCCTGGTCTTGCCGGAACTCGACAGGCTCGAGACGATCGTCCAGATGGATGTCCGCCAGTTGCTGGAAGAGATCCAGACCCTGCTGATCCGCCTGCTGTTCGGGGTCTCCGCGGTCATGGTCGTCATCGCCGTGGCCGACTACGTCTATCAGAAGTACGAGCATATCAAGCAGCTCAAGATGAGCCGCCAGGAGATCCGCGACGAGCACAAGCAGTCGGAAGGCGACCCCCACGTCAAGGCGCGGCTGCGCCAGATCCGTCACGAGCGGGCGCGTCAGCGCATGATGTCGGCGGTGCCCCAGGCGGATGTCATCGTCACCAACCCGACCCATTTCGCCGTCGCGTTGAAATACGACACCTCGGTGATGGCGGCGCCGACCGTGGTCGCCAAGGGCGTGGACAATGTCGCGTTCCGGATCCGCGAGGTGGCGGAGGCGAACGGCGTGCCGATCGTCGAAAACCCGCCGCTGGCGCGGGCGCTGTTCGGCGGCGTCGAACTGGACCAACAGATCCCGGAAGAGCACTATCAGGCGGTGGCGCAGATCATCTCCTACGTTTACCGCCTCCAGGGTAAGCGGATGTCGGCCTAGAGCGCGATCGGTTCAGATCGAAACGATCTGAACCGTGAATCGCCCTCTAACCCATTAAAGATAGAGCAAGTTCACACGAGCAGATGTTTCCATCTGATCGTGATTTGCTCTAAGGCGGCTCGCGCTCTAGATGGTCGTCCGGATGGGCCGGGCAGCGGAGGCGCTGGCGGAGCGCAGGATTTTGCGGAGGGGAAGCTGTTTTCTGGCGAGGGTTTGAGGGGGTTTTCCCTATGGCGCGCCCTGATCGGCGGACCGTCCGAACGCGGCAGCGATGCCGCCGACAGACGGATACCCGACGGCGACGGAGGGCCGGCGGAGGACGCGGTCGATCGTGGTTGCGTTCGCCTGGGCGCGGACGGCCGCTTCCTGGATGCCGATGCCGGGGCGGTGGCGCTCCTGGGCGAGTCGGCCTCGACGGGAGAGGGCAAACCCGTGGCGCGCCTGCGCCTCATGGTCCTCAAGCGCGATGTCTCCGACAGCGAAGTCACGGACAGTTTCGAGCATGACGGGCGGAGCGTTTCCGTAACGCTGACCGCGGTTCCGGAGGGAGTCGTCCGGGCCGATCTCTGCGCCGCCCGCAAGCCGGCCGATGCACCGCAGGAGACGGTGCTGGAACTGGTGGTCGACGCCCTGGAATACGCGCCCATCGGTGCACTGAGGATCTCCGACGAGGGACGGATCGTCGGCCATAACCGCTTCCTGTCCGACTGGCTCGGCCCCGGCGGCAGCAACGCCATGCTCGGCTTCGAGTTCCTGCCGCTGGTCGCCGAGCACGACCGCGACCGGGTGCGGCAGGTGATCGCCGGCGCCGATGCGAGCGGCGAGACCTCGCGGCCGATAGACGTGACCGTGGGCGGGGGCGATACCGAGCGGGTCGCCTCGATGTTCGTGCGGCGGCCCCGCGGCAACCCGAGCCAGCGGGTGGTCTACCTGATCGATGTCAGCGAGCAGCGCTCCCTGGAGGTGCAGTTCGCCCAGTCGCAGAAGATGCAGGCGGTCGGCCAGCTGGCCGGCGGCGTGGCCCACGATTTCAACAACCTGCTGACGGCGATGACCGGCTATTGCGACCTGCTGCTGCAGCGTCACCGCGCCGGCGACCAGTCCTTCGCCGATGTCATGCAGATCAAGCAGAACGCCAACCGGGCGGCCAACCTGGTGCGCCAGCTTCTCGCGTTCTCCCGGCAGCAGACCCTGATCCCCCGGGTCGTCGACCTGACCGAGATCCTGTCGGACCTGTCCCACCTGCTGCGCCGGCTGATCGGCGAGACCGTCGTCCTGGAACTGGAGCACGGCCGCGACCTGCGCCCGGTTCGGGTCGATCCGGGCCAGCTCGAACAGGTGATCATCAATCTCGTGGTCAATGCCCGCGACGCCATGCCCGGCGGCGGGCGGATCTCCATACGCACCGGCCTGACCGAGACCGTCCGGCCGCTGCGCCAGGGCGACGAGGTCATGCCGCCCGGCGAATACGTGCTGATCGAGGTGATCGATACCGGCACCGGGATGCCGCCGGACGTGCAGAAGCGGATCTTCGAGCCGTTCTTCACCACCAAGGACCTGGGGCAGGGCACCGGGCTCGGCCTGTCGACCGCCTTCGGCATCATCAAGCAGTTCGGCGGCTACATGTTCGTCGACAGCACCCAGGGGGTCGGAACCACCTTCTCGATCTACCTGCCGGCCTGGACCGGCGCCCTGGAAGCCACCGCGGCCGACGGACCCCGGCGGCTGGACACCGATCTTTCGGGGACCGGCACCGTGCTGCTGGTGGAGGACGAGGATCCGGTGCGTCTGTTCGCCGCCCGGGCGCTGCGGGGCAAGGGCTACACGGTGCTGGAGGCGCGCTCGGGCGAGGCGGCTCTGGAGCTGTTGCGCGGCGAGAATCCGCAGGTCGACCTGATGGTGACCGACGTGATGATGCCGGGAATCGACGGACCGACCCTGATCCGCGAGGTGCGCAAGGACCGGCCGAGCCTGCCCGTGGTCTGTATTTCGGGGTATTCCGAGGATGCGTTGCGCCAGCGGATCGCCGACGCCGAATCGGTGGCGTTCCTGCCGAAACCGTTCTCGCTGAAGCAGCTCGCCCAGGCGGTGAAGCATGCTTCGCTCCCGATCGATCCCGGATCTTGAGGTCGATTCAGGCAAGACCGCTAGATCTGGACGAGAACAAAAGTAGAAAATCCGCTTGTGAATGAGAACAAAATAAGTACAATCCGTCTCTAGAGATCGTTCACCTCGCACCGGCACCGACGTCAGTCCCAACGGGTCACACCCGTTGCCCCGTACCGGGCGCGCACGATAGAAGGAGGCGGAAATGAGCGCTGCACTCAAGCTTGTTGAGAAGGACGGCATGGACAAGTCGAAAGCGTTGGAAGCCGCACTCAGTCAGATCGAGCGTGCGTTCGGCAAAGGCTCCGTGATGAAGCTCGGTGCGCGCGAAGCCGGGGTCGAGATAGACTCGGTGTCGACCGGCTCGCTCGGCCTGGATATCGGCCTCGGCATCGGCGGCCTGCCGCGCGGCCGCATCGTCGAGATCTACGGTCCGGAGAGCTCGGGCAAGACGACCCTGGCCCTGCATGTGGTCGCCGAGGCGCAGAAGGCCGGCGGCACCTGCGCCTTCGTCGATGCCGAGCATGCGCTCGATCCGATCTATGCCCGCAAGCTGGGCGTGGATGTGGACGAGCTGCTGATCTCCCAGCCGGATGCCGGCGAACAGGCGCTGGAGATCGCCGACACGCTGGTGCGCTCCGGCGCCATCGACGTGCTGGTGATCGATTCCGTGGCCGCCCTGGTGCCCCGGGCCGAACTCGAGGGCGAGATGGGCGACACCCATGTGGGCCTGCAGGCGCGGCTGATGAGCCAGGCGCTGCGCAAGCTGACCGGCTCGATCTCCAAGTCGCGCTGCATGGTGATCTTCATCAATCAGATCCGCCAGAAGATCGGCGTGATGTTCGGCAACCCGGAGACCACCACCGGCGGCAACGCGCTGAAGTTCTATGCCTCCGTGCGCCTCGACATCCGCCGCATCGGCGCGATCAAGGACCGCGACGAGGTGGTGGGCAACCAGACCCGGGTGAAGGTGGTGAAGAACAAGCTGGCTCCGCCGTTCCGGGTCATCGAATTCGACATCATGTACGGCGAGGGCATTTCCAAGCTGGGCGAACTGCTCGATCTTGGCGTCAATGCAAGCATCGTGGAGAAGTCGGGCGCGTGGTTCTCCTGCGACGGCCAGCGCATCGGCCAGGGCCGAGAGAACGCCAAGCAGTTCCTGAAGGCCAATCCGGACATCGCCAACGGCATCGAGCGGCGGATCCGCGAGAATGCCGGGCTGGTGGCCGAGGCCATGCTGGTCGGCGACCCGGAAAGCGGGCCCGAGGACGCCGCGGGCGACGACGCCTGATCGCATTTAGGAGGGCGGCCGGTCACCGGCCGCCTTCGTCCTTCGGGTGGGACGTCCCCCGCCGGCCGGTCCTCCGGCGTCGATCGCGGGACGGCGACCCGACCCGTCCGGCGGGCATCCGCTGGACAGCGCCGGGTGGCCTCGATAAAACCGGGGACTTTTGACGGCGCCGTTTCCGCGCGTGGGGCGCGGGGCCGGCCGCCAAGTCGCCGGAGACAGGGCCATGGCCACGACGAACGACATCCGCCGCGCGTTTCTCGACTATTTCTCGGCCCGCGGGCATGCCGAGGTGGCCTCCAGCCCGCTGGTGCCGCGCAACGATCCGACGTTGATGTTCACCAACGCCGGTATGGTGCAGTTCAAGAACGTCTTCACCGGCCAGGAGACCCGCGACTACAACCGGGCCGTCACCTCGCAGAAATGCGTGCGCGCCGGCGGCAAGCACAACGACCTGGACAATGTCGGCTACACCGCCCGCCACCACACCTTCTTCGAGATGTTGGGGAACTTCTCCTTCGGCGACTATTTCAAGGCCGAGGCGATCGAGTTCGCCTGGACCCTGATCACCGGCGAGTTCGGCCTGCCCAAGGACAAGCTGCTGGCCACCGTCTATGCCGAGGATGACGAGGCGGCCGCCCTCTGGAAGAAGATCGCCGGCCTGCCGGAAGAACGGATCATCCGCATCCCGACCTCAGACAATTTCTGGGCGATGGGCGATACCGGACCCTGCGGCCCGTGTTCGGAGATCTTCTTCGACCATGGCCCGTCCATCCCCGGCGGCCCGCCGGGCTCGCCGGACGAGGACGGCGACCGGTTCATCGAGATCTGGAACCTCGTGTTCATGCAGTACGAGCAGGTGACGCCCGACGAACGGGTCAACCTGCCGCGGCCGTCGATCGACACCGGCATGGGCCTGGAGCGCATCTCCGCCGTGCTGCAGGGCAAGCACGACAACTACGAAATCGACACCATGCGCCGCATCATCGAGGCCTCGGCCGAGGCCGCCGGCGTGGATCCGGACGGTGAGTTCAAGGTCTCGCACCGGGTGGTCGCCGACCACCTGCGGGCCAGCACCTTCCTGATCGCCGACGGGGTGCTGCCGTCGAACGAGGGCCGCGGCTACGTGCTGCGCCGGATCATGCGCCGGGCCATGCGCCACGCCCATATCATGGGCTGCACCGACCCGCTGCTGCACCGGCTGGTGCCGACCCTGGTGCGCGAGATGGGCGAGGCCTTCCCGGAACTCGGCCGCGCCCAGGCGCTGGCGACCGAAACCCTCAAGTTGGAGGAGACCCGGTTCAAGGAGACCCTGGACCGCGGCCTGCGGATCCTCTCCGAGGAGACTGGCAAGCTCGGCGAGGGTCAGGCCCTGAACGGCGAGGTCGCCTTCAAGCTCTACGACACCTACGGCTTCCCGGTCGATTTGACCGCCGACATCCTGCGCGGCCAGGGCCGGGCGTTGGACCAGGCCGGTTTCGACGCGGCGATGGAGCGCCAGCGTGCCGCCGCCCGCAAGTCCTGGTCCGGTTCGGGCGAGGCGGCAACCGACCGCACCTGGTTCGAGGTCCGCGACAAGGTCGGCGCCACCGAGTTTCTCGGCTACGACACCACCTCGGCCGAGGGCGTGGTCAGCGCCCTGATCGTCGACGGCAAGCAGGTCGACAGCGTCGAACCGGGGGCCCAGCCCGGCGGCGATGTGCTGGTCGTGGTCAACCAGACCCCGTTCTATGGCGAGAGCGGTGGCCAGATGGGCGATACCGGCACCATCCGCACGGCCGCCGGCGCGACCCTCACGGTGACGGATACCCAGAAGAAGCTGGGCGACGTCTTCATCCATGTCGCCACGCTGCAGGACGGCCCGGTAAAGGTCGGCGAACCGGTGGAACTGCTGGTCGATGCCGACCGCCGCGACCGGCTGCGGGCGAACCACTCGGCCACCCACCTGTTGCACGAGGCCCTGCGCCGCCGGCTCGGCGACCATGTGGCTCAGAAGGGCTCTCTGGTGGCGCCGGAGCGCCTGCGCTTCGATTTCAGCCAGCCCACATCCATCGCGCGGGAGGACCTAGCCTGGGTCGAGAGCGAGGTGAACCGGCGGGTGCGTCAGAATTCCCCGGTCACCACCCGCCTGATGACCCCGGATGCGGCCATCGGCGAGGGGGCCATGGCCCTGTTCGGCGAGAAATATGGCGACGAGGTCCGTGTCGTCTCCATGGGCGGCGACCTCGAGGCGGGCGGCAAGTCGGCCTGGTCGGTCGAGCTCTGCGGTGGTACCCATGTGGGCCGCACCGGCGATATCGGCCTGGTGAAGATCGTCGCCGAAGGCGCGGTCGCCGCAGGCGTGCGCCGGGTGGAGGCGGTCACCGGCATCGGTGCGCTGGACTGGCTGAACGCCCGCGAAGCCGCGCTGGCCGAGGCGTCGGCCGAGCTGAAGACAACGCCGGAGGACCTGCCGGCCCGCGTCCATGCCCTGATCGAGGAGCGCCGCCGGCTCGAGCGCGAGCTGGTGGAGACCCGTAAGAAGCTGGCCTCCGGCGGTTCCGGCGGCGGCGCGACCAAGACCGTCTCCGGCGTCACCTTCGCCGGCCGGTCGCTTGACGGCGTGCCGGCCCGCGAGCTGAAGGGCGTGGCCGACGGCCTGAAGCAGGAGATCGGCTCGGGAGTCGTCGCCGTGGTCAGCAACGACGACGGCAAGGCCTCCCTGGTGGTCGCCGTGACCGACGACCTGACCGGCCGGTTCAGTGCCGTCGATCTGGTCCGCGCCGGCTCGGCGGCTCTCGGCGGCAAGGGCGGCGGCGGCCGTCCCGACATGGCCCAGGCAGGCGGCCCCGACGGCACGGCCGGCGACAAGGCCCTGGCGGCGATCGAAGCGGCCTTGGCCTCCGCCCCCGCCGCCGCGTAAGGTCCGGGACGACCCAATGCCGGGGCGGCGACGTTCTGCCCCGGTTTCGTCGCAGTTTCGACCCACGGTGCTTCCCCGCGAGTGCCGCGCGCACAACCCACCCGGCATGAAGCCGTCTGGCGAGGTGAGATGAACGAGATGCAGCAACCCACCCGCTTCGAGGGCAGCGACAGCTACGTCGCCACCGCCGACCTGCGTGTGGCCGTGAACGCCGCGGTACAGCTTGCCCGTCCGCTGCTGGTCAAGGGCGAGCCCGGCACCGGCAAGACGGTGCTGGCCCGCGAGGTGGCGGACGCTCTCGGCATGCCGCTGATCGAGTGGCACGTGAAGTCGACCACCAAGGCGCAGCACGGCCTGTACGAGTACGATGCGGTCGCCCGTCTGCGCGACGGTCAGCTCGGCGACGAGCGGGTGCGGGACATCTCCAACTACATCCGCCGCGGCAAGCTGTGGGAGGCGTTCACCGCCCCGGAGCAGGCGGTGCTGCTGATCGACGAGATCGACAAGGCGGATATCGAGTTCCCGAACGACCTGCTGCTGGAACTCGACCGCATGGAGTTCTTCGTCTACGAAACCGGCGAGACGGTGAGGGCGAAGCACCGCCCGATCGTCATCATCACCTCGAACAACGAGAAGGAACTGCCGGACGCCTTCCTGCGCCGCTGCTTCTTCCACTACATCCGCTTCCCCGATCCGGAGACCATGGCGGCGATCGTCGAGGTGCATTTCCCCAAGTTGAAGCAGGAGATGCTGCGCGCTGCCCTGAACGCGTTCTTCGAGATCCGCGAGGTCCCGGGGTTGAAGAAGAAGCCGTCCACCTCGGAGCTGCTGGACTGGCTGAAACTGCTGCTGATCGAGGACATCCCGCCGGAGGCGCTGAAGGTCACCGACGAGAAGGACCTGATCCCGCCGCTCTACGGCGCCCTGCTGAAGAACGAGCAGGACGTCCACCTGTTCGAACGCCTGGCCTTCCTGGCCCGGCGCGAGGGGCGGGCGTGATGCGCGCGCTGGTCCTGGCCGCCGCCCTTTCCTTCGCCGCCACGCCCGCCTTTGCCGGCAAGCTGCTGGAGGCGGCGCCCGAGGCAATGAAGAGCTATGCCGAGCAGGCGGGCTACATCCTGAGTTCCATCGCCGTGTGCGGCGGTGATGCGGAGGAGGAGACGTATTTCCGCTCTCTGGCCCGCGACAACCTTGTGCAGCTCGGCGCCGATGACGAGGATCTGGGCTTCCTGGAATACAACATGGAAGCGGCCGCCCGGACCGCCAAACCGCGCAAGCGGGACTGCGGCGAGGATGGCGCGGTGCCCGTGGCCTCCGACCTGTTCCTGTACAGGAACATCATCGAGAAGGCGCTGAAAGGCGGCTGAGCCCCCCAGGTAGCAAGCAGGAAGCAAGAGGTCATGTTCACCCGCTTCTTCACCGAGCTGCGCGACGCCAAGCTGCCGGTTTCCATTACCGAATACCTGACGCTGCTGCGGGCGGTGCGCGACGGGGTGGCCGGCGGGTCGGTGGATGATTTCTACTACCTTTCGCGCGCCACCCTGGTGAAGGACGAGCGCCATCTGGACCGGTTCGACCGGGTGTTCGGCCATGTCTTCCAGGGCATGGAGGCGCTGGACGAGCTGTTCGGCTCCGAGATCCCCGACGAGTGGCTGCAGAAGCTGGCCGAGCTGAACCTCTCCGACGAAGAGAAGCGCCAGATCGAGGCCATGGGCGGCTGGGACAAGCTGATGGAGACCCTGCGCCAGCGCCTGGAGGAACAGAAGGGTCGGCACCAGGGCGGCAGCAAATGGGTCGGCACCGCCGGCACCTCGCCCTACGGCGCCTACGGCTACAATCCGGAGGGCGTGCGCATCGGCCAGGACGGCAACCGCAATTTCCGCGCGGTGAAGGTCTGGGACAAACGCGAGTTCCGCAATCTCGACGACAGCGTGGAGATCGGCACCCGGAACCTCAAGGTCGCCCTGCGCAAGCTGCGCCGGTTTGCCCGCCAGGGCCGGCCCGACGAGCTCGATCTGGACGGCACGATCCGGCAGACCGCGAAGAACGGCGGCTGGCTCGACCTGCAGATGCGGGCCGAGCGGCAGAACGTCGTCAACGTGATCCTGTTCTTCGATGTCGGCGGCTCGATGGACCCGTATGTGAAGGTCTGCGAGGAGCTGTTCTCCGCCGCGCGCAGCGAGTTCAAGCACCTGGAGTTCTTCTACTTCCACAACTGCCCCTACGAGCGGCTGTGGAAGGACAACCGGCGCCGCCACGTGGAGCGGATCGACACCGCCGAGGTGCTGCGGACCTACGGGCCGGAATACAAGGCGGTGTTCATCGGCGACGCCTCCATGAGTCCCTACGAGATCGCGGTCGCCGGCGGCAGCGTGGAGCACATGAACCCGGAGCCGGGCGGGGTGTGGATCAAACGTCTGACCGAACATTTCCACCGCTCGGTCTGGCTGAATCCGGTGCAGGAGCGGTTCTGGCAGTACACCCAGTCCGTCGCCATGGTGAAGGAGCTGCTGGAGGACCGGATGTATCCGCTGTCCCTCGACGGCCTCGACCGGGCGATCAAGGAGCTGAACTCGTGAGCATGGCCGAGACCGAGCGGCTCGACCCCCGGGTGAACGCCTATCGCACGGACCTGGCGGACGCCCGGCTGGAGGGCCGGGTGAACGCCGCGCGGTTCGTGGCGGGCGAGCCGGCGCGCATCGCCACCGGCACCGCTTCCCTGCGCGAGGCGCCGTTCGAGGAGGCCCGCCAGGGCTCCGAACTGCTGTATGGCGAGCGTGTCGCCGTGTTCGAGCGCAAGCGCGGCTGGGCCTGGGTGCGTAACGAGACCGACGGCTATGTGGGCTATGTGCGCGAGGAAAGCCTGGGCGCGGCGGAGTCGGCCGCACCCAGCCACCGGGTGGTCGCCCTGCGCAGCTACCTGTTCGACGCGCCGGACCTGAAGACGATCCCGCGCGCGGTGGTCCACCTGACCTGCCGGGTGACGGTGACCGACCGGCATGGCGACTGGGCGCGGGTGGCCGATGACGGCTGGCTCTGGGCGATGCACTTGGCGCCGCTGGGCGAGGTCGAGCGAGATCCGGTGGCGGTCGCCCGGCGCTTCATGGGGGCGCCTTATGCCTGGGGCGGGCGGTCGACCACTGGACTGGACTGTTCGGCCCTGGTGCAGCTTGCGCTGGCGGCCTGCGGGGTCGCGTGTCCGCGCGACAGCGACATGCAGGAAGCGGGGTTGGGCACGGTGGTGCCGTCGCTGGACGAGGCGCGGCCGGGCGACCTGCTGTACTGGCCGGGGCATGTGGCGTTCCTGCTGGAGGGCGACCGCATTCTGCACGCCAACGGTCATCACATGGCGGTGGCCGAGGAGCCCCACGCCGACTTCCGCGCGCGCAACATGGCCAAGATCGGCGATGTGCGCACGGTGCGCCGGATCGGGTGACGCCTCTGCCCGGTTATCCGCCCGTTCCGTCGTCCCGGACCTGATCCGGGACCAAGCCCCAGGCGCCGGTGCACCGCAGATCCAGACGTTCGTCAGGATGACGGGCAGGGTTGTGGGACGTGCTGCATCCATCCCCCTAACGCCGTCATCCCGGACGGCCCCGGACCTGATCCGGGGGCGGGCCGGGACCCAGGCGGCGCGCTGGAGGCTCGGTCCCGGTCTTGTCCCGGATCGAGCGCGGGCCAAACCGGGATGACGGGAATGAGAGTGGCAGGGGGAAGGAGAGGGCTGCTTATGCCCCCACCTTGATGTCGAGCCAGCGGCGCGGCGTGCAGGTGGCCACGTCGCCCGCCCGCAGCAGAACCGTGGTGGTGCTCGCCTCCACGATCGCCGGCCCCGGCACTTCCTGTCCGGGGGTCAGATCGTCGAAGCCGTAGATCGGCGCGTCGACCCAGCCGTCGAGATAGATCGGACGCGTGCCCGTCGGCTCGGCCGGCGCCCCTCCCTGGGCTTCCGGTTCCTGTGGCGGGGCCGGGAGTTGACCGATGGCGGCGACCTTGGCGTTGACCAGAACCGGCGCACGGTCGGGCAGGCTGTAGGTGTAGAGCGCCTCGTGCCGCGCCTCGAACATCGCCTTCAGCCGGTCCAGCACGTCCGGCGCGTCCAGGTCCAGCTCGTCCAGCGGCACGTCGATCTCGTAGACCTGCTCGCCATAGCGCATGTCGGCGGAGCGCGAGGTCGTCACCGCGCCGTCGAACCAGGAGGAGAGGTAGTCGCGCCCTTCCTTCTCCATGCCCCGGAACAGGGCGCGCACCGCATCGGCCTGCAGGCCCTCGGTGTCGCCGATATGGGTGCGGATGGTCTCGTAGCGAAGGTCGGTGGTCAGCATGCCCCAGGCCGACAGCACCGAGGCGACCCGCGGCACGATCACGCGCTGCAAGTCGAGCATCCGGGCGAGGCCGGTCACATGCAGCCCGGCGGCGCCGCCGAAGCCGAACAGGGCGAAGCGGCGCGGATCCACGCCCCGGCGCACGGTGGCGAGACGGATGCCCTCCGCCATCTGGGTGTTCACCACCCGGTGCACGCCGGCGGCAGCCTCCACCATCGACACGCCCAGCGTCTCGCCGAGCCGTGTCAGGGCGGCTTCCGCGCCGGAGCGGTCGAGCTTGTCGGCGCCGCCAAGGAAGCCCGAGGGGTCGAGATAGCCGAGCACCACGTTGCTGTCGGTCACCGTCGGCTCGGTGCCGCCGCGGCCGTAGCAGACCGGGCCGGGCACCGCACCGGCACTGTGCGGACCGACCTGCAGCAGGCCGGCGCCGTCGACGCGGGCGATGGAGCCGCCGCCGGCGCCCAGCGTGACGATGTCGAGGCTCGGCAGGGCGATGCGCTCGCCGGCGATGGCCCGGTTGGAGGCGAGCGCGATCTCGCCCGCATCGACCAGGGAGATGTCCGAGGAGGTCCCGCCCATGTCGAACGGGATCAGATTCTCCACCCCGGTCAGCTCGGCGGCGTGGCGCGCGCCGGCAAGGCCGCCGGCCGGGCCGGACAGCACGGTGGCGACGGCCGAGCGGATGGCTTCGGAGATCGGCGCCACGCCGCCATGCGACAGCACGATCAGGGTGGCGTTTCTGTATCCCGCCTCGTCCAGCCTGGCCTCGAGGCGGCGCAGATAGCGCTGCAGGGCCGGGCCGACATAGCCGTTCACCACGGTTGTGGAGACCCGCTCGTACTCCTTGATCTGCGGCAACACGTCGGCCGACACGCAGACATAAGCGTCGGGCAGGGCGGCGCGGATCGCCTCGGCGGTCGCGCGCTCATGGGCGTCGTTGGCGTAGCTGTGCAGGTAGCAGACCGCCACAGACTCGACCTTTTCCGCCTTCAGCGTCTCGATGGCGGCGGCCAGCGACGCATCGTCAAGCGGCGCCTCCACTGAGCCGTCATGGCGCATGCGCTCCTTGACGCCGAGGCGCAGGTGGCGCGGCACCAGGGCCTCCTGGCGGGGCAGGCGCAGGTTGTAGCGGTCGGGCTTAAGCCCCTCGCGCATCTCCAGCACGTCGCGGTGCCCCTCGGTGGTCAGCAGGGCGAGCTTCGCCCCCTTGCGCTCCAGCAGGGCGTTGGTGGCGACCGTCATGCCGTGGACGATCCGCTCGGTCTTGGCCAGCAGGTCGGCGCGCGACAGGTCGAGCATCCCGGCCAGTTTCTCCAGCCCGTTCAGCAGGCCGATGGACTGGTCTTCCGGCGTGGACGGGGTCTTGGCGAAGGTCACGGTGCCGGCATCGTCGACCGCGACGAGGTCGGTGAAGGTGCCGCCGATATCGATGCCGATGCGATAGGTCATGGTGTCCTGAGTGGTCATGTCTGTGTCTGGCCCTCAGCGCTGGGCGAGGGGAGGAAGGCCGGCGCGCGTGTCGGCGGCGCGGTCCTCTGCGGTGCGCTTGGCGGGATCGCCCCAGCCGCCGCCGCCGGCGGACTGCACATGGAAGACCGAGCCGGCGGGAACCTGCAGTCCCTCGCGCTTGGTCTTCAGGACAACCGGCTCTCCCGACGGGGGGTGCATGGTGTAGAGGTGGACGGCGCCGTCCTCGCCGCCGGCGCGGCCCTTGGACGGCACCCGTGCGCCTTCGCCGGCCGTATTCACCACCGCGTCCTGCGCGGTCTCCAGGCGCAGGCGCAGCTCGCCGCCGGCCCCGCCGACATACTGGCCGTCGCCGCCGGAAGCCGGGCGGAACTCGTGGGTCTCGAAGAACAGCGGGAAGCGGGCCTCGGCCACTTCCACCGAGCCGAACTTGAGCCCGCCGGCCGAATGCCACTCGCCGGAACTGTGCCAGCCGTCGCCGCCCGGCGAGGCGCCGCCACCCGGACGGGCGTGGAACATGTGCCAGATGAACGGCCGGTCGCTGCCCGGATAGGTGCCCTTGATGGCGAGGCGGAAGCGCTTGCCCCAGCCGGCCATGGCCCGGTCGGGGCAGGCGGGGGCGATGGCGTCGACGATCGCCTCGACGATCTCCTGGCTGCAATGGGAGGTGCAGAGCGTGACCGGCGCGCCGGGCCGGGCCCAGACCACGGTGCCCTCCTTGGCGACCACCTCGATCGGCCGCATGGAGCCCTCGTTCTTCGGGATCTCCTTGTCCAGCAGGAAGGCGATGGCCATGGCCACGCCGGAGCGCATGTTGGCGAAGGAGGAGTTGATGAAGGAGGTGACCTGGGGCGACGACTCGGTCAGGTCGACCGAGATGCCGCCGCCCTTGATGGTCACGGTGGCGCGCACGACCACGTCGGTGTTGCCACGCCCGTCATCGTCCAGGGGCGCCTCGCCGCGATAGGTGCCCTCTTTCCAGGTGGAGATCACGGCGCGGGCCTGGCGCTCGGAGCCGTCGAGGATCTGGGAGACGGCGGCCAGGACGGTATCGGCGCCGAACTCCCCGATCAGCGCCTGCAGCCGGCGCTCGCCCAGATGGACGGAGCCGGTCTGCGCCGCCAGATCGCCCAGGAAGTCGCGAGGATGCCGGACGTTGATCGACAGCATGTGCAGCAGGTCTTCGCGGGTCTTGCCCCGGTCGGCGAGGCGGATCGGCGGGATGCGGATGCCTTCCTGCCAGATCTCGGTCGCCGCCGCGTTGTAGGCGCCGTGGGTCGCACCCCCGATATCGGAATGGTGGGCGCGGTTGACGGTCCAGAACACCAGCCGGTCGCCGGCGAAGACCGGCACGAAGGCGGTGACGTCCGGCAGGTGGCTGCCGCCGAAATACGGGTCGTTCAGCAGGAAGACGTCGCCCGGATGCACGTCCTCGCCGAAATACGCCACCACGGCCCGGGTCGCCCAGGGCATGGCGCCCACATGGACCGGGATGTGCTCCGCCTGGGCCACCAGATCGCCGTCGGCGGCGCAGATCGCCATGGAGAAGTCGCGGCTGGAATTCAGGATCTGGGAATAGGAGGTGCGGAGCATCGCTTCGCCCATCTCCTCGACGATGCCGACCAGCCGGTGCTGGACGACGGAGGTGGTGATGGGATCGATATCGGCTCGGGGTTCGGTCATCGCGGCGATCCGTTGGGACTGCGGGGAAGGGAGGGACCCGAGCTTAGGACCCCTGCTGCGGTGCGTCATCCCGTGAAAATGCGCCGTCGAGTGGATTGACGTGTGCGTCAAGATATCGGACGCTCTTCCCATGGCCGACCGTTACACCATGACCCAGCTCGTGCGCGAACTCGGGCTGACCAGCCGGGCGATCCGGTTCTACGAGCAGCAGGGGTTGATCTTTCCCGGCCGCAACGGGCGCTCCCGCGTCTTCTCCGGCAGCGACCGGACCCGGCTGATTCTGATCCAGCGCGGCCGGGGGCTCGGTTTCTCCATCGCCGAGATCCGCGAGATCCTCGATCTCTACGATCCGACCGAGGGCGAGCGGGCGCAGCTCGTCCACCTGCTGCGCAAGATCCGCGACCGCCGCGCCCAGCTCGAGGCGCAGCGCCGCGACATCGAGGCGATCGAGGCCGAGCTGGCGGTGCTGGAGAATACCTGCCTGGACCGTCTGTCGGAGGATGCGGCGTGACGGAACCTACTGACGCGGACGTCAAGAACCGGGTCGCCAACCCGGCCTATGCCGACCGGGTGCTGAGCTCCTTCGGACGCCAGGCCTTCATGCATTTCATCGGCGCCGAGATCAGCGAGGTGGCGCCGGGTGCGGTCGAGATCCGCCTTCCCTATCGCCCGGAGCTTGCGCAGCAGCACGGGTTCTTCCACGGTGGCATCGTCGGCACCCTGGCGGACAACGCCTGCGGCTATGCCAGCTTCTCGCTGGCCGCCGCCGACGCCTCGGTGCTGACGGTGGAGTACAAGCTGAACCTCATGGCGCCCGCCGCCGGCGATCTGCTGATCGCGCGCGGCCGGGTGCTGCGGCCGGGCCGGACCCTGGTGGTGGCCCAGGCCGACGTCTTCGCGGTTCGCGACGGCCGCGAGAAGCAGGTGGCGACCGCACTCGCCACCCTGATGCTGATGGCCGGGATGGCCGACGAACCGCATGCTCATAGCCCAGATAGCCACAAGTCCCCTGGAATGGACGGAACCCCATGATCCCCAACGACTATCCGAGCCTGAACTTCGATCTCGGCGAGACCGCCGACATGATGCGCGACAGCGTGCGCAGCTTCTCGGCCGACCAGATCGCGCCGCGCGCCGCCGAGATCGACCGCGAGAACACCTTCCCCCACGACCTTTGGCGCAAGATGGGCGAGGTCGGCGTGCTCGGCGTGACCGTAGGCGAGGAATACGGCGGCGCCGGCATGGGCTACCTGGAGCACTGCGTGGCGATGGAGGAGATCAGCCGCGCTTCGGGGTCGGTGGGCCTGAGCTACGGCGCCCATTCCAATCTCTGCGTCAACCAGATCAACCTGAACGGTACCGAGGACCAGAAGCAGCGCTACCTGCCGAAACTGATCAGCGGCGAGTATGTCGGCGCCCTGGCGATGAGCGAGCCGGGGGCCGGCTCCGACGTGGTGTCGATGAAGCTGCGGGCGGAGAAGAAGGGCGACCGCTACGTCCTCAACGGCTCCAAGATGTGGATCACCAACGGCCCGACCGCCGACGTGATCGTCGTCTATGCCAAGACCGATCCGGAGAAGCACCAGCACGGCATCACCGCCTTCCTGGTCGACACCAAGGCCAAGGGGTTCTCCGTCGCCCAGAAGCTCGACAAGCTCGGCATGCGCGGCTCTGACACCGGCGAGTTGGTGTTCGACAATGTGGAGGTGCCCGAGGAGAACGTGCTCGGCCAGCTCAATGGCGGGGTGCGGGTGTTGATGAGCGGCCTGGACTACGAGCGCGCGGTGCTCGCCGCCGGGCCGACCGGGCTGATGCAGGCGGCCATGGACGTGGTCCTCCCCTATGTCCACGAGCGCGAGCAGTTCGGCCGGCCGATCGGCACCTTCCAGATCATGCAGGCCAAGATCGCCGACATGTACGTGATCATGAACGCGGCCAAGTCCTACGTGTACACCGTCGCCAAGGCCTGCGACCGGGGCGAGGTCACCCGCAAGGACGCCGCCGGTGCGATCCTCTACGCGGCGGAGAAGGCGACCTGGATGGCGCTGGAGGCGATCCAGTGTCTGGGCGGCAACGGCTACACCAACGACTACCCGACCGGGCGGATCCTGCGCGACGCCAAGCTCTACGAGATCGGCGCTGGCACCAGCGAGGTCCGCCGCATGCTGATTGGCCGGGAGCTGTTCAAGGAGACGGCTTAGGAAACCAATCCACAGCCGTCATCCCGGACGGCCCCGGACCTGATCCGGGGACGGGCCGGGACCCAGCGGAGGCTTGGGGGGCATGGTCCTGACTTTCGTCAGGACGACGGGGTGGTTTCTACGCCACCCCCACCGTCATCCTGATGCACGTCAGGATCAAGCCGAGGACCCCGGGCAGCAAGGTCCCGGCCCGCTCCCGGATCAGGTCCGGGCGCGTCCGGGATGACGCTCGATTTATAATTTCGACCTGATCTTCTCCGCGATCTCGCGGTAGGTCGCGTCCGCCAGCAGCGGCAGCTTTGTTTCCGGCATCGGCGGCGGGCCGCCCCAGTACCCGTCGTCCCGGTACCGCGGGATGAGCTGCCAGTGCACGTGCGGCTCCACGTTGCCGAAATTGGAATAGTTGATCCGGTCCGGCCGGAACGCCGCGCGCACCGCCCGGCCCAGCCGCCGCAGGTCGTCGTTCAGGGCTGCATGGACGTCGCCCGGCACCTCAAGCACATCCACATAATGCGGCTTCAGCACCAGGATGCAGCGGCCGCGGAACGCCTGCTGGAAATGCACCACGGCGACCGAGTGCTCGAACTCCGCGATCCGGTTGGCGGCCTCGGCGCCGTTGCGGACGACATCGCAGAACAGGCAATCGGTCATGTTTTGTTCTCCTCTTGGGCGCGGCGATATGCTAGCACCGGATGGCAGATGTTCACGATCGTTCGGCCGGAGACCTTCCGATGGCACTCGACGACACCACGCCCCGCTGCACCTGGCCGGGCGAGCACGCCGATTACATCGCCTATCACGACGACGAATGGGGCCGGCCGGTGCGCGACGACATTCGGCTGTTCGAGAAGATCTGCCTGGAAGGGTTCCAGTCCGGCCTGTCCTGGCTGACCATCCTGCGCAAGCGCGAGGCGTTCCGTGCCGGCTTCGCCGGATTCGACTTCCGCGAGGTCGCCGGGTTCGGCGAGACGGATGTGGAGCGGCTGCTGGCCGACAAGGGCATCGTGCGCCACCAGGGCAAGATCCGCTCCACCATCAACAATGCCCAGCGGGCCGTGGAACTGGTGGCGGAGGCGGGATCGCTCGCCGCTTTCATCTGGAGCTTCGAACCCTCAGCCGAGGCCCGGCCCGACCGGTTCGACCGGGAGACCCTGAACACGATCACCATGTCGGACGCGTCAAAGGCCCTGTCCAAGGCGCTCAAGAAACGCGGCTGGAGCTTCGTCGGGCCGACCACGATGTATGCCTTCATGCAGTCGGTCGGCATCGTGAACGACCACCTGGACAGCTGCGCCTTCCGGGCGGCCTGCGAGCGCGACCGGGCGACCTTCGCGCGTCCCACCCTCTGAGACGGGAGACAAAACCATGATCGGCCGACGCATCTATTCCGGCGCCCCGTTCGAGGAGATGGCCGGGTACGCCCGGGCGGTGGTGGATCCGCCCTATGTCTTCGTGTCCGGCACCACCGGGTTCGACCCGGACACGCTGGAGTTTCCCGAGGACGTGGAGAGCCAGTGCGAGAACTGCTTCCGTATCATCGAGCGGGCGCTGACCCAGGCCGGCTCGCGGATGGACCATATGATCCGGGTGCGGGTCTTCGTGGCCACGCGGGAGGAGTTCGAGCGGATCAAGCCGATCATCAAGCGCCACTGCGACGCCGCGCGACCGGCCAACACGACCATCCTGGCGGAGCTGGCCGAGCCGTATATGCGGGTCGAAGTGGAGGTGACGGCGAAGCTGGAGGATAACCGCCGTTAATCGGGGTGGCGCCAACCCCGCCGCCGACGGCGGCTACCAACCCCGCCGCCGGCGGCGGCTGCCAACCCGTCTAGCCTCCGCCCCCAAGGGCTTGTTAGGCTCCGCCGTCTAAACAGAGGGCTGACGGCATGAGCGACGGCGCAACCACCATTCCCGCCCGCAAGGGCAAGGCCGCCCGGCTGTCCGCCGGGCAGGCGATCAAGGTCATCAACACGCCGGGATCCCAGGTGGTCGATACCTGGGCTTTCGTCGAGGACGACATGACCGAGTTCATGTCGATGGAACACAGCAGGGCCTACATGAACCGGCTGACGCCCAAGACCGGCGACACCCTGGTCACCAATCACCGGCGGCCGATCCTGATGCTGGTGGAGGATACCTCCGGCGAAGTGCACGACACCTTCATCGCCGCCTGCGACCGCTGGCGCTACGAAGGCCTGGGCGTGGAGGGCTTCCACGACAGCTGCCAGGACAATCTGCACAACGCGCTGCAGGGGATCGGCTTGGAATCGGCCGAGACGCCGAGCCCGCTGAACCTGTTCATGAACATTCCCTGGGATACGGAGGGCAAGATCGACTGGAAGCCGCCGGTGAGCGAACCGGGCGGCTATGTCGTGCTGAAGGCGCTGGTCGACTGCGTCATGGTCTTCTCCTCCTGTCCCCAGGACATCATCCCGATCAACGGGATCAACTGCACCCCGCAGGATGCGCATTTCGTCGTGACCGACGGCGCCGCATTCTGAGCCTGAACAGCGAGAGGGAGACATCATGCCAACAGTCCTGATCACCGGCGCGAACCGAGGGATCGGCCTCGAACTCGCCCGCCAATACGCGGCCGACGGCTGGCGGGTCATCGCGACCTGCCGCAACCCGGGCGCGGCCGACGAGCTGAACGAGATCGACGGCGATATAGACGTCTATCCGCTGGACGTGGACGACACCTCGACCCTGGACGCGCTGGTCATCAGCCTGAAGGGACAGACGATCGACGTTCTGTTCAACAATGCCGGCATCAACATCAACAAGGTGCCG
The DNA here is from genome assembly GCF_900102465.1 of Thalassobaculum litoreum DSM 18839. GTDB lineage: Bacteria > Pseudomonadota > Alphaproteobacteria > Thalassobaculales > Thalassobaculaceae > Thalassobaculum > Thalassobaculum litoreum. The sequence goes on along the minus strand of NZ_FNBW01000013.1, from coordinate 16,342 downwards.
TCGGTCGGCGACATCGACTACGACGCCTGGGCGAAGACCATGGAGACCAACGTCTTCGCGCCGATCCGCGTAGCCTGGGCCTTCAAGGACAACGTGCTCGACAGCTCCCGGAAGGTGGTGGCCTTCACCAGCTCGCTGATGGGCTCGATCGAGCGCAACGGCGGCGGAAATGCCGTCTACCGGTCGTCCAAGACCGCACTGAACATGGCCGCCCATTGCCTGTCGCTGGAACTGGCCGACAAGGGGGTGACGGTGGCCCTGCTGCACCCGGGTCATGTGCGCACCGACATGGGCGGGCCGAACGCGCCGGTGACCGCGGTGGACAGCGCCGCCGGGATGCGCAATGTCATCGCCAACCTGACGCCGGAAGACAACGGCTGCTTCCGCAACTACGACGGCACCGCGTTCCCCTGGTAAGGAGGCGGGCCGCATCTGGGAGGACCTGACATGACCGAGGCTGATACGGCGGAGGACGAGCCTAAGGGGCCGATCGACTTCTATTTCGACTTCTCCTCGCCCTACGGCTACCTGGCCGCGCACAAGATCGACGAGATGGCCGGGCTCTACGACCGCGCGGTCGACTGGAAGCCGGTGCTGCTCGGCGTGATCTTCAAGACCACCGGCGCCCAGCCGCTGCTCGACATCCCGATCAAGGGCGTCTACGCCCGGCGCGACATGGAGCGCACGGCCCGGATGATGGGCCTGCCCTTCACCCTGCCGGAGGTCATGCCCTTCCCGTCGATCTCGGCCGCGCGGGCGGTCTATTGGGTCAAGGATCAGGACCCGGCCAAGGCGGTGGCCCTGGTCAAGGCGCTGTATGACGAGGCCTTCGCCAAGGGCGGCGACATCCGCGACGCCGAGGCGGTGGTGCGTGTCGCCGGCGAGACCGGCATCGACCCGGCGGCCCTGTCCGCGGCGCTGGGCGAGCCGGCGGTGAAGGAGCGGCTGAAGACCGAGATCGAATCGGCGATGCAGGCCGGCGTCTGCGGCTCGCCGTTCTTCGTGGTCGATGGCGAGCCGTTCTGGGGCGCCGATCGCCTGGATCATGTCGAGCGCTGGCTCGCCACCGGAGGCTGGTAGGCCCGTGTCCGTCATCCGCTCAACCGTCGACACCCGCTCGGACGCCTTCAGGCAGAACGCCGAGCGGACCTCCGCCCTGGTGGAGGAACTGCGCGAGAAGGTTCATGCGGTGAAGCTCGGCGGTGGCGAACGGGCGCGCGAGCGGCACCTGTCCCGCGGCAAGCTGCTGCCCCGCGACCGGGTGCGGTCGCTGCTCGATCCGGGCGCACCGTTCCTGGAGTTCAGCCAGCTCGCGGCCGACGGCATGTATGGCGGCGATGTCCCCGGGGCCGGCATCGTCACCGGCATCGGCCGGGTCGGCGGGCGCGAATGCGTGGTGGTCTGCAACGACGCCACGGTGAAGGGCGGCACCTACTACCCGATTACCGTGAAGAAGCATCTGCGGGCCCAGGACATCGCGCGGGAGAACAACCTGCCCTGCGTCTATCTGGTGGACAGCGGTGGGGCGAACCTGCCGAACCAGGACGAGGTGTTCCCCGACCGCGACCATTTCGGCCGCATCTTCTACAATCAGGCCCAGATGTCGGCGGAAGGCATCCCGCAGATCGCGGTGGTGATGGGAAGCTGCACCGCCGGCGGCGCCTATGTGCCGGCCATGGCCGACGAGAGCATCATCGTGAAGGGGCAGGGGACGATCTTCCTCGGCGGTCCGCCCCTGGTGAAGGCGGCCACCGGCGAGGTGGTGTCGGCCGAGGATCTCGGCGGCGCCGACGTCCATTCCCGGATCTCCGGCGTGACTGACCACATGGCACAGAACGATCCCCATGCCCTTAGCCTCGCGCGGCGGATCGTGGAGAACCTGAACCGGCGCAAGCCGGCCAATGTGGAGAGGCGCGACCCGGAGCCGCCGGCCTACGACCCGGCCGAGCTCTACGGCATCATGCCGGACGACCTGCGCAAGCCGATCGAGATCCGCGAGGTGATCGCCCGCATCGTCGACGGCAGCGAGTTGGACGAGTTCAAGCCGCTCTACGGCACCTCCCTGGTCACCGGCTTCGCGCGGATCCACGGCTATCCGATCGGCATCGTCGCCAATAACGGCATCCTGTTCTCCGAATCCGCCCAGAAGGGCGCGCATTTCATCGAGCTCTGCGCCCAGCGCGGTATCCCGCTGCTGTTCCTGCAGAACATCACCGGCTTCATGGTCGGCCGGAAATACGAGGCCGGCGGCATCGCCAAGGACGGCGCCAAGCTGGTGACGGCGGTGGCGACGGCGGCCGTGCCGAAATTCACCGTGATCGTCGGCGGCTCGTTCGGGGCCGGGAACTACGGCATGTGCGGCCGGGCCTTCGGGCCGCGGATGCTCTACACGTGGCCGACCGCGCGGATCTCGGTCATGGGCGGCGAACAGGCGGCCAATGTGCTGGGCCAGGTCCGGCGCGACGGGCTGGAGTCACGGGGCGAGAGCTGGAGCGCGGAAGACGAGGAAGCCTTCAAGGCGCCGATCCGCGAGCAGTACGAGACCCAGGGCCATCCATATTACGCGACGGCCCGGTTGTGGGACGACGGCATCCTCGACCCGGCGGAGACCCGCACGGTGCTCGCCCTGTCCCTGTCGGCGGCGCTGAACCGGGAAATCGGCCAGACGAAGTTCGGCGTATTCCGGATGTAATCCGGCGCGATCTCGCGCTCCAAGCTCGTTCCCGGCCTTGTTTGCGGCAGACCGCGATGACAAGTGTTGGCCAAAGAAGATTTCAGACAGGGACACCGCAATGCTTCGCTACGACATCAAGCGCCCGGAGACCATCCAGCTCGAGCATGACGACAGGGGGGTGGTCCGGCTCACCCTGAACCGGCCGGATATCCGCAACGCCTTCGACGACGTGCTGATCCAGGACCTGACGGAAACCCTGGAACGGCTGGCGGGCGACAGCTCCATCAAGGCGCTGGTGGTGACCGGCGCGGGGGCCGCCTTCTCGGCCGGCGCGGAGATCGGCTGGATGAAGAAGGCCGGCGGCCAGGGCGATCACGACAACTTCCAGGACGCGATGAAGCTGGCCGGCCTGATGAAGCGGCTGGACAGGATGCCGATGGCGACCATCGCCCGGGTCAACGGGGCGGCGCTGGGCGGTGGCGTCGGGCTGACGGCGACCTGCGACATGGCCGTGGCGGTCAGCGACGCCATTTTCGCCTTCAGCGAGGTCAAGCTCGGCATCATACCGGGCGCCATCAGCCCGTATTCCCTGCGGGCCATCGGCGAGCGCGCGGCGCGGCGCTATTTTCTCACCGGAGAGCGCTTCGATGCCGAGGAGGCGTTGCGCATCGGTCTGGTGCACCAGGTCGTCGCCGATGAGGCGGCGCTGGACGAGGCGGTCGACAGCCTGCTGAAGCACATCACCGGCTCCGGCCCGACGGCGGTGCGGGCCTCCAAGGACCTGATCGGTCACGTGGCCGGCAAGCCGATCGACGATCTGCTGGTGCGCGACACCGCCCAGCGGATCGCCCATCAGCGCGCCTCGCGGGAGGCGAAGGAAGGCCTCAGCGCATTCCTGGAGAAGCGCAAGCCGGAGTGGTGAAGGCCCCCGCCGCGGACCTTATTCCGTGGTCGTACCGCCCTGGATCGGTGCCGGCGCCACGTCCGGCGGCGTCGACTTCGACTTGTCGATCTCGCCGATCTTCTGCTGGAGCTCCTCGATCTTCTCCGCGAAAAGGTCGGTTTCGGTGTCCAGGTTCTCCGCCTGGAGATACTTGGCGAGGGCGTCCTCGTACTCGCCCATGGCGGCCAGACTCTCGCCCCAGCTCGCCAGGAATTCCGCGCCTTCCATATTGAGGCGCGCCGCGGTCTCGAAACGCTCCACCGCCAGCGGCATATTGCCGGCCTTGGCCAGGCCGCGGGCGAAGCTGACGAATTCCTGGCCCACGTCGCTGTCCAGGGCCAGGGCTTCTTCGTAGCGCTTCTGCGCGGCGTCCTCCTGATCCAGACGGCGCAGCACATCGCCCAGGAAGGCGGTGGCGACGGCGTCCTTGCCGCTGATCTCGTTGGCGGTCTGAAGATCTTCGAAGGCGGCGCGGGCGTCTCCGGCATTCAGGTTGGCGAGGCCGCGGATCGTGTGGCCGACGCGAACATTGGCCTGGGTGCAGATGAAGGTCGGCGCGCTGTCGCAGCCGCGCAACAGGGCGGAGGTGGTGGCGATCGTCTCCGAATAGTCTCCGACCCGCGAATCAGCGACCAGGTCGTGGGCCGCTCCCTCGAACGGGGACAGGAACGAGATCGTGTGATGGGCCAGGGTCTCGAAGAGCTGCTCGGTGCTTTGAGTGTCCAGTTTGCCGGATCGCATGGTCGGCCCGTAGAGGGCATGGTTGCCGCGGACCCGCCAAAAGGCGGTCTTGTCGCGCTGGATGACCTCCAGCTCGATGCGCGGCGGCGCCAGGCCGAAGCTTTCCTGGCCGGCGCGGATCAGCTCGGTCACGCCGAAATAGCTGGCGACCTCTTCGGCCGGCGTGACCTTTCCGGTCTTCACGACGTCGGTCTGGGATTCCGATGCGGTCTCGAGCCGGATGTCGTCGATCTGATCGATCACATGATTGACGAAGATCTTCGGCGTGTAGCCCTGGTCGGCCAGATAGGGCGGGATCGCCTCGGCCTCGATCTCCCAAAGCCCGAAATAGGCGTAGGTGCTGAGCGCTAGTACCCCTGCATAGACCGAGATGCCATACGCGATGAGCGAGAAGTCCATGCGATCCCCCTTGCGATCTCGGTCGAACCGGCGCCCTGCCGGTGTCGTGTGATGTAGAACCGCAACGCTTGGGACTGGCGGCGGTTGCGACGGCTGCTCCGATTTTAGCAGATCGCGGCGGCTTTAAGAGGCTCGACAATAGCGCAGGGAGAGGCAGGACATTCCGCCATCCACCTTCGCCGCTTCGGAATTCGGCAGCGCCACGACCCGGTACCCCGCCTGGTTCAGGAGTTCCGCGGTGCGGGGGTAGCCGGCCGGGAGCAGAACCACGTCGTTGACGCGCACCGCATTGGCCGCCGCCTCTTCGCCCTCGGCCACGTGGATCAGGCGGTAGCCGTCCAGATGGCCGCCGGCGGCGAGGCGCCGCGTGGTCAGGATCGTTTCGCCGTCCAGCAACCCGCAATCGGTCTTGAAGTGCAGCACCTCGGGCGGGGTGGCGAGTTCGCGCACGGTGTAGCCCCAGTCGCGTACCACCTCCCGCAATGCCTCGATCCCGGCGCCGTTGGTCCGCGCCGACCGGCCGACCAGGATCTCCCGGTCGGTCACCAGCACGTCGCCGCCCTCGATCCGTCCATGCCCGTGGTCGCCCAGCGAGGGCAGGTGGCGCACCTCGTCGAACGCCTCGCGCAGCGCGGGCTCGATCATCACCGCCTCGCCGAGCCGGGTCGGGGCGCCCGGCCGCATCACCACGGCCCCCTCGGGGAGACACAGGGCGGCGTCCTCCACGAACACGCTGTCCGGAAACTCCTGCAGCGGACCCAGAACCGTCGTCGCCAGCCCCGCCGCCTCCAGCGCGTCGCGATAGGCGGCGTGCTGCGCCCGGAACAAAGCCACATCCGGCGCACCGGTATCCACCGCGCGCAAACCGTCGACGATGCTGTCGACAGGTTCCCGCAGGAGGGCATGGGTGAAGCGGAAGGAGCGTCCGGGCGTGGGCATGGGGCGACTCGCGGTCGGAATGGGGTGATCTCATATGTCCGAGTCGGGCCGCCTTCGTCCACTACCCCGTGCGGAACCGGCCGGGATCGCCGCCGCGGCGACCGGTCCGATCGCCCCTCCCATAGTGCCCTTTGAATTCCCGGCTCCGCCTTCTTATGCTCAGCGTCCCGTGACGCCTGGGACCTTAGCCGATGTTCTCCAGCCTGCTGATCGCCAACCGCGGCGAGATCGCTGTGCGGATCGCCCGCACCGCCCGCGCCATGGGCCTGCGCACGATCGCCGTCTTCTCCGATGCGGATCGGGACGCCCCCCATGTACGCGCCTGCGACGAGGCCTGGCCGATCGGCCCGGCGCCCGCGGCCGAGAGCTATCTGGTCGCCGAGCGCATCCTGGAGGTGGCCCGCCGCGCTGGCGCCGAGGCGATCCACCCGGGCTACGGGTTCCTGTCGGAAAACGCCGGCTTCGCCGAGGCCTGTGCCACGGCCGGCATCGCCTTCGTCGGCCCGCCGGCCGGCGCGATCGAGGCCATGGGCTCCAAGGCCGGAGCCAAGGCGCTGATGGAGAAGGCGGGGGTGCCGCTGGTCCCCGGCTATCATGGCGACGACCAGTCCGTTGAGCGCCTGTCCGCGGCGGCCAGGGACATCGGCTTCCCCGTGCTGCTCAAGGCGTCGGCCGGCGGCGGCGGCAAGGGGATGCGGGTCGTGCGCGGCGCCGACGAGCTGAAAGCCGCCATCGAAGGCGCCCAGCGCGAGGGCAAGGCGTCCTTCGGCGACGACCGGCTGATCGTGGAGAAGTACCTGGAACGGCCGCGGCACGTGGAGGTCCAGGTCTTCGCCGACAGCCACGGCAACACCGTTCACCTGTTCGAGCGCGACTGCTCGGCCCAGCGCCGTCACCAGAAAATCCTGGAGGAGGCCCCGGCCCCCGATCTCGATCCGGACCTGCGCCGGGAGATGGGGGCGTCGGCCGTCGCCGCGGCCGAGGCGGTCGGCTATGTCGGCGCCGGCACGGTCGAGTTCATCATGGACTCATCCGGGTCGTTCCATTTCATGGAGATGAACACCCGCCTGCAGGTCGAGCATCCGGTGACCGAGCTGATCACCGGTCTGGACCTCGTCGCCCTGCAGCTCCGGGTCGCCGCCGGCGAGGCGCTGCCGTTCGGTCAGGACGACCTGAGCATCACCGGCCATGCGGTGGAGGTTCGGCTCTATGCCGAGGATCCGGCGCGGGACTTCATGCCCCAGACCGGCCGGCTGGTGCACCTGCGGTTCCCGGAGGGCGAGGGGGTCCGGGTCGATTCTGGTGTCGAGCAGGGCGGGGTGGTGAGCGTCCATTACGACCCGATGATCGCCAAGGTCATCGCCCATGGGGCCGACCGCCGCCAGGCCCTGGCCCGGCTCGCCGCCGCTCTGGGCCGCACCGAGGTGGTCGGCGTCACCACCAACCGCGATTTCCTGAAGACCCTGGTCGAGCATCCCGAGGTGGTGGCCGGACCGATCGATACCGGCTTCGTCGGCCGCGAGATCGACAGCCTGGCGCCGCCTCCTCCGGCCGCGCCCGACGGGGTGCTGGCCCTTGCCGGGCTGGCCGAGATGCGGGCCCTGGCCGCCGCGGCCTCGGCCCGGGCGGCGGCGACCGGCGATCCTCAGTCGCCCTGGGCCCGGGCCGATGCCTGGCGCCTGAACGACCGAGCCCACCACACCCTGCGTTTCCGCCAGGGCGAGGATGAGGTGGCGGTGGACATGCATGCCGACAGGGTCGGCTGGCGCGCCGATATCGCGGGCCGGTCGGTCTCGATCGCGGCGGATGACGGCCCGGACGGCGCCCTGCTGGCCACCATCGACAGGGTGCGCCGGCCGGTGCGGGTCGTCGCCGACCGGGACCGCCGGACGGTTCTGGCCGAGGGACGTTCCTGGACGATGGTTCTGGTCGACCCGCTGGCCGGCATCGACGACGCGGCGGAAGCCGGCGGGCGGCTGGTCGCGCCGATGCCGGCCAAGGTGGCCTCCGTCGCCGTGTCCGAGGGCGATGCGGTGAAGAAGGGAACCACGCTCATCGTCCTGGAGGCGATGAAGATGGAGCACACCATCTCCGCGCCGGCCGACGGAACGGTCGCCGGCCTGCCTGTCGCCGCCGGCGATCTGGTGGAGGAGGGGGCCGATCTGGTGGTCTTCGAGGCTGACGGCGACAAACCGGAGAAAGGCGCGTGACCGCCTCGCTCCGCCACACCGTCACAATCGTCATCCTGGCGGCGAGCTCCTGCACCCTGTGGTTCATGCCGGTGCCCGAGGGGGCGTCGCCGGAGATCATGCGCGCCGCCGCCCTGGTGGTGCTGGCGATCGGCGCCTGGGCCTCGGTGCTGCTGCCCGAGCATCTGGTGGCCGTGGCGTTCTTCCTCGCTGCCATGATCCTGCACGTCTCCAGCCCGCCGGTGATCTTCTCCGGTTTCGCCAGCCCGGCCTTCTGGCTGGTGTTCGGCGGGCTGATCATCGGTGCCGCGGTCGACCGCACGGGGCTCGGCGGGCGCATCGCCCGCACCCTGGTGCGGCGCTTTACCGGCGGCTATCTGGCGACGGTGGCCGGCGTGGTCACGGTCTGTCTGGCGCTCGGTTTCCTGATGCCGTCGACCATGGGGCGGCTGGTGCTGCTGCTGCCGATCGTGCTCGCCCTGGCCGACCGGCTCGGCTACCTGGCCGGATCGCGGGGGCGCACCGGACTGGTGATCGCCACCGGCTTCGGCTCCTATCTCGGTCCCGTGGCCATCCTGCCGGCCAATGTGCCGAACAACGTGCTGCTCGGCGCCGCCCAGACCTTCCACGGCATCCAGATCCAGTATTTCGACTGGCTGCTGATCCACTTCCCGGTGCTCGGCCTGCTGAAATCGATCCTGCTGGTCCTGGTGGTCTGGCGCCTGTTCAACGACACGCCGATCCGCGGCGAAGAGGCGGCGGAGGAAGCGTCGGAGCCGTCCTACTGGAGCCGCGACGAGCAGCGGCTGGCCCTGCTGCTGGCCGCCGCCCTGGCCCTGTGGGCGACCGACGCGGTGCACGGCGTCTCACCTGCCTGGATCAGTCTGGCGGCCGGCCTGATCTGTCTGCTGCCGGTGGTCGGGCTCGTGCCGCCCCAGACCTTCCGCGACAAGGTGC
>NZ_FNBW01000023.1 GCF_900102465.1 Thalassobaculum litoreum DSM 18839 | reverse complement strand
GCGGACACCGAGATAGGGTGTTTCAGGGAATTGGACGTGGGATATGAGAGGAGGTCAGAGGTGATCAGAAGTGGTCCCTGAAATCCGGACGGCCGGTTAAGCTGTTCCCGTCGCTGAAGACCGAACCAGCAGTAGGCCAAGCCGAAATAATCGAAATCACAGGCAACGAATGACGTACATACTCTTAGCTTACGCCGCTGATGGCTCCGAAGCGTTCCGCGAAACCCACATCTCATTGGAGGGCGCGGTTAAACGTGCCACGGCACTATTCCAAGCTCGAAAACCCGATTCCCAGCTAGTGTTTGAAGCAAAAGTCATGAAATCCGGGGAGGACATGCAGATGTTCACCAGCATCTACTCGGCTCCGGAACAGATAACAGCCGGAACGAGTGCTGCCGAGCGGGCAGCTGTCGCGTCTCAATGGTTCGATCGAAATTTCAAAAATCCATTTGATCTTTCTACACTGGTCATCGAAAAATTCGGTACTACACTATAATTTTAGTCGAACAGACATAACATAATTTTCAAATAATTGTTGTTATGTTATTCTAAAATCGTAGTTTTTATTTTAAGAATTATCTTTTAGATGAAGGGTATCTTCGTGCTTGTCGCTGCTTCCTTGGTTGGGAAGAATGTGAGCCATTTCAATATCACCAAGACCGAGGCGCGAAGACGCGAGCAGTTCGGGGGTTTTCACAAGTCGCTGCTTGGCCCACCGCATGGCAGCCTCTGTTCTGGCTGGGTCGTGCATCGCTGGTTCCCTAAGATCAGTTCAAGGAGGGTGTGGCCCACACTATCGGCTGTGTTCGATTCCAGCGTCAACCAGCGCTTGAGCCAGTGCATGGATATCGTCACATAGCGCACGCTCGTTGAGCTTAACTGCGGCTTTTCCCTCTGGTATCGCTTCGCCTGCGTTGTTCAGGCGTTCGACAAGTGACCGAACACGGGTAAGCCGCCCCATATACCCAATGGATTTCAACTCAGCTGCTAGACGTGGGTGGGGCGCCTCGCGAGCGGGAAGATCGACCACTCTCTGTGCGCCCGGATCAGCGGTGACGGTCTGGCGATCATCGGTGCCTGTTCGCCTGGTGAAAACAACCATAATCCGTTCGAAATCCTTGGCGGAGCGGCGGATACGCCCTGGACGAACCTGTTCGACAATTCGGAACCGATACTCCGGGAGGCGGTCTTCTGTCTCAAGCTTTTGCAGTCCGGAGAGGAACTGCGAGATCCGCGAATGGTCACCGATCCGCGCCTGAAGCTTCGGAAGCCTTACCTGCCATCGATCCTGCGCGCCCACATGCACGCGGGCCAGATCGTATAAACGTCGGGGGATCGGTTCGAGATCGAAATACGCCTTGGCGTAAGTCAGAATCTTGCGGTCCTTAACAATCGCATTGAACAGCCATTTCCCAACGGTGATACGAACATGGCTGATCCGCTTTAATCCATTTTTCCCCGTGCGGTACCGAATTCCGGTACCCGTGCGCTCAAACCATTCGAACCAACCATCGGCTCCTAAAGTCTCGTCATCGACGGTGACTTCAATGTTGGTTGAAATAGTTGCGCTCGTTAGACGATCCAACATTGCCTTGAAGCGGTCGTAGCTTCGAGCGTCCGTCGATCGCCCGGCGACGCGTAGAAAATCGTGAACGGTGAAGTTGATCACGCGATCTTCATCGCTACCCGTTAACCGGCCCTCATCCATCCGCTGAGCCAGTACCGTTGCCACGTAGAGCACCAGGTCCTTGTCATAGATGGTGGGGACACCGCTCCCATCGGCTGCGCGGACAGCGATCTTGACGCCGAGGTCCGGATCCTCGAATTCAATTCGTGCTTTGAGCGCCCTCTTGTCGAGATCGAAGAAAGGATATGCCATGATATTGCGCTCTCCCTTGATCGCACCGACAAGTGGTCCGTCAAGTTTAAGCGGAAGCTGGGCTGTCTGTTTGGACATGGCACATCCTATAATCGGCCAACAAAGTGTGCCCACTTGGTTGCGTCTTTCAATGTTAGATGTTCATGCCTTGACGGCCTTAATGAGTGTTTCGTGGTATTTAAGGCAGTCAGGGCACGAGTCGAACCGCGCTAAACCAGAGTCACGCGCCAGGGGCGGCTATCTGGCAGTGCTGCCAGCCCCAGGCTGACGAACGAACTATGAACTGATTCGTGCCTTGAATGCCTTATGTTGCCGCCGGGCGCCCTTCTCGTCCCACGCTAAGGCTCTCAAAGCACGTATATGGCTGTGGCAAAGCGGTCTTTGTGCTTTGAGAGCCCAGGAATGATCTGGCTCTCGTGTTTTGAGCGTGCTGGTGCACGTGTTCTGAGGACCTTCGCCTCGTGTACTGACACCCTTAAGCTCGTGCTCTGAGCTTCTTATTATCTTATAGCATGTTGATATTATTAGAATAATTTGGACGATAACGTCCCTAACCAGTTTAACTCACTCTAACAGAGCTCGCGTAGATTCGTGTTTTGATGGTCTAAAAGAGGTGGTCCCCATCGTTCGGACAGTTTGGCGGCTTGATTAAGCTATTCCCTGGTGTGGTTCATGCTGACAGTCGCTGTCCGCCGTTGCCGGAGCGAGCCCCGCAACGGTGTCGGTTTAACGGTCCGATACGCTTCATCGGGTGTGCGCCCACCGCGGCCCGAGTGCGAGCGGTCGGCGTTGTACAACTCGACGACACAAGACCCACAATACCGGCTCTGGCGATGAGGTGATGGTAAAAGCAAAACCCCGGCCGAAGCCGGGGTTTTTTAGTCCTGAAGCACAATCCAGAGAGAATATAGCAACAGGACTCAGATTGTTTCCGGGCTTGGGGGCATCGGAAACAACCTATACATATCTCTTCTCTACGGACTTAAAAGTCAATGAAAATCAACCCTACATAACCATCCGGAGTCCCTGCCTTACACTACCTAGCATATCAAACCCGGGTAGCAACCTGGCTAGCATAGCCGAGAATATCGCCTGGCGCCTTGCCAAAAGTCGCCTCTGCCATCGTACCAATCCACGCTGACTGAATCACCCCGGTGCGCATGCCCCAGACCCGGATGACGCCGAACCTGCGGGAATCCTCAGCAAGCTTCCAGCGTTAGACCTCGACTGCGCCTGCACCTTGGTGTTCTTCATCTGGGCTGTGGCCAAGTCCGCATCTGCGTATTTCAGCCTGGGTGACTTGACCCCCAGCGCCTTTGCGGCCCCAATCAACCCAACCTGAAACGTCGCATGGCGGCTAGACCAGAAATGGGGTCAGAACCATCCCGCGGTTTCCAAAACATATCGGCGAACCAATTCCAGGGGGGAGGGATAAACGGCAATGATCGTCCTCTACACGGGCTTATTTAGTTGATCCAATAACACATCCCTGCAGCGACCTGGGTGCGATGCAATGCTAGAGAAAGAAACAATGTCACTCCCCCAATACACGACCTTTACACACCCGGTGATGTGCTGTTGTACGGCTTGCGGGGACGGTGGGCTTACGCAGCTGGATCTCAATCGACTTGAACTAATCGGTGTCGCACCAGCTAAGAATATGACAGCAGCGTACTATGTTTCGGCACTTCTCTTCGAAAATACGCCGAAATGGGGTGCGGCAGAGGTCGGCACAGGCGCTGAGATTAATTTCAGCTTTATGGAAAGCCCTCCTGATTATGCCTCTGAAGCGGATCGATTAGGCTTTGCTCCACTAACAGCTGCACAACGTATTGCAGTGAAAGAAGCATTTTCTGAATGGGCGTTAGTCGCCAATATCACTTTTACCGAAGTCTCGGATCAGAACAGCGTTGATATTCGCTTGGGAGCTAATAACCAGGGAGGGGATACCGCAGGCTATGCTTATAGTTTGACCAGTGACAATGGAAGTTCTGGAGACATATTCATAGCAAACGATGTTGATTCGGCCAATCAGCTGAATCCTGGTGAAAGTGGATTCTCAACAATACTGCATGAGATTGGTCATGCGATCGGCTTAAAACATCCTGGGAACTATGGGGACGGAGACGAGACCCCCTTTCTTCCAGAATCAGAAGATAGCTTTGCCACAACAGTCATGTCGTACAATGCCCACCCTGGCACCAACAGCGAACCGCCCGGACCTGGCATCTACGACATAGCTGCGATCCAATATCTTTATGGTGCAAACACGACTGCGAACCCTGGAAACAACACATATTATTTTAATAATACTACAGATGATTTTATGCGGACTATTTACGATACGGGAGGCACCGATGTCATTGATTTATCAAATCAAACCACTGATAGCATCGTGCGGTTATCTGGCGGAACGTTTAGTAGTATTGGTAATAATTTATCAAATAATGTCACGATTGCCTTCAATGTGACGCTCGAAAATGTAATTGGAGGCTCAGGTAACGACGATATCACAGGTAATGCAGCGTCGAATTACATCCGAGGCGGGCTCGGAAATGACACTATATACGGCGGTGCTGGCACAGATATCGCAGTCTTTTCCGGCTCGCAGGTCTTCTATTCGTGGACTCGCACAAAGAACCCGATCACAGGTGAATCTGAGAGTTCCTTCACGGTGGCAGGGCCGGATGGCATAGATATCGTTGGAGAGACTGAAATATTCCAGTTTGGTGATGGTGCTATACAGATAGCTGCGGAACAGAACATTTACCGGTTCCGAGACGTTTCCTCAGGATCCCATGTTTACACAGCGTCGGAGGCGGAAAGATCGGCTCTCGATGGGCTTTCAAATTATCAATTTGAAGGTGCGGTGTTTTCAACATCCGGATCGTTGGGAGAAGTGGTTTGGCGGTTCTTAAATACGACGAACGGTACGCACTTTTACACAATTTCGCCGCAAGAACGGGATGGCATTATCAACACGCTGCCAAGCTATACGTTTGAAGGAGCCGCATACCGTGCTTCCCAGACGAGCGATGAGGGCCTTGTTCCACTGTATAGATTCTTCAATACCCAAACGGGATCTCACTTCTTTACTGCGAGTCAGACGGAGGCGGACATTGTGGAGGCCACGATGCCAGCGTTTCGCTCTGAAGGGGTGGCTTTCTATGTCGATGACATCGGCATCTGAAGCGTCAAAATCAGGATCAGCCCTCACTGACTGGTGCAGCTTCCAGGGTTAGGATCAGGCTCATCGGCCAAACCAGATGTGCGGCGTAGAGCGGCGCAGCTGGGGTCCTGCGAGAATTGTTGTTTCAGGGGTCGTTTTAGCCGATATGGAAATATGGTCCGCTTGCCGCCTTGGGTGCGGCTAAGCACACTGTCGGCACAGTTTACGGCCACGCGCCCCTTTTGCCATTGTTGGAGCGCATCACCTGCCGGCAGAGAGCCTGCTATGGTTCTGCATGCCTTTCCCATTGCACCTTCGACTAAATCAATCTAGTCAAAGGCTTTTCCTGGAATGATGCGAACGATGAGCACCGCCGAGCAACCGCCCTTGCCCGACAATGGCTCCAACGCAGCTTGGGGGGTCGGGGGCTTGGAGCTACTCCCCCCAAACCGCCTCGTGCAGCCGGACTCTTGGGTCGGGCACATTCCTTTCGCGTTCTGGCTCGTTCAAGCGGTTCGTCCGAAGACCCTCGTTGAGCTCGGCGTGCACACTGGAAATTCCTACTGTGCTTTCGCCCAAGCGGTGGCGACGCTCGGCTTGGAAACCCGCAGCTTCGGCGTCGATCATTGGATGGGAGACGAGCATGCCGGTCTCTATGGGGATGATGTATATTACAATCTAAAAGAGTATCACGATCCTCTCTACGGTAGATTCTCCACACTCCTGCGCATGAGTTTCGAGGACGCGCGCGCTCATATTCCAGATGGCTCGGTCGATCTCCTGCATATTGACGGGCTGCATACGTACGAGGCGGTACGCGAGGATTATCAAAGCTGGCTCGCGAAGATGAGTCGCCATGGGGTGGTGCTCTTTCACGACACCAATGTGCGCCATGGCGATTTTGGTGTGTGGAAGCTGTGGGCTGAAATTGAAGCGGCTTGGCCCAGCGTCGAGTTCGTTCACAGCAACGGGCTTGGGGTCGCTTATGTCGGAAGCGAACCCCCGCCGGCTCGTCTTGAAGCTTTGCTCGCATCGTCACAGGATGGCGGTCTTGATGCGATGCGGCGTTACTTCGCGCGGTTGGGCGATGCCTTGGTCGATCGCTTGGCGACGCGCGAAGCGGTGCGCATGCGCGAGGTGGCAGAAGAACGCTCTGATGCCCTTGCCGATGCGGTGCGCGAGATCCACCAGGACCTGCTTGCAGCCAGATCCGAAACGGGCACCTTGTCTGCAGAGCGCGACCACTGGCGCGCTTATGCGGATCGCGCAACATCATGGGACGAGCTGTCGCGGCATCTGGCAAAGACCACGGCGCGTGATCTTACTTCGGTGGCGCGAGCGGTTTGCCGGCTCGCCAACACGGATAGCCCTGGCGTGATGGAAGACCGCGGCTATCTCGGGGAGGTGCTTGGCCGATTGGTTCACAACGAGCCTCTGAAACCACCGCCTCCTCCTGAGCCTCCGCGCTCGTCTGCTGAGTATATCTTGAGAATGACACGCAGGGTCGCACGACGGGTCTTGAGTGAACCCGCGCCCCCGCCCCCGCCTCCCCCAGTGCCCGTGGACCCAGAGCTGCAGGCCATACGCGAGAGCGGGCTTTTCGATCCGGCCTTCTATGCCCTGACAAAAGAAGCTGAGGAACAGGGGCGCGATCCTCTGGAGCATTATCTGGAGGCCGGAGAGCCACTCGGCATTGCGCCATCGGCCGGTTTCGAGCCCGATTACTATGCTCGACGCTATCCAGATGTCCTTGAGTCCGGCATAGGGTTGCTGCGCCACTACGCATTGTTTGGCCGTGCCGAGGGCCGTCAGGGCGTGTCGCCTGCGACCCGGATGGTCGTCAAGGACATGACGACCTCCGCACGCAAGCGTGTCCTGGTTGTACTGCACGAAGCCTCAAGGACCGGCGCGCCCATTCTAGGCTGGAACATCGCGCGCGATCTGCAGGAGCGCTACGACGTTGTCGTCGTTCTTAAGCAAGGCGGCGTACTGGAAGCAGACTTCGCTGACGTGTGCAGCGATGTCGTCATGATCCCGGATTACCCGGCATTGACCAGTGTCGATTTCGACCGGGTGGTTGAGCGCCTGGTTGCCAGGGTCCGGCCAAGTTTCGCGATCGCAAACAGCGCCGAGACCCGCGATGTGGTCCCGCGTCTTACGCGGGCTGGTGTCGGTGTCGTTTCGCTGATCCATGAATTCGCAGCAAACGTGGCTGGTTTCGGCCTCTATGACGTTCTTCTCTGGGCTCACCACGTCGTGTTCCCAGCCGACGTCGTTGCGCGATCATATGATGCTGCTGGATATCGGTTCCTGCGCCAGCGCCGCCATACCATTGCAGCCCAGGGCGTGCCGGTCTTGCCGCCGCGCCAACAGGACCTGCTATCGACCTCACCGCGTCAAATCCGGAACACGCTACGCGGAGACGCAGAAGCGGACTGCTTTGTCGTTGTTGGCCTCGGCTATGTTCAGTTCCGTAAAGGCGTGGACCTCTTCATTGCCGCAGCAATGGCCGCTGTTGCTGCCGATCGCGGTGCTAACCTGCGCTTCGTGTGGGTAGGTGGGGGGTATGAGCCGGACAAGGATATCCATTACTCCACCTATATCGCCGATCAGGTGTCGCGGTCCGGCCTCGGGGATCGGTTGATTTTTACCGGTGAGCTCGATGACCTGGATGAGGTGTATCGGGCAGCCGATGCTGTTGTCCTCACCTCGCGTATAGACCCGATGCCGAACACATGCATCGATGCCTTGGCTCGGGGATGCCCGGTCATATGTTTTGCTGAGGCCAGCGGTATCGCTGAAGTCCTGGCGGCCGATCCGGCTACCGCGGATCTGGTTGTGCCGTATCTGGACGTTGCCGCGATGGGTAAGCGCGTGGTGGATCTCGCCGCAGATCGCAATACCCTTGAGCAGTTGTCGGCAGCGTGTTTGCGCAACGCCGCTGCATCTTTTGATATGGCACGCTATAGCGCTCAACTCGACGCGTTGGGCAGCGAGGCGGCCGAGGAAGCGGCTGCCCTTAGCGAAGATCATGAGCTCATCAAATCTGAAAAAGCGTTCGATGCTGGGTTCTTTGCAGGGCCGCATGGTGAGGCTCCGGAGGATCAAGCGCTTTGGGATTATCTGATCCGCAATAGGGTCGTGCGCGCTGGTGCCGGTGATAATGCGGCACTCGGTCTGCGGCGGCCGTTCCCGGGGTTTCAAACCCTTATCTACGATGAGGACATGGGCGGCGGCGGTTCGCTGCACGATCCACTGGCCGACTGGCTGCGTCGCGGCCGACCTGCAGGCCGCTGGGTACATGACGTGATCCGCTTGAAGGACGTGGATGCGCCAGCACTGCCGAAAACGACGCGCACGCTGCTGCACGGGCATTTTCACTATGCCGATCTCATTGGTGATTTCCTTAAGCGCCTGAATGTTAACGCGCTGAGATGCGATTTGGTGCTCACCACCACCGACGATGAGCGAGCTGCAGTATTGCGCGAAGGTCTTGCCGGTTATGAGCGCGGTCTTGTGGACGTGCGGGTCGTGCCGAACCGGGGACGCGATATCGGCGCTTTCCTCACGGGTCTTGATGGGGTGTCGCTCGACGACTACGACGTGATCGGCCATGTGCACGGTAAGAAAAGCGTGCATCTCGATACGGGCATCGGTGACGGTTGGCGAGAGTTCCTATGGGAGCACACTATTGGTGGGATGACACCCGCCGCCGACATTGCGGTAGCGACGCTTATGGCAACCGAAGAGCTCGGTCTTTTGTTCCCCGATGATCCTTATATCTGCGGCTGGGACAAGAACCGGTCCATCGCAGAGGAGCTTGCCGCCAAACTGGGGCTCGCTGAGTTGCCGCAAGCGTTTGACTGGCCCAATGGAACGATGTTCTGGGCGCGTCGTGAAGCGCTTGAACCCCTGTTCGCATTATCGCTGGGCTGGGAGGATTATCCTGTGGAGCCAGTGCCAGAAGATGGCACGATCCTTCACACACTCGAACGCCTGATACCCTTTGCGGCCCGGCTTGCAGGCTACGAATACAAGACCACGCATCTGCCAGACGTGCAGAGATGAGCGGTCGTCATCGGACCAGTCCGCTTTGCGGATCCCGCACTATGACGCATGGGACTGTTTTAGAATGAAGCATCACTTGGTCCTCGGCGGCCTCGGGTTCATCGGCCGCCACACGGCTTTGGCGCTGGCATTAAGCGGTGGGCGTGTCACCGTAGTTGATCGGATGTCTCCCCCTCCCGAGTTCGACGAGCTCCCTATGAAGTTTCAGCAGGGTGAGATTGAGTCCATTGAGTGGGACGCAATCCTCCACGATGTCGATGTAATCCATCACTACGCCTGGTCGACGATCCCCCAGACAGCCAATGAAAATCCGATTGGCGATCTTGACCAGAATGTTCGCTCCACCATCCGCTTGCTTGAAGCCCTTCGCCGCATCCCTGGGAAGAGGCTAGTGTTCGCCTCCTCCGGCGGCACAGTCTATGGCCGCCTCAAACAAACACCTGTATCGGAGACCCATAACTTCGCACCGGTGACCGCCTATGGAGTGTCGAAGGCAGCGGTTGAGATGTATCTTGGATACTACCGAGACTGTTATGGCCTGGACTGCCGAGTGGCGCGCATTTCCAATCCTTTTGGAGCCGGCCAGGATCCAAAGCGCCCCCAAGGGGCTGCCAGCGCATTTCTTTTCAAGGCGATGGCGGGTGAAGAAATTTCGATCTGGGGGGATGGCTCGGTCGTACGCGACTACATCCATATTGCGGATCTTGCAGAGGGATTGGTGGCTCTCGCCAACGCCCCCGTCGAGCTGTGTGGCGACGCGCCGGTATTCAATATCGCAAGCGGGATCGGTATCTCGCTGAACGGTATCATCGAGACCCTGACAGAGCATCTGGGGGTCAAACCAAAGGTAAGCTATCAGGCGGGCCGCGCTTTCGACGTGCCTGTCAGCGTGCTCAATATCACCCGCGCGAAGGATCGCCTGGGATGGGAGCCCAAACTGTCCTTCTCCAATGGCTGCGAACGTATGATCCGCGATCTACATGACGGCCGGCACTGGATGTCGGCCTTGACGCCTTTATCAGGCATGGATGGTGATCAACGCCGTGTCGCAGCGGTCATCTCCGACATGACCTCCTGAGCCGTCGAGGGAAGTTGTCCGGCAAAGAGCGTTTCAAACAGTGCCGGAACGGTCGCCTCGAGCGAGAAGCACTCTTCGAAGCGGCGGCGTGCGTTCTGCCCATAGCCGTGTGCTTCGTCACGATCGTTCAATAGGCGCGAAATCGCTTCCGCCATAACCGCGATCTGACGTTGTGGCACCAAAAGGCCAGTGTTTTCGTGCTGGATCGCTTCACGGCATCCATCAGCATCGCTCGACACAATGGGAAGGCTGTGCGCCATCGCTGTCAGCAAAGCAAGCGGCAGACACTCCATGATCGAAGACTGAACATAGACTTCCGCATCTCTATAGTGCGCATCAAGCTCCGCCGGCGGCAGAACAGCCACCAATCGCACGGCGCCGCGCAGATCCGGCTGATGGATCCGAACGAGAAGGTCGCGAACGAAAGGGCTGACAGACGGTTTTGGGCAGCCAACGATGCGCAGTTCCGCCTCGTGCGGGATCAGCCCCTCACGACGGCCATACGCAAAGGCTTCCAGCAGCTCGCGGGTGCCTTTGCGCGTACCGGCAGACTGGACGGAGAGCACGACCCGGCGGCGGCTTTCGGGCGCCTTGGTTTCGGGCTCAATCGTCGTTGGTGTGTGGGGGGCGTCGATGGGGAGTCCGCTCCAGTACAGAACGTCACCATCAAAGCCAGCGCGAGCCCAAACCGCGCGTGTTGCGTCAGATCCATACAGCATTTTAACCGCACCGCGGGCGCGCAGATTTTGCAGACGCTCGTATGAGCGCTGATCGCGCATCAGCACTGTCGGATTGAAGGTCTCATGGATGTACCAGAAGGCGGGCCCGCGCCACCGGTTCAGGACTGATAGCGCCAGCGGCCAGGAGGCAAAGGAATTCACAAGAAGCAGGCCGGTGCCGTTGCGCACATAATCGAGGACCCGGAGCCGGCTGGCCACTGCCCTCACCAACCATGCGAGGCGACCGGTTGGCCGGCGCAATACCCACAGGTGCTCAGCCATGCCGGTGAGCCGGTGAGCAATCCGAAAGAGTAGCCGGGATATCGGATTTTCATTTACGACTGGACAGCCTTCGGCTTCAAAGGCGTCAGCCATCGGGCCCGGCTCCAGAGAAATCACACGCGATCCCACCCCTGTCTTGCGCAGCTCCCGGGCCACATCACGGAGCAGCACAGGCGCACCACTGTGGCTCAAATTGTGACTGATGAGGGTCACTTGGGGCGCATTGTCAGGCAGCGATGGCAGTGTTGATGCCGGCTTGATGATCTCGTCTTCGTCATCCGTAGGGCTGCCTGCGCGCTCGATTAGGCTGTCGAGCGCGCGGCACAGGTGTGGTGGCAGACCCAAAGACATGAATGAATGCGGCCAGCTGTCCAAGCGGGGGGCAAATGGGTTGGTTGCCTGGCCAGCGAGGGTGCGCCTTAGATAATGCGCTATGATTGCCGTGGTCTCGCGCTGGGCGGCCCGATCGTTCTCGGCAATCGTATTCATGGTGTGGAGGCGGTATCGGTAAAGCGGCTCACGGATCAGGACCGGCTCATCCGTCAGACAGGCGCGCAACAGGAAGTCCAAGTCATGGGCATAGCGGTAATCGGCAAACTCGCCCAATTGGTCGTACAGTGAGCGCTCGAAGATAAAGTTACCGGTCGAAACGCCGATATTCGCACGCAGTAGAAGAGCCGACAGGCTTGGCGCCGCGTCGAGTTCCTGCATCACAAGGTCACTATACCAATGCCGCCATGGATGTCCGGCCGGCAGCGGCACATCATCGTCGTCGACCGGATCGACATAGGTGATCAGCAGACGCGCGCGCCGTTCTTCCAGCGCCGCAAGGCAGCGCTCTATGCGCGTTGGGTCATAGGCATCGTCAGAGTTGAGAATTGTAAGCCAGGTCCCGCGTGCGTCGCGTAGCCCCTCGTTGATGGTTGCGTGCGCTCCTCTGTTCTCACGGGAGCGAAAGCTGACCGTCACATCATCGGGGCATTCCTCAAGAACCTCGCGCACCACCTCTGCACTACGGTCACGCGAACCGTCATCGATGATGATCAGTTCGATCGGTCGCCAAGTCTGTGCGAAGACAGATCGGATGGCATCCGACACAAAGCGCTCGTGATTGTATACGGGCATTACAACTGAAACGAGTGATGACTCGGACATGCAGTGGCTGCCTTTGCAGAGCGCTAAAAGCCGACCTCTTAACGGTTCGAGGTCTTACAGGCAAGCCAACCCCCAAGCGGTCACACCGGCGCGTGATCCCATCGGTGATCTGCATAAAGCCGACGCTGATCGCCGGGTAGGATTCAAGTAAACTGGTCTGCTGCAATCCCCCGGGCGGTTCAATTACGAGAAGAGCCAGGTTTGGTAATCGTCGATGAGATATCCGGTTCGCCCCTCTTCGATGCCTGATGTGAGGTAGTGCTCGAGGGCATTGACGCCTACCTCTGCGACATCGGCATTGGCGGCAAGGTACTTTGCGGTGTCGAAATAGCGTGACGCCGCCCGGCCCTCCGCTGCTCCAGCTGTCAGGTAATGGTCGAAGGCACTGGCGATGTCTCCGGCCGCAAAGGCTGTCAGCACATCGGTGTTCTGTGCCAAGTACCAGTCGCCGTCGAACATCGCGCTCGGCGTGCGGCCTTCCGATTTTCCGATCGCTTCGAAGTGCTGAAGGGCTGATGCAAACTGCCCCGCCGCAACCGCGGCGGCGACATCGGTGTAGATCTCCAGATAGAAGGTCTCGTCGAACGCGAAGCTGGAAGCGCCATCGCGGTTCTCGAGTACACCGGTCGCCTCATAATGAGCCCGTCCCGAGACGAACTGTCCCGCCCCGACAGCTGCTGCCACGTCGGCGTTTGCTGCCAGATAGCGCTCTTCGTCAAAGCTGGTGACAAAGGAACTTTCAGTGACTGTCGCGACCGATCGGCCGTCGGAGAAAGCCAGGATCTCAACACCCTGCACGATATCGGACGCAGGTGCGATCCGACCGTCAGATCGATCGACACGAGCCAGACTGCTCTCATAGGCTTCATCGAAGCGCCCGACATCACGGCCAACACCGCCGACAAGGATATCGTCGCCGGCCTGACCGGCGAGAATGTCATCGCCGACGCCACCCGACAGGGTGTCGTTGCCGGTGCCTCCAAGCACCCGATCCGCTCCAGCGTCGCCAAAGAGCTCGTCGTCACCAGCGGCCGAGCCAATGGTATCGTCGCCATCGCCGCCGTACAGAGTGTCGTCCCCCTCGCCTAGCGAGATGAACTGGGAGGCATCATCGCCAACGGCATAGTTGTCACCGCTACCGCCGGTCACCGTCGCCGACCCCATAATTGAAGCAAACTCGATGTTGTCCAGCTGCAGGTTCGAGCCCGCGGGCAGCGAGCGCATATCGATGACGAAGGCCTCCGACTGGGTCGACCCGCCGGACGCGCTGGTGCCGGTGATCACGATCGGATCGGACAGCGAGCTCGACGTCGTGGTTGGGATGATGGTGCGCACGTCCAATGTGGTCGTGGATGCGAGATCGGTGAGGAATGTCTGAGCACCGCCGATAAGGTCGTTCTCCGCGGTTGAGTCGCGGTTGTCGATCGCGGTCACCAGGCTGTTGAGCGCATCGTCGCCGCTTTGGGCAGTCGAGGGCCCCTCGGAGCTGATGGAGGTGGATGGCGGCAGGGTTGCCGTGACCACGTTGCCGTTGTTGTTGGAGTTCTCCACGATCGCAGCACTGCCCGACGTCGTGCCCGTGTTCGTGATCGTCTGAGACGTGGTCGTACTGCTGTCAGACCCTGGCGTCGTCGGTGTGGTCGGCGTCACCACAATCGGAGACGTCGGGGTCGACGGCGCCGCGGGAGGGGCTACAAGCGTGATTGTGGTGGTGGTGGCAGTGGCGTCATAGACCGCCTTCCAGGTCCCACTGGCAGGACTGATATCGGCCAGCGACAGAGAGTACGGCGCGCCGAGAGACAGGGTTCCGGCGGCTGCCTTGCCATCAAGCGACTGAGCGAGTTTGTTATCGGCCGCACCGGTCACGACAATGCTGTCGCCGACAGCGAAGTCGGTAATCTTATCGGCGTTGAAGTCACCGGCAGAACCGGTGAACACATCGTTCCCGGCACCGCCCGTCAGAACATCGTCGCCATGACCACCGGCCAGAGTGTCAGCTCCAGCACTGCCAGTAATGGCCTGGTCGCCGTTCGCCCCAGTGACAACAAACCCGTCCTTGGCAGCATCGCCTGCTATCAGCGTACGGCCGTTCGCCAGGTCGGCGGCCAATGTAACGGTCTGTGCTGCTCCGTCGGCGGCCGTTGCCAGTTTTTCGATCTGAGTCAGGGTCACACCTGCAACCGTGCCGGTATTTGTCAGCGTGATCGTCTCCGTGCCGGCCCCGGCAATGGTGCCGGTAAAGCCCGTAAGCTGGGCGGTGCTCATGGTCACCTCACCGCCCGAAGCAATCTTCAGGTTCTCGAACCCGCTCAGGCTTGCGAGCTTGGTCAGGTTGCTGCCTGTTACCAAGGAGAGCGTATCGCTCCCGTCATCACCAGCAGCGGTGGAGCCGATAAGGTGGTCGGCAGCCGTGATCGTCAACGTCTCGCCGGCAGTATCAAAGACGGCCTTTGGAGTGAGGTTGGCGCCCGTTGTCGTATTGAAGCTGCCTGCCGTGCTGCTTGCCGCCGTCGCATTCGTCAGTGTGACCTGGGTCGTCCCCGTTGCGTCCGAGGTCCCATCATTGAAGGTCCATTTCAGGGTCGCAGAACCGGTCGGTGTCGCAGCCGTATTCGAATAGGTAATCCCCTGCAGAACGGTATCGACCAGATTGGATGTTGCGGTGTCGCTCGTGAAGCTGACGGTCAGTGTCCCGTTGGTCTGCGTGAAAGTACCGAATTTCTGGCCGTCGGACTTCAGGTCAGTCCCGTCAAGCGTGACCCCGGTCGCTGAGATGGAGAAGAGGTCATTGGCGTTCGCCCCGCCGTCCCGGGCGATCGTCAAAGAGGCATCAGTGTAGTTCCCCTCACCGCCCTTCAGTGCGTCGAGATCTGTCTGGGCGACGGTGACGTTGCTGTCGAGGACCACGGCTGTGTTGCCTTCAGTGAAGGCGGCTGTTCCGTCCAGTCCTGTGAACTGGGGAACAGCACCGATGGTTACGGAGACCGTGTCGGTGCTGTTTGAAAAGGCGAGAGAACCTCCAGTAATTGCGGCAGCGGCATATGTCCCATTAGTGCCCGAGGTCTGATCCCAAGCCCGGAACGTCAGGGCGTTAGATACGATACCACCGACATCATTGCCCGGCTGTGCATACAGCCTAGCGGTCTCGTTGAGCAGCAGCGCATTCGAGAGCTCTACACCTGTTGCCTCTGTCCAACTGGCACCGGCATCAGTGGAGTACCACAGGGTAATCTGATCGCTTACCGCGGTAATCGCGATTCCTTTTGGATCACTACTATCGACATCGCTGATACCGCCGGTTAGGGCCGAGACCAGCGTACTGTCTGTGGTGACCCCATTGCTGGGTGCACCTGCTCCCTTCGAAACAGTGGTTAAGGCCAGCGACTGCGTATTATCGAGGCTCGGCGCATCGTTAACCGCCGACACCGTTATCGAGACTGTGTCAGTGCTCGTTGAGAAAGCGGAGGTGCCGCCACTAGTTGTTGTATCAGCGGTGTTGCCATTGCTACCGGCCGTCCGGTCCCAGGCACGGAAGGTCAGTGCGTCGCTTACCGTCCCAGAGACATTGGCATTCGGCTGCCAGTAAAGCCGTGCATCGCTCTCCAACAGCAAGGCGGATTGCGTGGAGACGGTCGGCGCCTCAGTCCAAGCGCTGCCGCCATCTGTGGAATACCAGAGCGTACCCGCGCTCGTATTCTTGGCGACGACCGCCATGCCTTGGAGAGGGTTTGAATCCGCATCGCTAATGCCGGCGATCAGGTCTGAGACGGTGGTGCTGCCGGCCGTGCTTCCATTTGTTGGAGCGGCAGCGTCCTCCGCTACACCGCTCAAGACCGGAGACTTCGTATCGTCCAGAGCAGGGGCGTCGTTCACACCGGTAATAGTGATTGTGGCCTGGTTGGTACCAGTGGTCTCGCTCGAGCCGTCCTTGAAGGTCCAGTTCAAGGCAACACTGTCGGGGGGACCTTCAGAATTGTTGGCGTATGTCAGGTTCTGTAAGACGTTGTCGACGACAGCCGATGTTGCATTCGAATCGAAGGTCAGCTTGAGCGTCCCTGCACTGTTGGTCGTTACGCTCCCGACCACAGTGGAATCGTATGTGAACTCGCTGCCTTGGCTCAGGCCTCCGAGAAGACCGCTATTGCCGAAGACATCACTCGCATTTGCACCGCCTGAGCGCTGGATCGTGAGCGTAGCGGTATCGTAGTTGCCATCGCCTCCGTTTAGAGCGTCGAGTTCCGTATCTGAAACGGTAACGTCACTATCGATGACAACAGCCCCACCGTTTTCGGTGAACATTGTACCGCCATTAAGATTGGCGAATACCGGAGAAGCGTTAGGGTCGTAGGCAATCGTAAAAGTCTGCGACGTGTAGTTTTGAGCCTGATCCGTCGCCCTTACCGTGACTGTGTAATTTCCCCCAGACGGCGAGGCACCATCGGAAAACTGGAGATCACCGTCTTTAATTTGAAAGAGACTATGATCTTCTGTATTTTCGATGCTGTATGTTACAGTAGTTCGATCTTTGACCGTAAGGTCGAGATCCAGATCTGTGGTAGACTTACTGGATATTGAAGTTTCCCCAGACCACACTGGATTGTTAACGTCTAGGATAAATTCTCTGGTGACCGAATCCCCATCCCCCTGAAGCTCAAATGTTACTTTACCATCTGAGCCAGCACGGGCAAAAACTTCGGAGAAAGTAAAATACAAATATCCATAATAATCATTATTAATTCCTGTAATATTTTTATTATTAGTTATATCTGATGATGATCCTGAATTATCTTTTAATACAATTGTGAGTGTCCCAAAATATGATGGGTCCATCTCGTATGAAAGCTCAAGACTGCTATTCGAATTAACTGGCGTCGCCTGATTGATAGATCCGGTATTAAAGGTGCCTTTGCTTAGGATATTTGGTGCGGTCAGGTAGCTCATTCCAAGCGTTGCAAGCGTTCCTGTGAATGAACAACGCTCAGAGAAGCACGACGAGAGTGGCGTGGGCGATGTTGAATAGTTTGGCGCGAGATTCAGAAGGCTGCCCACACGGCCAACCAACTCTGTTGATGCCGCGATCGTAGCGGAAAGGCGGAGACTCAGATCCTCAACGAAGCGCCGCCCTATTGAGCCGCGGGCAACGCGGCATCCATAGAATACGACGCCACCACCCACTGCGATGCTGGCACTCAAACGTTCAAAGAGCGCTGAGTAGCGGTCGAGACTGTCTTGGCTCAACCATCCGGATCCAAGCCGCTGTGCGCCAGCTTGCCCATGGCCAACGATATGGAGTACCTGGACCGCATCGTAGGCGGAGCACCCTTCGGCCCAGGCGGCCATTTGGACTAAGCCGTCAGCGTTGCCATCTAGAAGCACGACCTCGATACCGGGTCGAACCCCCTCTGCAAGGACATGCCAGTCAGTGACCGAGGTGTCGATGAACACGGCTTCTAGATATCCACCATTCAGGCGCACGTCTGCTTGACGCAGCACCTTGAAGCCAGTTGAACCCATAACGGAATCTGTTTGATCATCAGATACGGGTAGCTGCGCTTGTGGATTCGTCTGTTCGAATAGCCTGTGCGAAACAATGCCCATCACTGCAATCCTCAACATCCTGTTAGTCGTAGCTGAGCTAACCGCCGCAGTAAGGGGCAGCCCAATCTCAATTTACAAACATCTTATTGGGTATCTATAAGGAGGTTTATATTCTTAATTATTCGTATATCGTCCGTGATCTCCGATACAACCCATATGGATGCTCCCAGCCCCGTCACCATCCTTCTGCTCAAGCCTCTCAGACCAAAGGCCTATCGACCCTTCGACTATCGAGAGACAGAAGGCCTCTCTTTCAGGAACGCGGAGGGTAGATGCCACCCTCTCAGGCTTTACAGAGCACTCTAAAGCATTCCACCCATGTACTGATACATAGGTATATGTGACAATTTGTGACAATTTTGTAGATTCGAGCAGTGTTTCCCCAATGGAGCCTAGGCGGCGAATAGCGGAAGCTCGGCCGGGGTCGCGATCGAGGTCCGTGATTTCTTACGCGTCACGAGCGCGTCGATCGGCCCCTCCCGCCTCCTGCCAGCGCCGGACCAAGGGTGCACAATCGCCGGCGGCCGACATCAGGACATAGGCACTACCGAGACGTCGCCGCGCGGTAAGTCGCCGGCGAAGATCGCCAGCTGCAATGCGATTGGCATCTTCAAGATCTCGCGCTGATGCAACGAAGCCGCGAAGCCGGGATCCATATCGGCCGAACCGCTTCGTTACGGTGATTTCGCCGAACAGATCGCGGTCGATTTCGAGCTCATACACCCGGTTGCGGTTGTGCTCCGGATCGACGAGGCGCAAGCGAAGATAAGTGAGTGACAACATGGTCTGAGTTTATCAGACCTAGAACAAAACATGAATCAACAATCTGGCGAAATCCCGTCATGCAGCGCGGAAATATCATCCCCTGGGATCACCCTCGCGCCCGTTCAGCGCGTCAGCCACCTCCCATCGTCTATTACGGTCAAACGACCCAATGGCTCCTGGTGCTTTTGACTTTACTAAGCTCGGCCCGTTGGTAAAGCGGCTTGCTGGAGCACCATTCTGAATATAACTTTTCGCATCACGTTTCATATTGTTTACAGAAAAAGTGACAAGATGCGGATTGGATATTGGCGATGCTGGGCGAGCGGCCCGAAGCGGCAGCGCGACAACTTAGAGGCGGCAGGTTGCGACCGCATATGCGGTGAGGAATCACCGAAAAGGCCGCTCCCGCTCGCGGAGCGAAGCGAAGCAATTCGAACGCTGCGAGCCGGTGACGAACTTGTTGTTGTCGCGCCTGAAGTGCTTGGCCGCAACCAAGTTGAGATCCTGGAGGCGCTGACCGAAACGTATCGAATGAGCGATGGCGGGGCCGTGATCCGCGACCTGTCCACAGGCAACGCGATTCGGTGGACGCCGGAGGCACAAGTAGCGCTCGACTTTGTTGCCCGCGGTGCGACAAACCTATTGTACCGTCGGACCAGCGCTGCTGGGTTCGCAGCGCGCGGCCGGGCAGGTCGCAAAAAGGCGCTCCAAGGAAGCCGACTGACGGCGGCCCGCGATGACTGGTTTAACCTGCAGATGACCGGCGGCCAGGTGGCGCAGAGATATGGCGTCACGACGAAGACCCTCCACGATTACTTCGGGAAACGGCGTCGGTAATCCTGGTTTGACAGCTAAACACGCGCCGCCCGGCGGTCGGCTTCAGCTTCGCACCTGCATGGTGTTGGCTGCGGCGATGGCGCGGGAGACCCATCTGACAGCGATCGGGGTCATGACGCACCCTCAGACGCCTTGCGCTACAGGTCCGCCATCAGCCGCGATACCGTCACTTTATCGGCTGGTGACAGGTGCGGGGCCAGGATTGCCGCCAGACGGCTGGCATACGGCATGACGTGCCGCGCCGAGCTGATCGGCGTTGTGCTGTGATCCGGCGTCAGCGTGTCCAGCAGCAGGGACCGGAGCGCCTCCACGTCAAGGTGAGGAGTGTTGCCGGTCATGTCGTACCGCCTTGCGCATCCGTCTCATCAGACTTGGAGGGCCGCAGACCAGCCATCAGGGCCGCGCCGGTGGCGTCGTCACAGTGCAGGACGATCGGCCCTTCGTGCTCCCAACACGTCATTCCGCAGAGGGCCTCGAAGACCTTGTGCTCCTGCGGATCGGTGGGTGCGATCCGCTGCTGGGCGTCGCGCAGAACATGGCCTTGGTCCCAAACTCCCAAGTCTATCTTGGTGTCAGCCTGCAGCGCGTCCAACTCAGTCGTCGGTAGTGTCTCAGTTTGAAATCTCCATCTGAGCTTTCTCGGGCCAGTGAACCACTGTCGACTTAAGGCCCACGGGGATCACTACACCCCCGGCTTCTCGAAGTCCTTTTACAAGGATATTCCGAGC
Source organism: Thalassobaculum litoreum DSM 18839 (assembly GCF_900102465.1). Taxonomy (GTDB): domain Bacteria; phylum Pseudomonadota; class Alphaproteobacteria; order Thalassobaculales; family Thalassobaculaceae; genus Thalassobaculum; species Thalassobaculum litoreum. Next base: position 3,733 of record NZ_FNBW01000023.1, on the reverse strand, counting down.
AGCATTCACGTCCCGATCGTCGACATACCCACATTCTCCACACCGATGAACACGGTCACTGAGAGACTTCTTCTCCCTGTAACCGCACATCGAGCAGTCTTGCGAGGTGTATCGAGGATCGACCTTAACCACTCGTCCACCGGCTCTCTCAGCCTTGTAGACCAGCATGTTCACGAACGTCGACATCGCAACGTCCAGAATTTCGCGATTCAGACCAGTTTTCTGACGCACCATAGTACCTGGCTCTTCAACGGTGCCTGCGGCCGACCGCGTCATGTTTCGGACCGTGAGGTCCTCCACGACGATCAACTGGTGTTCACGCGCCAATCGCGCCGACGTCTGATGCAACCACGTCCGTCGCTGATTTGCTGTCTTCGCCTGATGCCTCGCGAGACGCTCACGGGCTTTCTGACGACGCTTCGAGCCTCGCCGGCATCTGCTCAATGCACGCGACAATACTCGCTGTCGACGGGCGGCCCTGCGGCCGATGCGAGGGTTCTCCAGAACCGACCCTGTGGACAGCGCCGCAAAGTGATGCGTGCCCACATCAATGCCGACCACAGGCCGCTGGTCGTCCTCGCGCGGTTCGGTGTCCGCTAGCTTCAGCCTGAAGCAGACCCACCAGCCATCCACGGCCTTCGTGAGCGTAGCCGCCTTGATCTCTGCGTCTTCTGGGATTGGTCTGTGCAGATGAACTTCCAATTTTCCCGGCATGCCGCGGAACAGCAGGGCGGACTCCTTCAGACGTATCCCTGAGAATTCCTGAAAACCAAACGAAGACCACCTGCTCATCGGCTTGAAACGCGGGAATCCTGCCTTTCCACTCCTCAGTTTCAAACGACGGAAGAAACCTTGGAACGCGAGATCCGCACGCTCGATCGTGTGACGACTGAGAGCTGTGGGAACTTCGCCAATCCCACTCGGATCGTCTGCACGGATTTGAGTCAAAGACTTGAACTGGTCGAGTTTGGTGATTTGCTTCCAGTCATCCAGCTTCGGATCTGGCCGTGTTGCGCCGCGCTTCGCTGCGAGCGCCTGTCCATACCGGTACGACTGAATACGCTCTTGCAAAGCGGCGTTGTACAACAGCCGCTGCTGCTCGAGAACCCTGTCCAGAGCATTGTATTGCCGGCAAGTCGGCTTCAGTTTGTACTTATAGGTCTGAAACAAACTTGGCGAGTCCTCAAGGTGATTGAAATCCTTGATCAAATAGGCAGGACTGTCAATAAATTTCAAACTGAGACACTACCCAGTCGTCACGTCCGGCAGGACCAGTGCCAAAATAGCCGTCTCCGTCATGTCGCTAGGAACGCACTTACGCAAGGCGCTCAGCAGCATTGACCGGCTATTCGTCATGCTGTCCACCATCCAATCGGAGGCCGCCATGTTTTGGGTCTCGGCAAGCGCACACGACCATTTCGGCTACGGGCCAGATCAAGGGACCCACAACCTCCTATTTGCGCGTCATGCCACACCGCGACCCAGCGCTCCAGCGCGGTTTCAGTGACGGCCATTGGCATCATCTGGCCCTGCTGACGTTCCGCATCAGGCTGCGGCCCATTCCGGCCCTGTCGGCATTCTGACGCCCCACTTGCCAGAGCCCGTGCTTGCTCCTAAGGGTGGCGCCCTGTTTCCCTTGCCGTCCTGACCGGAGCCTTCCGCATGTCCGTTGCCGACCGCATCCGCGCGATCCTTGATGCCGAGGCCGCGGCCATCCAGTCGATTTCCGTCGATGACGGTTTCGAGCGCGCCCTGGAGTTGATGCGGGGCTGCACCGGCAAGATCATCACGGTCGGCATGGGCAAGGCCGGCTTCGTCGCTCGCCGCTTCGCCGCCACGCTGGCCTCCACGGCGACCCCCGCCGTCTACATCCACCCCAGCGAGGCGGCCCATGGCGATCTCGGGCTGATCGCCGAGGGCGACTGCCTGATCGCTTTCTCCACCTCCGGCAAAACGCGGGAGGTACTGGAATGCGTCGACATGGCCGCGCATATCAACCGGACGGGATCGGTGATCGCCATCACCTCCCATCCCGATAGCGAGCTGCGCACCCGTGCAAACGTGGTGCTGGACATGGGCGTGATCGCCGAGCCCTGCCCGCTGGGCCTGACCCCGTCCGCCTCCATCGCCGCCATGAGTGCCATCGCCGACGCACTGACCCTGACCCTGATGGAACAGAAGGGCGTGACGCGCGAGCAGTACGGCATGCGTCATCACGGCGGCTATCTCGGACGCAAGGCGCGTCTCGACAACGTGTGAGTGACATCTCCCTGCCCTAAAGAGCAGGGAGACGTCATGCTCAGCTGACCCCCGGCGTAGGATTCAAACAAATTGGTCTCCGGCAATCCTGGGGTGGATCAGTTCATCAGCGCGCGTCTTGGCTCCTCCAAAGCTAACACCGACGCACCGCTCACCAAGTTGATCGCGCCCGACCTGGATCGCATAATCGCCGGTGCGCAGGCACCACATGCACAGCTGGACACTTACCGCAATCTGCCGTCAGCGCCTGGGTCTCCAGACGCTTCCTGATCCAGTTCCGCCAACAGAGGGTCACTATGGCACTACGGCAAATGAAGTTGGCCGCATCGCTCGGCGGCAATAAGCTCGAAGCGGCCTTGGATTTGTTCGAGGACGACAAGCGGGTTGGTCGCATGGTCGTCGATGCGTCAGGGCTGCAGGAGATCGTCGATAAGCTCGCAAAAGTGCGCGCAAAGATGCCGGACCGGGTCCCCTTCAATATCGATCTTGGGTCGCGGTTCAGCAGCACTAAAAACCCGGAATGGCGTCTGCAACGCCATCAGGACGGCACGTTCGCTCTGTTCCTCAGGCATCCCGGCTTTGGCTGGTTGGCATTTCGTCTGTCCAGTGAGGAAGCAAGCCGGATAGGCGATGGGCTGACGAGTCAGCCCGGAGACAAACCTGGCGAGCCTGACTGAATTCCGGTCCCTGGCGTTTAGGTGGTTTCGTGGTTCGCCGCCATCGTGGCCGGGAGGGCTCCGCAGGCTGATACCGAAGGTCCTTCGGCGATGCTGACCATGGTCCGAAATCCCTAGCCCAGGTCAGGGGGCACGCGTTCGGGAGCCCTCAACCAGCTCGCTTGACCGTAAGTTCATAGCCCCGTATCCCGGGGGCGATGCCGGTATAGCTCAGCTGGTAGAGCATCTGATTTGTAATCAGAGGGTCGCGGGTTCAAGTCCTGCTGCCGGCACCAGTTCCGCGGTTGTCCGACCCGGAGACATGGGTGACAACCTCGTACCGAACGGGTTGTCGATGGTCTGCAGGGCCCTCTGCTCCAGGTCGATATACCCCCGATCATAGGTCATGAAACCTACGACGGACGGACAGCTCACGTCGCGGCCGAGGTAATGGCCGGATCCGGGAAAAATACGAATGCAACTTAACCACCAAGTCTGACGCCCTTGGAAGTGTCGTGCCGCCCCATCGTGCACGTGCACATTGAACCAAAGGGCGTGGCGTGTCCCGCCCCAGGACCGTCTCCCAGGACCTGCAACCCCCGGTCCGACCGCATGCCATGCGAATGCATCTCCGGGTTGGTAAGAAGCGCGACCCCATAAATATAAAATTAACTCAATAGCTTAAGCGCCGTTTAAGGGCTGCTCTGTATAATTACAGCCAAGTTAAAGGAAATTTAACGCTGATTTTAACCAGTGGCGAGCGGCCCGTTCTCACGGTCCCGGCCGAGGTGATCAGCAGGTGATGGACGCGGAAGTCG
>NZ_FNBW01000004.1 GCF_900102465.1 Thalassobaculum litoreum DSM 18839 | reverse complement strand
AGCGACAACGGAACGGAGCTCACCTCGAACGCCATTCTGGCTTGGCAGGAGGAGCGGGGCGTCGAGTGGCATTACATCGCGCCCGGCAAGCCGATGCAGAACGGCCTGGTCGAGAGCTTCAACGGACGGCTCCGCGACGAGTGCCTGAACGAGCACCTGTTCACCAGCCTGCGCCATGCCCGCCAGTTGATCGGTGCTTGGCGTGACGACTACAACCACCACCGCCCCCACACGAGCCTCAGTGGGCTCACACCGTGGGAATACCGCAACCGGTCAACACAGGACCAGAACCGGAACAGAACTAACTTCTGAACGCGGACATCACGGGGAGCACGTCGCAGGCTGGGTGTTTAGAGATCTATGGACGTGCTGATGGCTGGGCGCAGGCTGCCGTTCAAGCCTTAGTCGCTGGGTCCAACGTGCCCTTCGGAGGATCCAAGGCCCATTGAAGGCAGTCCATATATGTACTATGGTATGTACGAATGCATATATGGAGCAAACTAATGGCATTGTCTCCACAACCCGCATCAGCCCGCAGCCGCAGGGAACTATCTGGCCCGGCGCTGCGGACGTTCTTCCGGATCGCCGACCTGTGGAAACTGTCGGTCGAGGAGCAGATGACGCTTCTTGGTGCCAGTGCGCGCTCGACCTTCTTCAAGTGGAAGCGGGATCCGAACACGACGCTGCCCAAAGACACCCTGGAACGCATCTCCTACATCGTTGGCATCTACAAGGCACTACAGATCCTGCTGCCGAACGAGCAGGCGGCCAATGAGTGGATCCGGCACCCCAACACAGCCACCCTGTTCGGTGGCGCGCCTGCGCTGTCCCGGATGCTCTCAGGCCAAGTCGCCGACCTGTTCGTCGTGCGTCAGTATCTCGATGCACAGCGAGGCGGCTGGGCGTGACCCTGCCGGTATCCCGCATCGAGTGGAAGCCATCCTGGCGCATCATCCCGAGCCGCTTCCCGCCCATCCAGCTGTTCGAACGCGTCACCGAACCTGATGACCTCGAGGCCATCTTCGAACTGGAGGCGATGACCAATCCGCGCCTGCGGGAGGAGGTGGGCAACATCAGCATGGTGCCTCCGGAAGACCGTATCAGTGGCCCGGGCACGAGCATCATCATGGCGGCCTTCACCCACCTGAACCCTGATGGGAGCAGGTTCACCGACGGCAGCTATGGCGTCTTTTATGCCGCGGGTGATCTCGACACCGCGATTGCCGAGACCCGATATCACCGAGAGCGCTTCATGCGGGCCACGGCACAGCTGCGCATGGAACTCGATATGCGGGTGTACTTGGTCGACCTGACGGGCGACCTGCATGACCTGAGGGGCCAGCAGGACGCCTATTCACTGGTCTACCACGCGACCAACTACGCGGCCGCCCAGCATCTATCCAGAGAGCTTAAGAAAAGCGGTTCCAACGGCATCGCCTATGACAGCGTGAGGCGGTCAGGTGGCGAATGTGTTGCGGTGTTCCGGCCGCCCTTGCTGTCGAACGCCAGGCAGGAACGACACCTCTGCTATGTGTGGGACGGCGACGCTATTTCGTCGGTCTATGAGAAGCGGGCGATCGGGTGATCGCGGGCAGAACTGCCGATCGTGCGAACCAGAAGCCCTGTGTCACGGAAGGAGGAATTGGTCCTGCGGTCGCGTCGAAATTGTCTAAAAGCAGGCCGTTGGGGCGTCAGAAAATCGAAACTAAGGGGTCATTCGCCCGCAGCCCGCGAATCTGCTCCGGCATTTGATTTTATTAGCTTATTCACGCTGCGAAGTCAGTAATCGTGGCAAACCGGTACAGCTAACTTGGCAAATGACCATGTTACGCGGCAACCGACAACAACAGTGATCCAAGCTTGAGCGAAGGTATAGCCGCTTTTATAAATCCTGTAAAGAGTTTTTTCTTATTACTGGTTTTTTCTTATCATCCGCAGCCAACAATACCCGGATCCGGTCATGGCCGCGGGCGACGATCTTGCGCAGCGTCACATGGCTGCGGCCGTCCATATCCTCCAGCCGGCGCCAGGAGATCCCCATGGCCCGGGCCCAGACCAGCCGTCGCGCCTCCTCGTCGCAGGCAAGCAACCAGCCAAGCGTGCGGTCCATCCGGTCGATCGCCTGGGGCGAGGGCGGCGACGGGCGGCGTGCGGCATCCTGCGACGACGCGAAGAGGGAGGCGCTGTCCCGCACCACCTCGGGCCAGCTCGACAGGCGCGGCCTGGCCAGCCCCCGAGGCAGCCGGCGCAACGTGTCGGCCGCCTCGCGCAGCAACAGGGGCGCCGGGTCTGGCGTCGCTTCCGACGCCGGTTTTCCGGGAATGGCGGATGCGGTCTGAGCCATAGGGAATCGCCTCCAGTCGCTATCATTTGCACACAATAGGAACAGATCAACCTATGGCATCACATTGAGGCATACAATAGGAAAATTATTCTATACACCTGCGTATAATCGGAATATGATCGAACTCATGAAACTCGATCCAACGCGACGCCGCGTCCTCGAGCTGATCGCGCACCGCGATCCGCCCACGGACCTGAAGAAGGCGTCGATCGCCTGTGGCAAGAACCACGCCTATCTGCACCAGTTCGTGCACCGGGGAACGCCCCGGAAGCTGCCGGAGGACGTGCGCCATCTGCTGGCAGGCCATCTCGGCGTGGACGAGAGCGAGCTGCGCGACGGCGCCCCGCCCAAGGTGGTGTCCTCCGGCGCGCGCCAGGCCACCGAGATGACCACCCGGCGGGCGGTCACCTATGCAAGGGCGCTGACGATCGACAACGATCCGGCCGTGGCCGCCGTGCCCGAGGTCCACATCATCGCCTCGGCCGGCGGCGGCTCGCTGATGGATCAGGAGCAGCGCGGCGAGAACTGGTACTTCCCGGTCTCCTGGCTGCACCACGAGTTGCATGCCGACGCCGACAACCTGCGCATCATCTCCATCGACGGCGACAGCATGGAGCCGATCCTGGAGGCGGGCGACAAGATCCTGGTCGATACCTCCCGCAAGGCCCCCTCTCCGCCCGGTATCTTCGTACTGTTCGACGGCATGGGGCTGGTCGCCAAGCAGCTCGAGCCGGTGCCCAATACCGAGCCGGCGCGGGTGCTGATCCGCTCGGCCAATGCCCGCTATCAGGACTACGAGCGCACGGTCGACGAGGTGTCGATCATCGGCCGCGTGGTCTGGTTCGCCCGCCGGGTGTGACCGCTCTCAAAATCCTCAACTCGACTCTTCCGGCCTCCGCCACAATTCGTTAGCATACGAACAAGTTTCTCGTAGGGAGGTCGATCGCGGTGAGCGGCAACGGCACACGCCCCATGGCGCGCATCGTCGGCGTCGATGTCGGCGGGACCTTCACGGATCTCGTCTATCTGGATGCCGCCCTGCCCGGCGGGCTGGCACTGGCTAAGGTGCCCACGAGCCTCGACAACCAGGCCGGCGGCGTCATGGCGGCGCTCGAAGCGGCCGGCGTCGACACCGCCACCCTCGACCAGATCGTCCACGGGACGACGACCACCACCAACGCCCTGCTGGAACGTAAGGTCGCCCGCACCGGACTGATCACCACCAAGGGCTTCCGCGACGTGCTGGAACTGGGGCGGCGCACCCGCCCGACCTCCTACGGCCTGACCGGCCATTTCGAGCCGCTGATCCCGCGCGAGCTGCGCCTGGAGGTGGCCGAGCGCATGGACGCCGACGGCGAGGTCCTGACCCCGCTGGACGAGGCCGGGGTCGCCGCCGCCGCCGACGCCCTGAAGGATGCCGGCTGCGAGGCGGTGGTGATCCACTTCCTGCACAGCTACGCCAATCCCGACCACGAGCGCCGGGCGGAGGAGATCGTGCGCGCCCGCTGGCCGCAGGCCGAGGTCACCGCCGGCTCCGCGATCCTGTCGGAGTTCCGGGAGTACGAGCGCGGCACCACCGCCGCCGTGAACGCCACGGTCCAGCCGGTCCTGCGCCGCTACCTGAAGCGCCTGACCGACCGGCTGAGCGACGGCGGCTACGCCCGCACCCTGCTGGTCATGCAGGGTAACGGCGGCACCATCTCCGCCGAGCGCGCCGCCGATCAGGCGGTGAACACGGTGATGTCCGGCCCCGCCTCCGGCGTGATGGCGGCGGCCTATACCGCCCGGGCCGCCGGTTTCGCCAACGTGCTGACCTACGACATGGGCGGCACCAGCTCCGATGTCGGGTTGATCATCGACGGCATCCCCAGCATCCACAGCGAGCTCGACCTGGAATACGGCATGCCGATCCACGTCCCGATGGTCGACGTGCACACGATCGGCGCCGGCGGCGGCTCCATCGCCTCGGTCGACGCGTCGGGCCTGCTCAAGGTCGGCCCGGAGAGTGCGGGGGCCGTGCCCGGGCCGATCTGCTACGCACGCGGCGGCACCCGGCCGACCATCACCGACGCCAATCTGGTGCTCGGCCGGCTCGACCCGGCGCGGCTGCTGTCGGTGGACAACCCGGTCTCGCTCGACGACGTCCGCGCCCGCATCGTGGAGGCCGTCGGTGCCCCGCTGGGTCTGTCGGCGGACGCGGCGGCGGCGGCGATCCTGCGGGTGGCGAACGACCGGATGGCCGGCGCGATCCGCATGGTGTCGCTGTCGAAGGGCCACGACCCGCGCGACTTCGTGCTGTTCGCCTTCGGCGGGGCCGGACCGCTGCACGCGACCGCCCTTGCCCGCGAGCTGGCGGTGCCCACTGTCGTCGTGCCCGCCCGCCCCGGCATCACCAACGCCATCGGCTGCGCCGTCGCCGACCTGCGCCACGACTTCGTCAACACGTTGAACACCCCGCTGGAGGCGCTCGACATCGCCGGCGTCCACGCGCTGTTCGCCGAGCAGGAAGCGGAGGGCCGCGCCCTTCTCGACGCCGAGGGTGTGGCGCTGGCCAGCGTGGAGATCCGCCGCAGCGTCGACATGCAGTTCCTCGGGCAGTCGCACATCCTTCAGGTGCCGCTCGATACAGCCACGCCCAGCCTGGACGACCTCGCCCGGCTGTTCGCCGCCGCCTATTGGGAGCGCTTCGCCGTCGACCTGCCGGAGATCCGCCCGGTGCTGGTGAATCTGCACACCGCCGTGCTCGGCCATCGCCCGGCCGTGCCGCTGGCCCAGCTCGCCGCCTCGAACGACCGCGCCGCCACGGTGGCGGATGCGCAGGAGACCACCCGCGATGTCTGGTTCGAGGACGGCGGCTGGCAGGTCACCCCGATCTACCGGCGCGAGCGCCTGCCCGAGGGTGCCGCCTTCGACGGCCCCGCCATCGTCGCCCAGTTCGACTCCACCACCGTCATCGAGCCCGGCCAGTCGGCGCGGCTCGACGATTTCGGCAATCTTCTGGTCTCCGTCGCGTTGTTGCAGTGACCATCTCCACCATGTGAGGCTGCCGTCATGACATCGCCCCTTCTCTCCCGATCCCTATCCTCCCGTGCCCGGGATCGGGTTTCGGTCCCCGACCGCTTCCCGACCCTGCTCGTCGCCGGCCTGGTCGGCTTCGCCCTGATCTGCATGGCCCTTGGCAGCGCCGGCGCCCGCGCCGCCGCCGAGACCCCGCAGGAAGAGGTCTACCTGAACTACCAGATCGGCCTGCAGGCCGTCGCCAAGTGCCGCGACGTCACGCTCAGCCACGAGCAGCAGCAGCGCATCGGCGAGCGGATCGACCGGCTGACCGGCACCGCCGTCGGCGCCGGCCGCCGCCTGTTCCTCATCGAGGAAGCCAAGGAGATCATCAACGCCAAGGGCTGCGACGATCCGGTGGTGACCTCCGGCCTGGCCGCCTACGACGCCAACCTCGCGTCGGCGGCCCAGTAACGACCATGGAGTGCCGATGACCGGACCAGCCGCCCTCTCCCGCGATCCGCATCCCGCGATCGACCCGATCACGCTGACGGTCATCCAGAACGGTCTCCAGCAGGTCTGCAACGAGATGGACCTGGCCTTCTCGCGCGCCGCCTTCTCGCCGGTGATCAGCGAGACCCACGACCGCTCCGACGGCATCTACCACCGCGACGACGGCGCCCTCATCGCTCAGGGAGAGGATGGGCTGCCGGTCTTCGTCGGGACCATGCAGGACTGCTGCGCCACGGTGATCGAGCGCGCCCGCAACCTGCAGCCCGGCGACGTCTACATCGTCAACGATCCGTATCTGGGCGGCACCCACCTGATGGACGTGAAGTTCGTCAAGCCGTTCTTCTATAAAGGCGAGCTGTTCTGCTGGCTGGCCAATACCGGCCACTGGCCGGATACCGGCGGGGCCGTGCCCGGCGGGTTTTCCGCCAGCGCCACCGAGGTCGAGCAGGAAGGCCTGCGCCTGCCGCCGGTGAAGCTCTACAAGGCCGGCGCGATCGACGAAGAGATCCTGTCGATCATCAACTCCAACATCCGCATCGCCGACCAGCGCATCGGCGACATCAAGGCCCAGGCCGCCGCCCTGACCGTGGGCGAGCGTCGGCTGACCCTGCTGCTCGACCGCTACGGTGCCGACACCGTCGATCGCGCCATCGCCGAGATGCGGGTCCGCGCCGCCCAGCAGATGCGCGCCAAGATCGCCGCCGTGCCCGACGGGGTCTACGAAAGCACCGCCATCGTCGACAGCGACGGGGTGGTGAACGAACCGCTGACCATCGCCCTCGCCCTGACGATCAGGGGGGAGGAGGCGCATTTCGACTTGTCCCGCTCCTCCCCGCCCTGCCAGGGGCCGATGAACAGCGTGATCGCCACCACGCGGTCCTCGGTCTACCTGGCGATGAAGCACATCTATCCCGACGTCGCGATCAACGCCGGCACCTTCGAGCCGCTGCGCATCGCCGACCCGGACGGGACCTTCCTCTACGCGAAGTATCCGCGCCCAGTCTCCGGCTGTGCGGCGGAGGTGAGCCAGCGCATCGCCGAGGCGGTGTTCGCAGCCATGACCAGGGCGGTCCCCGACCACCTCTTCGCCGCCCCGGCCGGCACCAGCGGCAACTTTTCGCTCGGCGGCACCGACCCGAAGACCGGCCGCGGCTATGTCTGCTACCTGATCTCCGGCGGCGGCTATGGCGGGCACGCGGGGGGCGACGGCATCTCCAACGGCTGCTCCACCATCGGCATCTCCAAGACCACGCCGATCGAGGTGGTCGAGCAGCGCTATCCGATCCTCTACGAGGAATACGCCCTGCGCGAAGGCTCCGGCGGCGCCGGGGAGCATCGCGGCGGCTTCGGCGTGCGCTACAAGGTGCGGTTGCGCCGGGGCAACGCGCGGGCCAGCTTCGTCATGGACCACGGCCGCGTCGGCCCCCAGGGCGCGCTCGGCGGGGCCGACGGCGCGCCGAACACGGTGCTGGTGGAGCGCGGCGGCGAGAGCTACACGCCGCTGCACCTGTCGAAGGAACAGGGGATTTCGATCACCGAGGGCGACGCCATCACCGTGCAGACCCCCGGCGGCGGCGGCTACGGCGACCCGGCGAAGCGGGATCCCGCCCTGATCGAGCGGGACCGGGTACGGGAGTACTACCCCTAGCTCGGACGCACGCCTTAGTCGGTGAAGGTGTACTCGCCGAGCTCGCACAGATCGAGGGCCAGGTCCTCGACCACATCGCCGTCCTGGAACACCCCGCGGATGTCGTAGATGCAGGTGCTCAGCCCATCGGCGATGACCACGGTGACCTCGTAGTTGCTGGCCAGGATGCTGCCCTCCAGCAGGTTCTCCTCCCAATGCTCTGAACTGGCCGCCGAGACGTAGAAGCCCGTCAGGGCGCTGCTGGAATTGTTGACGAGCAGAAACTCAAGGTCTTCCGCCACCACCGGGGTGGCAAACGCACAGATCAGAACGGCCGCGACGGCCAGATACTTGCGCATGGGCATTCCCTCTGAACGACACCGCCTGATGCGGGCCTCTCCGGCGCGACGGTATGCGAAGTTCGGGCAGCGCGGTAGCGGATTTCGCAGCCCGGATCGCGCGCTTCAGGCGTGGGATCGCGATATGACAGGGTGCCTTCGAATCTGCTGTACTACGGACCTCCCAGCCTCACCGAGCGGAGCGTGTCATGCAGAAACCCAGCCCTCCGCCCGCCGGCTCTCAGCCCGAGCGCCAGGTCACCCAGGAGACGCTGAACCGGCTGCTATCGCTGGTGATCCCGCACCTGACGCCGGGCGAACCGATCCTGGTCTACGTGCTGGCCCAGTGGCGGCGGTTCGGGCATCTGGTGATCGAGCCACAGATGCTCGCCACCCTCTACGGCGACACGTACCGCCGGATCGTGATCGTCACCGGCAATCTCGACATGCCAGGCTCCAACCGGGCGCTGACCGAATGCCTGGACGACCGCTTCGTGGTGGTGGAGACCGATTTCCGCGACGTGCTGTCGCTCGGCACCACCGATGGCGGGCTGATCGACATGAAGCACCTGCATTGGCTCGCCATGTCGGCGCGTACGCTGATCGTGGAATGCTGGCGCGCCATGTCGACGGGCACCGAACCGTTTCTCTACACCCTGCCCGACAACCTGCGGGAGCGCGGCGAGGCCCGACTGTCCGAACACGGGATCGATCCGGCCGCCCCCCTCGCCCTGTTTCATACCCGCACCATGGCCTATCTGCCGGAGGAGGTGCATCACGGCCACCGAACCGCCGCCATCGGCAGCTATGACGGCTCGATACGCCGTATCCTCAACGCGGGCTATCAGGTCGTGCGGATCGGCGAGCCCGGGCTGGAGATCTGGGACACCGCGCCCGAGGGCTATCTGAGCCTTCCCGACGCCTTTCCGGACGAGCGGTGGATCGATCTCTATGTCTGTGCCGCCTGCCGGTTCATGACGGCGCAGAATTCCGGGCCGATCTGGGTGGCGGCGGCCTTCGGCAACACCTCGCTGCGCACCAACACGCCGTTCGAGCACCTGAACCTGCCGTACAACGAGGACCTGTCCCTGTTCAAACGCTACCGGCGGATCGGCGAGGACCGGTTCCTCACCTACCGCGAGATCCTCGATGCCCGGCTGCCCGGCACCTTCCGGGACGTTGAGTTCGAGGCGATGGGCATCGAACTGGTGGAGAACACGCCCGAGGAGATCGACGCCGCCACGGCCGAGTTTCTCGACAAGCTCAACGGCAAGTGGGCGCCGGACATGGCGAAGCACGCGCGGTTCCGCGCCCTGGGGGCGGCCTACGAGGCGGCGATCAAGCAGGACCCCCGCTTCGTCGACGAGACCCTGGATTTCTACGGCTACGGCCACCCGTTCGGCTGGGTGGCACGCGGCACGCTGGAACTGCCGGAGTTCTTGGTGTGACGGGCGAGGCTCAGCCGGCAGGGAAACGCTAAGACGACCCCGTGCCCACCTTGGCCAGGTAGGCGGAGCGGCTGAGGACGTGCATCGCCGCGTTCCGGTCGATCGACGCGAGCGCCGAGCGCCGGATCGTCAGGTTGATCCGGATCGTCTCGTCCCGGCCGTCAGGCGCGCGCACCGGAACCGGCATGCCGTCGGAGAAGTCCGGATCGGCCATGACCGTGTCGATGGATGATACCCACGTAGTAGACCATCGTCGTCACCTCAACCTCAGGCCTGACTGCCTCTCGATACTCCGAAGCGTGCCGACCGGCAGATCGCGCTTCGGATGCGGGACGGTCACAAGGCCGGGCTTCGTCGGATGTTTGCAGTGGTGACGGCTACCGCTCACGCGGACCTGCCGCAATCCATCCGCTCCGACTGGGCCGCGCCGTGGTCGCCCCAAGCGAGATTACGCCCGCTTCAGCCGGTCCTCGACGAGTTGCGCCCAGAAGCTCGCGCCGTGGGGCAGGGCTTCGTCGTTGAAGTCGTAATCCGGGTGGTGCACGCCGGCGGTGTCGCCGTTTCCGGCCCAGATATACGCGCCGGGCCGCTGGTTCAGCATGTAGGAGAAGTCCTCCGCCCCCATCATCGGGGTCGGCGCGCGGTCCACCCGGTCGGCCCCGGCCACCCGGTCGGCGATCCCGGCGGCGACCTCCGCCTGCTCCGGGTCGTTGATCGTCGCCGGATAGCCCCGGATATAGTTCAGCTCGGCCGTGGCGCCGAAGGTGGCGCAGACCCCGTCCATGATCTTCGTGATCCGCTCCGGCAGGCTGTTCTGGACATCGGGATCGAACACCCGGCAGGTGCCGCGCAGCACCATGTCGTCCGGCACCACGTTGAAGGCATGGCCGGCGTGGAACTGGGTCACAGAGAGCACCAGCGCCTTCTGCGGGTCCAGGTTGCGCGAGGTGATCGACTGCAGCGCCATCACCATGTGGGCGCCGACCAGCACCGGGTCGACGCCGTGATGCGGCATCGCACCGTGGGAACCACGGCCCTTGATCGTGATCTCGAAATTGTCGCGCGCCGCCATCATCGGCCCCTCGGACACGGCGAAGCTGCCGACCGGGATGCCGGGGATGTTGTGCATGCCGAACACGGTCTCGCAGGGGAAGTGGTCGAACAGGCCCTCCTGGACCATCTTGTCGCCGCCGCCCTTGCCCTCTTCGGCCGGCTGGAAGATGAAGTGGACGGTGCCGTCGAAGTTCTTCGTCTCCGCCAGATACTTCGCCGCGCCCAGCAGCATGGTGGTGTGGCCGTCATGGCCGCAGGCATGCATCACGCCGGCATTGACCGAGCGGTGCGGGCGGTCGTCCTCGCCGCGCTCCAGGATCGGCAGGGCGTCCATGTCGGCACGCAGGCCGATGGTGCGCCCGGAGCTGCCGGATTTCAGCACCCCGACCAAGCCGGTGCCGGCGATGCCGCGATGCACCTCGATGCCGAAGGACTCGAGCTTGGCCGCGACCACGTCGCTGGTGCGGTGCTCCTCGAATCCGAGTTCCGGGTGGGTGTGGAGGTCGTGCCGCCACGCGGTCATCTCGTCGTGGAATTCGGCGATGCGGTTGACGATGGGCATGGGTTTTCCTCCGCTCAGGCCTTGGCGAGCCGCTGTTCGACCAGGGTCGACCAATAGCTGGCGCCGTGGGTGAGCGCCTCGTCGTTGAAATCGTATTCCGGATGATGGACCGAGGCGCCCGGCCCGTTGCCCATCAGGATGTAGGAGCCGGGGACCGCCACCATCATGGCGGCGAAGTCCTCCGAGCCCATCAGCGGGGTCATCTCGTCGCGGACCCGGCCGTCGCCGGCCACCGCGCGGGCGGCGCCGAGCGCGTGCTGGGTGGCGTCCTCGGCATTCACCGTCACCGGGAAGATCGCCTTGTAGTCGACCGTGGCCGACGCGCCGTGGGCGGCGCAGATGCCGTCGACCACCCGGCGGAACCGCTCTTCCAGAGTGCCGTGGATCTCCATGTTCAGGGTCCGGCAGGTGCCCCGCATAACGACCGTGTCCGGAATCACGTTGAACGCCTCGCCGGCATGGAACTCGGTCACCGAGACCACCAGGGCGTCCTGGGCGCTGACCGTGCGGCTGACGAGCGTCTGCAGGGCGATGATCAGGTTGGAGCCGACCACCACCGGATCGACGCCCTGATGCGGCATCGCGGCATGGGAGCCGCGGCCCTGGATGGTGATCTCGAACGTGTCGCCGGCCGCCATGATCGGGCCGGTGCGGATCGCGAACTCGCCGACCGGGATGTTCGGCATGTTGTGCATGCCGTAGACCCGCTCGCAGGGAAACCGCTCGAACAGCCCGTCGTCGAGCATCTCGAAGGCGCCGCCGAGGCCTTCCTCGGCCGGCTGGAAGATGAAGTGCACGGTGCCGTCGAAGTTCTTCGTCTCCGCCAGGTACTTCGCCGCGCCCAGCAGCATGGTGGTGTGGCCGTCATGGCCGCAGGCGTGCATCACGCCGTCGGTGCCCGACGCGTAGTCCTTGCCGGTGCGCTCGGTGATCGGCAGGGCGTCCATGTCGGCGCGCAGGCCGATGCGCCGGTCGCCGTTCCCGGCCCTGAGCACGCCCACCACGCCGGTCCTGCCGATTCCCTTGTGCACCTCGATGCCCCATTCGGCCAGCTTCGCGGCGACGATCTCGCTGGTCCTCTGTTCCTGGAAGCCGAGTTCGGGATTGGCGTGGAAGTCGCGGCGCCACTCGGTCATCTCGCCATGGAAATCCGCGATGCGGTTGATGATCGCCATTTCTGGAGGGTGCTCCGGTTGATCGGGAAAGGGTTCGCGAGTATCGAGCCCCATCCACAAGCATGCAAGAGAGGTCGCCCCGATGGCTGCCACCCCGGATCTGACGGCCGACGTGCCGGTCATCGAGACCGAGCGTCTGCGTCTGCGCGGCTTCACCCCCGAGGACAAGCCGGCCTATGCCGCCCTGCGCGCCGACCCGGACGTGGTGCGATATCTGGTCGGCGGCGAGGCCCTGATTCCTTTCGCCGAGCAGATCGCCGAAAGCCGGATCGCCACCTTCCGAGAGGCATGGGCCTCCGGTTTCGGAGTCTGGGCGGTGGAGGAAAGGGACAGCGGCCGCTTCCTCGGCCAGTCCGGCCTCGCCCAGCTGGACCGGTCGTCGGAGGTGGAGGTACTCTACGCCTTCGCCCGGCACGCCTGGGGCAAGGGCTATGCCCGCGAAGCCGCCCGCGCGGCCCTGGCCTATGCCTTCGAGACCGCCGGTCTTACGCGGGTCGTGGCCTTCGTCGTGCCGCAGAACACCGCCTCCGCCCGGGTGCTGGAGGCGGTGGGCCTCACCGCCCTGGGCGAAACCACCTACAACGACTTTCCCGTGCTGGGCTACGCCATCACCGCCGAAGAATGGAGCGCCGAAGAATGGGCGGCGCGGTCGGGCTGAGCGTCCGCCGACGGAGTCACCCGAGCAGATGTTTCATCTGATCGCGATTTGTCTCTAGTGGGTCAGCGCGAACTTGTCGGCATGGCCGAGCACGCCGGTGACCAGGATCTCCACCCCGATGGCGATCAGGAGCAGACCGAAGAGCCGCTCGATGACCAGGATGCCGCTCTTGCCCAGGAACCGGACCAGCAATCCGGCCCCACCAGGATCAGCCAACTCAGGCCTAGCACAATGGCCAGGATGGCAATGACGCTGATCTCGTGACTGAGATCCATGGTCTCATGGCCTTCGAGCAGCATCTTGGTGATCGCGCCGGCGCCGCCGAACATCGGAATACCCATCGGCGATATGCCGACCCGCACCGCCGAGCCGCCGGAATCCGTCTCGATGTCCTCCGTACTCGGAACGTGCTTGTCCGACATCATCGACAGGCCGGTCAGGGCGATGATCAGGCCACCGGCGATCTGAAAGGACGGCAGGGAGGTGCCCATGGTCTGCATGATCGCCTCGCCGAAGAAATACGCCAGGCTCAGCACGACAAAGGCCGTCAGACAGGCGACGGTGGCGCAGAGAACCCGGCCACGCGAGGTCATGCCAGTGGTAAGCGAGATGAAGATCGGCGCACCGACAATAGGCGCGATGAGAGCAAAGAGACTTACGCCGAACTGGATGTGCGACGGCCAATCAAATGCATTCATAGGAAAACGATCCCTTTTCAGGCACTACACGAGAGTTTCATCCATACAGCCTGGAAGGCCTTCGCCTTTTCCGCAACCTCGCTGGCCGTATCGCCGGGTTTGTACAGCGCCGATCCCAGACCGAATCCGGTGGCGCCGGCCTGCAGATAGCCTTCCATCGACTCCGGCATGATGCCACCGACCGGCAGCACGGGGACCTGCTTCGGCAGCACCGCGCGCATCGCCTTCAGCACCGGCGGCGGCGCCGCCTCGGCGGGGAACAGTTTCAGAGCATCGGCACCCGCCCGCAACATGGCGAAGGCCTCGCCCGGCGTGGCGAAACCCGGCACCGCCACCGCGCCGAGGCTCTTCGCCCGTTCAACCACGGCGGCATCGGCATGGGGCATGACGATCAGCCGGCCGCCGGCGGCGAGGACATCGTCGACGCTGTCCGGCTCGATCACGGTGCCGGCCCCCACCAGCAGCCGATCCCCGACCGCGGCGGCCAGACGGGCGATGCTGTCGAGCGGCCGCGGCGAGTTCAGCGGCACCTCGACGATAGCGAAACCCTGCTCCTCAAGCGCCAGCGCCACATCGACCACCTCGTCGGGCGTCACACCGCGCAGGATCGCCACCAGAGGGCAGCGCGCGAGATAGGATTCGAAACCGGTCATCGGCCGGCCTCGCGGGCGAGGCTGTCGGCGATCAGGAACAGCCCGCAAGCCGCGGCATGTGCCGCCACCGCCTCCCCCCTATGGCCGAGCGTCTCCAGGGCCCCGCGATACAGGCGGACCAGCTCCTCCTCGCCCACCAGATAGACGGTGCCGGTCGGTTCGGCCGCCCTTATCTCGTGACCGATGACGAGGCCGGACAGGAAGGCGCCCGCCGCTTCCGGCGCCAGATCCCCGAACAGGCCGGCGGCGCGCACCCCGAACAGGTGATGCAGCAACCCGCCGGCGGCTCCCGACCGGGCCACGCCCTTCCGAAACGCCGCGTCGTCCCAGGCCGCGTGCTCGATGCCGCGTCCCAGAATGCTGTGCCGGCGCAGCACATCGAAGACCTCGCCGGTCATGTGGGTCGAGAACGACGTCACCCGCCGGTTCTCCACGACGGCCCATTTCGAATGGGTGCCGGGCAGACAGACCGTGGCGGAGGTGGCGCCGAGCAGGTCGACGGCGCCGAGAATCTGTACCTCCTCGCCGCGCATCACGTCCGGGACCCCGTCGCCGGCGCGCACGGACAGACCCGGCGCCAGATGGATGACCCGGCCGCGTGCCAGGGTCAGCGGGACGAGCGCGCCGGAGATGTCGTCGACCGCCGCCGGACAGGAGAGATACGGCGTCTCCAGCCACCCCTGCCGGCTGCCGATCATCCCCGACAGCACCACCGGGACGGTCGGGACGGCGTCCAGCCAGTCGCCGATCAGTTCCTCGAACGCGTCCTCGAACTCCCCGGCATCGATCGCCAGGATTCCGGCCTGGGCCCGACGCCCTTCCAGCATCTCGCCCTCGGCACCGAAGCGGAAGGCGCGGAAGCTCGTCGTTCCCCAATCGACGCCGATGGCGACGGTTCCGGCGGTCATCATGCGTCCTTCGCGAACGGCTTCAGGCAGGCCCGGCGCCAGGCGAGATCCCGCGCCTCGTACCAGGCGGCCATGTCGGCGGGCAGTTCCGGCATCGCGCTGGGGTCGGCAAGCTCGATCCACAGCAGGTAGCCATAGACCACCGCATCGGCAAATCCCGGCTCGCGGCCGGAGAAGAACGGCGAGCGTTCGAGCTTGGCGGCGACCCGTCCAACCGAGAAGGCCAGGTCCAGCTCCGACGCCGACCGGTGGGCCACCAGCTCGGCGAAGGTCATGCCGTAACGCTCTTCCCGGCTGCGCCGATAGTAGTCCCGATCTTCCGGGCACAGCCGCTCGATGAACCACGGGGCGATCACCCGCCCGGCCCGCGCGCCGAGCTCTCGCTCGATCGCCGCCAGATCGAAATACCGGTCCTCGTCGCGATAGACCGGCCGTCCGGACTGCACCGCGTCGAGATAGCGTACGATGGCCTCGGAATTCGTGAGGCGGGAGGCCCCGTCGACCATGGCGGGGCATGTCCGTGCCCCGGTCTCCGCCTCCAGCCTGTCCACATCGGCGAACCGCATCGGCACCCGCGCGCAGTCCATGCCCTTGAGCGCCAGCGCGATCCGGACCCGGTAGCCGATCGGACTGGGACACAGGTTGTTCGCGCCGAGGCGCTCGTACAGCTTCATGGATCGGCCCCCACCCGTACCAGCGCCTTGCCCGTGTTCTGACCGTTGAGCAGGCGGATCAACGCGTCGGCCGCGTTGTCGAGGCCGATGGTCACGTCCTCACGGTACTTGAGATGCCCATCGCGATACCAGCCGGCGAGCCGCCCGACGATCTCGTTGAAGCGGTCGTAGTGGTCGAGGATAAGAAACCCCTCCATCCGCGCCCGCTTGACCAGCAACTGCCGGTTCGGCCGCGGGCCCATGGGCAGGGGGAAGGAGGGCATGCCGATGGTGCCGCAGATGGCAATCCGCGCGCCGACATTGATGCGGTCCAGCACCGCGTCGAACTGATCGGCGCCGACGCTGTCGAAGAAGCAGTCGATCCCGTCCGGCGCCGCCGCGTCCAGGCCGGGGCCAATATCGTCGGCCGCCTTGTAGTCGACCGCCGCGTCGAAGCCGAATTCCTCCAAACAGGCGCGGACCTTGTCGGGGCCGCCGGTGACGCCGACCGCCCGCGCGCCCATCACCTTGGCGATCTGGCCGACCACCGAGCCCACCGAGCCGGCCGCCGTGGTCACCACCACCGTGTCGCCTGCCTTCACCCGGCAGACATCGACCAGCCCGACATAGGCCGTCGCCCCGTTCATGCCCAGCACGTGCAGGGCGGTGGAGATCGGCGCCAGGGACGGGTCGACCACCCGGTCGATGTCGCTGCCGTCGGACACGGCGAAGCGGCGCCAGCCCTGGCGGCCCTGCACGATGGTTCCGACCGGATAGCCCGGGTGCCGGGAGTCGACCACCTCGCCCACGGTGAAGCCGGTCATCGGCGCGCCGATCGGCACCGGTTCGCTGTAGTTCGGGGCGTCGGCGATCCAGCCGCGCATGGCCGGCTCCAGCGACAGCCAGATCACCCGGATCAGCATCTGCCCGTCGGCGATCCGCGGCATGTCCGTCTCGACGGGCTCGAACAGATCGGCGCGTACCGACGGGTCCGGCCGGCCGCGCAGCACCACATGCTGATTCTCGTCACTCAACGCCGTTCCCCCCAGCTTGACACTCTCCGGACCGCTTGCGACGCTCGCGCTCCACAATTCGATCGCTGCCGGCTCGCAGGCCGAAGCCCTCGATTCAACCACATCGTGAACTCACGGGAAACACCAGGGGGAAACCACCATGAAGCTGCTGCGCTACGGCCCGAGCGGCCAGGAAAAGCCGGGCGTGCTCGATGCCGCCGGCGGCATCCGCGATCTGTCCGGGATCGTTGACGATCTGTCCTCGGCCACCCTCGCGGCGGGCGCCCTCGACAAGCTCAAGGGCACCGATATCGAGAGCCTGCCGACCGTCTCCGGCAACCCGCGCATCGGCGCCTGCGTCGGCGCGCCGGGCAAGGTCGTCTGCATCGGCCTCAACTATTCCGACCATGCCGCCGAAACCGGCGCCGAACCGCCGAAGGAGCCGATCGTCTTCATGAAGGCGACCAGCGCCGTGCAGGGCCCGAACGACACGGTCCGCATGCCGCGCAACTCCAAGAAGTCCGACTGGGAAGTCGAACTCGGCGTGATCATCGGCAAGCACGCCAAGTACGTCAGCGAGGCGGATGCCCTGTCCCACGTCGCCGGCTACTGCGTCGCCAACGACGTGTCCGAGCGCGAGTTCCAGGCGGAGCGCGGCGGCCAATGGACCAAGGGCAAGTCCTGCGACACCTTCGGCCCGATCGGCCCGTGGCTGGTCACCGCCGACGAGGTCGCCGACCCGCAGGATCTGGACATGTTCCTCGACGTGAACGGCAAGCGGTTCCAGACCGGCAACACCAAGACCATGATCTTCTCGGTGGCGCACATCATCCACTACTGCAGCCAGATGTTCTCGCTGATGCCGGGCGACGTGATCATGACCGGTACCCCGCCGGGCGTCGGCCTGGGCGTGAAGCCGAACCCGGTATTCCTGAAGGACGGCGACGAGATGTATCTGGGCATCGCCGGCCTCGGCGAGCAGCGCCAGAAAGTGGTGGCGGACTGACCATGCCGAACCTCGACCTCACGGTCGACGCCGTGCTGCCCCGGGACCGCGATGCCGCGGTCCTGGTCGGCCGCGTCTGGCGTCCCGATGTCGCCCATGGCGCGGGGGGACCGGCGCTGGTCGTCCTGCGCGGCGACAACGTCATCGACATCACCGCCACGGTTCCGACCTGCTCGGAGCTGATGAACAGCACCAACCCGCTCTCCATCGCCAAGACGACCGCCGGCGAGAAGGTCGGCACGGTCGGCGAGATCCTGGCCAACACGCCGGTCGACGGCCGCGACGCGGGCAAGCCCTGGTTCCTGAGCCCGATCGACCTGCAGGCGGTGAAGGCCTGCGGCGTCACCTTCGCCGAGAGCATGATCGAGCGGGTGATCGAGGAGAAGGCCAAGGGCGACGCCTCGGCCGCCGACACCATCCGCCAGGAGATCGCCGACAGTATCGGTAGCGATCTGTCCAAGATCACCCCGGGCTCAGACGAGGCCGAGGCGCTGAAGGCCGCGCTGATCGAGCGGGGCATGTGGTCCCAGTATCTCGAAGTCGGCATCGGCCCCTATGCCGAGGTCTTCACCAAGGCGCCGCCGATGTCCTCGGTCGGGGTCGGGGCCGATGTCGGCCTGCACCCGATCTCCACCTGGAACAACCCGGAGCCGGAGATCACCCTGGTGGTCAGCGCCGCCGGCACGATCGTCGGCGCCATGCTCGGCAACGACGTGAACCTGCGCGACGTCGAGGGCCGCAGCGCCCTGCTGCTCGGCAAGGCCAAGGACAATAACGGCTCGGCCGCGGTCGGCCCGTTCGTGCGGCTGTTCGACGATGCCTTCACCCTGGACGACGTCCGCGCCGCCGAGTTGGACCTGCGGGTCGAGGGGGAGGACCAGTTCGTCCTGAACGGCCATTCCTCCATGCGCAAGATCAGCCGCGACGTGGCCGACCTGGTGTCCCAGACCATCGGGGCGACCCACCAGTATCCCGACGGGGTGGTGCTGATGACCGGCACGCTGTTCGCCCCGACCCAGGACCGGGGCGCAAAGGGCCAGGGCTTCACCCATGCCGACGGCGACATCGTGACGATCTCCACGCCCAGGCTCGGCGCCCTGGTCAATCGCGTGGGGCGGTCGGACAAGATCGCGCCCTGGACCTTCGGGGCCGGCGCGCTGATGCGCAACCTCGCCAAGCGCGGACTGATCTGAGGAGGGCGTCCATGGTCAGCTACGACTTCACCGGCCAGAGCGCCATCGTCACCGGCGGCGCGCGGGGTATCGGCCTCGCCGTCGCCAAGCGGCTGTCCGATGCCGGCGCCTCGGTCAGCCTGTGGGACGCCGACGCCGCCAAGCTGGCGGAGGTGGCCGGGTTCTTTCCCGAGGACCGGATCCACACCGCCACCATCGACGTCACCGACGATGCCGCCATCGACCGGGCGGCGGCGGAGGTCGAGCGCGAGTTCGGGCGGATCGACGTCCTGGTCGCCTCGGCCGGGATCACCGGGCCGAACACGTCCACCTGGGAGTATCCGGTCAGCGACTGGCGTCGGGTGATCGACATCAACCTGACCGGCGTCTTCCTGTGCGACCGGGCGGTGGTGCCCTACATGCGGGCGAAGGACAGGGGGCGGATCATCAACATCGCCTCCATCGCCGGCAAGGAGGGCAATCCCAACGCCCCGGCCTATTCCGCGTCGAAGGCCGGCGTGATCGGCCTGACCAAGTCGCTGGGCAAGGAGCTGGCGGCCACGCCGATCACGGTGAACTGCATCACCCCGGCCGCGGTGAAGACCGACATCTTCGACCAGATGACCCCGGAATTCATCGAGTTCATGCTGTCGAAGATCCCCATGGGTCGCTTCGGTCTGGTCGAGGAGATCGCCAATCTGGTCGCCTGGCTGGCCAGCGAGGATGCGTCCTTCTCCACCGGCGCCGTGTTCGACTGCTCCGGTGGGCGCGCCACCTACTGACGACGCGGAGCGGCGATGCGCGAGACGATGTATGCCGACCTCGCCGGACGGACCGTGTTCGTCACCGGCGGGGCCTCGGGCATCGGCTCGGCCATCGTCACCCGGTTCTGCGCCCAGGGCGCCAATGTCGGCTTCATCGACATCGCCGAGCGCGAGGCCCAGGGTCTGATCGAGACGATCCGGGCCCAGGGTAACCCGCCGCCCGTCTTCGTCGAGGGCGACGTGCGCGACCTGGACGAGCTGAAGAAGGCGATCTCGCGGGTCCGCCGCAAATTCGGGATGATCAGCGTCCTGGTCAACAACGCCGCCAAGGACGACCGCCACACCCTGGAGCACGTGACCCCGGACTACTGGGACGACCGGTTCAGCCTGCTGGTCCGGCCGATGTTCTTCGCCGCCCAGGCGGTGGCTGCCGACATGCGCTCGCGGGCCGGGGGATCGATCGTCAATCTGGGGGCGGCCGACCGCCCTCTGAACAGCAGCCGCAGCGCCTACGACGCGGCCAAGGGCGCCGTGCATGGACTGACCAAGTCGCTCGCCCACGAGCTCGGCCGCGATGCGATCCGGGTGAACACCGTCTCGCCCGGCTGGGTGCTGACCGACCGCCAGCGCGAGCTGTGGCTGACCGAGAACGCGGCGGCGGAGCTGAAGACCCGCCAGTCGATGCGCCGGGACATCACCGCCATCGACGTCGCCAACGTGGTGGTGTTCCTCGCCTCCCTGGACGCAGAGATGATCACCGGCCAGGAGATCGTGGTCGACGGCGGGTACCGGTAGGGGACCCGATCTTCCACTCCCCGGAATGCGGGGAAAGAGGTTCCCCCCTTCCTCCCGATCGTCCTCCCGGCCTTGCGCCGGGATCGAGCGTGGTGCTCGCTGGAGCGGTTCAGATCGATGTCCGGCGCTCCAACAGGCCGACGGCTGGGTCCCGGCGCGAGGCCGGGAAGACGGGGGAGAGGCGGGGTGGCGCTTATCCTCACACTCCCCGGACTTGTTCCGGGCAAGACTCGGGTCGCCGGACCGTCACCGGTCGGGCTCCGTCACGCGGACCCCTTGCCCCGGAACAAGTCCGGGGAGTGTGTTAACGGTGGGAGCCCTACTCCGCCGGCTGCGTGAGCGGCTTGCGGCGCCCGAAGCCCAGGGTCCAGTCGACCTCGTTGCCGATATCCGGTGCCGACGGGACCAGCCGCGCCAGGACCAGGCTCACGCCCGCCATCGCCGCCCCTACCAGGAACACCGCCGCCGGCGAGACCAGCCAGAGCAGGCCGAAGGTCACCGGGATGAACACCGCGGCGATGTGGTTGATGGTGAACGACACCCCGGCGGTCGGCGCGATCTCCGCCGGATCGGCGATCTTCTGGAAATAGGTCTTCATGGCGATCGCGATGGCGAAGAACGCATGGTCGATCACGTACAGCGCCCCGGCCAGCCAGACATTGGTGACGAAGGCATAGGTCGTGAACACGCCGATCAGGCCGACATATTCGAAGGTCAGGGCGCGACGCTCGCCGAAGCGCACGATCAGCTGACCGATCTTCGGGGCGAGCGTCATGTTGATCGCACCGTTGATGAAGAACAGCGCCGCCACCTCGTGCACCTCGTAGCCGAAGCGCTCGACCATCAGGAAGCCGGCGAACACCGTGAAGATCTGCCGCCGCGCCCCGCCCATGAAGGTCAGCGCGTAGTACAGCCAGTAGCGCTTGCGCAGGATCAGATTCTTGTGCTGCGGCACGCCTTCGCGGAACGACGGGTAGGCCACGAACAGGAAGGCCAGAACCACCAGGGTCAGGCAGCCGGCGATCAGGAACACCGTGGTGAAGGACAGGTTGAAGCTGTCCCAGCCGATGAAGATCAGCCCATAGGCCACGAGCTGGGCGAAGGCGCCGACCGCGATGATCTTGCCCATGCTGGCCGCCGCCGTCGCCTTGGGCAGCCACTGCAGCGACAGGGACTGGGCCGCGGTCTCGTAGTAGTGGAAGCCGACCGACATCACGAAGGTGGTCAGGTAGAAGCCCCAGATCGTCGGGAAGTACCCGGTCGCCGCCACCCCGATGCCGAGGCACAGCAGCGACAGGTAGGCCAGCGTCTGCTCGCGCATGAACAGCAGGAAATACACCGCCAGGAACGACAGGAACCCCGGGATCTCGCGGATCGACTGCTGGATGCCGATCTCCCTGCCGGTGAAGTCGAGCTCATGAACCGCGAAGTTGTTCATCAGGTTCCACCAGGCCGCGAAGGACAGCTGCATGGCGGCGGCCATGATCATCAGCATCACGGCGGGCGAGCGCCATCCGGTGGCGGCCTTGGGGTCGGCGGTGGAGGACAGGTAAGACATCGCGGCACTCGGAACGGGTAAGGAAGGCGGTGGATTTCCTACTACTCCCGGGCGGGCCGTACGTGTTAGCGGTATATCGTCAATGAATGTGGACGACTCGCCAAATGATCCATCCCTCGGTCTATGCTTCCGCCGCCGCCCAGGACGACCACGCCGCCCCGGTCATCGCCTATGCGGCCGAAGCGGAAAAGCACACCCGGGGCGAGCCCCACAGCCATGCCCGCCACCAGCTGTTCCATCTGGTCTCCGGATCGGTGACGGTGGAGACGGCGCTGGGCAGCTTCGTGGTGCCGCCGGAGCGCGCCCTGTGGATGCCGTCGGGCATGGTCCACGCCACGACCTATCTGCAGCCTAGTTCCCTGCGCTTCCTTTACTTCCGTCCGGAGGCGGTGCGCGACGCGCCGGCCACGCCCTCGGTGATCCGCATCTCGCCGCTGCTGCGCGAGCTGATCCTGGCCTATATGGCCTTTCCGCGGGATCCGGTGGTGGCCGACGGTCCCGCCGGCCGAATCGCCGCCGTCATCATCGACCAGATCGCCACCGAGCCGGTCTCGCCGCTGCACCTGCCGATGCCCACCTCCGAGCGGCTGCGCCGGGCGGTGGCCGATCTCGCCGCCGATCCGGCCAGCGCGATCAGCCTGCAGGACGTGGCCCGGCGCGCCGCCCTCTCCCAGCGCTCCTTCGAGCGGCACTTCCGGGCGGAGACGGGGCTCAGCTACCGGGCGTGGCTGCGCCAGGCGCGGCTGATGAAGGCGGTGGAGTGGCTGTCCTTCGGCGAGGCGGTCGGCGACATCGCCCACCGGCTCGGCTACGAGGGGGCGAGCGCCTTCGTCGCCAGCTTCCGCAAGGCCTTCGGCGTGACCCCGGGCCGCTACTTCGCCGATGCCGCGTGATCACCGCGCCGGCATCTGGCATGGGCCGGCCCGCATGCTATAACCACAACCGGGAGGCGACCGGGTCCGAGCCGGTCAAAACGAGGGGACGGGAAGCGCGATGAGCCAGGAAGCCGCGGTGCTGTTCGCCAACGAGGCGTTCTATCTGGCCTTTTCCATGCGCGACCTGAAGAGCATGGAGGAGCTCTGGTCGCGCGACGCGCCGATTGCCTGCGTGCATCCCGGGTGGCGGCCGCTGATGGGCCGCGAGGAGGTGATGGAGAGCTGGGTGACGATCCTCGGCAATCCCGGTTCGCCCACCGTCGAGTTTCGCAGCGCCCGGGCCTTCCTCTACGGCGACGTCGCCTGCGTGCTCGGCTACGAGGTGCTGCAGGAGGGCGTGCTCGCCGCCACCAATACCTTCGTGAAGGAAGGTGTGGGCTGGAAGCTGGTGCATCACCATGCCTCGCCGGTCGCCGACAGCCCCGAGTTCCGCGAGACGCCGCCGTCGCGCGGCCCGCTGATGTAGCCGTCAGCTAAGGGCGGCCGCCAAAAGCAAAGAGGCGGACAGTTTCCCGTCCGCCTCCCTGATTTCACGATCGGCCGGATCGGCCGGACCGGAACCGCTTACTTGCGGATCTCGATCTTGACCCGGCGGTTCTTCGCTTCCTTCACGCCGTCCGGCGTGACGACCTTGTTGTTCTTCTCACCGAAGGCCTCGGTCATCATCGACGGCGCACCGGAACCGAGAAGGCTGCGCATCTCGTTGGCCACGGCATTCGCCCGGCGCTCCGACAGGGCCATGTTGTATTCCTCGGAACCCGAGCGGTCGGCATAGCCGGACACGGTGATCGAGGAGGCCCCCATCTCGTCGGAAGCGTCGGCGGCATCGATCAGCGTCGACAGGGTCTGCGGCGTGATCGTGCTGCTGTCGAAGTCGAAGTACACGGTGAAGTTCGCGAAGGTCACCGGCGGAGCGGCAGCGACCGGCTGCTCGCCGACGGCGGCTTCCATCGCTTCGATGGCGACCTTGAAGCGGTCACGGCACCAGGCGATATCGGCCGGCTGGAAATTCTCTTCGGCTTCCTGCATCCAGCAGTCGAACATGGCCTGGCCGCGGGCCGAAGCCTCCGGCACCTTGGTGGCGGCGCCGGCGGCGAGCGCGTCGGTCAGCCGGCGATGCGCCTCGGACAGCGCACCCTTGTGCTCGGCCGGGATGACCCGGGAGTCGAGCGCCTCGGGGTCCGTCGGCGTGCCGTTCGCGGCAGCGATGGCGGCGGACGCGAAAACGTCGGAGTCCTCGTAGTCGCCCTCGGCGAACTCCATCTCGGAGAGCGTGAGATACTCCTGGTACAGCGCCTTGCTGAAGGCGTCGCCAGTCGGGGTCAGGCCGCGCGCGTTGTCCAATTGGAAGCCCGCACAGGCCGCCAGGCTCATCATCGCCGCAGCGGCGAAGAACGGCTTGGCTCCCCCCAGAATTTTATGAAGCATATCCATCTCCTTATCGTGTTCCGTCGCCTCGTCTCAAGGCACTGTCGGTAGGGACGCCCCGCCCCCGGACCGCTGTGCAGACGCGCTTGTGGAACCGAGCTTTGCGGTTCCAACTGCTGGCATTTCAACACGTTCTGAGTGGAACGCAAGGAAAACCGGGTCGCAGGCCGGGGCCCGGGCAAGAGTCACACCGCTCGATCCGACAAACGCACATCAACGTCTATTGGGGTCGGCGCGCACCCTGCCCGGGTCTTATTTCGGTAACCTTCGGCGGTCAGGCGAAGCCCGTCGCCATGACGAACATGGACACGAAAATCGCCGCCGCGAAGGCAAAGCCGGCGATCGTCGGCCACAGCCCGAAGGCCTTGCTGTCGTCTTCAGTATCGGGAGCCATTTCACATTCTCCTTGTCGATGCCGCTCAGCTCAGCGCTTGCGGAAGCCAGAGGGCGATCTCGGGGAACACCATCACCAGGATCAGACCGATGATCTGCAGACCGATGAACGGGATGACGGCGGCGAAGATCTCCTGAAGCTCGATATCCGGCGGGGCCACCGACTTCAGCCAGAAGCAGGCCGGTCCGAAGGGCGGCGACAGGAAGTAGATCTGCATGTTCATGACGAACAGCACACCGAACCACACCGCGGCCCATTCCGGATCGAGTCCCAGTTCCGGCGCCATGTCGACGACCACCGGGGCGAAGATCGGCACCGTGATGAACACGATCGCGATCCACTCCATGAAGGTGCCGAGCACCACCAGGATCGCCATCATCACCAGGATGATGCCGATGGCCGGCAGGTCCAGCCCGGAGAACAGGCTGCGCATGAACTCGCCGCCGCCGACCAGGTTGTAGATGCCGACGAAGCTTACCGCGCCGAGGATCAGCCAGATGATCGTGCCCACGGTGGCCATCGTCTGGGTCAGGGCCTCCTGCAGCATCGACCAGTTGAAGCGCATGCGCACCGCGGCGACCACGATCGAGCCGAACACGCCGACGCCGGCGGCCTCGGTCACGCTGGCGATGCCGCCGTAGATCGACCCCATGACGCAGGCGATGAGCAGGATACACAGGCCGACCGCGACCGAGCGGTTGGACGACAGCTTATGCTCGACGTCGTCGCGCGCCGCCACTTCGGACGCGGTCGGGGCGAGGCTCGGATTCAGATAGCAGCGGACCAGCACGAAGATGATGTAGAACGAGGCCAGCAGCAGGCCCGGCAGGGCGCCGGCCATGAACAGGTCGCCGATCGAGACCTGGGCCGACAGGCCGTAGACGATCATGATGATCGACGGCGGGATCAGCGTGGCGAGCGAGCCGCCGGCGCAGATCGTGCCGATCGACAGCTTGCGGTCGTAGCCCAGGCGCAGCATCTGCGGCAGGGCCACCAGGCCCAGCATGACGATCTCGCCGCCCATGATGCCGGACATGGCCGCCATGATGACGGCCACCACCACGGTCTGTACCGCCACGCCGCCGCGCAGGTTGCCGGCGAAGATCGACATGGCGTCGAACAGGTCCTCGGCGATGCCCGCCTTCTCCAGAATCGAGGCCATCAGCACGAACAGCGGCACCGCGATCAGCGGATAGGATTCCAGCAGACCGAAGGCGTTGGTCGAGACCAGATACAGACCCTTCGGTCCGAAGAAGAGCAACGCACAGACGATGGAGATGATCAGGGTCACCACGCCGAGCGGCATGCCGGTCATCATCAGCAGCAGCAGCGTGATGACGATGCCGATGCTGACGGTGCCGATGTCATAGGCGCGGATGTTGATGAGCTGACGCAGGTCGAGGCCCTCGGCGACCGAGGCTGTCGCGGAATCGGCCCATTCCGCCAGAATGAAGCCTTCCCAATAGTGACCGATCAGCAGAAGGACCAGCCGGCCGATCAGGATCGTGGAGACGACCACGATCGCCAGCCGCGCGGCCGGACTGCTCACATGACGGTAGAAGTTCGCCAGCAGCTGCAGCAGATAGATCGTCGCGCCGAGGAACAGCGCGGTCTTGAGCATCAGCGGCTCAGGCGAGTTGAAGGCGGTACCGGCGCGCTCGACATTGCTGATCGCATCCAGGGCGCGCCCCATCGAGTCGTTGGTCAACAGGAACAGCGCGATCACGCCGACGATCAGCGCGAACAGATCCAGCCGCCATTTCGCCCGGTCACTGGCCATCAGATAGAAGACGGTGATGCCAATGTGCCGGTTCTTCAGCGTCACGTAGCCGGCCGAGAGCATCCAGGCGGTGGCGCAGAACACCATCACCATCTCGAACGCCCACTGGGTCGGCGCATGGAAGGCGTAGCGCGAGATCACTTCGTAGAGCGTGATCACCCCGCACAGGAAATACAGCTGCGCGACCGCAAGGCCGGTGAACTGGCTGAACTTATTGATGGCTGAATTCATCGAACCGCTTTCAGGGACACGCAGCACATGCGCATGAAAATATGCAGGCGAGCGCGCGCCGCCGCCTGAACGTGAAGCGATCCGGGAGCCGCGCGGACTCCCGGATCGTCAGCGTGTCGGATCAGTCGAGCAGACCGATCCGCTTCATGTAGGCCAGATGCGTATCCAGCGCCTCGCGGGCCAGATCCGACTTCGCGGCCGCGTTCTCCCACGCCTCGACGGCGATCTCACGGAACTTCTGCCGGTCTTCCTTCGACCAGTCGATGATCGTGATGTCGCCCTTCGCCTTGTGCTCGGCGACCAGGTCGCGGTCCTGCAGGTCGGCCTGACGCAGCATGGTGATGTAGGCGGCGTTGTACCAGACCTCGAGGATGGTCTGCTGGGCTTCGCTCAGCCCGTCCCAGACGTCCTTGTTCACGATGAACTGTAGGACGGCCATGGAGTGGATACCCGGATAGATCGGGAACTTGGCGACCTTGTGCATACCCGAGGCTTCGTTGTTCACGAAGGCCGAGGCGTCGGCGGCGTCGACGATGCCCTTATCCAGCGAGGTGTAGACCTCGGAGAACGGGATCGACACCGGCGAGGCGCCGGCCAGGCGGAACACGTCGGCGGCCAGGCCTTCCGGCGACCGGATCTTGATGCCCTTGAGGTCCTCGACACCCTTGATCGGCACGGTCGAGACCAGTGCTTCCTTGGTGTACGGGCCGCAGCCGATCACGTGGATCGCATCCGGCCAGTGGGTGTCATAGATCTTCTGCAGCATCTCCTTGCCACCGCCCTCGTGGCAGAAGTCGCGGACCTGGTGCGGCGTGTCGTAGCCGGCGATCAGGTCGCCGATGATGCCGAAGGCCGGGTCGCGGCCGGCGAAGTAGGAAACGGCGTTCATGTCGCCGTCCAGGATGCCGTTGGCCACGGCGTCCACGGTCTCGCGGTGCGGCACGACGGCCTTGGTCGCCAGGACCTCGACCTCGATCTCGCCGCCGGTCATGATTCCGACCTTCTGCTGCCAGCCTTCGGTCATGAAGCGGTGCGCCCAGTCACCCGGGCTCGAACTCGCCTGGAACTTCAGGGTGCGGGCGTCGACGTCGCCTGCGGCGAACGCACTGACAGTAAGCGCCGCGAGCGCGGCGACCAGTGATTTCCGCATCGTTTCCTCCCTATGCGGTATGAGATTTCCCTGTGTTCAGGGCTTGGTAGTCTTCTGATTGAGGCGCGAGTGTCACAACCCGGCGCCCGGAATGTCAACAATGCAAGATGCAGGCATCCGCTGCACAGGCCTTTATTTTTTCTCTTGAGTGGCCGATCTCGGCTGGATCTGACGCACCGCGAATCCGCCGCCCGGCGTCGGCACCAGCGCCTTGATCGCCTTGCCGCCGAAGGTCTGGTCGACCAGCTCGTTCAGCGCCGCGTCACCGCCGCCATAGGGGGCCACGAGGTCGATCAGCCAGGGGATGGAGCCGCCGTCCCATTCGTTCGGGCGCAGGCGGTTCTGACCCTGCAGCAGGCGCTTCTCCACCTCTTCGGTCACCATCGCCCAGGAGGCATAGACCATCGGCGCGACGCCGCGTTCGGTGCGGCGCCGCCAGATCCGTACCTGCCGCTTGGTCAGCGGCGGCAGGACCAGCCATTCCAAGTCGGAGATGAAGATGTGGCGGTGCGCCGGCGACTGTCCCATCAGCGAGACGATCTGGCCAAGCAGCCGGGTCATATCGTCGCGCGGCGCGTCCGCCGCCGGCGCCGCCGCGGTCGCCGGAGCCTCACGCTCGGGCCCCGGTTCCGCGCCGGAACCGTCGGTGCCGAATACCGTTTGGTCGCTCATCGTCCCCCCTTTGAGCCTAATTGGAGCCGGGCCTCCCCGGCCCGGCCCGTTTCCCCCGGTCAGTGCGCGAAAATCACCGGCATCGTCGCGTCGGCGATGATGTCGCTGGTCGCCCCGCCGAAGATCATCTGACGCAGCCGGCTCTGGGTGTAGGCCCCCTTCACCAGAAGGTCCACGCCTTCCGCCTCGGCGACTTCGAGCACGTCCATGCCCGGGCCGCGCATCGAGCGCTTGCCGGTCGCCACCTTGGCGTCGACGCCGTGCAGCTTTAGGTAGTCGGCCAGCGCCGCCCCGTCCGGGCCGGGCACCGACCAGCCTTCGATCTCGATGACGATGGCCTTGTCCGCCGACTTGATCGCCGGCAGCGCCTGGCCGATCAGCCGCGCGGTCTCGGTGCTGCGGTTCCAGGCGATGGCGACCGTGCGGCCGCATTCGCGGGTCCAGCCGACCGGCACCAGGGTCACGGTGCGCCCGCCTTCGAACAGCGCGGTCTCGAACACCGCGCGCCAGTCGGTCTCCTCGCTCTTGCCGACGACGGTGGTGTCGAACAGCCGAGCCGCTTCGCCGATGCCGAACCGGGCCCGCAGCGGCTCATCGCTCAGGTCGACGAGAGCGCCGTCGGGACCGAGCGCGTCGATTCGCGCGCGCATCGCGGCCAGCGCCTCCTCGGCCTCGCGGGCCAGATCCGGTCCCTTGTCGGCGTAGTCGATGATGCCGACGCCCATGGGATCGACCAGCGGACTCTCGACCGGGCGCGGATAGAACGTGGCCCGCACGCGGCCGCTCGACCGCTTGGCGAACAAGACGGCGGCCTCCAGCGGGGCACGATCGACCCCGTCGCGGCCGAACGGCAGAAAAAAGGACTTCATCTGCATTCTCCCTCGGTGTGGCCGAGCTTGTCGCCGGCGGTCCCGATGTCATGATAGCCGAAACCTTCCCGTCAAGGCACCGGATTGGATCAATGGCCGATATTCGCATCGACAACGCCCTTGTCGTGACCATGGACGGCGACCGGCGCGTGTTGGAGGGTGCCAGCGTCGCAATTTCCGGCACCCGCATCGCCGCCATCGGCCCGCGCGCGGAAATCGCCCGCGACCATCCGGCAGAGACGGTGATCGACGCCAGCCGCAAGGCCTTGATGCCCGGATTCGTCGACGTGCACGCCCATGCCGGCCACGGATTGATCAAGACCCTGGGCCTCGCCGGCGACGGCGAGTGGGAACGCACCTGCCACACCGCCTATACCGTGGCGTCCGATACCGCCTTCTGGGCCGCCGAGGCGGCGCTGTCCGCCGTGGAGCGGATCCGCTGCGGCACCACCACCGGGGTGTCCTATCTCGGCGGCGGCGACGACGTGATGCGCACCGACGAGACGATCTACGCCGACGCCCACTGCCGCGAGATCGAGCGGCTCGGCACCCGCTCGGTGGTCGCGGTCGGCATCAACCGGCCGCCCTTCCCCAAGACCTACGCCAATATCGAGGCAGGGTCGTATCGGGAGCGCGCCGTCTCCTTCGACACCCAGCTTTCGGTCTGCGAGGCGGTGGCGAAAGCCTGGGACGGGGCGGCCGGCGGGCGGGTGAAGATCGCCGTCAGCTTTCCGGTCCATCACCGCGGCTCCGAGCAGGACGCGATGCTCGACACCGTGCGCGACCAGGCCGCCGCCACCCGCGACCTGACCCGGCGCCTGGGCCTGATCTTCACCCAGGACGGCCACCGCCAGGGCAGCATCCGCCTCGCCCACGAGGTGTTCGGCCTGCTCGGTCCGGACGCGCTGATGAGCCACTCGGTCGATCTGGACGGCGAGGAGATCCGGCTGGTCGCCGAGACCGGCACGAAGATCGCCCACAACCCGTCGGCCAACCGTTCGATCACCGGCCGCTGCCCGGTGCCGGAGCTGATCGAGGCCGGGGCGGTGGTCGGCCTCGGCTCCGACGGGACCGCGCCGGATCGCGGCTACGACATGTTCCGCCACATGTTCCAGGCGATGCACTACCACCGCCGCCACTTCCGCGATCCGGCCGTCCTGCCACCGGGCAAGATGCTGGAGATGGCGACCATCGACGGGGCCACGGCGCTGGGCATGCAGGATCAGATCGGCTCGGTGGAAGTGGGCAAGCAGGCGGACCTGATCCTGGTCGACCTGTTCAAGCCGCACATGGTGCCGATGACCATGCCGCTCTACCGCCTGGCGTGCTTCGCCAACGGCGCCGACGTGGACACCACCATCGTCGCCGGACGCATCCTCATGCGCGAGCGCCGGCTGGTCGGGATCGACGAGGCGGGGGTCCTGGAGGCGGCCGACCGGCAGGCGGCCCTGATGGTCGAGAGGGCCGGTCTGAAGGACCTGGAGCGACTACCCGACCGGTTCTGGGGCGTGGCCCGGGGGTAGGCACCTCAAGAGTACTTGTGGCAAATGCCGATTCTGTTCGGGCAGCGGATAGTTAACGTTACCTTAGAACTCCGGCACTATGCTGGTTGGCGTTGCAGCATGGATTCTTCTCCCCTCGCCCAGCGAACACGCTATATGATGGCCGAGAGGGATATTCCGGAGACAATTGGGATGTTCGGGAAAGCAAAAGCGAAGCCGGGTTCAGCCGGTGGCAAGACGGCCGTCAGATCCGATGTGAAGCTCGGTTCCGCCATTTTCGGCGAGGAAGAGCTCGAGGTTCGCGAGCTGCATATCAAGGGCATCCGCATCCCGAACCCGGGCGAAGGCAACATCATCGCCGGCCAGAAGTTCCACTTCCTGCTCAAGCTGGGCGACGGGGAGTCCGCCCCGGTGATCAAGGTCGAGGCCCATGCGCTGGCAGCCTCGGACAAGGAAGTGATCGGCAAGTTCTCCGAGATGGGCGACGACGAGAAGCGGCTGATCGCCCTGCACATGAAGGCCCTGCGCCAGGCCGGCGCCATCGCCTGATTCTTCGGGCTCAGAAGTCCGTCTTCGTACCGCCTTCCGCGATCCGCCGGTCGACGAAAGCGTCCAGCGCCTCGCGGATAGCCGGGTCCATCGGCGGCTCCTCGTACTCCGCCAGCAGGCGTTTCACCAGGCCGTTGGCCCGGGTCAGGGCGTCGGGCGCCCCCGCCTCCTCCCAGGTCTCGAAATTCCGCCAGTCCGACACCATCGGCGCGAAGAACGCCGTGCGGTAGCGCTCCTGGGTATGGGCGGTGCCGAAGAAATGCCCGCCCGGTCCGACCTCCCGCACCGCGTCCAGGGCCAGCGAGGCATCGTCCACCGTCAGCGGGTCGAGGAAGCCGGCGACCATGGCGATCATGTCGGCATCCATCACCATCTTCTCGAAGGAGGCGGTCAGCCCGCCCTCCATCCAGCCGCAGCCGTGCATCAGCAGGTTCACCCCGCCGGTGAAGGTGCCCCACAGCGAGAAGGCGCTCTCCCAGGCCGCCTGGGCGTCGGGCACATTGGCCGCGTTCACGTTGGAGGACCGGTAGGGCAGGTCGTAGCGCCGGGCGAGCTGCCCGCCGGCGACCGCCGCCTGCATGTATTCAGGCGTGCCGAAGGCCGGCGCCCCAGACTTCATGTCGACATTGGAAGTGAAGCCGCCATAGACAACCGGCGCACCCGGCCGCACGACCTGGGAGAAGGCGATCCCGGCCAGCGCCTCGGCGTTCTGCTGGGCCAGCGCCCCGGCGATCGTCACCGGCGCCATGGCTCCCGCCAGGGTGAACGGGGTGATGACGGTCACCTGCCCGGATTCCGCCAGCGCGATCACCCCTTCCAGCATCGGCGTGTCGTAGCGCAGGGGCGAACTGGCGTTGATCACCGAGAACAGGCTCGGCTCCCGCTCCAGGGTCGCCCGGTCCACCCCGCGGCTCAGCCGTACGATCTCGATCCCGTCCTCGATCCGGTCTCGGCCGAGCGAATAGGCGTGCGGGATGCGGTCGGTCAGGGTGACCATGTCCCGCAGCCCTTCCAGGTGTCGCACCGAGGCATGGATATCCACCGGCTCCACCGGATAGCCGCCCAGGGCATGCATCGCGTTGAGCGACTGCGCCAGTTTCAGCAGGTTGCGGTAGTCCTCCCGGTTGCCGACCCGGCGGCCCCCGTCGAGATCGCTGACATTCGGCGCGCTGGCGACCGAACAGATGACGATCTCGTCGCCGCCGAACCGCACCGAGCGCTCGGGCGTGCGGGAATGCACGTCGAAGGCCGACGGCGCCTTGGCCACCAGGTCCATGACCAGGGTGCGGTCGAACCGGACCCGCTCGCCCTGCACCGTCGCCCCGGCCGCCGCCAGCCGGTCGCGCGCATCGGGCAGCAGGAAATCGATCCCGATCTCCTCCAGGATCGTCAGCGAGGCCTCGTGGATCGACTCCAGCGCGTCGTCCGACAGGATCCGGGCTGGCGGTCCCCGGTGGCGGAGCCGCCGCCAGGCCGGCTGGTCCAGCTTCGCCGGGGCCGACCGTCGCCCGCCGCCGCGTCCCCTGCGCCCGCGCTCCACCTCCGGCTCCGCTGCCGCACCTTCGCCTGTCGTCTCCGCCATGCGACCTCCACCGCCTATGGGCGAAACATTGCCCGCACCGATCGCTCCGGTCGAGGAGAAAGCGACGCGGCGATAGGCTCTTGACTTCCACCCCGGCGGACGCCCGAGTCAGGTGGCACGAACAGGAGCCTTCCATGCCGTCCAACGCCTCGAGTCCGTCCCCGGAGATCGCCGCCCTCGCCGCCGACCTGCAGGCCGCCGGTGTCCAGATCGACGCGGCCGGACTGGCCGAAACCCTGGCCCGGATCGCCGCCGGTCCCCGAACCTATCCGGCGCGCGCCTGGCAGGCGCTGATCGCCGCCGACCTGCCGCCGGAACTGGCCGACCGCCTGGACGCCGCTGCGGAGGCGCTGCGGCCGGCCGAGCCGACCGCCGACCCGTCGCGTCTGGACCGGCTGCGCGAGGCCCTGGCGACGGTCGGGGTGGACGGCTTCATCCTGCCGCGCGCCGACGAGCATATGGGCGAGTACATCCCGGCCCCGGCCGAGCGGCTGTCCTGGCTGACCGGCTTCACCGGGTCCGCCGGCGTGGTCCTGGTGCTCCCCGACGTGGCGGTGATCTTCGTCGACGGCCGCTACACCCTGCAGGTGGCGCAGCAGGTCGACACCGGCCGCTGGACCGTGGAGCACGTGGTCCGCACGCCGCCGGCGGAGTATGTGCGCACGCATCTCGTCGGCCGGCGCCTGGGCTTCGATCCCAGGCTGCATTCGATCAACGCCGCCAAGCGCCTGGCCGACGCGGCGGAAGAGGCAGGCGGATCGCTGGTGGCGCTGCAGGACAACCCGATCGACGCCCTGTGGGCCGACCGGCCCGCCGCCCCTCTGGGCCCGGTGGAGGTTCTGCCGACCTCTCTGACCGGCCTGGACGCGGCCGCCAAGCGCGCGCGGATCGCCGCCGAACTGGCCACCCGCGACATCGACGCCACGGTGCTGAACCAGCCGGAATCCATCGCCTGGTTGCTGAACCTGCGCGGCGCCGACGTACCCTACACGCCCCTGCCCTTGGCCTATGCCACGGTCGACCGGACCGGGCTGGTGGAGTTGTTTCTGGACGAGGAGAAGTGCACCGCGTCCGTGCGCGCGGCCCTGGGCAACGGCGTGACCCTGCGTCCGTTCGAGGCGGTCGGCGACGCCATGGACGCGCTGGGGGCGGCGGGCAGGTCGGTCGCCATCGATCCGGATGCCGCCACCGAATGGATGCGCGGCCGGCTCGATGCCGCCGGCGCCACGGTGACCCTGGCCGCCGATCCGTGCATCCTGCCGCGCGCCCGCAAGAACGCGGTCGAGCTGGCCGGCACCCGCGCCGCCCATACCCGCGATGCCGCCGCCATGGCCCGCTTCCTGAAATGGATCGACGACACCGGAACGCAGACCACCGAGCTGGGCGCCAGCGATGCGCTCGAAGGCTTCCGGGGCGCGGTCGCCGACTGGCGCGGCCCCAGCTTCCCGTCGATCTCCGGCGCCGGTTCGCATGGGGCGATCGTGCATTACCGGGTCACGCCCGAGACCGACCGTCCGCTGGAGGACGGCAGCCTCTACCTGATCGACAGCGGCGCCCAGTACCTCGACGGCACCACCGACATCACCCGCACGGTCGCCATCGGCCGGCCGTCCCAGGAGATGCGCGAACGCTTCACCCTGGTGCTGAAGGGCCATTTCGCCATCGCCACCGCCCGTTTCCCGGCCGGCACCACCGGCGGCCAGATCGACGCCCTGGCCCGGCAGTTCCTGTGGAAGGCCGGGCTCGACTTCGACCACGGCACCGGCCACGGGGTCGGCGTCTTCCTTGGCGTGCACGAGGGGCCGCAGCGGATCTCCAGCGCCAGCCGGGTGTCGATCGAGGCGGGCATGATCCTGTCCAACGAACCCGGCTACTACAAGCCGGACGCCTACGGCATCCGGATCGAGAACCTGCTGATCGCCGTCGAGGCGCCGGCGCAGGAGGATAACGGCCGGGCGATGCTCTGCTTCGAGACCATCACTTTCGCGCCGATCGACCGGCGCCTGGTCGAACCGTCGCTGATGACCGCCGAGGAGATTGCCTGGCTCGACGCCTATCACGCCGACGTCCGCAGCCGGGTCGCGTCGGCGCTCGGAGCTGACGACCGCGCCTGGCTGGAGGCGGCGACCGCACCCCTGGCCGGCGAGAACAGATCGTGCGGTGACGGGATCACTCCGTGATCGCGTCAACGTGCGTGAATATGCTCTATCTCATTGTTTTAGAGATAAATTCACCGACCATATTGAATCATGAAATGATTCAATATGGTCGGATTTGGCTCTAGGACAGACCGCGATCCGTTGAAGGCATAAGACCCCGCTCGGCGGCGCTCAGTCCCGGCGGCGGTTGGGCCGGCGGCCGATGGGCACGTCCTGACGGCGCCGGTCCGGTCCGACATAGGTCTGGTTCAAGATGAATTCCCGGCGCTCGTTCAGCACCACCTCGATGCGCCGGCGCAGGGCCTCCAGGGTGATCGGCTTGGCCATCAGCAGGTTCACACCGGCGTCGCGGGCGGCCCGCACGGCGGCCCGGTCGGCCTGAGCCGTCACCAGGATGATCGGGACATAGGGGTTTGACGACTGGGCGTCGGTGCGCACGCGGCGCACGAAGGTCACACCGTCCATCGGCTCCATCATCATGTCGCAGATGATCACATCGGCCGGGTAGGCGCGCAGCACCCGCAGCGCCGACTCGCCGTCCGCCGCCTCCTTGATCTGCCCGATGCCGAGCTGCTCGAGAAAGGCCGCCGTGAGCATCCGGCTCGCCCGGTCGTCCTCGACGATCAGCACCCGCAGCTCGCCGTATTCCTGCGCCAGGGACATACCCGTCTCCATTCTCAGTCTTTCTCCGCCGCGTCGAACTCGGCGATGACCTCCGGCAGCTGTTCGCGGGTCGCCGACACGGCGCGGCGCAGGTCCGCCATGTTTTCGGACAGCCTGGCCATCCCCTGGTCGTCCTCCTGGATCCGGCCGGCCGCGTGTTCCATCAGAACGGCCCCGAAATTCGCCGCCAACCCCTTCATCGAGTGCGCGAGCTGCCTGATCAGGTCGGTGTCGCCGGCCTCGAACGCCTTCTCCACCAGGGCGAGCTGGCGCGTCGCCTCCTGAGGCACCAGGGCGATCATCTCCACGGCCCGCGCCGGCGGCAGCGAGCCCACCGCGGCCCGTACCCGGGCCCGGTCAAACGCAGGCACTGCAAGCATCCCCTCCCCGGTCTCCATGCTGTTGCCGATCGCAACATGATCACGTCGCCGGCGCGAAGCCCAGAGGATCGTCCGGTTCAGCGCGTCCCAGTCCACAGGTTTGAGCAGGACGTCGTCCAGCCCCGCGGCGAGATAGGCGTTTCGGTGTTCCGGTATGGCGTCCGCCGTCAGGGCGACGATGGGCATGTCCGCCCGCTCGCCCCCCATGGCGCGGATCTCCATCGTCGCCTGCGGGCCGTCCATGACCGGCATCTGCATGTCCATGAGCACCAGGTCGTAAACCCGCCGGCGCACCGCCTGGACGGCCTGCGCGCCGTCTTCCGCCTCGTCGACCCGGTGACCGGCCCTGGCGAGCATGCGCGAGACCAGCATGCGGTTCACCTCATTGTCCTCCGCCAGCAGGATCCGGATCGGGTCGGCATCCTCGGACGGCACAGTCTCTTCCTCCGCCACCTCCGGCTTTTCCGTCGGCTGCATGAGCACGCCGAACGCGAAGGTCGACCCCTCGCCCGGCGTGCTGTCGAGCGAGATCCAACCGTCCATGCCCTCGACCAGACGCCGGCAGATCGACAGGCCGAGGCCGGTGCCGCCGAACCGGCGCGAGGTGTTGGCGGCCCCCTGCTCGAAAGCGGCGAAGAGCTGGCCCTGGATCTCCGGAGGAATGCCGATTCCGGTATCGATCACGGCGCCGAGAATCTCGACCCGCGCGCCCCGGGCCTTGCCGAGGGTCAGCGCCACCGTAACGGACCCTTCATTGGTGAACTTCAGCCCGTTGGACACCAGGTTGGAGAGAATCTGCTTCAGGCGCAGCGGATCTCCCAGCAGCCAGGGCGGGACCCGCTCGTCGATCCTGCTCTCGATCCGGATGCCCTTGGAACTCGCCGAAATCTGAAACAGGCGGACGACATCGTCGAGGATCTTGGACGGCGAGAACGGGATCTCCTCGAGCTGAACCTTGCCCGCCTCGAGCTTTGAGTAGTCGAGAATGTCGTTCAGCAGCGCCAGCAGGGTGTCGGCCGAGTTCCGCATGATGTCGATGAAGCCGGTCTGGTCGCTGTCGAGCCGGGTGCGCGACAGCAGCTCGATCATCCCCAACAGCCCGGTCATCGGCGTGCGCAGTTCGTGACTCATCATCGCCAGGAACCGGGATTTCGCCGCGTCCGCGTCCTCCGCCCGCCGCCGCGCCTCGTCGAGTTCGTTCGCCAGTTGCCGCAGCGAGCGGGTCTGCTCGGCCAGCGCGTCGCGCGCGGTGCGCAGCTCGGTCTCCGCCTCGATCCGGTCGGTGATGTCGGAGCGCATGCCGACGATCCCGCCCTCGCGGGTCTTGTTCTCGCTGACCAGGATGGTCCGACCGTCGGACAGCGGCTGCAGGAAGGTCGCCTTGGGCGGATCGAGGTGCTGGCGGAGACGTTCGGCCATCCATTCGTCCTCCCGGCCCCTGGCTTCCGGGTACTGGCCGCGGTCGAGGGTGTAGCGGACCAGCTGTTCGAAGGTCCAGGCCTCGTCGATGGCCTCCTGCGGCAGGTCGTAGAGATCCTTGTACTGCGCATTGGACAGCACCAGGCGATCGTCGCGGTCGAACAGCACGAAGCCTTCCGGCATGGTCTCGATCGCATCGAGCAGCCGCGCCTGGGTGGTGGTCGCCAGGGCCTGGGCGCGGCGTTCCAGCGTCACGTCCCGCCACATGGAGAGATAGCCGCCGTCCGGCATGGGCCGGCCGGAGACGTAATAGGTGTCGGCCCCCTCGCGCTGCCACTCGAACTCCACGGCGCTGCGCTTGCCGATCGCCCGGAACATACGCTTGATGCCGATCTCGGTGGAGGGCAGCCGGCGGATCGCGTCCTTGGCCACGCCGACCAGGGAGCGACCGACGGTCAACTCCTCGCTGGAGAGATGGACCAGCAACGCGAATGCCCGGTTCCAGGCGATCAGGTGGTTGTTCCGGTCGAAGGCCACCAGCGGGTTCGGCATGGTGTCGAGAATCACCTGGAGCACGGCCGAGGTCGCCGCCAGGGTCATCTCGGCCTGCTTGCGCCGCGTGATGTCCAGCCGGGTGGTGACGGTCAGGCCGTTCGGGCTGTAGTTCTCCTTGACCAGATACCAGGTCCCGTCGGGCACCTGGCGTTCCGGGATGGGCGACCGGTCACGCCGCGCATCGAGCCGGCGCTGGACATAGGCCTCGCGCTCGGCTTCGGTCATGGAGGGGTCGCGGGCCAGACTGAAACGCAGCAGGTCCTCGAAGTCGTGACCGACGATGTCGCCGCGATCCCGCAGGAACGGATACATCCCGAAGAAGCGCTCGTTGCCGAAGACGAAACGGTCGTCGCCGTCATAGATCGACAGCGCGTCGTCCATCGTGTTGAGGGCGTCGCGCATGACCTGCAGCTCTCGCCGTGTCTCCTCGGCCTCCCGTTCCGCCGGGGACGGGACGATCCAGTGGGCGCCGATCACCGTCCCCGCATCGTCGCGCGTCGGCAGGCAGTGCGCCCGCGTCCCTGAACTGTCGATGACGACCGTACCGTGCTCTCCGCGCAGGGCCGCCTCGAAGGCCGACCGGGCCGAAGCCCCGTCGGCGGCAAGACCGTCGACCAGCACCGGAACGCCGCCCGGCCGAGATGCGAGCCCCTCGAACAGTGTCTCGGCCGGCGGGTTCCAAGCGATCGCCGTTCCGGACCGGTCAAAAGCGACGACCGCCTGGTTCACCCCCCGGACAATGCCGGACAAATGTTCAGAAGCACCCACCATGTCTTAGCGCAAGATATCCCCTTACTTTTTGAATACGTATTGCCCCGTTCGGATAGTCTAGAGCATTTTTGATCGGCGCGGAGGCCCCAGCGCGGCATGGACCCGCAAGATCCGTCGCGTCATGCGGGGCCGGTGCTTGTGAAGCTCGGGAAACACCGCCGCGCTCCCTCGGAGACTACAGGCTCCAATAGCGCAGTCCCGGCGGCAGATCCGCCGGGATCAGCACCGATTTGATGTCGACCAGAAGCCCGCCCGGCCGCAGCCGCGCGCCGAGGCCGGACGCCCCGCTGTCCAGAAACGCCCGGTGCGGGCTGGCCAGGATCAGCACGTCGAGATCGGTCAGGGTCTCGGGCGTCACCAGCTCGATCCCGAGCACCCGGCGCGCCACCGCCGGACCCACCAGGGGATCGGCGACATACACCTGGGCGCCCAGGGCCGACAGCCCGGCCACGATCGGCGGCACCTGGCTGTTGCGCGCGTCGGAGACGTTCTCCTTGAACGCCACGCCCATGACCCCGACACGGGCGCCGGCGATGGCGGTCCCGCCGGTGCCGAGCAGCATGACGGTCTTCTCAACGATCCGCTCCGACATGGTGTCGTTCAGGCGGCGGGCCGAGCGGATCAGCTCCGGGTAGTAGCCGTGCGCCTCGGCCTTGGCGATCAGGTAGTAGGGATCGACGCCGATGCAGTGGCCGCCGACCAGACCGGGCGTGTAGGGCGCGAAATTCCACTTGGTGCGAGCGGCGGCCAACACGTCCTCGGTGCGCAGGCCGAGCCGGTCGTAGACCTGGGCCAGCTCGTTCATCAGGGCGATGTTCACGTCGCGCTGAATGTTCTCGGTGATCTTCGACGCCTCTGCCACCTTGATCGACGGGGCGGCGTGCAGGCCGGCGGGCACGACGGGTTCGTACAGCGCCACCACCCGGGCCAGGGTCTCGGCATCCTGGCCGGAGACCACCTTCACCACGTTGCCGAGACCGTGGGTGGTATCGCCCGGGTTGATGCGCTCCGGCGAATAGCCGAGCTTGAACGCCGTCCCGGCCGCCAGGCCCGAGACCTCGGCGACGATGTGCCCAACCACTTCCTCGGTAGCGCCCGGATGGACGGTGGATTCCACGATCACCAGCCCGCCCGGCCGGATCGCACCGCCGACCGCCCGCGCCGCCTCGGCCAGGGGTCCCAGATCCGGGCGCCGGGAGCTGTCGATCGGGGTCGGCACGGCGAGGATGAAGACCTCCGCCCCCGCCAGCTCCGCGGCCTCGGCGGTGAAGCGCAGCTCCGGCGGCACGGCGATGGCGCCGCCTTCCGGGTCGTTGCGATCGACGCCGCAGGCGAGCTCCGCCGTGCGGCCCGCATCGATGTCGTAGCCGATGACCGTGCGTCCGTTCTCGGCGAAGGCGAGCGCCAGGGGCAGGCCGACATAACCGAGGCCGAGGATGGCAACCGTCGCGTCGCCGCTCATCGGGTCTCCCCCTTGGCGAAATCCTTCAGCACTGCCGCCGTGCTGCGCGGAGCGAAGCCGAGGGCGGCGGCCGGACCGATATCGATGATGAAGGATGCTCTCGGGGCGGGCTCCTCCTCGATCGTCGCACTCAGCCCCGCCCCGTCGGCGAGGCAGGTCACCGCCTGGCGCACGGTGACGGGATCGCGGCTGGCGATCGGCACGGCGACGAAGCGGTCCGGCGGGGCGGTCAGCGCCTGGCCGACGAGGGCCGCGACGTCCTGCACCTCGACCACGTTGTTGAAGGCGGCGTCGCCGTTGAAGATGCGCACGGTCTCTCTGCGTCTCAGTCTCGCCAGCACCTGGACCGGCCAGTTCCGGGCCGCCCCCGGGCCGACCACCGCCGGCAGCCGGATCGCCAGGCCCGGTCCGGCCCGCTCGGCCAGCAATCGCTCGCCCAGCAGCTTCGACATACCATAGGCGTCGGGGTTCACCACCGCCGTGTCGGGCGTCACCACCGGATCGGCGATCGTGCCGTGCACCGACAGGCTGGAGAGGTAGACGAACACCCCAACATCCGCCGCCGCCAGCCGGGCGGTCGCCTGAGCGTTGTCGCGGATCAGCACCGACGCCGGCACCGTGCCGGCGGCGCCGGTCGAAGGCGAACTGGCCGCGGCGTGCACGATGGCATCCAGCCGCACGGGCAGGGGCGCGTCGCCGGCCAGGTCGGCCTGCCAGGTCTCGCCCTCGATCAGGTCGTCGGGCAGCGGCGACGTCCGCCAATGCGCGATCACCTCGTGACCCAAGGCGGCAAGCCATCTGGCGATCGCCCGGCCG
Organism: Thalassobaculum litoreum DSM 18839; assembly: GCF_900102465.1. GTDB lineage: Bacteria > Pseudomonadota > Alphaproteobacteria > Thalassobaculales > Thalassobaculaceae > Thalassobaculum > Thalassobaculum litoreum. The sequence goes on along the minus strand of NZ_FNBW01000004.1, from coordinate 302,303 downwards.
GTAAAGCCGGCCGCCCCGGTGACCAGGACCCGCATCGGATCAGCCCCGCACGGTGGCGAGGATCCGCTCGACCGACAGGCCGTGGGCCGCCAGGATGTCCTCATGGCTGCCGTAGCAGTGCACGAATTCGTCTTTCAGGGTGAAGGTGTGCAGGTCGCACTCGGCCCGGATGTCCCAGGCGATCTGCTTGGTCTGCGGTGCCAGGCCGCCCTGAGGCGCGTGCTCCTCGACCACGATCACCCGCTTGTGCCGGCGCAGCAGATCGGCGATGCCGGCGGTGTCCAGCGGCTTCAGGGTGTGGCAGACCGCCAGCGAGACGGAGTTGCCGTCCGCGGTCAGCGCGTCGGCGACCTCGGCCGCCATCTTCGTGATGACGCCGTAGGACAGCACGGCCACGTCCTCGCCCCGGCGCAGATAGCGCAGCTTGCCGAATTCCCACCGGTCGCTGTCCGGGCCGGTGAGGGTCGGCTCGCCGGCCTTGCCGAAGCGGAAATAGACCGGCCCGCCGCCCTCGCGCGCGACCAGCCACCGGGTGGCCTCGGTCGCCTCCACCGGATCGCAGGGCGCGATGATCGACATGTTGGGGATGGCGCCGGCGACGGCAATGTCCTCCTGAGCATAGTGGGTGCCGCCCAGCGTGGAGTAGATCACCCCGCCGCCGATGCCGACCACCGTCACCGGCAGGTTCTGATAGCCGAGATCGTCGCGTACCATCTCGAACGGCCGGTACAGGGCGAACGTGGCGATGGTGTAGGCGAAGGGCCGCATCCCCTTCAGCGCCAGCCCGGCGCAGATGCCGATCATCGCCTGCTCGGCCACGCCCACATTGATGAAGCGCTCGGGGAACTCCTCGCGGAACTTGCCCATGGAGCCGGCCGGCGAGATGTCGGCGACCACTATGTGGATGCGCGGGTCGTCCTTGGCGAGCTCGTAGAGGACTTCGGCGAAGGTGTTCCTCACGACGCGATCTCCTTCAGCTCGGCCAGCGCCTGGGCATATTCCTCAGGGTTCGGGGAGCGATAATGCCAGATCGGCACGTTCTCCATGTAGGACACGCCCTTGCCCTTGGTGGTGCGGCCGATCAGACAGAACGGCTTGCCGCCCTTGCGCGCGGCGACGGCGTCGTAAACCGCCTTGGCGTCATGCCCGTTGACGATGGCGGTCTCCCAGCCGAAGGCCTCCAGCTTCTCGTCCAGCGGATAGAAGCTCGGATGGGTCTCCGAGGTGCGGCCGAGCGACTGGAAGTCGTTGTTGTCGATCAGCGCCACCAGGTTGGTCAGCCCCAGGGTGGAGGCCATCATGAAGGCCTCCCAGGTGGAGCCCTCCTGCACCTCGCCGTCGGACAGCACGCAGTAGATGGCGCCCGCGTCCGCCGACCCGCCGGCCTTGTTGCGCTCGGCGATCGCCATGCCGACCGCCATGGCCATGCCGTGGCCGAGCGAGCCGGTCGACGCCTCGATCCCCGGGTTGCCGTAATCCGGATGGGCGCCGAGGATGCCGTGGGCCGTGCAGTAATCGTCCAGGTGCTTGCGGTCGAGCACGCCCCGGTCCTCCAGGATCACGTACTGCGCCATGCAGCCATGGCCCTTGGACATCAGGAAGGTGTCCTGCCCGTCCGGCCGCATCAGCCCGTGGTAGCAGGTGTCCGTCAGTTCCATGCAGGAGAAGGCGCCGGCGGCGTGCAGGGCGCTGACATGCTGGGAGATGTCGAGGATCCGCCGGCGGTACTGCATGCAGCGCTTGCGCGAGGCGGCGGGGTCGAAACTGTTGTGTCCGGGCGTGGCGGTCATGGCGCCGTGTCTCCGACTGTCAGGGCCCGGTCGAGGAAGAGCATGCGCGCCATGGGTCAGCCTCCGGTAACGTGACGGTGGACCTTGGCCAGGCCCTCGGCCAGAGGGGTATAGCGGAAATCCGGGAAGGCATAAAACGTCGCCGACGGGTTGAACGACCGGTAGCCGTTATGCGGCATGCCGCCCACCCGCTCCGTTCCCTTGATCATGATCCGCATGCGGACGCGCGCGGCGATCATCTCCGCCACCTCGCGGAAGGAATGCACCTCGCCGGTGGCGGCGTTCAGCACACCGGCCGAGCGGTGCATGACCATGCGCCGGATCAGTTCGCCCACATCCTCGACCAGGATATGATCGCGCCGTTCCTCGCCGTCGCCGACCAGGGTGATGTCCTTGCCGTCCAGCGCCAGCCGGCGGAATCGGTTCGGGCCGTAGCCGTTATGCGGGTCCTTCGCGCCGTAGACCAGGGTCGGCCGCAGGATGCCGACCGGCAGGCCGCTCTCGTCCAGCAGCATGCGCTCGCGCGCCAGATGCATGACCCCCTGCAGCGATCCGGGTTCGGCACAGTCGGTCTCGGTCAGCGGCTCGGCCTTGTCCCTGTAGACCGCGTCCGACGACACGTAGATCACATGGGCCACAGGCTGGCGCTTCAGGGCGGCAACGACGGTGTTCATCATCGCGATGTTGCGGGCCAGCATCCGGCCGTCCTTGCACGGCGCCTCGGCGGAGGCCACGACCAGCACGTCGTCGGGGCGAAGCTGCTCGGCCAGGACATCGAAGGCGCCATCGGCCAGCAGGTCGACCTGGGCGCGGCCGATCCTCTCGACCCGGCCCCCGGCCGCCTCGATGGCGTCGGCGGCGGCGCCCCCGAGGAAACCGGCACCGAGCACGACGGTGCAGGGCGGCAGGGCAGGCTTGGCGAGACGATGGTCCAGCATGACGATCCTCCTAGCTCCTGCCCTTTTCCCGGCCGTCACCGAGATAGTCGAACCAGGTCTTGGTGGCCTGCGCAATGCTGTCCGGCGTCCACAGGGGCGCCTCGCGCCAGTAGTCGAGCTGGGCCAGCATCCGGCCGACCCCCTCCTCGAATGAGACCTCCTGCCTCCAGCCCAGATCGCGGGTGATCTTGGCGATGTCGGCGAAGGTGCAGTCCGGCTCGCCCGGCCGCTTGGGGATGTTGACGTGCGCGCTCTCCAGCAGCTCGACCAGGCGGTTCACCGGCTGCGGATCGCCGGCGCCCAGGTTCCAGATCTCGCCCACCTTGTCGGTCTCCGCCGCCGCCAGGAAGCCGCGGGCGACATCGGTGACGAACAGGAAGTCGCGGCTCTGGGTGCCGTCGCCGACGACCGTCAGCGGCTGACCGGCGATCTTCTGGCGCAGGAACACGCCGAACACCGCCCCGTAGGCGCCCGAGGTACGCGACCGGGTGCCGTAGGCGTTGAAGATCCGCACCGAATTGACCGGCAGGCCGTATACCTTGTGCCAATGGAGCGCCGCCTGCTCCCCCTGGTATTTCGACAGGGCATAGGGATGTTCCGGCGCGATCGGGTGGTCCTCGCTGGTCGGCACGTCGGCCAGTCCGTAACAGGAGGAGGACGCGGCGTAGACGAAGCGCTTCACCCCCGCCGTACGCGCCGCGTCAAGCACGCAGGCGGTGCCCTGGACGTTCACCGACATGTACTCCAGCGGCCGCTCGATCGACGGCACGATATCGCCGATGCCGGCGAAATGGATCACGACCGACGCCCCGGCGAAGGCCGCATCGTCCGGCTGGATCTCCCGGATATCGCGGAAGTCGCGGATCAGGTCCGGCGTCTCGCCGTGATGGGCGAGGTTGAGCGCGCGCCCGCCGGTCAGGTTGTCGATCGCCCGCACCCGGTAGCCCCGCTCGAGCAGCAGATCGACCATGTGGGAGCCGATGAAACCGGCGCCGCCGGTGACGATGGCATAGGGCTTGTCAGCCAGCGTGTCTGCCAAGGGGAATGTCCTTTCCGCGGGCGGCGAGATCGGCTCCGGCGTCGCTCAGGCGGCGGTCAGCTTCTGCATGGTCTTGACGTTGAAATACCGGTCGTCGGTCATCGAGTTCGGCAGCTTGCCGTCGCGGAACGCCTGGACCAGACCGCGCACCGCATCCTCCACCGAGAGCTGCGGCACGAAACCGAGGGCCTTGCGGATCTTGTCGGAATTGACGTGATACGAACGGATGTCGTCGGTCGGCGTGGTGACGATGTCGATCGGCGCCCGCTCCGGCATCTCCTCCTCGACCACCGTCTTCACGGCCTCGGCGATCTCCGAGATCGCCATGTTCTGGTAGCCGGCGTTGAAGGTCTCGCCGTTGATCTTGGCGGCGTCGTGGCTCAGCAGGTCCACATAGAGCCGGCACACGTCCTCGATATGGATGTTGGGGCGCAGCTGGCTGCCGCCGAACACGGTGATCTTGCCGTTGTTGACCGCGTGGTTGGTCAGGATGTTCACCGACAGGTCGAGGCGCATCCGCGGGGCGTAGCCGCAGACCGTCGCCGGGCGGATGGTGACGGCGACGAAGTCGTCGTCATTGTGCTTCCACAGCAGCGGCTCGCACATGCCCTTGAACTTGTTGTAGTCGGTCAGGGGCACCAGCGGATGATCCTCGGTGACGTCCGGCGCGTCGGACACGCCGTAGACCGAACTGGTGGACGCGTAGACGAAACGCTTCACGCCCGCCTGCTTGGCGGCGACGACCATCGGCTCGAAACAGTCGTAGTTGATCGACTTCGACAGGGTCGGGTCGAGCACGAAGGACGGGTCGTTGGAGATACAGGCGAGGTGGATCACCGCATCGCACCCGGCCACCGCCTTGGCGAAGGCCGCCGTGTCGCGCAGATCGCCCTTGATCGATGTGAGCTTCGCGTTGGAGAGCGGCAGCCTGTCGTCGCCGAAATACTGGATGTCGAAGACGACAACCTCGTAGCCCGCGTCGAGCAGTTTGGGGGTGAGCAAAGAGCCCACATAGCCGGCGCCGCCGGTCACGAGGACGCGCTTCAGGGGGTGGTCGTTCTGCACCGTAGACCCATCCTTTTGGATAGCCGCAGCCGCCCTTCGGCTGCTGTCACCCCATTTATCGCACAACCACTTAACAAACAGGAAATCAATATTATCAAGTCACAGCGGTCGGAATCGAACCACCCCCTCGAGCGGCCGGGCAGCCCGACTCAAGTAAACGTGTCGATCCCGTTGAGCGGCGGAAGACTCTCCCGGTCGATCTGCTGCGGCGCCAGGTCCAGGGCGTCGTTGAGGCGGTACAGGTCCTCCAGTTCGGCGACCCCCGCCTCGTCCTCCACCACCAGGGTTTCGAACACGCAGTGCATCTCCCCACCGGCGGCTAGCAGCATGTCGAAGATCTCCCGGCGCTTCTTCGGGTTCTGCGGCAGCATGAACAGGCTGCACAGGATGATCCCGTCCATCTGGTCGAGGTCGCGCAGCATGGCGTACAGCTGCACGAAGCATCCGTCGAAGTAGTACTCGCCGCGGGACAGGCGGAACGTTTTGTCCCGGTTGCGGGCGTACTCGCGCATCACGAGGTTCTGCACGTTCGCCGGGATCCGCAGGCCCTTGAAGCTCTGATGGGTCACATAGCCCTGGAGCAGGCCGGTCTTCGCTTGGGTCATGGTCCGATCACCCGTCGAAGCCGGTGGGCGCCTTAAAATTCATGCCAATCCGGCTCATGATCTTCACCGTGGCCGGCCAGTAGAAACGGCCGAGGCACTTCTCGTTGCTGGTGTAAGGGGTGAACAGGCCGGTGAGGCGGGTGTTCAGGGACCACCGGGTCTCCGGCACCTCGTTCATCACGTTGCCGTGCAGCAGCAGGGGCGAGAACACCAGGACCTGGCCGTAGGCCACCGACACCCAGCGGAACTTGTCCTCGTACATCTTGAACAGGTCGAGGGACTTGCCGCCATCGGGCAGGTCGCTCATCGCCGCGCGGACCGTGCGGTTATGCTCCGGCGGCAGGATGAACATGGCCTTGGTGTCGTAGACATCCACCAGCGGCAGCCATTCCACCACCTCGTAGGGCGTTTCGGCGGACCAAGGATCGGCATGCACGGGCAGAACCGACGTCACGTCGTTCGGCATCTGGATCGACACGTTGACCTTGTTCTGCATGGCCAGCTCGTTGCCCACGATGCGGTCCACCGCGGAACGCGCCAGGGACAGATAGCTCGGCCGCGCCCAGGCGGTCCGGTTCAGCTGCTCGAAGACGAACAGGCGCAGCGCGTTGACGTCGACGACCGCGACGCGCTCGTGGATGCTGTCGAGGAAAGCGGTCTCGTCCGCCGGCAGGTCGCAGTCCAGATGGCGGCAGACCAGCTTGACGATCTCGTGGCGATAGGCATCGAGGCGCGGCCGGTCGTCGACATCGATGATGACGTAGCCGTCGGCCATGAACGCCTCGGCAAGCTCGGCCTCCCGCGGGTCGTCGAAGCTCTCAATCAGGACCAAGACATTGCTCCCGTCCGCATGGGTCACGCATCAGGTGTCAACGACTGTAGCCGGGCGAAGCACGGACCGGACAGTCGCAACGAAAGGGCACATTATTTTATCCATGTTACCAGAGACTTGGCCCGATCCAAGGCCTTTCCAGCAAAAGCGTGCCAACCTCGTACGGCAGCGGCCTCGACCATTGACGGCGAAAACGGATCGTCTATTAATTTCCGTGTTCGAAATCCACCCCTGTTTCTGCGGGAAACCTGAGCCTGTCGGCCAAATGGCCGGAATGGCCAACATATAAAGCCGCCGGTCCCTTTTTGCAGGGATAAGGCTGCAGAACTCGGAATACAATGGATCATCCCCCACGCGACCTCCTATCGGCCATCGCGCGAGACGTTATCGCCGGATTTGATCCGAGAAAGAGCATCACACGGCACGGTTCTGACTTCCCCAACACCTCAAAATTGCTCGAAGAGCTGCGCGCCCATGTCGAGAGGGAAGCGACGCCCGAAGCGCGGCGAAAAATCGCAGAAAGCCTAGCAAAATCTTTCCCAAACACCTTTGTCGCACTCGATTTTTACTGTGAAACATTTAAGCGAGAATTGAAGAAATCCAGCCTGATCCGGTTACGGAGCCGTGCTGCCAGCCTGCAGCCAAAAAGCAAGATTGCCACGGTCCGTCTGGCGGAAGCGCTGGAATCGGACGGCCAAACGCTGGCTGCACTGGAGTTGATGCGCGCCGCGATCCGCAGTGGTCTCAGCGACGAAATTCTGAGCTTCAAGGCGGGATACTACGCGAATCTGAGCGGCGATCTTTCGCAGGCTCTGGAGTTCTACAAGAAGGCGTTGAAAGCAGAGGTGCACCACCGAACCCTGCTCAATATGGCATCCGCCGCCAGACATATTGGCGACTTTGAACTGAGCGAAGCGAGTTCCAAACGCGCGATCCTGCTCCGTCCTGACATCTGGGATGCCTATTACAACCGCGGCAATCTGCGGCGGGAAACCGGATACGTGCGGGACGCGGTGCGTCAGAGTGCACGCGCGGAAAAGCTCAAACCAGAGAGCGCCAGCGTCAAGTGGAACCTCTCTCACGCCCTGATGGCCAGCGGCGATTTTGCAAAGGGCTTCAAAGTCTACAGAGACAGATGGTTCTTCGACGGATTTCCCACGCGCATTCGATATCCGGGCATCACGAATGTAGACTCCGTGAAGGGCCTGACCGGTAGCCTCTTCGTCTACTGTGAACAGGGGGTGGGGGATAATCTGCTGTTCGCCCGCTTCATCCCGAAGCTGCTCGAACAGTTGCCCAAGGGCGTCACGGCGACCTTTGAGTGCTACCAGAGCGTTCTGGATCTCCTCCAGAACAGCTTCCCGCAAGCGAAAATTGTACCTTTTGACAAAACCTTACGAGAAGGGCACGACTTCTATCTGCCGTTGTTTGACGTCCCGGCCCTACTGGGAATCGCCGATATGAGCGGACAGGCCTTTCCGTATATCGTCCCCTCGCCACGGCCTGAACTCCCCACCATTTCCAGCAGCCGCCCAAAAGTCGGAATCGTGTGGGCCGGCAATCCGAAATTCACGCACGACCAGCAGCGCTCGGCAAAGATCGATGACATCGACGGCCTGTTCGAGGGCCTCAACGCGGATTTCTACTGCTTTCAAAAAGGCCGCGACGAGGGAGTGATTTCGGAACGCCACCCTGACGTGGTCGACTTGGCGCCGCATCTGACCGACTTCGAGGCAACTGCCGTTCTGATGCAGCAGATGGATGTCGTCGTATCCACCTGCACCTCGACGGCCAATCTCGCGGGCGCCCTCGGCAAGAAAGGCATTGTGCTTACCGGACCGGCGCGCGACTGGCGCTGGATGACGGGCCGTACCTCTGACTGGTTTCCATCACTGACAATCCTGCAGCGCTCGAGAACCCAAAGCTGGGAATCGTTCTTCGTCGACGCGCGACATGAGCTGGCCAGAATTCTGGAGCACATCTAATGCCTTGTATTTTCTTTATTCATCAGAATATGCCAGGTCAATTCAAGAATCTGTGCCAAAGTCTAGCAAAAAACAAAAAAAGCAGTATTTATTTCATCACAAAACGAGATGATATTGGAATTGAAAATGTAAAACGAGTCAAATACAGCCTAGCTCGCGAACCTAACCGTGACGGACATCATTACATAAAATTTCTTGATGAGCAGATCCTCTATGCACAAGCCGTGGTGCGTGTCCTTTTAACCCTAAAAGAACGCGGAGTTAACCCAGACATCATATTCGCCCACTCCGGCTGGGGCGAAGCGTTGTTTGTGAAAGAGGTATTCCCGAACGCAAAGCTCATCATTTTTTCCGAGTATTATTATACTTCTCGGGAATCAGACACGGCGTTCATCAATAAAGACAATGTGTCCATCGAAGAAGCGTGCCGACTTGTCAGCAAGAACCTGCACCTCACCCAATCGATGATGGGCGCAGATCTCATCATTACCCCCACCGTCTGGCAGAAATATCAGCACCCACCGATCATGTGGGACAAGATCTTCACCTATCACGAAGGCGTTTCGGTTCCCCAGATCCGAGAGGGACGCGCGTCCGAGGTCTTTCTTCCAAACGGCTGGCACCTGAAGAAGGGCGACAAGATCGTGACCTATGTGTCACGAAACCTGGAACCGTATCGTGGTTTCGATATCCTGTTCGAGGCCATCAAGATCCTGCGGCGGCGTGCTCCCGACATCCGTTTCGTCCTCATCGGCGGCGACGACATCAGCTACGGCAAGCGCGCACCAAACGGCATGTCCTGGCGCGAATATTTCCTGAACGAAGAACCCGAGGCCATCGAGAATGTCGCCTTTGTCGGGAAGTTGCCCTATTCGATGTTTCTGGACCTGTTCAACATCACCCAGGTTCACCTGTATCTGACCGTACCGTTCGTGTTGTCGTGGTCGATGTTGGAGGCGATGGCGCTAGAGGCCTGCGTCCTTGGATCGCGCGTGCATCCGGTCCAGGAGGTCGTTTCCGATCGGCAAAACGGACTACTATGCGACCTGACCCCGTCCGGCGTGGCCGACGGGATCGAACGCGCCTTCAGCTTATCTCAGGCGGAGCGCGACAGGCTGGGGCTTTTTGCTCGGTTGACGGTCGAACAGAACTACGATTTCGAGACCGTATCCCTGCCGACGATCCTTGCCGAGATCCGCCAGAGATTCGGCTTAGACGTGAGCGCTTGACCAGACGCGGCCGGCGAGACTATCGCCAGCGCTAAGTTGTCATGCGAACCGTCGGCTTCGATAAATTGGAAGCTTGGCTCTGCGCGGCAGATGGCGCCTCAAACTGGTTATTGGACGACGCAATTCACAAGGTCATTATCGGTTTTGATCCGAACGAAACGATCACGTTCCACGCTCTGAACCTTAGCATCCAGTCCCGCGCCTCCGCTCCAGTGGCAGTCATCCCGATCATGCTATCGCAACTCAATAGCGTGTTCAAATTGGAGTGCGCCCGAACCTGCCCCCAGCCGTGGCTAGAGTTTTGGAGCCTCTGTCAGCATCACAGGCTGGTTACGTGAGCTGATTTCATGAGCGCTACCGGGACCTTGTTCCCGATTGCGCTGTGTGGCCGCTGTTCGTTGTAGTCTCTACGCCAAGCCTCCAACTTTTCCGCCGCATCGGCAAGGCTCAGGAACCAGTGGGTGTTCAGGCGTTCCACCCGCAGACGGCCGTTGAACGCCTCGATAAACGCGTTCTCCGTGGGTTTGCCAGGGCGTGAGAAATCGAGTGTGATGCCTCGCCGGTCGGCCCATAGGTCCATGTCGCGGGAGATGAACTCCGAGCCCTGGTCGGCCCGGATCGTCTTCGGATAGCCGATCTGTCCGCAGACCCGCTCCAAGGTCGCCACCACGTTCTCGCCCTGCTTGATGATGAAAGCCTACTGCGCGTCCGTGAACTTCGATGCCTTCATCGTCTTCCGCTCTTCTCCCAGCCAAGGAATCAGACCCGGAAAACTCTAACCAAATTCGAGGGCGTTTAGCGGAGGCACATCACCATAGTCGAAGCTATTCGGATCATATCGGTCTTCAACGGCGGACTTCTCGACGCTTCGCCATCTAGAGCCGATCGCAGACAGCGAAATCTGCACGCACGTTCAAACTGGTCTTTATTGCCGCAGGCCCGTCAAAGCATCACTGATTCACGATCGTCACAATGAGGTGTGCTCCCCCCGTTACACAGAAAACTGGTAACACGTTACAGCAGTTGTGTAACACATTATGGTAATTTGGAATTCGGAATCGTGTAACACTTTTAAGCACTTGTGTAACACATTATGGCAGTTCGGAATCACCTTTCTGGCACTTGGGACTACGTTCTGGACCCTCTTTCGAAGCCCGCCCCGGATTGGTCCTGACCCCAAGTTTGGTCCAGCCGCTATGCGACTTTTCGGGCTGGTGGTCCTGACCCCAAGTTTGGTCCAGCCACTATGCGACTTTTCGGGCTGGTTTGATTTGGGCCGCAAAGGCGCTGGGGGTCAAGTTTCCCAGGCTGGAATGCGGCCGGTTCAGATTGTAATCCTCCCTCCAGGCTTCGATCCTGTCCCTGGCGTCGGGCAGGCTGAGGAACCATGAGGCGTTCAAGCATTCCTGTCTGAGCCGGCTGTTGAACGCCTCGATATGCGCGTTGTCAGTGGGATTTCCGGGCCGCGAGAAGTCCAACTCGACCTTGTTCAGATAGGCCCACTGATCGAGCATCCGTCCCGCAAACTCAGTTCCGTTGTCGACCCGGATCCGTTGCGGCTTGCCGCGGACCCGGCAGAGCCGATCCAGCTCCTCGACGACCTGGTAGGCCCGGAACCCGGTCCTCGCAGAACATGCGAGAGCCTCTCTCGTATGGCAGTCGATAATCGTCAGGATCCGGAACGGCCGCTCGTCGAACAGCCGATCGGACATAAAGTCCATCGCCCAGCAGTCGTTGACGCCGGCGGCGTCGGGGCGGCCGGTCCGGTATCGGCAGGACCGACGGCGCTTCGGGCTTCTGGTGCGGATAGACAGGCCCTCTTCGTTGTAGAGCCGGTAGATCCGCTTATCGTTCACCCGCCAGCCTTCGCGGCGCAGCAGGATGCTCAGACGACGGTAGCCATAGCGCACCCGGGATTCCGCCAAGTCCTTCAGCCGGATCCTTAGCTCGACCTGAGGGTCACGCCGCGACGTGTAACGGTGGGAGGCCCGTCCGAACCCGGCAGCGCCGCAGGCTTTCCTCTCGGAGATGCCATAGGCCACCTGGAGGTGTCGGACCAGCTCGCGACGACGAACGGGCCTCACCACTTTTTCCGCAGCACATCCTGCAACATGGTCTTATCCAAGCTCAGGTCAGCTACCAGCCGCTTCAGCTTCGCGTTCTCTTCCTCAAGCTGCTTCAGTCGCCGGATCTCCGCCACACCCATCCCGGCATAGGCCTTCCACCACCGGTAATAGGTCGCCTCGGTCACCCCCATCTTCCGGCAGATCTCTCCAACCGGCGTTCCCGCCTCCGCCTGCCGCAGGGCAAACGCGATCTGCTCATCCGTGTACCGCTTCTTCGGCATCTGGCACTCCTCTCTCGCTTCCGAGATCGTGCCCGATTTTTCGCACTCGGTTTGGACCAGGTTCTGGGGTCAGGACCAAACACCCCATTCGGAATCACGGTCGCGCCAGCTACTCAACACTTTCGAGACGGCTCTCAGGCCGAATAATTCACAATCCCGACCTGGGGTTTCCCTGGCCGCGCGCCGCGCCCTGCCGCGCATGGCAGCCCGAACCGGCAATGATATTGCGCCTTCGAGGGTCTCGAGGACGGAACCGCACACGAGTGCCGGGTCTTCGCAGCTGCCGCCGCAGACACACGGGTACCGCGGGGCCGGCCCTTCCGGTTGCCATCCCCGGCGGTTTCGGACCATGGTGTGCGGCGAAAGCCGGGCGGCCCAAGGCGGCCGATCCCTTCCTCAGCCCCAAGAGCGGTACCCCGTCTCAGAAAGAGGTGTTCCCACGATGAAGCGCGCACTCATCATCGGTGGCGGTTTCGCCGGCTGCGCGGCAGCCCATCAGCTCTCCCTGATCGGGGGATGGAACATCGACTTGGTGGAGCGCGCGCCGTTCCTGGGCGGCGGGGTGAAGACCCACTGGCGCGGCGGCCACCCCTTCACCTTCGGACCGCGCCATTTCCTGACGCCGTCCGACGCGCTGTTCGACTACCTGAACGCCATCGTGCCGATGCGGAAGCTCGACCACGAATTCATCACCTATGTGGAGAAGGACAGGAACTTCTATTCCTTCCCCATCCACGAGGACGACCTGCCGCGCATGCCGGAGCGCGACGACATCCACCGGGAGATCGCCGAGGCACAGGAGATCCGCGGCTGGAAGGACGCCCGCAACTTCGAGGAATACTGGCGCGCCTCGGTCGGCGACACGCTGTACCACAAGATGGTCGACGGCTATTCCTGCAAGATGTGGCAGGTCGACAGCAATGCCGAGCTCGACGATTTCGGCTGGTCGCCCAAGGGGGTGCCGATCAAGAGCGGCTCGCGGGAGGGCTGGGACACCGCGATCAGCGCCTATCCGCTGGCCGCTGACGGCTATGACCGCTACTTCCAGGTGGCGACCGCCGAGGTCAACGTGAAGACCGGCACCGAGATCGAGCGCTTCGACATCCCGAACAAGCGCGTGCAGATCGCCGGCGACTGGCACAGCTACGACCTGATCGTCAGCACCATCTCGCCGGATACGCTGATGAACAACGCGTTCGGCGAGCTACCGTTCGTCGGCCGGGATTTCATCACCATCGTCCTGCCGGTTGAGTTCGCCTTTCCCGACAAGACCTACTTTGTCTACTACGCCGGCGCGGAGCCCTATACCCGGATCGTCGAGTACAAGAAGTTCACCCAGCACAAGGCGCCGTCCACCCTGCTGGGCATCGAGATCCCCAGCTTCTCCAACCGGCTCTATCCGCTGCCGATCAAGAAGCACATCGCCCGCGCCTACCAGTATTTCGACGCCATGCCGGAGGGCGTGGTCTCGATGGGCCGGGCCGGCAGCTACAAGTATATCGACATCGACGACCTGATCTTGCAGGCCATGACCTTCGCCAAGGAGCTCGATGCCGGCGGTCTGTCGCATCCGGTGCCCGTCTACGGCGCCGACCAGTCGGCGCCGAGCCTCCTGACCAAGACCATGGTGGACGAAGGCGTCGTGCCGGACGGCCGATCCGACTGAGGCTTACTGCAACCTGCTGCCTGTCGGCTCAGCCAGTCCGGCCGAGCCTGTCCGAGATCGGCACGCGGCGCAGATCGACCCAGCCGCCGGTTTCCATGCTGGCGTACAGCGCGTGCATCAGCCGCAGGGACATCATCGCCGAGTCGACATCGACCGGCGGCGGGCCGCCCGCCTCGATCGCATCCAGTACGTCGCGCATCAGCGGCCCGTGCCCCAGGCCGTAGCTGCTCGGCACCTCCTGGCTGTGGCGGAGCTCGACGTCGGTCTCCAGCGGGTCCTGCTCGACGCAGAACCAGTCCTCCAACCGGTTCAGGGCGGAGCCACCGACCTTGACCCGGGCCTTCTCGCCGACGAGCTGGACCGAGGCCTCGAAGTCGCGGTCGCGGGCCGCCGTCGTGGCCACAATCGTGCCGACCGCGCCGGACTCGAACTCGACCACCGCGGCGGCGGTGTCCTCGGCCTCCAGCCGGTTCACCAGGGCCTTGCCGACGGCGCAGACCCGCGCGATCGGGCCGCCCAGCCATTGCAGCGCGTCCAGGTGATGGATCGCCTGCTGGGCCAGCACCCCGCCATCCATCCGCCAGGTGCCGTGCCAGCCGTCCTCGTAATAGTCCTGATAGCGGCACCAGTGGACCCGGACCTCGGCGGCGATCAGCCGGCCGAAGCTGCCGGACTCGACCTTCTGCCGCACGAAGCGCATGGCCGGATTGTAGCGGTTCTGCTTCACCACCGCCGCCGTGAGACCGGCCGCCGTGGCGGTATCGCGAATCCTTTCGGCGTCGTCGAGCCGGAGCGCCACCGGCTTTTCGATCAGCACATGGCAGCCGCGCTCCAGCAGGGCGAGCGCGTCGCGGGCGTGGTTGCCCGACTCGGTCAGGATGCAGACCAGATCGGGCCGGAGCGCGACGAGCGCCTCCAGATCGTCCACCGCCTCGCCGCCGGTGACCGCCACGAAGCCTTCGGCGCGATCGCGCAGCCGGTCGCAGGCGCCGACCACGTCGACGCGGTCGGCCAGTTCCTGCGACAGAACCTCGTGGTACCGGTTCGACACGCGGCCGCAGCCCAGCACCGCCAGCTTGAAACGCCTGCTCATGGATCTCGCCTCCCTTGCCCGTCGGTTGTCTCCCGGACCCCCGCAAGATTCGGTGATTCGGCCACGCTGTCGACGCCGCTGCTAGGGCGACAGGGACACCGCGCCGAACTTCGCCAGCCAGATCACCGTGCGTAGCAGTCGGGCGCGGTCGTTGGCCGGAACGGCCGCGGTCAGATCGGACAGCCTGGACGCCCCGGCGGCGATCCGGTCGTTCAGGGCGGCGCAGCCCTGGGCGTCCAGGACCAGGCCGGGAGTGAAATTGGTCATGCCGTTGGCCAGCAGCCGGCCGATCGCTTCGGGATCCCGGATGGCCGTCACCAGGGTGTCGCCGTCGAACCGCTGGGAGGCGAAGCCGGCGAAGACCGTCGTCGGGTCCTCCAGCACCGGGGCCGGCCCACTCGGAACCGGAGGCGCGTCTCCGGCGACCGCCCGGATCTCCGCCAGCTCCGTCCACAGCTCCTGGTACCGGGGCACCACCGCCGACCAGTCATAGACCGTGTGGGCGCGCGCCCGGCCGGCCGCGCCCATCCTCCGGCGCATGTCCGGGCTGGTGGCCAGGCGCCAGATCGCCTGCGCCGCGGCATCGACATCCACCTGGGTCATCAGACAGACCGTCCCGATGAACCGGTCGTAGGTCGTCGCCCCGTCCGCATAGCTCTTCGCCAGGCCGGCGCCGAAGCCGCCGGGGATCATGCGGGTGGGGACCCGGAAGCCGACCTCCCGGTCGGGCACCGTGTCCTTGTATCCGTCCCAGTCGCTGACCACGCAGGGCAGCCCGGCGGCCATCGCCTCGATCGGCGTGATGCCGAAGCTCTCCTGGATGTTGTCGGACAGGGACAGGAAGACATCGGCCGCCGCCCAGCTCGCCCAGGATTCCGGTCCCGGGGTACCGTCGAGAAAATGCACCGGCACATCCGGGCAGGCCTCGCGTGCGGAGTCTCGGAAGGTGGGACCCACATGCTTGTTTGCGAACTGGCCGGTCATCAGGAAGTGCAGCTGGCGGCCGTCCTGCTTCAGCCGCTCCTGGGCCCGCTGCATGGCCACGTACATCGGATAGGGATGGGCCTTGGCGTGGAAGGCGAGGCGGCCGAGGAACAGGACGAGAATATCGTCCTCCGCCACTCCCAGCCTGGACCGCAGGGTCGCCCTGGCCTCTGCATCGGCGCCGTGGCGGGCGTAGAACGCCGCGTCCAGGCCCAGCGGGATCGTTTCCAGGCGGGCCTGCTGCTTGGGCCGGGCGCCCTGCACGGCCGCCAGCCGCTCGGCATAGCGCTGGTGCAGACCCTCGACCACATCGCGCACCGCGCGCGACGTGCAGATCAGCGCATCCCAGGGCTGCAGCGGCATGGTGAGGTAGGAGGCCAGCCCGGCCTGTACTTCCTTGCTGGAGATCGTGTGGGTGATGCCGCACAGGGAATAGCTCCGGTGTCCGGCCTCCGACCGCCGCCGGGCGAAGCGCTCCAGCATGGGGTCGGCGCAGAACAGGGTGCCGATCTGACCGAGACGCGCATGATCGCCGGTCGGGATCACATCGGCCCGCGGCGCCGGACCGCCGGTCCGGCCGGCGCCATACTCCGTCACGGACGCGACGAACGGTTCTCGGAACGACAGATCGGGGACCGCTCCGATAATCTCCTCGCTGCCGCCATGGCGCACGTAGCCATCGAGGAAGCTGGCGCTGGCGACATGCCGCCCCTTCAGCTCGTTGCGCTTAATCTGAAAGGAGTCCGGATGGTACAGCAGCGCCGCGTTGGTCCTGGTCACGTCTAAGTCCTTATTGTTGTGCGGCGATATATGCGGCGGCGGCGTCGAAGGCGTCCATGATGTTGTCCAGCGTGTCGGGCTTCCATACGAACCGGCGGGCCGGCGTAGCCCCGGGGAAACTCTCGTAGGGAGCCACGCCCAGCAGCTCCGCCATCCGGTCCAGACCGCCCCCCTGCAGGGTCACCGCCTCGGGCAGCTTCTCCACCGGCAGGAAACAGACGGCGCTGCTCGCGGCCATGAAGTAGTTGATAAAGGCTGGCCCCCCGTTATCCGCCAGATTGACCAGACAGCGGCGGTAGAGCGCGGCGCGGAGTTCCAGATCGATCGCCCCCATCGGGTAGCACGGAATGTCGCCGAAGGCGCCGATATCCTGACCCGCCGTCACCAGCTCGGTATCCGGCAGGATGATCGGGTCGAAGCCTCGATCCCGGATCCGGGCGGCGGCTTCCAGCCAGGCCGGCATGTTCGAATTGCGTTGAGGCTCGATGGTCGAGCTCCGCAGGGTAAGGGAGACCGGGCGCCCCCGCGGCGCATGCCGGTCGAGCCAGGCCTGGGTCTTGCGCAACGCGGCCGCGTCGGGTGCGAAGACATCGAGCTCGTCCGGCGTGGGGTTCTGGGCAAACAGATCCACCAGCATGAACGGGATGCGCGGGTCGCTCTGGGTGTAGCCGGGGGGAAAGAGCTGGGTGGGATGGATCGCCCGCAGCATCTGCCCGAAATCCTCGCGCCGATCGTAGGTGGACACCCCGAGGCACCGTTTGGCGATATGGGCATGGGAGACCATGATATGGCGCAGGCGCCAGGTCTTCTCGGCCGGGTCCAGGCTCTTGTCCTTGGGCGTCAGGTCCCGGAACCGCCCACCCGGGCCGGCAACGAAGATCACGTTGTATCCGGCCGCCCCGGCCCGCATCGACCACATGTTGGCAAAGATGAAGAAGTTCATGACGTCGAAGGTCACCGGGCTGACCGCTAGGTCGTAGATCGCGAACAGCGCCGGCGTGAAGACGGCTGCCCCGCCCTTGCCCGGCTGGGCGGCGGTATCGGCCGGCGGTGCGCTCATCCCGGGTTCATCCAGTCGCTCTCGAACACGTCGTTGCGCTCCAGCATCGGCACGGCGAAGAAACGCAGGTAATCCGCCCGCGCCCGCTCGTACAGGTCGCCGGACACCGACCGCGCCCGCAGCGCGGACAGGGTGAACAGCTTGCGCAGGTACCGCCGCAGCGCCGGCTCCTGCGCCGGCCAGGGACCGGCCTCGGCCAGATGCTCCAGGCAGCTCACGGCGTAGTCCGCCATCCCGTTGCGCAAGGCGAAGACGGCGAGCTTCGTCAGACCGGCGACCGCCGCCTCGCCGCCCCAGGCGGCCACGGTGTCGGGCCGGCGCGCGAAGACGCCGTCGCACCCGGTCAGGATGCCGTAGCTGTCCTCGCCCACCAGATAGCTCACCGGCTGGCCGCGGCCGGCATAGTCGAACCGCATCAGCCGGAAGCGGTGACCGTCGATCAGGTGCTGCAGGATCTCCGACGCGGTCTGCCGCTCGAAGGACTCGTCGAACTGGATCTCCACACGCAGGGCCAGCACCCGGTCCAGGGTCCGTGCCGCGCCCTGCAGGACCGCCAGCTCCGCGCCCTCGACATCCACCTTCAGGAAGTCGGCCCGTCGGTCCTGATCGGCATACTCGCTGTCCAGCGTGGTGCTCGGCACCTCCACCGCGCCTTCGACCGAGCCCTCGTCGGGGCGGACCTGGCCGAACCAGACGCTGTCGGGGTTCGGCTTCTGCGCGCCGACATAGCCGCGATGGGCGGTGATCCAGAGGGTCGTCGTGGTGTCGGGCACCGCCCCCAGGGCGCAGGGCCGCACCGCGATCTCGTCCCGGGCGGCGTATTTGGCGGCCAGCCGGGCGGCCTCCTCCGGCTCGGGCTCGTACAGGGTATACGCCAGCGGCGCCTCGAACCCGCGCCAGGACGGATGGATGCCGTAGCGGCCGCCGGCATCGGCGACGACGGTGGTCCAGGGGTCGACCTGCTGCACGCCGCGCGCCGGGCTCACGACAGACGCTCGATCGTCGGGCGCCGGGGATCGACCGACCACAGCCGTCCCCGGTAGCCGTCGTCGGTCAGCTTCTCCACGATCGCGGCCTCGTGGTGGTAGGCGCCGATGAAGATGTCGTCGAGCCCCGCCAGCAGGGCCCGGTGGCGCGGCTGGATCTTGACCGGCCCGCCCCGTCCGTAGGCGTAGCGGCCGATATTGTCCGGATTGTCGTCGATGAAGGCGCGCGGGGCGCGCTCCGGCGGGAACAGGGCATAGAACGTCACCCCTTGAGAGGTCGCCGCATAGACCCCGGTGCGTTCGGGATCGAAGGGCAGCGCCTCCAGCCGGGCGCGATGGGTGTCCCGCCGCGCCGGCACCCGGTCGATGCGGGTATGGGACGCGCCGGCGCTCGGTCTCGGGCCGGCGGCGTCCGGGACGGCCAGCACACCGATATCGTGGCCGTCCATGATCCGGTGGGTGGCGACCACCGTCAGCCCGGCATCCGCCAGCAGCCGCTCCCGGGCGGCGGCGTCCAGGTAGTGCAGATGCTGGACATGGATATCCATATAGGCTCCGGCCTCCGCGATGTATTCCAGGGTCGGCACTTCCACATAGACGAAGCCGCCCGGCTTCACCGCCGCACCGAGGGCGCGCACGAAGGGCCGGATATCGGCGATATGCTCGACCACCTGGCGACAGATCACCCCGTCGAAGGTCTCGTCCAGGGTGTCCGGCCCGAAGAAGGCGTTGATCAGCCGGATCTCTCCCCCGGCGTCGGTCGGGACCTCGGCCAGGAGTTCGGGCAGGGCCTCGTTCGGCTCCACCACCGTCACGTCGCTGCCGAGCCCGGCCAGCAGCAGGGCCAGGGACCCGGTACCGCCGCCCACCTCGAGGATGCGCCGGCCGACCAGCCGCTCGCGGCCGAGCAGATCGACGAGCGTGTCGTAGCGCCTGGACATGGCGGCCGAAACCGGCCGGTTGGTCAGGGCCTGGCGGCGGTAGATCTCGGCGATGGTCGCCGCCGGCAGGTCGCTGTGGAACACGTGGCCGCAGTCCCGGCACTGGCGCAGGTCGATATCGGCGAACCGGTCCGCCATCGCCGGGTCGGCCACGACCCAGAACAGCTGCGCCTCGCAGGAATAGACCCGCGGCGCGCCTTCCGCCTCGCAAATCGGGCAAATATCCGCCATCCTGGCGCCTCTCCAACGGGACCCACGCGTCAATGCTGTAAGATTATCAGTGTGATCGAACAAGGACGCGATGACCAAGAAGATTGAAGCGGCACAGTTCGAAGGGGGCGTCGCCGTCACCGGCGCCGCGGGCTTTCTCGGCGGCGTGATCGTGCGTCTGCTGGCGGCCTCTGGCGTCCGCGTGCACAGCATCGCCCGCCACCCGGTTCCCGCCGCGGCCGGCGTCACCTCCCATGGCTGGGACCCCACCCGCGACACCGGCGCTCCCGTTCCGGGGCTGGAGATCGACGCGGTGATCGACTGTGCCGCCGCCCTGCCGTCGCGGGTGGCCGACCCGGTGGCTCTCAAGCAGATCAACGCCAGACTCGTCGGCGGGGCGCTCGACCTCGCCGGGCGGCGCGGCGGCCGGCTGATCTTCATGTCCTCCCAGTCGGTATACGGGCGACCGACGGGAGACCGGATCGGCACGGACACGCCGCTGGCGCCGATCATTCCCTATGGCGAGGCGAAGCGGGACGCCGAGGCGGCCGTGACCGAGGCCGTCGCCGCGGGCCGTCTTGCCGGCGCGGCCGTGCTGCGCCTGCCCGCGGTGGTCGGCCCGGGTGCCCATGACAACTTCCCCGCCGGCACCGCGGGCAAGCTGCAGCGCGGCGAGCCGGTCACCGTGTTCAATCCCGACAGCCCCTATAACGCGGTGGTCGCCGTCGAGGATCTGGCGCACTTCGCGGCGCATCTGGCCGGCACGGTGGAGGGCCTCGCCGTGGCGTCGCCGGCAAGCGATCCGCCGACCACAGTGCGCGCGGCGGTGGAGGCGATCGCCGCCGGCCTCGGCTGCGCGGCCTCCTTGAACTTCGAGGAGGCGCCCTACGGCTCCCCTCTGATCGATTCGGGTCCGGCCTTCGCCCTCGGCCTGGCCGCCCGATCGTCGGAAAGCGTGCTGTTCGGCTTCGGCCAATCCCTGTCCGATAGCCAGGCCCGCGCCAATAAGGCATGTCCCGGAGCAGGCAAAACCTCCATGCTTGCCGACAAAGAATAGCGTTAATCAGTGAGGAAGCGGCCATGACCGGCTCCAATCAGGGCGTCGACAACAAGTTCCCCGGCAAGGATCTCAGCCGGGACGACATCGAGAACAAGATCCCGCTGGTCGCCAAGAAGAGCCCGGATCACCGCACCCGGTTCACCGTCGGCGGTGTGGAGTTCGGCGGCGCGCTGGTGCCGGTGCTGGCCGGACCGAACACGGTGGAGAACGAGGAGCTGATCGTGAAGACCGCGATCGGCGTGAAGCAAGCGGGCGCACACATGCTGCGTGGCGGCGCGTTCAAGCCGCTGACCTTTCCCTACCGCTCGCCCAAATTCTTCGAGCCGCGCGAGGACGGGCTGCGCTGGCTGCAGATCGCCAAACAGGAGACCGGCCTGCCGATCGTCACCGAGGTCATGGAGATCTCCAAGATCGAGGTGGTCGCCGCCAATTGCGACATGCTGCAGATCGGCACCCGCAACATGCAGAACTATCCGCTGCTGACCGAGGTCGGGAAGACCGGCATGCCGGTGATGCTGAAGCGCGGCTACGGTTCCAGCCTGCGCGACTGGCTGATGGCGGCGGAGTATATCGCGCTGGAGCACGACCGGCTGGGCCAGGACGCCAAGATCGTGCTGTGCGAGCGCGGCGTGGTCGCCAACCACACCCACCGGGACACCTCGCGCTTCCTGCTCGACCTTCAGGTCATTCCGGCAGCGCAGGAGGTCACCCACCTGCCGATCATGAGCGACCCGTCCCACGCCACCTTCTGGCAGCCCTGGGTGAAGTCGATGATGCTCGCCTCCATCGCCGCCGGTGCCGACGCCCTGATGCTGGAGGTCCATCCCGACCCGAAGAACGCCGCCGTCGACCCGCTGCAATGCTCCAGCCTGGAGCAGTTCGACGACATCATGAAGGCCTGCCGCCCGGTGGCGCAGGCCATCGGCCGCACGGTCGACGCCTAGGATCCCGCCATGCGTTTCGCCGCCCCGATCGACAACCCGATCGAGATCACCACCGCGCAGTATGCCGCGATCCTCGGCGCCACGCCGTCGAAGGGCGCGCGCTCGCCCCTGCTGTGGAACGCGGCGTTCAAGGCGGCGGGGATCGACGCGGTGATGCATCCGATGGACACCCGGCCGGAAGCGCTGGGCGCCGTCGTCGCCGCGCTGAAGGCCGACCCGCGCTATGTCGGCGGGGCCGTCGCCGTGCCGCACAAGCAGGCGGTCGGCGCCTTCCTCGACCGGCAGGAGCCCGAGGCGGCGCGGATCGGCGCGGTCAACGCGATCTACCGCGACGGCGACGCCCTGGTGGGCGCCAATACCGACGGCGCCGGCGCCCTGTCGCAGATCGAGGCCCTGGTCGGTGGCGCGGATGCGCTGAGGACCAGGCGGGCGACGCTGATCGGCCTCGGCGGGGCCGGGCTTGCGGTCGCCGCCTATCTCGCCGGACGCACCGCCTCCCTCACCCTGGCCAACCGGACCCGGGCGACCGCCGACGCGGCGTCGCAGAAACTGGGCGCCATCGCCGTCGATTATCCGCTGTCGCCGGAGGTGCTGGAGGCGACCAACCTGCTGGTCAACGCCACCACGATCGGCCATCCCGACGGACCCGAAGGCGCGCCCGTGGCGGAGAACCTGCTGTCCACCCTGCCGGAGGATGCCGCCGTCTACGACGTGATCTACCAGCCGCGCCCGACGCCGCTGCTGGCGGCGGCGCAGGCCCTGGGCCTCGCCACCCTGGACGGCCTGGGAATGAACCTCGACCAGGCGGTCATCGCCTTCGACAAGGCCGTGCCCGGGGCCCTCTCCGCCGAGCGGATCCGCGAGGCCATGCGGGCGGTGTGAGCGGAACGGCCAAGATGACGCGGATCCTTCTCAATGCCGACGCGCCGGACCTGACGCTGGAGACGGTCGACGAGATCAGCGCCGAACCGATGGAGACCGTCGCCGCCCGCTACCACGCCGTCATTCCGGCCGACCATCCGGGACCGCTGCCGGTCCTGGCCGACGGGCTGCGGGTCGCTTTCCTGACCACCGACCTCGCCGGTTTCGAGCGGCTGCGGCGCCTCGCCCTACCCGGCGACCTGCTGTTCAGGCCGTCGGCGGTGGCACGGCTGGACCTGCTGCGCGCCGGCCGCAGGACCCTGGTCACCACCCGCGCGATCAGGGCCGGCGAGCGGCTGACCACGGCCGATGTCGCCGAGACGGTGGGCGGCGACGGCGTGGGTGCGGCGATGCTCGACCAGATGATCGGCCGCACCGCCCTCTACGACATGGCCGAAGGTGCCGCGGTGGATTTCGGCCATCTGTCCGAAGATGTCGGCGGCGCCGAACGCACGGGAGAAGTGCTGTGATCAGTGTCGTGCTGCGGGCCAAGAACGAACGCCATTGGATCGGCCGCTGCCTGACCGCGCTGCGACGCCAGCGGCTGCCGGATCTCGACGTCATCCTGGTGGACAACCAGTCGACCGACGGCACGGTGGAATGCGCGGAGGCCCATGGCTGCACCCTGCGGACCATCACAAGCGAGGAATTCTCTTACGGCCGCGCGCTGAACATCGGCATTGAGGCGGCGAAACACGAAACCGTCTGTCTGCTCTCCTCCCACTGCGTGCCGGTGGACGAGCTCTGGGCCGACTACGCCTATGCCCATCTCGGACCGGAGGGGAACCCGGATACCTGCGGAATCTACGGCCGCCAGGAGCCGCTGCCCGAGACCAGCGCCATCGACCGGCGCGACCTGTGGACCACCTTCCGCGACGAGCGGGTGATCCAGCGGGTCGACTACTTCTTCCACAACGCCAACTCGGCGATCCGCCGCTCGATCTGGACCGACGAACCGTTCGACGAGAAGATCCGAGGCGTCGAGGACAGGGAATGGGGCAAGCGGATGATCGCCGCCGGCCACGACATCGTCTACGAGCCGGGCATGCGCGCCTATCACCATCACGGCATCCACCAGGGACGCGACGAGGGCCGGGCGAAGCGGGTCGCCGAGGTCATCGAGGTGATCCGCACCGGGAAGCCGTTCCCATGAGCGCTGGCCCCATGAGCACCGGCCCCATGAGCGCCGTCCCCAAAGGCGGCCCGCTGGTCGTCATCCCGGTGCTGTCGGCCGCCAAGAGCACGCCGCGCCTGCTGACGCCGATCCATGGCCGCTCCAGCCTGTGGCGCACCCTGGACAGCGCGGTGGCCGACCTGCCGGACTCCGCCATCGTGGTCACCACCGACGACGCGGCTATCCGCCGCTCGGTCGAGGCCTATGGCGCGCCGGTGACCGCCCATGTCCGGACTGCGACCGGCTATACGGCCGCGGTGGCGGATGTCGCCCAGGCCCTTGGGGCGGAGATCGTCGTCATCCTGGAGCCGACCCATCCGTTCCGGCCGCGCGGCCTGATCCGGCGCACGGCCGACAACCTCGTCGCCCGCGACCACCTGGACAGCGTGGTCTGCGTGCGCCGCTTCACCGCCAACCTGTGGCGCCGCACCCCCGACGGGGAGATCCTGGCCCTGACCGACGGCCGGGACGGCCAGGACGCGGAGTATTTCCAGGAAATGGTCGGGCTGGCGTTGGCCACCCGCGCCAGGTTGATCCGTCGGGGCCGGCGCCTCGGCGACGCGGTGGGCTTCGAGGTGCTGGAGCATACCTGGGCCCTGGCCGACGTGCGCGACGACGTGAGCTTCGCCGCCGCCGAAGCCCTGGCCGACACCCTGATCCGGATGGAGGAGATTTCGGAATGACCACCGCCCAGGGGACGAACCAGGGGGCCGATGCGGGCACCCTGCCCGACGCGACCGGCGACAACGACCGGGTCATCGCCCTGATCCCGGCCCGCGGCGGATCCAAGGGCCTGCCGAGCAAGAACATCAAACCGCTCATCGGCAGGCCGCTGATCGCCCACTCGGTCCGGCATGCGATCGAGAGCGGGGTCTGCGACCGGGTCCTGGTGACCACGGACGACGAGGCGATCCGGGCCGCGGCCGAAGCGGCCGGAGCCTGGACGCCGTTTCTGCGCGACCCTTCCCTGGCCGAGGACCTGACGCCGACCGAGCCGGTGCTGACCGACGCCCTGACCCGGGCCGAGGCGCTGGACGGGCCGTTCGGCATCGTGGTGTTCCTGCAGCCGACCGACATCTTCCGCAAGCCGGAATGGATCGCCCGGGCGGTGGAGACCCTGAAGCGCAACCGGGCGCTGGATTCCTGCTTCGTCGCCAACAAGACCCACAAGAACTTCTGGACCCAGTCGCCGGAAGGGTCCTGGCAGCGGGTCTACGAGTGGATGGGGGTCTACGGTCCGCGCCAGACCCGCACGCCGCTGTACCGCGAGGACACCGGCCTCGCCTCGGCCCTGCGCGCGGCGCTGATCCGCGCCGGCCGGCGCACCGGCGACCACGCGGAGATCATCCCGATCGACAGCACCGCCGCCGGCATCGACATCCACGATTCGTTCGACTTCTACTTGGCGGAAAAAGCGCTGGAGTGGTTCGAGGCCCACGGTAGGGAGTGAGGCGTACCCGCCGGCCTCAGGCCTCGGCCTGCGCCAGCCCCTCCTCGGAGACCGCGTAGCCCAGCGACGCCATCATCCTGCCGGCCTTCAGCTCGGCAAGACGGACCTCCTCGTCCGTCAGCTCGTCGCGCCAGCCTTCGACCTCGCCGCGGCGGAAGTGGGAGGCCGCGTCCACCTCGCCCTGGCGGCGGCCGCCGGACAGGCGCTCGAAGCTGGCGGCGTCGGTCGCCGCAGCGACATCGGCCGGCGCATCGGACACCCCGATGAAGCGGAAGAGATCCGCCGCCCGTCCCAGCGTGTCCGCGTGCAGGTCCTCGTAGCGGATCTCCCGATAGGGCCGGCCCTGCGCCACCCCACGCACCGTCTGGAGGCGCGACGCCCAGTCCTTGGCATAAGCCTCCACGTATTGCGGCCGGGTCAGATCCTCGGGCAGACGCGCGCGAAACCTGGCGAAACCTGAGACCGCGCCGTCCCGGGGATCGCGGATAATGTGGATGATCCGCGCCTCGGGGAACACCCGCCAGACCCGCTCGGCGTGATACAGGTTGTCCGGGTTCTTCTCGCCGATCGCCCGCAGCCGGCTCAGATCCGTATCGCCGAGATTGGCCGCCGCCAGGGAAGCGAACGCCATCCGCAGGACCGGCAGCATGTGCTCTGTCTGAGGCCCGACCACGCCCGGTGCCCAGGTCCGCTCGGGATTCGAGCGCGACTTGGTGAATTTCCAGAGCACGTTGTACAGGCCCGGCACCATGTCGTTCACGAAATGCGACTCGCCGAGGCAGAGCAGTTCGGGATGGGCGTTCAGCATCTGCTGCAGCCAGGTCGTCCCGGAGCGCGGCAGCCCGGCCACGAAGAAGGTCGGAAGCCCGTAGAGGCGCTGAATGATTGCCTCGACCCCGTCAGCCATTCCTAAGGACCCCTGTCGCCCGAACCAGATCCTGTCCCTAGCACAGGGCCCGGAGCGCGCCTACTGCCCCGCTCCCTTGCCAGCGCCCCGGCATCGGGCCACAGTCAGTATCGGGGCGGAACACTGAGCCGGATGTAGGTTGGTGATGACCGTAAGAATCCTGCTGCTGCTCGCGGCCGTACTGGCGGTCGCGCCCGCGGGACCCGGGCCGGCCATCGCCCGGGATGGGCGGGTGACGGTGGCGCCCGACGCCCATCCCTGGGCGTCGATCGGCCGGCTGAACGTGGCCGGATACCGGATCCGTCGGCACTGCACCGCCACCCTGGTCTCGCCGGATCTGGTGCTGACCGCCCATCACTGCCTGGACCCGATCGGCCAGGGCGAATGGGCCGATCCCAGCAAGGTGCATTTCCTCGCCGGTTACGCCCGCGGCGCGTTCAAGGCGCATCGCACCGCCTCGGGCTACATCCCCCTGGGCCCGGACTCGGCCCTGGTGCGGCTGTCGGCACCGATCGACCTGCCGGCGATCCCGATCTATGACGGCCCGCTGCCGGCCTCCGGCGCCGCCCTGGCCCAGGCCGGATACAGCGGCGACCGGGGCCATGTGCTGACCGTCGATCCGGCCTGCTCCTTCCTCGGGACCCGCTCCGGCGGCCAGTGGCGGCACAACTGCGAGGCCGTATCCGGGGATTCCGGCTCGCCCCTGCTGATCGACCGGCCCGAGGGGCTCAGCATCGCCGCCATCCATGTCGGCCGGATCGACGGAACCGGCGACGCGGAGCCGGTCAGCGCCGCCCGGATCGCCGCCGCCCGATAGGGCACGATCGGGTCGGAGCGAAGCGATCTGAGCCGTCACCCGTCCTCTACGTCATAGACGGTAGAGCACGGCCGCGCGACCGGATGCCGCCCTGCGATCGTGGTTTTCTCGACCGCGCCGTCGGCCCGTCACCGATCGCGTCAGCCTCTTGATCTCGCCCGATCGCACGACCATGTTCATATGCAACCGATGCCGCAAGGATCGGTGCCCCTGGATCGCGCGACAGCGGGTCCAAGGGTTCCAGCCGGGCCTGTCGCCCGGACCGGATGTCTCGCTCGCTTGAGGGGATTGCCGATGGCACGCATATCCATGTTCAACTCTCCGCTCCTGCTCGGGTTCGATCATTTCGAGCGGGCGCTGGACCGGGTCCAGAAGGCCCAGTCGGACGGCTACCCACCGTACAACATCGAACAGACCTCGGAATCCGGCCTGCGCATCACGCTCGCGGTCGCCGGCTTCACGATGGACGACCTCGAGATCCATCTGGAGAACAACCAGCTCGTCGTCCGCGGCCGCCAGGCCGAGGAGGACGGCAAGGTGTACCTGCACCGCGGCATCGCCGCCAGGCAGTTCCAGCGCACCTTCGTTCTCGCCGAGGGGATTCTGGTCGACTCGGCCGAACTGGACAACGGCCTGCTGCATATCGACCTGCAGCGCCCGCTGCCCGAAACCACGGTGAAGACCATTCCGATCAAGGGAGCCCGCCGCAAAGCCGACACCATCGATGTCGAAGCGGAGCCGGCGGAGGCAGGAGAATAGGCATGTCAGACAGCAATCATCAGCCCGACCGCCAGCATCTGGCGGCGATGACGCCCCAGGCCCTGGGAGCGCTCGGCCTGAATCAGGTCGCCTTCATCAAGCCGGTGCAGGAGGAGGGTGCGGAACATTATGTGGTCCATGCCGCCGACGGCATGGCCGTGCGCCTGTTTCCGACCCGGGAGATGGCCGAGTTGGCGATCCGTCAGAGCGACCTGCAGGCGGTCAGCCTGCACTGATCCTTACTCAGTGATCCTTATCCACCGATCCCCACCGCCTGATGCCGCGTGACGGTCTCGGTCGTATCGAGCGTCAGGCGGCGTGGCTGGCGGCGGAGGCGCTGAACAGGGCGTAGATCGCGTCGGTGCTCTCGCAGCCCCGCAGCTTGGTGCACACGGTGCGGTCGCGCAGCAGGCGGGAGACGCGGGCGAGCGCCTTGAGATGGTCGGCGCCCGCCGCTTCCGGTGCCAGAAGCAGGACGACGAGATCCACCGGCTCGTCGTCGATCGAGTCGAAATCCACCGGCTTGTCGAGCCGGGCGAACACGGCATAGAGCCTGTCCAGCTTGGGCAGCTTGCCGTGGGGGATGGCGATACCGTGGCCGACCCCCGTCGTACCGAGCCGCTCGCGCTCCAACAGCACGTCGAAGATCTCCCGGGCCTCGACCCCGGTCAGCGTGGCCGCCTTGCGGGCCAGCTCCTGGAGGAGCTGTTTCTTGCTGGTGACCCGCAGGTTCGGAAGGATGCCGTCCGTCGAGATCAGGTCCGTGATATCCATGCTCGTGCTCGCTCTTTTGGCCGTCCAGCGTGTCAGGTGGACGAAGTCGGAATCGTGCTCGAATTGACCTGCTTCGGACGCGTCCGTCTGTAGGAACGCGTCTAGTCCGCGCCGGTTGCCCCGGCAGGATCCACCCACCCGACATTCCCGTCGGAGCGGCGGTAGATCATGTTGATACCCCCGTGCCCGCGATTGCGGAACATGAGCGCCGGTGCCCCGGACAGATCGAGACGCATCACCGCCTCACCCACCGTCAGGGTGTCCACCGCCGTTTCCATCTCCGCCACCACGACCGGATTCCAGCCGTCAGGCTCCTGGACCTCGTCCCCCTCGGACTCGGATTCCGCCGCCAGGATATACTGTTGCGCGGAAATTGCATCCTGCGCGTGCCCACGGTGGTGGTCGCGCAATCGACGCTTGTAGCGCCGCAGCCGCTTGCCCATGCGCTCTGCCGCCGCATCGAATGCCGCATGCGCGTCGGAGGCCTTGCCTTCGCTCTGGACCGTTATCCCCTTGCCCACATGGACGACGATATCGGCCACGAACTGGCTGGCCGCCTTCGTCATGGTCACCGTGGACTCAATCGGATCGGAAAAGTACTTGGTCGCGATCTCCGTGATCTCGGTCTCGATCCGCTCGCGCAGCGCGTCACCGACGTCGAGTTGCTTGCCCTGGACAGAAATCTGCATGGTCATATCCAATCTTGCGTCCGCCCTTCGCATCAGGTGGGTACGGACACTGGGTTTCGCACGAGCTAAAGCTGCTCCGCAGCGCGTTTTTCCCGCCGCGCCGGCGCCACCCAATCCGGTCCCATCTGAGCGAAGCGCCGGAACCTAAGTGTAGCGCGTTTCAAGGTCAACAATCGAGTCATGCCGCGTTTTACCCGGCTATCTGCGGCCCGCCATGACCGCCTGTCCCGCCTTCTCCCGGCGGCGTTGCACGCTTGAAGGAATGCGCATTGCCTCCCGATACTTAGCAACCGTTCTGCGGGCGATATCCACGCCGTCTGCCCGTAAAAGTTCGACGATCCGATCGTCGGACAGGATCGCGGTGGCCGGCTCCCCGTCGATCAGACCCTTGATCCGGTGCCGTACCGCTTCGGCCGAATGGGCCTCGCCGCCGGCCGCCGAGGCGATGGACGAGGTGAAGAAATACTTCAGCTCGAAGATGCCCCGAGGCGTTGCCGCGAACTTGTTGCTGGTCACCCGGCTGACCGTGCTCTCATGCATCCCGATGGCATCGGCGATGTCGCGCAGGACCAGCGGACGCAGATACTGGATGCCGTGCTCGAAGAACCCGTCCTGCTGCCGCACGATCTCGGTGGACACCTTGAGGATCGTCGTCGCCCGCTGGTGCAGCGAGCGGGTCAGCCAGTTGGCCGACTGCAGGCACTCCGACAGGTACTCCTTGGCCTTGCGATCCTTGGCCGCGACCTTGGACACCTCGGCGTAATAGGCGTTGTTCACCAGGACCCGGGGCAGGGTGTCGCTGTTCAGCTCGACCACCCATTTGCCGTCCGCCCCACGGCGGATCAGCACGTCGGGCACCACCGGCTGGTCCAGCGGCCGGTCGAACGCCTCGCCCGGCTTCGGGTTCAGCGCCCGGATCTCGCCGATCATGTCGGTGAGGTCCTCGTCGTCGACGCCGCAGACCTTCTTCAGGGCGGCGACCTCCCGGCGGGCCAGCATGTCGAGATTGTCGAGCAGCGCCTGCATGCAGGGATCGAGGCGATTCTTGTCGGCGAGCTGCAGCGCCAGGCATTCCTTCAGGTCGCGCGCCAGCACGCCGGCCGGATCGAGCCCCTGCACCCGCTTGAGTACCCGCTCCACCTCGTCCGCGTCGGTGCCGAGCTGCTGCGCCAGGGTATCGATATCGCCGGAGAGGTAGCCGGCGGCATCCACCATGTCGATCAGATGAGCGGCGATCAGCCGGTCGCGCGGCGCGTCGAACTCCATCGACATCTGGTCGAGCAGGTGGTCGCGCAGGGTCTTGGACTCCGCCACCATCTGCTCCAGGCCGAAATCGTCGTCGCCGACGATCCCGCCGCCGCCACCGCCGGCGGAACTCCAGCTCGACAGGTCGCCGGAGCCGATCGCCGCCACGCCCTCGGTCTCCTCGATCCCGGCGCTGCCCCAGTTGTTGTCGTAGTCGATGTCGTTGGGATCGTCGCCCGTGGCGGGGATGGCATCGGTGGTGGTGCGGTCGAGCGTGTCGCGACCGCCGTCGTCGATGGCGTCGCCGAACCCGTCGCCGTCCTGCTGCGGAGCCGCCGGGGCCTCGCCGTCATGGCGCAGCAGGTTGTCGCCCGCCACCGCTTCCAGCGCGGCCGGGCCCTCGCCGTCGTCGCGGTCCAGCAGCGGGTTCTGCGCCAGCTCGCCCTCGACATATTCCGCCAATTCCATGTTGTTCAGCTGCAGCAGCTTGATCGCCTGCTGGAGCTGGGGCGTCAGGACAAGAGATTGTCCCTGGCGGAGATCAAGGCGTTGCGACAGGGCCATGGTCGGACAGCGTCAGAGACTGAAACGTTCCCCGAGGTAGAAGCGCCGGACATCGCGGTTTCCGACGATGTCGTCCGGCGATCCTTCCATCAGGACCATGCCATCATGGAGAATATAGGCGCGATCGACGATCTCCAACGTCTCGCGGACGTTGTGGTCGGTGATCAGCACGCCCAGGCCGCGATCGGTCAGATGCGAGATCAGGTCGCGGATCTCGCCGACGGCGATCGGGTCGATGCCGGCCAGCGGCTCGTCCAGCAGGATGAACTGCGGACTGGAGGCCAGCGCCCGCGCGATCTCCACCCGTCGGCGCTCGCCGCCCGACAGGGCCAGCGCCGGCGTGCGGCGCAGATGGCTGATGGAGAACTCGGCCAGCAGATCCTCCAGCATCGCCTCGCGGCGGCTCGGATTGGACTCCACCACCTCGAGCACGGCGGCGATGTTCTGCTCGACGCTGAGACCGCGGAAAATGGAGGCTTCCTGCGGCAGGTAGCCGATGCCGAGGCGTGCGCGGCGGTACATCGGCAGGTCGGTGATGTCCTGGCCGTCCAGGGTCACGGTGCCGGCGTCGGTCGCGATCAGGCCGGTGATGATGTAGAAGCAGGTGGTCTTGCCGGCGCCGTTCGGACCCAACAGCCCGACCGCTTCGCCCGGCCGCACATTCACCGAGACATCCCGCAGAACCGGCCGCTTCTTGAACCGCTTGCCGACGTTGCGGGCGGCCAGCCCCCGGCGCGTGGTGTTCTCGTGCACGAGACGCGGCGAGGCCTCGTCAGTGCGTGTCGGTCGAACCCCGTCGATCGGTGCCATCCGTTCTCTCGTCCCCTGTCGGCACGGTTGGCCGACCTTCAGTTACGTCCCCACCGCGAAGTCTAGCACGGTGGCGGCACGAGCGGCGGTTTTCCGCACCGCGTCAGTTGTTCTCCCGCTCCGGCGTGAACAGGCCCTTCACCCGCCCGCCGGCTTTCGACCCGGGCAGCATACGGCTGACCCCGGTCTTCAGGTTCACGACCGCGCGTTCGCCGTTCAGCTGGTTCTCGCCGCGGGTCACCCGCACGTCGCCTTCTAGGGTGGCGACTTCGCGGAGCACATCGTAGACGCCTTCGTCGCCGTGCACGACCTCTTCGGGCGTGGTGATGACGACATTGCCCAGGGCGTCCACCTGCTCGATCCGGTTCTCGCCGTTCGGCCCCTCGCCGAAATGGGCGGTCAGGACATCGGCGTCGATCCGCTGGCCCTCGCGCCGGGCCGTGGCCTCGCCCCGGGCCACGGCCAGTTGCCGGGTCTCCCAGTATTCCAGGCTGTCGCGCGCGGTGATGGTGTCGATGCCGCTCTTGAAGCTCAGACCCTCGCCGGTCAGGACGATGACCTGCTGGTCGATGTCGTAGACCGCACGATCACCCACGGCCCGGTCCTCGGCGGAGACGATCACCACATTGCCCAGCGCCTCCAGCCGGTAGACCTCGCTGCCGCCGGTATCCTTCGCCCGATAGGCCGCCGTCAGGGTATCGGCGCTGACCGTCAGGGTGCCGCGCACCGCCTTGGCGTTGCCGCGCGCGATATACAGTTTGTCGTCGCGGACCCATTCGATGCCGTCATCGGCCTCGATGGTCACCGGGTCGTCGCCCTCCTGCTGCAGAAGCTGGGCACGGGCGGGGCTCGCGCCGCCGCCGAGGCCGAGGCCGAGAACCAGAATCGTCACGAGTATCGCGGCCAGGCGAGCCATCATCGGGGTACCATCATTCAACTGTCGTCACTCGCTGGCGCCGGTGCTGTACAGGACCGCCCGCGCCTTACCGGTGAAGATGATTCGCGCGCCGCGGTCCAGGCTCTGCATGCCCTCGCCCCGGATCGTGCCGCCCGGGCTCTGGCCCTGGGTCGGCACCTCGCTGAACACATTGCCGGGCCCCATGTCGATCATCGCCTCCTCGGTCACGAGCTGATGGCCCGCGTCGTGGAACAGCGCGACGCCGCCGGTCAGGTTGACTACGGAAGCGTCCTTGAACCACACCCCCTCCTCGGCGTTCAGGGAGACCCAGGTGCCGTCCTTGTTCACCATATCCGCCTGGGGATGGTCGAGTTCCACCGCCTGGCCGGTATCGCCGATTTGGGTGGCGGCGCGGGCGACGATCTCAAACGGCTGGTCGTTCTCGTCCTGGCCGACGAACCGCGGATTCGCCATGCGCAGGGTATCCACGTCCTCCAGTGTCACCGGCGCCTGATCGACCGGAATGTCGGCGGTGTTGCGGCTGATTTGCGGCCAGATCAGAACCAGGGCCACCAGCGTTATGGCCAGGGCCGGCAGCAGCATCTTCATCGCCGCGACCAGGCGGCTGGCGCGGACCACCGGACGGTGGCGCCCCCTCGCCGAAGACTGCTGTGGCGGAACGTGCTGGCTCAAGTGTTGAGTGACTGCCACTACTGGTCCTGTCCCGCGACTCTTCTTCTCTCAGGTTTATACCGCGCAGACGGAACGAGGCATAGGCAAAGGCACCGAAGACGAAGGTCCCGAAGACCAGGGCTCCGGGCGGCCGCGCTCGCAAACGCGTTCGGCAACGCTGCGGATCAGTGGGCGAAGATGTCCTCGTCGCCGTACCCGATGAGGTCGAGATAGGCACGGGTGGCCAGGAAGTCAAAGGCGGCCTGCGCCATCTCCGTGCGGCCCTCGCGCGCCAGCATCGCGTCGAGCCGGTCCTTCAGCTGGTGCAGATGCAGCACGTCGGAGGCGGCATAGGCCACCTGCTCCGGCGTCAGCTCGACTGCGCCCCAGTCGGAGGACTGCTGCTGCTTGGAGACCTCCACCCCGAGCAGCTCGCGGCAGAGATCCTTCAGGCCGTGCCGGTCGGTATAGGTGCGGACCAGCTTGGAGGCGATCTTGGTGCAGTAGACCGGGGTGGTCACCACGCCGAGATAGGCCTGCATCACCGCCACGTCGAACCGGGCGTAGTGGAACAGCTTGAGGACGGTGGGGTCGGTCAGCAGCCGGCACAGGTTCGGCGCGTGGTAGATGCCCTTGGCGAACTGCACCAGATGGGCGTCGCCGTCGCCGCTGGAGAGCTGGACGACGCAGAGCCGGTCGCGCTCCGGGCGCAGGCCCATGGTCTCGCTGTCGATGGCGACGACCTTGCCGAGATCCAGTCCGTCGGGGAGATCGCCCTGGTGCACGGTCGCGGTCATGATGTTGGTCCCGGATCGGCAGCTTGGACGAGAAGAGGTGGTGCCCAGGAGAAGACTCGAACTTCCACGACCTTACGGCCACTAGCACCTGAAGCTAGCGCGTCTACCAATTCCGCCACCTGGGCAAGGTGCGGACGGTCCCTTGCAGGACCGTTCGGAGGGCCGTGTTATAAGCGCCGCGCCGACAATGTCAAACGGGTTTTCGCACCCATTCTGCGATGGGCTGCGCGATCTGTCGCAGGGCATTCGTTCTCCCCTCCCGGAGCCTGCTGTACTATAAGAACCCGGTAATTCCCGAGTGCAGGAGTGGAACGGCCATGCAAGGCAAGCTCGTCACCGTTTTCGGCGCCTCCGGCTTCATCGGCCGCAACATCGTGCGCGAACTGGCCCAGCGCGGGGCGCGGGTCAACGCGGTCTGCCGCGATGTGGAGAAGGCGAAGTTCCTGAAGCC
Organism: Thalassobaculum litoreum DSM 18839; assembly: GCF_900102465.1. GTDB lineage: Bacteria > Pseudomonadota > Alphaproteobacteria > Thalassobaculales > Thalassobaculaceae > Thalassobaculum > Thalassobaculum litoreum. The sequence continues at coordinate 267,821 of NZ_FNBW01000004.1, read as the reverse complement.
CATGGGCGTGGTCGGTCAGGTCACCCCGATGCGCGCGGACGTCACCGACGCCGCCGCCATCGCCCGGGCGGTCAACGGCGCCTCCATGGTCGTCAACCTGGTCGGCATTCTGCATCCGTCGGGCCGCAACACCTTCGACGCGGTCCAGGCCACGGCCCCGGGCGTGATCGCCAAGGCGGCGAAGGACGTCGGTGCGGAGGCCATGGTGCATGTCTCGGCCATCGGCGCCGATGCCGACTCCTCGTCGAAATACGCCCGCAGCAAGGCCGAGGGCGAGCAGGCCGTGCGCGCCGCCTTCCCCGAGGCGACGATCCTGCGCCCGTCGGTGGTGTTCGGCGCCAATGACAGCTTCTTCAACAAGTTCGCGTCGCTGGCGCTGCTCTCGCCGGTGCTGCCGCTGATCGGCGGCGGGACCACCAGGTTCCAGCCGGTCTATGTGGACAACGTGGCCGACGCGGTCATGGCCGCGCTGGAGACCCCGGCCGCCAAGGGGCAGACCTACGAGCTGGGCGGGCCGGAGATCTACAGCTTCCGGGAGCTGATGGAGATGGTCCTGAAGGAGACCAACCGGAAGGCCAAGCTGGTCAACCTGCCGTTCTGGGCCGCCTCGATCCAGGCGACCTTCCTGGAACTGCTGCCGAGCCCGATGCTGACCCGCGATCAGGTGGAGTTGCTGAAGTCGGACAACGTGGTGGCGGCGGACGCCAAGACCCTGGCCGATCTCGGCGTGAAGGCGACGCCGGTGGAAGTGATCGTGCCGACCTATCTCGACAAGTTCCGCCCCGGCGGCCGCTACAGCACGGGCCGCCAGCCGGCCTGAGGGTTTATTTGCTCCCCCTCGTCATCCCGAACTCGTTTCGGGATGACGCTGAAAGGTGAGTGGTAAGCTGGCAGCCGCTTACGCGACCACCAGTTCCCTCCAGTCCTCCGCCAGGGTGAGCGGCGGCTCGGTCATCGTCTGGAGCTGCTCCAGGGTCAGGCCCGGCACCATCTCGCGCACCACAAGGCCGCCCTCGGTCACGTCGATCACCGCGATGTCGGTGAAGATCCGCTTCACCACCCCCGGTGCCGTCAGCGGCAGGGAGCAGGCGTTCACGATCTTCGGTTCGCCCTTCTTAGTGACGTGATCGGTCAGCACCCAGATGCCCTTGGCCCCGGCGGCGAGGTCCATCGCTCCGCCCACGCCCGGCGGGAAGCGCCGGTCGCCGGTGGTCCAATTCGCCAGGTCGCCGTTGCCCGCCACCTGGAACGCGCCGAGCAGCGCCAGGTCGAGATGGCCGCCACGGATCATGGCGAAGGCGTCGCTGTGCACGAAGAACGAGCCGCCCGGCCGCAGGGTCACGTACTCCTTGGACGCGTTGATCAGGTCGCGGTCGCGATCCGCCTCGGCCGGGCCGGGACCGACGCCGAGGATGCCGTTCTCGCTGTGGAGCACGATCTCCTTGCCCTCGGGCATGACGTTGGCCGCCAGCGTCGGAATACCGATGCCGAGATTGACGAAACTGCCGTCGGGGATCATCTCCGCCGCGCGGCGGGCGATCTGCAGGCGGGTGAGCTTGGTGAAACCGGCGCCCGACTCCGTGGCGGTACCGGCGCTCGAAACGGCGCTGCTCATATGTCCCACTCCCGGTCGTTGTCGATATGGACCACCCGGTCGACGAAGATGCTGGGGGTGACGATGGCCTCGGGGTCCATCTCGCCCAGCGGCACGATCTCGCGCACCTGCACCACGGTCAGGTCCGCCGCCATGGCCATGACCGGACCGAAATTCCGCGCCGCCTTGCGGTAGATCAGGTTGCCCCAGCGGTCCGCCTTGTAGGCCTGAACCAGCGCCAGATCGGCGCGCAGCGGCAGCTCCAGCACATAATCGCGGCCGTCGAAGTTGCGCACCTCCTTGCCCTCGGCGAGGTCGGTGCCCACACCGGTCGGGGTGTAGAACCCGGCCACGCCGGCGCCGGCGGCGCGCATCCGCTCCGACAGGGTGCCCTGGGGCACCAGTTCCAGATCGATCTCACCGGCGGCATAGCGCGCGTCGAACAGGTCGGAGCCCTTGGAGCGCGGGTAGCTGCAGATGATCCGGGTCACCCGGCCGCTGCCGATCAGCGCCGCGAGGCCTTCGGTCCCGGTGCCGGCATTGTTGGAGATGACCGTGAGGTCCTTGGCGCCGCTGTCGAGCACGCCGTGGATCAGGTCGTTCGGCACGCCGGCGAAGCCGAAGCCGGAAATCATGATGGTGTCGCCGTCCTTCACGCCGGCCACGGCCGCGGCGACGTCAGGGACGATCTTGTCTATGGGCATGGGTCTGGGCGCTCCCCGGATCGGCTGATTCTTGTTCCGCAATAGGTAAGCCGAGGAGCCGGGCGGGTCCAGCCTCAACCGGGCCCAGGAACATCGCACCCATTCACCCTCGGTCGATGACCGGCACGGCGGGGGCGGCCTCGCCCTCCTCGCCGTCGAACAGGAACTCCGGCAACTGGAAACCGGTCAGGTTCTCCCAGTGATCCGCCACATCCTCGTGGAACAGGTCGCGGGCGATACCGGCGGCCATGCGCGGGACGGCGAACTTCATGGCGTTGATGGAGGCGCCCGACGGCCCGAAGCTCATGGTGGCGCCGAAGGTGAACAGGCGGATGTGCTTGAGCCACGGCGCCGCGCCCGGCTCGCGCTCCAGCAGTTCGTAGGCAGGGCCGAGATAGGGGTAGCGGCCGAGGCGCGGATTTTCCTCGCCCGCCGGCGGGACGTAGCGGTCGGACCAGCGCGCCACGTGCTCGGCCACCCCGTCCAACTCGGGCCGCAGGGCCATGTCCATGTCGAAGCCGGTGCCGACGATGAGGTAATCGGCCTCCAGCGCACCCGACGGCGTCGTGATCCGGACGGCATCGCCCGCCGGCTCGATCCGCTCCCAGGCCGCCTGGGTGCGCAACTGGAAGGTCCCGTGCCGGGCGACCCGTTGCCAGGTCTCGCGCGGGAAGGCCTCGCGCATGGACAGCAGGTAGTTCATGAAGCGCCAGCGCCAGGCATCGTCCAGCGTGTGGAAATGCCCCAGGAAGCCCGGGAAGCTGAGCCAGCGGAACGGCTGGACGCGCTGCAGCTCCGGCCGGCGCACGCAGAGCGTCACCGACGCCGCCCCCGCCTCCAGGGCGGTCGCCGCGTTGTCGAAGGCCGAGGCGCCGGCGCCGAGCACCGCCACCCGCCGTCCGGCCAGGGCGGCGAAGTCGATCTCCTCGCAGGTATGCGCCCAGAACCGCTTGTCCACCGGCTCCATGACCCGCGGGGTCCACCAGCGTCCCGAGGATTCGATGCCGGTCGCCAGCACGATCTTGCGGGCGGTGACCCGCTCCTCCGCGCCCGTGGCGAGGTTGCGGACGGTCGCCACCAGATAAGGGGCAGCCGGCTCGATACGCTCGACCCGCTTGCCGTTCTCCACATTCAGGTCCAGCACCCGGCGCAGCCAGAGCAGGTAGGCCACCCAGTCGCCCTTGTCGATCTTGTTCAGTTCCTCCCAGGCGGCCACGCCGTGCTGGGCCTCGAACCAGGCCTGGAAGGTCAGCGACGGGATATCGAGATCCGGGCCGGTCACCGCCTTGGGCGAGCGCAGGGTCGCCATGCGGGCATAGGTGTTCCACGGCCCTTCCAGGCCCGGTTCGGACTGGTCGACAATGCGGAAATTCACGATCCGCTGACGGGTCAGGGCATGGGCGATGGCGGTGCCGCCCTGGCCGCCGCCGACGATCAGCACGTCGAGGATGCGGGTTCCATCGGCGGTGTGGTGCGGGGGGACCCAGCGGCCGGAGGGATAGGCGATCTTCGGCAGATCCTCGGCCACCCGCTGTTCCAGCGCCTGCAGCCCCATACCGGCCGTGTCGGTAACAGTCATCCGCCGCCCTCCTCCGCCTGACTGCGGAATCTCACTCCGCCCGGTCGACCGCCGACGAGATGGCACGTCGCCGCATCCAGATCACCGCGATGACGGCCAGGGCGGCCACGCAGCCGAAGATCACCGGCGGCTCCAGGCCGACCACGTCGCCCGCCGCCCCCATGGCCAGCGCGCCGATGGCGGGGCCGCCGCGGAAGATGATGCCGTGCAGGCTGAGCACCCGACCGACCTTGTCCGACGGCACCGCAAGCTGGACGATGGTCTGCGTCCCGACGCCGGCGGCCACCATGGAGGCACCGTAGACCGCGAGCGCCGGCAGGGCGATCCACAGGCTGCCCGACAGCGCCACCGCGAGAACCGACAAGGCGACGACGATGGAGGCGACCAGCACGATCGGCACCAGACCGCCCTCCTGACGCCGTCCGGCCAGCATCCAGCCGCCGATGATCGCGCCCACGCCGGTCACCGACGTCATCATGGCCAGGGTGTCGGCGCCACCGCCGAAGACATGGTCGGCGAACCCCGGCAGTAGTTCGGTCACCGCGCGCACGGAGATCGCGGTCACCAGGTGCAGCAGCAGGATCGGTCCGAGACCAGGATCGCTGGCCCCGTAGCGCATGCCCTCGGCGATGTCGCCGATCAGCCCGCGCCTTGCCCTCGGCACGCCGCCCTCCCGGCCGATGGAGGGGTTTCGGGTGCGGATCACGACCAGGGACGCCAGCAGACAGAGATAGCTCAGGGCGTTGACGATGAAGGCCCAGCCGAGATCGGCCCAGACGATCACCAGCCCCGCCACCGCCGGGCCGATGAAGCGGGCGGTGTTGAACACCATGGAATTGATCGCCACCGCCGTGGTGATCCGCTCGCGCGGCACCAGCCGGGGGACCAGGGCGAGGCGGGAGGGCTGGTTGAACCCGATGACCATGCCGTTCAGGAAGGTCATCAGCACCACCACCTCCACCGAGATGTTGCCGGACAGGGTCAGGATGCCGAGCAGCACGGCCAGGGCCATGGACAGGGACTGACAGGCGAAGATCACCAGGGTGCGGTCGAGCCGGTCCGCCGCCACACCGCCGACCAGCCCGATCAGCACCGAGGGGAACAGGTCGGCGAAGGCCACCGCCCCGAGCCAGGTCGCCGAATGGGTCAGTTCCCAGGTCAGCCAGCCCAGCGCCACCCGCTGCACCCACATGCCGATCAGCGACACGCCGTTACCCAGCGTGTAGAGGCCGTACTCGCGATGCGCCAGGGTGCGCAGGATGGGGTGGTCGGTCATGACGAAGCCCGGTCTCGCCGCCCGAATGGGTGCGGCTTTGGCGTCGGAAGGGATGGCACGGGATCTTAGCGCAGATTGGAACCGCTCCAGCACCGGCGCGTTCGGTCGCAGGGTGCCGACCGTTATTGTGGAGTCTCACCCGCAGGTAGAGATCGCGTTTTATCTTACCGATTGAAACGTCAATCAGCATGATCTATATTATTATTGAAAGTGAAATCCGCCTTTTGATTACAGAGAAGGCAAATCGGGGATGGCCGCCGTGACGGACATGCTGATGGAAGATAAGGGACCTGCTCCGATCGTTCGCGTGCCAGCTGCCCGTAAGCCACAGCCGGTTGCGCAGCCTTCGCTCGGTCAGATCGTCGATGTTCCCTACACACTCTGGCTGGTGACCGTCGCGACCGCGCTTATGGCGGCGCTGTCGCTGATCCTGACCCTGACCATCTACATGCTGGACAACGTGCTGAGCCTGTCGGGGGGCGCGCCGATCTTCACGCCCGGCGACTACCGCAGCGTCCTCGAGCTGTCGGTGATCTTCGCCCTGCTGTCGATCGCAGCCCATTTCCTGCGCCTGCGCCTGGAGGCCTCGCGCAACGCGGCGGTCATCATTCCCCTGCCGTTCCGGATCGCCATCGAGCCGCCGATGGGCGACCTGACCTCCCGGTTCGAGGCGTCCTGCAACGTGGCGATCGCCTTCGACCGGGAAGAGCCGATCCGGGTGCTGACCAGCCAGCCGGACGTGCTGAAGCGGGCGCTGGAGAACGCCTTCATCATCGCCGTGACCGACCCGGTGATCCGCTTCTCCAAGCAGAAGATGGAGCAGACGCTGAAGATGGCGGCGGTCGGCGTGCTCGGTCAGGGCGTGGCTTTCCTCGACATGAGCGAAGTGCGCCAGCGGCGCCTGCCGCCACGCCCGCCCTCGGTCGATGCCACCGGCAAGGATACGGTGCGGCCGTCGCCGACCTGCTGATCCCCGCCTACCGAACCCCGGCCTGCTGATTTCCGGCCCGCTGATTTCCGTCAGGCGGCCGACCGGACGTGCCGGTCGAGCGCCGCGAACAGGGCGTCCACCTCCTCCAGCCGCGTGAACAGATACGGCGCCACCCGCACCCGACCGCTGCGCAGGCTCACATGGACATTCTCCGCCGCCAGGCGGTCCGCCAGGTCGGAAGCCGGCGGCTCGGGCAGGGTCAGGCCGATGAAATGCGGCGAGCGGTGAGCCTTCGGCGGCACGCCCCACCCCCGCGCGGCTGCCTGCTCGGCGATACGGTCGACCACCGGTCGGATACCGCCGGCGACAGCCTCGATGCCCCACTGCGCGATCTGCTCCATCGCCGCCACCGCCATCGGCATGTGAATCATGGAATCGGCCGCCCCCTGGTCGAACTTCCTGCCCCCGGGCTGGAAGGTCCGGCCGTAGCCGGGCGACAGGGTCATCGGCGCATCGCCGACCCGGGCGGCGTGGTTATGCTCCACCGGCTCGCCGTGCTGGCGGCGCGGCGCCACATAGAGATAGCCGCACTGGTCCGGCGACAGCAGCCACTTGTAGGCGGAGCAGGCGACGTAGTCCGGGTCGATCCGGGCGACATCCAGCGGCAGCACGCCGATGGACTGGGTCGCGTCGATGAAGATCGCCGCCCCCAGGGAATGGGCGACGTCGGCGATAGGCCCGAGATCGAGAGTGCCGCCATCCACCCAATGGACGTTCGGCAGCGCGACCAGGCCGGTCTCCGGTCCCAGACGGTCGAGCACGGCACTGGTCCAGTCGCCGTCCGACGGCCAGGGCACCACCGTCATCGTGGCGCCGCTGCGTTCGGCCAGAAGCTGCCAGGCGTAGAGGTTCGAGGGGAACTGGGACTCCAGGACGACCACGCTCTGCCCCGGCTCCAGGGTGATGGAGCGGGCGGCGACGGCGACGGCATAGCTGGTGGCGGTGCTCAGCGCGATATCCGCTCCCGAGGCACCGATGAACCCGGCGAAGAGGTCGCGGGCCCGGTCCATCTCCTGCGGCAGGGCGTTGCGCGCCGACTCCCACGGTCGGGCCTTGCGATCGACCGCAAGGCGTCCGGCCTCGGCCGCCGCCTTGGGGGCCGGGCCCTGGGCCGCACAGTTCATGTAGACGACGTCGTCGCCGAGGTCGAACAACGGGCGGATGGTCTCTGGGGTCACGGTGTCGCTCTCCTCGGGCAAGGAACAGCGACAGACTACGCCCGTCGGCACACCGCGTTAAGGGTGCACCGGCGCCAGGGCCGTCAAACGCTTCGGGATGGTGGCGCGCCTACTGGTCGGAGCGCAGTTTCTTCGGCGGCACGCCCTCTAGGCGCGCCTCGTCCAGCTTCACGCCGTCCAGCACCGCCCCGGTCAGATTGGCGCCGTTCAGGCGGGTCTCCTGCTTGCGGCCGACATTCTCGCCATGGCTCGACAGCAGCGGCGCCGCGGTCAGGATGGCGTCGGTCAGATCCGCCCGGGACAGGTTGGCGCCGGACAGAATCGCACCGGAAAGGTTGCAGCGGGCCAAAGACGCGAGCGACAGGTCGGCCCCCGACAGATCCGCCAGCACCAGCAGGGCGTCGGTCAGCAGGGCCCGGTGCATGATCACGCCGCGCAGGTCCGCGCCGGACAGGTTCAGGCCCCGCAGGTCGGCATCGGTCAGATCCACCCCGTCGAGCGAGGCGCGCGACCCGCGCTTGCCGTCGCTGCGCACCCAGCGGTCATGTTCCACCAGGGTGCGCTGGACTTCCGCCGCGACGATATCGGCCGGCGGCGCCAAGCGGGCGTTGGAGGTGTCGACCTTGCTCAGATCGACGTCGCGCAGACGGGCGCCGATCAGGTTGGCCCGGTCCATCGTCGCCCCGTCGAGCTGGGCGCCCGACAGGTCGGCACCGGTCGCCAGCGAGTCGCTGAGATCGGCGTCGCTCAGATCGGCCGAAACGAGGTTCGCGTTGCGCAGGATCACGCCGGACATGGAGGCGCGGCGCAGGTTCGCCCGTTCCAGGTTGGCGCCGGTCAGGTCGGTCTGCGCCATGCGGGCCTGATCGAGCTTGGCACCCTTGAGGTTGGCGCGGTGCATGCGCGCGCCGGCGAAGTTCACCGAGGTCCCGGCGAAGGCGGCCTGGCTGTCGTTCTTCGACGGCAGACCGCTGGCGCCGCGCAGGGAGACGCCACGCAGATCGGCGCCCTCGAACACCGTGCCGACGAGTTGGGTGCCCGTCAGATCCGCTTCCTCCAGAGTGGCGCCGCGGAACGAGGCGCCGCAGAGATCCGCCCCGGCGAAGATCGCCCGGGTCAGGTTGCAGCCGATGAAGCGCACCCCCTGCAGGTCGGCGCCGCCGAAATCGACTTCGCGCAGATCCTGGCCGGAGAAGTCCGATCCGAACAGATTCGTATGGGCAAAGGACGCGGGCTGCCCTTCGGCCGCCCCCTCCAACCAAAGCCGGTGGCTCGCGAGTTTGCGCTCAACGGCGTCGTGCGCTATGTGACCCTGGATGCTCATCCGCCCACAGTCGCAGTTTCGAACTTAATTCTTGGTTAATTCCCCAGCTTCCGCAGGGAAGAAAATTCGGCTTCTGCCTGTGATAACGACTTTTCCAGCCGGTCGGTTATTTCATCGAGTTCCCGGTCGCTGGTAACCAACGGCGGAGACACCATCACCCAGTCTCCGTCCCGGCCGGCGTTCGTCCCGCGGGTGTACAGTATCAAACCGTTCTGCATTGCGATACGGGAGACCGCTGCCGGCACTGCCGCCTCTATGGGGAACGGCCGCTTGGTCGCCGGATCCGCCACGAACTCCACCGCCATCAGCAGACCCTTGCCGCGCACGTCGCCGATGATCGGGTAGCGGTTCGCCATGTCCCACAGCCGCGTCTTCAGTTCGGCCCCGAGCACCGCGGAGCGCTCGACCAGCCCGCGCTCCAGGGTTTCCTCCAGCACCGCCAGCCCCACCGCGCAGGACAGCGGGTTGCCGAGCGCTGTGTGGCCGTGCAGGAAGCCGCCTCCGCTGGCCACCGTCTCCACCAGATCGCGCGGCGCCAGCACCAGACCGAGCGGCAGATAGCCGGCCCCGATGCCCTTGGCCATAACGATCAGGTCGGCCCGGCAGTCCGGCCAGTGATCGTGGGACAGGAAGGCGCCGGTCCGGCCGCCGCCGCTCATGACTTCGTCGTGAATCAGCAGGATGCCGTACTTGTCGCAGATCTCGCGCACCCGGGTCATGTAGGCCGCCGGGGTCACCAGCGCGCCGGTGGACACCCCGCCCACCGGCTCCTGGATGAAGGCCAGCACGCTTTCCGGCCCCTCGGCGACGACCCTGTCCTCCAGATCCTGGGCGCATTTCAACGCCCAGTTCTCCTCGTCCAGGCCGGCGGGGATGCGATAGGTCACCGGTGCGGGGACCTTCGGCATCTCCTGCAGCATCGGGCCGAACATGGCATGGGCCGACGGGTCGCCGGTGATGGCGAGCGCCCCCAGCGTGCCGCCGTGATAGGAGGGCTGGCGCGAGATCACCTTCCAGCGTGAAGCCTCGCCCCGGGACAGGGCGATCTGCCGGGCCAGTTTCAGCGCCGCCTCGTTCGCCTCCGAGCCGCCCGAGACGACGAACACCCGCTCGTAGCCGGGACCGGCCGCCTCGGCCAGCCGCTCGGCGAAGTCGCGGTTCGCCTTGCTTTCGAAATGGGAGACGTTGGCGAAGGCCGCCGCCTCCGCCTGGGAGGTCAGGGCGTCGAGCACCCGGCGGTTGCCATAGCCAAGGTTGCAGGCGACCGGACCCGAGCTGGCGTCCAGATAGCGGTTGCCGGCGGTATCCCACATCTCGATGCCCATGGCGCGGGCGATCTGCGGTTTGGCGGGCGTTCCCGGCGGTGCCGCGAAGACCTGGATCGGTTCGCCCCGCGCCAGGGTTCCGAGCGGCGGCAACACGTCGAGATCGTTTCGAAGCAAGCTGGACATGGACGCCCCCAGGGAGAAAGAGGGACCCATAGTGGCCCGCCGCCACCCGCGCGCCAAGACCTCACCGACCCCGTCGACACGCGGCCCCCTCTATCTTCCCCCCCCCCCCCCCCCCCTCCCCCCCCCCCCCCCCCCCCCCCCCCCCCCCCCCCCCCCCCCCCCCCCCCCCCCCCCCCCCACCCCCCCCCCCCCCCCCCCCCCCCCCCCCCCCCCCCCCCCCCCCCCCCCCCCCCCCCCCCCCCCCCCCCCCCCCCCCCCCCGCGTGTTCCCGGCCTCGCGCTGGGATCGCGACGTCGGCGTGTTGGAGCGTCTCGGCAAAGGCTCCATACCGCGGCCTCGCCGCCCCCCCGGCGCAAGGCCGGGCAAACCGCAAGGGTCAAGGAGACACAATCGACCCGATCCACACGGGAAAATCGAATATATATTGTGTTCTGAATGAAAATCTGACACTATATGTATCGAATCGAGACAGGCTTGCGCTGCGATCATTTCGAAGGAGCGGATCGCCCGGCGCGCAGAGTTCCATCGCTTCCCCGGCGATGGAAGCGGGAGAGGACAGGCCTCGTTTCGCCCTCTCCCACCACCCTGTGAAGCTCCTAAGGACGGTTCTCCGTCCAGCCTAGCGGGTGCGCCCGCCTGAGACTTGGCGCACCCGGCTTTTTTCCGACCGCCCGCGCTTCCCTGTCGCGCGGCCCGGCCTGCCGCGACCCGACCGGACCGGCCATCATCCCCTGGATCGTTCTCTGGCGTGAGGCGTCATGCCCGGCTAGGCTCCGTTGGCAACCAACTCAAGAATCCCTACGTCCAAGGAGAAGCAGCCATGGCTGGCACCATTGAGGCCCGTTTGGCCGAGCTCGGCATCGAGATCCCCACCCCGGCCACGCCCGCCGCCAATTACGTGCCGTTCGTGCGCAGCGGCAACCTGCTGTTCGTGTCCGGCCAGATCCCGATGGCCGACGGCAAGATCCAGGGCATCGGCGTGGTCGGCAAGGACCTGACCACCGACGACGCCCGCAAGATCGCCGAGATCTGCGCCAAGAACCTGATCGCCCAGGCCAAGGCCGCCTGCGACGGCGACCTGGACAAGGTTGCGCGCGTGGTGAAGCTCGGCGGCTTCGTGCGCTGCACCCCCGACTTCACCGAGCAGCCCGAGGTGGTCAACGGCGCCTCCGACCTGATGGTCGCGGTGTTCGGCGACAAGGGCCGGCATTCGCGCTTCGCGGTCGGCACCAACGCCCTGCCGCGCGGCGTCGCGGTCGAGGTCGAAGCGGTGTTCGAGCTCGCCTGACGCGCCTGCCCCTCAGGGGGCCCGACAGCCGATCCGGGGCGGCCTTGCTTCGCGGCAGGACCGCCCCACCTGGATTCCGTGGACGACCACAGCGGATCCCGCCCATGCCCGACGGCACCGATATCCAGATGGAACTCGCCGAAGAAGTCTCCGTCCTGCCCGCGATCTCCGCGGTTGCGGCGCAGGAATGGGATGCCTGCGCCGGCGCGGACAACCCGTTCCTGTCGCACGACTTCCTCAACGCGCTGGAGGAGAGCGGGTCGGTGCGGGCGCAGACCGGCTGGCTGCCGCGCCACCTCGCCGTCAACGACCGCGCCGGTCGGCTGGCCGCCGCCATGCCGCTCTACCTGAAGGGCCATTCCCAGGGCGAGTACATCTTCGACTGGGGCTGGGCCGACGCCTATGAGCGGGCGGGAGGGCGCTATTACCCCAAGCTGCTGTCGGCGGTTCCGTTCACCCCGGTGACCGGCCCGCGCATGCTGGTCCGCCCGGATATCGACCCGGCCCGGGCGCAGGAGATCCTGGCGGGCGGGGTCGTCGCGCTGATGAACCAGCTCAACGTCACCACCGCCCATGTGAACTTCGTGCCGAAGCCGGAATGGAACCGACTGGGCGAATTCGGATTCCTGCAGCGCATGGGCCTGCAGTACCACTGGCACAACGACGGCTATGCCAGCTTCGACGCCTTCCTCGAGGCGCTCTCCTCACGCAAGCGCAAGGCGATCCGCAAGGAGCGCCGCCAGGTCGCCGAGACCGACCTGGTGATCCGCCGGCTGGTGGGCAAGGACATCGAGGAACGGCACTGGGACGCGTTCTTCGCCTTCTACATGGACACCTCGGACCGCAAATGGGGCTCGCCCTACCTGAACCGCACCTTCTTCTCGCTGCTCGGCGAGCGCATGGCGGAAAGGGTGCTGCTGGTCGTCGCCGAGCGCGACGGAGAGCCGGTCGCCGGCGCGCTGAACCTGATCGGCAGTGACACCCTGTTCGGCCGCAACTGGGGCTGCACCGAGGAATACAGATTCCTGCATTTCGAGGCCTGCTACTACCAGGCCATCGACTTCGCCATCGAGCGCGGCATGGCCAAGGTCGAGGCCGGCGCCCAGGGCCAGCACAAGATCCAGCGCGGCTACCTGCCGGTGGAGACCTACAGCAACCACCTGATCCTGGACGACGGCTTCCGCGATGCCGTGGAGGACTTCCTGGCCCGCGAGCGCCGCCAGATGGTCCATGAGAAGGAGCTGCTGCTGGAGGAATCGCCGTTCCGCAAGGACGGTTAACCTTTTCTTCGTCATTTGTTGCTGCAATGCCACAGGGAACACCATTCGCAAGATTTTCGTCACGAAACCCTTGCGGGAGGGGCAGCCCGACATAAAGTGCATATCAACACCCTGTGAGGCGCTCCTGAGACATTGTCTCGAAGCATCGTCCTCACCGCGGGCTGATAATGACCCAATGACGAATATCACCATGGAGGTCGCACGATGCGCGATACCTACGTGCTCACGCCGCTTGAGGCCGCTGAGCAGACCGGCCTGGATCTCGACAAGATCCTGAGCCTGGCCGCCACCACCGATTCGGTCGCCGAGACCGACGGCGAGACCCTGCGGATCGACCCGTGGGCCCTGGCCGCTGCCGCCGGCGAGATGAAGCTGGCCGCCTGATCCTTTCGGATCATCTCAATCTTGATCGCAGGCCCCGCTTCGGCGGGGCTTTCGATTTTCCGGCACCGGCGATATCCGGACCGCATCCTGCCCCGGAACGCACCTTGAGACGGCCGGAAAGCCGCCTTCAAACGCGGCACCCCCACTTCCCCTTCCCTCCATCCCCCCGCCGCCTTACATTGCGCTCATCCGCGCAACCGGACGTGTCCCGCTGATGTCGCCGCTCAGAACTTTCATCCCGCGCCTTGCCGCGATCGCCCTGGTCGCCGCCCTCGCTGCGTGCAGCTCCACCGACGACGATCCGGAATACGTCGAGCGTCCGGTCGAGGAGTTGTACAACGACGCCTACAACGCCGCGCTGGCCGGCGAGTTCAAGGAAGCCGCCCCGCTGTTCGACGAGGTCGAACGCCAGCATCCCTATTCGGTCTGGGCGACCCAGGCCCAGCTGATGTCGGCCTATGCACTGTACCAGTCGAACGACTACGACGACGCGGTGGCCGCGCTCGACCGGTTCATCCAGCTGAACCCGGGCAATCCGAACGTCGACTACGCCTATTATCTGAAGGGCCTGTGCTACTACGAGCGGATCGTCGATGTCGGGCGCGACCAGAAGCTGACCCGCGAGGCGCTGTCGTCCTTCGAGGAAGTGGTGCAGCGCTTCCCCAATTCGAAATACGCCCGCGACGCCCGCCTGAAGATCGACCTCGCCCGCAACCACCTCGCCGGTAAGGAGATGAGCATCGGGCGCTGGTACATGCGCCAGGGCCAGTATCTCGCCGCCATCAACCGCTTCCAGCGCGTCACCACCGAATTCGACACCACCGAACAGGTGCCCGAGGCCCTGCTGCGGATGACGGAATGCTATGTCGCCCTCGGCCTCGACGAGGAGGCGAAGCGCACCGCCTCCGTGCTCGGCTACAACTACCCGGGCACCGACTGGTACGAGGACGCCTATTCGCTGGCGACCAAGGGCCGGGCGCGGACCACGGCGGAGTCCGGCGACGACGGGTGGTTCGGCTGGGGCGTCGGTCCGTTCTAAGCCCATGCTGGCGTCGCTCTCGATCCGGGACGTGGTGCTGATCGACCGCCTGGACCTCGCCTACGAGCCGGGCCTGTCGGTCCTGACCGGCGAGACCGGTGCCGGTAAGTCGATCCTGCTGGACGCCCTGGGCCTGGCCCTGGGAGAGCGCGCCGATTCCGGACTGGTGCGCCACGGCGCCGACCAGGCCACCGTCATCGCCGCCTTCGAACTGTCCGACCCGTCGGCCGTCGACGCCGTGCTGGGCGACGCCGACCTGGCCCCGTCCGATGGCGCGCTGATCCTGCGCCGCGTCGTCACCGCCGACGGCCGCTCGCGTGCCTATGTGAACGACCAGCCCACCAGCGTCGGCCTGATGCGCCGGCTGGGCGACGTGCTGGTCGAGATCCAGGGCCAGTTCGACCAGCGCGGCCTGATGGACCCGTCCACCCACCGCGACACCCTGGACGCCTTCGCCGGCCTGGGACGGCAGGCGGAGGCCGTTGCCACGGCCTGGAGCGCCTGGCGCACCGCCCTGGTGGCGCTGGAGACCGCCCGCGCCGACCTGGAGAAGGCCCGGTCCGACGAGGACTATCTGCGCCACGCCGTCGCCGAGCTCGACCAGCTCGCGCCGGAGGTCGGCGAGGAGGCCCGGCTGGCCGAGACCCGGTCGATGCTGATGAACGCCGAGGCCGTGGTCGAGGCGCTGAACACCGCCAGTGCGGCGATCGCCGAGGATGGTGGCGCCGACAACGCCGTCGCCCGGGCCCAGCGCGCGCTGGAACGGGTCGCGGACCGGGCCGGCGGGCGCCTGGACACCGCGCTTGCCGCCCTGGACCGGGCCGCCGCCGAACTGCAGGACGCCGGCGCCGAGATCGCTGCCGCCGCCGCCGATATCGAGGCCGATGGCGGCACGCTCACCGAGATCGACGACCGGCTGCACGCCCTGCGCGACCTCGCCCGCAAGCATGGGGTCGAGGTCGACCGCCTGCCGGAGGTGCATCGCCGCTTCGCCGACCATCTGGCGGCCCTCGACGGCAAGGGTGGGGAGATCGGCGCCCTGACCGCCGCCGAGGACAAGGCGCGGCGCGCCTATGCCGAGGCCGGCGAGATCCTGTCCAAGGCCCGCGCCGCCGCCGCCGCGAAGCTGGATTCGGCAATCTCCAAGGAGCTGCCGCCGCTGAAGCTGGACAAGGCCCGGTTCGAGACCATGGTGAGCCGCCAGGACGAGGGCCGCTGGGGGCCGGCCGGGCTCGACGCCGTCGCCTTCCAGGTCGCGACCAACCCGGGCATGCCGGCGGGGCCGCTGTCGAAGATCGCGTCCGGCGGCGAGCTGTCGCGCTTCCTGCTGGCCCTCAAGGTCGTGCTGGCCGAGGCGAGCCCGGTGCCGACCCTGGTGTTCGACGAGGTGGATTCCGGCGTCGGCGGAGCCGTGGCCGCCGCGGTCGGCGACCGGCTGGCGCGGCTGGCGACCCGGCTGCAGGTGCTGGTCGTCACCCACTCGCCCCAGGTCGCCGCCCAGGGCGCCCATCACTGGCACGTGGCCAAGCGGGTGCAGAACCAGATGACCGCCACGGACGTTGTCCGCCTGAGCACCGAGCAGCGCCGCGAGGAGATCGCCCGCATGCTGTCCGGCGCCGCCGTCACCAGCGAGGCCCGCGCGGCGGCCGACAGCCTGCTGTCCCAATCCCAGCGTTAAGTCCAGAGCACCGACCCGCATGAGCGACATCGAGACCAAGGCCGTCGAAGAGCTGAGCGAGGCCGAAGCCAAGGCCGAGCTGGCCCGCCTGTCCGACGCCATCGCCGAGGCGGACCGGCTCTACCATCAGGAGGACGCGCCGGACCTGACCGACGCGGAATACGACCAGCTCCGCCTGCGCAACCAGGCGATCGAGGAGCGCTTCCCCGACCTGAAGCGCGAGGACAGCCCGAGCGAGCGCGTCGCCCCCGGCCCGGCCGAGGGGTTCGCCAAGGTCCGCCACTCCCGGCCCATGCTGTCCCTGGCCAACGCCTTCGACGAGGAGGACGTGCGCGAGTTCGAGCGCCGGGTCCGCCGCTTTCTTAATCTCGGCGAGGATGAAACCGTCGCCCTGATGGCCGAGCCGAAGATCGACGGGCTGTCGGCCGCCCTGCGCTACGAGAAGGGCAAGCTGGTCCAGGGGGCCACCCGCGGCGACGGCACCGAGGGCGAGAACATCACCCGCAACCTGGAAACCGTCGACGACATCCCCAAGACCCTGCCGGACGGCGTGCCCGACGTGCTGGAGGTGCGCGGCGAGGTCTACATGACCAAGGACGATTTCGTCGCCCTGAACGAGCGGCAGGCCGAGGCCGGCGCGAAGATCTTCGCCAACCCGCGCAACGCCGCCGCCGGCTCCCTGCGCCAGCTCGACCCGGAGATCACCCGGTCCCGGCCGCTGCGGTTCTTCGCCTATTCCTGGGGCGAGATCAGCGAGGACTTCGCCGACAGCCACCACGAATTCCTGGAGAAGCTGGGGAGCTGGGGCTTCACCACCAACCCGCTCTCCGAGCTGTGCGAAACCGCCGACGCGGCGCTGGCGGTCTATGCCAGAATCGGCGACGGGCGCCACGACCTGACCTATGACATCGACGGCGTGGTCTACAAGGTCGATCGGCTGGACTGGCAGCAGCGGCTCGGCATGGTCAGCCGCTCGCCGCGCTGGGCCATCGCCCACAAGTTCAAGGCCGAACAGGCCGAAACGGTGCTGCGCGAGATCGACATCCAGGTCGGCCGCACCGGCGCGCTCACCCCCGTCGCCCGGCTGGAACCGGTGAAGGTCGGCGGCGTCACCGTCACCAACGCGACGCTGCACAACGAGGACGAGATCCGCCGCAAGGACATCCGGGTCGGCGACACGGTCGTGATCCAGCGCGCCGGAGACGTGATCCCGCAGGTCGTCCGCGTCATCACCGAGAAACGGCCGGCGGACTCAAAGGAGTACGTCTTCCCGGACCATTGCCCGCGTTGCGATTCCGAGGCGCCGCGCCCGGAAGGCGAAGCGGTACGCCGCTGCACCGGCGGTCTGATCTGTCCGGCTCAGGCCGTGGAGCGGCTGAAGCATTTCGTCAGCCGCGATGCCTTCGACATCGAAGGCCTCGGGGCGAAGCAGATCCAGGCCTATTATGAGGACGGGCTGATCGACAGCCCGGCCAGCATCTTCCGGCTGAAGGAGCACCGCCGCAAACTGATCGGCCGCGAGGGCACGAAGATCACCTCGACCAACAAGCTGCTGGCGGCGATCGAGGACCGGCGCACCATCGGCCTCGATCGGTTCGTCTACGCGCTCGGCATCCGCCAGGTGGGCCAGGCCACCGCCCGGCTGCTGGCGACCCATTACGGCACCCTGAACGCCCTGCGCCAGGCGATGACGGCCGCCGCCGATCCGGAGAGCGAGGCCTATGCCGACCTGATCAATATCGATCAGATCGGCAGTGCCGTGGCCAAGGATTTGATAGACTTCTTCTCCGAAGCCCATAACGGCGCGGTGTTGGACGACCTCGACGGCGAGCTGACCATCGAGGCGTTTGCCGCGCCGACCGCCGCCGACAGCCCGGTCGCCGGCAAGACGGTGGTGTTCACCGGCACCCTGCAGACCGTCGGCCGCAGCGAGGCCAAGGCCAGGGCGGAAGCTCTCGGGGCCAAGGTCGCGGGCTCGGTGTCGAAGAAGACCGACTATGTGGTCGTCGGCGCCGATGCCGGCTCCAAGGCGGCCAAGGCCGAAGCCCTGGGTGTGGCCACGCTCAGCGAAGAGGACTGGCTGAAACTGATCGGCGGGTGAACGGCGCGGCTCAGCCGCCGTGCTCGGCCAGCGATTTCAGCGTCTCCAGGTCCCGGCGCACCCAGTCCAGGTCGCGGGCGAAAATCTCGTCGCCCATGTCGGGATATTGGAACAGCGTCAGCGTGACCGTGCTGCCTGTGCCATTGGCGACGATGCGCATCGGGACATAGACCACCCGCCCATCGCCCAGATCGACCCAGTGATCCATCACACCGAAGGGATTGTGGTCGCAGAAGCGGATGGTGATCGGACCTTCCGGCCCGTCGGCCTTCCACCCGTCCTCGCCCGGTCGCAGTGCCGCCTGGCTCAGCCCCGAGGCCCAGGACGGGAACCGCTCCGGCCGCCAGAAGGCCTCGTACAGGGCGGCAGCATCCCGCTCCACCGCGACGGAGACAGTTTCTGATCGATACATGACGTCCCTGGATCCAAGTCGGCTCGCCGCAGCCGCCATCGTATCAGATTCGGTCCGATGCGCGCCGCCGCATGGCTGGCTGCCATTTCACGCATATCTGACCCCCATAGCCATGCGTCAAATGCAATGCTGCAGCGCAAAAATCCAAGTGGTGCCCGGAGCGATTCTGACCAGATTAGGGGCAGTAACAGCCGGGCAGCAGCCCGGTCTGATGTTCCAAGGAGAAACCCGATGTCCACCCAGAACGATATCCTGCGCGTGCCTTCGGCTCTGCCGGAGAACCCGTCCGCGCTGGTCGCTCGGGCACGGGCCATGCAGAGCGCCTACATTCGTGACCTGATCGGCCGTGCCTTCCGCAGCCTCAGCGCCCGCCTCGCCCATCGTCGCACGATGGCCGCGGTCGAGGACCTGAGCCCGCGCATGCTCGCCGATATCGGCCTCGACCTGTCCGCCCTGCGGGCCGGTGTCGTCCGCCGCGTCGACGTCGAAGTCGTCGGCACCCCGAGCGAGACCTACGCTTCCGCCACGGCGCCGAAGACCGCCAACCCGGTCGAGCCGCACCTGCGCGCCGCCGCCTTCGGCACGGCCGCGAACACCGACGTGCGTCACGCCGCCTGACCCCCTCCCCCTTATCGGGCGGTTTGATGCAAAACGGCCGGCACATCATGTGCCGGCCGTTGCTTTTTGTGCGGTGCGGTAAAGAGGCTCACCCCCGCGCGAAGACCAGCGCGCTCCAGCCGTCGCGCCGGTAGCGCCGGATCAGCCGCAGGCCCTGCGCCCGATGCACGGCGATCACCCAACGCTCCTGCTGGTTCAGCAGGCCCGACAGGATGGCGATGCCGCCCGGTGCCAATCCACGCTTCAGGGACGGCGCCATCTCGGCCAGCGGTCCCGCCAGAATATTCGCCACCACCAGATCGAACGGCGCCTTGGCCCGCACCACCGGCGAACGCCAGCCGTTGGAGACCTGGGTGTCGATCCGGCGGGCGACCCGGTTCATCCGCGCGTTCTCCCGTGCCGTCGCCACCGACACCGGATCGAGATCGACCGCCAGGGTGCACGCCGACGGCACCAGCTTGGCCAGCGCCATCGCCAGGATGCCCGAGCCGCAACCCAGGTCGAGCACGTTGCGCGGGGTACGCCGCTTCGCCAGGTCCTGGATCGCCCGCAGGCACAGGGCGGTCGTCGGATGGCTGCCGGAGCCGAAGGCGCGGGCGGCGTCGATCAGCAGCTCAATGCTGGAGGCCGGTGCCGCGTCCGCCACATGGGAGCCGCGGATCCACACCCGGCCCTCGCGGATCGGTGGGAAGGACTGCCGGTTCAGGGCGAGCCAGTCCACGTCCGGCAGCGGCTCGATCACCGTGTCCGGCGGCGGCGTGCCGACCGTGGCGGCGGCCAGCGCCAGCGCGGCGGTGATCGCCGGCCGTGCCGGTTCGTCCTCGGAAATCCCTTCGACCGTCCAGGTGCCGCCGGGGGAATCCTCCAGCGCGGTCACGGCGGACACGAAGGGCGACAGGGCGTCGGCCACGACTTCTGAAGCCTTGGCCGGCACGGTAAGGGCGATGCGCCAAAGAGAGCTCATGGCCGCCGGATTTACGGCTTGGAGACGAAGGTGTCGACCACGTTCTTGTGCCCGGCGTGGTCGAACTCGACTTCCAGCTTGTCACCATCGACCTTGGTCACGGTGCCCATGCCGAATTTCTGGTGGAACACCCGCTCGTCCACGGCGTATTTGGCCGGCTTGGAGCGGTTGACCGTATAGCCTTCGCCGTCGATCACCGGCGCGCGGGTGCGGATGGACCCGCCGCCGCGCCGCATGTAGCCGGGGCCGCGGCCCGCGACCTTACCGGCGGACCGTCCGGCGCTGTCCCAGGCCGGCAGCTTGGCCTCGTCGTCATCGTAGCTGACGCCGTCGCGCCGGCCATAACCGCCCCGGCCGCCACCATAGCTGCTACTGCCGTAGCCGCCGCTGCCCGACCCGTAGAGCCCGGCCTCGCTGATCATCTCCACATGCTCGCTCGGCAGCTCGGAGACGAAGCGCGAGGGGATCGCGCTCTGCCACAGGCCGTGGACCCGGCGATTGGCGGCGAAGACGATCTCGACCTTCTTGCGCGCCCGTGTCAGGCCGACATAGGCGAGCCGCCGCTCCTCCTCCAGGCCGGCGGCACCGTTCTCGTCCAGCGCGCGCTGGTTCGGGAACATGCCCTCCTCCCAGCCCGGCAGGAAAACCACGTCGAACTCCAGGCCCTTGGCGGCGTGCAGGGTCATCAGGCTGACCTGCTCGCCGTCGGCGGCCTCGGCGTTCTCCATGACCAGGGAGATGTGCTCCAGGAACCCGCCCAGGGATTCGAACTCCTCCAGGGCGGTGACCAGCTCCTTGAGGTTCTCCAGGCGGCCCGGCGCTTCCGGCGACTTGTCCTTCTGCAGGGCGGCGGTATAGCCGCTCTCGTCCAGTACCATGCGGGCGAGGTCGGAGGGATCCTCGCTCTGCGACGCCTCGCGCCAGCGCGCGAAATCGCCCATCAGGCTGCCGACCGCCCGGCGCGCCGCCGGCTTCAGCTCGTCGCTCTGCACCAACTGCTCGGCCGCCAGGGTCAATGGCACGTTGGACGACCGGGCATGCTGAAACAGCACCTGCTCGGTGGTCTTGCCGATGCCGCGGGCCGGGGTGTTGATGATCCGCTCGAAGGCGAGGTCGTCGTCCGGCTGGGCGATCACCCGCAGATAGGCGATGGCGTCGCGGATCTCCTTGCGCTCGTAGAACCGCGCACCGCCGACCACCCGATAGGGCACGCCGAGCGTGATCAGACGTTCCTCGAACTCGCGGGTCTGGAAGCCGGCGCGGACCAGCACCGCCATCTCGCGCAGCGGCACCTTGGCGCGCTGGTGGTCCTCGATCCGGTCGCCGACGACCCGGGCCTCCTCCTCGCCGTCCCACACGCCGCGCACGGTCAGGTGGTCGCCGTCCGCACCCTCGGTCCACAGGGTCTTGCCGAGCCGCCCCTCGTTATGGGCGATCAGGTCGGAGGCGGCGGCCAGGATGCGCGAGGTGGAGCGGTAGTTCTGCTCCAGCCGCACGACCTTGGCGCCGGGGAAGTCCTTCTCGAACTTCAGGATGTTGCCGATCTCCGCGCCGCGCCAGCCGTAGATCGACTGGTCGTCGTCACCGACGCAGCAGATGTTCTTGTGGCTCTGGGCCAGCAGCCGCAGCCAGAGATACTGGGCGACGTTGGTGTCCTGATACTCGTCCACCAGGATGTAGCGGAACTGGGTCTGGTACTGCTGCAGCACCTCGGGCCGGGTCTGGAACAGGGTCAGGCAGTGCAGCAGCAGGTCGCCGAAATCGGCCGCGTTCAGGGTGGTCAGCCGGTCCTGATACTGTTTGTAGATCGCCTGCAGCTTGCCGCCGGCCATGTCGCCGGCCTCGGCCACACCGATCTTGTCGGGGGTCAGGCCCCGGTCCTTCCAGCGCTGCAGCACGCCCATGACCACTCGGGCCGGCCAGCGCTTGTCGTCCACGTTCTCGGCCTGGAGTACCTGCTTCAACAGCCGGACCTGATCGTCGGCGTCGAGAATCGTGAAGTTCGACTTGAGACCGACCAGCTCCGCATGCCGGCGCAGGATGCGGGCGCAGAGCGCGTGGAAGGTACCGAGCCAGACCTGTTCGGCGGCCGGGCCGACGATCTTGGCCACACGCTCCTTCATCTCCCGCGCGGCCTTGTTGGTGAAAGTCACCGCCAGCACGTTCCAGGGCTTGGCCTTGCCCATCGCCATCAGGTGCGACAGCCGGGTGGTCAGCACCCGTGTCTTGCCGGTGCCGGCGCCGGCCAGCACCAGCACCGGGCCGTCCAACGCCTCCACCGCCGCCCGTTGGCCCTCGTTCAGGCCGTCGAGATACCCACCGCGCGCGCCGATCGCCGCCGGCGCATGTCCGGGGCCGGGATAGGCCGGCGCCGGGCCGGACGGACGCCGATACCCGGTCGGGTCGATCCCGCCCTTATCATCATTCGAGAACAGATCAGCCATGACCCGACCATATAACATCCCGCCGGAACATCGGCAGACCTAACTCGCCTGTCATGGGGGTCCGGGCCCGCCAATCCGGACATATCGATCCGCGGCCGGCTCGTGCCATTCATCATCGTTGAGAAATTAATAGAATTTAACGTTTTATTATAACGTTTATCTTAGAAGTCCGTTCTGAGATCCGCCTCGTAGGGAGAGGAAGCCCGGTCGGCGCCGTGCCGAAGGGCCGGACGCAAGGATCCCCCGGATCGCTCGGTGCAGTCTTGAGCCGGTCCCATGTGCCTGCGGTTCACGGGGAAACGGGGGGTGCTTCGGCACCCCCCGTACTTGCATCGCCCTCAAGCCATCAGATCGTTTCGCCGTGTTCCTCGGCCTGCTGGGTGATGAGCGCCTGGTTGTAGGCCCGCATCACGTCGCGCTCGTGCAGGCAGCCGATCAGGCGCATCCGCGCCGCCGAATCGACCACCGCCAGCAGCCCCTCCTCCGCCTCGGAGAAGCGCCGGATCGCCTTCTCCACGTCGTCGCCGAGTTCCAGGAAGGGCGGATGCTTGCGGGCCAGATCGATCGCCGTGTACTCGCGGTCGTGGGACAGGTCGAACGCCACCTCGCCCAGATCGGCCAGGGTGATGGTGCCGACCAGCTTCTCGTCCGAATCGATCACGAACAGCTCGTTCATCGGCGCCAGACGCAGCCGGTTGCGCAGGCTGTCGAGGCCGGCATCCATCTTCACGGAAACGTGATCCTGCTGCATCAGGTCGTGGACCTTCAGGTTGCGCAGGGCGGTGACGTCGTGGCCGCCATGGATATGCACCCCGCGTCGGCGGAGCTGGTCGGTGAAGAAGGACGGGCTGTGCCACACCCGGGTGATGACCGAGGCGATGACCACGGCGATCATCACGCCGACGGTCAGCTTGTAGTCGCCGGTCATCTCGAAAATCATCAGGATCGTGGAGATCGGCGCCCCCAGGGTCG
This sequence comes from Thalassobaculum litoreum DSM 18839, assembly GCF_900102465.1. Lineage (GTDB taxonomy): Bacteria > Pseudomonadota > Alphaproteobacteria > Thalassobaculales > Thalassobaculaceae > Thalassobaculum > Thalassobaculum litoreum. The sequence continues at coordinate 244,544 of NZ_FNBW01000004.1, read as the reverse complement.
CCGCCGCCACCGCCCCCATGGCGATCAGCGTGTAGGCGCCGTGCCCGGAGGCCAGATCCGGGAAGGGAATGGCGGCGACGATGCCATAGGCGCCGCCGATCATCGCCCCGATGAACAGCGAGGGCGAGAACACCCCGCCGCCGAACCCGGCGCCGAGGCACAGGGCGGTCATCAGGATCTTCAGCACCGCCAGGGTGAGCATCAGCTCAAGGCCGTAGCCCTCGGCCTCGTTCAGCGCCCCGTCCATCGCCTCGTAGCCGACGCCCAGGATCTCGGGAAACTCCAGCGCCACCACGCCGACCACCAGCCCGGCCAGGGCCGGGTGCAGCCAGCGCGGCAGCGGCAGGCGCTGTCCCTGCACCTCGACGAAGGCGGCGACCCGCATCAGCGCGATAGCCGCCACGGCACAGACGCCGCCGAGGATGACGAAGGCAGGGAACTCCAGGAACGAGGTGATCTGGTGACCCGGCACCTCGAAGGCGGGAAAGTCGCCGAACCAGATCCGCGACAGAATCGTCCCGAAGACCGAGGCGATGACGATCGGGGCGAAGGCCGACAGCGCGTAATGGCCGATCACCACCTCAAGGGCGAAGAACACCCCGGCGATCGGCGCGTTGAACGAGGCGGCCACCGCGCTCGCCACGCCGCAGCCGAGCAGGGTGCGGGCCTGGCTGCGGGTCAGGTTGAGCTGGCGGCCGAGGAAACTGGCGAGCGAGGCGCCGAGATGCACCGCCGGCCCCTCGCGGCCGACCGAGGCGCCGCAGCCGATCGAGGTGGCACTGATCACCGCCGCGCCGAGCCCCTGCCGCATGGACATCCGCCCGACCCGCAACGCGCTGGATTCAATGACGTTGGCGACGCCCTGGGGCCGGCCGCCGGGCATGACGTATTTGCAGAACAGCCCGACGAGCAGACCGCCGATCACCGGCGCCAGGATCAGCCGCCACCACTCCATCTCCGCCGCGAAGGTCGCCACCCGGTCGGAGCGGAAGCCCAGGAACAGCAGCTGCAGGAAGTCGATGGCCTCGCGGAACAGGATGGCGCCGCCGGCCGCGGCACCGCCGACCACCACCGCGACGGCGGCCATGACCACCTGGTCGTTGCCGACCAGCCGCTTCAAGTCCTGAATGTACCGGTTCGCCATGAATGCGGGGACCCGCCGGGAAACGTAACAGAGACGGCAGCTTAGCGACGATCGACGATCCGTCAAAGACCTGACGGCACGGAAAGGAAAGCGGTTGGCGTCCCAGGTGTTGCGGGAATAGCATCATCGCCATGGACATCACGATCAGACCCGCCCGGTTCCGGGCCCCCGAGGAGACCGGCGAGGACGACGCCGAAGCCGTCCGCCGTCTGGTGCGCGCCCTGGCCCAGGTGCAGGAGGCCGCCGACTACGTCACCGGCAGCGTCGACGACCTGCGCCGCGACGGCAGCGGCGAGCGCCCCTATTTCCGGGCGATGATCGCCGAGCGGGCCGACGGCACGGCGGTCGGCCTGGCGGTCTATTACTTCGTCTATTCGACCTGGGCCGGACGGCCGAAGCTCTACGTCGAGGACCTGTATGTCGACGGCGACCTGCGCGGCACCGGCCTCGGCCGTCGGCTGATGGCCTCGCTCGCCCGGGTCGCGATCGACCATGGCTGCGTCAAGCTCGACCTCTCGGTGAAGACCGACAACAAGGCCCGCGACTTCTATTCCCGCCTCGGCCTGACCCGCAGCGGCACCTGGCTGCCCTATACGGTGGGTGGCAGCGACCTCGAATCCCTGGCGTCCAGCGGCTGACCGCCGCAATGACAACCGCGCCGACCGCCTGATCCGCATTGCCCCGGCCCGCAGGCCGCGCTAACTGTTTCGCCATGACAGACAAGCTCATCATCACCCTGGCCCAGCTAAACCCGCGCGTCGGCGATATCGAGGGGAACTTCGCCAAGCTGCGACGCGTGCGCGCCCAGGCGGCGGCCGAGGGTGCCGATGTGATCCTGACGCCGGAACTCTACGCCTGCGGCTATCCGCCGGAGGATCTGGTGCTGAAGCCGATGTTCGTGTCCGAGGTGCGCGACGCGGTGGAAGCGCTGGCAGCCGAAACCGCCGATGGCGGGCCGGCGATCCTGCTCGGCGCCCCCTGGGCCGAGGACGACAAGCTGTACAACGCCCTGGTGCTGCTCGACGGCGGCAAGGTGCAGGGCGCCCGCTACAAGGTCGACCTGCCGAATTACGGCGTGTTCGACGAGAAACGGGTGTTCGATGTCGGCCCGATGCCGGGCCCGATGGACGTGCGCGGGGTGCGCATCGGCGTGCCGATCTGCGAGGACATCTGGACGCCGGACGTGGTCGAATGCGTGAGCGAGACCGGCGGCGAACTGCTGCTGGTTCCCAACGGCTCGCCCTTCGACAGCCAGAAGCTGGACAACCGCCTGCAGCACGCCACTTCCCGCGTGGTCGAGAGCGGGCTGCCGATGGTCTATCTGAACCAGGTCGGCGGCCAGGACGAGCTGGTGTTCGACGGCGCCTCCTTCGTGCTGAACGCCGACCGCACGGTCGCCGCCCATCTGCCGGCCTGGGAGGAGGCGGTGGTCACCACCACCTGGACCCGCGGCCCGGACGGCTGGTCCTGCGCGACGACCGAGACGGTGGAGCCGAAGACCGGGCTGGAGGCGACCTACCGCGCTATGGTCGTCGGCCTGCGCGACTACGTGACCAAGAACGGCTTTCCCGGCGTCATCCTCGGCATGTCCGGCGGCATCGACAGCGCGCTGTCGGCCGCCGTGGCGGTCGACGCGCTCGGCCCGGACAAGGTGCGCTGCGTGATGATGCCGTCGCCCTATACCAGCGACCACAGCCTGGAGGATGCGGCCGCCGCCGCGAAGCTGCTGGGGGTCGACTACACGACCGTGAACATCGGCCCGGCGATGCAGGCCTTCGAGACCATGCTGGCCGATCAGTTCGCCGGTACGGAGCCCGACATCACCGAGGAGAACGTCCAGGCCCGCTCGCGCGGCATCACCCTGATGGCCCTGTCCAACAAGTTCGGCCACATGGTGCTGTCGACCGGCAACAAGTCTGAGATGTCGGTCGGCTACGCCACGCTCTATGGCGACATGTGCGGCGGCTATTCGGTGCTGAAGGACGTCTACAAGACCACGGTGTTCGCGCTCTGCCACTGGCGGAACGCCACCAAACCGGCCGACTGCCTCGGCCCCGATGGGCCGGTGATGCCGGAGCGAATCATTACCAAGCCGCCCTCGGCCGAGCTGCGCCCGGATCAGAAGGACGAGGACAGCTTGCCGCCCTATCCGGTGCTGGACGGCATCCTGACCGAGCTGATCGAGAACGAGACGCCGGTGGCCGACATCGTCGCCAAGGGCTATGACAGCGAGACCGTGCTGAAGGTCTGGCGCCTGCTGGACCGGGCGGAATACAAGCGCCGCCAGGCCCCGCCGGGGGTGAAGCTGACCAGCCGCTCCTTCGGCAAGGAACGGCGTTACCCGATCACCAACGCGTTCGTCGGTGTCTATCGCCCGAAGAAGACGCAGCAGGCGGCCGAATAGCTCGGCAAACCGACCCAACGGGGACATCATGACCGTACGCGTCCGTTTCGCGCCGAGCCCGACGGGGCTTCTGCATGTGGGAAATACCCGCCAGGCGCTGATCAACTGGCTGTTCGCCCGCGCCCAGGGCGGCGAGTTCATGCTGCGCTCCGACGACACCGACACCGAGCGCAGCACCGCCGAGTTCGCCAAGAAAATCGAGCGCGACCTGAACTGGCTCGGCCTCGCCTGGGACCTGTTCGCCCGCCAGTCCGACCGGCTCGACCGCTACGCCGCCGAGGCCGAACGGCTGCGGGAGATGGGTCGGCTCTATCCCTGCTACGAGAGTGCCGAGGAGCTGGCGCTGAAACGCAAGCAGCAGCTCTCCGCCGGCAAGCCCCCCGTCTACGATCGCGCCGCCCTGTCCCTGAGCGACGCGGAGAAGGCCGCCAAGGAAGCATCCGGCATCCGGCCGCACTGGCGCTTCAAGCTCGACCATGAGGTGGTCGCCTGGGACGACCTGGTGCGCGGCGAGAGCCGGCAGGACATGGCGTCGCAGTCCGACCCGGTGCTGATCCGCGCGGACGGATCGCCGGTCTATTCGATGGCCTCGGTGGTCGACGATATCGAGTTCGGCGTCACCCACATCATCCGGGGCGAGGACCACGTCACCAACTCCGCCACCCAGATCCAACTGTTCCGCGCGCTGGGTGCGGAGCCGCCGGTGCTGGGCCACACCTCGCTGATCGTCGGCGCCGACGGCGCCGGCCTGTCCAAGCGCCTCGGCAGCCTGAGCCTGCAGGACCTGCGCGAGACCGACGGTCTGGAGGCGATGGCGATCAACTCCCTGCTCGCCGGGCTCGGCACCAATGAGGTGGTGGCCGCCACGGCGCTGGATCAGCTCGTCGACGGTTTCGACATCACCCGCTACGGCCGCGCCACCCCGCGTTTCGACCCGGCCGAGCTGGCGCAGATGAACGCCAAGATCCTGCACGAGACGGCCTATGGCGATGTCGCCAGCCGCCTCGCCGATCTCGGCGTGGAAGGTGGGGAGGCGTTCTGGACCGCGATCCGCGGCAACATCGCCAAGCTGGCCGAGGCCGGCGAGTGGTGGGTGGTCGTCGGCGCCCCGATCGTGCCGGTGATCGCCGAGGAGGACGCCGAGTTCTGCGCGACGGCCGCCGACCTGCTGCCGCAGGGCGAGCCGACCGCCGAGACCTGGGGGGCCTGGACCGGCACGCTGAAGGCGGAGACCGGCCGCAAGGGCAAGGGCCTGTTCATGCCGCTGCGCAAGGCGCTCACGGCACGAGAACGTGGACCGGAACTCGGCGATCTGTTACCTCTCATGGGCCGCGCGCGGATCGTCTCCAGGCTGCGCGGCGAAACCGCTTAACCGAGAGGAATCCATGTTCGCGCGCCGCCCGCTCACGTCGATCGGCACAGCGTTCTACACGACGGCCGAGGTCTGTCGCTGATCGCGCCTGCGCTTTCGCGCCCGCCGACAGCCTGAACCAGACCCACCGGAGTCCGAGACATGGATCTCAAGATCACCAACACGCTCCTGCGCGAGAAGCAGGTCTTCACCCCGATCGACCCGTCGAACGTGCGCGTCTATGTCTGCGGCCCGACGGTCTACGACTACGCCCATGTGGGCAACGCCCGCCCCGCCGTGGTGTTCGACGTGCTGATCCGCGTGCTGCGCGACCTCTACGGTGCCGAGCATGTGACCCACGTCGCCAACATCACCGATATCGACGACAAGATCATGACCCGTGCCAAGGAGCGCGGCGTGGCGATCGAGGCGCTGACGCACGAGACGACGGAGATCTACAACGCCGACATGGCCGCCATCGGCGTGAACAGGCCGGACGTGCAGCCCCGCGCCACCGGGCATGTGGGCCAGATGATCGCCCTGGCCGAGCGGCTGATCGAGCGCGGCCACGCCTATGCGGCGGACGGCCACGTGCTGTTCAACGTGCCGTCGATGACGGATTACGGTCAGCTCTCGCGCCGCGACCGGGACGAGATGATCGCCGGCGCCCGGGTCGACGTCGCCCCGTACAAGCGCGACCCGGCCGATTTTGTGCTGTGGAAGCCGAGCGCCGACGACCAGCCCGGATGGGACAGCCCCTGGGGCCGCGGCCGGCCGGGCTGGCACATCGAATGCTCGGCCATGGCGGCGGAGCATCTGGGCGAGGTGTTCGACATCCATGGCGGCGGGCTCGACCTGATCTTCCCGCACCATGAGAACGAGATCGCCCAGACCCGCTGCGCCTTCGGCCACGCGACCATGGCGAATTACTGGATGCATAACGGCTTCGTGACGGTCGAAGGCGAGAAGATGTCGAAGTCGCTGGGCAACTTCTACACCGTCCACGACATGCTCCAGGAATGGCCGGGCGAGGCGGTCCGGCTGCTGCTGCTCTCGGCCCATTACCGCCAGCCGCTGGACTTCTCCAAGGCCGGGTTGAAGGAAGCAAAGACCCAGCTCGACAAACTGTACGGCGCCCTGCACCGGGCGGCCAATGACGGGCACTATCCGGACTGGAACCTCGACCGCAACGACAACCCGGTGCTGGCCGCCCTGTGCGACGACCTGAACACGCCGCTGGCCATCGGCGCGCTGCACCAGGTGGCACGGGAGCTGAACATCGCGCTCGATCATCATCGCAGCCGGCAGATCCCGGAGCTGATGGGCAAGCTGCTGGTCTGGGGCGAGCTCCTCGGCCTGCTCCAGGGCGACACCGACGCCTGGTTCAAGGGCGAGGCCGGCGACGACGTGGAAGAGATAGAGGCCCTGATCGCCGCCCGCATCGAGGCCCGCAAGGACAAGAACTTCGCCGAGGCGGACCGCATCCGCGACGACCTGAAGGCCCGCGGCATCGAACTGGAAGACGGCGCCGGTGGAACCACGTGGAAGCGGGCCGGGTAGCAGTCGTTTGATCGGGATCTTCGGTCGCCGATCGCCGGCCCTTCGACACGTCCCCCGAACCTAAGTCCAAGGTGCTGCTCTAGAGACCTCACCCTGAGCAGCCCGGCGATGAGCCGGGGCGTGTCGAAGGACCGGACGACACAGTCTCTTTGGACAGATCATGTCTGACCGAATCGTCTTCCCGGCCTTGCGCCGGGATCCGGGAGCGGGGCGACTGGATCTCCCGGGAGGGTTCCGAAGCGTTCCGGCAAGCGTCACCCTGGGCCCCGGCACGAGGCCGGGGAGACGGGTTGAGTGGAGAGAAGCGGCGAGGTCCCCTACACCCCCAGCTCGGTCGCATCGGCCACCGTGTGGATCACCATCGCCTGATCCCGTCCCCGCACCTCGATCTCATGGGTCGGATAGCTGCCAAAGGCCACGCCCGACGCCCGCGCCAGCGCCGCCGACACGATGAGCTGGGCGCCGAAATCCTTGGTCAGGGCCTCCAGCCGGCTGGCCGTGTTCACCGTGTCGCCGACCGCCGTCACCCCACGCACCCGCCCGTAGCCCATCTCGCCGACAATGGCCGTGCCGAGATGCAGGCCGATGCCGATGCGCAGCGGCGTTTCCAGGTCTCCGGCCAGGGATTCGTTCAGATCGACCAGCCGCCGGGCCATGTCGCGCGCCGCCGCCACCGCCTGGCGCGCGCCCTCCTCCGGGTCGCCGTTCACCCCGAACAGCGCCATGATCCCGTCGCCGATGAACTTGTCGATCCGGCCGCCGGCGCCCTCGATCGCCGCCCCCATCTCGGCGAAGTACCGGTTCAGGATGAACACCACGTCATAGGGCAACCGCTCCTCCGACAGGGTGGTGAAGCCACGGATATCGGCGAACAGCACCGCGATCTCCAGCTCTCGGCCCTGCAGGTAGCTCGGCCCGCCCCTCGTCTCCGCCAGCCCCGTATTATGCGGCGGCAGCAGCGGCGTGATCTCCAGGTCGTCGACCACCCGGGCCTGGCAGGCGAGCCGCACATTCGGCGGGGCGGAGATCCGGTGCAGCACCTTCGCTTCCGCATCGTCGGGCGCCGGCATGTTCTCCAGCCCGCGCGAGATCCGCACCCGGCAGGTCGAGCAGCGCCCGCGCCCGCCGCAGACCGACGCATGCGGGATGCCGTGCATGCGGCTGACATCGAGCAGGGTCATGCCGCGAATCGCCTGCACCGACCGGCCGGCGCCGTAACCGACCCGCACCCCCTGGCTGCGCCGGTGCAGCGCCAGGCGCACCCAACGCGCGGCGAAGGCGAACATCACCACGCTCGCATAGCCCGCCTTGATCTGATCGAACCGCAGCAGCCAGGCGGCGATGGTCGCGTTGTCCGGCAGATTGGCGGAGCCGACGGCGAGCGGCAGCCAGCCCGGGGTCGCCGCCAGGTCCACCACCGTCATTCCGGCGGCGACGAATCCGGCCAGCGACAGGGCAGGCAGCAACACCGCCGCCGACAGCAGCCAGGACTTCGCCCGGTCGTACCAGGCGGCAAAGCGCAGCCAGAGATGCAGGCCGACGCAACCATGGGCCCAGGCGACCAGCACCGCCGCCGACTGGTTTACCGCCCCCACCGGATCGAAGACCCACAGGTTCAGCAGCACCCAGGTATGGTCGTCGCTGAGGCCGTAGAGCTCGTGCATCAGCCGGTTGCTCAGGACGTGGCGCAGCACCAGCAGCGGGATGGTCAGGCCGAGGGCGAGCTGCACCACCTCCGGCACCGCCATGGCCTTCAGCGAGTCGCGGTAGTAGATCGCCCGCAGCGCGATCAGCATGTGCAGCAGGACGCTGCCATAGAGCAGGATTGAGACGGCCTGGGTGCGGACGACGGACGCGATCAGCGCGAGCCCGGCATCCAGGGCGGCGAGCGACCACAATCCCGCCACATGATTCGCCAAGTGTGCGCTCACGTATGTGAACAGTACGAGGCCCGTGTAGAGCCGGATTCGGGAGATGATGGGGGACCAGGAAATGCGCCGCTCCGGACGACCGCTCCGCCGCTGCATGTCGATTGCCGTCATCCGTCTGCTCCCGCCACCCGGCGACAATAGCCTAATGTCTTGAATTTCGCTGTAATTTCGATAAATGACGGACCCAACCATCGGTTACGTCACGCACATCAGATGAGCGTCCCATGACGACAGCGTTGTCCGTGCGCGGACTGCATAAGAGCTTCGGCCCGGCGAATGCCCGCAAGACCGCGGTCGACGGCCTCAGTTTCGAGTTGGAGCAGGGCGAGGTCCTGGGCTTTCTCGGCCCCAACGGCGCCGGCAAGTCGACCACGATGAAGATGATCTGCGGCTTCCTGGCGCCCGATGCCGGCACCGCCATCGTCTGCGGCCACAACGTGCTGAGCCATCCGATCGCCGCGAAGAGCGCCATCGGCTACCTGCCGGAAGGCGCGCCGGCCTATCCCGACATGACGGTCCTGGCCTTCCTGGACTTCATCGGCGCCATCCGCGGCTTCGACGGGGCCGAGCGGGGGGAGCGGGTGGCCGACGCCATGGCCAAGACCCAGCTCAAGGAAGTGGCGCACCAGCCGATAGAGACCCTGTCCAAGGGCTTCAAGCGCCGGGTCGGCCTGGCCCAGGCGCTGCTGCACAATCCGCCGGTGCTGATTCTGGACGAGCCGACCGACGGCCTGGATCCGAACCAGAAGTTCGAGGTCCGCAAGCTGATCAAGGAGATGGCCGCGACCAAGGCGATCGTGATCTCCACCCACATCCTGGAGGAGGTCGACGCGGTCTGCACCCGCGCGGTGATCATCGCCCGCGGCCGGATCGTCGCCGACGGCACCCCGGCCGAGCTGCGCGGCCGCTCGACCAGCGGCAATCTGGACGACGTATTCCGGGAGGTGACGGCCAATGTCTAGGACCGGACGCAACGTCTGGCTGGTGACGGCGCGCGAGCTGAAGGCGTATTTCGCCACGCCGCTGGCCTATATCTTCATCGTCATCTTCCTGATCCTGGCCGGGGCGATGACGTTCTTCGTCGGCGGCTGGATGGACCGGGGGCAGGCCGACCTGCAGCCGTTCTTCACCTTCCATCCCTGGCTCTACCTGTTCCTAGTGCCGGCACTCTCCATGCGCCTGTGGGCGGAGGAGCGGCGGACCGGCACGATCGAGCTGTTCCTGACCCTGCCGGTGACCATGGTCGAGGCGGTGGTCGGCAAGTATCTGGCCGCCTGGATCTTCACCGGCATCGCGCTGGCGCTCACCTTCCCGCTGTGGATCACGGTGAACCAGCTCGGCAATCCGGATAACGGGGTGATCGCCGCCTCCTATATCGGCAGCCTGCTGATGGCCGGCGCCTTTCTGGCGGTCGGCTCGATGATCTCGGCCACCACCAAGAACCAGGTCATCGCCTTCGTGGTGACGACGGCGGTGCTGTTCGTGTTCACCCTGGCCGGCTCCAACGTGGTGCTCGACGCGATCCGGTCGTTCCTGCCGGCTACCGTGGTCGACATCGTGTCCGGCTTCGGCTTCCTGACCCACTTCCAGTCGATCGCCCGCGGCGTCATCGACCTGCGCGACGCGATCTTCTTCGCCTCCGTGATCGTGCTGGCGCTGGCCGCCAATGCGCTGATCGTCGACCTGAAGAAGGCGGAATGACCATGGCTACCGTCGACGCCCCCGCCGCCGGCACCAAGGCCAAGAAGGCCCGACCCGCACCGCAGAACCGGCTGACGGCGATCGCGCTGTTCCTGCTGGCCGCCCTGTTCGTGTCGATCAACGTGCTGGCCGCCTTCTCGCTGACCAGCTACCGGGTCGATCTGACGGAGGATCAGCTGTTCTCCCTGTCGCCCGCCACCGAGCGGGTGCTGAGCCAGCTCGAGGAGCCGATCACCCTGCAGTTCTATTACTCCAAGCGGCTGGGCAGCCAGTACCCGACCTACGGCGTTTACGCCGAGCGGGTGCGCGACATGCTGCAGGAATACGCCGACCGCTCGCGCGGCAAGATCGTGCTGGAGATCTACGACCCCGAGCCCTTCACCCCGGTGGAGGACCGCGCGGTCTCCTACGGCCTGCAGTCGGTCGCCCTGGAAGGGGTCGACGGCAACGTGTTCTTCGGCCTGGTCGGCACCAACACCACCGACGACGTGGAGCAGGTGGCGTTCTTCCAGCCGGACCGCGAAGCCTTCCTCGAATACGACATCACCAAGATGATCTACGCCCTGTCGACGGGCACGACCGGCAAGGTCGGCATCCTCGGCAACAAGAAGATCACCATGGACGTGCGCATGGGCCAGGGCGGCCGGCCGGAGCAGCTTCCGCCGGCCCTGGTGACCACCCGGATCGAGGAGGTCCTGGAGGTCGAGGAACTGGACGAGGAGGTCGAGGTCATCCCCGACGACATCTCGATCCTGATGGTGATCCATCCCAAGACCCTGCCCGAGCGCACCCGCTTCGCCATCGACCAGTACATCCTGGGCGGCGGCAAGGCGGTGATCTTCGTCGACCCCTATTCCGAGGCGGACGGCTGGCAGGCCGCGAACGGGCCGGTCAACGGCGCCGCCAGCTCGCTCGACGAGATGTTCGAGGCCTGGGGTCTGGAGATGCCGACCGACAAGGTCGTCGCCGACCGCTTCGCCGGCCGACGGGTCGGCAATGCGACCGGCACCGGCTACGTCACCTACGTGCCGTGGCTGCTGCTGCGCGGACCGAACCTCGACGGCGACTCGCCGATCACCGCCCAGGTGGACAGCGTGGCCGTGGCCAGTGCGGGCTACCTGAAGCTCAAGGAAGGCTCGCCGCTCACGCTGGAGCCGCTGCTGACCTCCAGCCCCGGCTCCACCCTGTTCGACGTGAAGCAGGTGGCGACCCAGCGCCCCAACCCGCAGGCGCTGCTCAACCAGTACCGGGCCGGGCCGGAGCGCTTCGTCATCGCCGGGACGCTGACCGGCGAGGTGCCGACGGCGTTTCCCGACGGCCAGCCGGAAGCGGTGGAGGGCGGCAATCCCGAGCTGCGCCACGATTTCGACGTGGTCCGCGAGGCGTCGGCCGGCCCGATCGACGTGATGGTGATCGCCGATACCGACCTGCTGGACGACCGGTTCTGGGTCAACTACCAGAACTTCCAGGGTCAGCGGGTCGCGGTCCCGGGGGCCGGCAACGGCGACTTCGTCGCCAACGCGCTGGACGCCATGACCGGCTCGTCGGCCCTGCTGGACCTGCGGGGCCAGGGCAGCACCTACCGTCCCTTCGAGGTGATGGAGACGCTCAAGCGCGACGCCGACCGCACCTACCAGGCGAAGGAGCAGGAGCTGCGCAACACCCTGGAGGAGACCCAGAAGAAGCTGCGCGGCCTGCGCGAGCGTGACGGGTCGACCGGCGGTCCGGTGGCGCTCAGCGAGGAGGAGCAGGCGACCATGCGCCAGCTCCAGGGCGACGTGCTGCGGATCCGCAGCGAGCTGCGGGGCGTCCAGGCTTCCCTGCGCTCCGACGTGGAGCGGCTGGAGCGCGAGCTGCAGTTCATCAACATCGCGCTGATGCCGATCCTGGTGGCGCTGTTCGCCCTTGCCCTGTCCGTGATCCGTGCAAGACGGCGCCGGCGGCGGATCGAAACCGCCGACGCCGGCGCGTGAGGAGGCTGCGATGATCACCCGACGCACCGTCACCCTGCTCGGATCCCTGACCCTGCTGACCGCGATCGGCGCGGCGGTGGCGATGGTCGACCGGCTGTCGGAGGTCCGCACCGAGGTCCAGGCGGAAACGCTGTATCCGGAGTTCGACCGCCGCGCGTCCGAGGTCCACCAGATCGAGGTGATCCGGGCCGAGGACAACGAGGACGGCACCATCTCCATCGTGCGCACCGGCGACGGCTGGATCCTGCAGCAGCGCGACGGTTACCCGGCCCGCACCGATACCATGCGCAAGCTGCTGTTCGATATCGGCCAGCTCGAGCTGATCGAGCGCAAGACCGCCGATCCGGGACGGTTCGACCGGCTCGAGCTGCGCGACGTCGCCCAGGAGGGCTCGAAGGCCTCGCGGCTGGTGATCACCACCGCCGACGGCGAGACCCTGGTGGACCTCCATGTGGGCAAACGCCGGGAAAGCCTCTCCGGCGGCGATCCCATGGTCTATGTGCGCCGCACCGACGAGACCCAGACCTACCTGGCCGAGGGCTCCCTGGAGATCAAGGGCAAGGCGCCGCTCTGGCTGTTCCGCGAGGTGGTCGACGTGCCTCAGGCCTCGATCCGCCGGGCGCTGCTGGTCACCGATACGGGCGTGCGCACCGAGCTGGAGCGGGTGTCGGCCGACGGCCGCGACTTCCGGATCGTCGACCTGCCCGACGGCCGGACGGTCGACTCCCAGTATGCTGTCAACAACGCCGCGACCGTCCTCGACAAGCTGATGTTCGACGACGTGCGCACCGCCGACGGGCTGACCTTCGATCCGGCCCTGGGGCATGCCGAGTTCACCACCCGGGACGGCATCCTCTACACCGCCGAGTTCGCCGAAGCCCCATCGGCGGACGGCGCCGAGGCGCCGACCCGCTGGATGCGGGTGCGCATCACGGTGCCGTCGGGTGCTCCGGAGGAGGCGCGCGCCCTGGCCGAGAAGCACCGCGAGCAGACCGAGACCTGGGCCTTCCGGATCTCCGACTGGGAGATGGAACGGCTGACCGCGACGGCGGAGAGCCTGACCAAGCCCGCCGAGGCGAGCTGAAGCGCATTCCCCTGGGCGATTGAGCCCAGGCCCCCCGCGCTCTACGATTGCCGGAACCGCGAGGGAGGATGCAACGTGCCACGCTATACGCCCGGTCCCTGGAAGATGCGCCCGAACGGCGAGCTCTGGTCCTATCGGCGGGGCGCCAACCCCTCGCAGATCGGCACCATGTCCTGGACCGGTGCGGCGGATGAACGCGACGGCAACGCCCGGATCATCGCCGGCTCGGTCGATCTCAGCGAAAGCATGGAGGAACTGATGCTGATCGTCTGCCAGCCGGAGGTCGTCGCCGCCATCCAGGGCTGCGACCGCATCTCGGCAAAATCGCGGATGATCATCGAGAACGCCCGCACCACCCTGGAGGAGGTCACCGGCCGCAAGCTGCCGGAATGGCCCAAGCGGGATCCGCACGACACCCGGCTCGAAACCACCTGACACCGACGGGCGCATCGGCGACATGCAGATCCGGGAACTCCTGGCGACGATCGCTTCCAGCAAGGTGGCCGACTGGCAGACCATCTTCCGGCCGACCCTGCGCCACCGCTTCACCGAGATCCTCGACGAGACCGGCAAGCGCGAGCAGCTTCTCGTCGACGAGCATCTGGTCTCATTCACCTATGCGCCGGACGTCGCCATCACCATGGCTTACGGACTGGTCGACCAGGCCGCCTTCGAGCTGCCGCCGGGCCACCCATTCGCCCGGGAGAACGCCCGGACGCTGTATCTGGATATCTTCTACGAAGGTCGGCTGGTACATCGCGAGACGATCGTCAGCGTCGACCGCCATCGCTGCCTGTTGCCGCTGCCGGTCTCCTGGGACCCGCCGATCAACGTGCCGACGGCGCAGTTCAGCCTGGTCCGGCTGATCCACGCCCTGGCCGGACCGCCGACGGACTACGATTCGTACTTTCAGGAAAGCGGGATGGTGCGCACCGACAAGGTCGCGTGGCCCTGAACGGGGCGGGGCTCAGAAGCCCTTGGAGAACAACGCCCCCGCCTTGTTGATCAGGAACAGCACGCCAAGGCCGCCGATGACGATGGCCACCAGCCAGCCGGTCGCCTTCAGCGCCACCGACACGTCCTGATTCTTCGGCTTCTTCTTCGCCCGCGGGGCGGCGGCTGCCGGGGCCGCGGCGGCCGCCTCTGCCGACTTGGCGGCGGCGGGCGGCGGCGGTGCCGACCGTTCCTTCGGGGCCTTGGAGGTGTCGAAGACGACCAGCTCCTTGCCCTGGCCGGTCTTGGGATCGAAGGTGTCCTTGATGACCTTGATGCCTTCGAAGCGCTTTTCGCCATGCAGCTGCTTGGCGACCTCGATCGAGGTGTCCTTGTCAGGGTACGTCGAATCGATGACCCACTGGCCACCCTTCAGCGTGTGTACCTCATACAGTGACTGCGCCATTGCTCCCCTCTCGGCAGGTCTTGCTGAGCACGCGGGATACTAAGCGATGGCCCCCGGGAAGTCAGCCGAATGCTGCCACCCTAACACGGCGGATCTTAACCAAAACCAAACGGCCCCGCCGAAATCGACGAGGCCGTTCATTCTTACCTGATCGCTCCGACCAGGCTACCTGGCCGGGCTGCGGCCGAGGCCGCCGCGAGGACTACTCGCGATTGCCGAACAGCTGCAGCAGGAACATGAACAGGTTGATGAAGTCGAGATACAGGGTCAGCGCGCCCATGATCGCCTTCTTGCCGGCGACGTCGGAGGCGTCGATCTCGTTGTACATCTCCTTGATCCGCTGGGTGTCGTAGGCGGTCAGGATCGAGAACACCAGCACACCGGCGACCGAGATGATGAACTGCAGCGCCGTGGACTGCAGGAAGATGTTCACGATGCTGGCGATCAGCACGCCGAACACGCCCATCACCGCGAAGGTGCCGAGACCCGACAGGTCTTTCTTCGTGGTGTAGCCGTAGAGGCTCAGACCGGCGAAGGCGGCGGCGGTGATGAAGAACACCCGTGCGATGCTCTCACCGGTGAAGACGAGGAACACCGACGAGAGCGACAGCCCCATCAGCGCGGCGAAGACATAGAACGAGATCCGGGCGGCGGAGAGCGACATGCTCGAGACCCGCGCGGAAATCAGGAAGACCATGCCGATCGGGGCCAGCATGACCACCCACTTCAGCGGCGACGCGTAGATCGCCTGCCCGAAGGAGGTCAGCATGCCGTCCTGAACGGCAAGCATCGTGGTGCCGAACGCGATCAGCCCTGTAAAGACCAGCGCGGCGACCATGTGATTGTAAACGCCGAGCATGTACTGGCGCAGACCGACGTCGTATTGGGCGACATCGGCTTGTGACCGCGACATCGTCTGACGATCGAAACTCATGAGGAACCTCTCCATCTGCCCCGGCCCAAGCCGGCATACCAGCATAAAGTAAGGACGACGGGGCCTTGCTTCAACTGCCATGACTCCGAATCTCTCGGTTTCTCATGCTTTTCCACAAGTACTTTTAACCAGTCCAAAACGGTTGTACCCGGACATCGGAATCTGTATCGCGAGGTCCCGATGCCCGCCACCGAGCACGAGAGAGCCAGATCATGGATGAGGAACGCCTGCTGGACGGCCTGATCAGCGGCCCCGACGACGCCGAATACCAACTGGATCTGGGCGGCCTCGACGTGCCCCATGCCACGGAATCCGTGCGCCAGATGCTGGAACGCAACCGCTTCCGGGCGCCGCGTACGATCCTGGTAACTCTGGGCGATCCGTTCCCCGGCGGCCCGCAGAACCTGTTCCAGCCGATCGGTCGCCAGCTTCTGGAGGCCCGGCGCGGCGGCATCGTCGACGCCATGAAGCCGATCACCACCGACTACGGCCCCGGCTACTGGATCCGGACGGTGGGCAAGGAAGACGCCGAAGTGGACTCCGCGGAGAGCTGACTTATTCCGCCGCCTCGGCCCGCAATTCGCGCCGGGTCTGCTTGCGGCTCTCGCTCTTGAGCTGGCCGCAGGCGGCGAGGATGTCGCGGCCGCGCGGCGTGCGCACCGGAGACGGATAGCCGGCCTTCAGCACCACCTGGGCAAAGCGCTCGATCTGCTCGTCGCTGGAGCAGACATAGTTCGAGCCGGGCCAGGGGTTGAACGGGATCAGGTTGATCTTCGCCGGAATGCCGCGGATCAGCGAGACCAGCCGCTTGGCGTCCTCGACGCTGTCGTTGATCCCCTCCAGCATCACGTATTCGAAGGTGATGCGCCGGGCGTTGTTCACGCCGGGATAGGTGCGGCAGGCGTCCAGCAGTTGCTGCAGCGGCCACTTCTTGTTGATCGGCACCAGGATGTCGCGGGTGTCGTCGGTGGTCGCGTGCAGGGAGATCGCCAGGTTGACGCCGATCTCATCGCCGCAGCGCTCCATCATCGGCACCACGCCGGACGTGGACAGGGTGATGCGCCGGCGCGACAGGGCCACGCCCTCGTTGTCCATGATCACGCGCAGGGCGGTGGCCACGTTCTCGAAATTGTACAGCGGCTCGCCCATGCCCATGAGCACGATGTTGGTCAGCCGGCGGTCGGTCCCGGCGGTCGGGAAGCCGTCCAGCTCGTCCAGCGCCAGCATCACCTGGCCGACGATCTCCCCCGCCGTCAGGTTGCGCACCAGACGCTGGGTGCCGGTATGGCAGAACGAGCAGGTCAGCGTGCAGCCGACCTGGGAGGAGATGCACAGCGTGCCGCGCTCCGTCTCCGGGATGAACACCATCTCCGCCTCGTTGCCGTCGGCGAAGCGCATCAGCCACTTGATGGTGCCGTCGACGCTGTCCTGGCGGGTCGCCACGGCCGGCCGCGAGATCCGGAACCGCTCGGCCAGCTGCTGGCGCAGCGGCTTGGCCAGGTTGGTCATGCCGTCGAAGCTGGTCGCGCCCTTGTGATAGATCCACTGCCAGACCTGGTTCGCGCGGAACTTCGGCAGGCCGGCCTCGGCGAACAGCGCGGTCAGGGCAGCGCGGTCCAGCCCGATCAGGTCGGCGCGCCCATCAGCCGGCATCGGCCCGCGCGCGGCGAAGGCGCGCAGGTCCGCGGCGGCCCGTTCGGCCGAGACGGTCGTGATGTCGGCTTGTGTCATGCGGCGCAAAATGGCGCCGAGACCGGCGCAACGCAAGTGTCCTGTGAGAAGCCTGCCCCGGCGAGCCTTACGGGCAGGCCTTGTCGATCAGCGCCTTGGTCGCGGTGAACCCGCTCAGCGAGTAGGTGTCGGTGGTCAGCGTGCCCCGCGAGGAGACGCCCTTCACCACCATGTCGACGCCCCGCACCATCGCCTGGACCAGCGGTCCGTCCTCTTCCGGCCCCTGGGTCCAGGCCCGGTCGCCGCTGGTGAACATCTCGAAGGTGGCGCCGCCGATCTGGACGGTGACCTCGCTGTCCTTGCGGTAGGTGTAGCCGGTCACGATGCTGACCTCGCCCCGGATGTCGGCGCCCGGATCGTTGGTGACGAGCGCGAAGACCTCGCCGCGTTGGCTGTAGTCGCCTTCGGCCTTGGTCGGCGAAGAGGCCATGTAACAGACCTTGCCGCCGCCCCGAGGCAGGGTGAAGGCGGTCCAGTCGCCGTTCCGTCCGATCCGCTCCGGCTCAGCGGCGGTCGCCGGCTGTGCCGCCAGCGCCCCGGTCACCAGCCCAATCATCACCAGGGCCATCTTCATCGCTCGGGTGTTCCAGCTCATTGCTCATTTCCCTCCGCGCCCGCTCCCGACCCGATCCGGCGCCTCTGGCGAAGCGGATCGGGCGCTGAGCCCGTCTTCGATGCCATCACAGCCCGACGATTTCAATTGCCGAGCACCTGACCGGATCCAAATCCATGGATGTGGCAGATAAATGGCGGCGATATATGACGACCTCTGCAGCCCAGGTGATCCGCATTCCGGACCGCCGCGTATATCGGACATGGAAGCACGATGCTGGTTCGAGGGCGAATCGACACAGGCGGGCGGGGGCGCCCCCGCCGCGGCGGTTGCGTTGCGCCGACGGCTCCCGTTACATGGATGTATGACGTCCGCCCCCGATATCGACGCAGATCCGGTGTCCTACGAAACCCTGATCGAGGCGGTCGCCACCCAGCGCAGCAAGGCGGCCTTCGGCGAGCTGTTCGAACACTTCGCGCCACGGCTGAAGTCCTATCTCATGCGGCTCGGCACCGAAAGCTCGGCCGCCGAGGAGGTGGTGCAGGAGGCCATGGTCATGGTCTGGCGCAAGGCGGAGAGCTTCGACCGCCGGCAGGCCAGCGCCAGCACTTGGATCTTCACAATCGCGCGCAACAAGCGCATCGACCGCCTGCGCCGCGAGCGCCGACCGGAACTGGATCCCAACGATCCGGCCCTGGTGCCCGACGCCGAACCCCAGGCGGACCGGTCGGTTGAGGCGCGCCAATCGCGGGTCCGCATCCTGACCGCGATAAAAAATCTTCCGGAGGAGCAGTCCGAACTGATCCGCATGGCGTATTTCGATGACAAGTCCCACGCGGAGATCGCCGTGGAGAAGGACTTGCCCTTAGGTACCGTGAAATCCCGCATTCGCCTGGCGCTCGGCCGTATGAGGCGAGAGGTTGAAGATCTTGGCTGACATCGGCCCCCTCCATCATCCCGAAGCGGAACTGCTGCTGGACTACGCGGCGGGAAAGGCTTCCCAGGCGGCGTCCGTGCTGGTCGCCACCCACCTCGCCCTGTGTCCGGAGTGCCGGCGCCAGGTCCGGGAATACGAGGCCATCGGCGGCGCGTTGATCGAGTCGACCCCGCCCGTGGCGCTGTCGCAGGATGCCCTTTCCTCGGTGATGGCCCAACTCGACGAGGCCTGGGAGGAGGCGCCGACGCCGGTGCCCGCGGTCGATGCGGAAACCATGCAGACCGTGCCCGAGCCCCTGCGCGGTTATCTCAGCGCCGGGATCGAGGGCCTACCCTGGAAGACCCGTGGCCTGGGCGTGCGCGAAGCCGTGCTCGATCTGGGCGACCATTCCGTGCGCAGCTCGCTGATCCGGATCGCGCCGGGCAAGCGGATCCTGTCCCACACCCATGGCGAGGTCGAGCGCACCATGGTGCTGAAGGGTGCCTATACCGACAGCACCGGCCGTTATGGGCGCGGCGATGTCGCGGTGGGAACGCCGGACCTTGACCACACGCCGGTGGCCGAGATGGGCGAGGAATGCCTCTGCCTGATCGTGGTCGAGGGCGGCCTGCAGTTCACCGGCCGGTTCTCCCGCCTTCTCAACCCGCTGATGCCGCGCTGACGCGCGGTTCAGCGTTCGCCCCGATCCGTTTTCGCGTCCTTCAGCATGGCTTCGGCCGCCTTGCGGTCGCGTCGGCGCTGCTTGCGCACCCAGAGCGGCGGGCCGAAGGCCGGCACCGGTGCCGGTTCGGTCGGTGCGCCCGGGCGGTGCGGCCGCGGCGCGAACAGGCCCAGACACAGCATCCGGTCGTACATCACGATGCCGCCGGCCAGGCTGACATTCACCGAGAACCGGGTCGGGATCTTGATCACGTGCTCGCAGCGCTCGACCAGCTCCGGGTCGAGATTCCCGCGCTCGGGTCCCATGATGTAGGCGGCGTTCTTCGGATGGTGAAAACTCGGCAGCTCGATCGCGTCGTCGGTGATCTCCACCCCGACCAGCGCGCAGCCCTGGGGCAGCAGCATCTCGTCTGGCGAGCCGAAGCGGTAATAGGGCAGGTTGCCGGTCGTCCCGGAGGTGTCGGCGTGCCGCAGCTCGCGGCTGTTGTAGGTCTCGCCCACGGTGAAGACGAAGCTGGCCCCGAAGGCATGGGCGGTGCGCATCAGCGCGCCCATGTTCTGCGCCTTGTTGATCCGGTCGGCACCGACGCCGAAATACCCTCGCATACCGATCCCCGGTCTGGTCACTCCTGACGGCGGCGGACCTTGCCCCAGGCCGGGTGTGGAGGCAAGCTGCGTCGCCCCGACCCCGAGGCAGTCACGCCGGAGACCTGAGATGAACGACGTCACCCCCATCGCCCTGTCGGACGACCGCATCCTGCGCGTCCATGCCGGCCATGCCGCCGCCCCGATCGTGGTCGAGGTCACCCGCGGGTCCATGGTCGAGAGCGTCCACCGGGTGATCGCCGCCGTCACCGACGCGTCCGGCGCGCCGGTGGTATCCTGGGGCGACATCGACCGACTGGTCTACGGCCGCTCGGCGATCAAACCGATCCAGGCCCTGCCGGTGCTGGAGAGCGGTGCCGCCGACGCCTTCGACCTGGGCGAGGACGAGGTGACCCTGTGCTGCGCCAGCCATTCCGGCGAGGCGATGCATGTGGACCGGGTCAACGCCTGGCTCGGCCGGCTGGGTCTTTCCGCCGAGGACCTGGAATGCGGCCCGCAGATCCCCGGCCACGAGCCGTCCGCCCATGCCATGCTGCGCGCCGGCGAGACGCCGACCCGCGCCCATAACAACTGCTCGGGCAAGCATTCCGGCATGCTGACCACCGCCGTCCATCTCGGCGAGCCGACCAAGGGCTATATCCGCGACGAGCATCCGGTGCAGAAACGCCTGCGCGCCACCATGCAGGAGATGAGCGGCTGCGACCTCTCCGGCGTGCCGACCGGCTACGACGGCTGCGGCATCCCCGTCTACGGCGTGCCGCTGAAGGGCATGGCGACGGCCATGGCGCAATTCGCCGACCCGTCGCGCCTGTCCCCCGCCCGCGCCGCCGCCGCCCGCCGGATCGTCGCCGCCTGCGCCAAGCATCCGCTGCTGATCGCCGGCACCGGCCGGTTCAACAGCGCCATCCTGTCGGAGACCGGCGAGACCTGCCTGCTGAAGAGCGGCGCCGAGGGCGTGTTCGCCGGTGCCGTTCCGGGCAAGGGCTACGGCATCTGCCTGAAGGCCGATGACGGCAACGGCCGTGCGGCCAGCACCGCCATGGGCGCGATCCTGCGCCATCTCGGCGTGATCGACGACGCCATGGCCCAGCGCCTCACCGACAAGCTTGTGCAACCGGTGCACAACTGGGAGGGCCGTCTGGTCGGCCATATCCGCCCGGCCCCCGACCTGGCGTTCTGAGGGCCGCGTGAGCGACACCGACGCCCGCGTGCATGCCCAGTACGAGGCCTACCCCTACCCGGCCCGCGATCCGCGCGACGAGGCGAAGCGGCTGATCACCGGCTCGCCCAGCCATCTGGACGAGATCCGGCACTACGTCTTCGCCGGCCGGCTCGACCTGTCGAAGCCGTTCCGCGCTCTGGTGGCCGGCGGCGGCACGGGGGACGCGGCGATCATGCTGGCCCAGCAGCTCGCCGACGCGGGTGCGGCCGACGCGGAGGTCGTGCATCTCGACATCTCCTCGGCCTCACACGGCATCGCCATGAAGCGGGCCGAGGCGCGGGGGCTCACCAACCTGCGCTTCGCCGACGGGCCGATCGAGCGGGTGGCCGAGATCGCCCCCGGCTCCTACGACTACATCGACTGCTGCGGCGTGCTGCACCACCTGGACAGTCCGGAGGCCGGGCTGAAGGCCCTGGCCGGCGTGCTGAAGCCCGAGGGCGGCATGGGCCTGATGGTCTACGGCACGCTGGGGCGCACCGGCGTCTATCCGGTGCAGGAGGCGCTGGCCCAGCTCAGTGACCATCTTGGGGAGAAGGAGCGGGTCGCGCTGGCCAAGCGGCTGGTCGCCGGCCTGTCCAAGACCCATTGGCTGAAGCGCAATCCCTTCGTCGGCGATCACCTGACCGGCGGCGATGCCGGGCTCTACGACCTGCTGCTGCATCCGCGCGACAGGGCCTACCGGGTCGATGAATTCGCAGGTTTCGTCGCCTCGGGCGGGTTGGCGATCCGGAGCTGGATCGAGCCGGCGCGCTACGACCCGGACACCTATCTGAGCGATCCCGGTTTGCGGAAGGCGGCGTCCGGCCTCGACCCGGTTGCCCGTGCCGCCCTGGCGGAACGGCTGTCCGGCGCGATGGCCAAGCATATCGTCTATGCCCTGCCCGCCGGTCGTGCCGATCTGCCCGTGCCCGACCCGGGAGCGGACGGGGCCGTTCTGGTGCTCCGCGATCTGGATCCGGTCGCGGTGGCCAAGGGTCTGTCCGGCGGCGTGCTGAAGGCGGATCTCGGCGGCGCGCCGTGGCAGGCACCGCTGCCGGCGATCGCCCCGGCAATCGTCGCGCGGCTCGACGGCCGGCGCATGGTGGCCGACATCCGCGACCAGTTGAAGCCCGGCGACCCGACCCGCTTCGCCGACCACGTCCGCGCCACCTTCGCGGCGTTCCACGCGATCAACCGGATGCTGGTGCGCGCCGTGCACTGACCGCAACCGTCATCCTGATGCAAATCAGGATCAACGCTCCAGCGCCGGTGCGCCACAGATCCTGAAGCGCGTTCAGGATGACGGCGGTGGTTTTGGGTGCGCGTGCCTAAACCGCCGCGAAGGACCGGCGGTTCGCCTCCCAGGCCGTCGTGTATTCCAGGATCCGCGCCGTCTCCGCCGCCGCCTCCGCGCCGCATTCCCGGGCGATCAGGTGCAGGGTCATGTCCATGCCCAGCGACACCCCGCCGCCGGTCAGCACGTCGCCCTCGTCGACCAGCCGGGCCTCCACCGTCTCCACGGCCCCGTGACGCTCGGCCAGCAGACCGAGCGGCCGGGCCTCGCCGGCGACGATCTCGCGCTTGGTCGTCGCCCGCCGGCCGTCGAGCAGGCCGGTCGCCGCCAGGATCATCCCGCCGGTGCAGACCGCCGCCACGGTACCGCCGCCGGCGTGGAACGCCCGGATATGGTCGAGCAGCGCCCGGTCCTCCGTCGCTTGGCTCCACCCCGGCCCGCCGAGCACCATCAGGATGTCGGCCGCCGGAGCTTCGTCGAACCCGTGATCGGCGATCAGCCGCAGCCCGTTGGCCATGACGATCTCGCCGCCTGCCCTCGACACCACATGGAACGACAGATCCGGCACGATCCGCTTCGCCATGGACAGCACGCCGTAGGTGGCGCCGATGTCGATCGGCTCGATACCGTCATAGGCCAGGATCGCGAACCGGGTCACGGTCAGTACAGCCCGCGTTCGGCCATGACCGCACCCTGGCGTTCGGATTCCGCCTCGGTCAGGCCCTCCACATGGTCGATCAGCATCTGCGAGTAGGAGGCGAGCTGCTTGCGGTCGATATGCTTGTCCGGGTTCCACAGGTCGGAGCGGACGAGCGCCTTGGAGCAGTGCACGAAGGCCTCCTCCACCGTGATCAGCACGCCGATCTTCGGCGCCCGATCGCGGATCGCGCAGGGCTCCAGCAGGCGCGGGTCGTCGGTGATCCGGGCGGT
The DNA here is from genome assembly GCF_900102465.1 of Thalassobaculum litoreum DSM 18839. Lineage (GTDB taxonomy): Bacteria > Pseudomonadota > Alphaproteobacteria > Thalassobaculales > Thalassobaculaceae > Thalassobaculum > Thalassobaculum litoreum. The sequence goes on along the minus strand of NZ_FNBW01000004.1, from coordinate 221,151 downwards.
GCCGTTGATCCGCAGGGTCTCCCCCATCCCCGGCACCAGAACCAGCAGGGCGATGCGCGGGTTGGCGAGCAGGTTGGCGTAGTTGTCGAGCCGGTTGTTGCCGACCCGGTCGGGCAGCAGGATATGGCTGTCGTCCAGAACCCGCAGGAAGCCCGGCGGGTCGCCGCGCGGCGAGGCGTCCGCCCCGTTCGGCCCCTGGGTGGCGATCACGCAGAACGGTGCCAGCGCCAGGATGTCCCGGCAGTGCTTGTCCAGCCGGCGGATGACCTTGTCGCTGGAGCGGCTCATCATCTTGTGATGCATCGCCCGCAGCGCGGCCTCGTCGGTCACGTAGGAGATGTCGTCCGGCAGCATGGTCCCTCCCTTCGGGCGCTTGGTTATTTGGCCACTACGCATCCTCGCGGATCATCGCAGCCCCCTTCTCGGCGATCATGATGGTCGGCGCGTTGGTGTTGCCGGTGGTGATCTCCGGCATCACCGAGGCGTCGATCACCCGCAGCCCCTCCATCCCGTGCACCCGAAGACGGCTGTCCACCACCGCGCCCGGATCCTCGCCCATGCGGCAGGTGCCGACCGGGTGGTAGATCGTGGTGCCGTGGTTGCGGGCGAACTCGCGCACCGCATCGCGGTCCAGCGCGCCGCCGTCTCCCGGCACCTTCTCGCCCATGCTGATCTCCGCCAGCGACGGCGAGGCGTAGATCGCCCGGGTCTGGCGGATCCCGGCCTCGAGCACGCGCACGTCGTCGTCATCCTCCAGGTAGTTCGGCCGGATCGCCGGCTTGGCGAAGGGATCGGCCGAAGTCGCCAGGACCGTGCCGCGCGAGCGCGGGCGCACCGGACAGACGGCGACCGCCATACCGGGGTCCTTGTCGAGGAAGCCGACCTTGTCGACGGAATAGCTCGCCGGGGTGAACAGCAGTTGGATGTCGGGTGCTGCCAGCCCCTCGCGGCTGTGGCTGAACACCTGGGCGCTGGTGATGCCGAAGGTCAGCGCCCCGTCGCCGGCGGTGGCGTAGCGCAGCATCTCGCGGGCCAGCCGCCAGCCCCGGGCGAGCTGGTTGATCGAGGTCTCGTTGCGGATCCGGTGGGCGACGCGGACCACGTAGTGGTCGTGCAGGTTGCGCCCGACGCCGGCCAGCTCGTGGGCCACCTCGACGCCGATGGACTTCAGATGCTCCGGCGTACCGATGCCGGAGATCTGCAGGAGCTGGGGCGAGTTCACCGCCCCGCCGCAGACGATCACCTCGCGCCGGGCGGAGATCGCGCGATCGACCCCGCCCTGGCGGAACCGCACGCCGGTGCAGCGCTTGCCGTCGAGGATCAGGCCGGTGGCGGTGGCATCGGTCTCCACCCGCAGGTTCCTACGGTGCCGGGCTTCGGCCAGATAGGTCTGCGCGGTCGAGCCGCGCCGCCGGCCGATCCGGGTCATCTGGGAATAGCCGACCCCCTCCTGCTTGGCGCCGTTGAGGTCCGGACTGAACGGATGACCGGCCTCCTGGGCGGCCCTCACGAAGCGGTGGGTCAGCGGCAGCACGGTATCGTAGTCGCGGACCTGCAGCGGTCCGCCGGAGCCACGGTACTCGGGGTCGCCGCCGTTGGCGTAGGTCTCCGATCCCTTGAAATAGGGCAGCACCTCGGCGAACGACCAGCCGCGGCAGCCGCGCTGGGCCCAGCCGTCGAAATCGGCGGGCTGACCGCGCACGTACAGCATGCCGTTGATCGAGGATGTGCCGCCCAGCACCTTGCCGCGCGGCCAGTTGATCGGCCGCCCGGCGGTCCCGGTCTCGCCCTCGCTGGCGTAGCCCCAGTTCACCCAGCCGTTGCGCATGATGTAGAGCACGCCGGCCGGGATGTGGATGAACGGGTTCCAGTCCTTCGGTCCCGCCTCGAGCAGGACGACGCTGGCTCCGCTCTCACTCAGGCGCGCGGCGACGACGCATCCGGCCGACCCCGCGCCCACGACGACGTAGTCCGCCGCCGGGATGTTTTGTGTTTCCTCCATGCCCGCATTCGACAGCAGCCACCGGGGCCTGCCAAGAGGGAGAGTTCGGGGATCGCATGGTCCCCCCCTCTCCCTCACCGTCTTCCCGGCCCTGCGCCGGGACCCAGGGCGCCCTCATCCGGAAACGCTCCAGCGCGCGGATGTCTCGGTCCCGGCGCAGGGCCGGGAAGACGGTGAGAGGGGAGTGAATGAGGGGAGGTGGAAGGAAAAGAAGCGCCCCTTACCGCACCGTCACCGCGCGCAGGATCCAGCTTCTGAACGCCTGGAAGGACGGCTCGGTCTCGCGGCCCGGACGCACCAGCAGGTACCAGCTCTGGCCCTTGGGCACCGACTGCTTGAACGGCGCCACCAGCCGGCCGGCGGCGAGGTCGTCGTCGATATACGGCCGGATGCCCATCGCCACGCCGGACCCGTCCGCCGCCGCCTGCAGGGCCTGGCCGTAATAGGCAAGCGTCAGGCCGCTGGCCGGGGGGGCGGCGATCCCGACCGCCTGCAGCCAGCGCGACCAGTCCTCAGCGGCGTGGCCCACATGCAGCAGCCGCACGCCGGCCAGGTCGCGCGGATGCAGCAGGTTGCGGGCGAGCTGCGGGGCGCAGACCGGGGTCAGTTCCGCCCGGATCATCTCCTCGGCCTTCACATCCGGCCAGCGTCCGTTGCCCAGGGAAATGCCGCAGCTCCAGTCGGCCCCGAAGGACGCGGTCGCCCCACCGGTGGTCAGCCGCACCTCCACGTCGGGGGCGACGGCGGAGAAATCGGCCAGCCGGGGGATCAGCCAGCGGATCGCGAAGGTCGGACCGACGCCGACCGTCAGCACCTTGGGCCGGCCGGCCGCCGTCACCTGTTCGGTCGCCGTCGCGATCTGGTCGAGAGCCGGGGTCAGCCCCGCGCGGTAGCTCTGCCCGGCGCCGGTGAGGGTCAGTCGATTCGGGGTGCGCTCGAACAGCGCCACCCCAAGGCTCTCCTCCAGCAGACGGACAAGCCGGCTCACCGCCGCCGGCGTGACATTCAATTCTTCGGCGGCCTTGGCGAAACTCTCGAATCGTGCCGCCGATTCAAAGGCTTTTACGCCATTTAATGATGGCAATTGACGCAAATTAGCCTCAATAAATCTATCGCTAGCATAAGATAACCCAGTTTGCCCGTTTCGCGCAATGCGCGCAGATTGGCGGAACCATCCGGAGACCCCGCCCATGAGCCCCGTCCTGATTGCCGTCATCGCCCTCGTCATGGTCGGCACCTCGTTCCTGTCGGGGATTTTCGGCATGGCGGGCGGGATGGTTCTGGTCGGCGTGCTGCTGGCGATCCTGCCGGTGCCGACGGCCATGGCCCTGCACGCGATCACCCAGATGGCGTCGAACGGCTGGCGGGCGCTGATCTGGCGGGCGCATGTGCGCTGGCGGATCGTCGGTGCCTATGTGATCGGCTGCGCCCTCGCGGTGGGGGTGTGGAGCCTGTGGCTCTATGTGCCGAGCAAGGCGCTGGCGCTGATCGGCCTCGGCGCCCTGCCGCTGGCCACCCGATTCGTGCCGGCCCATCTGCGCGCCCGGCCGGAGCATTTCGGCCACGGGATCGGTCAGGGGGCGGTGTCGATGATGCTCATGCTGCTGACCGGCGTGGCGGGACCGCAACTCGACCAGTTCTTTCTCGGCGGGGCACTGGACCGCCGGCAGATCATCGCCACCAAGGGGATCTGCCAGCTCTTCGGCCATAGCTTCAAGCTGGTCTATTTCAGCGCCCTGATCGACAACGCGGCCAGCGTCGACCCGATGCTGGCCGCGGTCGCGGTCACCGCGTCGATGATCGGCACCGGCCTGTCGAAGAAGGTGCTGGAGGCGATGAGCGACGCCCAGTACCGGCGCTGGGCCGACCGCATCATCCTGGGTATTTCGGTGTATTATGTCGCCTACGGCGGCTACCTGCTGGCCGCACCCATGGTGCCCGCCGGCGCATGACGAAGGATCGTGCGATGTCGCAACAGACCGCCGAACAGACCGAGTTCACCGTCGAGCGTCTGCTGCTCGACCTGGTTGCCTGGATCGCCGAGCGTCCCCGGCCCTACACCGACGTGCTCGACGCCTGGCGCACCTCCTGCCCGCGCCTGCCGGTGTGGGAGGAGGCGGTGGACCGCGGCTATGTCCGCCGGATCACCGACGGCGCGCAAGGAGCGACGATCCATGCGACCACGGCGGGTTCCGACTTCCTCGCCCGGCACGGCCGCATGGTCCGTAAACGGGGGGCGGCCTGACAGACAACCGCGCAAAAAAGAAAACGGCCTGACTCGCGTCAGGCCGCTGACTTGCCACAGGCGCTTCGGGAGGGGGGAGCAGAAGCGGCCCGGGCAGGGAACGGAACCGGAGCCTGGGTGGGTTCTCCGGTCCCGGTTATGTCGGGTCGCCTCAGGCAGCCCAGAACGGCTTGTTCGCCTCGTGCGCGGCCTCGTCGCTGGTCACGCCGATATCGGCGAGCAGGCGCGGGTCCATGTCGGCGAGCGTCTCGCGGTCCTTCAGACGTGAGCTCCAAAGCGTCAGGGTGCCAAAGACGGAGGCGAAAACGCGATCCGCCATCGAGGTCTGGGCTCCGCGCGCAGCGGAGGCCCCGAACATCGGGCGAGCGGTCTGGGTCAGGGTCCGGCTCATAGGAACCTCCTTCACAAAGTGTTAATATTTCGGATCACGAACGAGAGTGGGTGGCCCTCTTAACTCGTTGTCTGGGAGTGTATTTACGGATTGAATCGACCGCTCACAAACGATACTTTCTCATCCAATCTATTAGATAATCTTATCTGTAAAGGGGCTGTTAATGCGTCGCCTTCCGCCGCTGAATGCCCTGCGCGCCTTCGAGGCCGCGGCACGGCATCTGAGTTTCACCAAGGCCGCGGGTGAGCTCAACGTCACCCAGGCGGCGATCAGCCACCAGATCCGCGCACTGGAGGACTGGCTCGGCATGCCGCTGTTCCGGCGGCAGAACCGCGCCCTGCTCCTGACCGATGCGGGACAGGCCTATCTGCCGGCCATGCGGGACGCCTTCGACCTCATGCATCAGGCGACGGCCAAGCTGCACCAGCGCGACCGCAGCGGGGCGCTGAACGTCTCCACCTTCACCAGCTTCGCCGCCAAATGGCTGATGCCGCGGCTCGGCCGCTTCACCTCCGCCAATCCGGCGATCGAGATCCGCCTGGGTATCAACGACACCCTGCTCGACTTCGGCAGCGACGAGGTCGATGTGGGCGTGCGCTACGGCCGCGGCGACTGGAAGGGCCTGCATATCGAGCTGCTGATGACCGAGGAGGTCTTCGTGGTCTGCAGCCCGAAGCTGCTGGAGGGCGAGCATCCGCTGCGCGAGCCGGCGGACCTGCGGCACCACACGCTGCTGCATGACGACCTGCCGGAGGACTGGAGCACCTGGCTGGACGCCGCCGGGGTGGACGACTCGGTCAAGGTCCGCGCCCGGGGCGACCTCGTGTTCAACCACTCGGAAATGGTGCTGCAGGGGGCGGCCGACGGGCTCGGCGTCGCGCTCGGCCGCAGTGCGCTGGTGGCCGACGACCTGGCGGCCGGACGGCTGGTGAAGCCCTTCGACCTGCAACTGCCGACCCAGTCGGCCTATTACGTGGTGCATTCGGAGAACGCCGGCGACCGGCCGAAGATCAAGGCCTTTACCGACTGGCTGCACGAGGAAGCCGCGCGCGACCACCGCACGCCCGCCAGCGAGCCGGCCCCACCGGTCTGATCCGGAGCGGGATCAGTCCTTCGGGGTGAGGCCCATGGGTTCGGCGCCGAACACCTTCCGGAAGGCCTCGTTCAGCTTCAGGATGTCGTCGCTGTTGAGCTGCACGCCTTTCTCGATGAAGTCCTCGCCTTGGCGCATGTTGCGGCCGCAGGCGTCGATATAAACGTCCATGAGTTCGCGGAAGGCCGTGAACGATTGGTTCCCGACGGTACTGGAGCGCACCTCGAACACAGAGACGATCGCCCCCATCCGGCGGACCATGCCGTCGAGCTCCTTCAAGCGCATCGCATCGAACATTACCGCATACTCCAACACCGAGGGGCATACGCCCCGTTGCTCTCCACCGTGAGATCTAGACGCAAACCGCTTCGTCTCAAAGGGGTTATCGATTCCGCGGCTCAGCCGCCGCCGGCATTCGGCGCCGGCTTTTCCGCCCGCCAGACCACCACCCGGTTCCGCCCCTCCTGCTTGGCGGTGTAGAGGGCCTTGTCCGCCCGCTCGACCAGTTCGGGGATCGGCCGACGGGGATTCAGCATGGTGAGGCCGAAGGAAACCGTGAGCTCGACCGTGCGGCCGTCATCGGCGCCGAACTCCTCCTTGGCGATCCGGGCGCGGACCCGGTCGAGCACCCGCCGCGCCTCCTCCGGTCCGGTATCCGGCAGGCAGATCAGAAACTCCTCCCCGCCATAGCGGTAGACGCTGTCATAGGGCCGCAGGTTGTCGATCAGCGCGGTGGAGACCGACGCCAGCACCCGATCGCCGACGCCGTGGCCGTAGGTGTCGTTGATCGCCTTGAAGTGATCGATATCGGCGAGCGCGATGCAGGCCGGTGAGCCGGAACGGCGGGCGCGGACGATCTCGCGCTTCAGGTCGCGCTGCATGACCTGGCGGGTCTGCGCCCCGGTCAGCGGATCGATGTCGCTGATCGCCGCCTGGAACGCCTTGGCCAGCCGCTGGGCGTGGTCGTGGAAGGCCGACACCTTCTCCAGCAGGGCGTCGTATTCCTCCACCGGTACCTTGTCGGACTTCCAGGCCCGCTCGGCCAGCAGCGCCAGGTGGTTCAGCAGCGCCTCGTGCAGCGCCACCAGGGTCTCGAAGGCCGGCTGGTCGAGCGGCGGGTTCCGGCGCCGCTCCTCGTACCAGGCCCCGAACTCCGAGGCGCCATGGGAGCCCATCTGCAGCAGGTCGCCGTCCGGCTTCACCTTGGACACGGCGGAGCGGTGGAACCGCTGCAGCCGGTCGTCCACTCCCCGCACGGCCTTCTCGATGGCGTTGACGATCGCCTCGTGACGGCTGCGGTGGGAGGCGGCGTCCGGGATGACCATCGCGCCGTGCGCCCCCTACTCCGCCAGCTCGGCGCGGTCGCGGTACTCGTCGAGCGCCTCGGGATTGGCCAGGGCCTCCACGTTTTTCACCGGCCGGCCATGGACCACGTTGCGGACCGCCAGTTCGACGATCTTGCCGGACTTGGTGCGCGGGATGTCGGAGACCGCCAGCACCTTGGCCGGGACGTGGCGCGGGGTGCAGCCGGTACGGATCTTGGTCTTGATCGCCTTGATCAGGTCGTCGTCCAGGCTGACGCCCTCGGCGAGCCGGACGAACAGGACCACGCGCACGTCGTTGTCCCAGTCCTGGCCGATGACCAGCGCCTCCATCACCTGCGGCATCTGCTCGACCTGGCGGTAGATCTCCGCCGTGCCGATGCGCACGCCGCCCGGGTTCAGCACCGCGTCGGAGCGGCCGTAGATGATCATGCCGCCATGCTCGGTCAGCTCGACATAGTCGCCGTGACACCACACGCCCGGCCAGGCCTCGAAATAGGCGGCCCTGAACTTTTCGCCTTCGGGATCGTTCCAGAAATAGATCGGCATGCAGGGGAACGGCTTGGTGCAGACCAGTTCGCCCTTCTCGCCGACCACCGGCTTGCCGTCGTCGTTCCAGACCTCCACCGCCATGCCCAGGCCGCGCTTCTGGATCTCGCCGCGCCACACCGGGCTGATCGGGCTGCCCAGCACGAAGCAGGACACGATGTCGGTGCCGCCGGAGATCGAGGCGAGTTGGATGTCCTGCTTGATCTCGGCATAGACGTAGTCGAAGCCCTCGGGCACCAGCGGCGAGCCGGTCGAGGTCATCGCCCGCACACTGTCCAGCTTGTGGGTGGTCTTCGGGCTGCGCTCGATCTTCTTCAGGTGATCGATGTACTTGGCCGAGGTGCCGAACAGGGTCATTCCCTCGGCATCGGCGTAGTCGAACAGGATGTCGGGGTGCGGATGGAACGGCGAGCCGTCATAGAGCAGCAGCGCCGCTTCGGCCGCCAGTCCGGAGACCAGCCAGTTCCACATCATCCAGCCGCAGGTGGTGAAGTAGAATACCCGGTCGCCCGGCCGCACGTCGCTCTGCAGCTTATGCTCCTTCAGGTGCTGCAGCAGCGTGCCGCCGATGCCGTGCACGATGCATTTCGGCACGCCGGTCGTGCCGGACGAGAACATGATGTAGAGCGGGTCGTTGAATGGCATCCGGGTGAAGGTCAGCTCGGGTGCTGCCCCCTCGCCGAGATAGGCGTCCCACAGCACCGCGTGCCGGATGCCGGAGAGATCCGGGTCGGCATCGGTATAGGGGACGACCAGCACGCGCTTGAGCGTCGGAAGCTGCTCGGCGACGGCGGCGACCTTGTCGCGGATGTCATGGGTCTTGGTGGCGTAGAAATACCCCTCCACCGCGACCAGCACCGTCGGCTCGATCTGGCCGAACCGGTCGAGCACGCCCTGCACGCCGAAATCGGGCGAGCAGGAGGACCAAACCGCCCCCAGCGAGGTGGCGGCCAGCATGGCGATGATCGTCTGCGGCATGTTCGGCATGAAGGCGGCGACCCGGTCGCCCGGCCCGACCCCCTCGGCCTTGAACGCCGCGGCCAGCCTGGCGACCTGCTCGCGGAGCTGGTCCCACGAATAGCGCAGCTTCACCTGGTCCTCGCCCCAGAACACCAGGGCGTCGCCGTCCCCGCTGCGCCGCAGCAGGTTCTCGGCGAAGTTAACCTTGCCCTGGGGGAAGAACTTCGCACCCGGCATGGCCGTCGGGTCGGAGAGGATGACCGCGCCCTTCTCGCCGACGACCCCGCCGAAATCCCACAGGGCGGACCAGAACACTTCCGGATTGTCGACCGACCACTGCCACAGGCTGTCGTAATCGCTGGCCCCGGCGCCGCTGTCGGCATTCACCTTCTGCATGAAGGCGGTGATCTGCGCCGCGGCGGCGCGGTCAGGCGAAGGTTCCCACAGCTTGGTGACCGCGTCGGTCATCGTTCCCTCCGGTAAGTGCCTCTCCCGGCCGTCCCCGCCGGAATGTCCGGTCCATTCGTATCGTCAGCACCGGACACGCGCAACGCTGCCATGTAGGCGAGCGCCTGTTATCGCAGTTGTTATCGCAGTGCAGCAGACTATTGTGACGGCAGCCATGCCAGACCCTGCCGACGCGCCGACATCCCGCCCCGATCCCACCCTGAAGCCGCCGGCGGAACCTGCGTGGCGCCGGGGATGGCTGGACTGGTGGCTCGCCCTGCCCGGCAACGTGCGCGGCGCGTTCTGGATCCTGGCCGCCTCCATCCTGTTCTCGATCATGTCGGCGGCGGTGAAGACGGTCGGCGCGCGGCTCGACATCTTCCAGATCGCGTTCTTCCGCTGCCTGGTCGGCCTGCTGGTGATCCTGCCCTTCATGGTCCGGGCCGGGCCGCATGTGTTCAGAACCCGGCGGCCGGTGCTGCATGTCGTGCGCTCGCTGACCGGGCTGGTGGCGATGTTCTGCGGCTTCTACGCGATCACCCACCTGCCGCTGGCCGACGCGACGGCGATCACCTTCGCCAAGCCGCTGTTCATGATCATCCTGGCGGTGCTGTTCCTGGGGGAGGTGGTGCGCTGGCGCCGCTGGTCGGCGACGATCATCGGCTTCCTCGGCGTGCTGATCATGATCAACCCGGGGGAGAACGGCCTGGACCCGGCCATGGCGGCGGCGCTGGCCGGCACGCTCTGCGTCGCGGTGGTGGTGGTTCTGGTGAAGCGGCTGTCGGCGACCGAGGCGCCGCTGACCATCCTGTTCACCTTCGGCATCGTCTCCACACTGGCTTCGACGGTGCCGGCGGCCCTGGTGTGGCAGGCTCCGACCTGGGCCGAGTTCGGACTCATGGTGCTGATCGGCTCGCTGGGCGCCTCGGGCCAGTTCTGCATGATCCGGGGCTTCCGGGTCGGCGAGGCGACGGCGGTGGTGCCGTTCGAATACTCCCAACTGCTGTTCGCCGGGATCTTCGGCTATGTGCTGTTCGGCAACATTCCGACGCTGAACACGCTCGCCAGCGCGGTGCTGATCGTCGCCAGCACGCTCTACATCGCCCTGCGCGAGGCGAAGCTGGGGAAGAAGCCGGCGGCCAAGGCCTCGGTCCAGGCGCCGGCACCGGTGGCGGTGGATACCGGCAATGGGCAGCCGCCGAGCGCGTGATCCGCGCGACGGCCGGAGCGCTGATCCTGATTTGCATCAGGATCAGCGCTCCCCTAACCACCGCGCCAAAAGGAAAAGGGGACCCGAAGGCCCCCTTCCCCTTCCTGAATCGGAGGACGGATTACTCCGCCGCCGCGGCCACCGTGCCGCCGACCGCGTCCAGTGCCTGGCCCAGATCGGCGAGGATGTCGTCGATATGCTCGATGCCGACCGACAGGCGCACATAGCCGTCGCTGACACCCGTGGCGATCTGGTCCTCCGGGCTGAGCTGGCTGTGGGTCGTGCTCGCCGGGTGGATCGCGAGCGAGCGGGCGTCGCCGATATTGGCCACGTGGTAGAACAGCTTCAGCTTGTCGATGAAGGCGCGGCCCGCCTCCTTGCCGCCCTTGATCTCGAAGCCGACCAGCCCGCCATAGCCGCCCTTCAGGTAGGTGTCGGCGCGCTTGCGCGCCTCGCCGTCCTGCTGGCTCGGATGGATCACCGTCTCCACCGCCGCGTGGCCCTTCAGGAAGTCGGCCACCTTGGCGGCATTCTCCGTATGGGCGCGGATGCGCAGCGGCAGGGTCTCCAGGCCCTGGATGATCTGGAAGGCGTTGAACGGGCTCAGGGCCGCTCCCAGGTCGCGCAGCAGGGTGGTGCGCGCCTTGATGATATAGGCGACCGGGCCGAGCGGGGCCGTCGCCTCGGTCCAAACCGCCCCGTGGTAGCTCGGGTCCGGCGTGTTCAGGGCCGGCTGGCGTTCGGCATGGTCGGCCCAGGGGAAGTTGCCGCCATCGACGATCAGGCCGCCGATGGAGGTGCCGTGGCCGCCGATATACTTGGTGGTCGAATACACGATGACCGCGGCGCCGTGATCGAACGGCCGGCACAGGATCGGGGCGGCGGTGTTGTCGATGATCAGCGGGATGCCGAAACCCCGGCCGATATCGGCGACCTCCTTGATCGGGAAGACCTGCAGCTTCGGGTTCGGCAGGGTCTCGGCGTAATAGGCGCGGGTGCGCTTGTCGGTGGCGCGGGCGAAGTTCTCCGGATCGGACGGATCGACGAAGCGGACCTCGATGCCCTGGTCCTTCAGGGTGTTGGCGAACAGGTTCCAGGTTCCGCCATACAGGTCGGTGGAGCTGACGATGTTGTCGCCGGCCTTGGCCAGGTTCTGCACCGCGAAGGCGCTGGCCGCCTGACCCGACGCAACCGCAAGGGCCGCCACACCGCCCTCCAGGGCCGCCACCCGCTGCTCCAGCACGTCGCAGGTCGGGTTCATGATCCGGGTGTAGATGTTGCCGAGTTCCTTCAGCGCGAACAGGTTCGCCGCATGCTCGGTGTCCCGGAACTGGTAGGAGGTGGTCTGGTAGATCGGCACGGCCACGGCCCCGGTGGTCGGGTCGGCGCGGTAGCCGGCATGCAGGGCCAGGGTCTGCGGATTGGTGGTGTTGAGTGACATCGGTCGTCTCCGTTTAGCAGTCGGCGAGCGAAAGCCCGCCTTGGTCAAAGGGACCAAATGCAGCCGGGACGGAGGTGCGGGACGGACCGGTTCGCTTGGGCGGAAAAAGAAAAAACCCGCCAAGCGAGCCAGCGGGTCCGTTACGACCGCCGCTTTAGCTGCATTTGTAACGCGCCCGCAAGCTGGAGGCTCAAATCGGCGCAGTGGGGATTCGGTACGCCGAAATCGGTAGGCTGTCAACGCGCCTGTAGAAGCGCCCGGGCGTTGCTCTCTGCGTTACCCCTGGGTAGACATGGAGTGCCCTCATGACGGATCAACTCGAAACCCTCCTGGCCACCATCCGCGCCTGCCGGTTGTGCGCGGAGCACCTGCCTCTCGGCCCCCGGCCCGTGCTGGTGGTCGAGCCGAGCGCTCGGATCCTCATCGTCGGCCAGGCGCCGGGGACCAGGGTGCACGAGACCGGCATTCCCTGGAACGACCGCTCCGGCGACACCCTGCGCGGCTGGATGGCGGTCGATAGGGAGACGTTCTACGACCCGACGCGGGTCGCCATCGTGCCCATGGGGTTCTGCTACCCGGGCGTGCTGCCCTCGAAGAACGGCAAGAGCGGCGGCGACGCCCCGCCGCGCCCGGAATGCGCGCCGACCTGGCACGCCCCGGTGCTGGAGCACCTGCCCAATGTCGAGCTGATCATTCTGGCCGGCCAGTACGCCCAGGCGCACTACCTGGAGGCCGCCCGGCACAGGACCCTGACCGAGACGGTGAAGCACTGGCGCGACTACGGCCCGCGGTTCTTCCCGGTGCCGCACCCGTCCTGGCGCTCGGGCAACATCATCCGCAAGAATCCGTGGTTCGAGGCCGAGCTCCTGCCCGACCTGCGGGCCCGGGTGGCGGCGCTGGTCTGAGCCCTACTCTTCCGGTTCGCCCTACTCTTCCGGCTCCGTGGTGAAGCGCAGCGGAAACCCCGCCTGGCGGGCCATGTCGTTGGCCCGGTCGGCCTTGGTCTCGGCGATGTCTCGGGCATAGACGGCGACGACGCAGACACCCTTGCGATGGGCCGTCAGCATCACTGCATAGGCCCGGTCCTCGCCCATGCCGAACTCGGCCTTCAACACCTTCACGACGAACTCGCGCGGGGTGTAGTCGTCGTTCAGCAGGATGACCTTGTACATCTTCGGCCGCTCGACCTTGGGCTTCACCCGGGTCTTGGAGCGGGTATCGGTGTCGCTCATCGCGGCGTCCTCGCCTGACGGTCCTGACCGGCTTTCCGCGCCCGACAGGGTATCACGTCCCGGCACAATCGCATCGCGGCGCGCGCTGCACCGCACCCAGGACGTCGACAGGCGCATACCGCCCGACTACTCTCATGTCTTCCGCCGACCCTGCATCGAAGCCCCTGCACCGAAGACCCTCGCTACAAGGAATATCCATGCCCGCCGTCCTTTTCCGCACCGACAACGACAATCCCGACCAGTGGCGCGAGGCGTTGGCCAAGCGCATTCCGGACCTCGACTTCCGGGTCTGGCCGGATGTCGGCAACAAGGAGGACATCGAGTTCGCCCTGGTCTGGAAGGTCCCGGCCGGCGCCTATGACGGCATGACCAACCTGAAGGCGATCTGCTCGCTGGGCCAGGGGGTGGACCACATCTTCGCCGAGCCGAACCTGCCCGAGGGCGCGCAGATCCTGCGCATCGTCGATCCCTGGATGGCCCAGGCCATGGCGGAGTGGGTGCTGCTGCAGGTCCTGCGCTTCCACCGCCAGGGCATGGAATACGAGCAGTTCCAGCGCGAGGGCCGCTGGGTGAAGCTGCCCGCGCCGGAGACCGCCACGAAGCGCGTCGGCATTCTCGGCATGGGCGCGCTCGGAGCGCAGGCGGCGACCACCATCGCCGCACTCGGCTTCGACGTGGCCGGCTGGTCGCGCACCCGCAAGGAGATCGCCGGCGTGACGAGCTTCGCGGGAGAGGCGGAGTTCGACGCGTTCCTGGCACGTACCGACATCCTGTGCTGCCTGCTGCCGCTGACCCCGGAGACCACGGACATCATCGACGCCGAGACTCTGGCCAAGCTGCCAAAGGGCGCCTTCGTGGTGAATTCCGGCCGCGGCGCCCAACTGGTCGAAGAGGATCTGCTGGCGGCACTGGACAGCGGCCATATCGCCGGCGCGTCCCTCGACGTGTTCCGCACCGAGCCGCTGCCCGAGGGTCATCCGTTCTGGACCCACCCGAAGGTGCAGGTCTGGCCGCATGTCTCGGCCCAGACCAATGCCGAGAGCGGCGCCGACCAGGTGGCCGAGAACATCCGCCGGATCTTCGCCGGCGAGACGCCGAACAACGTGGTCAGCCGCGAGCGCAAGTACTGATGACGGCCATCGTGAACCCCATCGTCGCCGTCCACAGCACCGGCGACGGCCCGTCCGCCTGGATCGCCGCACTGAAGGACGAGATGCCCGGCGTGGACGCCCGGCCGGCCCTGGACATCGCCGGCGACGACCTCGCCCGGGTCGACGTCTCGATCTCCTGGCGCCTGCCGCATGGGGTCATGGCGCGCTTCTCGAACCTGAAGCTGGCCCAGTCGATCGGCGCCGGCGTCGACCATATCCTGGAGGATCCGGAGCGCCCGCTGCACGTGCCCATCGCCCGGCTGATCGACCCGTTCATGGCCGGCTCGATGACCCATCACATCGTGCTGCAGATCCTGCGCTGGCACCGCAAGGCGGACAAGTTCGAGCGGTTCGCGGCCGAGCACGTCTGGCCGATGAGCGAGGCCTTCGACCACCGCAAGCTGCATGTCGCCATCCTCGGCCTCGGCACCCTGGGCGAGCATCTGAGCCGGTCGCTGACCGCCCTGGAGATCGCCAATACCGGCTGGACCCGCTCGCCGCGCTCGGCCGCCGGCGTGGCGTCGGTGTCGGGAGCGGCGGAACTGGACGCCCTGCTGGCCCGCTCCAACGTGGTGGTCTGCCTGCTGCCGCTGACGGAGCAGACCGAGGGCGTGCTCTGCGCCGAGCTGTTCGCCAAGCTGCCCAAGGGCGCGCTGCTGGTGAATGTCGGTCGCGGCGGCCATCTGGTCGAGGAGGACCTGATCCCGGCGCTGGATTCCGGCCAGCTCTCGGCGGCCGCCCTGGACGTGTTCCGCCAGGAACCGCTGCCGGCCGACCACCCGTTCTGGAGCGACGCGCGGATCTACATCACGCCGCACATCGCCGCCGAGGTGAACCCGCCGACCGCCTCGATCGCGTTCGCCAAGAACATCGCCCTGATCCGCGCCGGCGAGACGCCGACGGGGCTGGTCGACCTGGATCGGGGCTACTGACCCTGATATTTGTACAGATACTCGGTTTGCCCGTGTTCATCGTATAGTATCTCAACCAGTACGGCGAACGAGGCGTCCGCGTGAGTCACATCGTCCAGACCGCCTGGAGCAATCCCGGCGGCTTCTCCCGGCGGTTGGCGGAGCTGCCATCGGAGCCGCACGCCCTGGCAACGGCGCTGGAGAATATCCTGATCCATGTTGGCATCGCCCATGCGGAAGGCTCGGGCGTGCCGGAGCGGGCCAGGAACGACGCCAGCGCCCGCACCCTGTTCCGGCTGCTGGAGACCGCCGTGGCGCGCGACCCGCGGCCGTTGACCGAACGGCGTGCGTCCACCGATCTGCTCTACGGGACGTGTCGCGACTTCGCGCTGTTCGCCGCCGGCACCCTGCGGTCGGCCGGGGTGGAGGCGCGGATCCGCGTCGGCTTCGCCGACTATTTCTCGCCGGGATTCTGGGACGATCACTGGGTCTGCGAGTACCGGCGCGGCGGCGACTGGAAACTGTTCGATCCCGAACTCGGCCCCCGGATGCGCAACCGCTTCGGCGTGACCTTCAACATCGCCGACCTGCCCCGCCGCCGGTTCATGACCGGAGCCCGGGCCTGGCAGGCGGTTCGCGCCGGCACCCTCGACCCGTCGACCCTCGGGGTATCGGCGATCGGGATCTCCGGCGCCTGGTTCGCCGCCGGCAGCCTGCTGCGCGATGCCGCGGCCCTGGCCGGGATCGAGCTGCTGCCCTGGGATTCCTGGGGGCCGGCGGCCGAGGCGGTGCGCCGGCGCACCGTGGCCGAGACGGATCTCGCCTGGTTCGACAGCGTTGCCGGCGCCTTCGCCCATCCGCCCTCGACACGGGCGGCCGCCTACGCCCTGCTGTCCGGGTTCCCGGGCGCGCTGCCCGGCCGGACGGTGCTCAGCGTGGTCGACGACAAACTGGCCGAGCAGCCGGTGATTTAGCGGGCGTCGGCCGACCGGCTGCGCCAGACCTTCATCACCAGCGGCATGAACCAGACCGACAGGGTGATCACGCCGAGAACCGCGGCGATCGGTCGCTCGAAGAAGGCGAGCAGCTCGCCGTCGGCCTTGATCATCGCGGTCATGAAGTTGCCTTCCAGCATCGGCCCGAGCACCAGCCCGAGGATCGCCGGCGCGACCGGGAAGCCGTTCTCCTCCATGACGAAGGCGAGGATTCCCATGACCAGCATGATCACGACGCCGAACAGGCTGTTGTCGATGGCATAGGCGCCGACGGTGGAGAACAGCAGCACGATCGGCCAGATGATCCCGCGCGGAATGCGCAGGATGTGCCGGGCCAGACCGATGGCGGCGAAGCCGAACGGAATCAGCACGACATTGGCCAGGAAGAAGGTGATGAAGACGCCGTAGATCAGCTCCGGCGAATGGATGAACACGGTCGGCCCGGGGTTCATGCCTTTCACGTAGAGCACGCCGATCACAATGGCGGTGATCGAGTCGCCCGGGATGCCGAAGACCAGGGCCGGAACCCAGGCGCCGCTGAGCGCGGCGTTGTTGGCGGAGCCGGCGTCGACGATGCCCTCCACATGGCCGGTGCCGAACTTTTCCGGCTCCTTCGACAGCTTCTTGCTCAGCGCGTAGGCGACCCAGGCGGCGATGTCGCCGCCGGCGCCGGGCAGGATGCCCACGGCCGTGCCGAGCACGCTGCCCCGCACCACGCCCCTCCAGTAGCGCCGGAACACCCCGCCGAGACCGCTGAACAACTGCATCAGCCGGCTCAGCTTCGGTGGCGCCTCGCTGGGGGCGGCGACCATGTTGCGCAGGATCTCGGCGATCGCGAACATGCCGATCATCGCCGGGATGAAGGCGACCCCGCCCAGCAGGTCCGGGATGCCGAGGGTGTAGCGCGGATAGCCGGCGGTGATGTCGATGCCGACGGTGGCGATGAACAGGCCGATGATCAGCGAGATCGCGCCCTTCAGCGGGCTCGCCGTGGACACGAAGACGGCGCAGGTCAGGCCCAGGCAGGCGAGCCAGAAATACTCGAACTGGGTGAACTGCAGCGCCACCTCGGCGAGCTGCGGCGCGGACAGGACCAGCACCACCGTGCCGAACATGCCGCCGATGGCCGAGCCTACCAGGCTGGTGCCGAGCGCCCGTTCCGCCAGCCCCTTGCGGGTCATGGCGAAGGCCTCACTGGCGTAGGCGGCCGAGGCGGGCGTGCCGGGGACGCGCAGCAGCGCTCCGGGGATGTCGCCGGCGAAGATCGCCATGGCCGTGGCGGTCACCATCGAGGCGATGGCCGGCACCGGGTCCATGAAGAAGGTCAGCGGCACCAGCAGCGCCGTCGCCATGGTCGCCGTCAGGCCCGGGACCGAGCCGACGACCAGGCCGAAGATCGCGGCGATCGCCATGGTGCCGAGGACTTCGAGATTGAAGACCAGCGGCAGGGCTTGCAGGAAGGGGTCCATCGAAACCTCAGTAGACCACGGACTCGAGCACGCCCCAGGGCAGCGGCACGAGCAGCAGGCCGTAGAAGATCTGGTGAATTGCGAGGGTCACCGCCGCGGCGATCACGGCGGAGCTGATCCACCGGCCGCGCAACCGGAGCATCAGCGTGAACACCACCAGGAAGGCGGTGGGGATGAAGCCGAGCCAGTCGGAAACCAGGATGTAGAACAGGATGCCGCCGACCGCGAGCGCCAGGGTCAACAGGTGAGCCGGCGAGCGGGCCCAGTCGTCGGTGTCCAGCAGCGGCTGGGTCGCCCGGTTGCGCCAGCCCGACAGGATCAGCATCAGGCCGCCGATGGCGAACCCCGCGCACAGCAGCCGGGGGAAGAGTGCCGAGCCATAGTCCTGGCCCGGCACCCGTGGGAAATCCAGGGTGCCGGCCGCGGCAAGCGCCGCGAACCCGATCAGGACGATCCCGAGGATCGCGTCGTTGAACCGCATGTCGCCACCCGGATGAGGTGTTTGGAGAGGTGGGGTCCGGCCTTACTTGGCCAGACCGACCGCCTTCAGAACCTTGCCGTAATCGGCATCCGAGGTCTCATAGTGCTTGGCCAGATCGTCCGGGCCGCCCCAGATCATGCCGAAGCCGCGGTTCGCCATGAAGTCCTTGAACTCCTGGCTGTTGTAGACCTTCTCCACCGTGGCGGCGAGCTTCGCCTGGATGTCCGCCGGCAGGCCCTTGGGGCCGGCGACGGTACGCCACGCGGCGGTCGTCCAGTCCGGGCCGCCGGCCTCGGTCAGGGTCGGGATGTCCGGGAAGGCGTCCAGGCGCGTGTCGTTCATGACGGCGAGCACCTTGACCTTGCCGGCCTCCATCAGCGCACGGGCCTCGACCACCGAGGCGGTGACCGCGTCGATGCCGCCGGCGGCGAGATCGGCGAAGGCCGGCGCCGCGCCCTGGGAGGGCACCCAGCCGATGGCATTGGACTCCATGCCGGCCTCGACCAGCATGCCGGCCAGCGCCAGATGCCAGATGCCGCCCTGACCGGTGCCCGAGGCCTTCATGTCGCCCGGGTTGGCCTTGGCGTCAGCCAGCAGAGCGCCGACGTCGTTGTACTTGGAGTCGATGTTGACGGACACGCCGGCCGGATCGGCGTTGTACAGCGCGATCGGGGTGTAGTCCTTGTAGCTGAGCTCGGTCAGGCCGATCCAATGCATCATCGCGATCTCGACCGTGACGATGCCGATCGTGTAGCCGTCCGGCTTGGCCGAGGCGATGGCCTGGTGGCCGACAACGCCGCCGCCGCCCGTCCGGTTCACGACGTTCACCGGCACGCCGAGCTCGTCCTGCATGATCTTGGCGATCATCCGGCCGGTGGCGTCGGTGCCGCCGCCGGCGGACCAGGGCACGATCACCTGGATCGGGCGTTCGGGATACTCGGCGCGGGCGGGGCCGTTGACCAAGGCAACCGTGGCCATGGCAACGATTGCCCAGGCAACCATGAAGCTGCGTTTCATCTGCTGTTTCCTCCGGTATTGGGTTTTTTGATTAGTTTTTGGTCTTGGTTTCGCCAACGGTAGCACCGGCGGCATGCGCGTCTAGGGGGAAATTTGCCCAATCCCGCTTTCCGATCGCGCGCTTAGTCCGGACCGCCGGACGGCGCCAGATTCGCGCAGGCACGCGGTACGCTTGCCCCAGCGGATCGTCCAGCGGGACGAGACGGCGCGACAATCTGTCCTAGCATGCGCCGTGGGGGCGGCCAGTCGGGGGCGGCCAGTCGGGGCCGGTCAGTCGGGCCGGTCGAGCCCGACGGCGGCCAGGGCGGCGTCCTGGCGGGCGGTCAGGGTGTCCACGTCGAACTCGCCGATCAGGTCGTGGAACAGGCGGTACCAGTTCACCTCCGCCTTCAGGTGCATGAAGACCGAGCCGAGACCCAGGGCCGCGCGGTCCATCAGCACGAACTCGCGCGGCGGGCGCACACCGCTCAGCCGCTTCAGCTCGCCATGCACCTTCTCGGCGATCTCGCGGCCGTACAGGCCGCTGCCGCTCTCCTGGATCTTGCGGGTGCGGTCCTCCATCAGCGGCCCGTAGAGGAAGCGCGCCCAGACGTTCAGCACGTCGATGGTCTCGCGGTCGAGATCGGTGAAGCCCCAGCTCGCGTAGGCCTGGACGGCCAGCTCCTCGTCGTCGTCGCGGAGCGCCCGGTAGAGGTCGATCACCCCCTTCACGAAGGCTGGCGGGAAGACCCGGATGCAGCCGAAATCCAGCAGGTTGATCGAGCCGTCGTCGCGGATCGTGTAGTTGCCCAGATGCGGATCGCCGTGGATCACGCCGTAGAAATAGAACGGCACGTACCAGGTCCGGAACATGTTGTGGGCGACCCGGTTGCGGGTCTCGATATCGGGGTTCTCCTCCAGGAACTTCATGAACGGCGTGCCATCCAGCCAGGTCATAGTGATCAGCCGGTTGGTCGAAAGCTCGTCCACCACCTCCGGAATGTGCACCGCCGGCTCGTCGGCCAGCATGTGGCGGTACAGCGCCATGTGCCGGGCCTCGCGGCCGTAATCCAGCTCCTCGCGCAGCCGGGCCGAGAGCTCGGTGTGGATCAGCGACGGGTCAATCGCGGTGTCGTAGCGCCGATATAGCTTGAACACCCAGTCGAGCTGGCGCAGGTCGGCCTCCACGGCCGAGGACATGTCCGGATACTGCAGCTTGATCGCCACCTTGCGGCCGTCGTGCAGCACCCCGCGATGGACCTGCCCGAGGGAGGCGGCCGAGGCGGCCTCGCGCTCGAACTCGGCGAATTTCTTCTGCCAGCCGGGTCCGAGCTCGGTGGTCATGCGCCGCTTGACGAAGGGCCAGCCCATGGCCGGCGCGTTCGACTGCAGATGGCTCAGCTCGTCGACATACTCCTTGGGCAGCGCGTCCGGCACGGTGGACAGGATCTGCGCCACCTTCATCAGCGGGCCCTTCAGCCCGCCCAGCGCCGCCTTGAGGTCGGCCGCGTGCTCCGCCTTGTCGACGTTGAAGCCGAGATAGCGCTCGCCGGCCAGCCGGGCGGCAAGCCCGCCCACAGCGGTGCCGACCCGGGCATAGCGGCGCACGCGCCCACCCAACGAATTGCGTTCGGAATCGATGTCGCTCATGGAGGGATAGATAAGCTGTCGGCGGCGAAAGGAAAGGCGAATTCAGCGTGGTGGCGCTGCGTCAGGATGTCGGGGGAAGCGGCAAACCACGCCCACGACCGCTTCCGTCTTCCCGGCCTCGCGCCGGGATCCAGGATTCATCGTTCTGCGGCCTTCTAGCACCTGCCGCGCGCGCTCCTGCACGCGGCGCTCTCGGTCCCGGCGCCAGGCCGGGAAGACGCTTGGTGGAGCTAGCAAGTCGGAGGCGAGACCGCCCGTCACGCCCGCCAGGGCGAGGTCTCGCGATCGTAGTCGCGCGACACCTCGGCCACTCGGATGCGGTAGCGGGCGAACAGGCTGTCCCGGCCGGCCGACTGCGCGGCGTAATGGGCCGAGCGCTCGCGCCAGCGCCGGATCGCCGCCTCGTCCTCCCAGGTGGACAGGGACAGGATCTTGCCCGGCGTGACCAGGCTCTCGAACCGCTCGACCGAGATGAACCCTTCCACTGTCTCCAGCTCCGCGCGAAGGGCGGCGGCCATCTCGAAATAGCTGTCGCGGCAGCCGTCCTTCGGCTCGACCTCGAAGATCACCACATGCATGTCAGGCTCCCGGGTCAGGCGTCGTCGCGCAGCCAGGGGATGGTCCCGACCTCGATCCCCTCGTCGGCCAGCGCCTCGCGCTCCTGCGGAGTGGTGTCGCCGTAGATCCCGCGGGCGTCGCTGTCGCCGTAATGGATCTTGCGCGCCTCGTCGGCGAAGCGGTCGCCGACATTGTCGAAATTCTCCTCGATCTTGCGGCGCAGGCCGAGGAGCTGCTGCTTGAGGGCGAGCGCCTGGGTGGCGACCTGCTTCTGCTCCCCGCTCGGCGCGTCTGCCGGCGTCGGCACCATCTCCCGGCGGGTGCCCTGCAGCGCCGGCGCCATCAGGGCGCGCGAGACCTCGGACGAGCCGCAGTCCGGACAGGACAGAAGACCCGATTCGGCCTGTTTCTCGAAGGCCGAACTGTTCTGGAACCACGCCTCGAACTCATGCTCGGCGTTACAGCGCAGGCGGTAGTGGATCATCGGTCAACCAATCATGGACATGACTGTAATATAGCGGTCACGGCTGGCCGTTCCAGCATCGAAGGAACACCGCCACAGCAGACAGAGGCCCATGATGCCCGCGACCCCGTCCGATCTGGCACGCCTCGACCGCGACCACCACCTGCACCCGTTCACCGATCCCAAGGTGCTGCAGGAGGACGCGCCGATCGTCATGGCCGGCGGCAAGGACAGCACCCTGTGGGACGAGGATGGCAAGCTGTACCTCGACGCGCTGGCCGGCCTGTGGTGCGTCAATGTCGGCTACGGCCGCACCGAACTGGCCGAGGTCGCCGCCGCGCAGATGGAGCGGCTGGCCTATTACAACACCTTCTTCAAGACCACGACGGCGCCGACCGCGGCCCTGGCGGCGAAGCTGGCCGAGCTGATGCCGGACGGGCTGGACCATGTGGTCTTCGCCAATTCCGGGTCGGAGGCGCTGGACACCATCGTGCGGTTCTGCCGGCTGTTCTGGGAGCTGAAGGGACAGCCGGACAAGAAGGTCATGATCGGCCGCGAGGAGGGCTATCACGGCTCCACCCTGGCGACGATCAGCCTGGGCGGCACCCTCGCCATGCAGGCCCAGGGCGGGCTGCCGCTGGCCGGGTTCGCGCATGTGGACACCGCCTACCAGTTCCGCCACGGCGCGCCCGGCGAAAGCGCGGAGGCCTTCGCCGAGCGGGCGGCCGGCTGGATCGAGGAGAAGATCCTGGAGCTGGGTGCCGACACCGTCGCCGGCGTGGTGGTGGAGCCGGTGCAGGGGGCCGGCGGGGTGATCATCCCGCCGCCGGGCTATCTGGCGCGGGTGCAGGAGATCTGCCGGCGGCACGACGTGCTGTTCGCCCTGGACGAGGTGGTCAGCGCCTTCGGCCGTCTCGGCGCGTGGTCGGCGGCGGAGAGGTTCGGCCTCGCCCCCGATTTCATGGCTTTGGCGAAAGGTCTGTCCTCCGGCTATCAGCCGATCTCCGCCGTCATGATCGGCAGCCGGGTGGCCGAGACCCTGATCGAGAAGAGCGGCGGCCTCGCCCACGGCTTCACCTATGCCGGCCATCCGGTGGCCGCCGCCGTCGCCCTGGCCAACCTGCAGATCATCGAGCGCGAGAACCTGATCGGCCGCGTACGCGACGACCTGTCCGACCATTTCGCCGCGGCGCTGTCCCGGCTCGCCGACCAACCGATGGTGGGCGAGGTGCGCAGCCTCGGCCTGATCGGCGCGGTGGAGTTGGTGCAGCAGCGCGATCCGAAGATCCTGTACGACCCGGAGGGCCTGGTCGGCGCCGTGGTGCGCGACCAGATGCAGAGCCGCGGCGTGATCGTCCGCGCCGTGCGCGACGCCCTGGTGATCGCCCCGCCGCTGGTCGTCACCCATCGCGAGATCGACCGCATCGCCGACACATTGCGCCTCGTGCTCGACGACATCCTGGAGCAGATCGGCGTGGTCGGCGACGACCGGGCGCTGGCCGAGATCACCGCCGGCGGCAACGCGCTGAAGGGGCTGACCTGCCTCGTCACCGGCGCGTCGCGCGGCATCGGTGCGGCCGTCGCCGAGCGCTATGCGGCCGAGGGCGCCCGCGTCGTGCTCGCCGCCCGCTCCCAGGCCGATCTGGAAAAAGTCGCCGCGCGCATCCGCAAGGCCGGCGGGCAGGTGGCGACCCTGGCGCTCGACCTGTCCGAGCCGGCCGCCATAGAGGGACTGGCCAAGCGGATCGGCGAGAAGCTGGGCCGGCTCGACGTGGTGGTGGCCAACCACGGCGTGCTGGGCGAGATCGCCCCCCTGGCCGAGGTCTCCGACGCCGTGTTCGATCAGGCGATTTCGGTGAACCTCAACGCCACCTTCCGGCTGCTGCGCGAGCTCGACCCGCTGCTGCGCGCCTCCCCCAACGGACGGGCCCTGCTGGTGACCTCCGGGGCGGCCCAGGGTGCGATGCCGGACTGGGGCGCCTATGCAGCCTCCAAGGCCGGGCTGGAGGCGCTGGCGCGCGCATACGCGGCGGAGACGCGGTCGAGCCGGGTGCGGGTCAATCTGGTCGATCCGGGCGAGGTGCGCACCGGCATGCGCGCCGCCGCCTTTCCCGAGG
The DNA here is from genome assembly GCF_900102465.1 of Thalassobaculum litoreum DSM 18839. Classification (GTDB taxonomy): domain Bacteria; phylum Pseudomonadota; class Alphaproteobacteria; order Thalassobaculales; family Thalassobaculaceae; genus Thalassobaculum; species Thalassobaculum litoreum. The sequence goes on along the minus strand of NZ_FNBW01000004.1, from coordinate 197,468 downwards.
AGGATCCGGACCGTCTGCCGACGCCGCAGGAGATCACCGGCGTCTTCGTGCGCCTCGCCAGCCCCGCCTGCGGCTTCTCGGGCGCGCGGGTTCCGGCCAGCGTGGAGGTCTAGCGATGACGGCCGATCCCGAACCGGGCCGCGAGACCGCCACCCAGGAACCCTCGGCCTGGGTCGCGCGCTTCGCCCCCATGATTCCCGAAGGCGGCACCGTTCTCGACGTGGCCTGTGGCAGCGGCCGCCACGCCCGCATGTTCCGCGACCGTGGCCACCCGGTCGTCGTCCTCGACCGCGACGTGGTCGGGGTCAGCGACATGGCGGTCGATCCGGAGGTGGAGATCGTCGCCCGCGATCTGGAGAGCGGCCGCCCCTGGCCGCTGGAGGGCCGGAGCTTCGCCGGGGTGGTGGTGGTCAACTATCTGCACCGGCCCCTGTTCCCGGCCCTGGTGCGTTCCGTGGCGCCGGGCGGGGTGCTGATCTACGAGACCTTCGCCGCCGGCAACGAGCGCTTCGGCAAGCCGAGCAACCCGAACTTCCTGCTGCACCGCGAGGAACTTCTCATCGCGGTGCGCCCGGAGCTGCAGGTGGTGGCGTATGAGGATCTGGAGGAGCAGGCGCCCCGCCACGCGGTGAAGCAGCGCGTGGTGGCGGTACGGCCGGAAAAGCCGCCCGCCTACTCGCCGGCCTGGCGCAGCTCGCTGCCGTAGACCACGGGATCGCCCAGGACCCGGTCGTGGGTCAGCGACGGCACCTTGCCGCGGGCCTCGGCGACACGGGCGAGGTCGATCTCCGCGGTGATGACGCCGACCTCCTCGCCGGCATCGGCCAGGACCTCGCCCCACGGCCCGACGATCACCGAATGGCCGTAGGTCTTGCGCCCTTCCGCATGCTCGCCGGTCTGGGCGGCGGAGACCACGTAGCAGCCGGTCTCGATCGCCCGGGCGCGCTGCAGCACGTGCCAGTGCGCCTCGCCGGTCACCTTGGTGAAGGCGGCTGGGGCGAAGATCACCTCGGCACCGGCCTGGGCCAGCTTGCGGTACAGGTAGGGGAAGCGGATGTCGTAGCAGATGGTCATGCCCATCTTGCCCCAGGGCGTGTCGGCGATCACCGCCTCGTCCCCGGCGCGATAGGTGTTGCTCTCCCGGTAGGTCTGGCCGTCGCCGACCTGCACGTCGAACATGTGGATCTTGGAATAGCGGGCGACGATCTGGCCGCGGTCGTCCAGCAGAAAGCTGCGGTTGGCCATCTTGTCGTCGGAGAGCTTGATCGAGATCGACCCGACCAGCAGCCACACGCCCAGCTCGGCGGCGAGACCGCGGAAGGCGGCGAGGACCTCGTGGGTCTCCTCCGGTTTCGCCTTGGCCAGCGCCTGATCGCGCTTGGGCTCCAGCATGCCGACAATTTCCGGCGTGGTGATGAGCTGCGCCCCGCGCTGCTTGGCTTCCCGGATCAGGGGGCTGACCCGCTCGATATTCTCGAGCGGATCGCGGGTGGTGTTGGTCTGCACGCAGGCGACGGTCAGTCGGGTCATCCAGGACCTCCGGGCGTCAAATTCGAGCGCTCGGACCGGGGAGGCGGGTGCCTCAGACCAGGGAAACGCCGAGCAGGTGATCCAGCTTACCGGTCCGCTCGAGTTCCGCAAGTTCGTCCGATCCGCCGATGCCTTCGCCGGCGATGAAGATCTGCGGCACGGTGTGCCGGCCGTCGGCCCGCTCGCTCATCTTGCTCCGGGCGTCGCTCGAGCCCCCGACGTCGTATTCGACGTAATCCACGCCCTTATTCGCCAGCAGCGACTTCGCGCGATAGCAATATGGACAGAACATGGTCGTGTAAATTTCAACCCTGGCCGCTTTGGCCATCTCGGTCCCCTCCTGTGAAGCACACGTCGCTGGGAAGTAGATAAGAAAAGTCCGGTCTTTTTGCAAAGCGCTCTCATCTGTGTGAGTTATGTCACCCGGGCCAGAGTCAGCACATCGACCGCCACTGCACCCGACCTTCTGAGCACGCGTGTACACGCGGAAACCGTGGCTCCCGTTGTAAAAACGTCGTCGACAAGCACTATCCGACGCCCCTCGATCACTTCCGCCGCCCCATCGCAGTTATTCCGTAGCGCGAATGCTCCACGCACGTTTAGCGTTCGTTGCGCGGCCGACTTTCGACCCTGACTGGGGGTTTGACGGGTGCGAAGCAGTAAACTGTCGACAACATTCACCCCGGTGGCACGCCCCAGGGCATGCGCAAGCACCGCCGCCTGGTTGTAGCGGCGCGACAATAACCGCCATCGGTGGAGCGGAACCGGAACGATCACGTCGGCCTGCTCCATCAGACCGGCGCCGGCCCGGACCATCCAGGCGGCGAAGAGCGGGGCCAGGGTAAGCCGGTCGCCGTGCTTGAAGGCGAGGACCAGGGACCGGGTCGCATCGTCGTAGACCACCGCCGCCCGCGCCCGGTCGAACACCGGCGGTTCCGCCAGACAGGCGCCGCAGACGGCACTGCCAAACGGTCTGATCTCGAAGGGAAGGCCGCAGACCTCGCAGAGCGGCTCGGTGACGAAGGTGACCGCGCTCCAGCAGGTCAGGCACAGGGTCGCGTCGGCCGGCACGTCCACGCCGCAGCGTCCGCAGCGCGGCGGCAGCAGAAGGTCCAGCAGACGCCGCGCCAGCGGCGCAACGGATGAGAGCGCGGCCATGGTTCCGCCATGGCAGGCCCAGGCCGGTTTTCCCTTTCCCTGCCCCCGCGCCTGCGCCATATGGCGGGCATGACCGATGCGATGCGCGTATTCGACCGCTCCCTCCTGCGCCGCCGCCGCGAGCGCGCCCGGGCCCGCTATGGGGAGTTCGCCTTCCTGGAGGAGGAGGTCGCCGACCGCCTGGCCGAGCGGCTGGAGGACATCCGGCGCCGCTTCCCGCTGGCGCTGGAGCTCGGTGCCCGGTCCGGCGCGCTGGGCCGCGCCCTGCGGGCCAGCGGCAAGGTCGACACCCTGATCCAGAGCGACCTCGCCCCGTCCTGGGCGGCCGAGCGGGCGGCGGACGGCCCCGCCCTGACCCTGGACGAGGAGTTCCTGCCGATCGCCGACGGCTCGCTCGACGCGGTGTTCGGGGCGCTGTCGCTGCATTGGGTGAACGACCTGCCGGGCGCCCTGTCGCAGATTCGCCGGGCCCTGAAGCCGGACGGGCTGCTGCTCGTGGCGCTTCTCGGCGGCGAGACCCTGGTGGAGCTGCGCGACGCCTTCGCCGAGGCCGAGGTGGCGGTGACCGGCGGACTCAGCCCCCGGGTGTCGCCCTTCGCCGATCTGCGCGACGCGGGCGGCCTGCTGCAGCGCGCCGGCTTCGCCCTGCCCGTGGTGGACGCCGACACGATCACCGTGACCTACGACACCGCCCTGCACCTGATGCGGGACCTGCGGGGCATGGGCGAGACCAACCTGGTGCTGGAGCGTCATCGCGCGCCGATGACCCGCGCCCTGCTGGGCGGGGTGGCCCAGGCGTATGCCGAGCGCTTCGCCGATGCGGACGGCCGGATCCCGGCCCGCTTCCAGATCCTCTACCTCACCGGCTGGGCTCCGGCGGCGAGCCAGCCCAAGCCGCTACGTCCCGGCTCGGCCACCAGCCGTCTGGCATCGGCCCTGGGCGGCACGGAGACCGGCACCGGCGAGACTCCGGGCTGAAATCAGTCTCCGTCCCGGTCGGAGGCCTGCCAGTCCTGCCAGGTCTCCTCGCCGATCTGTTCCAGGATGAACTCCCGGAAGGCGGCGATATGCGGCTCGTCGGCACGCGCCTTGTCGTACACGAACCAATAGCCCGCATCCTCGTCCAGATAGGCGTCGTGCAGCGGCAGGAGCAGGCCGGCGCTCATGGCCTCGCGCGCCAGGGCGAACCGTCCCAGCACCGCCCCGTGGCCGGCCAGGGCCAGATCGAGGATCGAGCCGGCGTCGTACAGTACGGCCCCTGAGGAGACGTCCGCCTCGGGCATGCCGTTATTCTCAAACCAGCGGCGCCACCACAGCCGCGTCTCCTCGTGGTGCAGCGGCAGCGACGCGATCGTCTCGACCGGCAGCGGCAGGTCCGCCGCCGACAGGCCGTACTTGGCCAGCAGGCCCGGCGAGGCGATCGGCCGGGCATGGCCGCTGATCAGCCAGTGCTGCTCCAACCCCTCCCAGCCGCCCCGCCCATAGCGCAGCCCGACATCGATCGCCCGCTCCCGCCGCAGATCGACCATCCTCGTGGAATGCTCGATGCGCACATCGATCTCGGGATGGCGCGCGCTGAAGGCCGGCAGACGCGGCACGATCCAGCGATAGGCCACCGAAGGGGCGGCGGTGATGGTCAGCATGCGCCGGCCGCCGGTGGCGCTGATATCCGCCAGCCGGGCGTCGATCGAGTCGAAGGCCTGGCCCAGCACCGGCAGCAGGTCGGCCCCCGCCTCGGTCAGGCGGATACGGCGGTGCTCGCGCCGGAACAGGGGCTGACCGATCCATTCCTCCAGCGCCTTCACCTGATGGCTGACCGCGGCATGGGTGACCGACAGCTCGTCCGCCGCCCGGCTCATGCTCTCCAGACGGGCGGCGGCCTCGAAGGCGCGCAGGGCGTTCAGCGGCGGCAGACGGCGCGCGGACATTGGATAGTTTTTCTAACACGTGAAGTGAGAAAGCATCGTTTGAGATAACCCGGGATCCGGCCCAATTTCAAGTCATCGAATGGGGCCGAAGTCCTCGGTGTCCTGAAAGGAGAGATAAAATGAACGGCAATCATCTTCTGCTGCTCGCCCATGCCGCCACCGGTGGTGCGGGAGACCAGATCGAGCGTCTGATCAGGCAGCATCACGACGTCAACCGGCGCCATCCGGAGCCGCAGACCCATCCGGCCGACGGTCGGCGCAACAGCCGCCGCCGCATCCTGGGCCTGTTCTGATCGCTTCCCACCCCAGAGGGAGAAGGATCAGCCGAGAATGTCCTGGATCATCGCCACCAACGGGGCGTCGGCCGGCGGCATCGGGTAGTCCCGAAGCCGCACCGGCCGCACCCAGGCGAGGTCGGCGTGCTCGTGCCGGGTCACCTCGCCCTTCCACCGCCGGCACACGTAGAGCGGCATCAGCAGGTGGAAATCGTCATAGGCATGGCTGGCGAAGGTGAGCGGGGCGAGGCAGCTCTCATGGGTGTCGATGCCCAGCTCCTCGCGCAGCTCGCGGATCAGCGCCGCCTCCGGCGTCTCGCCGGGATCGACCTTGCCGCCGGGGAACTCCCACAGTCCCGCCAGCTTCTTGCCTTCCGGCCGCTTGGCGATCAGCACGCGCCCGTCGGCATCGACCAGCGCCACCGCCACGACCAGAACGATCGGAAGGCTGTTCTTGGCCATGGGCGCGTCTAGCTGCGGTAGTCGGCGTTGATGTCGATATAGCCGTGGGTCAGGTCGCAGGTCCACACGGTCGCCCGGCCCCGGCCGACGCCGACATCGACCTCGATATCGATCTCCCGGCCCTTCATGTGGGCGGTAACGGGGGCCTCGTCGTAGCCTTCCACGCGCACGCCGTCGCGCGCCACCTCGACGCCGCCGATGGAGATCGCCAGCCGGTCCCGGTCCGCCTTCTGGCCCGACTTGCCGACCGCCATGACGATGCGACCCCAGTTGGCGTCCTCGCCGGCGATCGCCGTCTTCACCAGGGGCGAGTCGGCGATGACCATCGCGATCCTCTTGGCCGCCCGCTCCGAAGCCGCCCCGGTGACGGCGATGCGGACCAGCTTGCTCGCCCCCTCGCCGTCGCGCACCACCTGCATCGCCAGATCGTGCAGCAGGTCCTCGAGCTTGGTGCGGAAATCGCGCAGCGCCGGATCGCCCGGACCGTCCACCGTCACATGGGTCTCGCCCTTGCCGGTGGCGAACAGCAGGACCGTGTCGCTGGTCGACTGGTCGCTGTCGACGGTGACCGCGTTGAAGCTGCGGTTCACGCCCCGGGTCAGGAGCGCCTTCAGCACCGGTGCGGGCAGGGCCGCGTCGGTCACGACGAAGGACAGCATGGTCGCCATGTCGGGCGCGATCATGCCGGAGCCCTTGGCGATGCCGTTGATGGTCACCGGCACGCCGCGGATGTTCGCAGTGCGCGACGCCGTCTTGGCGAAGGTGTCGGTGGTCATGATGGTGGCCGCCGCGGTTTCCCAGGCGTCCTCCGTCAGCTCGGCCTTGGCCGCCGGCAGATGCTCGACGATCCGCTCGTAGCGCATCGGCTCGCCGATCACCCCGGTGGAGGCCAGCAGGATCTCCGACGGATCGCAGCCCAGCGCCGCCGCCGCCGCCTTCGCCGTCTCCGCACAGGCCATCGCCCCGTGGGCGCCGGTGAAGACGTTGGCGTTGCCGGCGTTCACCACCAGCCCGCGGGCGGTGCCGGCGGGCAGGTGCGCGCGGCACCAGTCGATCGGCGCGCCCGGCATCTGGTTGCGGGTCAGCACACCGGCGACCGTGGTCCCCGGGTCGAACGCCATCAGAAGAACGTCGCGGCGGCCCTTGTACCGCACCCCGGCCTCCCGTGCCGCCATGCGGCATCCGGCGATCGGCGGCAGGGTCTGTTTCCTGGTCGGCGCCAGGGGGGAAACCGGCAGCGGCTTCATGGTCGTTCTTCCGTCAGCTTAAGCGGGGTGCAGAGGCGGGATCAGCGGGTCACTCGGCCGGGACCAGCGGCTTGCCGGTCGGCCCGAAGCGCTCGATCTTGGTGTCGCCGCGCAGCTTCTCCAGGCGGGCCTGGATCAGCTCGCGGGTCATCTCGGCGGTCAACTGGTCGTGCATATCCTCGAAGCTCGGGGCATCGGCGGTGCGCTTCTCCTCCAGCAGGATGACGTGCCAGCCGAACTGGCTCTTCACCGGCTCCTTGGTATAGGTGCCCGGCTCCAGCGCGAAGGCGGCGGCGGAGAATTCCGGCACCATCTGGCCGGCCTGGAACCAGCCGAGATCACCGCCCTGGGCGGCCGACGGGCCGGTCGACTTCTCGGCGGCAAGCTTGGTGAACTCCGCACCGTCGTTCAGTTCGGCGATCACCGCCTGGGCATCCTCCTCGCTGTCCAGCAGGATATGGCGGGCCTTGGCCTCTTCCTCGCCCGTCTGGCCGGCGACGGCCTCCTCATAGCGCTTGCGCAGGGCGTCCTCGGTCACCTCCGAGGCGATCGTCTGGGTCAGATACGCCTCGGCGATGACCTGATCGGCCGCCTCCTCGATCTTCGCCTTCACCTCGTCCTGGTCGGCGATGCCGCTGGCGCGCGCCGCACGGGTGATCAGGATCTGATCGACCGCCCGGTTCAGCATCGGCTCGTAGATCGCCTCCAGCGGAACCTGCTGATACTGAGCCGGCAGCTGGCTGCGCATCACCATCAGTTCGCCCAGCGTCACTTCCTTGTCACCGACGCGGGCGACCACGGTGGACGGGTCGACGTCGGAGGCGGCTCCGGCGGGAGCCGGCGTCTGCGCGACCACCGGTCCGCAGAATACGAGGCTGAGCGCCACCGAAGCGGCGGCGGTCGCGTGGCGCAGGGAGAGCATGGAACGTCCTTTCGAAACTTTCTTTACGGGTCTGTGTGCCCGTCTCGGATCAGCCTGGCTCGGTACGACGGACCGAGGCCCGTCGTCGATGGCCGGCAGGCGTATCAGATCGCCCGGTGGGCCACAAGAAAGCGCTGGTACACCGCGAGCCATGACACAACGATGGGACGATTGCCGGCCGCGGCAACCTGTCCCCGCCGCCCATCACCCGCTCCAGGTCGGGTCGAAGGGGACATGCACGTCCAGGTCCATGACCCAGCCGCCGTCGCGCGCCGGGTCGAAATCGCTGCCTTCGGCCCGGATCAGCACGCAGACCCCCTCTGTATCCTTGCTGATACCGAAGCGCGGCAGGTCGCGGCGGGCCTTGTCGACGATGGCGTTGGCGGTGGTGGCCTGGCCTTCGGTCTCGCCGGAATCCACGAAGAACCCGGGGGTGGGATCCTGCACGGCGCCCGAGGCCCGGATGTCGAAGACCACGCCCTTGGTGCGGAAGGTGAAGGCCCGGCGGAAATGCACGCCGCCGACCTCGATGGCCAACCCGCCATGGCCGGCATCGACCGTGAGCCGCACATCCTCGAACGAGATGCCGACCGGCAGGCCTTCGTGATCGGCCGCATAGGTACGGTACTGGGCGATTGCGACGCGCACCCACTCCAGGGCTTCGGACGCGAAGGCATCCGCGAGGCCGGCGGTGCGCTCCGGCGGCACGCCCAGCAGGGTCTCCGCCATCTGGCGCAGCGCCTGACCGGCCCGGCGCAGGATCGCCTCAAGGTCGCCGCCGCCCAGGATCGCCGCCGCCCGGGACATGACCACCTCCGGCTGGCCGACCGCCGCGCCGGCGCCGCCATAGGCACGGTTGGCCCGGCGCATCGCCGCCCGGCTGGCGGCGGACGCCCGGCCGGTCCCGCCGTCGGTCGCGCCGCTGTCGGCGTTGTCGGCGGTGTCGGCGGTGTCGTCGCCGTCGTCATCGACCCGCCGGGACGGATCCTCCGGCCGCTCGCCTCGATGGCGCACGCGCACGCCTCCGGCCCCCGCTGCGTTTTGCACCGCAACGGGACGTGTGGGCGTCGTAGGGGTGATCGCGTCGACCATGATAGGTTAAGAATGGGTTAACCTTGACCTAAAGGCAATAAATCCGCCCGCTTCCGGCGAACTTTCCCCGGACCCCGCTTGCGTTGACAGGGCAGGTCTCGCCCCCTAAATCTGCTGCTCGAACCGCCGCGTCGGCTGGCGCGCGCACTTTTCGGGGACCATCCATGTTCGGCGGCATTGCCAGAGCCCTCTTCGGCTCGCAAAACGATCGTATTCTCAAAGGCTTGCGAAAGCACATCGAGACCATCAACGGTCTCGAGGGCGAAATGGCCGCGCTCTCCGACGAGGCGCTCCAGGCCAAAACCGCGGCCTTCCGGGAGCGTCTGGCCGCCGGAGAAACGGTCGACGACCTGATGGAGGAGGCCTTCGCGGTGGTCCGCGAGGCCGCCAAGCGGGTCCTCGGGCAGCGACATTTCGACGTACAGCTGCTCGGCGGCATCGTCCTGCACCAGGGCAAGATCTCCGAAATGAAGACCGGTGAAGGCAAGACCCTGGTCGCCACCCTGCCGGTCTATCTGAACGCCCTGCCCGCCAAGGGCGTGCATGTGGTCACCGTGAACGACTACCTGGCCCAGCGCGATGCCGCCTGGATGGGCCGGATCTACAGTTTCCTCGGCCTGACCGTGGGCTGCATCGTGCACGGCCTGGACGACAGCCAGCGCAAGGCGGCCTATGCCTGCGATGTGACCTACGGCACGAACAACGAGTTCGGTTTCGACTATCTGCGCGACAACATGAAGTTCCGGCTGGAGGACATGGCCCAGCGGGAATTCCATTACGCCATCGTCGACGAGGTGGACTCGATCCTGATCGACGAGGCGCGCACGCCACTGATCATCTCCGGCCCGGCGGACGACAGCTCCGATCTGTACCGCAAGATCGACGCGCTGATCCCGAGCCTGAAGGAAGAGCATTACGAGAAGGACGAGAAGCAGCGCACCGTCGCCCTCACCGACGAGGGCACCGAAGAGATCGAGCGTCTGCTGACCGAGGCCGGCATCCTGCAGACCGGCGCGCTCTACGACGTGAACAATGTCAGCCTGGTGCACCATGCCAACCAGGCCCTGCGCGCCCACAAGCTGTTCTCGCGCGACACCGACTACATGCTGAAAGACGACAAGGTCGTCATCATCGACGAGTTCACCGGCCGCGCGATGGAGGGCCGGCGCTATTCCGACGGCCTGCACCAGGCGCTGGAGGCCAAGGAGCGGGTCACCGTCCAGAACGAGAACCAGACGCTGGCCTCGATCACCTTCCAGAACTATTTCCGCCTTTATCCGAAGCTCGCCGGCATGACCGGCACGGCGCTGACCGAGGCGGCCGAGTTCCAGGAAATCTACGAGCTGGAAGTCGTCGAGATCCCGACCAACGTCCCGGTCGCCCGCCTGGACGAGGACGACGAGGTCTACCGCTCCGCGCGGGAGAAGTACGACGCGGTCGTCGAGATGATCGAGGAATGCCGCCTGCGCGGGCAGCCGGTCCTGGTCGGCACGGTTTCGATCGAGAAGTCGGAGGCCGTCGCCGAGGTCCTCAAGCAGCGAAAGATCCCGCACGAGGTCCTGAACGCCCGCTTCCACGAGCAGGAGGCCCGCATCATCGCCCAGGCCGGCCGGCCCGGCTCGGTGACCATCGCCACCAACATGGCGGGTCGCGGGACCGACATCCAGCTCGGCGGCAATATCGAGATGCGCCTCTCCCAGGCGCTCGACGGCGTCGAGGACGAGGCCAAGCGCGCGCAGATCACCGCCGAGATCACCGCCGACGTCGAGTCCGGCAAGAAGAAGGCGCTGGAAGAGGGCGGCCTGTGCGTGATCGCCACCGAGCGTCACGAGAGCCGGCGCATCGACAACCAGCTGCGCGGCCGTTCCGGCCGTCAGGGCGATCCGGGCCGCTCGAAGTTCTTCCTGTCCCTGGAAGACGATCTGATGCGCATCTTCGGGTCCGACCGCATGGACGGCATGCTGAAGAAGCTGGGCCTGCAGGACGGCGAGGCGATCGTACATCCCTGGATCAACAAGGCGCTGGAGAAGGCGCAGCAGAAGGTCGAGGCGCGCAACTTCGAGATCCGCAAGCAGCTCCTGAAGTTCGACGACGTCATGAACGACCAGCGCAAGGTCGTCTACGAGCAGCGCCGCGAGATCATGCGCCAGCCGGACGTCCACGAGATGGTCACCGACATGCGCCACGAGGTGATCGAGGACATCGTCGCCCGGGCGATCCCGGAAGGCACCTACTCCGAACAGTGGGACCTGGACGGGCTGCATGCCGAGGTGCTGCGCCTGCTCGGCCTCAACCTGCCGGTGCAGGACTGGGGCAAGGAAGAGGGCATCGCCGAGCGCGAGATCCTGGAGCGCATCCGCGACACCTCCAACCGGCGCATGGCGGAGAAGACCGTCAATTTCGGCCGCGACCTGATGCGCATGGCCGAGAAGCAGCTCCTGCTCCAACTGCTGGACCAGCAGTGGAAGGACCACCTGCTCTCGCTCGACCACCTGCGCCAGGGCATCAACCTGCGCGCCTATGCCCAGAAGGACCCGCTGAACGAGTACAAGCGCGAGGCCTTCTCCCTGTTCGAGGCGATGCTGGCCGATCTGCGCGGCCAGGTGACGTCCATGCTGTCGCATCTGGAGATCCGCACCCAGTCTCCGGAGGAGATCGAGGCGCGGATGGCCGCCGAGCGGCTGGCCCACGAGATGCACGAGACCCGGGCCGATCCGGCCCTGGCCAGCGACGTGATCGGCACCGTGGAGGACGATCAGGAGCTGCGGGCCACCGGCACCGACGGTGTGCCCCCGCCCCAGCGTTCCGCCTCCTCCCGGGTCAGCGCCGATCCGAAGGATCCCTCCACCTGGGGCAAGGTCCAGCGCAACGCGCCCTGCCCCTGCGGCTCCGGCAAGAAGTACAAGCACTGCCACGGCGCCCTGAACTGACCGGCCGCTGAGCCCCCCGTTTCCCGCCGACCGACTCCTACCGGCGGAGCCTGCGCCCGCTTCCCGTGCCACCACCGCTCCCCGCGTGGCCGGGTAGCGGACGCGGGCTTGTTCCCGCGCTCCGGCCGCCGCATGATCGCCGAAACAAACAAGATCATACCCGGAGGAAGCAGATGAACGTCGACGCGCCGTCGTCCGTTCCGGCCAAGGCCATTGCCGAGGCGATCAGCCAGATCAAGCAGGTTCTCGGCGACAAGGGGTGGCTCGAGGAGCCCACCGACACTCTGAAATACCGCACCGACTGGCGCGGCGGCACGGTCGGCGAGGCCCTGCTGGTCGCCCGCCCGGACAGCACCGAGCAGGTCTCCCGGGTCGTCCGCCTCTGCCACGGCGCCGGCATCGCCGTGACGGCCCAGGGCGGCAATACCGGCCTGGTCCTGGGCTCGATCCCGACCGAACCGCAGCCGTCGATCGTGGTCTCCCTCGACCGCATGATGAAGATCCGGGCGCTGGACGCCGACAATTTCGCGTTGGTGGCCGAGGCCGGCTGCGTGATCCAGACCCTGCAGCAGGCCGCCGCCGAGGTCGGGCGCCTGTATCCGCTGTCGCTCGCCTCCGAAGGTTCGTCCACCGTCGGCGGGACGCTCTCGACCAATGCCGGCGGCAACAACACGATCAAGTTCGGCAATGCCCGCGAGCAGGTGCTGGGGCTGGAAGTGGTGCTGCCCGACGGCACCGTATTCGAAGGGCTGAACACCCTGCGCAAGAACAACACCGGCTACGACCTCAAGCAGCTGTTCATCGGCGCCGAGGGCACGCTCGGCATCATCACCGCCGCCGCCATGCGGCTGATGCCGGCCCCGAAGCTGCGCGAGACGGCGATGCTGTCGGTGCCCACTCCGGAAGCCGCCCAGACCCTGCTGTCGCGCGCCCGCGAGCTGTCCGGCGACACCGTCATCGCCTTCGAGCTGATGCCCCGGCGCTGCATCGATCTGGCGATGAAGCACATCGAGGGCATCGTCGATCCCATCGACACGCCCTCACCCTGGTACGTGCTGATCGAGATGGCGACGTCGTCGGAGATCGACGACCTGCGCGGCAAGCTGGAGGCAATCTTCGGCGAGGCGATGGAGAACGGCCTGGTCACCGACGGCGTGATCGCCGAGAGCGAGACCCAGCGCGCCCAGATCTGGCGCATCCGCGAGGAACAGGCCGAGGCCGGCCGGCGCGAGGGCGGGTCGATCTCCTGCGACGTGTCGGTCCCGGTGAGCCGGGTGGCGGAATTCCTGGCCCAGGCCAGGGAGATGTGCGAGCGCGAGCTGGAGGGCGTGCAACTCAACACCTTCGGCCATATGGGCGACGGCAACATCCACTACGGCATCCGCAAGCCGGAGAGCATGAGCGACGCGGCCTGGGGCCAGCGCAAGGGCGATATGTCGGACCGGATCAGCGCGCTCTGCGCCGAGTTCGGCGGCAGTTTCTCCGCCGAGCACGGCATCGGCGGCCTCAAGCGCGAGGACTTCCGCCGCTACACCCCGCCGAGCCGGGTCGCCCTGATGCAGGCCATCAAGGCCGCCATCGACCCCGACGGCGTCATGAACCCGGGGAAGATCTTCTAGAACAAATCACGATCAGATGGAAACATCTGCTCGTGTGAGCTTGCTCTATCTTATTGTTTTAGAGGCAAATTCACTGACCATATTGAATCATGAAATGATTCAATATGGTCAGATTTGGCTCTAGGGGGACCAAACTACCCCCATCGTCTTCCCGGCCTTGAGCCGGGATCCAGGACAGGAGCGGCTGGAGCGTTCGAGGTCTTCCCTGAAACGCTCCAGCAAGCGTCGCCCTCGGTCCCGACGCAGGTCCGGGAAGACGGCAAACGGGTTGGTGCTTCCCCTCACTCCCCCGGCTGCGGCGCCGCGAGCGGGCGGGTGCGGGGCAGGAAGATCACCGCCACCGTGATCACCGCCGCGCACCCGGCGCAGATGAGAAACAGCGTCGAGAACCCAGCCCCGAAGGCGTGCAGCCCCGAGATCGCCGGCACCGCCGTCGCCGCGATGGCAAAGGACAGCACGTACTTGATCGCATAGACCCGCCCGCGCCAGTGCTCAGGCGTGTTGCGGGCGATCAGGGTGTCGGTGATCGGGATCTGACCGAAGACCAGCATCATCATCGCCAGCGACACCGCCAGCATCACCGAGCCGGTCGCCTGGGCCGCGACCAGGAACACCGCCACGTCGCCGAGCGCGAGCAGCAGGAACACCAGCTTGGTCGAATACCGGTCGATCAGATGGCCGACCGCGATCTGGGTGAAGGCCGCGACCGCGTAGACCAGGGCGATCAGCGAGCCGGCCTCCGTCCCGCTCACCGCCAGCGACGCCACCTGCTTGTCGTCGAACACCTTGGGCAGCGAGATCGTGGTCGCGTTGAAGATGAAGCCGCCGAACGCCGTGGCGACGAAGACCACCGCCAGCACCGTCTTCCAGTCGGCGGCGGGCTGCGCCCCCGTCTTGCGCGCCACGGTGCCCGCATGGGTCGCCGCCTGCCCCGCCGCCGAGCGGCAATGCAGCATCCACAGCACGCCGATCGCCACCGCGAGGCAGCCCGGCACGACGAAGGCGAAGCGCCAGCCCGCCAGATCGGCGAGCGCCCCGGCGACCAGGGCCGAGGCGGCCACACCCATGTTGCCCCAGACCCCGTTCACCCCGAGCCGCTTTCCGACCTTGCCGCCTGCCGCCGCGGCACCCTGGCTGACCATGGCGATGCCGACCGGATGATAGATCGCCGCGAACATGCCGATCAGGAACAGGCAGACCGCGATCTGCCAGCGCTCCTGGGCCAGGCCGGTCAACGCCGTGGTGGCGCCGATGCCGACGAAGAACACCGCCAGCATGGTCTCCCGGCTCCAGCGATCCGCCAGCCAACCCGCCGGCAGAGAGAACGCCCCGAACGCGATGAAGCCGCCGGTGGAGAGCACCAGGATCTCGGCGTAGCTCGCCCCCATCTCCGCCGCCATGATCACCGCCACGGCGGGGAACAGCAGCATCATCAGATGGTCGACCGCGTGGCCGATGTTGAGAAACAGGAACCGGGTGTCGAGACGCATGCAATCCTCCCGCGAGCGATGACGCCCCATCCTCCATCTTGTCCGCCTTGCCGTCCTTCGACAGACTGTCAATCGATGTTGCAAACAGGACAAGACAACCGGAACCGGGTCAGCCCCGGCGGCGGCAGCCCGGACGTCCGCGACCGCCAGCACTGGCCGAAGGCGATCGTCGGCTATGCGGTCGACTACGTGCCCGGCCATTCCACCGGCTGGCACCAGCACGATCGCGACCAGCTGGTCCATGGCGAGCGCGGGGTGATGACGGTGCGCACCGACGACGGCGCCTGGATCGTGCCGCCGGGCTACGCGGTCTGGGTGCCCGCCGGGGTGGTGCACGAAGTCCGCGCCGCCTCTGCCGTGGCCATGCGCACGCTCTACCTGCGCCGCGACGCCGGCGTGCCGATCGGGCCGCGCTGCCGGGTGGTGTCGGTCCCGACATTGGTGCGGGCGCTGATCTCCCGGGTGGTGGCGCTGCCCCGGGACTATCCGGAGACCGGCGCCGAGGCCCGGCTGGTGGCGGTGCTGGCCGACGAGCTGGCGGACCTGCCCTCGGCCCCGCTCGACTTGCCGCTGCCGCGCGACCGCCGGGCGCTGGCCGTGGCCGACGCGCTGATCGCCGATCCGGCGGACGGGCGCGACCTGGCCGACTGGGGCAAACGGGCGGGGGCCAGCACCCGCACCCTGGCCCGGCTGTTCCAGGGGGAGACGGGGATGTCCTTCGGCCGCTGGCGCCAGCGCCGCCGCCTGCTCGCCGCCCTGGAGCGGCTAGCCGCCGGCGAGCCGGTGACGGCCGTCGCCCTCGACCTCGGCTATGCCAGCCCGAGCGCCTTCATCGCCATGTTCCGCCGCACCCTCGGCGCCCCGCCGACGCGATACCTGAAGACCCCGCCCCACCGCCAAGGATCCGCCGGATGACCGAGACCCGCTTCCGCAACGCCCGCCTGCCCGATCGCGGGACCGTCGACATCACGATCCGCGACGGCCTATTCGCCGCCTTCGACGCGCACGGCGGGACCGACGACGAGGATCTGGGCGGCAAGCTGGTGCTGCCGGGGCTGATCGACGGGCATATCCACCTGGACAAGACCTTCCTCGGCCTGCCCTGGCGACCGCACCGGGCCGGGCCGACCGTGCCCCACCGGATCGCGGCGGAGAAGGACGGGCGGTCAGACCTCGCCCTGTCGGTGGAGCAGCGGGCGAGGAACTTCCTGGCCCGCGAGGCGGCGAACGGCACGGTCGCCCTGCGAAGCCACGTGGATATCGACCCCGAGAGCAAGCTGGACCACCTGCACCAGGTATTGGCGGCGCGCGAAGCCTTTGCCGGCATCGTCGACGTGCAGCTCGTCGCCTTCCCGCAGTCCGGCGTCCTGATCGCGCCCGGCGTCGCCGAGCTGCTGGACGCCGCCCTGTCGGAGGGGGCGGAGCTGATCGGCGGCATCGATCCGGTCGGGATCGAGGGCGACATGGAGGGGCATCTGGACGTGATCTTCGGCCTCGCCGAGAAGCACGGGGTCGGGGTGGACATCCACCTGCACGACCCGGGGCATCGCGGCGCGCTGGAGCTGCGCGCCGTCGCCGAGCGGACCGCGGCCCTGGGGATGCAGGGCAAGGTCACGGTCAGCCATGCCTTCGCGCTGGCCACCGTGGACGACCGCACGCTCGACCTCACCATCGCCGACCTGCGCGATGCCGACGTGGCGATCCTGACCAGCGCCCCCGGGACCGGATACCTGATCCCGGTGGTGAAGCTGCGCGAGGCGGGGGTGCGGGTCTTCGCCGGGTCGGACAACGTCCGCGACGCCTGGTCGCCCTTCGGCAACGGCGACATGCTGGAGCGGGCGATGCTGGTGGCCTATCGGGCGGGCCTGCGCACCGACGAGGGCATCGCGCTCGCCTTCGACCTGTGCGCCGGTGCGGCGGCCCAGGCGATCGGGTACGGACCCTACGGGCTGGAGATCGGCGCGCGGGCGGATTTCGTGGCGGTCGCGGCCGAGACCCTGGCCGAGGCGGTGGTCGACCGGCCGATGCGCGCACTCGTGGTCAAGGGCGGCCGGGTGACGGCGCGGGACGGGGCCGTGGTTTAAGACTTCCCGATCGTCATCCTGGGGCCGCCCGGACTTGATCCGGGAGGCGCCCGGGACCCAGGCCCCGTCACTCGAACCGGGTCCCGGCCGAGCTCCGGGTCAAGCCCGGAGCTCGGCCGGGATGACGATGAGGCGTAAAGCCGCTCAGCGCTTGTACGGATAGAAGCTCACGTCGTTGAACAGGCTGTTCTCCTGCTTCTCCAGGGCGCCCAGCTTGGCGCTCTCCTGGGTATAGGCGATCCAGTCCGGATCCTTCCACATGGCGGCGCGCTTGGCCTCACGGTCGCCCGCGCTCTCATAGGCCCAGATGTGGATGTAGCAGTTCGGGTCGCCGGTCTCGCATTTGGCGTAGAGCACCGGGTCGCCCAGATGCTTGGCCTGGGGTGCCTTGCCCAGGCGCTCGTAGAGCTCGAGATGTTTGCCGATGGTGCCGGGACGGCAGGTGTATTTGCGCACGTCGAACAGCATGATGATTTCCTCCTGGATCGCGTTCTTGGCGAGTGCCGCGGCGAGAGTAGCGCAGGCAGGCCGCCACGAAAGCCCCCCGGATTGCCCCGCTGATCGCCCCACTGATCGCCCCGCTGATTTCCCACCGAATACCCCGGCGATTGTGCAGTAGCGAAAAGCGGGTTGCGCCGCGCGGGCGCCATGCCGTCAACTGCGCCCACTGCAACCGGCCCCAGGATCGCCCATGACCTCCACCGCTTCCTCGCGTCAGCGTGTCGCCGTCATCGGCCTCGGGGGCATCGGCGGTGCGGCCGCCGGCGCGCTGACCCATGCCGGCCGGCACGACGTGATCGCCTGCGGCCGCCGCCCGCTGGAGCGGATGCGGGTCGACCTGCCCGACGAGAGCGTCGAGGTGGCGATGACCGTGCTGACCGATCCGGCGGACGCCTCCCCGGTCGACTGGGTGCTGCTGACCACCAAGGCCCAGGACACCGACGGCGCCGGCGCTTGGCTGCGCGCGCTGTGCGGACCGGATACCACCGTCGCCGTCATGCAGAACGGCATCGACCACGCCGAGCGGATCGCCTCCTATGCCGGCGGTGCGGAGGCCCTGCCGGTGATCGTCTACTACAACGGCGAGCGGATCGCCGACGACCATGTGCGCATGCGCCATATCAGCGACGCCGACATCGCCCTGCCGGACACCGACACCGCCCAGGCCTTCATCGACCTGCTCGAAGGCACGCCGATCCAGGCGGTGCGCGCGCCCGATTTCACCGCCCGGCAGTGGCAGAAGCTGCTGATCAACATCGTGGTCAACCCGGTCACCGCCCTGACCCGTCAGCGCCAGGGGGTGCTGCAGCGCGAGGACATCCAGACCCTCACCACGGCGCTGCTGGAGGAAGCGGCCGCCGTCGCCGAGGCGGAAGGAGCCGGCCTGCCGGCCAGTGTCGCCGCCGATACCCAGCGCCTGGTCCTCACCTTCCCGCACGATGCCGGCTCGTCGATGTATTTCGACGCGCTGGCCGGCCGCCGCCTGGAGGCCGAAGCGCTGACCGGCGCCGTGGTCCGCGCCGGCGCGCGGCACGGCATCCCCACCCCGATGAACGGCGCGATGCTGGCGCTGCTGCGGGCGCTGAGCGACGGGATGGGGACGTGACGGACCGGCGGTAATTGTACCCGTCGTCCCTACAAATCAGGACCTTGCCAAGCTCTGTCCACCCCTCTCCGTCGTCCTGACGAAAGTCAGGACCCTGCGCCGAAGGCCGGTCACAGGTACCAACGGGCGGCGGTCGGAGCAGGCTGCGACGTCAGGGGCTTGATCCTGATTTGCATCGGGATGGCGGCGCGGGAGCGGAAGCCTGATCCTGAATCGCACCAGGAGGACGGCTGATGTCGGGCGGGTGCCTCACATCAGCCCGATCGCCTTCGCCTCCGCCGCCAGCGAGTCCCGGAAATCCGGGTGCGCGATGGCGATCAGCGACCGGGCGCGCTCGCTCAGCGACCGGCCCTTCATATCCGCCATGCCGAATTCGGTGACGATGAACTGGGTGTCCACCCGCGGATCGGTGACGGTGGTGTTGGCGAGCTGCGGCACGATCCGACTGACCGAGCCGCCCTTGGCGGTCGAATGCAGGGCGATGAACGACTTGCCGTGGGGGGCCAGATAGGCGCCTCGCACGAAGTCGAGCTGGCCACCGGTGCCGCTGAACTGGTGGCCGTTCAGCGCCTCGGAATTCACCTGTCCGGTCAGGTCGACCTGCAGGGCGGCGTTCACCGAAATCATGTGGCGGTTCTTGCGGATCACCGCCGGGTTGTTCACCCAGGTCGCCGGATAGCCGACGATGGACGGGTTGTCGTCCATGAAGTCGTACATGTCGGCATCGCCCAGGGCCAAGGTGAAGACGTGCTTGTAGCGCATGATCGTCTTGGCCTCGCCGGTCAGGACCCCGCGGCGCATGAGCTCGATCATCGGCGGCGACAGCAGTTCGGAATGCAGGCCGAGCCGCTTGTGCCCGCGCAGCTCCGCCAGCACCGCCTCCGGCACCCCGCCGACCCCCATCTGCAGCGTCGCCTCGTTCGGGATCAGGGCGGCGATCGACTTGCCGATGAGAAGATCCTCCGCCCCCGGCGCGTGCGAGGGCAGCTCCATCAGCGGCGCGTCATGCTCGATCACCGCGTCGACCTGGCTGATATGCAGCAGGTTCTCGCCGAAGGTGCGCGGCATGTTGCGGTTGACCTCGACGATCACCCGCCGCGCCTTGCGCACCAGCTCCGCGGCATAGTCCGGGTTGGTGCCCAGGCTGAAATGCCCCGAGCGGTCCATCGGCGAGACGGTGGTCACGAAGGTGTCGGGCCGGATCTGCTCGGTCAACAGGCGGCCGACCTGGTGGAACATGGAGGGCACGAAATGCACCCAGACTTCGCCCCGCTTCAGTCCCTCCTCGGCGAAGGCCCGGTCGTGGCCGCTCATGAACAGGACGTTGAGCTTGAGCACGTCCATCAGCTCCGGCTTCAGGATCGTCTCGGTCGCCGCCCTGCTGCCGTGCATGTAGTAGAGGTTCAATCGGCTCAGCCCCCGGCGCTCCCGCGCCCGCTCGGCCAGGGCCGCCATGAACGCCGGCGGCATCGCCACGCCCATGCCCAGCACGAGGGTGCTGGCGTCGTCCAGACTGTCGGCGGCATCCGGTGCGCTGACGGTCTTGGCGGCAAGATCGGTATCGTAAGCCATCGTGCGCTCCCTCTGTTCCAACACCGGGGGCTCAGCCCACCACGTTGTAGCCGTTATCCACATAGACCACGTTGCCGGTCATCCCGGCCGCGGCCTCCGATGCGAGGAAGGCGGCAACGTCGCCGACCTGTTCGATGGTGACCAGCGCGTGGTTCGGCGCCCGGGCCGCCGCCTGGTCCATCAGCTCGTCGAACCGGTCGATCCCCGACGCCGCCCGGGTCTTCAGCGGGCCGGGCGACACCGCATAGACCCGGATGTTCTTGGGCCCCAGTTCCACCGCCAGGTAGCGCACGCTCGCCTCCAGCGCCGCCTTCACCGGTCCCATCAGGTTGTAGCGGTCGACGACCTTCTCGGCGCCGTAATAGCTCATGGTCATCAGCGCACCGCCGTCTTTCATCAGCGGCTCGGCGTGCCGGGCCATGCGGATGAAGGAATGGCAGGACACGTTCATCGCCATGTCGAACCCCTCGCGCGAGCAGTCGGTGACCCGTCCGTGCAGGTCCTCGCGCGGCGCGAAGGCGATGGAGTGCAGCAGGAATTCCAGCTTTCCCCAGCGCTCTGCCAGCGCCGCGAACAGCGCCTCCACCTGTCCCTCCTCGCGCACGTCGCAGGGCAGAAACAGCTCCGCCCCCAGGGCCGCGCTCAGCGGCTCCGTATAGGGCCGGGCCTTGTCGTTCAGATAGGTGACCGCCAGCTCGGCACCGGCCTCGCGAAAGGCCTGGGCGCAACCGAAGGCGATGGACCGGTCGTTGGCGATGCCGACGACGAGCCCCTTCTTACCATGGAGCGAGAGTTTCATGAGCTGGTCCCGTGTCTGTGAAGGGCGCGGCCGCGAACCGCCCCCGATTGACCCCTGTCATTGTGCAACGCAGCAGAGCTGCCGCAACCGTACAGTGATCCAGATCAACACGTCTCAGACTTCAAGAAAGCTTCACAATCGGCCCGGCGGCGTGTTCATTTATGCCCATGATCTCCATATCCCACGGCGAATGGCTCGAAACACCCAAGCCCGCCGCCTCAGACCACCTGATCTGCGCCATCGGCGACGTTCACGGGCGCGCCGATCTTCTCGAACCGCTGCTGGAAGCCCTATCGGAGGACGTGTCCGGCCCGGGGGTGGAGCGGGTGACCAACATCTTTCTCGGCGACCTGATCGACCGCGGCCCGTATGTGAAGGACACGCTGGGTCTCGCCGCCGGCGGGCTGGCCATGTTCTGCGACGAACGGGTGCCGGTGGAGGACGTCCTGCTGCTCGGCAACCACGACGTCTGGCTGAAGGCGGCGCTGGAGGAGACCCTCCACGTGGACGAGCTCCATGTCTGGCAGTCCAACGGGGCGGTGGAGACCTGGCACGATTTCGCCGTCGCCGCCTCAGACCGGCCGGACCGGATCGTCGACACCCTGCGCCGGAACATGCCGGAGATCGTCGCCGAGGCGGTGGCCCGCATGGTGCCGATGCACCGGATCGGCGACTGGGTCTTCGTCCATGCCGGGCTCGATCCGCGCCGGCCGCTGGAGGACCAGCCCGAGGAGATCGTCACCTGGATCCGCGACGCCTTCCTGGAACCGGAGGACGGTTGGCCGTTCGAGGTGGTGGTGGTGCACGGCCACACCCCGGAGGAGCCCTTCGAGGAGCCGACGATCCGGCGCCACCGCATCAACCTGGACACCGGCGCGGTGTTCACCGGCGTGCTGACCGCCATCCAGATCCGCAACGACCGCATGCGCTTCGTGCAGGCGAGCGGGTAGCGCGGCGGCAGTGGAGCACGATCGTCCCCCGTCCCAGTCTTCCTGATTTGCATCAGGATGACGGGAAGGGAGGAGAGGGCTACTCCCCCGAGCGCTGCTCCTTGGGGACGAGGTCGTGCAGGGCCAGGGCCAGTTCGGCGATCGGCTGGGTCTGAATGATCACCGTGCCGGGGCCGCTGATATGGGTGACGAACAGGCCCTCGCCGCCGAACACCAGGTTCTTGACGCCGCGCTGGAACGCGATGTCGTAGTCGCAGGTCGACGAGAAGCCGACCAGGCAGCCGGTATCCACCGTCAGGGTCTCTCCCGCCGCGAGCTGGCGCTCGATCAGGGTGCCGCCGGCGCCGAGAAAGGCCCAGCCGTCGCCCTCCAGCCTCTGCAGGATCAGCCCCTCGCCGCCGAACAGGCCGGAGGTCAGCCGCTTGGTCAGCGCAACGGTGATCTCGATGCCGCGCGCCGAGGCCAGATAGGCCCGGCGCTGGCAGTAGAAGGCGCCGCCCTGCTTGGCCAGATCCAGGGGCCGGATCTGCCCCGGCATCGGCGAGGCGAAGGACACCCGGCGGCGCTGACGGCCCTCGTTGGCGAAGAAGGTCATGAAGAAGGTCTCGCCGGAGACCTTGCGCAGGATGCTGCCGAAGAAGCCGCCGGGCATCTCGGTCGACATGGTGATGTCCGGCTCCATCATCACCATGGCGCCGGCCTCGGCCTGGACCGCCTCGCCCGGATCGAGCGTGATGGTCAGCATCGGCGAGAAGTCGCCCTCGATCTCGTAGTCGATTTCGTCGGCCATCGGCCCGGCTCCCTGCGGTCAGGTTGGGGGGAGCGGCAGGCTACACCACCAGCCGGATCAGGGCGACCGCGGCCAATGCGCCGAACAGCGCGAAGATCGCGGTGATCCCGGCCCGCAGAATCGCGACGGCTACGGCGATCGCGACCGCCGCCGCCCAGCCGCCGTCGATCACGATCGGCGCCAGGATCGAGACCACCAGCGCGCCCGGCAGGTGGTTGAGCGCGCGGCGCACGAAGCCACCCTCCGGCACCAGGCCCATGAGCCAGAAGCCGGAAATCCGAGTCACCCAGGTCGCCACCGCCATGGCCAGGATCGACAGCCAGACCAGCGCGTCCTCACTCACGGCTCAGCCCTCCGACCGCCGCCCCGACGAGACCGCCGGCGACCACGTGCCAGGTCCCGTGCGGCAGGAGCGCGTGGACCACGACCGCCACCGCCGCCGCGACGACCCAGGGATGCAGGTGGCGCACGCCCGGCCAGAGCGAGGGCAGGGTGAGGGCGAAAAAGGCCGGCACGATCATGTCCACGCCGAAGGTCTTGGGATCGGCGATCAGGTTGCCCGCCGCCTGCCCCACGCCGGTGCCGGACACCCAGCCGAGCCACATGACCAGGCCGCTACCGACCAGGATGGCGGCGTCCAGCTCGCCCTTGCGCCGGACCGCCATGGCCTGGGCCCAGTTGGCGTCGGTCATCATCAGCAGGGCGGCGTGGGAGCGCAGCAGCGGCAAGCCCCTCAGCCAGGGCCGCAGGGCGGCGCCCATCACCACGTGGCGGATGTTGATGGCGAAGGCGGCGATGGCGAGGCCGAGCACGGCCGGCGGGAAGGTCCAGACATCCATCGCCACCATCTGCGAGGCACCAGCGAAGACCAGCGCGCTCATGCCCATCGCCTGGGCGAGGCTGAGCCCGGTGTCGCCGGCCAGAATCCCGAAGCCGAGACCACCGAAGAACGACGCGAAGGCCAGCGGCATGCACATCCGCGCACCGCGCCTGACGCCGTCCCAGGTGAAGATCACGGATGGGGTGTCGGATTTCATGGACAACCCTCTAACCGGTTATATAGTCATAGGCAACATGAAGCTGATGAAGCGCTCCGACAATCCGCTGCTGGCCGGGTATTACACCGGCGGCGGGCTCCTGTGTCTGGATTTCGTCAACACGGTGGACTGGCGGACGTCTGCCAACCCGGCCGAGTTTCTGACCGGCGGCGAGGCGGTGGATGCTTGGCTCGCCCTGGCGCTCGACCGGCCGCCGATGCATCTGACCGACGCGGCCGTTGCCGTGCTGCGAGACCTGCGCGAGGCCCTGTACCGGCTGATCACCGGCAGTCCCCGCAGCGGCGATCTGGCGGTCCTGAACCGGGCGCTGGGCCAGGGCGGCGACCGCCGGAGCCTGACCGAAGGACCCGACGGCTATCGCTGGGCGCCGCCGGAGGAGGCGACCGGTCTCGCCGTGCTGAAGGCCGCGCTGGCCCGAGACACCGCCGACCTGCTGGTCGACCCTGAGCGACTGGCCAAAGTGAAGGAGTGCCAGGGCAAGGGCTGCGGCTGGCTGTTCCTGGACGAGAGCCGCGGCGGCAACCGGCGCTGGTGCTCGATGCAGAGTTGCGGCAACCGGGCCAAGGCCCGTGCCCACTACCACCGATCGAAGGCCCCCAGCCCCTGAGACCTTGTACGGTCCGGCGCACGCAATATATCAAGGCAGAACTTGTTTTAAGGAGACTGCCATGACCGTCCCCCGCAAGGCGCGCGCCGTCGGCTTCAATCACGTGGCCCTGGAGGTCGGCAATATCGACGAGGCCCTGGAATTCTACGGAAAAATCTTTGATTTCAAGCTCCGCAGCAAGAGCGAGACCTCCGCCTTCATCGATCTGGGCGACCAGTTCCTGGCGCTGCAGCAGGGCCGCCGGCAGTCGCCGGACGACGGCCGGCATTTCGGGCTGGTGGTCGACGACCGCGACGCGGTGCGCGAGGCCCTGACCCGCGAGGGCGTCCAGGTCCTGCCCGGACGCTTCCTCGATTTCCTCGACCCGTGGGGCAACCGGATCGAGATCGTGCCCTACGACAACATCCAGTTCTCCAAGACCGACGCCGTGCTGCGCGGCATGGGCATGACGGATCTGGAGAAGAACGAGAGCGCGAGGAAGGAACTCGCCGAGAAGGGCATGGGTCCCGCCTGAGGCGGCTTACGCCACCTTGCCGCCGAGCTCGTCCTCGATGAAAGCGCGGATGATGCTCTGCATGTCGGTGTCGCGCTTGAAGCCCATGGCCTCGGCCCGCTTGGTCTCCAGCCGGGCCGGCCATCCGTAGACGATCTTCTCGATCGCCGGATCCTTCTGCCATTTCACCCGCGCCGCGACATCGGGGCCGGCGACCTCCGCCAGCGCGTCGACCATGCCCTTCACCGTGGCGGTGAATCCGGGCAGCGGCACCGTGCGCCACGGCCCGAAGGCCGCACCGTCCAGGTCATGGGCGTGGCGCGTGTTGGCGACGATGGTGCGCGGGCTGGCCAGCCACATCTCGGTCTCCGGCGCGACCGGACAGATCGCCTCGTCGCCCTGCAACGGCTCGCGGATGATCGAGCTGGCGAAGGTGGAGGCCGCCTTGTTCGGCTTGCCCGGCCGCACCACCACCGTCGGGTAGCGCAGGCTGCGGCCGTCCACATAGCCCTTGCGCGCGTAGTCGTTGACCAGCAGCTCGCCGATCGCCTTCTGCACGCCGTAGGAGTTCTGCGGGGTGATCTGCTGGTTGTCGGTCACCACGTCCGGCAGGTCGCCGCCATACACCGCGCAGGAGCTGGAGAACACCATCCTCGGTTTGTTGCCGTGCTTGCGGGCCAGTTCCAGGATTGTGCGGGTGGCGTCCAGGTTCACCGCCATGCCCAGATCGAAATCCGCTTCCGCCCCGGCGCTGACGACGGCGGCGAGGTGGAACACGCTGTCGGTATCGCCGCGGATCGCGTCGGCCAGCAGGTCCGGGTCGGTGACGTCGCCGACCACCGAGCGCACGCGGCCGTCTTCGGTCAGCTCGTCCGGAGCGGCGACCATGTCGGCCAGCACCACCTCCTCGACCCCGAGTTCGTTGTCGTCGAGCAGGGCGCGGGCGAGCTTCTTGCCGAGGAATCCGGCGCCGCCGGTGATCGCGATCTTCATGGTATCCGTCCCCTCATCAGGTCTTTTTCTGTTTCGGCGGTCAGCGGGTCAGCGCCTTGAACCAGCCCAGGCCTTCCACCGTCCCCGCCTTGGGGCGGTACTCGCAGCCGACCCAGCCGTCATAGCCAAGCCTGTCCATGGTCTCGAACAGGTAGGGATAGTTGACCTCGCCGATATTCGGCTCGTGCCGGTCGGGCACGCCGGCAATCTGCACGTGGCGGATGATGTCCAGGTGCTTCTCGAAGGTCTTGGCGGTGTCGCCCTGCATGATCTGGCAGTGGTAGAAATCGAACTGCAGCCCGACATTCTCCGCCCCCACCGCCTCGATGATGGTGCGCGCCTGCTCCTGGTAGTTCAGGAAATAGCCCGGAATGTCGCGGGTGTTGATCGGCTCGATGATCAGGGTCTTACCCGCCGCCGCCGCCTTGGGTGCGGCGCGCTTCAGGTTCGACACCAGCGTGTCGGTGCAGGCTTCCGGCGTCATGCCGTCGGTCATGATGCCGCTCATCACGTGCAGCAACTCGTTGCCGATCACCTCGGCATAGGCGAGCGCGGTGTCGATGGCGGCGTCGAACTCCTCCTCGCGGCCCGGCATGGCGCCCAGCCCGCGCTCACCTTTGGTCCAGTCGCCCGGCGGCAGGTTGAACAGCGCCTGGGTCAGGCCGGCGGCCTCCAGCTTGGCGCGGATCTCCACCGCCTCGTGCTCGTAGGGGAACAGGAATTCCACCCCGTCGAAGCCGGCCATCTGGGCGGCGTCGAAGCGGTCGAGGAAATCCACCTCGTTGAACATCATCGACAGATTGGCGGCGAATTTCACCATGGCGTCCCGATCCCGTGTCCTTATGATTTGCGCCAACGATACGCGGGCGACCGGGCGCGGCCAAGGCCCCGGAGGCGTCCATCACAAAAGCGACGATCGGGAGGACCGAATGGCACCAATCCTGGGCTGCGTGGCCGACGACTTCACCGGGGCGACCGACCTTGCCAACAATCTGGTGCGCGGCGGCATGCGGACGGTGCAGCTCATCGGCGTGCCGGGGCCGGACACCGACGTGCCCGACGTGGACGCCATCGTCGTCGCGCTGAAATCCCGCACCAACCCGGCGGCCGAGGCGGTGCAGATGTCCGTCGCTGCGCTGGACTGGCTGAAGACCGCTGGATGCCAACGCTTCCTGTTCAAATACTGCTCGACCTTCGATTCGACCGACGAGGGCAATATCGGCCCGGTGGCCGACGCCCTGCTCGACCGGCTGGGCGCCGATTTCACCATCGCCTGCCCGGCCTTTCCGGAGACCGGGCGGACGATCTTCAAGGGCCATCTGTTCGTCGGCGACCAGCTCCTCTCCGACACCCATATGCGGCACCACCCGCTGACCCCGATGACCGACAGCAACCTGGTGCAGGTGCTCGGCCGCCAGACGGAGCGCAAGGTCGGCCTGATCCAGCACCAGGACATCCAGCGCGGGGTGGAGGCCATCCGCGCCAAGGCCGCGGATCTGCGACGGGACGACTACGGCTATGCCATCCTCGATTCGGTGGATGACGACCAGCTCCACACCGCCGGCGAGGCGCTGGCCGATCTCGACCTGATCACCGGCGGCTCCGGCATCGCCATCGGTCTGCCCGAGGCTTATCGCAAGCGTGGCCTGCTCAAGGCGTCCGCCGGCGCGAACGAGGTGCCCGCGATCGCCGGCAAGGCGGCGGTGGTCGCCGGGTCCTGCTCGGCGGCGACCCTCGGCCAGATCGCGGAGTGGGAGAAGGCCCACCCCGCCTTCAACATAGACCCGCTCATGCTCGCCGACGGCGCCGACGTGGTGGGAGAGGCCCTCGCCTTCGCCCGCGCGCGGGTCGCCGACGGGCCGGTGCTGATCTACGCCTCGGCCCCGCCGGAAACGGTGAAGGCGATCCAGGAACGGCTCGGCCGCGCGGAGGCCGGCGAGATGGTCGAGGGCGCGGTGGCGCAGATCGCCAAAGCCCTGGTGGACGAGGACGGGGTGCGCCGTCTCGTGGTCGCCGGCGGGGAGACGTCGGGCGCCGTGGTCTCGGCCCTGGGCGTCACCGGCCTGCATATCGGCGCGCAGATCGACCCTGGTGTGCCGGGGACGGTGACCCTGGGCACGGCCGAGCCGATCGCCCTGGCGCTCAAGTCCGGGAATTTCGGCGCGCCGGACTTCTTCGAGAAGGCACTTCGGGTGATGCCGTAGCGGATTACCCGTCATCCCGGCGAGGCTCGGGCTCGACCCGGGCGTCGGCCGGGACCCCGCGTTCCCGGCAAGGTCCCGGCCCGCCTCCGGATCAAGTCCGGAGTCGTCCGGGATGACGAAATGGAGCGAAGCTAGTCTACAAACTGCTTCCCTTGATCTTCCCGCGCTTGATGCCGCGCACCCGCTCGCGGTGGATGATGTAGAGGCCGGACGCGGCGATCAGCCCGGCGCCGACGAAGACGTTCCAGCCGGGGATCGTGCCGAAGACGAGGAAGCCGAAGGCCATGGCCCAGATCATCGCGGTGTAGTCGAACGGCGCCACCACCGAGGGCGGCGCAAGACGGAACGCCTCGGTCATGAAGATCTGCGCCACGCCGCCGAGCAGGCCGATGCCCATGAGGATGGCGAGATCCTCGGCGGTCGGCGTGACCCACTGACCCGGCATGGCGAGCAGACACAGGCTGACCACCCCGCTGCCGACCGTGAAATAGAAAACCGTCGCCGCCGACTTGTCGGTGGCTCCCAGCTTGCGCATGGAGATCATCGCCACGCCGTAGCCCAGCGCCGATCCGACCGCCAGCAGGGCGACCGGATCGAGCGTCCCCGTGAGCGGCCCCAGGGTGACGACCGCGCCGGCGAAGCCGACGGCGACGGCGCCGAGCCGCCACACGCCCACCCGCTCGCCCAGCAGCGGGATCGACAGCAGCGTGCCGAACAGCGGCGCGGTGAAGGAGATCGCCACGTAATCGGCCAGCGCCATCTGCGACAGCGCGTAGAAGCCGACGAACATGGAGACCAGCCCCGAGGCCGTCCGCACGAAGTGCCAGCCCGGACGCCGGGTCTTCAGCGCCGAAAACCCGCCCTGCATCGGCAGATAGAACAGCAGCGGGATCAGCGCCGGCCAGCAGCGGAACAGGATGACCTCGGAGGTCGGATAGCGGCCCTCCAGCAGCTTGATCATCATGCCCATCGCCGAGAACCCGGCGACGGCGACGATCTGCAGGACAATCCCTCGCACCGCGGCGGCATCGACCGTCACGGGGGGACCGGGAGGTGTATTGGAGGCGTCAGACGGCATCGGCTCGGTCCGGCAAGGCTGCCGCGACCGGGTGACGCGACTATTCCTGAAAGATGCGCCCGATCAGTCGGTTAGAAAAGCACCAATCATGGGACCGAGCCATGCGACGGGTGCGCAGCTGTCGCCGTCCGCCCCCGCCGCCCGGGTCGGCTCAGTCCATCTGCTCCAGCTCGTCGATCATTCCCTCGATCACCGTCAGCCCCTTGCTCCAGAAGGCCGGGTCGGAGGCGTCGAGGCCGAACGGGGCCAGCAGTTCCTTGTGCCGCATCGTGCCGCCGGCCTTCAGCATGTCGAGATACTTCTTGGCGAAGCCCTGCTCGGCGTCCTGGTAGACCGCGTAGAGCGAGTTCACCAGACAGTCGCCGAAGGCATAGGCGTAGACGTAGAACGGCGAATGGATGAAGTGCGGAATGTAGGACCAGAAGACCCGGTAGCTGTCCTCGAAGTTGAACGCCGGACCCAGGCTCTCGCGCTGCACCTCCATCCAGATGTCGCCAAGCTGGGTCGGGGTCAGTTCGCCCTCGGCCCGGGCGTCGTGCACCCGCTCCTCGAAGGTGTGGAAGGCGATCTGGCGGACCACCGTGTTCAGCATGTCCTCCACCTTGCCGGCCAGCATCACCTTGCGCTGGGCCGGGTCGGTGCGCTGGGCGAGCAGCGAGCGGAAGGTCAGCATCTCGCCGAACACGCTGGCGGTCTCGGCCAGGGTTAGCGGGGTGTCGGACATCAGGTGCCCCTGCGGGCCGGCCAGCACCTGATGCACGCCATGGCCCAGCTCGTGGGCCAGGGTCATCACGTCCCGGGTCTTGCCCTGGTAGTTCAGCAGCAGATACGGGTGGGCCGCCGGCACCGTGGGATGAGCGAAGGCGCCGGATGCCTTGCCCGGCCGGGCCGGCGCGTCGATCCACGGGTTGTCGAAGAACCTCCTGCCAACCGCCGCGAGATCCGGCGAGAAGGCCGCATAGGCGTCCAGCACCGTGTCGCGCGCCGTTTCCCAGGAAATGGACGCGTCGTCGTCGTTCGGCAGCGGCGCGTTGCGGTCCCAGTAGTCGAGCTTGTCGCGGCCGAACCACTTCGCCTTGATGGCGTAGTAGCGGTGCGACAGTTTCGGATAGGCGTCGCGCACGGCCTCGACCAGGGCGTCGACGACCTCGTCCTCGACCGCGTTGGACAGGTTGCGGCCGGAGATCGGGCGCTTGTAGTGGCGCCACTTGTCGTCGATCGCCTTGTCCTTGGCGAGCGTGTTGGTGATCAGCGCGAACAGGCCGACATTCTCGCCCAGCACCTGGGACAGGCTCTCGGCCGCCTTCTTGCGGACCGCGCCATCGCGGTGGCTCAGCTTGTCGAGGATTTCCGACGTGGTCAGGGTCTCGCCGTCGAACGGAAAGCGCAGGCGGGCCATAGTCTCGTCGAACAGCCGGGTCCAGGCGGCGCGGCCGGCGACGTACTTCTCGTGCAGCATCTGCTCCAGCTCGTCGGAGAGCTGGTGGTCGCGGAACGCCCGCACCTCGCGCAGCCACGGCGCGTAATGCGCCAGGGCGGGGTCGTCCATCTTGGCGGCCAGATCGGCCTCGGCGATGCGGTTGATCTCCAGGGTGAAGAACAGCAGCTCGGTGCTGATCGCGTTCACCTTCTCCTGCATCGACTGATAGAACTTGCCGATCTCCGGATCCGACATGTCGCCGGCATAGCGCAGATGGGCGTAGGACATGATCCGGCCCAGCACTTCCTCGATCGCCTCGTACTCGGCGATGGCGGCGGCGAGATCGGCGCCGCTCAGCCCGGCCACCTTGCCTTCCAACGAGGCGCGGAAGGATTTCGCCTTGTCGGCGGAGCGCTCAAGATCGCCGGCGAGTTCCGGCCCGTCCGGGCTCGGATAGAGGTCGGCGAGGTCCCATTGCGGCAGGGGACCGAGGGTCGAGGCGTCCGGCATCGGGCGAGTCCTTCGGGTGGTTTCCGAAACGTAAGGTCAACGGCGACTTGGCATCACCGCCCCTTAACGCGATATAGAGGTTCGGACCGGCGGCGCCAACCGTCGGGCCGAACAGGGATGTGCATTCTCGACCAAGAGCCGTGGCAAACGTCACAGAACGGCCGTTAAGTCTGCAAAGAATGCGGCAACGAAGGCCGAACGGGGGAAACCGCATGGATTACGCCGCCATCACCAACCTGCCGACGATGTTCTTCGGCCAGGCCGAGGCCCTCAGCGGGAAGCCGTTCCTGTGGGCCAAGATCGACGGGCAGTGGACCTCCTGGAGCTACGGCGAGACCCGCGACCAGGTGATCCGCCTCGCCCGGGGGCTGATCAAGATCGGCATCGAGCCCGGCGACCGGGTGGTCGTGGTGTCCGACAACCGGCCGGACTGGGCGGTGGTCGACCTGGCGGTGATGTCGATCGGCGCGATCACGGTCCCCGCCTATACGACCAATACCACCGACGACCACCTCTACATTCTCGACCATTCAGGGGCCAAGGCCGCGATCGTGAGCACCTCGCGTCTGGCCCGCCGGGTGATACCCGCCGCCCGCAGCTCCGAGAATTGCGGCATCGTGATCACCATCGAGGAACCGGCCGACACCACCGCCGGCGGCGTCGACCTGCATGGCTGGCACGAGGTGATGGCGCTCGGCGACGGAGACGGCACCGACATCCCGGCCCTGGCCGCCGGCCTCGCCAAGGACGACACCGCCTGCTTCATCTACACCTCGGGCACCGGCGGCCGGCCGAAGGGCGTGATGCTGACCCACCGCTCGCTCCTGGCGAACTGCGACGGCGCCTATCACCTGCTCAAGGAATACGACCTGGGCGACGAGATCTTCCTGTCGCTGCTGCCGCTGTCGCATTCCTACGAACACACCTGCGGCCTGTTCTTCCCGATCTCCATCGGCGCGCAGATCTACTACTGCGAGGGGCCGGACCAGCTCGCCGCCAACCTGCAGGAGGTGCGGCCGACCATCATGACCGCCGTGCCACGACTCTACGAGGTGCTGCACGACCGCATCCTGCGCGGCGTCGAGCGCCAGGGCGGCAAGTCGGCCAAGCTGTTCCACGAGGCCGTCCGCCTGGGCCGCAAGCGCTACGAGGATCCCGACAGCCTCTCCCTGTGGGAGCGGGTCTACGACTGGATCCTGTCCAAGCTGGTCCGCAAGAAGGTGTCCCAGCGCTTCGGCGGCCGGCTCAAGGCCTTCGTCTCCGGCGGCGGGCCGCTGAACCCCGATATCGGAAAGTTCTTTCTCGCCCTCAACGTGAACCTGCTGCAGGGCTACGGCCAGACCGAGGCGTCGCCCGTGGTCTCGGCCAACCCGCCGGGTCGGATCAAGATCCACACGGTGGGTCCGCCGCTGAAGGGCGTGCAGGTGAAGATCGCCGAGGACGGGGAGATCCTGGTCGCCGGCGACCTGCTGATGAAGGGCTACTGGCACGACCCGGACACCACCGCCGCCACCATAAAGGACGGCTGGCTGTACACCGGGGATGTCGGCCATATCGACGAGGACGGCTATATCGTCATCACCGACCGCAAGAAGGACATCATCGTCAATTCCGGCGGCGACAACATCTCGCCGGCCCGCATCGAGGGCAAGCTGACCCTGCAGCCGGAGATCCTTCAGGCCATGGTCTACGGCGACAAGCGCCCCTACCTGGTCGCCCTGGTGGTGCCGGAGGAAAGCTTCGTGGAGGAGTGGGCCTCGGCCAACGGCAAGACCGCCAACCTCTCGGTGCTGGCCGAGGACGAGGGATTCCGCAAGGCGCTGTCGGCGGCCATCGACCGGGTGAACACGGACCTCGCCCAGATCGAGAAGGTGCGGCGGTTCCAGGTGGCCACCGAACCGTTCACCACCGAGAACGGCATGATGACCCCGACCCTGAAGATCCGCCGCCACAAGATCCGCGAGAACTACTACGAGCGGCTCGACCGGCTGTACGGGAAGGGCTGACGGCGGGCTCCCGTCAGGGCGCGGCCATCAGGTGATTGTCGAAGGCGGCGACCTCGGGCGCGCGGGTCCAGCGCACCGCGACGCCGTTCGGACCCGCCGAGACATGGCCGATCCGGGCGATGCCGGTGGAGATCACGAAGCCGCCGGCCTCCCGGCCCTTGGCGATGGCGCAGCCGTCCGGCGCCTCCACGGAGCCCAGGAAGCGACCGTCCTCCGCCGCCCAGAAGGCGAAGAAGCCGCCGCGCGGCAGACCGGCGCCGACCACCGACCCTGAAGGGTCGAAGGCCACGTCGCCGGTATACTGGCGCGAGCGCAGGGCCAGGACCTCCGGCAGGTCGAGCAGGCGCGGCGCCGTGCCCTGCGTCGCGGTGCCCTGCGTCGTGGTGCCCTGCGTCGAGGTGAGCGCGATCAGCGGAACGATGTCGCCTTCCGGCCCCTCGTACTGCATGGCGACGGCCACCGACTCCCGGTGGGTGGCGACGTGGCGCATGCTCAGCTTATGCAGCTCCTCGGGCAGCACCAGAACCCGCTCGGCCGCGGTGCCGTCGGGCGCCACCCGGGCCAGGGTCGGCTGCATGGTCGGCAGGTTCAGCTTGATCCGGCCGCTGTCCGGATGCGTGAGGATGCCGCCATTGGCGACCCAGAGCGATCCGTCATCGGCGGCGCGGCGAACCTCGTGCGGGCCGATGCCGGCGCTGTCGATCTCTCCCACCCGGGCATAGCCGGCGGCGGCATCCCAGACGCCAAGCACGCCGCGGTCCTCATCGAAGGCGTTCTCGGTGGTGTAGAGCAGCCGGCCGTCGGCGGAATAGGCGGCATGGCCGTAATAGTGCCGGGTGTCCGGCAGGTCGAGTTCGGCCCGGACCGCCCCGGTGTCGCCGGCGACCACATAGCCGAAGCGGCCGGGGCGGCGGGCGACCACGGCGACGTCGTCGCCGCCGGGGCGCGGCACCACGCCGTGCCCCCGGTCGGGCAGCGGTTCGACGAAGCTCGCCTGCCCGTCGGCGTCGATGCCGACAATGCCGAAACCGCCGGCGGCCAGTTTCGCGGTGGTGACCACCACCGGCCGGGCAGCGGCGACCGCCGGAAAGGCGCCCAGAGCCGGCAGGCTGGCCAGGGCGGCCAGAATCCCGCGGCGCGACAGCAGAGCGTCGCCCATGGTCAGTCCCCGTCCATGGCGTTGAACCCGCCGGCGATGCCGATCGCCGGGCCGACCTTCTGGACGATCAGCGCCTTCAGGGCGGAGACCTGGGTGACCAGCTCGTCGAGGACCGGCTGCATTGCCGGGTCGACCACCGCCGCGCTGAGCGGCCGGTCGACCTTGTCCGCCGTCTCCCGGGTGATGCGGAACGCCTTGGTCATCAGGTCGGCAAGCTCGGTCTCACCGCTCCGGCGCAGGGCCGCGTCCAGCCCCCGGGACTCCTCCGGGGCCTCGGCGCCGCCGTGATAGAAATCGGCCACCGCGGCGAGGTCGGCGCGGACCAGATCCATGGAGAGCTCGCTGCGCCAGGCCTCGGCCCGGTTCGGCCGGGCATGGCCGCTCTCCTCGCCCAGCGGCCGCTTCAGGCGCAACCGCAGGATGCCCTCGAGCGAGGCCGTCGCACCGGTCATCAGCGCGGTCAGGGATTCCGAATAGGTGAAGTACACCCCGGCCCCGCTGCCCGGCGCCACGAGCGCCTTGCGGAACGGGCTGTCGCCCTCGGTCCATTCGGTCAGGATCTCGCCCGCCATGGTGTGCAGGTTCGCGGCGATCGGTCGGGCGATGAAACAGTCGTCCACCCCCTTGCCCTCGTAGATCAGCCGCTCCAGCGCGGGAAAGCCCTGGACCCCGACGGCGGCGGAGGCGATGTCCGGCGTGCCGCCCACGCTGCGCAGATCGATCAGCGCCCGCTCGATCCGGTTGCGGCTGTCCGGCCAGAACTGGATGCGGAACTGCCGATCGAAAAAGGTGACGGGTCCCTTCACCACGTGCCGCGCGCCGGCCCAGGCGAGCCAGGCCTCGGCGAAGGCCGCCTTGACCGCGTCGGTCGCCAGCGCACCGCCGGCGCAGGCGGTCGTCACCGCATCGGCCAGGGCGCCGGTCTTGGCCTCGAACGCGCGGTAGGCCGGGATCACGTTGCCGTCGACCAGATCCTCCACCAGCTCCTTCGGCACGTCGGCGCGCACGCCCTGCGCCGGCAGAAGCCAGAAGACGGTGAACAGAACGGCGAGGAACCGCATCGCGGCCTCCTAGAGCGAGTTGATATAGGCGATCAGGGCGTCCCGGTCGGCGGGGTCGAGGCCGACCACATGGTCCCGCGCCGCCTGTGCCTCGCCACCATGCCACAGGATCGCCTCCAGCACCGACCGCGCCCGGCCGTCGTGCAGGAAGTTGGTGTGCCCGTTGACGGTCTGCGTCAGGCCGATGCCCCAGAGCGGCGGCGTGCGCCACTCGGACTGCGTCGCATCGCCTTCCGGCAACCCGTCGGCCAGGTCCGGGCCCATGTCGTGCAGCAGCATGTCGGTGAAGGCGTAGATCGTGTGGCCCGCCAGCGCCGGGTCCGCCGCATCCGCCGCCGTGGTCAGGCTGGGGCGGTGGCAGCTTGCGCAGCCCGCCTCGGCGAAGACCGACTGGCCGCGGGCGACGGCGGGATCGGTGAGGTCGCGCCGGGCCGGCACCGCGAGGTGGCGGGAGTAGAAGACCACCAGCTTCAGCATGGTCTCGCTCACCTCCAGGCCGGTCGCCTGGCTGCCGCCGTCCGGCGCGTCGCGGCAGAGCGGCTGGCGATCGGTGCAGTCGCCATGGCCGAAGGGGAACGCCGTCGTCGACAGGCCCATATCGCCGAGGAAGGCCGCCTGGGTCTGCTGCCGCAGGGTCGGCTGCGAGGCCTTCCAGCCGAAGCGGCCGAGCATCAAGTCGCCGGTCTCCGCGTTGGTCACTTCGGCCGCGCGGCCGGAGATGCCGTCGCCGTCCGAATCCTCCGGATCGGCATAGGCGGCGATCTGCTCGGCCGGCACCGCCTCCAGCAGACCGAGGCCGATCATCGGCGGCGCCATGCGGACCGAAATCCGGGTCTCCGGGTCCATCGGGCCGTACCCGAAATCCGCGACGGTCCAGTCCGGACGGCGCAGGGACACCTCGGTGCCGTCGGCGAGGGCGACCAGTTCCTCGGTCCAGGCGACATGCGGGCGCCCCTCGATGGGGAGGCCGGCGACGGCGAAGTCCTGAAGCTGACCGCCATAGACCGGGTCCGGCCTGGTATCGCGCGGCCCGATCGGGATGCCGAGACGGATCAGCATCGAGACCGCGTTGTCCTCGGGGAAGTTGGCCGACGGCGGATGGCCGCGCCCGTCCTTCAGATGGCAGCGCTGGCAGGCCCGCGCGTTATAGAGCGGCCCCAACCCGTCGGAGGATTTGGTAGAGGCGGGGGCGGTGACCCAGAGCTTCTTGAAGATGCCGTTGCCGACCTTGAAGTCGAGCTCCTTCTCGAAGGGCAGCGTCGCCGAGGAGTGGGAAAACGCGTTTGCGTCGGGGGCATGCGCAGAGGTGGCGTCGCCCGCCGGCAGGCTGCCGGCCGGATCCGCGGTCGTCTCGCAGACGGTCGCCAGCAGCATCGAAGCGGCGAGGCCGGTGAGAAGTACGGCGGTGAACGCGCCCGTCACCTGAATGCGTCGCATGACCCTAAACACCTGGTCGGTTTCGGCGAAAAGGGGCGGTCCGTTGCCGGACCGCCCAAGTTGCCATGCTTCGACTAGAGAGTGATCGCGTCAATCCCGGTCACTGAAAAACAGCGGCGGGATTGTCCAAACTGTCCGATCCCTCGATCGAGAGATTGTCCAGCCCGAGCGCCGCGACCGCGCGCTCGATCTCACGTGTCTGAACCAGAAGGGCGGTGATGGCGGCATCGACCCGGGCGTTGCCGGCCTCGTTGCCTTCGCCGATCTGCTGGTCGTATGCCTCGCCCGCCTCGGCGGCATCGGCCATGTCGGTCATCTTCGCCATGGTGTCGTTCAGGGCAGCCGACAGAGCCTTATCCAGCTCCGCATCGGTCGCGGCCACCAGGTCGGAGACGCTCGGCCCCTCGACCACGCTGCCGTCGACACGCTCATAGCGGCCCTCGTAGACGTTCTTCACGCCCTGGGCATCGTAGTAATGCGACCAGTGGGTGTTGTCGGAGAAGCAGTCATGCTCTTCCTCCGGATCGTGCAGCAGCAGGCCGAGCTTCATGCGCTCGCCGGCCAGCTCGCCGTAGGACAGGCTGCCCATGCCGGTCAGGATCATGGCCAGACCGCCCTTGTCGCCTGCCTCCATGAGCTGGGCGCGGGCGGCACCGCCCTCGGCCCAGTTGGCCACCATCTCTTCCAGGTCGGCGATCAGCAGATCGGTCGCGACCTTCAGATAGTCGGCGCGACGCTCGCAGTTGCCGTGGGTGCAGTTCTGCGGGTCGAAATCGGTATAGGGCCGCGCGCCGGCGCCCGGGCCGGTGCCGTTGAGGTCCTGCCCCCAGAGCAGAAATTCGATGGCGTGGTAGCCGGTGGTGACGTTCGCCTCGACGGCATCCAGTTCATGCAGTTCCTGGATGACCGCCATGGTGATCTTCGGCGTCTCCAGGGTGCTGCCGCCGAGCTTCAACGAGGGATTGGCGATGACGTTGGCGGTGTAATACGGGTTGTCGTCGCTCGACGCGCCGTACTTGCCCGGATCGACATAGTCGATCAGCCCCTCGTCCAGCGGCCAGGCATTCACCTTGCCTTCCCACTCGTCGACGATCGGGTTGCCGAACCGATAGGCCTCGGTCTGCTGATACGGCACGCGCGCGGCCTTCCAGGCCTGCTTCGCGTCCGTGAGGGTCGCTTCGGAGGGCGAGGCGATCAGGGCGTCCACCGCGGTCTCCAGCCGCTTCGCCGTGATCAGCGAATCCTCGTAGGCGGCGTGGGCGATGTCGGAATAGGTCTTCAGAACCGCATCCGCCGATGGGGCCGCGGCCTGGGCCGAGATCGGTGCCAGGGCCAGAAGCCCCGCCATCATCCAGCGTCTCATTGAACTTTCCCCTCTGTCGGTCAGATCGCCGGCGGACGCGCCGCCGGTTCGTTGGCTTGCCTTGGACCTCCGTGGACGTCCCGGTAGTTTGTTATTGCAAGCCATTCGCAATTGCAATAACAAAATGCGAATGATTCGCATTAATCCGTACCGGACCAACAATTTGTAGGAGACCGATGGCCGAAGCAGCGAAAAACCCAACAGGTCAAACGGACGACACATCCATACATCAAGCACCCATCAGGCCCGCTCAGCGCGGCGTCTGCACCGGGGGGCGGGGCCGTCGGCTGCGCATCCATATCGGGGTGGAGTCCCAAATTGCAATGTTATAACATTGCTATTATAGAGACAGAGACACTGACCTAAAGTCAGAGTACATTTTGCCGTTGCAACTCATTTGCAACGGCGTCCGCAACCCGCGATCTGTTCGCATCAGTTTGTTGACCCTCTGGAGGGGGGAACCATGAACCAACCATTTGGCTTGGTACGGTGGCGGCCGGTCGGCATCGCCGCATCGGTGCTCGCAACATTTGCCCTGGCACCGTCCGCCGGCGCGGCGGAAAAGCTCTCCGTCGAGATCGGCGGCGAGTACACCCAGTATTTCGGCTATGTCGATAACGACACGAACAGCGGCGACTTCACCGGGTTCGACGTAAAGACCGACGGCACTATCGTCTTCGGCGGCGAGATCACCCTCGACAACGGCCTGTCCTTCGGCATGGAAGTCGGCCTCGACGCCATGTCCTCGGGCGGCGACCAGATCGACGGCTCGATTCTCTATGTCGAGAGCAGCGCCGGTCGGCTCGAGATCGGCCAGACCGACACGGTCGCGGCCCTGATGCACTATTCGGCCCCGGACGTGGGCTACGGCATCAACGACAGCGACATCTCCGACTGGGTGGTCAACCTGTCCGGCGGCGATGCGGATTCCGCCTTCCAGTCCACCTATCTGTATTTGGGCGAAGACCAGGCCTCTAAGATCAACTACTTCACGCCGCGCTTCTCCGGCTTCCAGTTCGGTGTGTCCTACATTCCCGAATTCGAGCGCGACAACAACGTGCAGCCGGCCGGCGACCTCTACAGCGACGGCATCGCGTTCGGCGCCAACTTCGTCGAGGAATTCGGTGGAGTCGAAGTGGCCGTGGCCGCCGGGTACCTGTTCGCCGACAAGCCGGACAGCGTGGGCGCCGCCGGCAACGACGCCGAGGGCTACAGCTTCGGCGCCAACCTGACCTATGCCGGCTTCACCGTCGGCGGGTCCTACGCCAACACCCAGGGCAACCCGGGCGGCGGGACCGATACCGCGACGTCGTTCGACGGCGACGGCTTCGACATCGGCGTGGCCTATGCTTTCGGCGATGCCTCGGTGTCCCTGTCCTACTACCAGGGTTCGGTCGAGGACAGCGTCGCCACCGCCGGCGACAGCGATCACAACACGATCATGCTGTCCGGCGCCTACGACCTCGGCCCGGGCGTGACCGTGCTGGGCTCGATCTTCCGCAGCGAGTTCGAGGCAGACAGCGGCGCCGACAACGAGGGCTGGGCCGTCGTCACCGGCATCACGCTGGAATTCTGAGACCGACCGAGGCGGCCGGCCGCGATCGGCCGCCTCTTCTCCGCACGGCTACAGCAGGCCGCGGACTTCCTTCGCGCGTGCCCGCGCCCCGGCCATCAGGAACGCCAGATCGCTTCCGGCTAGGACCATGAGCACCCCCATCTCCACATAGCGCTGCATGACCGGCGGATCGTAGATCCCGCCCATGCCCGCGAACTTCCCGTGGGTCCGGCAGGCGTCGAGCATCGTCTCGTAGGCCCGGATCACGTCCGGATGCTCCGGCTGTCCGGGGATGCCCATCTCCATGGTCAGGTCGCTGGTGCCGATCAGCAGGGCGTCGACCCCGGGCACGGCAGCGATCTCATGGGCGTTGGCGATCGCCGTCGGCGTCTCCAGCATCACCACCAGCAGGGTCTCGCGGTTCACCGCCTCGGCGGTGTCAGCCACCGGATGGCCCTCGAAATCGAGCTGCGGCAAGGCGCCGGTGACCGAACGGTGGCCCAGCGGCGGATAGCGCATGTTGGACACCATCTGAGCCGCCGTCTCCGCGTCGTCCACATGGGGCACGACGATGCCCTGGGCACCGCCGTCGAGCACCCGGGTGGCGTGGAAATGCTGGAAGCCAGGCACCCGGACGATCGGTGTGATGCCGGCGTCCTGGGCCGCGACACAGATCTGCACCGCAGTGTCCACGTCCATGGAGTTGTGCTCCATGTCGATGAACAGCCAGTCGAACCCGGCCGTCTTCATCGCCTTGCCGATATCGACGGTGCGCGCCTGGCGCAGGCCGACGCCGAGCGACAGCTCGCCGGCGCGCAGTTTGTCCAGGGCGTGGTTCTTCAACTCGAGCATGGCCGTTCCCCTCCGTGAGCGCCCGGGTCGGGCGCCCCTCGAAAGGTCAGGAGGCCGCCGCCAGGGCTTGCGCCAGATCCTCGGTCAGGTCGTCGGGGTGTTCAAGACCGACAGACAGCCGGATCGACCCGTCGGTGATGCCGCAGTCCAGCTTCTCCTCGACCGGGACCTTGGCATGGGTCGTGGTCGACGGATGGCAGGCCAGCGACTTGGCGTCGCCGAGATTGTTCGACAGGTCGATGACCTTCAGGCTGTCCAGCACCTTGAAGGCCGCCGTCTTGCCACCCGCGACCTCCATCGCCACAAGGCTGCCGAAGCCGCGCATCTGCCGCTTGGCCAGGTCGTGCTGCGGATGGTCGCTGCGGCCGGGATAGCGTACCTGCAGCACTTGGCTCTGCCCGGCGAGCCAGTCGGCGACCTTGGCCGCCGTGGCGCTCATCCGCTCCACGCGCAGTTCCAGGGTCTCCAGCGACTTGGCCATGACCCAGGCGTTGAACGGGCTCATGGACGGGCCGGTATTGCGGTAGAACGGAATGAAATGCTCGTTCATCCAGGCCGCCGAGCCCAGCACAGCACCACCGAGGCAGCGGCCATGGCCGTCGATATGCTTGGTGGCCGAATAGACGACGATGTCGGCGCCGAGGTCCAGCGGGCTCTGGAACAGCGGGGTGGCGAAGACATTGTCGACGATCACCTTCGCCCCGGCGGCGTGGGCCAGCTCGGAAACGGCGGCGATATCCACCAGGTCGAGCATCGGGTTCGACGGGCTTTCCAGCAGCACGGCATTGGCCGGCGTCGACAGGGCGGCCTTCCAGGCCTCCAGGTCGGTGCCCTTCACGAACTGCGTTTCCACGCCCCATTTCGGGAGGATCTTGGCAACGATGTGGTGGCAGGCGCCGAACAGCTCGCGGGCGGCGACGACCCGGTCGCCGCTCTTGAGCTGACAGGCCAGGGCCGAGAAGATCGCCGCCATGCCGGTCGCCGTCGCCCGGCACATCTCCGCCCCTTCCAGGGCCGCGAGGCGCTCCTCGAAGGTGGTGACCGTCGGGTTGCCGTAGCGCGAGTACATGTAGACGTCGTTCTCGCCCTTGAACGCCGCCTCGGCCTCGGCGGCCGAATTGAAGACGAAGCCGGAGTTCAGGTAGAGCGCCTCGGCGGTCTCGTTGTTCGGGCTGCGCGCCAAGCCGGTGCGCACCAGACGGGTCGCTTGGCGCCAGCCGTTCGTGTCGGAAGTCACGCGGGCGTCTCCTTGGGAAGAGGCGGCAGGTATTCCGGCAGCACGACCGCCTGGGAGACGATCACGCCGTCGGGTCCGTGGGTGATGCCGGGCGAGCCGTAGAGGACGTAGCCCTCCTTCAGCGCGTCGCCGACCCGCACGCAGAATGCGGCGTCGTCGGCCCCGGTGAGCAGTCGATAGATCTTGCGGTCGGCCATGGTGCCTCCCTCTCAGCCCTGCTGCCAGGGCAGGCCGTTGGCCCGCCAGCCCGCCACGGTGTTGCGGTGGCCGTCCTCGTCCTTTGGTCCTTCGAAACCGTCGGAGATGTTGCGGCAGTCGCCGTAGCCGGCCTCGGTCAGCGCGATGGCGGCACTCTTGGAGCGCTGGCCCGACCGGCACATCACCAGAACCGGCACGTCCTTCGCCTGGATCGACCGGCGGACCGCCTCGACGAAGCCGCCGTTCGGCGCCATGCCCGGGAAGGTCTGCCAGGAGATCAGCACCGGCTCCCGGCCGAGGCTGCTCAGATCCGGACGGCCGACAAACGTCCACTCTGCGTCGGTCCGCACGTCCAGCAGCACCGCGCCGGCGGTGTTTCTCAGAATCTCCATCGCCTCGACGCTGGTTACGTCGCCGGCATACCCGTCGCCCGTCATGGTCCGATCCTCCCGTGACTGTCGCGTGCTGCAGGGCCACTCCCATAGCCCCTGGGGTCCCGCAGGACAACGATTCTGAGCCGTCCCGTCCGTATTCGGTATCTTGCCGTCCGGTTCGCGCAGCCCCTACGCTTCGCGCATCATAAAGCACACCGACCGGTCGCCAAACCCGCCGCGAACAGGCGGGCCAAAAACAAGACCGGCGGAACCCGAGGGAGGCTGCCGTGACTGTTGCGATCACGAAATCCGTCGACCGCCGCGATCTACCCAGGCCGACGACGGACCTGGATCGGGCGCGCGCCGATATCGACCGTTTCGGATACTGCCTGCTGCAGGACGCGGTGCCGGAGCCGCTGCTTGGCCGGGTGCGCGCCCGCACTCAGGCCCAGGCGGACGCGGAGAAACAGCTCGACCATGCCTTCGAGGATGGCGGCGCCGACCAGCAATGGGGCGCTTTCCGCGACGCGCAGGGCCGGATCCGCGCCGACGCGTTCAAGGCCCGCAACGGCGGTGTGAACCAGCGGGTCTGGATGCTGGCCAACAAGGGCGCGGTCTATCACGAGGTGCTGGAGCGCGAACCGGTCCTGGATCTCGTCGGCCATGTGCTCGGCGATGCGTTCCAGCTCTCCGCCTTCAACGCCAACATCGCGCGGCCGGGCAGCGTGCCGATGAACCTGCACACCGACCAGTGGTGGGCACCGATCCCGCATCGACCCGACCGCCGGCCGCTGCCGATCGGCTCGACCAACCGGACCACCTTCGACCGCGACCCGAATCTGGCCCCCGACGACGTGCCGCCGATGATCGCGCCGGCCGCCTGCGCCCAGGTGATCGTCATGCTGAACGACTTCACCGAGACCAACGGCGGCACCCGGATCGTGCCGGGCAGCCACCTCTGGGGCCGCCATCCGGATCCGGAGCTGGACGGCGATATCGAGACGATCGCCGCCGAGGGACCGGCCGGCACCGCCGTCATCACCGACGGACGGATCTGGCACGGCACCGGCGCCAATTCCGGCAACACCGACCGCTGGGGCCTGCTGGTCACCTTCTGCGGGCCGCAGTTCCGACCGCAGGAGAACTACACCGTGGGGCTCAGCGACGCGATGTACGAGGCGGCCTCCGACCGGGTGCGCGCCCTGCTCGGCTTCGGGGTCTGGTGGGCCTATGGCCGCACCGGCGATCCCACGGTGGAACAGATCGCCCGCCGCCCCGCGCTTGGAGAACTCGGCTGACATGGACGCCGCCGTCTACCGAACGCCGGAACGCGCCGCCCTGCGCTGGGTCGAGGATTTCAACGTCGCCCTCGCCACCGGCACCGCCGAGGCGGTGGCGGACCTGTTCGAGGCCGACAGCCACTGGCGCGACACGCTGGCCCTGACCTGGACGCTGAAGACCACAAGCGGACGAGACACGCTCGCCGCCGACCTGACCGCGTTGGCGGCGCAGCGGGGCCTGCGCGATGTGGCGATCGACCCGGAGCGCTGTCCGCCCCGCACGGTCCGACGTGCCGGTGCCGAGGTGGTGGAGGCGTTTCTCAGCTTCCAGACCGATATCGGACGCTGCGCCGGCCTGCTGCGCATGGCGGTCGGCGCGCAGAAGGCCTGGACCCTGCTCACCACCCTGGAGGCGATCCGCGGCCACGAGGAGGAGACCCTGCGCGCCGCCCGGGACGAGCCGGCGGTGTCCCGCGCCTTCCACGGCCCGAACTGGGCCGACAAGCGGCGGGAGAGCGCCGCCTATGCCGACCGCGACCCGGCGGTGCTGGTGATCGGCGGCGGCCATGGCGGGATCACCGCGGCGGCCCGGCTCGGCCAGCTCGGCATCGACACCCTGATCGTGGATAGGATGGCGCGGATCGGCGACAACTGGCGCCTGCGCTATCACGGGCTGAAACTGCACAACACGCTGCACAGCA
The DNA here is from genome assembly GCF_900102465.1 of Thalassobaculum litoreum DSM 18839. GTDB lineage: Bacteria > Pseudomonadota > Alphaproteobacteria > Thalassobaculales > Thalassobaculaceae > Thalassobaculum > Thalassobaculum litoreum. The sequence goes on along the minus strand of NZ_FNBW01000004.1, from coordinate 153,428 downwards.
ATCATCTGCCCTACCTGCCGTTCCCGGAGACCTTTCCCTCCTACATCCCCAAGGACCTGATCGCCGACTGGCTCGAATTCTATGTCGGCGTGATGGCGATCAACTTCTGGACCCGCACCAGCTTCGACGGGGCAGCATGGGACGAGGCGGCGCAATGCTGGACCGCCCGGCTGACCCTGGCCGACGGCAGCACCCGCGAGATGCGCCCGCGCCACATCATCATGGCGACCAGCATCAGCGGTACGCCCAGCATCCCTGACATCCCGACCCTGGAGAACTTCCAGGGGACGGTGCTGCATTCCAGCCGGTTCGGCGACGGGGCGCAGTGGCGCGACCGGCCGGTGATGGTCTTCGGCACCGGCACCAGCGCCCATGACATCGCCCAGGACCTGCAGGGCAACGGGGCGCAGGTCACCATGGTCCAGCGCAGCCCCACGCTGGTGGTCAACATCGAGCCGAGCGCCCAGCTCTATGACGGCGTGTTCCTCGGCCCCGGCCCGTCGCGCGACGACCGCGACCTGATCACCCTGTCGGTCCCGCTCGCCCTGATGAAGGCGGCGCATAAGGAGATCACCGACCGGGTGAAGGAGCTGGACAAACCGCTTCTCGACGGGCTGGAGAAGGCCGGGTTCCGGCTCGATTTCGGCGAGGACGGGACCGGCTGGCCGCTGAAGTACCGCACCCGGGGCGGCGGGTATTACTTCAACGTCGGCTGCTCGGAGCTGATCGCGGCGGGGAAGATAGATCTGATCCAGTACGCCGATATCGACCGCTTCACCCCCGGCGGGGTGGCGATGAGATCGGGCGGGGAACGACCGGCCGAGCTGGTGGTGCTGGCGACCGGCTACAAGAACCAGGACCACATGGTGCGCCTGCTGTTCGGCGAGGAGATCGCCGAGCGGGCCGGGCCGGTCTGGAACTTCGACCCGGACACCCAGGAGCTGCGTAACATGTGGATGGCGACGGGCCAGCCGGGACTCTGGTTCACCGGCGGGGCGTTCTCCCAGTGCCGGGTGTATTCGAAATACTTGGCGCTGCAGATCCAGGCGCGGGAGTTGGGGATGGTGGGATAGTTCCCACCTCTCCCCGTCTTCCCGGCCTTGCGCCGGGATCCAGAAAAGGGATGGCTGGAGCGCTCGGGAATTATCCGCCGACGCTCCAGCAAGCGTCGCCCTAGGCCCCGGCACAAGGCCGGGGAGACGGGAGAGAAAGAGGCTTATTTCCCCCAGCGCGCCGCGATCAGGTCCAGATCGTTCGCCATGGTCAGCAGCGCCTCGCGCGTCGGCGCCGGGAGCGGCTCCAGCGGGTGGCGGACCGCGTCCGACTTGATCACCCCGCCCGCCTGCATCACCGTCTTGCAGGCTCGCAGCCCGCACTGGCGGTTCTCGAAATTGATCAGCGGCAGCATGCGATTGTACTGCGCCTCGGCCTTGGCGCGGTCGCCGGCCAGGAAATCCATCACGATCGGCCGGATCTGCTCGCAGGCGAGGCCACTGGTCATGGTTCCGGTCGCCCCGGCATCGAGATCGGCCATCAGGGTGATGCCCTCCTCGCCGTCGAACGGTCCGTCGATGTGATCGCCCGCCGCCTCGATCAGGGCGCGCAGCTTGCCCGCCGTGCCCGGCATCTCGATCTTGAAGTAGCTGACATTGCCCAGCTCCTTGGCGATCCGCCCCAGCAGCGGCACCGACAGGTTGGTGCCGCTCAGCGGCGCGTCCTGGATCATGATCGGGATGTCGATCGCCTGTGACAGCGCGGCGAAATGCTCGAACACCCCCTGGTCGCCGGCCTTCAGCAATGCACCGTGATAGGGCGGCATCATCATCACCATCGCCGCGCCCTGCTCCTGCGCCCGCTTGCAGCGCGCCGCCGCCACCTGGGTGGAGAAATGGCTGCAGGTGGCGATCACCGGCACGCGCCCCGCCACATGCTCCATGCACAGGGTCTGCAGGGTCTCGCGCTCGGCATCGGAGAGCAGGAACTGCTCGGAATAGTTCGCCAGGATGCACAGCCCGTCGACGTCCTGGTCGATCATGCAGTCGAGTACCCGCTTCTGCCCGTCGAGATCGAGCGACCCGTCGTCATGGAACGGCGTGGGAACGATGGGGAAGATACCGGTATAGGGCGTTTCCTGGGGCATTCGGGAGCCTCTTGGGGTTGGTCGATCAGGGAGGGCAGACTAACGGCCGGCGCGTCAGGACGCGAGCATCCACACGCCGCCGCCTACCATCAAGCCACCGAATGCCCAGGCGATCCGATGCCCGCCCGGCACCACCTTCTCCAGCAGCACCAGGATCGCCAGCGCGGCGATCCACAGCAGGTTCATCACGCCGAATACGAACAGCAACACCATCGCCACCAAGCAGCAGCCCAGGCAGTACAGCCCGTGCTCCACCCCCATGCGCAACGCCCCCGCCGCCCCGTCGCGCCATCGGTTCAGCACGAAGTCGAAGGGCGAGCGGCAATGGCGCAGGCAGGCATGCTTGAGCGGCGTGACCTGATAGAGCCCGGCGGCGATCAGCAGCAGCCCGCCGAAGACCGGGCTGGTGGACACCATCATCGGCGACAGCAGGGCGGCCTGCTCCAGCCCCCATTGCGCGGCGGTGGCGGCGACGCTGAATCCGCCCCAGGCGATCAGATAGCCGGCGACGAACACCGCGGTCGCGACATGCGGCTGACCGCGTGCCCGGCGGCGACGGCCGATGGTCGCAACGGTCAGGATCATCGGCATGGCGCTGGGAAGCATCATGCCGGCCATCATCACCACCCACATCACCAGCATCATCGCGGCATAGCCGGAGGTCCAGGCCGCCGGTCCCATCGGCATGGCCATGCCGGCGTTCATGCCGCCCCCCATGTCCCGGGCCATCGACACCAGATAGGCCCAGCTCAGCGCCGTCAGGACGACGATCGCCGCCATAACCAGCCGCCGGTCGCGGGCGACGGCTGCCTCCAGGCTGGTCGGCACCGACATGGCCGGTCAGTTGCTCCAGGCGAAGGGGGCGAAATGGCCGTTATTGCCGATGCCGGACAGGTCCAGATCGAGCCCGAACCCATGCAGGTGCATCTCGCGGGTCCGCGCCAGGGCAAGCCGGGAGTTCGCCGGGTGGGACACGTTGTCGATGGAGATCACTTCGCCGTTGCCGGTGCGCGAGGCCACGCCGCTGATGGCGAAGGAGAACAGCCCCGCATCGGTCGACCGGCCGAGCCCGTCCATCTCGAAGGAGATCGGCGCGAAGGCGATGCCGCGGAACTCGCCCACGAGATTGTCGTGGATCATCGCCGGTCGGCCGCCGGCCCGGCCGGACAGGATCTCGGTCAGGGCGGCGCGTTGGTTGTCGTCGGCGCCCTCGTCGGCCACGCAGGCGAAGATCCAGTCGCCGTCGGCCATCACCTTGTTGGAATGGATCACCAGGGCGAATTTCAGTCCCGCCAGGGAGACGTCGCCGTAACTCCCCGTGTCGATCCGGTAGACCATCAGGGCGATGCAGTGATCGTGCGTCACCTCGCCCTGAGGATTGGTGTAGATGCAGGGGCAGAGATAGTCGCAGTTGCAGCTCTCCATATACTCGCCGCCGATCGACCAGGACGCCGTCATCTTCCCCTCCTCTGCACGCTCAGTGCGCGTAGTCCGGCTGCTCGGCGTCGACCCAGCGCTTGAAGCCCTCCCAATGGCCGAGGCCCTGACCCTTACGCGCCAGGTTGCCCATCTCGGCGCAGACATCCTCCGGGATCAGCGCCATCTCGCCGCCGCCCGCCGTCGCCAGGAGCTGGTACATGCAGGCGCGCTCGAGCTGATAGACGTCGAGATAGGCCTTGGCCACACTGTCGGTGGCGATCAGGGCGCCGTGGTTGCGCAGCATCAGCAGACGCTTATCGCCCAGCGTGTCGGCCATGCGCTTGCCCTCGTCCTCGTCGGCCAGCACGCCGTCATAGACCTCGTAATAGACAACGTCGTCGTGGAACCGCGCCGCCTGCTGCGAGGAGCGCGGCTCGAAGCGCATGTCCTGGCGGATCGACATGGCGGTGATGTAGGGCGCGTGGACATGGATCACGCATTTCGCGTCGGGCCGGGCCTTGTGCACCGGGTAGTGGATGATCCAGCCGGCCCGGATCGGCGCCGGCCCCCCGGCCATCAGCTCGCCCTTGCCGTTCATCAGCGCCAGGTTGCTGGCGGTCACCTGGGACCAGTGCATGTGGCCGGGCGAGATCAGCATGGCGTCGGAATCGTCCGGCGAGATCAGGCTGATATGGTTCCACACGCCCTCATTCAATCCGTGCAGCACGGCGAGGCGGTGGGCGGCGGCGACGTCGCGGCGGGCATCCAATTCGGCACTGTTCATCTTCATGACCGACCTCCCTGGTTTCGCGGACAGTGTAGGAGCCGCGTCGAAGCGACGGAAGCCACGGCCTTGCGTCCGATCCTGGACGGGCCAAGTATTTGCCATCACCGAGCTCAAGGAGCATGGCATGGCCGAAGCGGCCCCACAGCACGCGACCGGGGATCAGGCCGGTTTCCCCTTCGACAATACCTACGCCCGCCTGCCGGAGCGGTTCTTCACCAAGCTGGACCCCACACCGGTCCAGGCGCCGCGCCTGTTGCTGTTGAACGAGGAGTTGGCCCGCGAGCTGAACCTGGATCCGGCCTTCCTGCGTAGCGAGGCGGGCGCCCAGGTGCTCGGCGGCAATACCATTCCGGAAGGCGCCGAGCCGCTGGCCATGGCCTATGCCGGCCACCAGTTCGGCGGCTGGGTGCCGCAGCTCGGCGACGGGCGGGCGATTTTGCTGGGCGAGGTGGTCGACCGCGACGGCGGGCGCCGCGACATCCAGCTCAAGGGCTCCGGCCCGACGCCGTACTCGCGCATGGGCGACGGGCGTGCCGCGCTCGGTCCGGTGCTGCGAGAGTATATCGTCAGCGAGGCGATGGCCGCCTTCGGCATTCCGACGACGCGCTCGCTCGCCGTGGTCACCACCGGCGAGGCGGTGTTCCGCGAGCGCGCCCTGCCCGGCGGCATCCTGACCCGCGTCGCCCGCAGCCATATCCGCGTGGGCACATTCCAGTTCTTCGCCGCCCGGCGCGACACCGACGCGCTGAGGCTGCTGGCCGACCACGTGATCGAGCGCCATTACCCGGAGCTGCGCCAGGCGGAGAACCCGTACAGCGCCCTGCTCGACGCGGTGGTCGGGCGGCAGGCGGCGCTGATCGCTGCCTGGATGTCGGTCGGCTTCATCCACGGGGTGATGAACACCGACAACATGTCGGTCGCCGGCGACACCATCGATTACGGCCCCTGCGCCTTCATGGACACCTATCATCCGGGCACGGTGTACAGCTCGATCGACCATGGCGGGCGGTATGCCTATGGCAACCAGCCTGGCATCGCCCACTGGAACCTCGCCTGCCTCGCCCAGTGCCTGCTGCCGCTGATCGACGACAGCGAGGAGAAGGCGCTGGCCATCGCTCAGGAGGTCATCAACACCTTCCCCGACCGCTACCGCGCGGCCCATACCGAACGCTTCGCCGCCAAGATCGGGTTGGAGACCGTGCGCGAGGGCGATGTCGACCTGATCGACGGCCTGCTGACGGCGATGGAAGAGGGCAAGGCGGACTTCACGCTCACCTTCCGCCGGCTGTCCGACCTGACCCGCCGGAGAGGCGAGGACGCGGCAGTGCGGGCCCTGTTCGAGGAGCCAGGGGCGTTCGATGCCTGGGCGGCGACATGGCGGGCGCGCCTCGCCGAGGAGAAACGGGACGATGCGGCGCGGCAGGCGGCCATGCGGTCTGTGAACCCGGCCTATATCCCGCGCAATCACCAGGTCGAGGCGGCCCTGAACGCGGCCGTGGAGAGCGGCGATGTGGCGCCGCTGCACGACCTGCGCGCGGTGCTGCAGACCCCCTTTGTCACGCAGCCGGGCCAGGAGCGCTACGAGGCGCCGCCGATGCCGGAGGAAGAGGTCAAGGCGACGTTCTGCGGCACGTGATCGGGAAACTCCCTCTTTCCCCGAGTTCAACGAGCACTCGCCGGCCATGTGCCGGGGCGCTCCCCGCCGAGCCTTGGGCCTGCGGGAAACTTCCTCATGTCCGTCCACGCGTCTCCCGCTTGCCCCGGCACAAGGCCGGGGAGTGTGTTAGGGAGGGAAGGTGAACCCGGGTACGAGAGAGGGTGGGGCCTCCCGCCCGCTCCCTCTCTCACCCGGACGCACGAATACGCCGCGTGCCCCGGCCCGTTTCGAACCTCGGGACACACGCCACCCGTCGGCGAGCCGCGAAGGCCCGCCGCCGTCGTCTTCGATTGACGCCCCGTTAGTGGGCCGTCGCCAATTCCAGCTTGATGCCGGTCGGCTGCGGCTCGATCGGCTGGAGGGACTGCTTGTCCTCTCCGGCCCACACGGCCACGAGCATGAACTCCACCGAGCCGTCTTCGGCGGCTTCCGGCGCAGTCTCCTCAGGCGTGGTCTCGGGAACCACCAAGCCCTGCTCGGCGACGTAGAACGTGTGCTCGCCGAAGATCTCCTGGAGCTGGCCCATGGTCGGATTGTCTTCCGGCAACGGGTCGGCACCGGTCTGCCGCTGGACGGCAGCCGTCTGATCTGTGGTCAACTTCATATGGAATTTCCCCTTCCAGTAGGGGGTTCGGACCAGGCATCGAGCTTACGCGTCGGTTCGGTCCATGGTTTCGGCTCTCGTCGACACCTGCCGACAGGGTGACAGAGATGGCCGCGGATTTCAAATTGTGCGCCGCGAAAAATCGGCGGGCGCCCCTCACCCGTCATCAAGAAACGACCGTCATCCCGACTACCCCTGGGCGCGACCCGGGGGTCGGCCGGGACCGGGTTGCCGGCGTTCAGAGTTGGTTCCTGCTCGCCCCCGGATCAGGCCCAGGGCCGTCCGGGATGACGACTATGAGAGACTGTAATCCTCACTTCCCCCGAAGCCGTGCCTCGTGGTCGGCGAGCACCTGGCCCGCCCCCCAGCCGGTGCCGCGCAGGGCCTTCAGGATCGCCACCAGATTGTCGTCGCGGATCTTCTCCAGGTCGCGCGGCGTGCGGCCGTCGGCCTGGGTCACGGACTGCTCGGCAATGCGGTCGACCAGCTCCGGGGTCATCTCCGGCACGTCCATCAGCTTGGTCCAGGGCCAGGCCAGCGCCGGGCCGAACTGCTCCATGAAATGCCGCATCCCCGCCTCCCCGCCGGCGATGTGGAAGGTCTGGAACGTCCCCATCTGCGCCCAGCGCAACCCGCAGCCGTAGCGGATGGCGTCGTCGATCTCCTGCGTCGTCGCCACCCCGTCCTTCACCAGCCACAGGGCCTCGCGCCACAGCGCCTCCATCAGCCGGTCGGCGACGAAGGCGTCGATCTCCACCTTCAGGTGGAGCGGCTTCATGCCGAGTTCGGTGTAGAGCGCCATCGCCCGATCGATCACCGCCTTGTCCGTCGCCGCCCCGCCGACGATCTCGACCAGCGGCAGCAGATAGACCGGGTTGAACGGGTGGGCGACGATCAGCCGCTCCGGACGGGCCATGCCCTCCTGCAGCACGGACGGGCGGAAGCCGCTGGTCGACGAGGCGATGATGCCGTCGGTATTCGCCGCCTCGATCTCCCGGTAGGTCGCGTGCTTGACGTCGAGCCGCTCGGGCACCGCCTCGACGATCAGGTCGGCACCGGCCACCGCCTCGGCGATCGAGCCGACCAGCGACCAGGCCCCCTTCGCCGGCCGCGGGGCATCGATCAGGGCCGCCGCCGCCCGCTCGGCGTTGTCGAGCACCGGGGCGATCTTCGCCTCGGCGTTGGGCGCGGGATCGAACACGGAACAGGCCACGCCGCTGTCGATCAGCCGGGCCAGCCAGCCGGAGCCGATGACCCCGGCGCCGAGAATGGCCGCCTTCCTGGGAAGGTCGCTCACGATCCGGGCGCCCGCTTGGTGAGGCCGAGCTTGGCGCGGACCGCGTCGGGGCCGACGATCTTCGCCCCCATGTTCTCCACCACCGTGACCGCTTTCTCCACGAGCTGGGCATTGGTCGCCAGCACGCCGCGCTCCAGATACAGGTTGTCCTCCAGCCCGACGCGGACATGGCCCCCGGCCAGCACCGAGGCGGCGGCATAGGGCATCTGATCGCGGCCGAGCGAGAAGGCGGAGAAGCTCCAGCCCTCGGGGATGGCGTTGACCATGGCCAGGAAGGTGTGCAGGTCGTTCGGCGCCCCCCAGGGCACGCCCATGCAGAGCTGCACCAGGGCCGGACCCGTGATCACACCCTCGGCGACGAGCTGCTTGGCCAGCCAGAGATGGCCGGTGTCGAAGGCCTCGATCTCCGGCTTCACGCCGAGCTCGGTCATCATGGAGCCCATGGCCCGGAGCATGCCGGGAGAGTTCATCATGACGTAGTCGGCCTCGGCGAAGTTCATGGTGCCGCAGTCGATGGTGCAGAGCTCCGGCAGGCATTCGCGGATATGGGCCATGCGCTCCGACGCGCCGACGAGATCCGTGCCGGTCTCGTTCAGCGGCAGCGGGCTCTCCACCGGTCCGTGGGTCAGGTCGCCGCCCATGCCGGTGGTCAGGTTCAGCACCACGTCGACCTCGGCATCGCGGATCCGGTCGGTCAGCTCGCGGTACAACGCCAGATTCCGGCTCGGCGCGCCGGTCTCCGGATCGCGCACATGGCAATGGACGACCGCGGCACCGGCCTTTGCGGCGTCGATCGCGCTCTCGGCGATCTGCTGCGGCGAGCGGGGCACATGCGGACTCTTGTCCTGGGTGCCACCGGACCCGGTCACGGCACAGGTGATGAACACCTCGCGATTCATGGCAAGCGACATGATGATCCTTTCCGTTGTCTGCTAGAGCGGATCGTGCGCTGACGGGATCACTTCGTGATCGCGTCAGCGTGCGTGACTCTGCTCTATCTTATTGTCTTAGAGCGCGGGCCGGTCGCGCGTGAGCCGTCAGCCCAGCTCGAACGTCGTCACGCCATAGATTTTGGCGATGTCTAGCGCGGGTGCCGGGCCGGTGTACATGCGTGCGGTCTCGAATCCCGGCGTCAGCCCGAGCGCTTCGGCCAGGGCGGTCGCCTCCGGGTTCGGCTCCGGCGTGTCGAGATAGACCTCCGCCCCCATGCCGATCGCCGGCAGCAGATCCGCCAGCAGCGTCTCCGCCATCGCGCGGTCGTCGGCCAGCAACGGCCCGATCTTCCAGCCGGAGCGGCAGGGCCGCGCCACCGCGACTCCGGCCAGGGACCCGTCGCGGTAGGCCGCGCGGGCCAGATGCCCCGGCGCGGAGAACCAGTCCTCCAGGAACGACGATCGGTCGGCCGGGAAGACCGTGCGGTCCAGGGCGGCGATCTGCGGCCCGGCCTCGGTCACCGTACGGATGTCGATGCCCGGCGCGGCATCCGGAACCGTCGTGACCGTGCCGCCGTAGCGGATGTTGCGGTAGGCCAGGACGAAGCCGGAGCGCTTGTAGTTCTCCTGCTCGGCCACCACCCCGTCCAGGCCCACCAGCCGGTCGCCGGCATACCGAATGCCGGCCTGCCAGAGCGCGTAGCCGTAGCCCTGCCCCCGGTGATCGGGGTGGGCGATGTAGAAGCCGAGAAAGGCGAAGGCCGGGTCGTAGTTCACCACCGAGATCGACGTGATCAGCCGGCCGTCCAGATAGCCGCCGAGGAACCCGTCCGGGTCTACGGCCCGGAAGCACGCGGCATCCGCCTTGCCCGGATTCCAGCCTTCCGCGGCGGCCCAGTCGACCGCCGTCGCCACATCGGCCTCGCTCATCACGCCGATCCTGTAGTCTCCCGCCATCAGGCGCCTCCCGGTTTGTGGTTGTCGTGCCAGTGCCGGGCGATCTCGTCGCGCCGGCAGATCCATACCCGATCGTGCTTCTCCACGTGGTCGAGGAAGCGTTGCAGGGCGGCAAAACGGCCCGGCCGGCCGACCAGACGGCAGTGCAGGCCGACCGACATCATCTTCGGCTGGTCCGCCCCCTCTGCGTAGAGCACGTCGAAGCTGTCCCGCAGATAGGCGAAGAACTGGTCGCCGGAATTGAAGCCCTGACTGACCGCGAAGCGCATGTCGTTGGCGTCCAGGGTATAGGGGACGATCAGGTGCGGAGCGCCGAACTCGTGCGTCCAGTACGGCAGCTCGTCGGCATAGCTGTCGCTGTCGTAGAGGAAACCGCCATGCTCGACGACGAGCCGGCGGGTATTGGCGCTGCCGCGGCCGGTGTACCAGCCGACGGGGCGCTGGCCGGTGGACCGCTCGATGGCGGCGATCGCCAGCCTCACGTGTTCGCGCTCGGTCTCCTCCGGCACGTTCAGGTAGTCGATCCAGCGGTAGCCGTGGCTCGCCACCTCCCAGCCCGCCTCGACCATGGCCGGGCCGACCTCCGCGTTGCGCTCCATCGCCATGCCGACGGCGTAGACCGTCAGCGGCAGCTTGCGCCGGGTGAACTCCCGGTGGATCCGCCAGAACCCGGCGCGCGACCCGAACTCGTAGACCGATTCCATGTTCAGGTTGCGCTGCCCCGGCCAGGGTGCGGCGCCGATCATCTCGGACAGGAAGGCTTCCGAGGCCGGATCGCCGTGCAGGATGGCGTTCTCCCCGCCCTCCTCGTAGTTCATCACGATCTGCAGCGCGACGCGGGCGCCGCCCGGCCATTTCGGATCGATGGGCGCACGGCCGTAGCCCACCATGTCGCGGGGATAGGGTGTGGTCATGCCGTCACCTCCTGCCGGTCCGGTTCCCGTTCGCCCGAGACTATAGACGGATGCCTCGGCGCGTCGCCATGGCGGTCCGGCCGGTGCTGCGCCGCTAACGCTCTTTAAAGACATTCTAAGGGACTTATGTCTCTTGGCTCACGAAGGGTGGGAGCGACCGAACGGTCATGGGTTCAATGCCGCATGCGACGGACACCGGTACTGCAGCGAAGCAGGGCGGCACGTTCAGCTTCGTGTCCTCCTATCTGAGGCAGCGCGACGCCGTGTTCGTCCGCAGCGCCGACCGGCAGCCGGTGCTGCGCTTCGATTTCGGCGGCAACCGGGCGACCGTTCCGCTCGCCACGATTCCCGCCGCCGCGGAGCTGCCCGACGGACATCCCGACCTTGCCCTGCTGCAGCGCGTCGAGCCGGCGCTGCTGTACCGCGAGACCGTGGCGACGGGCGACCCCATCCCCACCGAGATCGTCGATGGCCGGCCGTCCTGGACCGTGCATGCCCGCACGGCGAAACGTGTCGAGCGCCGCATTCTGGAAGCCCTCTGCGCCCAGAGCGCGGGCCACGGCGCCCAGGCCGACGGCGACCCGGCCGAGACGATCGCCCGCCAGCTCATCGGCGTCGATACGCGCCGCAACCCCCGGATCGTCCAGATTCTGCGGGACCATCTGGACGCGGCAACCTATTCCATGCAGCTCAGCGACGACGTGACCGCCTGCCAGCGCATGGTCGGCGAGATGGCGACCCTGGCGACCCAGCGGGAAGCCTTCGCCGAACAGGACCGGATCCGGGACTCCGCGCTGAAGCTCCGCCATGTCATCGTCTGGGCGACCAAGCGGACGATGGCCCTGGACATGCTCGCGAACGACATCAAGGGCGCCCTGGCCGATCGCGACCAGCTCGCCCGCGAGACGTGGCCGGCGATCAACGAGCTGCGGGCCTGGACGCTGGATCTCGCTCCGGCGCTGCGGAGCTGGAACGAGATGGGCAAAGCCGCCGCCGATCTGAGAATAGGCGATATCGAGAACCTGCACCGACTGATCACCATCCGGTTCGGCGCGTTCGATCCTGCGATCTATCGCCAGCGCACGGCGGTCCGGCCGCCGGACACCGATGCGAAGAAGGGGGTCCGCCGGGATGACGATCACGCAGAATAACCAGCGCAGCGAGGACGATGCAGTGAGCGAGGCGGAGACCGGGCAGCCGGTGCAGACCGGGACCGACACGCCCCGAAGCGGCCAGGAAGAGCTGGACATGGACGGTATCGGGGACTTCCCGATGCTCGCGGCCTGCCTGGCGGCCTGGAAGGCGGCGCGGCAGGGGGACGACCTGCCGGCCTCACTCGATGTCGCCGAACTGCCCGAAGCGGTCCTCGACTACACGATGCTCTTGGACTACCTGCCGGCGCAACGGGACGCCGCCGTCCGGATGGTCGGCACCTATATCGGCGAAAAGGCCGCCTTCAAGGCACACGGCATGACCGTCCGCGCGTTCTTTGAGGAACGCGACGCCGAGGTCGTCACCGACTCGCTGCGGCGCATCGCGGAGAGTCGCATGCCCAGCCTCGCCCGCAGGACATTCGTGCCGATCGCCGGCGCACCGATGCGCTATGTCCGGCTGATCCTGCCGCTTTCGGCGAACGGACAGAGCGTCACCGGGTTCTTCAAGACGATCGAGCCGTCCTCGCTGACCAGCGAGACCGATGCACCTGCCTGACCCTGGGTCCCGTGCGAGAGCAGATCGTGCGGTGACGGGATCACGTCGTGATCGCGTCAGCGTGCGTGAATCTGCTCTATCTTATTGTTTTAGAGACAAATTCACCGACCATATTGAATCATAAAAAGATTCAATATGGTCGGATTTGGCTCTAGGATGGGAGCTCGTCAACCGACAGGATGCCAATGTCACCGCCCCCTGCGATCGCGCGCCGTACCGACCCGTCCGAGGCGCTGGAGCCGCTGGTCCGCGACGGCGCAGTCTCGCTGGACGGTCTGATCGATGACCGCATGGTCGAGACCCTGCGGCGGGGGCTGGGCAGGGCCGTCGACCTCTCCGCCGCCACGATGCGGGCCAAGGGGATGGCAACCTCCGGCTCCGGGATCGCCCATCACGTGCTCGGCGCCGACTCCGGTTTCGAGGACTTCCTTGAAGCGCTGCCGGCCGCCGGGCTGATCGAGACCTTCCTGGGCGGCAGCTTCATCCTGAATTCCTTCGGCGGGCTGATGAACCGGCCGACCGCCGGCGGCGAATACCTGCACCGCTGGCACCGCGACCTGCGCGCCTTCTCCCCTGGCGACGATCTGCGGCTGATGATCAACATGCTGATCACCCTCGACCCCTTCACCGCGGAGAATGGCGGCACCCTGCTCGATCTCGGCTCGCACCGGGTGGTCGACCGGGTGGCGGGCGAGCAGCGGGTGGCGACCTACGAGGCGCCGGTCGGCAGCCTCCTGCTGTTCGATTCGCGGCTGCTGCATGCCGCCGGCGCCAACCGGTCGGACAGCATCCGGCGGGCGCTCACCCTGACCTTCACCCCGCCCTTCTTCAAGCCGCAGATCGACCACGTGAAGCAGCTCGGCACGGCCCGGGTGGCGGCGGCGAGCGAGGTGTTGAAGCGCCGGCTGGGCTGGTACGCCCGCGTCCCCGAATCCCTCGACGACTGGTACAATCCACCCGAGCACCGGTTCTACCGGGAAGACCGCTGAGGAGCCGAGATGACCGACGCCGGCCAGAAGGATATCGAGTTCGCCTACGTCAACGACCTTGTCGGGGATTATGACGAGTCCGAGTTCGACGTGCGGATGCGGGGCTGGATGATACGGGCGATGGAGCCGTGGATGCCCGCCACCGGGACCTGCCTGCAGATGGGCTGCTACAAGGGCGATCTGACGGTGCTGCTGGAGGAACGGTTCGGCCGGGTGGACGTGGTGGACGCCGCCGAGCGGTTCCTCCAGGTCACCAGATCCCGGCTGAAGAACCCGGGCACCTTTCACCAGACCCTGTTCGAGGATTTCGTCACCGACAAGCGCTACGACGCGGTGTTCCTGGTGCATGTGCTGGAGCATGTGGTCGACCCGGTCGAGACGCTGGCCGGCATCGGCCGGCTGCTGAGCCCCGGCGGCCGGGCCTTCGTCGTCGTGCCGAACGGCCATGCCGCCTCGCGCCGGATCGCGGTGGCCATGGGCCTGATCGACCATTGCACCGCCCTGACGCCGAGCGACGTGAAGCACGGCCACCGGCGCACATATGTCCTCGACACCCTGGAAAGCGATGCTCGCAAGGCCGGGCTGACGGTCGCCCATCGCGGCGGGATCTTCTTCAAGCCGCTGGCCAATTTCCAGTTCGACACGCTGTTCGGCAGCGAGGTGATGAGCGACGCCTATCTGGAAGGCTGCTTTCAGCTCGGTTTCACCTATCCGGACCTGACCGCCTCCGTCTTCGTGGTGCTCGAGCGGCGATGACCGTCCGTCTGCGGCCGCTGCAGGAGGAGGATCTCAGGCGCATCTACGACTGGCAGCGCGACCCTGCTCTCTACGACCACCTCGTCGGCGACCGCCGGGACGTGGCCTGGGAGGAGGCGCGGGACTGGATGGTCCGGCATTGGCTGCCCCAGGCGCCCCATCGCCGATACGCCCTGTGCGCCGCCGACGGCGCGATGGTCGGCTGCGTCTATCTGCTCGCGGTGGAGGGCGCGCCGGAGGTCCTGGAGTTTCATGTCTTCATCGCGGACGCCGCACGGCGCGGCCAGGGTCTTGGCCGGCGGGCGCTGGCCGAGGCGCTGAGGGTCGCGTTCGGGGATCTGCGGGCGGAGGCGGTCCGGCTCGAGGTGCTGGCGACCAATACGGCGGCACGCCGGATCTATGACGATGCCGGTTTCGTGGAGACCGGGCGGCGTCAGGTGGAGAAACGGGCCGGACCGGTGACCGCCATCGCCATGACCCTTCCCCGGAGCGCCTATCGCCCGCGATAGGCCGGGAAGTACCCGCTCGACGGGTCGACGCCCGAGACCGCGACCGCGGCGTCGTATCCTGCGCGGTCGAGAATGAATCCGCTCAGCCAGGTCGCCCGTTCCGCGTTCGCGAAGCCCCGCTTGAACCGGGCGAGACCATGGCTCGGATCGTCGGCCAGCCCCGGCGCCCCGCCCAGATCCAGCACCCGGCATCCGGACAACGCCTCGATCGCGGCGGCATAGAGCGCGTAGCCGGCGCCGGCGGCATACCCGGCCTCGCTGGAGGCGCCGAGATGGTTATGCGCCACCTCGCCGTCGCTCAGCCAGATCGACACGGCGGCGATCTCGCCCGCCACACGGGCCGCGAGCACCAGGGCCTGCGGGTCGGTCGCCAGGGCGGCGAAATGCGGGGTACCGAGGCGCGCCCCGGCCTGGATGCGATGCCGGACGACCAGCTGCCCGTAGAGTTCCTCCCACCGGGCCATGACCTGCGGCAGGGCGACCCGGTCCACCGTGACCTGTCGCTGGGCGCGGCGGATCTCGTAGCGGTGATGCCGGGACGGCGCGAAGGGGCCGGCGGCGCGATCGACCACGTAATGCGTCTTGAGCCGGCGATGCAGGTCCGCGTGCGCGGCCAGCCAGGCCGCGTCGGGCGCGTTCAGGGGGTCGGCTACGACGGATAGGGCGACCGCACCGGCCGCGCGCAGCGTCTCCCGGCCCTCGGCGGGGTCCACCGTCGCGTCGAACCCGCCCATGGGATAGGCGCTGGCCGCGTCGATTCCGCCCCCGGCGGGCAGCGGACGCAGCAGCACATGCCCACCCCACAGCGGCGCCACCCGGCATCCGTCCCGGGTCAGGCTCTCAACATAGGATCGTCGGCCGTAGGGTCCGCTCATGACAGCGCCCGCAGCACGGCACCGGCCAGCCGCTCCATGTCCGCTGCCCCGTAGCGGTGATCGACCGGCAGGGTCAGCATCCCGTCGCGCAGTCGCGACGCCACCGGATCGGTCGGGTCGGTCGTGCCGGCCTCTCCAAGCTCGCGCCAGTGGACCGCGCAGAACAGACCGTCGGCGGCGAGCCGGGCGGCCACGGCATCCCGTTCCCGCGCCAGCAGCAGGGGATAGCCGAACGGCGCGGCCGTACCGCGTAGCCGCGCGACGACCGGTGCGGCCCGATCCGACAGCCGCCGGTCAAGGGCCGCGAAATTCTCGCGACGCCGCGCCGCCATGTCCTCCACCGCCGAGGCAGCGAGGATGTCGCGCGTCCGGTCGGACAGGGCGGCGTCGGTCACCGCGTGGGCCCGTTCCATGTCCACATAAAGCCGATACGCCGCTTCCACCTGCTCCCGCGTGACCGCAGCCGCCCTGGCCTCCGCGGCCCCGGCGTGGCTGGCCGGCGGCGGCGCCAGGCGGGGCGCGGGCAGGTCGGAGACCGGCCCCACCAGCAGCCCGCCATCGGCGACCCCCAGCAGCTTGCGGGGGCTGTACAGCCGCCACGCGCCCGGCATCCCGGCGCCCATATCGAGTGCCTGGGCGCGGTCCTCCAGCCAGACCACGTCGGCGCGGCGAGCCGCGATCTCGCGCAACCGATTGCAGACCGGGGCGCCGAAATAGGCCACCGCCGCCACCAGGTCGCCCGGCGCCAGCGCCGCCTCGAAGGCCGCATCGTCCAGCGCCAGAGCCATGTCGACGCCGTAGCGCCGCACGCTGGATCCGGTGGCCGCGTCCATGTCGGCGCAGAGATAGCGCGGCAGCCAGACCGTTCCCGGTGCCAGGCCGCGCACCAGATGGGCGAAGGCGCTGCGGGCGTTGTGAAAGCCGCTCCACCCGCCCGCGGACGTCCAGCGCGCGAGCACACTGTCGCCGGCAGGCGGATCGCCCGACGGCTCCAGTCCGAAGAACCCGCCGATGGTGGAGGCCGCTTTCATCAGGCTGTCATGGGGCGGTCAGCGGCCGCGCAGAGTGTCGCCGACGATGGCGGCGATCTCCAGGATCTCGTCGCGCTCCAGCCCCGGATAGCAGGGCAGGCCGATGCAGCGCTGGGCCAGCCAGTCGGTCACCGGCAGCAGGTCGGAGCTGAAGCGGCGATAGGCCACCTGCTTGGCGATCCCGCCGCCCCACCAGCGCCGGGTCCCGACCCCCCGTGCCGCCAGCGCCTCGTCGAAGCCGGGCGGCAACGGGTCCTCCCGGGTGATCATGATGGTCGAGGACGCATAGTCGTCGCCGGTGCCCGGCAGCAGGCGGATCCGGTTGTCGGCGGCGAACCCCTCGCGATAGGCGGCGGCGATGTCGTCGAAGATCCGACGGGTCTGCGGCCAGGCATCGAGTGCCGCCAGGGTCACGGCCGCATGGTACTCGCTCATCTTGCCGTTGATCGCCCGGCTCTGCGCCACCCGGTCGCCGAAGAAGCCGAAATTGATGCATTTGCGGATCTCGTTGATCAGATCCACGTCTGTGGACACGGCGAACCCGCCTTCTCCCGCCGCCAGGACCTTGGTGGCGTGCAGGCTGAAGACCGCCGGGCTGAGCCCGACGTCGCCCTTGTCGAAGGCGGCGGCCGAATCCATCACCACCGCCAGCCCGGTACGGCGGGAGAAATCGTCCCAGGACGCCATGTCGTAGGGACGGCCGAACGGGGACACCGGCACCACGGCCACAGGTTCGCCGGGAATGCGCGACAGGGCGTTTTCCACCGCTTGCGGCGTCAGCGACCAGGAATCCTCGTCCACATCCAGGAGATAGGGTTCCAGCCCGGCCGCCAGCACCGCATGCAGGGTGGCGACGAAGGTCCAGGCGGGCAGCAGGCAGTAGGCGGCCCCGTCATTGACGTTGCGCTTCCGGGCCCGGGCCTCGGCCTGCAGGGCAGCGGTCAGACCGGCGGTGGCGTTGGACACCGTCGTCACGCAGGCCGCGTCGATCCCATAGCGCTCCGCAAGCCGCGCTTCGACCGCGCCGGCCAGCGGTCCGAAATTCGAGTAGTACTGGTTCTCGTCGATCTGCCGCAGGTACGGGAGAATGGCATCGGCAGTTGGCAGCCGGGGACGTGCGACGGGAAAACGCAACATCATCATCGTTCTCTTGGAACTTTGTGTCATGGTAGACACGGTGATCACGCTGATCGACACGGAATAATCTAGCCGCTTTCGTATCGGGCCGCCTCATGAAGGATCTCTGCTTGAAGGAAGTTGTCTGGTGAGTGGAACCGCCCTGCCCATCGCCAGTGTCGCCAAACGGCTGCAAAGCCGCCTGAATGAAGGCCGTCTGCTCGAGGCGACCGGTGACCTGCGCCGGCTCGGGCTGGCCATGCCCGACTCCGTCGGACCGCTGCAACTTCTGGCCGCCATCGAGGGGCGAATCGAACTCCACGACCAGGCCGCACGCCATTTCCGTCAGGTCTTCGCGCTCGACCCCCACAATATGGAGCACGTGCTCCAGGCCATGGCGCTGCCGCCGGAGGCCGGCGTCCCGGCGGACCGCATCCGACGCGTGTTGATCGAGCAGCCCGGCCTGGCACGGGGCTACGCCCTGCTCGCGGCGACGCCGAACCGACCGGCCGGCGACAACGGACTTCGCGCCGCCATCCTGACCCCGACGGATCCGGCCTATCTGATCCTCGCCGCGGTCCGCCGTCTGGCCGTCAGCGAGATGGAGCGCGCCGAGAAACTTGCTCAACGCGCCTCGGTGATCAACCCGACGGCCCACGAGGCGACGCTGGTCCTGGCGGAGGGGCGCCGCTCCCTTGGCCATGGCGACCGGGCGCTGACGCTGGCCCGCCGCGCGCTTGCGACCGCGCCCGCCGATCCTAAGGTTTGGGTCACCGGCGCGCTCTGCGCCCACCGCCTGTCGCGATTCGACGAAGCTCGACAGATGGCCGACGTGGCGGCGGTCATGCGTCCGCGCGACGCCGGTCACGCCGCCCGGGCGGCGACGCTGCTGCCCCATGTCATCATGTCCGAAGACGAGATGTGGGATATCCGGGCCCGGATCCGGGCGCTCTGCGCGCAGGAGGGCTTCGCGCCGATCCAGGATCCGATTCACGAGGTGGGCACGGTCCCGTTCGCGCTCGGCTATCACGGCATCAACGACCGGGCGCTGCTCGAAGACCTGTGCGCCTTCTATCGGCGTATTTGCCCGATGCTGACCATGACCGCGCCCCATATCGGCCGCAAGCGGCGGCCCGGAAAGCGCCGGGTCGCTTTCGTGTCTGAGTTCTTCCGCGACCACTCGATCTACAACATGACCGAGGGTCACCTGCGATTCATCGACCGGGACGAAATCGAGGTGACGGTGGTGCAGATCGGCACGCTGCCTTCGCCGATGCACGGCCAGATCGCGCGCATGGCGGACCGGGTGGTCGCCCTGCAGCCGGATCTGCAGTCCGTGCGCACCCGGCTTGCCGAGATGGAACTGGACGCCATCGTCTTCGCCGATATCGGCATGACGGCAATGAGCTATTTCCTGCCCTTCGCCCGGCTGGCGCCCCTGCAGATCGTGCTGCCGGGCCATCCGGTCACCACGGGCATCGACACGGTGGACCAGTTCTTCACCTCGGCCTGGATGGAGCCGGAGAACTGTCGCGATCACTATTCCGAGACGCCCATCCTGGTGGAGGGCCTGGCCATCGCCTACGCCGAGGAGCGGACCCGCCATACGCCGGTCTCCCGGAGCGAGGTCGGCCTGCCGGAGACCGGCGCCATCTATCTGTGCGGCCAGACGCCGGTGAAGATGCACCCGGCCTACGACCGGATGCTGGGCGATATCCTGGAACAGGACCCCACCGGGACGGTCGTGCTGTTCGACGCACCGGGCATCTACAGCAACATGTCCAAGGGACTTCTGGAGAGACTGAGGCGGGCCAACGCGGATCGCCCGCAGATCATGGACCAGCTGCGGCTGCTGCCGCGCATGCCGCTGGAACGCTATCTCGGGGTCATGCGGCAGGCCGACGTGGTACTCGACACCATTCATTTCAACGGCGGCAACACGACGATGCAGAGTCTGGCTCTCGGCCAACCGCTGGTGACCTACCCGACCGACATGATGCGGGGGCGCGTCACCCTCTCCCCGCTGATCGCGATGGGCATGCGCGAGGAGCTCGAAGCCACCTCGCCGGAAGACTATGTGAACCGTGTCCTGACGCTTGGCAGCGACCGGGACCGGGCCGACGACCTGCGCCGCCGGCTGCTCGATGCGGCGCCGGCCCTGATCGATTCCCGTACCGCCCCGCGCGCGCTTTGCGACCTCATTCTCGGGGCGGCTCCGTAAGCCGGCTCGGTGCCGGACACCGACCATGAGCGTTTGGCACTGATTGTTCGACTGATCCGGGAATTGTATTGCCCGCCATCGGGGCTCCGCGCATACTTGTAAAAAGCGTCTGATCGTTTCGGCAGTGGATCCGATCGGATGCGCGAACAGCCAGGAATGCGAGGGGAATGATGCGGCGATCACTTTCTGTTTCCGGCCTGGCGGTCGTGGCGCTGTTGAGCGTTGCGCGGCCGGCCTCCGCCGATACCACGACCACTCTGGCGCAGACCTTTGCGCTGACACTGGCCGGCACGATCATCGGTGCCTACGGACTGCCCTATGTGCTGCCGGCCGTGGCGCCGACCGTCGGGTCGGCCTATGCGGCCACCGCCGGGGCGGTGAACGGTGCGCTGACGCCGATCTTCTCCGCGCCGGCGACGGTTGCGGCCGGATACACGGCGACGGCCGGTGCCATCGACGGCGCGCTGAGCACCGCCGGCGCCTACACGGTGATGCAGCCGCGGCTCGTCGGTGCCGTCAGCGGCATGGCGATCGGCCTGATCAGCGGCCTGTATATTTTCTCCGAGCCGGCGGTCGAGGACGTGGCGACGGGACCGTTGGACACGACCAACACCGTGGTGATGCTCCAGCAGTAACCAACAGCCCATCGGATCCAGTCTTCGATGGGCTTTTCTGTGGCCGCATATACAATCTTATGGGGTGTTACACATGGTCCGCATACCCCTAAACGCTGTGCTGCGGCACGGGCGCGCGCTTCTCCTTACCGCCCTTTCCCTCACGCTCTGGACGACCGCCGCCCCGGCGCTGGAGGTCGGCGAGACCCTGACGAGCTACGCGGAGCTGCGCGGCCGGCAGGTTCCCCTGCCGGACGGCGACTGGACGGTGGCGGGCCTCGGCAACAACACCATCGTCTCCGGCGTGGCCGGTGCCTACGGGACCATCGAGAACGCCGTCCTGCTGCAACTGAACGGCGACAAGGTCCGCGGCATCGTCGAGATCAACACCAACGTGATTTCGGTCACCGAGGGATGGGGCACGACGGATGCCTGCCTGCGCGACGGCGTGCTGGCCAAGCTCAATCTGTACCGAACGGCGGTGGACGGGTTCTGCTACTTCGTGACCGAGACCACGCGTCCGGTCAGCGGCGGGACCGATGCCTGGAAAGCCGCCAAGGCATTCGCCGCGGAGCGCGGCTACGCCATGCCGCAGGAGTGGCTGACCGTCGGGTTCCGCCTCTCCAACCGCCACGACATCCTCGACGCGCGCTATCACTTCGACGGTCTGGAACTCGGCACCCTGGCCCCGTCGGTTACGGTCTGGACGCCGGAGACGGTGGTGGAGGACGCGAACAAATACGCCGTGGTGAACGATCTCAACGCCTGGGCCGGTCTGACCTCGGAGCTGTTCGAGAGCGGATTGCGCGGCCGGTTGGACGACAAGCTGCACGGCCTGGCGGTCCCCCAGCCCCTGGCGGTGGTCGATGACGGCAGCGTCGATCCCAGCGCCATCGGCCGAGCCAGCAAGGCTGCCCGCAAACGGGCGCTGGAGGATCTCGCCGCCGACGGGGTGATCCGCCAGGACGACCTCGCCGTCTATTTCGCCGCGGTCGACAACACGGCCCCGCCGCCGACGCTGGAGAGCTACTATCAGACCCTGGTCGCCAAGATGATCTCCTTCAATCTGTTCCGGGTCTCGGTCGACTATCTGCTCGCCTACATCGTGACGGTTAGCGCCGCGGTTTCCGGCTACATCACGGCGTCGATCGTGGTGACCCACTCGATGGCGCAGATCGCCAACGACCTCGCCTGGGATTCCTATATCGCCGGGCAGCGTAAGGACGGCTCGGAACTGGTCGAGTTCGACTATATCGAGCAGGCGGCGGAGAAGCGGTCATGACCATGCGGATCGTCCCCCTTCTGGCGGGCCTGTGCCTGGGGGCCGCGGCCCTGTTTCCCGCCCCCGCCTCGGCCATCGCCGTCGGCGACACGGTCAGCGACGTGCTGCGGGTCTCCGGCAAGGACATCCCCCTGCCCGCCGGCCCCCACACGGTGGTCGAGGTCGGCTTCGCCCAGATCGCACAGCCGGAATACGGCGCCCAGGTCAATCCGGAGGATTACGGCCCGATCCGACGCATCACCCTGGTCCGCGCCGATGACGGCCTGATCGCCGACGCGGTCGAGATCGTGGTCAACACCCTGCCGCATCCCGACGGCTGGGGCATCGCCAGCGACTGCGCGCGCGACGACATCTACGCCACCCTGACCCGCTACAAGAGCGGCTGGGACGTCTCGTGCATGTGGGTGCTGCCGGCGGCCTCGACCGCGCTTGGCGAGGCGGTGCGGCCGGTCGACGACGCGGTCACGACCTATGCTGTCGGCCAGGAGCTGGTGGTCCCGCCGCTGTTCCTGGAGGCCGGGTTCCGCGTGGCCAACCGGTATGACGCGGTGAACGTGCGCTACCAGTTCGCCGCCATGGATCAGGGCGCACCGGCCGCCGGTACCGCCCTGGAGGCCTGGCTGCCCGCCAACATCGCCGAGGCCTCAGGACCGCTGGCCAAGGTGCAGTCGGTCGCGGCCTGGGCCAGTTCGATCTACCCGGCCGTCGAGCAGGGGCTGCGCATGCCCCTGGCCCAGGGGGCCAGCTTCGCCAATCCGTTCGACGACGTCACCTTCACCGGCAAGGTGACCGACCGGGCCCAGCGCCTCGCCCAACTGGAGGTGCTGCGGGAATCCGGCACGGTCAGCCCCGAGGAATATGCCCGCCAGAAGGCGATCATCGAGGCCGAGATCGAGCCGAAGGCGGAGAACGCGTGGACCTACGCGACGGTCGCCGGATACAAGGCCTTCACCTATCGGGTGGTGGTGACGACGATCAACGCGGGCATCGACTATGTGTTCATCGGCCAGCCCTTCGCCGCCGGCGTGCTGGTGATCCTGCAGGTGGTGGTGAACACCACGAAGTTCTTCTTCCACGAGGTGATGTGGCAGGAACTGTTCGGCGTCGGGCCGCTCCAGCGCGAGAACCCCCGGGTGATGGATTTCGTGCCGCCCCGAGCGGCGTGAGTGGGGCATGCGCCTGGGATGGCATGGGCGGAGGCAATCTCATTCGGCCGCCTTGGCACGCTTTTCCGTAGGCCCCGGCACAAGGCCGGGGAATGAATAGAGAGAAAGATCGGGGGAGTTCACCCCACCCCGAACGCCAGCACCCGGCTGATATGCGACAGCGGCCGGCCGGACTCCGCCGCCCAGGCGTTGAACGCCGCCTGAACCGCCGCCATGTCCTTGCGCGCGGTCGGCTCCTTGTCGACCACGCCCTCGCGGATCAGCGCCTTGACCACATCCTCGGAGAGCAGGTAGCCGTCGCGGCCCATGAAGCGCATGGCGATGGCGCCCACCCGACCGCCCAGTCGCGAACCGCGCTTCTTCAGCATCTCCAGCAGCCCGGCATAATCCTCCGCCGGCCACGCGGCGAAGCACTTGGCCGCCGAGCCATACTCGCCGGCGAGATCCTGCAGGAACGCGGCGTTCTCCCGCACCGAGCGGATCTTCGCTCCGTTGCGCACGATGCGGGTATCGGACACCAGGGCGTCCAGATCCTCATCGCTCATCAACGCGCAGCGGCCGACATCGAAGCCCCAGAAGGCGGCCTCGAAGCCGTCCCACTTGCCGTCGACGACCTTCCAGTTGAAGCCGGACTGGAAGATCCGCCGGGTCATGTCGGACAGCCAGCGGTCGTCCGGGATCGCCGCCAGCTCGGCGGCGGTCTTCGGAGAGGTCAGCAATGCCTCCAGCGCCGCATCGCCGCCCTTGCGGGCGGCGGCACGGGCGTAAAGGTCGACGAAGGATGCGGCCATCGCGCCCGCCTCCCTAGAGCAAATCACGATCAGATGGTCACATCCGATCGTGTGACTTTGCTCCAACTCTAATGGGTTAGAGGACGATTCACGGGTCAGATCGAGTCGATCTGAACCGATCGTGCTCTAGTCGCGGCGTCAGGTTGCCGTGAAGTTGGGGGTCCGCTTCTCCATGAAGGCGGTGCGGCCTTCCTTGTAGTCGTTGCTGCCGAAGCACTTGCGCACCGCCTCGTCCGGCTGGGACAGGTCCCAATCGCCCTGCGGCTTGGCCAGTTCGATCAGCGAGGCCTTGACCGCCTGGACCGACAGCGGCGCGTTGCCGGCGATCCGGTCGGCCAGCGGCCACAGCACGTCGTCGAGTTCGGCCTTCGGCACCACCCGGTTGACCAGGCCCATGATGCGGGCCTCCTCGGCGTCGAACTGCCGGGCGGTGTAGAAGATCTCGGCGACGAATTGCGGGCCGACGATGTCGTACAGCCGGCGCACACCCTCGAAGGCGTAGCCGATGCCGAGCTTGGCGGCCGGCACGGCGAAGCGGGAATCATCGGAGCAGATGCGGATGTCGGCATCCAGCGCGATGGCCAGGCCGCCGCCGATGCAGTAGCCGTTGATCCGCGCGATGGTCGGCTTGCGCAGGTTCTGGACGGTGTCGTGGAAATCGGCGACCGCCTCGTTGTAGACCTCGATATGCTCGACCGAGGAGCGTTCGTTCTCGAACTTGGAGATGTCGGCGCCGGCCACGAAGGCCTTGTCGCCCGCGCCGGTCAGCACGACGCAGCGGATCTCGTCATCCTCGGCGAAGGTGGCGACCGCCTCGCGGCCCTCGCGCCACATGTCGAGCGACATGGCGTTGTGCTTCGCCGGGTTGTTGAACGTCACCACGCCGACGCGCCCGCGGCGCTCGACGAGAAGGCGGTTTTCGGAAGCTTCGGCTGTGGCCATTGTCTTGCTGGCTCCTGAGTTCTGTCTGTTCGAGTAAGATTAGATGACGCTGCGGCCGCGCAAGTCTGCGATCTCCGCCTCGCTGTAGCCGTGCTCGGCCAGGATCTCGTCGGTCTGCTCGCCTGGGTCCGGCGGATAGACGACGATCTCGCTCGGCGTGCGCGACATCTTGATCGGCTGGCCGACCAGATCGATCCGGCGACCGACATTCGGCGAATCCACGCCGCGCTGCATGCCGAGATGCTGGATCTGCGGGTCCTGGAACACCTTGTCGATGGTGTTGATCGGCCCGGCCGGCACGCCGGCCTCGTTGAACAGGTCGACCCACTCCTCCGAGGATTTGGTGCGGGTGATCTCGTCGATGATCGCGTTCAGGGCATGCCGATTGGCGGATCGCAGTTCGCCGGTGGAATAGTCCGGATGATCCGCCAGGTCGTCGCGGCCGATCGATGTGCAGAACCGCTTCCAGATCGCCTGGCCGGCCACCGCGATGTTGATATGGCCGTCGGTCGTGGTGAACACGCCGGTCGGGATCGAGGTCGGGTGGTCGTTGCCCGCCTGCTTGGGCACGGTGCCGTCCATGGTCCAGCGTGCGGCCTGGAAGTCGAGCATGAAGGTCATGGCCTGCAGCAGCGAGGTCTGCACCCACTGGCCCTTGCCGCTCTCGCCGCGCTCCAGCAGGGCGACGAAGATGCCGATGGAGGCGAACAGCCCCGCGGTCAGATCGGCGACCGGGATGCCGGCCCGCACGGGACCCTGGCCGACCAAACCGGTGATGCTCATCAGCCCGCCCATGCCCTGGGCGATCTGGTCGAAGCCCGGGCGCTTCTCGTACGGGCCGTCCTGGCCGAAGCCGGAGATCGACGCATAGACGATCCGCGGATTGATCGCCGACAGCGCGTCGTAGTCGACGCCGAGCCGGGTCTTCACATCGGGGCGGAAGTTCTCCACTACCACATCGGCGCTCTCGACCAGCTTCTTCAGGACCGCCACGCCGTCGGGGTCCTTCAGGTTCAGCGACATCGCCCGCTTGTTGCGGTGCAGGTTCTGGAAATCGGAGCCGTGGCGCTTGCCGCCGAGCTGGTTGCCGCCCTCGAGCGCCTCGGGCAGCTCGACCTTGATGACGTTGGCGCCCCAATCGGCGAGCTGACGGACGCAGGTCGGCCCGGACCGGACCCGGGTAAGGTCCAACACCTTGATATGCTTCAGGGCGTCGGAGGCTGGCGTGAACGGCATTTATGATCCTCCCATTGAGCGCGGGCAGACTAGACGACCCCGGCAAGTGCGCCAATCCTCGCAATAAAAGGCATGCGGCGGAGTGTCGCATCGGGCATAGCCCCTCGAAAGGGGACCCAGGGGTTCCTATATCAGTTACAAGGCCAGTCAAAGAGCCATGATCTCGTCGGGAGATTACTCCCGGACTGCCTCGGAAGCGGCATCGCACCCTCCCCTCCCCCCGCAGATGCGGTGCCGCTTCCACCAGTTTCTCTTTCCTCTCGAAATCGTGTAATCGGCACCGTTCCGCGTTATAGAGGGCCGATGACCGAGCTTTCCCCCGCACCCGGCCGCCTGACCGCGACGGATATCGCCGTGGCCCGCGGCGGGCGTCCGGTATTCGCCGGTCTCTCCCTGTCCCTGGGACCCGGCGAGGCCCTGCGGCTGGCCGGCCCCAATGGCGGCGGCAAGAGCACCGTCCTGCGGGTGATCGCGGACCTGCTGACGCCGCTCAAGGGCGCGGTGCGCTGGAACGGAACGGCGACCTCCGAGGATCCCTCGGCCCACAGCCGGCGGATCGCCTATCTCGGCCATGCCGACGCGCTGAAATCGGCGCTGACCGCCCGCGAGAATGCCGAAACCATGCTGTCCGTCGCCGGCCGCAACAACGGTGCGGCCCTGGACCGCGCGTTCGACCTGCTGGACCTGCAGCGGCTGTCCGACCTTCCGGCCGGATGGCTGTCGGCCGGGCAGCGCCGCCGGGTGGCCCTGGCGCGGGTCGTCGCGTCGGGCGCTCCGCTGTGGCTGCTGGACGAACCGACGGTCGGCCTCGACGCCGCGTCGGTTTCCGCCCTGGAACGGGCCATCGCCGGGCATCGCGCCGCCGGCGGGATGGTCATCGCCGCCACCCATATCGCATTGGACCTCGGCCCGGGTGACGCCACCCTCGATCCGGGTGCCTTCTCCTGGACGACAGACGTCTTCGGCGAGGCGCTGGTGTGAGCCCGTTTCTCGCCGTCATCGCCCGCGACCTGCGGCTCGCCCGACGCCAGGGCACGGACATCGCCATGACCTTGGCGTTCTTCGTGGTCGTGGTCGCGCTGTTCCCCCTCGGCCTGGGCCCGACGCCGGAGCTGCTGGCCCGGATCGCGCCGGCCGTGCTCTGGGTCACCGCGCTGCTCGCCGCCATGCTGTCCTTCGACCGGCTGTTCCAGCAGGATTCCGAGGATGGCGGGCTGGAGCAGCTCGCCCTGTCCGGCCTGCCCCTGTCGCTGCTGGCCCTGGCCAAGGCCGTCGCCCATTGGCTGACCACCGGCCTGCCGATGCTGGTGCTGGCGCCATTGCTGGCGGTCAGCCTGAACCTGGCTTCCGACGCCTATTGGACCCTGGTCGCCACCCTGGCGCTGGGCACGCCGGTGGTCAGCCTGTTCGGCACGGTGGGTGCGGCCCTGGTGGTCGGTGCCCGGCGCGCCGGGGTGCTGGTGGCGCTAATCGTCCTGCCGCTGCTGATCCCGGTGCTGATCTTCGCGGTCTCGGCCATCGAGGCAGCGTCCGCCGGCCTGACGATCCGGGTTCATCTGCTGTTTCTCGGCGCGATCCTGGCCGCATCGATCCCGCTGGCACCGCTCGCCGCCGGTGCCGCCTTGCGCCAAGCCCTCGACTGAGCGATATCCACTGCATGCACCGTTTCGCCAATCCGACCCGGTTCTTCCGCATCGCCAACGCCGTCCTGCCGGTGCTGGCGGTGGTGTCGGCAGGCCTATTCGCCGCCGGCCTGTACTACGCGCTGTTCGACAGCCCCGCCGACTATCAGCAGGGCGAGACGGTGCGGATCATGTACGTGCACGTGCCGGCCGCCTGGGCGGCGCTGGCCTGTTACGCCACCATGGCCCTGGCCGGCGCGTCCTTCCTGATCTGGAAACATGTGCTGGCGGATCTCGCCGCCCGTGCCGCCGCCCCGATCGGCGCCGGCTTCACCCTGATCTCGCTCGCCACCGGGTCGCTCTGGGGCCAGCCCATGTGGGGCACCTGGTGGGTCTGGGATGCGCGGCTGACCTCCGTGCTGATCCTGTTCTTCCTGTATCTGGGCTACATCGCGCTGGTGAACGCCTTCGACGACCCGGACCGGGGCGGACGGGCCGGTGCCGTGCTGGCCCTGGTCGGGGCGGTCAACGTGCCGATCATCAAGTTCTCCGTCGACTGGTGGAACACCCTGCACCAGCCGGCCAGCGTGCTGCGCATGGACGGCCCGTCGATCGCGCCGGAGATGCTGCTGCCGCTGTTGCTGATGGCCGGCGCTTACTTCACGCTGTTCGGGGTCATGATGATCCTGCGGCTGCGCGGGCTGTACGCCGGTCGTCGCCTGCGCCAGATGAGACTTGCCGCGGCGTCCCGCTAGCCCACATCCCTGTCGGTCCGTGATGCGATTAGCCGCATGGAGCGGGCTGCCGTCGCGCTTGGCGTTGCGGGTCGGACGCCTTAGGTTTGGCGGGCAAGGGTGCGTAGGTACCCGTGGGTTACAGACCGGGGAGAACCGGGCGTGGACTATTTCTCGATGGGTGGATACGCGGCGTATGTGTGGCCGTCCTACGGCATCGCGGCGCTCGTCCTGATCGGACTTCTGATTCATTCCTGGACCGATGCCCGCCGCCTCGAGGCAGAAGTGGCGCGGCTGCGTGAGCTCGGCTCCGACATCCGCCGTCCTGCCGACATGCGGGGGGACGCCCCATGACCCGGAAGAACCAGCGCATCGCCCTGATCGTCGGCGGCCTCGCCTTCCTCGGCATCGCCGCCGGACTGGTGCTGACCGCGTTCGAGGACAGCGTCGTCTTCTTCTTCAGCCCGACCGACCTGCGGGCGGAGCCGGTGGATCCCGAACGCCGCATCCGCGTCGGCGGGCTGGTGGAGAGCGGGTCGGTGGAGCGCGGCCCGGCCGACGCGGAGATCCGCTTCAACGTCACCGACGGCAATTCGACGCTGACCGTCCGCTATGTCGGCATCCTGCCGGACCTGTTCCGCGAGGGGCAGGGCATCGTCGCCCAGGGCCGCCTGCAGAACGCCGTGTTCCAGGCGGACGAGGTCCTGGCCAAGCACGACGAGACCTACATGCCCAAGGAAGTGGCCGACGCTCTGAAGAAGCAGGGTCACTGGAAGGACGGGGAATCCCCGTACCCTGACGCCCAGGAGACCGGCGCACAACAGACCGGAGGTGGCTCTTGATCGCCGAGCTCGGCCATCTGGCACTCGCCGCCGCGCTGGTCGTCGCGGTGTTCCAGACCGTGGTGCCGCTCTACGGCGCGGCGCGCGGAGATTCCACGCTCATGGCCATGGCGCAACCGGCGGCCCTGGTCCAGTTCGCCGCGCTGATCCTTTCCTTCGGCGCGCTGACCCACGCCTTCGTGACCTCGGACTTCTCGGTCTCCAACGTGGCCGCGAACTCCCATTCCCTGAAGCCGATGATCTACAAGGTGTCGGGGGTGTGGGGGAACCACGAGGGCTCGATGCTGCTGTGGGTGCTGATCCTGTCGCTGTTCGGCGCGGCGGTGGCGGCGTTCGGCGGCAATCTGCCGGAGAGCCTGCGGGCGCGGACCATCGCGATCCAGGGGATGATCGGCATCGGCTTCCTCGCCTTCATCCTGTTCACCTCGAACCCGTTCGAACGAGTCGTGCCGCCGCCGATCGACGGCCGTGGGCTGAACCCGCTGCTGCAGGATATCGGCCTCGCCCTGCATCCGCCGATGCTCTATCTCGGCTATGTCGGGCTCTCCACCACCTTCTCCTTCGCCGTCGCCGCCCTGCTGGAGGGCCGGGTCGATCCATCCTGGGCCCGCTGGGTGCGGCCCTGGACCCTGGCCGCCTGGGTGGCGCTGACCGCCGGCATCATACTCGGCTCGGGCTGGGCCTATTACGAGCTCGGCTGGGGCGGCTGGTGGTTCTGGGATCCGGTGGAGAACGCCAGCTTCATGCCCTGGCTGGCGGCGACCGCCCTGCTGCATTCCGCCATCGTGGTGGAGAAGCGCGACGCCCTGAAGAGCTGGACCATCCTGCTGGCGCTGATCGCCTTCGCCCTGTCCCTGCTCGGCACCTTCCTGGTGCGCTCCGGCGTGCTGACCAGCGTGCATGCCTTCGCCGTCGATCCGGAGCGCGGCATGTTCATTCTCGTCCTGCTGGCGATCGCCATCGGCGGCTCCTTCGCGCTCTATGCCTGGCGTGCGCCGACGATGGAGGGCGGCGGTGTGTTCCGGCCGATCAGCCGCGAGGGCGGGCTGGTGCTGAACAACCTGCTGACCGCGACCGCGGCGGCCACCGTGCTGATCGGCACCCTGTATCCGCTGGCGCTGGAAACGGTGACCGGCGAGAAGGTCTCCGTCGGCCCGCCGTTCTTCGAGGCGACCTTCGTGCCGCTGATGGTGCCGCTGGTCATCGCGGTCGGCATCGGTCCGCTGCTGGCCTGGAAGCGCGGCGACCTGGCCGGCGCCCTGCATAACCTCTGGGCCGCCGCCATCATCGCCATTTCGCTCGGCTTGGCGCTGGCCTGGCTGCAGGGCGCGCCGGTCGGCGCGGCCCTGGGCATGGCGCTCGCCGCCTGGCTGGGGGTCGCCGTGCTGACCGAACTGGCCGACCGGATCCGCCTGTTCCGGGTGCCGCTGTCCAGCTCCCTGTCCCGCGCCGCCGGCCTGCCGCGCGCCGCCTACGGCATGACGCTCGCCCATCTCGGGCTGGCGGTGTTCATCGTCGGCGCGGTCGGCGAAACCTTCTTCAGCGCCGAGGTCGTGCGTTACGCTTCCCGGGGCGACAAGGTGGAGATCGCCGGCCACACCCTGACCTTCGAGGGAGTGACCGAGCGGGCGGGGCCCAACTTCAACGCCCAGGTCGGCACCTTCGTCCTGGAGAACGGCCAGCGCCTGGAATCCGAGCGCCGCTTCTTCCCGGCCGAGGGCCAGCAGACCACCGAGGCGGCGATCCGGGTGCGCCCGGCCGGCGATCTCTATGCCGTGCTGGGCGAGCCGGCCGACGGCGACCGCTGGACCGTCCGCGTCTATCACAAGGCCCTGGTGATGTGGATCTGGGTCGGCGGGTTTCTGATGTCCCTGGGCGGGCTGGTCTCGCTCGCCGACCGGCGCCTGCGCGTCGGCGCACCGGCCCCGCGCCGCGAGCGTACGGCGCTCGCCGCCGCCGGCGGAGACGACTGAGCCCGTGCGCCGCCTGTTCGCCCTGATTCCGCTCGCCGCCGCCGTCGCCCTGGTGGCAGCCCTGGCCTGGCCGATCCTGGACGGGCGCAATCCGCAGGAACTGCCGTCGGTCCTGCTGGACAAGCCGGTGCCGGCCTTCGACCTGCCGGGCCTGGAGCCGGGCGCGCCCGGCCTCGCCTCCGCCGACCTCGCCGGCAAGCCGGTGCTGGTCAACGTCTTCGCCTCCTGGTGCGCCCCCTGCCGGGCCGAGATCCCCCGGCTGCAGGCCCTGGCCGGGGACGGCGTCACGGTCTACGGCCTGGCCTACAAGGACGACCCGGTGGCCACCCGCCGGTTCCTGTCCGATCTCGGCAATCCGTACGCGCGGATCGGGGTCGACCGCGACGGCCGCACCGGAATCGAGTTCGGCGTCTACGGCGTGCCCGAGACCTATGTGATCGACGGCAGCGGCGTGATCCGCCACCGCCATGTGGGCGAGGTGACCGACCGGGTGGCGGAGGCGACCCTGGTGCCGCTGCTGAAGGAGCTGGAGCAATGATCCGACCGGCGATCCGTGCCCTGCTCCTCGCCCTCCTGCTGCTGGCCGCCGGGCCGGCGCTGGCCGTGCAGCCCGACGAGGTGCTGGATGATGCGGCGCTGGAGGCCCGCGCCCGCACGCTCAGCGCCGAGGTGCGCTGCCTGGTCTGCCAGAACCAGTCGATCGACGACAGCAACGCCGAGTTGGCCCGCGACCTGCGTCTGCTGGTGCGCGAGCGCCTGATCGCCGGCGACAGCGACCAGGAGGTGCTCGATTTCCTGGTGGCCCGCTACGGCCCCTTCGTGCTGCTGGAGCCGCCGAAGACCGAGAGCACGCTGATCCTCTGGTACGGCCCCGCCGCCCTGCTCGGACTGGGCGCCATCGTGGTGATCGTCACCCTGGCGCGCCGGCGCAAGGCCGCCACGCCCACACCGCTCACACCGGAGGAGCGGATGCGCCTGGACGCGCTGCTGGACGAGGAAGACGACACCGGGAGGCCGGCATGATGTTCTGGGCCGTCGCCGGCGTCCTGGTGCTTGCCGCCGTGCTCGCCCTGATCGCGCCGCTGGTCCGCCGGCGCCAGGCCACGGCGCCGCGCGCGGAACACGGTCTGGCGGTGCTGAAGGACCAGCTTGCGGAGATCGAGCGCGACCGGGCCGCCGGGCGGCTGGCCGATGCGGAGGCGGATGCCGCCCGGATCGAGGTGGAGCGCCGCATCCTGGCCGAGGCGGATCGCGACGAGGCCCCGACCGCGACCGATCCCGCCTCCACCCGCTGGCGCCGCTTCACCGTCGCCGCGCTGATCATCGTCGGCGTGCCGGCCGCCACCGCGGCCGTCTACCTGCATGCGGGCAGCCCCGGCATGCCCGACCTTCCGCTGTCCGCCCGCGCCGACGAGCGCACCCGCATGGCCGAGCTGGCGCAGCGTCAGCGCGGTATCATGGAGATGGTGCAGAACCTGGAGCAGCGGCTGGGTAGCCAGCCGGACGATCTGGAAGGCTGGATGCTGCTCGGCCGATCCCGGCTGGCCCTCGGGGATTTCGAGCAGGCCGCCGTCGCCTTCCGGCGCTCGGCCGGGCTGGGCGGCGGTGCCGAAGCGCTCGGCGAGATGGCCGAGGCCCTGGTCCGACGCGACCGCGGCATCGTGACGCCGGACGCCCGCCAGGCCTTCCGGGACGTGCTGGAGATCGCACCGGCGGATCCCCGCGCCCGCTATTACCTGGCCCTGGGCGCTCTGCAGGCGGGAGACGCGGAATCCGCGCTGCGGCAGTGGCTGGCCCTGGCCGCCGACACGCCGCCCGATGCGCCTTGGCGGGCCGGGCTGATGCAGCGGATGGAGGATGTGGCCGCCGAGAACGGCATCGACCTGGCGGCCCTGGGCCAGGAGGTGGTCGGCGAGCGGCCGACGGCGTCGGGGCCGCGCGGTCCCAGCCAAGAGGACGTGGCCGCCGCCCAGTCCATGTCGTCGGAGGATCGCCTGGCGATGATCCGTGGCATGGTCGACGGGCTGCAGGCCCGGCTGGAGGCCGATCCGAGCGATATCGACGGCTGGCTGCGGCTGGGCCGGTCCTGGCAGGTGCTGGGCGAGCCGGAGAAGTCCGTGGCCGCCTACAAGGAGGCGGCGGAGCGGGCGCCGGACCGGGCCGACGTCCAGCTCGACTACGCCCGCGCCCTGTTCCCGCCGGGCACCGCCAACCGGGCGATGCCCCAGGCGTTCATCGACACGGTCGCTCGGGTGCGGGAGATCGAGCCGGAGAATCCGGAAGGGCTATTCTTCGGCGGCATGATCGCCGCGCGCAAGGGCGACACGGAGGCCGCCCGGGATCTCTGGACCCGGCTGCTGGAGCGGCTGCCCGAGGACTCGCCGATCCGCGCCGCGATCCAGCAGCGGCTGGCTATCCTCGGCGAGGGCTGAGCCGCCGGTTCACGTGTCCCATCTTGCGACCGGGCCGGGCTTCCGCCTTGCCGTAGAGATGCACATGGGCGTCCGGATCGCGCAGATAGCCCGACACCTTGTCCACATCGTCGCCGATCAGGTTCAGCATCTCGCTCTCGTACAGGATGTCGGTCGGCCCGAGCGGCAGGCCGGCGACCGCGCGGACGAATTGCTCGAACTGCGAGGTGGCGCAGCCGTTCTGGGTCCAGTGGCCGGAATTGTGCGGCCGGGGCGCGACCTCGTTGATCAGCACTTCGGCGTCCTCGGTCACGAACATCTCCACGGCCAGAAGGCCGACGATGTCCAGGCCGTCGATCAGGGTCTCCGCCGCCTTGCGGGCCGCCGCGGCGACCGCGTCGGATACCCGGGCAGGCACCACCGAGCGGCGCAGGATGCCGTCCTCGTGGCTGTTCTCGGTCACCGGGAAGCAGGCGATCTCGCCGTCGGCACCGCGCGCGGCGATCACCGAGACCTCGGTGACGAACGGCACCATGCGTTCCAGAATGGCGTCGTCGCTGCCGAGTTCCTCCCACACGGTGGCGAGGCTGGACTCCATGTCGACCCGGATCTGCCCCTTGCCGTCATAGCCGAGCCGGCAGGTCTTCAGGATCGCCGGCACGCCGACGGCGGACAGCCCGTCGATCAGCTCGTCCAGGGTGGTCACCCCCCAGAACTGCGCGGTCTCCAGGCCCTGGTCCCGCGCGAAACTCTTCTCGGTCACCCGGTGCTGGGCGACCTCCAGGGCCATCGGCCCGGGGCGCACGGCCACGCGCTTCATCAGGTACTCGACCGTCGCGACGGGCACGTTCTCGAATTCGTAGGTCACGACATCGACCGCCTCGGCGAAGGCGTCCAGCGCCGCCCAGTCGTCCCAGGCCGCCGAGGTCGCCGCGAACGAGACCTGCGCGGCCGGCCCGCCGTCGGCGTCGGGATCGTAGATATGGCAGCGGTACCCGAGCGGGGCGGCGGCAAGGGCCGTCATCCGGCCGAGCTGGCCGCCGCCGAGGATTCCGATGACGGCGTTCGCGGGGAGAGGCTGGAGCGCCATGGATCAGCCCTCGTCCGTGGGGACGTCGGCGACCGACTCGGTACGCGCCTGACGCCAGGCCACCAGGGCGGCATCCGCCTCCGGGTCGGACAGCGCGACAATGGAGGCGGCCATCAGCCCGGCATTGGTCGCCCCGGCCTTGCCGATGGCCAGGGTTCCGACCGGAACGCCGCCCGGCATCTGCACGATCGACAGCAGGCTGTCCCAACCGGACAGGGCCTTGCTTTCGACCGGCACGCCCAGCACCGGCAGGGTGGTCATGGAGGCGACCATGCCCGGAAGATGGGCGGCACCGCCGGCGCCGGCCACGATCACCTGCAGGCCCCGGCCCTTGGCGGCCTCGGCATACTCAACCATCCGCTTCGGCGTGCGGTGGGCCGACACGATCCGCGCCTCATACGCGATCCCGAGGTCTTCCAATACGTCGCAGACGTGTTTCATGGTTGACCAGTCGGACTGGCTGCCCATGATCACGCCGACCTTGGGTGAGGGCATATTCGCCTCCAAGTTGTCGATTGTGCCCGCGACCACCTGAAGCCGCGAAGCCGCGGACTATACGAACCGGACCCGCCGCATTCAAGAACAGCCAGCCTTGCTGACAGCCAGGGTTGCGAAGGTTAGAATAAACTCTTGTGATAAAAGGCGTTGCTGATGTCGATGAAGACGTATGCATTGGAGGCGATCTCGGTCCTCGTGGTCGAGGACAACCGATTCATGCGGTCTATATTGGTTAACGTCATCAAAGGACTCGGGGTCACCCACGTCGTCGAGGCACGCGACGGGCAGGAGGCCCTGGAGGAACTTCGCAACACCGCGGCCGACATCATCGTGATGGACTGGGAGTTGGAAGGGATGGCCGGATCCAAACTTCTGCAGACCGTGCGCAGCGGCAAGCGTGGGCTGAACCCGCTCACCCCGGTCATCGTCGTCTCGGCCAACACCATCGCCCGCAACGTGTTGCAGGCCCGCGACACCGGCATGACCGAGTTCCTGGCCAAGCCGGTCTCCGCCGCCGCGATCTATGCCCGGATCGTCTCGATCATCGAGCACCCGCGCCGATTCGTGCGCACCGGGTCCTATTTCGGTCCGGACCGACGCCGCCGCTTCGAGCCGGGGTATCTCGGACCCAAGCGGCGCGCCGACGACCGCTCGATGGACGACGCGACCGATATCGACGTGAAGAAACAGGCGTGACGTCCCGGCGACGTTTCAGGGGATCCTGATGACCGACAAGCACAAGGTCGAATTCATCGACAATCCGAACCCGATCCGCAAGAAGGTCCGGGTCGAACAGGGCGCGGATCCGGCCAACCTGATCCGCCGGGCCGACAAGCAGGTGCAGAAACTGTCCGGCGAGTTCGAGGAGATCTTCGCCGCCACCATCCCCGCCCTCGGCGAAGCGATGGAGGCGGTGCGCAAGAGCGACGGTGCGGACAAGGACGCCCTGGGCCAGGTACGGCGCATGCTGCACGACCTGCGCGGCCAGGCCGGGACCTTCGGCTATCCGCTGGTCAGCCAGGTGGGCGACAGCGCCTGCAAATTCATCGACCTGTCCGACCAGATCGGCGCGCCGGAAACCGAGGTGCTGGGCATGCAT
Organism: Thalassobaculum litoreum DSM 18839; assembly: GCF_900102465.1. Taxonomy (GTDB): domain Bacteria; phylum Pseudomonadota; class Alphaproteobacteria; order Thalassobaculales; family Thalassobaculaceae; genus Thalassobaculum; species Thalassobaculum litoreum. The sequence goes on along the minus strand of NZ_FNBW01000004.1, from coordinate 117,214 downwards.
ATCGACGCGCTGAAGGCCATCAGCCAGGCCAAGATCAAGGGCGACGGCGGCCCGGTCGGCGCCGAACTGCGCGGCGGCCTGCGCAAGGTGATCCTGAAATACAACGACCGGAAGACGGCTTAGTTTTGCTCTATCTTTAATGGGTTAGCGCGCGGTCGGTTCAGGCGATGATGTCGGGCAGGATCTGGCTTTCGAGCCGGCTCATCTGATCCTTCAGCGACAGCTTGCGCTTCTTCAGCCGCTGCAACTGGATCTGGTCGAAGGGCGCGCGCTCGATCAGGCGAGCGATCACGTCGTCCAGGTCGCGGTGCTCGGTCTTCAGTTCGGCGAGCCGGCGTTTCAATTCTTCCAGATCTTCCACGGAGCCCTCGGTCGCGATGCGCACGGCGTCAGTCTTGTAACGTTCCTCAAATGGCGCCGGGGTTCAAGCTTTCCAAACCGCTTTCGCCGCGGTCAGCACCATGACCTGACCGGAGGGGAAGCGGTGGCGGCCGCGCTCGCGGTACCCGGCCTTCTGAAAGGCGATGATCGCCCCCCAATGGTCCGGATGCGGATCGGCCACGACCCGCTCGCAGCCCGCCTCGGCGAACAGCTTTGCGGTCAGGGCGCGGATCGCGGCGCGGCCGTGCTTGCGGTTCACCACGTCCTCCTCGCCGATCAGCAGGTCGATGCCCCGGGTGCCCGGCCCGACCCCGTCGACCTGCAGCCAGACATCGCCGTCCTTCAGCGCGTCATAGTCCTGGGCATAGCCGATCGGCCGGCCGTCCAGGTCGATCCGCCACGGCCGCAGCCAGTCCGGCACCGGGGTCCCGGCGTGGAACGCCTCCACCACCGGCGCGGTCCAGTGCGGCTTCCACCAGCGCTTCACATGCGGGGCGGCGAGCCAGGTCTCCAGCCGCGCCACCTCGTCGGCCGGATAGGGGACCAGTTCAATGGGCATTGGCGACGTCCTGGTCCGGCAGGGTCCGGCCGGTCTTGGCCTCGCGCAGATCCGGCGACAGCCGGTATTCCAGCCACATCACCCCCCGCGTCGCCACGAAGTTGATCACCAGATAGAACGCCGCAGCGATGAACAGCGGCTCGATGCTGAACGTGGCCGAGGTCTCCTTGCGGGCGATCAGGGTCATGTCCAGGATGGTGATGGTGCTGGCCAGCGAGGTCGACTTGATCATCAGCACGATCTCGTTGCCGTAGCCCGGCAGGGCCTGGCGGATCGCCTGGGGGAAGATCACCCGTCGGAACCGCAGCCAGGTGCTCATACCGCAGGCCTTGGCCGCCTCCACCTGCCCCCAGGGCACGGCGAGCAGCCCGCCGCGGATGATCTCCGCGGTATAGGCGGTGGTGTTCAGGGTCAGCGCCAGGATGGCGCACCAGTGCGCCTCGCGCAGGAGCGGCCACAGGAAGCTCTGCTGCACCGCCTCGAACTGGCCGAGTCCGTAATAGATCAGGAAGATCTGCACCAGCAGCGGAGTGGAGCGGAACAGATAGACATAGGCATAGGCCAGCGCCTGCAGCGGCCGATACGGCGACAGCCGCACCAGGGCCAGGCCGATCGCCAGGAAAAACCCGAGCGCCAGGGACGAGCCGGCGAGCGTCAGGGTCCAGGGCAGACCGTTGGCGATGAGCTCCCAGGTGTTGTCCGGCTGGTCGAACAGCTTGATCATCGCTCAGGCTCTCCGCACGCCGCGGTTGGCGAAGGCTTCCGCCCGGCCGAACACCTTGTTGGAGAGCGAGGTCAGCGCCAGGTAGAGCACGGCCGCCGACATGAAGAAGACGATCGGCTGCTTGGTCGAACCGGAGGCGACGAAGGCCTGACGCATGATCTCGGTCAGGCCGACGACGGAGATCAGCGAGGTGTCCTTCAGGGTGAGCTGCCAGACATTGCCCAGTCCCGGCAGGGCGTAGCGCGCCACCTGGGGCACCAGGATGCGGCGGAACATCACCCAGCGGCTCATGCCGCAGGCCTTGGCCGCCTCGATCTGCCCCTTGGGCACCGCCAGCACGGCGCCGCGGATCACCTCGGTGGAATAGGCGCCGGAGATGAATCCCAGCGCCAGAACGCCGGTGGTCAGCGCGTTGAACTCGATATAGCCGTTGTAGCCGAACAGCTTGGCGACGGCCATCACCGCCTGCCCGCCGCCGAAGAAGATGATGTAGATGGTGATCAGGTCGGGAATGCCGCGCACCAGGGTGGTGTAGACGTCGCCCAGCAGCGGCACCAGCGGCACCCGGGACAGCTTCACCGCCGCCCCGCCGGTGCCGAGCACGATGCCCAGCGCGAAGGCGATCACCGCCACCAGCAGCGTCCAGCCCGCACCCCGCACCATCTCGTCGCCCCAGCCCGAGTCGCCCCAGGCCAGCAGGCTCATCCACTCCGGCATGCGCCCGTCATCCCCCTGCTACCGAAATGCGGACGGGGACGGCGCGTCGGCCGTCCCCGCCCCGATGGATCACCCGGCGAAGGTCATTCCTTGGCCGAGGCGTCGAAGCCGAAATGCTCGATGGCGAGCTTGCTCAGGGTGCCGTCGGCGATGGCCTCGCCGATCGCCTTGGAGAACATGTCGGCCAGCGCCTGGTCCTCCTTGCGGATGCCGGCACCGACGCCATTACCGAACGGACCGCCGGTGAAGCCCGGGCCGACGATCTTCAGGCCCTTGCCCTCGTCCTTCTCCAGCAGCGGCTTCCAGTACGACATGGCGGCCAGGGCAGCGTCCACGCGGCCGGCCTGCAGGTCCAGATCCAGGTTCTCCTGGGTGTCGTAGGTCTTCACCGTCACGTCGCCGGCGATGAACTCGTTCAGGAAGTTCTCGTGGGTGGTGGCGATCTGCACGCCGATGGTCTTGCCGGCGAAAGCCTCCTTCACGGTGGCGATGGCGGCCTTCTCGGCGTCATCCAGCTCGGACATCGTCACCGCGTCCACGTCGGTCTTAAGGTCGGCGAACGGACCGTCGGACTTGACGACGAAAACACCCGGGGTGGCGGCGTAGGAGCGCGAGAAGGTGATGACCTCCATGCGCTTCTCGGTGATCGACATGCCGGCCATGATCGCGTCGTACTTGCCGGCCTGCAGCGCCGGGATGATGCCTTCCCAGGCCTGCTGCTGCAGGGTGCACTCGAGCTCCAGGCGGGCGCAGAGATCCTTGTAGAGATCGACCTCGAAGCCCACGAGGTTGCCCGAGGAATCGGTGTAGTTCCACGGCGCGTAGGCGCCCTCGGTGGCGATCCGCACCGATGAGCCCTTGCCCCAGTCTGCGGCCGAGGCGGCGGTGGCGACGCCGGTGGCGAGTGCCGCGACCGCCAGCAGCGTGGTCAGCTTTTTCATGTGAAGTCCTCCTGGTTGAACACGTCCCCATCCGGATTTTACCGGTTCTTGGGGGTCTACTGCCCCACGCCCATCCCTTCGGTGGTCGCGAGGAATTGGCGGCAACGCTCCGAGTCGGGGTTGCCGAAGACCTGCGCTGGCGGACCCTGCTCCTCGATCCGGCCCTGGTGCAGGAAAACAACCTCGTCCGAGACCTCGCGGGCGAAGCGCATCTCGTGGGTGACGATGATCATCGTGCGCCCTTCCTCGGCGAGCTGGCGCATGACCCGCAGCACCTCGCCCACCAGTTCCGGGTCGAGGGCGGAGGTCGGCTCGTCGAACAGCATGACCCGCGGCTCCATGGCGAGCGCGCGGGCGATCGCGCAGCGCTGCTGCTGGCCGCCGGAGAGATGGGCCGGATACTGGTCCCGCTTGTCGGCGATGCCGACCTTGTCCAGCAGCGCCATCGCCTGGTCGGTCGCCTCGCGCTTCGGCACGCCGAGCACGTGGACCGGCGCCTCGATCACGTTCTCCAGGACGGTCATGTGGGTCCACAGGTTGAAGCTCTGGAACACCATGGCGAGACGCGAGCGGATTCGGTCGACCTGCTTGACGTCGGCCGGCTTCAAGCCGCCATCGCGGCCGGGGACCATCCGGATCAGCTCGCCATCGACCCGAACCTCGCCGGCATTGGGGATCTCGAGCAAGTTGATGCAGCGCAGGAAGGTGGACTTGCCGGACCCCGACGCGCCGATCATCGAGATGACGTTGCTGTTGGCGGTCGAGAGCGAGACGCCCTTGAGGACTTCCAGCGAACCGAAGCGCTTGTGAAGGTCGGTGACCTCCAGCATCGGCGGAGAGGCGGTCGAAATGCCCGGTGTGCGGGCCTCGGCGGCGACTGGCAAAAAACCCACCTTTGCGCTGCAACAAAGATATAATCTCGCAGCATAACCGGCTGGTATGCGTCGGCAAGCGCAATCGGTGAAATTCCGGAGGTTTCCGCCCCGGTTCGGATGTCAGACCGACGAGCCGCGGGCCGCCCGCCAGGCGCGGGAGAACCGGCGCGGATTGGGCAGATACTCGCCCAGGGATTTCAGCCGGGCGGTGACCTTCGGCACCTTCATCACGTCGCCGATCCGGCGGTCGAGGAAGGCCCAGGTCTCGCCATGGCCTTCGGAGGTGTCGTCGAGCCAGTACAGCAGCGTGGAACTGAACACCGCCGCCAGCAGGCCGCGCTTGGAGTAGAAATTGTAGTCGGTCGAGGTGTCGCCGCAGGTCCACCAGATCGTGTCGACCGTACGGTACAGGCTGCGCGCGGCCATGCCGGTATTGCCGGGCAGCGCCAGGAACGACAGGGCGCGGCGCACCGCCTCCTTGTGCGGCTCCACCGCCTCCAGCCGCAGGCGCACGCCCAGGGCGACCTTCTCGCGGATCTTCAGCCCGTCCAGACCGTGGGCCTCCATGTCGGCGGCCATTCGCGTATCGGCCCGGGCCAGCCAGTAGCCGACCGCGTCGCGCACGCCGGCCGGAAAGGCGATGTCGACGTCCTCGGCCACCAGCCCGGCGGATCGCGCTCCGTCGGTCAGGCTGCGGCGGGTCCAGCCGTCGAACAGGACGTTGGGCAGGGCCGCGTCCAGAATGCGGTCGCGCAGGGTGTCCATCGGGTTGACTTGGGACGTGGTGCGATCGGTGCTCATGTCGCCGACTCCTCTGTTGGATCGGGTGCTGCAGCGTCGCGCCCGGGCGATGGCGGCGGCACGTCGCGCATATCCGCCTCGATCAGCTCCTCGACATAGCCGAAACGGGTGAAATCGGTCATCCGGTCGAGATACAGAATGCCGTCCAGGTGATCGACCTCATGCTGCAGCACCCGGGCGCGCATGCCGGTCATCACGGTATCGACGCTCTCGCCCTCCGGCGTGACCGCCGTCAGCCGCACCCGGGTCCAGCGCGGAACCTCGCCGCGCAGGCCGGGGATCGACAGACAGCCTTCCATGCCCAGCGCCCGCTCGTCGTCGATCGGCGTCAGCGCCGGATTGACCAGGGCGGTCAGCGGCAGCGGGCCGTCTTCCGGGTCGTCGGTCCGTCGGGCGGCGGGCACGGAGACCAGGATCACCCGCTCGGACACGCCGATCTGCGGCGCGGCGAGGCCGATGCCTCCGGCCTCGGCCAGGCAGGCCTCCATCTCGCGGATCAGCTCCGCGACTTCCGGGGCACGGGGATCGGCCACCGGGGCCGCGATACGGCGCAGGACCGGGTCGCCAGCACGGACTATGGACTTCGCACTCATGATGAGGCATATAGCGCGCCCATCGGGGCCGGTCCAGCGGACGCGGCCCTGGAACGGCACGGCGTTTTGAGGTATACTCACCGTAAGTGCTGGCCGATTGATCCGATATCGGGTCCGTCGTGCTGGCGTTTATTTGTGCCGAGGCAATGAGGAAAGGAGTGCGAAACCCGTGCAAGTATCCGTTCGCGACAACAACGTCGACCAGGCCCTGCGCGCGCTGAAGAAGAAGATGCAGCGCGAGGGTGTCTTCCGCGAGATGAAGCTGCGCCGCAACTACGAAAAGCCGTCTGAGAAGAAGGCCCGCGAGCGCGCCGAGGCGGTGCGTCGCTATCGCAAGCTCATGCGCAAGCGCATGGAGCGCGAGGGCTACTAGTCTCCGGCCGGGCGGTTTCAGCAACCGCCCCGACATTGCCGACGCTGAGCCGCCCGGATCGGGCGGCTTTTTGCGTTTGTCCGACGTGTTCAGTCGGCTTCACGTCGGCGGGCCACGTCGGAGTAACGGTCCCGGTCTTGCCCCGGATCAAGCCCAGGACAAACCGGGATGATGGGGAAGATAACAAAGAAAATATAAAAAATGGCCGGGTACTTATAAAATCGGTCGTCATCCCGGACGACCCCGGACCCGATCCGGGGGCGGGCCGGGACCCGGCGGCCTGACGCCTGACGCGGCCGCTGCACCACCCCCGAGCCGCACCAAGCTCCCCGTTTCCTCCCCGGGCGATCTGATCTACCCTCCTGCGAAACGCCTGGGAGGATGGCATGAGCGGCCACGATCACCACCATCATCACGATCACGATCATCACCACGACCATGACCATGACCACGAGCACCCGCGGCTGAGCGAGCTTCAGCTTCGCGTGAAGGCGCTCGAGTCCCTGCTGGTGGAGAAGGGGCTGGTCGATCCCGCCGCCCTCGACGTGTTCGTCGACACCTACGAGACCAAGGTCGGCCCGCGCAACGGTGCGGCAGTCGTGGCCAAGGCCTGGACCGATCCGGCCTTCAAGAAGCAGCTGCTGGAGGATCCCTCCACCACCATCAAGTCCTTCGGCTTCGAGGGCCGCCAGGGCGAGCACATGGTGGTCGTGGAGAACACCGACACGGTCCACAACCTCGTCGTCTGCACCCTGTGCTCCTGCTATCCCTGGCCGGTGCTGGGCCTGCCGCCGGTCTGGTACAAGTCGGCGCCCTACCGCTCGCGCGCGGTGAACGATCCGCGCGGCGTGCTGGCCGATTTCGGCACCGCCCTGCCCGACGATGTCGAGATCCGCGTGTGGGACTCCACCGCCGAGATGCGCTACCTCGTCCTGCCCCAGCGCCCCGCCGGGACGGAAGACCTGAGCGAGGAGGAACTGGCCGACCTCGTGACCCGCAATTCCATGATCGGTGTGGAGACCGTCCAGTACCCGGCCCGCCAGGAGGCGGCAGAATGAACGGCGCGCACGACATGGGCGGGATGCACGGCTTCGGTCCGGTCGAGGACGAGCCGGTCCATCCCATCTTCCACGGCGACTGGGAGAAGAAGGCCTTCGCCCTGACGCTCGCCTGCGGCGGCCTCGGCCAGTGGTCCATCGACGAGGCGCGCTACGCCCGCGAACGCCAGCCCCCGGCGCAGTATCTCGACAACACCTACTACGAGCAGTGGCTGCACGGCGTGGAGACCATGCTGGTGGAAAAGGGTCTGGTCACACCGGAGGAGCTGGAGACCGGAAAGGCCGCCGGACCGGGCACGGTTCCGGCCCTGCCGGCCGACCGGGTGTTCAAGGCGTTGCAGCAGGGCTCGCCCTATATCCGCGAGGTGCCGAACGCCCCGCTCTTCGCGGTGGGCAGCACGGTGCGGGTGAGAACCTTCCATCCGAGCGGACACACCCGCGCGCCGCGCTACCTGCGCGGCCATGTCGGCACGGTGGTGATGCATCACGGCGCCCATGTCTTCGCCGACACCAGCGCCACCGGCGACCACAAGACCGCCCACCACCTCTACAACGTGTCCTTCGCGGCCGACGAGCTGTGGGGACCGCAGAGCCAGGGCGGCGCCGTGCATGCCGATCTCTGGGAACCCTATCTGGAACCGGCATGACCACGACCGCCATGACCACGACCGCCATGACCGCCGCCGTGAACCTGGAGAGCCTGCCCCGCATCCCCGTCGACCATGACGGGCCGGTGTTCCGCGAGCCATGGGAGGCGCAGGCCTTCGCCATCGCGGTGAAGCTGCACGAAACCGGGCTCTACACCTGGAACGAATGGGCCACCGCCCTGTCGAACGAGATCAAGGCGGCCCAGGAAGAGGGCGACCCGGATCTGGGCGACACCTACTATCAGCACTGGCTGAGAGCGCTGGAAGGCCTGGTCCTGGCCAAGACCGACCTGACGGTGGAACAGCTTCTCAAGCGCAAGAACGCCTGGGACCGCGCCGCCCAGCGCGCGCCCCACGGCGAGCCGATCCTGCTGCCCGAGGACGAGGAATAAGACTAAACCGTCAGCACCCGCGTCGCCCCCCAGATCGGGCCGTGCTCGGCGCCCTGCACCAGGATCGCGATCCCGCCCTCAACCTCGGTCCAGGGCTTGGCCGGCACGCTGAGGCTGCGGCCCGGACCGTGGAACTCGCCGATCTTGCGGATCGCGCGGACCACGTTGAAGTTCTCCAGGCTCAGCCCGGTATTCTCGCCCCGGCGGATCTGCGTCTTGTGATGGGCGTCATAGGCGACCGCCAGCACGTCGGCCGGGCCGGGCATGCCGGTGTCGTGGATCTCGGCCCGCAGCTCGCCGTGTGAGAGGGATGCTTCCACCCGCACCACGGGCCGGTCGTCGGACCCCGCCGCGAGCCGCTCGCGGATGATGCCGTCCACCGCCCGGCTGTCGGACCCCACCGCGTCCACCGCACCGTCGATCACCATCTGCGGCGTGTAGAGCGTCCGGTTGCCCAGCGCGTGCTGGTAGGCCCGCTGGCGCGCGGTATGGGCCGCATCGGCGAAGGGATCGGGCCAGCCGATATAGTCCCAGTAGTCGATATGGTAGGCCAGCGCGATCACGTCGTCGCGCGCCGCCAGCCGGCCGAGATAGGCGTCGGCGGGGGGACAGGAGCTGCAGCCCTGGCTGGTGAAGAGTTCCACGACCACCGGTCGCGGGGACAGGCCCACGGCGGCGCCTGAGCGCGGCAGTGAAGCGGCGGCGAGGCCGGCGGCGGCGATCGCGGAGAAGGACCGTCTGGTGATCATGCGGCCAAGACTAGCCGCTATCGGTAGTTCACCGGAATTGAAGAGGACGTGATCGTCGGCGTGCCGGGCGCCGCGGAATCGATCGGCCGGACGATGTCCCAGAAGTATTCGTTGCCGTAGAACACCGCGACATCGGTGACGAAGACGGTCCCCGCGAGCAGGGCCGCGGCCGGCGCGGTCGCGCCCAGACCGTAGCCGAGCAGGAAAATCCGGCCGCTGTTCACCGACTGGAACAGCAGGGACTTCTTGACCAGCGTCACCTCATCGGTCTCCGCCAGAGTCGGCCCCTCCTGCTGCCACAGGTATTCGAAGCCGTAATAGAGCCCGGCCGCCGTCGCGGCATTGGCCACGACGAAGCCGCCCAGCACGAGGGCATGTCCGCCGATCAGGGCGTCGAACAGCAGCAGGTCGGTCGCATTGGCCACCGCCTGGAAGGTGATGGTCTTGTACAGCGTCCGTTGCCAGGGGGGCAGGTCGCCGCGCAGGTTGGGCAGCACGGCTACCGCCCCGTCGGTCCCTGGCGCCGTCGGTGCCGCCTGCGCCTGGACATGGCCCGGATTCTCGCGCCACTGGGCCGAGGCCGGTGCCGCGGCCAACAGCAGGACGGCGACGAGAACAAGCCTGACCGCGGGACGGTGCAGCAGACTGGTCATGAGCGACTCCCTCCCGGATCCTTCCCGATGCGGCGTATGCGGGGAATTACAATAGCACCTCGCCCGGCCCCGGCCCACCTCAACCCGTCGGGCCGCGGGCCGACGCGTCGCCGATCACGGTGGCGTCGCCGATCTCGAATTCGGGCATCGCCTCCTCGATCCCGGGCAGCCTGCCCATCGCCTCCTCCGGGCGGCGCAGGCGGTTGTTCACCGCCAGGGAGGCATAGCCGTGGACGTAGCTCCACACCATGGTCTCGACCACCGCCGGGGCAACCGGCACGCCGTTGATCCGCGGGACGATCGGGGCGCAGACGCGGCGGAGGATCGCGTAGGATTCGTCTGCCGCCCCCCGCCGTTCCGCATCGAACACCTCGGGCCGCGGCAGCGAGAACATCAGGCGGAACAGGTCGGGATGGTCCAGGGCGAACGCCAGATAGCCCTTGGCCGCGGCCACCAGCTGGGCGCGGGGGGACGGCTCGGCGTCGGCCATCTTGCCGAGCATCGCGACGCTCAGCCGGCGATGGCCCTCGGCGCCGATCGCGGCAATCAGGCGGTCGAGGTTGTGAAAATGGTTCTTCGGGGCCGAATGGGACACGCCGACCCGTGCCGCGCAGCCGCGTAGGGTGAGAGCCGAGATCCCCTCCTCGGCCAGGATGTCCAGTCCGGCCTGGACCAGGGCCTGCCGCAGATTGCCGTGATGATACGCCATTCCGCAGCCTATCTACGGAATATTTGCGCTGTCAATTTTGACGTTGACGCCTGCGCCGCAAGAGAATATTGACGACGTAAATATCGCTTTGAGAGAGGCTTCTATGGGTAAGACGCGGATGGCGTCCGGATATTTCGTCGCGGTGGCGCTCGGGCTCGCCCTTGCTCCGTCGGCGGTCCGGGCGGACGACAAACCTCAAGATTCCGGTCCGGAGTCACCGTGGCGGGTCACCCTCGGCGCGGGCGGGATCTATCACCCGGACTATCTGGGGTCCGACGAGTACGAAATCCAGCCCTTCCCCGTGCTCAAGGTCGAGTACGACAACCTGTATGTCGAGACCGACGGGCCCGGCGTGAAGGCGAACGTGCTGCCCCACGGCCTGTTCGAATTCGGCCCGATCGTCAAATACGGCGAAGGCCGCGACGATGTGGAGGACGACGTTGTCGACCGGCTGCCGGAGATCGACGACGAGCTCTGGGTGGGCCTGTTCGCCGGCTACACCGAGAAAGGAATCTTCGGCGACCGCGATTCCCTCGGCGTCGAGATCGAGGCCATGTGGGCGGCGACCGACGACAACGGCTCGACCGCGACCCTCGGCGTGACCTACGGGCTGCAGGCCACCCAGCGGCTGCAGCTGTCCATCGGCACCTCGGCGACCTATGCCGACAACGACTACGCCAGCACCTACTACTCGATCGACGCCGCCGACGCCTCGGCCAGCGGGCTGTCGCAGTTTTCGGCCGGCGACGGGTTGCGCGATGTGGGGCTCAGGGTCTCGGCCCGCTATGCCATCACCCGGGCGATCGGCATCGGCGCGATGGCCGGCGTGTCGCGCCTGATGGACGACTTCGCAGACAGTCCGATCGTCGACGAGCGCGGCAGCGCCACCCAGGTCTTCGGCGGGATGTTCCTGACCTACAGCTTCTGACGACAACCACCGACGCAAAAGCGAACGGGCGCTCCCTTCGGAGCGCCCGTTCCTGTTTAGACCCTGCCGGACCCGCTTACGCGGCCTTGGTGAGGGTGCGCAGCACGTAGTGCAGGATGCCGCCGTGGTTGTAGTACTCGACCTCGTTGGCGGTATCGATCCGGCACAGCAGCTCGACCGTCTTGGTCGTGCCGTCCTTGTAGGTGATCGTCATCGGCACCGGCATCCGCGGCGTGATGCCCTCGGAGATCCCGGTGATGTCGAACGTCTCCTCGCCGGTCAGGCCCAGCGACTTGCGGTCGGTGCCTTCCGGGAACTGCAGCGGCAGCACGCCCATGCCGACCAGGTTCGAGCGGTGAATGCGCTCGAAGCTCTCGACGATGACCGCCTTCACGCCCAGCAGGCGGGTGCCCTTGGCCGCCCAGTCGCGGGACGAGCCCGTGCCGTACTCCTTGCCGCCGATCACGACCAGCGGGGTGCCGGCCTTGGCGTACTTCATGGCGGCGTCGTAGATCGGCATCTGCTCGCCGCTCGTCACCAGCTTGGTCATGCCGCCGGAGACGCCCGGGGTCATCTCGTTCTGGAGACGGATATTGGCGAAGGTGCCGCGCATCATGACTTCGTGGTTGCCGCGACGCGCGCCGTAGGAGTTGAAGTCCAGCGGGCGGATCTGCCGCTCCAGGAGATACTCGCCCCCCGGGCTGTCCTTCTTGATCGAGCCGGCCGGAGAGATGTGGTCGGTGGTGATCGAGTCGCCCAGCATCGCCAGCGCGCGGGCGCCCTTGATGTCGGTGATCTCGCCCGGCTCCTTGGACATGCCGACGAAGTAGGGCGGGTTCTGCACGTAGGTCGACCCGTCGTTCCAGTCGTAGGTCAGGCCGCCGGACACCGAGACGTTCTGCCACTCCTTGCCGCCGTGGAACACGTTGGCGTAGCGCGAGCGGTACATCTCGGGGGTCAGCTTGGCCTGGATGGTCGAGGCGATCTCGTGGTTCGACGGCCAGATGTCGCGCAGATAAACCGGGTTGCCGTCCTTGTCCTCGCCAAGCGAGTCGTTGTTGATGTCGACGAACATCGACCCGGCCAGGGCATAGGCGACGACCAGCGGCGGCGAGGCCAGATAGTTGGCCTTCACATGGGGGTTCACGCGGCCCTCGAAGTTACGGTTGCCCGACAACACCGAGCAGACCGCCAGGTCGCCGGCCTCCACCGCCGCGGCGATCGGATCACTGAGCGGACCGGAGTTGCCGATGCAGGTGGTGCAGCCGTAGCCGACCAGGTTGAAGCCGAGCTTGTCGAGCGGGTCCTGCAGGCCGGCGGCCTCCAGATAGTCGGTGACGACCTGGGAGCCCGGCGCGAGCGAGGTCTTCACCCACGGCTTCACGGTCAGGCCCTTCTCGACCGCCTTCTGGGCGATCAGGCCGGCGGCGATCAGCACGCTCGGGTTCGAGGTGTTGGTGCAGCTCGTGATCGCGGCGATCACCACGTCGCCGTCGCTCAGCTCGTAGTTCGCGTCCTCGACCGGCGCCGAGCGCTTGGTGCCGGAGCCGTCGCCGAGGGTGGACTTCAGAGCCGACTGGAAGTTGCCGGCGGCCTCGGTCAGCAGCACACGGTCCTGCGGCCGCTTCGGGCCGGCCAGGGACGGCACCACCGTCGACATGTCGAGTTCCAGCGTGTCGGTGAACTCGGGATCCGGCGTGTCGTTCTCGCGCCACATGCCCTGGGCCCTGGCATAGGCCTCCACCAGCTTCACCCGGTCCTCGTCGCGGCCGGTGAAGCGCAGGTAGTTGATGGTCTCCTTGTCGATCGGGAAGAAGCCGCAGGTGGCGCCGTATTCCGGCGCCATGTTGGCGATGGTCGCCCGGTCGGCCAGCGGCAGGTCGGCGAGACCCGGGCCGTAGAATTCGACGAACTTGCCGACCACGCCCTTGGCGCGGAGCATCTGGGTGACGGTCAGCACCAGGTCGGTGGCGGTGGCGCCCTCCGGCATCTTGCCGGTCAGCTTGAAGCCGATGACCTCGGGCACCAGCATGGAGATCGGCTGGCCCAGCATGGAGGACTCGGCCTCGATGCCGCCCACGCCCCAGCCGAGCACGGCCAGGCCGTTGACCATGGTGGTGTGGCTGTCGGTGCCGACCAGGGTGTCCGGATAGGCGAGGGTCTCGCCGTTCTCGTCCTTGGTCCACACGGTCTGCGCCAGGTACTCCAGGTTCACCTGGTGGCAGATGCCGGTTCCCGGCGGCACGACGCGGAAGTTGGAGAACGCCTCCTGCCCCCACTTCAGGAACTCGTACCGCTCCTTATTGCGCTCGAACTCCAGTTCGACGTTCTTCTTGAAGCTCTCGGGGTTGCCGAAATCGTCCACCATCACCGAGTGGTCGATGACCAGGTCGACCGGGGAGAGCGGGTTGATCTTGGTGGCGTCGCCGCCGAGCCCTTCCATCGCGTCGCGCATGGCGGCGAGGTCGACCACGGCCGGCACGCCGGTGAAGTCCTGCATCAGCACGCGCGCCGGGCGATAGGCGATCTCGCGGGCCGACTTGCGGGTCTTCGCCCAGTCGGCCATCGCGGTGATGTCTTCCTGGGTGACGGTGACCCCGTCCTCGTAGCGCAGCAGGTTCTCCAGCAGAACCTTCAGCGAATACGGCAGGCGCGCGATCTCGGGATGCGCGGCCTCCAGGGAGGTCAGGTCGTAATAGGTGAAGGTTTTCCCGGCGACGTCGAGGGTCGCCTTGGTTTTGAAGCTGTCCAGGCCTGCGGTCATTGTATGTTCTCTCCTCGATTTCTATGGCAGCAGCCAGTGGCGGCGAAGTCTCGCGACTGAAAAAGTCTCTCGACTGCGCGGCCGTCCGAGGTGCGCCTCGGCCCGGTCGGCTTGATGCGGGCAGGCGCCCGTCTTTGTTTGGCGCCGTTATATCGTCGCCATCGGCCGACGCAAAGGGATTCAAACGTCGCGCGACATCCGGCATCAGCCGCAGGCGGTACGGATCGGGGATTGCCTGGGCGCCCGGACGCACCCATTCTCCGCGCCATGGAGACGATCTGGGGGAATGTGGTGTCGATCGATGGCCGCGGCGTGTTGCTCCGCGGGCCGTCGGGCATTGGCAAGTCGGACCTGGCCCTGCGGCTGATCGATGCCGGCGCCTCGCTGGTCGCCGATGATCGGGTCGAGATCGCCCGGGAGGGCGACAGCCTGATCGCCCTCGCGCCGGAAGCCCTGTCGGGCCGCATGGAGGTGCGCGGGATCGGCATCGTCTCGGTCCAGGCGGTGCAGCGGGTCTCGCTGGTCCTGGTCATCGACCTCGTGCCCCTGGAGCAGGTGCCCCGCATGCCCGATCCCGGTCGCTGGACCCATCTGGGCATCTCCATGCCGGTGATCTCGCTCTATGCCCTGGAGGCCTCCGCCGCGGCGAAGGTCCGGCTCGCCGTGCGCCAGGTGAGCACGCAATGACCGCCCCCCTGTCCGTCGTCCTGGTCACCGGGCTGAGCGGGGCCGGGCGCACCTCGACGCTGAAAGTGCTGGAGGACCTCGGGTACGAGGCGGTGGACAACGTGCCCCTCGGACTGATGCCGGCGCTGCTCGCCCCCCGCAACGCGGCGGGACGGATTGCCGTCGGCGTCGATCCGCGGACGCGGGGTTTCGCCACCGACGCCCTCGCCGACACGATCTCGCAGCTGGAGGCCCGGGCCGACGTCGATCTGCGCGTGGTCTTCCTCGACTGCGACGACGACGTGCTGATCCGCCGCTTCACCGAGACCCGCCGGCGCCATCCGCTGGCCACCGACCGGCCGATCGCCGACGGCATCGCCATCGAGCGGCGGATGCTCGGGCCGGTGCGCGAGCTGGCGACCGCGGTGCTCGACACCAGCTCGTCCAACCTCGCGGAGTTCCGGGAGAACCTGATCTCGTCCCTGTCGCTGGATGCGGGACGGGCGATGACGGTGACCGTCGTGTCCTTCGCCTTCCGCAGCGGGTTGCCGCGCGAGGCCGACCTGGTCTTCGACGTCCGGTTCCTGGCCAATCCCCACTACGTGCCGGAGCTGCGCCCGCGCGACGGCCGCGACCCGGAAGTCGGCGCCTTCGTCGCCGGGGATCCGGGCTTCGCGCCGTTCTTCGACTCCCTCACCGGGCTGATCGGCCCCCTGCTGCCGCGCTACGCGCGCGAGGGCAAGAGCTACCTGACGGTCGCCATCGGCTGCACCGGTGGCAAGCACCGCTCGGTGCATGTGGCCGAGCGGCTGGCCGAGTGGTTGAAGAGCGCGGGAACTCCTGTCACGCTCCGCCATCGCGATTTGCCTCGCGAGGGGGGCGGCGCCCCGGCAATATGAGCAAAACAGCACGGACGACATCGTGATCGGCATTGTTCTGGTGACCCACGGGCGCCTCGCGGACGAACTCAAAGCGGTGATGGAGCACGTCGTCGGCCCGCAGACCGGTATGGCGACCGTCTGCATCGGTCCCGACGACGACATGGAGCAGCGCCGCAGCGAAATCATGGACCGGGCGAAGGAGATGGATGCCGGCGACGGCGTCATCGTCCTGACCGACATGTTCGGCGGCACGCCGTCCAACCTGGCGATCTCGATCATCGACCGTCCCGGGGTGGAGGTGATCGCCGGCGTCAACCTGCCGATGCTGATCAAGCTGGCGAGCGTGCGCTCGACCGCCTCCCTGGGCGAGGCGAGCGTCGCCGCGCGGGATGCCGGGCGAAAGTACATATCCATCGCCTCCGAAGTACTGGGGGCGACCGGTTCGTGATCGGCCGGGCGGTGTCGATGGAGCAACGCAAGCTGCTGATCACCAACAAACGCGGACTGCACGCCAGGGCTGCAGCCAAGTTCGTGAAGTGTGCCGGCGATTTCGAGGCGGATATCGAAGTGGAAAAGGACGGACAATCCGTTTCCGGACGGTCCATCATGGGACTGATGATGCTTGCTGCGGCACCGGGCTGTTCGATCCTGGTACGCGCGACGGGCTCGGATGCGGAGAAGGCGATGGACGCCATCGCCCATCTGGTGGAGTCCAAATTCGATGAAGACCACTAACCGAAAGGCACGGGCGCGCCAGGACAAGGGAGGCAAGCGCGGACTGTTGGAGGGGATCGGGGTTTCCGCCGGAATCGCCATCGGCCCCGCGCATGTGCTCGACGCCGGCGTGGTGCAGGTCCCCGAATACCAAGTCGCCTCCAGCCAGCTCGTCATGGAGGTCGAGCGCTTCGAAGCCGCTCTCGCCCGCGCCGACAAGCAGGTGCGCAAGCTGCGCCGCAAGGCGGAGGCGCTGCCGGCCGGGGTGCTCGACGAACTGGGGCCCCTGCTGGAGGCCCATGCGGCGATGCTCGGCTCCTCCCGTCTCGCCGGTGGGGTTTCGACCACGATCCGGGACCGGCGCATCAACGCCGAGGCGGCGGTGCAGTCGGTGGTCGGCGAGATGGTCCGCAGCCTGTCGGCGGTGAACGACGCCTATCTGGCCGCCCGCGCCCAGGACGTGCGCGAGGTCGGCGACCGCATCCTGCGCCAGCTCACCGAGACGCCCTACCACGCCTTCGCCCATGTGCCCGAGGGCGCGATCATCATCGCCGAGGAACTGAGCCCGGCCGACACCGCCCTGCTCGACCCGGCGAAGATCGGCGGCTTCGTCACCGCCCTGGGCGGCACCGACAGCCACACCGCCATCATGGCCCGCTCCATGGGCCTGCCGGCGGTGCTGGGCGCCACCGTGGCGCCGAAGGCCATCCGCTCCGGCGAGACCATCATCGTCGACGGCGATACCGGCCGCATCGTGCTGGACCCGGACGAGGACTCGCTGGCCGAGTACCGGCGCCGGGCGGCGGCGCGGGAGCGCCTGGAACGGGAGCTGACCCGCCTGCGCTCGCTGCCGGCGATCACCCTGGACGGGGTGACGATCTCGCTGCTGGCCAATCTGGAGCTGCCGCGCGACCTGGATATCGCCACCGACCGGGGGGCGGAAGGGGTCGGCCTGTTCCGCACCGAGTTCATGTTCATGAACCGCGACGTGCTGCCCGACGAGGACGAGCAGTACGCCGCCCTGCGCCAGGTGGTGGAGGGGATGGCCGGCAAGCCGGTGACCATCCGCACCCTCGATGTCGGCGGCGAGAAGCTGGCGACGGCCCTGGGCGACCGCATCGCCCACAGCGCCAACCCGGCGCTGGGCCTGCGCGCCATCCGGCTCTCCCTGCGCGAGCCGAAGCTGCTGGAGACCCAGCTCTCCGCCATCCTGCGGGCCGGCGCCCATGGGCCGGTGCGCATCCTGCTGCCGATGATCTCCTCCACCGCCCAGGTGCGGGCGGTGCGCGCGATCCTGACCAAGGTCGTGCGCCGCCTGAAGCGCCGCAAGGTGCGGATCGCCGACCCGACCCCGCCGCTCGGCGCGATGATCGAGGTGCCGGCCGCCGCCCTGTCCGCCGACGCGCTGGCCATGGAATGCGATTTCCTGGCGCTCGGGACCAACGACCTGACCATGTACACGCTCGCCATCGACCGCGGCGACGAGCAGGTGGCCGACCTGTACAACCCGCTGCATCCGGCGGTCCTCAAGCTGATCCAGTTCTCCATCGATGCCGCCAACCGCCACGGGCTGCCGGTCAGCATCTGCGGCGAGATCGCCGGCGACCCGCGCTACGCGCCGCTGCTGATCGGCATGGGGGTGAAGGAGCTGTCCATGTCCGCCACCGCCCTGCCCCGGGTGAAGCAGCGCATCCGCCGCCTGTCCCTGGCCCCCGCGACCCAACGCGCCCGGGCGATCATGGACCAGCTCGACGAGGGACGGATCGCCGTCCTGCTCGACGACTTCAACGACGGACTCTGAGCGCCATGACCGAGATCGATCCGGCCTATCCGTTCGATCTCGGAACCTGGACGCGCCCGATAACGACCGGCTCGCCGGACGCGCAGCTCTGGTTCGACCGCGGGCTCAACTGGCTGTTCGCCTATAACCACGAGGAAGCGGTGGCCTGTTTCAACCGGGCGCTGGCGGCCGATCCCGGCTGCGCCATGGCCTGGTGGGGCGTGGCCTATGCCAGCGGGCCGTTCTACAACCGGGCCTGGATCCGCTTCTCCGACGCCGAGATCGCCGCCACCCTGCCGGTCTGCCACGCCGCGGCCCTGGAGGCGGGCGCACACGCCGGATCGGCAAGCCCGGCGGAGAAGGGGCTGATCGACGCCGTCGCCCTGCGCTACCAGTCGCCGTCGGAGCGGGACCGTGCCGTCCTGAACCGCTGGCACCGGGAGTTCACCGACGCGATGCGCGGGGTTCACGCGGCCCATCCCGACGACCTCGACATCACCGCCCTGTTCGCCGAGGCCGCCGTCACCTGTACGCCGCGCATGCTGTTCGACCTGCGCACCGGCACGCCCAATCCGGCGAGCCTGACGCTGGAGGCGCTGGAGGTGCTGGAAACCGCGCTGGCCCGCTGCGCCCGCGACGGCATCGAGCATCCGGGTGTGTTGCACATGCATGTCCACGCCCTGGAAATGTCTGCCGAGCCGGAACGCGCGCTGGCCAGCGCCGACACCCTGCGCGGCATGGCGCCGGATGCCGGCCATCTGGAGCACATGCCGGCCCATATCTACGTGCTCTGCGGCGGCTACAGCGAGGCGGTGGAGCAGAGCCGGCGGGCGGTGGCGGCCGACGACAAGTACCTGGCCTTCGGCGGCGACACGAACTTCTACACGACCGCGCGCTGCCATGACCTGCACCTGTACATCTACGCCGCCATGCTGCTGGGCCAGTACCGCACGGCACTGCACGCCGCCGAGCGGATCCGGGCGATCGCCCACCGCGACCTGCTGGCCGCCAGCGCGCCGTTCATGCGTTCGATCCTCGACGGCTATTCCGGCATGCGCAGCCATGTGCAGGTGCGTTTCGGCAAGTGGCGGGAGCTGACGCTGGAGGCGCCGCCGGCCGATCCCAACCTGGCGCCGATCCGCGCGGCCATGTTCCACTACGCCAAGGGCGTGGCCCATGCCGCCCTGGGCGAGCTGGACGCCGCCGACCGCGAGACCGAGGCCTTCCACACCGCCCGCGACGGTTTCTCCGAGGACGCGATCTTCCTCAGCAACACCGTGCGCGACACCCTGGGCGTCGGTGCGGCCATGCTGACCGGCGAGATCGCCTATCGCCGCGGTGCGTTCGACGCGGCGTTCGACGCCCTGCGCCAGGCGGTCGAGCGCAACGACGCGCTGAACTACACCGAGCCCTGGGCCTGGATGCACCCGCCGCGCCATGCGCTCGGCGCGCTGCTGGCCGAACAGGGGCACCATGCCGAGGCGGAGGCGGTCTACCGCGCCGATCTCGGCCTCGATCCCGCGGTGCCGCGCCCCTGCCGGCACCCGGACAATGTCTGGGCGCTGCACGGGCTGCTGGAATGCGTCGAACGACGCGGCGGGAATGCCGAGGCGGAGATCCTGCGCCAGCGTCTGACCCTCGCCCAGGCGCGTACCGACTTCCCCGTCACTGCCGCCTGCTGCTGCCGGGGCAAGCCGATCGCCGCCGCCTGAGGCCGAACCGCAGCCGCCCTCTTCGACAGAGGCATCCGCCGTGCTAAGGGATCGGGATCGCTGATCTGGACGCCCTGCCATGACCTTCACCGTCAATCCCGACGTCGTCTCCGTCGTCGAGCCGCCGATCGCCGAAGCCCGCGCCTGGGTCGACGGCCGCCCGCCGATCCCCGGCAAGCCGCTGCTCGACTGCTGCCAGGCGGTGCCGAGCTATCCGCCGGACGAGGCCCTGCGCGCGCATCTGGCCGAGCGCGCCCGGACCTTCGAGGCGGCGCAATACGCCCCGATCACCGGCACCCCGGCGCTGAAATCGGCGCTGGCGGAACATATGAGCGGATTCTACGGTGGCGAGGTCGCCCCGGCGAACGTGCAGATCACCGCCGGCTGCAACCAGGCCTACTGCCTTGCCATCATGGCCCTGGCCCGGCGCGGCGACGAGGTGATCCTGCCGCTGCCCTACTACTTCAATCACCAGATGTGGCTCGACTCCCTGGGCGTCACCGGCGTGCACCTGCCGTTCCGGGCCGACCGCGGCGGCGTGCCGGACCCGGAGGAGGCCGCTGCCCTGATCACCGAGCGCACCCGCGCCCTGGTGCTGGTCAGCCCGAACAACCCGACCGGCGCCGTCGTGCCGCCGGCGGTCATCGCCCGGTTCCGCGACCTCTGCGCCGCGCGCGGCATCGCCCTGGTGCTGGACGAGACCTACAAGGATTTCCTCGACCCCTCCGAGCCGCGCCACACCCTGTTCAGCGACCCGGAATGGGGCGATACGGTCGTCCAGCTCTACAGCTTCTCCAAGGTCTTCAGCCTGACCGGCTACAGGGTCGGGTCGATCATCGCCGGCCCGCAGTTCATCGAACAGGTAGCCAAGCTGATGGACACCATGTCGATCTGCGCCGCCCGGATCGGCCAGGACGGCGCCCTATATGCCCTGAAACACCTGTGGGACTGGGCCGGGGAGAAGCGGGAGATGATGGCCGGCCGACGCCAGGCGCTGCTGGACGTCTTCAACTCCGGCAACCTCGCCTTCGACCTCGTCTCCACCGGCGCCTATTTCGCCTATGTGCGCCATCCCTTCGACGGCGAGACCGCCCATGCGGTCGCCAGGCGCCTGGCCCAGGAGCACGGCGTGCTGGCCCTGCCGGGCACAGTGTTCGGCCCGGGTCAGGACCCGTATCTGCGGCTCGCCTTCGCCAATCTGGAGGCCGAGCGCATGGGCGAGCTGGGCGACCGGCTGCGCGGGGCCGTCTAAACGCCAAGGTCGCGGAGAGGGCCGGGGGGACCCGCATAAGAATTTACTCAATATCGCCCTCCCGCGATTGACACCCGGCGAGAGAACTGATGCCATTATTCTCTAAATAAGGGAGGAATGGCGAATGATCGGCAAACTAAAATTGTTAGCGGCGCTCGCTGCCCTCACCCTCACATCCGGGATGCTCTCGAGCACCCCGAAGGCCGATCCGGCGCCGCTTTCCGCCCTGCCGAGCACAATGCCGCTGCAGGACTACGAGGTGGAGGTTCTCTATCCCTGGCTCGTCGACCGGCGCTATGTCGGCCTGCCCGGCTGGAAGATCGACACGAAGGTCCGCGACACCGGACCGTTCATCCGGGGCGACTATTACGGCACCCACCCGGCGGTGCGCATCCACTATTCGCCCGAGGCGGTGACCTGGATCGACGGCGGTCGCGAGGGACCGGTGCCCCAGGGCGCGATCCTCATCAAGGAGATGTTCAACCCGCCGGCCGCGCTCTACGCCACCCTGGCCGAGACGCCCTACCTGAAGGCCTATCCCGGGATCCACGAGGCGCTGCTGGCCGATCTCCTGGTCGGCTGGACGGTCATGATCCAGGACAGTGGCGGAAACTCGAAGGATGGCTGGTTCTGGTCCGGCCCGTTCAAGGGGGCCTCCTTCGACAAGCCGGGCGGCGCGTCGAACGTGGACAATGGCGAGATGGTCCCGGTATCCGGCTTCGGCGTCGGCACCTGCATCCGCTGCCATGCCTCCGCCGCGAACGGCAATACCTTCGCCTCGGCGAAGAACTTCGAACCGGGAAAGATCCCGCTGCAGTTCAAGGTCGACAATTCCTGGCGGTCGAAGGACTACCTGACCAAGCACGCGACCGTCGGCGCGGTGGAGGACGGCGGCGCCTCGAAGACCGTCTGGGAGATCGTCGACGCCCATCTGGCCGACGCGCCCGAGGCCGAGCGGAAGGCCCTGTTCGCCAAGCTCGACCTGCCGCCGCAGCAGCGTCCGTTCTTCACACCCGAGGAGGCCGCCCAGGCTCCGGTCAGGAACGAGCACAGGCCGGACACCGACCGTCTGCTCGGTTCCCCCCACGACAAGCCCCTGCCCAAGCCGAACACAGCGTTTCTGGAGGCGTTTCTCGATCTGTCGCTGCTGAAGCCCGATCCGGGGGCGACCGAGATCGCGCGCTTCTCTCTGCCGTCGGAGTATTCCGACAACGTCCATCCGAGCACGGATCCGCAGCACTACCTCACCTCGTCGAACTGCATGGGCTGCCATGGCGGATTAGGCGGCGCGCCGTCCGGTGTGTCGATGTTCGTCTCGACCGGGCAGGCCTATGGCGACGGCTACAACGTCTCGCCCTATGGCGAATGGCGCTGGTCGCCGATGGGGCTCGCCGGCCGCGACCCGATCTTCCACGCCCAGCTCGAGAGCGAGATGATCATCCTGCTCGAGGAGAACGGCGCGCTGGACGGCGGCAAGCCCGGCCCGGAACCCGTTCAGCAGACCCAGCAGGCCTTGGTGGATACCTGCCTGCGGTGCCACGGGGCGATGGGCCTGCGCCAGATGGGCCTGGACGAGAACGCCAAACGCATCGCCGACGGCAAGCAGAGCCTGCCCCATGGCGGTATTCTCGACCCGAACTTCAATCCGGAGATCTTCTACCTGACCGAGCCGCTGACGAAAGCACAGCAGGAGAACCCACCCTTCACGCCGATCCCCGACCAGCCGATCCCGCCCACCGCGTTCCATCCGATCGCCGACGCGGAATACGGCGAGCTGGCCCGCGAGGGGATCAGCTGCACGGTCTGTCACCACATCGCCCCTGCCTCGAAGCAGCAGGTGGCGAGCTGGACCGAGAAGGTCGAAAAGGAGACACCGTCCTGGCTCGGCAGCCGGACCGACAATCTGTGGTCCGACGCCTTCCTCTACTTCACGGCCAACAACAACACCGGCCTGTACGAGCGCTCCGAGGCGGACGAGCTCCTGGGTCCGCTGGCGGACGTCGTGCCCAAGCCGATGCTCCACGCCATGGGCATCACGCCGAAGGTCGCGCCGCCCATGACCGAGGGCAAGCCGCCCTTCACCAAGGATTCGGCGATGTGCGGCACCTGCCACACCATCAACCTGCCGAATATCGGGGCGACGGTGGACGAGTACCCGATTCTGACCGCGCTGGAGCCCAACAAGCACTTCCAGGGCATCCCCCACAGCATCGAGCAGGCGACCTATCTGGAATGGGTCAATTCCAAGTTCGGGCCCGGCAAGTTCAACAAGCAGGGGCCGGACTTCGCGAGCTGCCAGGACTGTCACATGCCCAACCGGTTCGTCACCGTGGACGCGGACGACAAGCTGACCGACGCGATCGACCCGCTGGTGAGCCAGATCGCCACGATCCAGGATTCCGACTACGCCGCCGCAGACCATCAACTGCCGGCGCAGGACATCAGCGTGCCGCACCGGGCCGACTACAGCCGCCATGAACTGGTCGGCCTGAACGGCTTCATGGTGGAGATGGTCAAGCAGTTCCCGGCGGTCCTGGGCGTCGACAGCTCGGACTACGAGACCGGGGCGGAAACCGGCGCCGACCTCGCCGTCAACGCCATGGCCGCCTCGATCCGCGAGGGTCGCGTCGGCTCCGTCGCGGTCCGCTCCGCCACCACCGACGCGGCCGGCGATCTCGTGGTCGACGTGACGGTGGCGAACACCACGGGACACCGCCTGCCGAGCGGCGTCGCCTTCCGCCGCGCCTGGGTCTCGCTGGAGGTCCGGGGCGAGGACGGCGCGCTGCTCTGGGCCTCGGGCCGGCCGAACAAGGGCGGGCTGATCACCGATACCGGGGGCACCGTGCTGGCCACGGAGCTGCTGCGCGGCACCGCCTACCAGCCGCATTACGAGGAGATCACCGAGGACGATCAGGTGCAGATCTACGAGGAGCTGGTGCAGAACGCCGACGGCGACTTCACCACGTCCTTCGTGCATCGGGTGAAACACATCAAGGACAACCGCCTGATGCCGGCGGGCTGGGTGACGGCGGCCGATTTCGCCGGTAAGAGCGAGACCTCCGGCATCGCCGACCAGGGCGACCTGCTGTACGAGTTCATGCAGGCCACCGAGCCCACGGGCACCGGCGACGATCCGGATTTCGCGGCCAGCCCGAACAGCGGCACAGACAGCTTGCGCTACCGCATCGCCAGCGGGAAACTGGGCGGCAGGAAGGCGGCGTCGGTGACGGCCCGCTTCTACTACCAGTCGTTCCAGCCGTCCTGGTTCTACCAGCGCTTCGAGCTTGCCAACAAAGCCAAGCAGATGGGCTACAACACGCCGGAGACCGACCGGCTGTTCTATCTGGCCTCGCACCTGGATCTGGAAGGCACGATGATGGAGGGCTGGAAGATCGAGATCGGCGCGGACGAGAAGCCGCTGCGGGGGCAATAGGGACCGGCATGACGATACGGGTGGCGGCGGCCGCGCCGCAGGACCTTGCCGCCGCGGCCGCGGTCATCCACCGCGCCTTCTCCACCCTGGTCGGCCGGATCGACCCGCCCTCCGCTGCCCTGACCGAGACCCCGGACAGCCTCGCCGCCCGGTTCGGGCGGGGCGGCGCCGTCTTCGTCGCGCGTCTGGATGGGAATATCGTGGGTGCCGTCTGTGCCGATCCGAGGCCGGACGGATCGATCTATCTCGACCGGCTGGCGGTCGATCCGGCGATGGCCGGGCACGGCATCGCCCGTGCGCTGGTGGCTGCAGTGGAAGATTTCGCCCGACGCGAGGGACACGACCGGGTCACCCTCGGCGTTCGCCTGCTGCTGACCGACAACATCGCGATGTTCCGGCATCTCGGGTATCTCGAGACCGGCCGCAAGGCGCATCCGGGCTATACCGAACCGACCTCGATGAATCTGGCGAAGGCGCTGCGCCAGGCGGCGTCATAACCGCGAGACGGGGCGCGGCGGGCTCGGCCGGCTGCCTTGCCGATCTCGCCGGGGCTTGTTATACGCAGCGCCGAGGCCGACATCGATGTGAGCGTGACGCTCGGGCGCGGGCACCAAAGCCGCCTGAGCACGCTCCAATAGACAGGAGACGAGGACATTCATGGCCGAGTTCACCGACTATAAGGTCGCCGACATTTCCCTGGCCAACTGGGGCCGGCGCGAGATCGCGATCGCCGAAACCGAAATGCCGGGCCTGATGGCGATCCGCGAGGAGTACGGCCCGTCGAAGCCGCTCAAGGGCGCGCGGATCACCGGCTGCCTGCACATGACCATTCAGACCGCCGTGCTGATCGAGACGCTGATCGCGCTCGGCGCGGAGATCCGCTGGTCGTCGTGCAACATCTTCTCGACCCAGGACCAGGCCGCCGCGGCCATCGCCGCCGCCGGCATCCCGGTCTTCGCCTGGAAGGGCGAGACGGAAGAGGAGTACGAGTGGTGCATCCGCCAGACCATCGAGGGTCCGGACGGCTGGCGCCCGAACATGCTGCTGGATGACGGCGGCGACCTCACGATCATGATGCACGAGGACTATCCCGAGCTCATGAAGGACGTGAAGGGCGTGTCGGAGGAGACCACCACCGGCGTGCACCGTCTCTACGAGATGGCCAAGAAGGGCAAGCTCCTGGTTCCGGCCATCAACGTGAACGACAGCGTCACCAAGTCGAAGTTCGACAACCTGTACGGCTGCCGCGAGAGCCTGGCCGACGGCATCCGCCGGGCCACCGACGTGATGTTCTCCGGCAAGATTGCCTGCGTCGCCGGTTACGGCGATGTCGGCAAGGGCTCGGCCCAGTCGCTGCGCAATGCCGGCGCCCGCGTCATCGTCACCGAAGTCGACCCGATCTGCGCGCTGCAGGCGGCGATGGAGGGCTACGAGGTCGTGACCATGGAGGAGGCCGCTCCGCGCGCCGACATCTTCGTCACCGCCACGGGCAACAAGGACATCATCACCGTCGACCACATGCGGGCGATGAAGGACCGGGCGATCGTCTGCAACATCGGTCACTTCGACAACGAGATCCAGGTCGACGGCCTGAAGAATCTCAAGTGGGAGAACGTGAAGCCGCAGGTCGACGAGATCGTGTTCCCGGACGACAAGCGCATCATCCTGCTGGCCGAGGGCCGGCTGGTGAACCTGGGCTGCGCCACCGGCCACCCCAGCTTCGTGATGAGCGCCTCGTTCTCGAACCAGACCCTGGCGCAGATCGAGCTCTGGAAGAACCACAGCAAGTACGACAAGCAGGTCTACGTCCTGCCGAAGAAGCTGGACGAGCGCGTGGCCGAGCTTCACCTGAAGAAGATCAACGCCAACCTGTCCACGCTGTCGGAAGATCAGGCCGCCTATATCGGCGTGACCACCAACGGCCCGTTCAAGCCGGAGGCGTACCGCTACTAAGCGGACCCGTCTTACCGAACAGTCAGAAAACCGGGTCGGCGACGGCCCGGTTTTTTTCTTTGGAACCCCGGTCCCGGCGCAGACCGGAAATGGTTAACGCCGAAATGTGAGTTTCTTCACATTGACGACTCTTCCGGTAGCGCTCTCAATAGGTTGCACTTGTGCTGTTCATTGCTCGAATTTTCGGGCTTTTTTAACCAATTGAAAAGGAGTTGCTGAGTATCCTTGGTTCACGCGTCCCTCCGTTGTTCGGAGACGGGAGAGATCCATGGTCGCACGGTCCTCTGAGTTGATTGCCGGTTTCGGTACGCCATCGGCCTGCAAACGCGGCCAATCTTTTCGCGCCCACCACCTCACCGACGGGTTGAAGCCTGCGGGCACCGGCCCACGGTGGACTCTATGATCGTCGCCCATTCAATTCTGCAGAATTTCGGGCTGCTCTGCCTCGGCGCCCTCATGATGCTGCTGCTGACCCGTCATGTGGATATCCTGGTTACGGGACAGCTGCGCAACCTCGTGTTCGGACTCATCCTCGGGGTGATCTCGGTCGTCGTCGTCGCCTCGCCGATCTTCGGACCGCACGGCTCCACCTTCGACACCCGCGCAGCCCCTCTCGCCCTGGCCGGGTATTTCGCCGGGCCCGTGGGCGGGGTGGTGGCAGCGAGCCTGGCTGCGATCGCTCGATACGAGGTCGGCGGCCCGTATATGATCAGCGGCATCCTCAGCGTCTTCATCTATGCCGCGGCCGGGGCCGTCTTCGCCGCGATCAGCCGGCGCAGGAACCGACGCCGTCAGGGTTTCCTGGGGTTCGTCGTCCTCGCGGTGGTTTCGACCCTGGCCTCACTGCCGGCCTTCTTCGTCAACCAGCCGTTCCAAGACGGCCTCGCGATCCTGTCGGATTTCTGGCCGATCATTCTCGTGAGCAACGTCGGCGGAATCCCGCTGCTCGGCCTGACCATAGAGTTCCTGCTTGAGATCTCCGACGAGCGCGACCGCTACCAGATCGGCCTGCAGACCTCCGCACTTGCCCGCCAGTCGGCGCGGATCGGCGTGTGGACCCACGATCTGTCCAGCGGGCGGGTCACCTGGGACAGTGTGCAGCACGAGGTGATGGGGCTGCCGCCGGGCAGCTTCGAGGGCACCCACGAAGCCTTCATCAGCCGGATCGTTCCGGCCGACCGGCCCCGGGTCGAGGAGGAGCTGCGCGCGGCCGAGGCAGCGTCGGCCCCCTTCCAGCTCCAGTTTCAGATCATGACGCCCGACGGCGAACTCAGGCATATCCGCGGCCACGGCCATTTCGTCGGAACCGACGGATCGACCGCGCCGGCGCGGATGATCGGCGTGAACTTCGATGTCACCCGCGAGCACGAACTGCAGGCCCAGGTCGAACTGAACAGCGCCGCCCTCGATTCCGCCGTCTGCGGCGTCATCATCGCCGAAGCCAAGGACGACCATCCGATCGTCTATGTGAACAGCGCCTTCACCGCGATCACCGGGTACACGTCCCGCGAGACCCTGGGCCGGAACTGCCGCTTCCTCAACAAGGGGCTCGGAGACCAGCCGGAACTCGAGGTGATCCGGCGGTCCCTCGCCCGGGGCATGCCCTGCACCGTCACCCTGTCGAACCGGCGCAAGGACGGGGCGACCTTCTGGAACACCCTCAATCTGTCGCCGATCCGGAACCGAAACGGGCATATCAGCCATTTCATCGGCGTCCAGGACGATGTCTCGGAACAGGTCACCGCCCGCCAGGTGATCGCCGAGGGCCGAGACCAGCTGGAGGCGATTCTCGCAGCCACGCCCGACGCCATCCTGACGGTCGATTCCCGTCAGCGGATCACCAGCTTCAACGACGCGGCGGTCCGTCTGTTCGGCTGGCGACGAGACGAAATCATCGGCCGTTCGATCCACGAACTCGTGCCGGTCGGCGCGCGCAAGACCCATGTGGATCTGGTCCGCAACTACATCGCCGATCCGCACTCCGTACCCGGCCCCATGTCGGCGCTGCGGATCGTGCAGGCGCGCCGCAAGAACGGCAGCAGCTTCCCGGCCCTGATCTCGCTCGCACGCTACCAGGTCGGCGGGGAGCCGATGGTCACCGCGACCGCCCACGACATGTCGGAGATCGTCCAGGCGAACGAGGAACTCCAGCGCCTGTCGGACCGGCTGCGCGATCAGCTCGAGGAAGCCTATCGGGCGAACGAGGCCAAGGACCACTTCCTCGCCCATATGAGCCACGAGCTGCGCACACCGCTGAACGCCATCATCGGCTTCTCGGAACTGATCACCTCGCTGGGCATGGAAAAGCTCGGTCCTGCTCGTGCCGACGAGTATGTCGGCGATATCAAGCGCAGCGGCGAGCATCTGCTGAGCCTGATCAACGAGATCCTGGATCTGTCCCGCCTCAAGGCCGGCCAGGTGGAGGCGACGATTGCCCCCGTCGAGGCCCAGGCGCTTCTGGAGGAGGCGCTGACCACCATCGCTCCGACGCTGGTGAAGAAGAGCATCGGCGCCATGACCGACGTGCGGGAGTCCGGCCCGATCCTGTGCGATCGCCGGCTCACGTTGCAGTGCCTGCTGAACCTGCTGTCCAACGCGGCGAAGTTCTCGCCGGAAGGCAGCCGGGTCACGGCCCGGGTCTTCCACCAGGACAACGGCACGTGCATCGCCATCGAGGATCAGGGATCCGGCGTCCCGGACGACATTCTGGAGCGCGTGGGCGAACCGTTCCTGCGGCACGACGATCCGCTGACCTCCAACGGCGAAGGCTCGGGCCTCGGCCTGGCCATCACCAAGAGCCTGGTCGAAACACAGAACGGCCGGCTGCGGATCGCCAACGGCGCCAGTGGCGGCACGGTGGCCACGATCTGGCTGCCGTCGCGCGACCGGGTGCGGAACGGCGAGAACAATTCCCTGGAGGTCTGCTGAGGCGTCGCGTCGGTTCCGCTGCCCGGTCAGACCGGCAGGGCGGTGGTCTGCTTGATCGTCTCCATCGAGAACCGCGACGTCACCTCGGTCAGCGGCGTGGTGTCGACCAGCCGCTTGTAGAAGGCGTCGAACGCCTTCATGTCGGCGACCACCACCTTCAGCATGTAGTCGATCTCGCCGGCCATGCGATGGAACTCCTGCACCTCGGGCATGGCGCTGACGAATTCGGCGAAGTTGCGCAGCCATTCGCCGGAATGCTCGCCCGTGCTGATCGACATGAAGACCGTCAGCCCGTAGCCGAGCGCCTCCGGCTCCAGCACCGCTACCTGCTCGCGGATCACCCCCGACTCCTGAAGACGGTTGATCCGCTTCCAGCAGGGCGAGGCGGACAGCCCTACCTGACGGGCGACTTCCGAAACCGGCGCGCTGCAGTCGGCCTGAAGGATCCGAAGGATCCGGCGGTCTGTATCATCCATTCCGGTCTCCACCGTGTTTGGGAACGGTTTTTCTCATATCAGAACTCATTGAGACCGTCCCGTTCTATTTGGTATCCATCATCTATCCAATCAGGAACGATCTTTTTATCTTCGCGCTGAAGGGGCCGATCCGGCACCAGCCCAGGAGCATTCGTCGTTCCGGGCCGCGGCGATTTGAAGGGCAGCTTGCGACCGCGTCACCAACCGCTAAAGCGCCACGGGTGATCGCCCGTGGGCCCAGGCTGGACCGAATGGAGATCGTCCGTGAGATATTTCCCCCTGTTTGCCGATCTTGAAGGCCGGCGCTGCGTCGTGATCGGCGGCGGCGGGGAGGCGGCGCGCAAGATCCGCCTGCTGCGCAAGACCGGCGCCCGGCTTCTGGTCGTCGCCCCCCGCGCCGAGACCGAGATCGTCGAGGCCGCCGCATCCGGCGCCCTGACTCTGGTCAACCGCCCCTTCGACCCGGAAGATCTGGACGGCGCCGCCCTGCTGGTGGTGTCGGATGACGGCAGCCAGGAGCTCGACCCGATCCTCTCGGCCGCCCGCGCCACCGGCATTCCGATCAACGTCATCGACAATCCGTCCCGGTCCACCGTGATCGTCCCCGGCATCGTCGACCGCGACCCCATCCTGGTGGCCATCGGCAGCGCCGGGGCCGCGCCCGTCCTGGTGCGCCGGCTGCGCGAGAAGATCGAGGCCCTGCTGCCGTCGCGGCTCGGCGCCCTGGCGCGGTTCGCCGGGCGATTCCGCGGCGCTGTCTCCGCCTCGATCACCGAAGGCGAGGGCCGCCGTCTGTTCTGGGAGAGCGTCTTCGACGGCCCGATCGCCGGGCGGGTTCTGGCCGGCGACGAGACCGGCGCCAGCGAGGCGATGCTGCGGGCGATCAACGACGACCGCCGTGCCGAGCGGGTCGGTTCCGTCGCCCTGATCGGTGCCGGGCCGGGCGATCCGGACCTGCTGACGGTCAAGGCGCTGCGCATGATGCAGGACGCCGACGTGGTGGTGCATGACGCGCTGCTGGGCGAGGGCATCCTCGACTGCGTGCGCCGCGACGCCGACCGCATCGATGTGGGCAAGCGCAAGGGCAAGCACAGCGTCAAACAGGACGAGATCAACGAGATTCTTCTGACCCACGCCCGCGCCGGCAAGCGGGTAGTCCGGCTCAAAGGCGGCGATCCGTTCGTCTTCGGGCGCGGCGGCGAGGAGCTCGCCCATCTGCGGCGCCACGGCATCGCCGTGGAGATCGTGCCCGGCGTCACCGCCGCCCTGGGGGCCGCGGCGAGCTGCGCGATCCCGCTGACCGACCGACGCCACGCCTCGTCGGTGACCTTCATCACCGGCCACGGCAAGGACGGCGCCCTGGACATCGAGCCCGCACTGCTGGCCGAGGGGCGCAACACGATCGTGGTCTATATGGGCGTGTCGGTCGCCGGCGGCATCGCCGCACGGGCCATCGCCGCCGGCCGCGCCGCGTCGACCCCGGTCGCCGTCATCGAGCGCGCCACCCAGCCCGATCAGCGCGTGCTGCGCGGCACGCTGGCCGGCCTCGGCGCCCTGGTCGAGGAGCAGGCGGTGCGCGGCCCGGCCCTGCTGGTGATCGGCGAGGTGACCGCCGCCGCCAATGCCCTTCCCTTCCCGCTTCCCCGCACGGCGCCGGCCCCGGTGCCCGAGCGGCTCGCCGTCTGAGATCGGAGCCACCGATGGCCACTGCCAGCCCCCCGAAAGTGATGACCGCCAACCGCCTGAGCGACGGGGCGGTGGTCTACCTGACCCTCGCCCATACCTGGTCCGACCGCTTCGCCGACGCCCATGCCAGCGCCGAGCCGGCGGAACTCGCCGGGTTCGAGGCGACGGCCCTGGAGGCCGTGCGCTCTCGGGTCGTGGTCGGCACCTACCTGTTCCCGGTGTCGGTCGAGGCGGACGGCAGCCTCGTGCCGCTGGGTCAGCGCGAACGCATCCGCTCCGCCGGGCCGACCGTCGGCACCGATCTTCCCGCTTCCGTCAAGGTGGCCTGAGCCATGTACCAGTACAACAATTTCGACCACGCCTTCGTGCGGGCCCGCTCGGCCGAGTTCCGCGAGCAGGTCGCCCGGCGCCTCGCCGGCGAGCTGACCGAGGACGAGTTCAAGCCGCTGCGGCTGATGAACGGGCTGTACCTGCAGCTCCACGCCTACATGCTGCGGGTCGCCATCCCCTACGGCACCCTGTCGTCACGGCAGATGCGCAAGCTGGCGGAGATCGCCCGGCGCTGGGACCGAGGCTACGGCCATTTCACCACCCGCCAGAACATCCAGTACAACTGGCCCAAGCTGGAGGACGTGCCCGACATCCTCGACTCGCTGGCCGAGGTCGAGATGCACGCGATCCAGACCTCCGGCAACTGCATCCGCAACGTCACCGCCGACCAGTTCGCCGGGGCGGCCGCCGACGAGATCGAGGATTCCCGCATCTGGGCCGAGATCATGCGGCAGTGGTCGACCCTGCACCCGGAATTCTCGTTCCTGCCGCGCAAGTTCAAGATCGCCATCACCGGGGCGGAGACCGACCGGGCGGCGGTGAAGTTCCACGACATCGGCCTGCGCATGCGGCGCAACGCCGAGGGCGCGGTCGGCTTCGAAGTGATCGTCGGCGGCGGCCAGGGCCGCACCCCGATCGTCGGCGAGACGATCCGGGAGTTCCTGCCCAAGGAGCACCTGCTGTCCTATCTGGAAGCCATCCTGCGGACCTATAACCTGCTGGGCCGGCGCGATAATCTCTACAAGGCGCGGATCAAGATCCTGCTGGCGCAGACTGGAGTCGAGGAGTTCACCCGGCTGGTCGAGGAGGAGTGGGAGCGCATCCGCGACGGCGCGCTGACCCTGACCGATGCCGAAATCCGACGGATCGAGCGGCACTTCGCGCCGCCGGCCCTGAAGCCGGCCAAGCCGGATGCCGGCTTCGCCGCCGCCAAGCTGGAGCACCGCGATTTCGCCCGCTGGTGCCGCACCAACCTGTTCCCGCACAAGGTGCCGGGCCACGTGCTGGTGACGGTGTCGCTGAAGCCGGCCGGCGGCATCCCGGGCGACGCCACGGCGGAGCAGATGGACGCCATCGCCGACCTGGCCGAGCGCTATTCGCTCGGAGACATCCGGGTCGCCCATGAGCAGAACCTGGTCCTGCCCCATGTCCGCGAGGCCGACCTGTTCGAGCTGTGGACCCTGTTGAAGGGCGACGGCCTGGCCGAAGGCAATATCGGGCTGATCACCGACATCATCGCCTGCCCCGGCCTGGACTACTGCAACCTGGCCAACGCAAGGGCGATCCCGGTGGCCCAGGCGCTGAGCCGGCGCTTCGCCGACAGCGAGCTGGCCAACGAGATCGGCCCGCTGACCCTGAACATCTCGGGCTGCATCAACGCCTGCGGCCATCACCATGTCGGCAATATCGGCATCCTCGGCGTCGATAAGAAGGGCGAGGAATTCTATCAGATCACCCTCGGCGGCTCCGCCGGCGACGACGCGGCGGTCGGCTCCATCGTCGGCCCGGCCGTCCCGTTCGAGCGGGTGACCGAGACCGTCGAGCGCATCATCGAAACCTACCGGAGCGTCCGCGAGACGGGCGAGCCCTTCGTCGCCACCGTGCGGCGCACCGGT
Organism: Thalassobaculum litoreum DSM 18839; assembly: GCF_900102465.1. GTDB lineage: Bacteria > Pseudomonadota > Alphaproteobacteria > Thalassobaculales > Thalassobaculaceae > Thalassobaculum > Thalassobaculum litoreum. Next base: position 83,923 of record NZ_FNBW01000004.1, on the reverse strand, counting down.
CTGACCCCGTTCAAGGAGGCTCTCTATGCCGATCGTCAAGCATGACTGCGTGATCGAGGATGTCTGGCGCCCGCTGAACGGCCGCGACCTGACGGAGATCTGCCCGAACGAGAGCGTGCTGCTCAGCCTCGAGGAATGGCGGTCGATCGGCCGCGCGGCCGCCGCCCGGTTCGAGCGGATCGGCATCGCGCTTGCACCGGACGAGGCGGTGGAGGACATCGTCGACGCCCTGCCGGAGCTGGATCTGGTCGCCCTGAGCTTCCCGAAGTTCAACGACGGGCGCGCCTTCTCCCAGGCCCGTCTGCTGCGCGAGCGGCTCGGCTTCATCGGCGAGATCCGGGCGACCGGCCACGTCATCCGCGACCTGTTCCTGTTCATGCAGCGCAGCGGCTTCGATGCCGTCGCCGTGGAGGACACGCGGGCGCTGACCCCCTGGCTCGCCGCCCGCCGACGTTTCACCGGCTTTTACCAGCCGGCGCTGGACCACGAGGACGAGCCGGACGAAGCACCGGCTCCCGCCACCGCCGGATCCGGATCCGGCACGGTCGGCCAGGTCGCGTGTGGCACGGACAGCGTCGCCGCCCTCTGGGCCTACTGACGGTCGCAGCGCGTCTCCAAGGAAAACGAACGGAGAAGAATAATCCCCTTCTCCGCTCAACCATTCATTCCTGTTTAGCTGGAAACCGACTTTCCCCGGGTTGCCGCATGCTGCGGTGCCCACTAACCTCCCTCGTCTGTCGCTGCCCGGCGGCAAACCAATCACTTCAGTGACCAGGGGGTTATTCATGTCCATTCTGACCAGAAGAACGCTTCTTCAGGGGATTGGCGGCGCGGCCGGTGCGGCGGCGATGACGCCGCTTCTCGGCGGCGGTGCGCAGGCGGCCGGCAAGATCTACCAGTGGGGCTCCTCGAGCCTGGGGTCGACCGGCTATCAGATCATCACCGTGCTGTCGGCCGCGGCCTCGAAATTCTCCGACGACCGCCACGCGTCCCTGTCGACGGCGGGCGGCGCCGAGAACATGGCGCTGATCGGCGAAGGCATCCTCGATTTCGGCCAGTCCACCACCACCGACTGGTACCCGGCGATCAACGGCCTCGGCCGCTACGAGGGCAATCCGGTCAACGCCGTGCAGATGTTCTCCTACACCGTGTGGCAGTGCACCCCGATGGTACGCGCCGATTCCGGCATCGAGACGCTGGAGGATCTGGCGGGCAAGCGGGTCATGCCGGCGGCGGCCGGCGGTGCCACGACCGGCCTTTGGAACACCCTGTTCGAGGCCGCCGGCATCAAGGACAAGGTCGAGTGGACCTACGGCTCCTGGAGCGAGAGCTACGATGCCCTGGCCTCCGGCGCGGTGGACTGCATCCCGTCGCTGCTGACCGCCGGCAATCCGGCGGGCGTCATGCAGCGCCTGGAGACCACCCACGAGCTCAAGATCCTGCCGATCAGCCAGGAACTGATCGACAAGGCGGCGGAGATGAACCCTGGCGTGAAGAGCGCCATGGTCTCGCCGGACACCTGGGCCAGCCTGAAGGAGCCGACCCGCATGGTGTCCTTCGGCGGCGTGCTGGCCGCCAGCCCGAACATCTCCGAGGAGGTCGGCTACAACGTGACCAAGGCGGTCTACGAGAACGCCGAGTTCGTGCGCCAGCGCGGCGGGGTGAAGCTCAAGGACATCAACCCCGAGTTCGCCATGGAGTTCCTGATGCCCGCCTATCCGGTCAATGCCGGTGCCGCGAAGTATTTCAAGGAACAGGGCGTGTGGCGTGACGACCTGAAGATCCACGGCTGACACCTGCTCTGACGGGGACGCTTTGACACAAACGGACCAGACGCACCGGCGCCTCGAAGAGGTCGCCGGTGCCGCCGACACGCGGTCGCGCACGGCCACGGGCCTCCTGCTCGTGGCCGCGCTCGTCATGCTCGGCATTCACTTCATGCAGATGGCGACCTTCACGCTGCCGTCGGGCCAGTTCCGGAACTTCCACCTCGGCTTCGCCATCATCATCGGCTTCCTGGCGCTGATCGAGCAGAGCGGTGCGGAGCAGAAGCTGCGCCGGGCGATGTTCTGGGGACTGACGGCCCTGACCGTCGTCCTGATGGCCTATATCCACGTCGAATACGAAGCGCTGACCCAGGTCCGCAGCTTCCTGCCGAACGCGCAGGACATGGCGGTCGCGGTGCTGCTGCTGGCGGCCGCGCTGATCCTGTCCGGCTTCCAGTGGGGCTGGACGATCCCGGCGCTGGCGCTGATCGGCATCGCCTACGGCCTGTGGGGCTACCTGATGCCCGGGGAGATCTTCTTCCACGGCGGCATCGCCCTGAAACGCCTGCTCGGCTACACGTCCATTCCGTATTTCCAGGGTCTGCTCGGCGGCCTGACCAGCCTGTCCGCCGGCACGATCTTCATGTTCATGCTGTTCGGCGGCGCGCTGAAGGCGACCGGTGCGGTCGATTTCATCGTCCAGCTCGGCTTCACGGTCGGGCGCAAGTCACGGGCCGGGCCGGCCCTGGTCGCAGTGATCTCCAGCGGCCTGATGGGCACGGTCTCCGGCTCCACGGTCGCCAACGTCGCGTCCACCGGCGCGCTCACCATCCCGCTGATGAAGCGCTACGGCTTCAAGGGCGAGTTCGCCGGCGCGGTCGAAGCCGTCGCGTCGACCGGCGGCCAGCTCATGCCGCCGGTGATGGGCCTCGCCGCCTTCCTGATCGTCGGCATGACCGGCCTGCCCTACAACTCGATCATGATCGCCGCCATCGCGCCGGCGCTGATCTTCTACGCCTACCTGATGTTCTCGGTGCAGCTCCGCGCCATCAGCCTCGACCTCGACGCCCGCGAATCCGACGTGCTGGAGGGCGGCCCGACCCTGGCCGAGGCCGCCAAGCGCCAGTGGCACCTGGCGGTGTCGGTCTTCGTGCTGGTCTGGCTGCTGGTCGGCGGCATGCCGGCCGGAACGGCGGCGCTGATCTCGGTGCTGCTGCTGCTCGGCCTCGACTTCCTGATGACCGTCTTCCTCGGCCGCGTCAGCCTCGGTGCATTCCGCGAGGCGCTGGGGCGGGTGGTCAACGGGCTGGTCGAGGGTGCCCGCGCCGGTGCCGCCGTCGCCACCGTGATCGCGGTGATCGGCGTGCTGATCGAGCTGCTGACCGTGACCGGCTTCGCCCAGAAGCTGTCCTTCGCCATGCTCGACCTGTCGGACGGCTCGCTGTTCACCCTGTCGATCATCGTGGCGGTGTCCTGCCTGGTCTTCGGCCTCGGCCTGCCGACCTCGGCGTCGTATTTCATCGTCGCCCTGTTCGGCGCGCCGGCGCTGGTGGAGACCGGGGTGCCGCTGCTGGCCGCCCACATGTTCGTGTTCTATTTCGCCAACCTCTCGGCGGTCACGCCACCGGTCGCGGTCGCAGCATTGGTCGGCGCCAACATCGCCAAGGCGAAGTTCTGGGGCACGGCCTTCAACGCCGTCCGCCTCGCCCTGCCCGGATTCCTGATGCCGTTCCTGTTCCTGTTCGAGCCCGAGATCCTCGGGATCGGCAGCGGCTTCGGCGCGCAGATCATGGCCGTCGCCCAGGCGCTCATCGCCACGGGTGCGCTGAACTGCGCCCTGGAGGGCCGGATCTTCCAGCGGATCTCGGTGGTCGAGCGGATCGTCCTCGCGGTCGCCGCGATCGGCCTGCTTTACTGGAACGTCCAGATCGAGCTCGTGTCGCTGGCCGTGGTGATCCTCCTCGCCGCCTGGAGCTGGTGGCGCAGCCGTGCTGCGCGAGCCGCCGCATAACCTGAACCGACCCTTCGGAGCCCCCCATGGCCAAGCTCGCCTTCACCACCCGCCCGGAACTGCAGGGCAAGTTCGGCATGGTGACCACCACCCACTGGCTTGCCTCGGCGGCCGGGATGGCGATGCTGGAGAAGGGCGGCAACGCCTTCGACGCGGCGATCGCCGCCGGCTTCGCCCTGCAGGTGGCCGAGCCGCACCTGAACGGTCCGGGCGGCGAGCTGCCGGCGGTGTTCTTCGCCAACAAGGACGGAAAGCCGCGCGTGCTCTGCGCCCAGGGCTCCGCTCCCGCCGGCGCAACCATCGACGCCTTCCAGAAGCTCGGTCTCGACCTGATCCCGGGTTCGGGTCTGCTGCCGGCGGTGGTTCCGGGCGCCTTCGACGGCTGGCTGAAGCTGCTGGCAGACTACGGCACCCTGAGCCTGCGTGAGGTGTTGGCCTACGCCATCGACTACGCCGAGCAGGGCGTGCCGGTGCTGCCGAAGATCGCCGAGTTCGCCAGCCGGGTCGCCCCGCTGTTCCGCGAGCACTGGCCGAGTTCGGCCGAGGTGTACCTGAAGGGCGGCAATCCGCCGGCCGTCGGCGAGTGGATGACCAACCGCACCCTGGCCGCCACCTACCGCCGCATCCTGGACGAGGCCGAGGCATCGTCGGGCGACCGGCTGCGGCAGATCGAGACGGCGCGCGACATCTGGTACAAGGGCTGGGTCGCCGACGCGATCGACCGGTTCTACCGCAACGAGACCCTGCTCGATTCCTCCGGCCGCGCCCATAGCGGGCTAATGACCGGCGACGACCTCGCCGCCTGGAGTGCCCGCTACGAGGATCCGGTCACCCTCGACTACGGCCGCTACACCGTGTGCAAATGCGGGTTCTGGAGCCAGGGCCCGGTCCTGCTGCAGCAGCTCGCCCTGTTGCGCGACATGGGCCTTTCCGACATGGACGCCGCCGGCCCGGAATTCGTCCATACCGTGGTGGAAGCCGCCAAGCTCGCCTTCGCCGACCGCGAGGCCTGGTACGGCGACCCCGACTTCACCGACGTGCCGGCCGATGTGCTGCTGTCCGACGCCTATGCCAGGGAGCGGCGCGCGCTCATGGGCGATACCGCGTCGCTCGACCTGCGGCCGGGCAGCCCGCTGGGCCGCAACCCGAACATCGCCGCCGCCCTGGCCGCCGACGGTGATCCGGGCGCGATCGGCCACTACTGGAGCCTGGGCGAGCCGACGGTCACCCCGATGGGCGAGGCGCGCGGCGACACGGTGCATATCGACGTGATCGACCGCGACGGCAACATGATCTCCTGCACCCCGTCCGGCGGCTGGCTGCAGAGCGCGCCGGTGGTCCCGGAGCTGGGCTTCTGCATGAGCGTGCGCGGCCAGATGTTCTGGCTCGACGGCGACGCCGCCACCTCGCTGGAGCCGGGCAAGCGTCCGCGCACCACCCTGTCCCCGTCGCTGGCGATGCGCGACGGCGAGCCTTACATGGTCTGGGGCACGCCCGGCGGCGACCAGCAGGACCAGTGGTCGCTGCTGCTGTTCCTGCACCATGTCGAGCACGGCATGAACCTGCAGGAGGCGATCGACACCCCCGCCTTCCATTCCGAGCACTTCCCCGGCTCGTTCTGGCCGCGCGCCCGACATCCCGGAAAGCTCGCCGTTGAAGGTCGGTTCGGCGCCCGCACCATCGACACCCTGAAGGCCCAGGGCCATAAGGTTCAGGTCGGCGGCGACTGGAGCGAGGGGCGGCTGACCGCGGCGGCGAAGGATGGCGACGTGCTCAAGGCCGCCGCCAACGCCCGCGGCATGCAGGGCTACGCCGCCGGCCGGTAAGGCTCCCGGTCAGGGCATTGTCCCTGTCCAGGGATTGGGGATGGAGACCTTCACCTCGGTGCCCTCGCCGAGCTTGCTGTCGATCGACAGCGTCCCGCCGTGGAGTTCGACCAGCATCTTCACGATGGACAGCCCCAGACCGACCCCGCCCTCCGCCAGATAGGGGTTCGTGGCCGATGTGGCGAAGGCGTCGGTCAGGCGCGGCAGCCAATCCGGCGCGATGCCCTCGCCGGTGTCGCGCACGTACAGAATGTGGAGATCGCCGACGATGCTGACCTCCACGGTGATCGAGCCGCCGCTGGGGGTGTGTCTGATGGCGTTGGACACCAGGTTCAGCACGATCTGACGCATGGCCCGGGGATCGGCCTCCAGCGGCGGGGCGTCGTTGTCGCCGATCACCACCAGCTTCAGGCTCTTCTCGCGCACCGACTGGCTGGCGACCCGGGCGCTTTCCCGGGCGATGGCCTTCAGATCGACCAGCGACTTGCTCAGGTTGTAGCCGCCCGACTCGATGGTGGAGATGTTCAGGATCTCGTTCACCAGATCCAGCAGGTGGGTGCTGCTGCGGTAGATCTCGCCGGCGTAGTCGTCGTATTTCGCCGACCCCAGATCGCCGAAGTATTTCTTCGTCATCATCTCGGAGAATCCGATGATGGCGTTCAGCGGCGTGCGCAGCTCGTGGCTCATGGAGGCGAGGAAGCGGGATTTGGTGGCATTCGCCTGCTCCGCCTCCGCCTTGGCGGCGGAGAGCCGCTCCAGCACCAGGTTGTACTGCCGGGCGATGTCGCCGACCTCGGAATCCGCCTCCACCTCGATGGGCCGGGTGAAGTCGCCGGTGCGCCGATGGCGGTCCATCCGGCGCAGCAGGTCGAGCTGATCGGTGGATTCGCCATGTTCGGAGACGTTGAGGCCGATGCGCTCCCACGCCTCCGGCACCCGCAAATGCACCACTCTGTCGGCCAGCCGCAATAGGACGTAACCCAGCCCGAAGGCCCAGACGATCGCGGCGGTCACGCCGACACACTGGACGCCGAACTGCTCCAGCCGGCCGAGCCCGGTGCCGATCAGCTCCAGATCGCCGAAGATCGCCACGCACAGGGTGCCCCAGACGCCGGACACGCCGTGCACCGGGAAGGCGTTGACCGCGTCGTCGATCCCCATCTTCCGGATCGCCTCGCAGGCGAACAGGCAAAGGATGCCGCCGATGAAGCTCAGCAGGGCGGCACTGGCCAGACCGACGCAATGGGCCGTCGGCGTGATCGCCACCAGGCCGGCGAGGCAGCCGTTGATCAGGTCCGCCACCTCGACCCGCCCGCCGCGCCAGTAGCCGACGACGATCGCGCCGAGACCGCCCATGGAGCCGGCCACCATGGTGTTCAGGATGATCAGCGGCACCCGTTCGTCGGCGGTCAGCAGGCTGCCGCCGTTGAAGCCGATCCATCCGAACCAGATCAGGAACATGCCCAGCGTCGCCATCGGCAGACTGTGGCTGCGGAACGCGACCCGGTTCGGCCCCATGCGACCGATCCGGGGGCCGATGATGATGACGGCCGCGAGGCTGACCCAGCCGGCCACGGAATGGACCACGGTGCCGCCGGCGAAATCGACGAAGCCGATCTCGGCGAGCCACCCCTGCCCCTCGGCGATCACCCCGGCCCAGGCCCAATGGCCGAAGATCGGATAGATGATCAGCGACACCAGGGCGGAGACCAGGAGATAGGCCTTGAACGGCATGCGCTCGGCGACCGCGCCGGAGATGATGGTCGCCGCCGTCCCGCAGAACATGAGCTGGAACATGAAGAACGCCACGAGATCGGCGCTCTGGGCGTTGAAGAACAGAAGGCTTCCGCCGAACAGCCCGTACTGGCTGTCGCCGAACATCAGGCCGAAGCCGATCACCAGATAGAAGAACGTGCAGACGATGAAGTCGGCCACGTTCTTGGTGGCGACGTTGATGCTGTTCTTGGATCGGGCCAGACCGCTTTCCAGACAGGCGAAGCCGGGCTGCATGACGAAGACCAGCCCCGCGCAGAACACCAGCCAGATGACGTCTACGCTCATCCCCATCCCCGCCAAAGCCGCGCCAGACAGCTGCGTTGAACCGCTAAGGACCGGGACCTGCACCGCGATTCCGATCTGTCGCACCGCAACATTTCCAATGACCTTATTGTTATTCCGGGTTCATCGAAATCGTTTTTGAGGTCCGGGCGACCGGCGGACCGGCCGTGGACGGCGCAGCCTGCACATTTCGGCTTTTTTTCGGATGCCCATCAGGACGCCCGGCGCGGGCTCGAGCAGAGTGACCGGGTCAGGCACGGGCCCGACGCGAGGGACATCGAGGAAGAGGGCGCGACATGTCTTTATCGGATTTCTCCATGACCACGGGCCTGTCCGCCGCCCTGCCGGTCATGCTCCACAATGTCTTCACCGCCAATCTCGTCGCGCGCACCGCAGAATGGCCACACAACTACGGACTCTGTGCCTATTCGGGAACCGTCATCGGCGGACCGACCCGCTGGTTCTTCCTGCAGTATCAGGAGAATTACTTCAAGATCACGAACCAGAAGGCCAACACCTGCGTCATCGCCAATTCCGGAGGCGAGGTCCGCGCCCATGACGGCGGCGACTATCCGGACCAGTACTGGAGCCTCGAGCCGGTCGCCGGCGCCTCGAACGTCGTCCGGATCCTGAACCGGATGTACGGCGTGTATCTCTACGACCCCAACCCACCCGGCACGACGGGCACGCTGTCCTGCGGGCCGGTGAAGACAGCCAACGAGACGAGGTGGAACTGGAAACTCCTCGGCTAGACGACTGGCGGCGCCCGATCCCTAGGCGCCTGCCCGTCGACCGGGGGAGGGGGCATATCCCCACGCCGTCCCCTCCCCCGCGTTGACCATGGCTGTCTCCCGACGACAGATCGCGTGCAGTCCGGCGCTCCATGCAGGGCCGCGCTCGGAACACCCGCTGATGAAGAAAAGAAGACCGCCGGTTTGTCGGCTTGCGGGTCTTTGAGATTCGGCTGTACCTTTTTTCGTAGGTTCTCCTAGGAAATTGGGTTGCCGCCATGGGCAGACGGTCGTTCTGGATCGCGATGAGCGTTGCCGTGGTTGCGGCAGGTGCCGGTACGTACTGGCTCGTCGAAACCGGTCGGATCGACTTCGAGCCCGCCCCCGCCGCCAGGGCGCAGACCGCGACTCCCGAGCGGGCAACGACCGTGGAGGCCGCACCGGTCATCATCGATACGGTCGTCGATTCCATCCATGCGGTCGGTACCCTGCGCGCCAACGAGGCGGTCGTCGTCTCGCCGGAGATCGCCGGCCGGATCGACAGCTTCGCCTTCAGCGAAGGTGACCGGGTCAGCCAGGGCGACGTCCTGGTCGAGCTGGATTCCGAAATCCTGCGCGCCGAGATGGCCAAGGCCGAGTCCGACCTGACCCTGGCCGAGGCCAATCGGGAGCGGGCGATGACCCTGGCCAAGCAGGGGACCGGCACCCTGCGCGCCCGCGACGAGGCGGTGGCCGCCTTCAGGGTCGCCCAGGCGGACCGCGAACTGGCCCGCGCCCGCCTCGGCAAGGCGACGATCGCGGCCCCCTTCTCCGGAATCCTCGGCTTCCGCACCGTCAGTGTCGGCGCCTATGTGACGCCGGGGGACACGCTGGTGGGACTGGCCGATATCGACCCGATCAAGGTCGACTTCCGGGTGCCGGAACTGGTGCTGTCCGAGATCCGCCGCGGTCAGTCGATCCGCGTGCTGGTCGACGCGGTCCCCGGTGCCGCCTTCGACGGCACCGTCTATGCCATCGACCCGGTGGTCGACGAGAACGGCCGCGCGATCCGCATGCGCGCCGAAGTCCCCAACCCGGACGGCATCCTGTTTCCCGGCCTGTTCGCCCGGGTCCAGATCCTGGCCGCCCGGCGCGAGAACGCCGTGCTGGTTCCGGAATCCTCGGTCTTCGCGCGCGGCGGCGGCCAGTATGTCTTCCGCGTGGTCGACGGCAAGGCCGCCCTGACCCAGGTGAAGCTCGGCCAACGCCGGCCGGGCGAGGTCGAGATCGTCGAGGGGCTCTCCGCCGGCGACGTCGTGATCACCGCCGGCCACGAGAAGGTCCGCGACAAGGGCGCCGTCGACGTCCTGACCACCGGGGGCACGAGCTGACATGGGCGCCTTCGAGTTCTTCATCCGCCGCCCGGTCTTCGCTACGGTCGTCAGCCTGATCGTCACCCTGGTCGGGTTGGTGTCCTACAACCAGCTCACCGTCCGTGAATATCCCAACATCGACGAACCCGTGGTCTCCGTGCGCACCGACTATCCGGGGGCGAGCGCGCAGATCATCGAGACCCAGGTCTCCCAGGTGCTGGAAGGCTCGATCGCCGGCATCGAGGGCATCGAGATCCTGACCTCGACCAGCAAGCCGGAGCAGAGCCAGATCACCGTCCGCTTCCGCCTCGGCGTCGATCCGGACGTGGCCGCCAGCGACGTGCGCGACCGGGTCTCCCGGGTGCGCGGACGGCTGCCCGACGAGGTGGAAGAGCCGGTCATCGCCAAGGTCGAGGCCGATGCCCAGGCGATCATCTATCTCGCCTTCACCAGCGACCGGCACTCGCCGATCCGGATCTCCGACTATGCCGACCGCTATGTGCGCGACCGGCTGCAGAACCTGCCCGGCGTGGCCGAGGTGCGGATCTTCGGCGAGCGGCGCTACGCCATGCGGATCTGGGTCGACCGCGAGCGGCTGGCCGCCTACCGGCTGACCACCCAGGACATCGAGGACGCCCTGCGCCAGCAGAACGTGGAGGTGCCCGCCGGCCGGATCGAAAGCATCGACCGGGAATTCACCGTCCTGTCCGAGACCGGGCTGGTCACCCCGGAGCAGTTCGAGCGGATCGTGATCAAGGACGTGGACGGCTTCCCCGTGCGTATGCGCGACCTCGCCCGGGTCGAGCTCGGCCCGCAGGACGAGCGGCGGGTGACCCGGTTCAGCGGCGACAACGCCGTCATCCTCGGCATTGTCAAACAGGCGACGGCCAATCCGCTCGACGTGTCGAACGCCATGGCCGAGGTGATGCCCGCGCTGACCGACAGCCTGCCCCAGGGCATGGCGGTCAAGGTGGCCTACGACAAGTCGGTGTTCATCGACCGCTCCATCGACGCGGTCTACGAGACCATCATCGAGGCCATCGGCCTGGTGGTCATCGTGATCTTCTTCTTCCTGAGGTCCTTCCGCGCCACCCTGATCCCGCTGGTGACCATCCCGGTGTCGCTGATCGGCGCCTTCACGCTGATGAGCATCCTGGGCTTCTCGATCAACACCCTGACCCTGCTGGCCATGGTGCTGGCCATCGGCCTGGTGGTGGACGACGCCATCGTGGTGCTGGAGAACATCCACCGCCATGTGGAGAACGGCCTGAAGCCGGTGCGGGCCGCCATCGTCGGCATCAAGGAGATTTCCGGCGCGGTGGTGGCGATGACGCTGACGCTCGCCGCCGTCTATGTCCCGGTCGCCTTCACGCCCGGCCGCACCGGCACGCTGTTCGCCGAATTCGCCCTGACCCTGGCCGGCGCGGTGCTGGTGTCGGGCTTCGTCGCCCTGACGCTGAGCCCGATGATGTGCTCGCGGCTGCTGAAGAACCACGAGAAGCACGGCACCCTCTACAACGTGCTGGAACGCGGGCTGAACGGCTTGAACGAGGGCTATCGCCGGCTGCTGACCCTGACCCTGAAGGCACGGCCGCTGGTGATCCTGCTGGCTCTGGGCGTGGCGGGCTGCAGCTACGTGCTGCTGACCGGGCTGAAATCCGAGCTGGCGCCGATCGAGGACCGCGGCGTGCTGTTCACCGCCGGCAACGCGCCGGAAGGCTCCACCGTCACCTTCACCAGCCGCTACGCCGAGCAGTTCGAGGAGATGCTCAACGAGATCCCCGAGGTAGAGCATTACTTCGTCATCGTCGGCTCGCGGGCGGTCACCGAGCTGATCTCCTTCTCCCAGCTCACTCCCTGGGAGGAGCGCGAGCGCACCCAGATGGAGATCGTGCGCGACGTCCAGCCCGACCTGCGCAAGATCGCCGGCGTCCGCGCCTTCGCCAACAACCCCGGCTCGTTCGGCCAGAGCGCGCGCAGCAAGCCGATCGAGTTCGTGATCCAGACCTCCGACAGCTACGAGCAGCTCGACGAGTATGTCGGCGAGGTCATCGCCGAGGCGGAGAAATTCCCCGGCCTGATCAACCTGGACAGCGACCTGCGGCTGAACAAGCCCCAGCTTTCGGTCGAGCTGGACCGCGAGCGGGTGGCCGATACCGGCGCCGGCGTGCTGACCGTCGGCCGCACCCTGGAGACCCTGCTGGGCGGACGGCTGGTCACCCGCTTCAACCAGAACGGCGAGCAGTACGACGTCATCGTCCAGATGGCCCCGGACGACCGGCGCACGGTCAGCGACCTCAACGACATCTACGTCCACGGCCGCGGCGGCGCCGACATCCAGCTCTCCAACCTGGTCACCGTGCGCGAGACCGTGGCGCCGAAGGAGCTGAACCGCTTCAACCAGTTCCGCTCGGCCACCATCACCGGCAACCTGGCCCCCGGCTATTCGCTCGGCGAGGGGCTGGAGGTGCTGGAGGAGGCGGCGAAGAATGTGCTGCCGACCACCGTGCGCTACGACTTCGCCGGCGAGTCCCGCGAGTTCAAGCAGACCGGCAGCAACCTGGTCTTCGTCTTCATCCTGGCGCTGTGCTTCATCTTCCTGGTGCTGGCCGCCCAGTTCGAGAGCTTCGTCGACCCGATCATCATCATGGTCACCGTGCCGCTGTCGATGACCGGCGCCCTGCTGGCCCTGGAGCTCAGCGGCGGCACACTGAACATCTACAGCCAGGTCGGGCTGGTCACGCTGATCGGGCTGATCAGCAAGCACGGCATTCTCATCGTCCAGTTCGCCAACCAGCTGCAGGACGAGGGCAGGCCCATGCACGAGGCGGTGGTCGAGGCCGCCGTCCTGCGGCTGCGGCCGATCCTGATGACCACGGGCGCCATGGTCTCCGGCGCGATCCCCCTGGCCCTGGCGCACGGCGCCGGCGCCGAAAGCCGCCAGGAGATCGGCTGGGTGATCGTCGGCGGCATGAGCCTGGGCACGATCCTGACCCTGTTCGTGGTGCCGGCGGTCTACACCCTGATGTCGCGCCGCCGGGTGGCCCGGCACGATGAGGCGCCCGCCAAGTCCGACAGCACGGCCGCCGCCCCGGCCGAATAGCCGATCGGCCGACACGGCCCGGCGATATCTCTGATTGGCTCTTGCGCCCGCGCGATGATCTGCGCAGATTTTCGGTATGACTGTCGGACAAAAAAACGAAGCCTCTTCCATCGCTGAAGAGTGGCCCTTCGCGCCCGAGCCCCTGGCGGCGTTCCTGGCGCGGGCGGGTCGGACGCTGGACCACGAGGTCCCGGCAACCCGCTTCTCCGGCGGGCTGGCCAACCTGAACTACCGGATCTCGGTCGACGGCCGACCGGCGGTGCTGCGCCGGGCGCCGTCGGGACCGCTGCCGCCGGGCGCGCACGACATGGCGCGCGAGCATCGGGTGCTCTCCGCCCTGTCGCCGGCCTTCCCGCTGGCGCCGGACAGCCTCGCCCTGTGCGAAGATCCCGAGGTCCTGGGCGCGCCGTTCCAGATCCTGGAATACCGCGAAGGCCGCACGGTGCGCGGCGACGACCTCGGCGTTCTGCGCGAGGACGAGGATCTGCCCGGCGCCCTGTGCGACCTGCTCGCCCGGCCGCTCGCCGAGCTGCACGCGGTCGACCCGGACGCCTGCGGCCTTGGCGATCTCGGCCGGCCGGAAGGGTTCGTGGCGCGCAACGCGGCGCGCTGGTCGGCTCGGGGCGCGGAGCTGGCCGAAGGTCGGCCGGAAGCGAGGCTCGCCGCCGACATCTCGGCCTGGCTGGACAGGAAGCTCGCCAGGTGGGACCGCGCCGAGGTCTCGCTGCTGCATTGCGATTTCAAATTAGACAACCTGATCCTGGCCCCCGACCGGCTGGCGCCGGTGGGGATCGTCGACTGGGACATGGCGACGCGGGGGGAGCCGCTGTTCGACCTCGCCACCCTGCTGAGCTACTGGTCGCAGCCGGACGATCCGGAGTGCCTGCGCGAACTCGGCCAGATGCCCACCGCCCTGCCCGGCTTCCCGTCGCGCCGGGACATGGCGCAGGCCTACGCAAAGGCCAGCGGCCGCAGCCTGGACGGGCTGGACGACCTCTACGTGCTCTGCCTGTTCAAGCTCTCCGCGATCTTCCTGCAGCTTCACGCCCGCTGGAAATCGGGCGCGATCGGGGACGACCGCTACGCCCGGTTCGAACGGCTGGGCTTCGATCTGATGACGCACACCTGGGATGTCGCGCGCGGCGCGGCGAAGTGATGCGGCCGCAAAGGCCGGCGCAGTAAGGGATGGAAACCGATGGACTTCTCGACACCCGACCACATCCAGGACCTGGTCAAACGGACCCGGACCTTCATCGCCGATGAGATCATCCCGTACGAAAAGGACCCGCGCTGGGGCGAGCACGGACCGAGCGAGGACCTGCGCGCCGAGATGAACGCCAAGGCCAAGGCGGCCGGGCTGTTCGCGCCGCACGCGCCGAAAGAATTCGGCGGCCTGGGCCTGTCGCATCTGGAGCGCTCCTGGGTGTTCGAGGAGGCCGGCTATTCCCTGCTCGGCCCGTCGGCCATGCATTGCGGCGCGCCGGACGAGGGCAACATCCACCTGCTCAACGAGGTCGCCAGCCCCGAACAGCGCGAGAAATACCTGAAGCCGCTGTGCCAAGGCGCGCGGTCCTGCTTCGCCATGACCGAGCCGGACGGCGCCGGCGCCGACCCGACGATGCTCGCCGCCACCGCCAAGGTCGACGGCAACGGCTACGTGATCAACGGCAGGAAGTGGTTCATCACAGGGGCCAAGGACAGCACCTTCGTCATCATCATGGCGAAGATCGAGGGCGGCCCCCATGACGGCGAGGCGACCATGTTCCTCGCCCCGATGGACGACCCGGCGATCGTGCTGGAGAGCCAGATGGACACGCTGGACACCAGCTTCGCCGGCGGCCATTGGAACATGCGGTTCGACGACCTGCGGGTCGATGCCGACGCGGTGCTCGGCGCGCCGGGGGCCGGGTTCCGCTACGCCCAGGTCCGGCTCGCCCCGGCCCGGCTGACCCACTGCATGCGCTGGCTGGGCTCCGCACGGCGCGCCCACGACACCGCCTGCGACTACGCCAATACCCGCATGGCCTTCGGCCAGATCCTCGGCAAGCACGAGGGGGTGGGCTTCATGCTGGCCGACAACGAGATGGACATGCGCACCGCCCGCCTCTCCCTGCAGCAGGCCTCCTGGCTGCTCGACCAGGGCGACCGGGCCGCGGAGGAAAGCTCCATGGCCAAGGTCCAGTGCTCGGAAGCGATCTGGCGGATCGTCGACAACTCCGTGCAGGTGCTCGGCGGTGCCGGGACCAGCGCCCATCTGCCGGTGGAACGGATCTTCCGCGAGGTGCGCGGATTCCGGATCTATGACGGCCCGTCCGAGGTGCACCGCTGGTCGCTGGCCCGCAAGGCGCTGAAGCGGGCAGCGGCGCGCAACGGATGAGGCGCCGCTAGACAGCCGAGAACCGCCGACCAAGGCGGCACGGCATACCGGGGCGCAGAGGAGGAAACCGATGGCACAGGCAGAGCAGGCCGATCAGGCACCCGACGGGTTCGACTGGGCGATCCCGGAAACCTTCAATTTCGCCACCGACGTGGTCGACCACTGGGCGACCGACGGCGACCCGCTGGCCCTGATCTGGCAGAACGCCGCCGGCGACGAGCGCCGGTTCCAGTTCTCCGACATCTCCCACCTGACCAAGCGGGTCGCCCATGCGATGCGCGAAGCCGGCATCGCCAAGGGCGACCGCGTGCTGATCGTCATGCCGCGGATTCCCGAGTGGCAGATCTCCCTGGTCGCCGCCATGCGTATCGGCGCGGTGCCGATCCCCTGCATCGAGATGCTGACCGCCCGCGAGATCGCCTATCGGGCCGAGCATTCCGGAGCCGTCGCCGTGGTCTGCCGCGCCGGCCATGCGGAGAGGATCGAGCCGGGTCTGGACGCGGTCGCAATCCGCTTCAGCGTTGGCCCGCGCGCCGGCTGGCGGGACATGACCGAGGCCTATGACCGATCGGAGGAGGCCGAGGCCGCCACCGTCGCCGCCGAGGACCCGGCGATGATGTATTACACCTCGGGCTCCACCGGGTATCCCAAGGGGGTGGTTCACGCCGCCCGCGCCGTCTTCGGCTGGCGCTACGCCGCGCGCTACTGGCTCGACCTGCGGCCGGGCGAGCGGATCTGGTGCGGCGCCGATACCGGCTGGTCGAAGGCCGGCACCAGCGTGCTGATCGGCCCCTGGTCGGAGGGGGCGGCCAGCTTCCATTACGACGGACCGTTCGACCCGGCGGAGCGCCTGCGGCTGCTGGCCCGGC
Organism: Thalassobaculum litoreum DSM 18839; assembly: GCF_900102465.1. GTDB lineage: Bacteria > Pseudomonadota > Alphaproteobacteria > Thalassobaculales > Thalassobaculaceae > Thalassobaculum > Thalassobaculum litoreum. The sequence goes on along the minus strand of NZ_FNBW01000004.1, from coordinate 67,830 downwards.
ACCGAATCACGGTCTACTGCGCGCCCGCGACCGAGCTGTACCGCGTCGTGCAGGAGGATATCGCCGCACACGACCTCTCGGCCCTGCGCCGCACCGTCTCGGCGGGCGAGGCGATGAACCCGGTGGTCGCCGACCAATGGACCAGGGCGACCGGCGTGCCGGTGGCCGAAGCCTATGGCCAGACCGAAACCCTGATGACGGCGCTGACCACCACCGAGGTGACGCCGAAGCTCGGCTCCATGGGCATGGCCGCTCCCGGATGCACCCTGGCGGTGATCGGCGACGACGGGCATCGGCTGCCCGATGGAGAGGTCGGCCATGTCGCCCTGCTCACCCCGTGTCCGACCATGATGCTCGGCTATTGGAACGATCCGGAGCGCACCGAACAGAGCCATGTGTCGGGGCCGGACGGCCGCTGGTTCCTCACCGGCGATCTCGCCTCGCGGGATGCCGACGGGTACTTCTGGTACGAGGGCCGTTCCGACGACGTGATCAATTCCGCCGGCTACCGTATCGGCCCGATCGAGGTGGAGAACGCCGTGCTGGAGCACGAGGCGGTCCAGGAATGCGCCGTCGTCGGCGCCCCGGACGATGAGCGCGGCGAGGTGGTGAAGGCCTATATCGTGCTGAAGCGTGGCGTCACGCCCGACGACGCCCTGGTCGCCGACATCCAGAACCACGTCAAGCGGGTCGCCTCGCCGTACAAGTATCCGCGCCGGATCGAGTTCCGCGACGACCTGCCGAAGGGCCATACCGGCAAGGTACTGCGCCGCGCCCTGCGCGATGAGGCCCGCACCCAGGCCCAGGCTGGGCGCGAATGACGTCCACCTTCTCCCTCGACCCGATCCAGACCGAGCCGGCCTACCGGGTCGCCGCCCGCGCCCTGCGCGAGAAGATCGTCAGCGGCGAGATCGAAGTCGGCAGCGTCCTGCCCTCGGAAATGGCCATGGCGGCGCTGCTCAGCGTCAACCGCTCCACCGTGCGCGAGGCGATCCGCTCGCTTGAGGAGACCGGCGTGGTGGCGCGTCGGCCGGGCGGCAAGAAGCTGTTCGTCACTGCCCCGCCGCCGGAAACCCTGAGCGACCGCATGACCACCGCCATGGTGCTGCACAAGGTGACGGTGGAGGAGCTGTGGCGCGCCATGCTGGTGCTGGAACCGGGCACGGCCGCCCTGGCGGCACGGCACGCCACGGAGGCGCAGCTTGCGGCCCTGGAGGCCAACCTGGCGGCAACCCGCAGCCAAGGAGCCGACGCGGCGGCGATCGCGGCACTCGATCTCGCGTTCCACGACCTGATCGCCGAGGCCAGCGGCAACCGGGCGATCCAGCTCGCCCGCCAGCCGCTCGGCGCGCTGTTCTATCCGGCCTTCGAGCGGATCTTCCAGCACCTGGATGCCGGTTCCCGGATGTATGACGCCCACCGGGCCATCGTCGATGCGCTGAAGGCCCGCGACCCGGACACCGCGGAGGAGTGGATGCGCAAGCATATCGTCGACTTCCGCCGCGGCTGGAAACTGGCCGGCCTGGACCTGGCCGCACCGGTGACCGCGACCACCTGACCCTTGGACGGCACAATCGGATGCAGTAGGTTCCGGCCATGATCGGACGGACCCGAAAGCCCGGCCGCCGCCTATTGGCGAAGCGGCGATACGGATGGCGCGACATCGCCGCCGTCCTCGGCGTCTATGCGCTCGTCCTCCAGCTCGGTCTCGGCATCGTCGCGGGGCTGGCCGGCGAGTCGATCGCCCGCGAGCAGCAGGCCGCCGGCGACGAGACCAGCGCGCTGGCGCTGCAGATCTGTTCCCCGGCCGGCCTGATCCTGCTGGCCAGCGACGACGACGGCGACCACGACGCCCGTCGTGGCGCCCCGGTCTGTCCGGGCTGCCTGTTCGCCCATGCCGGACCGATCCCGCCGCAGACCACCGTCGCCGACCTGCCGGAACCGGCCCTCCTGGCCCCGATGCCGCCGGTATCGTGCGGCGATATCCCAGCACCACTGGAGCGCATCACGGACCTCAATCCGCGCGCGCCACCCCTGCTTTCCGCCTGACACCCCCGATCGCGCGCGGCACCCCCCATGCGCAAGGTTTCAGCGGCCCGCGACCACGCGCGCCGAATGACGGAAAGCGACCGACATGACCATCAAGACCACGATTGCCTCCCTCGCCCTGCTGGGTGCGGCCTTCTCCACCGCGCCGGCCTCGGCCCATTCCTCGCTGGAGACCGGGCAGGCCACCGCCGACAGCATGTACAAGGCGGTAATGCGCGTGCCGCATGGCTGCGACGGCAAACCGACCATCGCGCTGACCATCGACATTCCCGAAGGCGTCATCGCGACCAAGCCGATGCCGAAGCCCGGCTGGAAGCTCGAGACGGTGTGGGGTGCCTACGGCAAGACCTACGATTATTACGGCACGCCGATGAGCGAGGGCGTGACGCAGATCCGCTGGTCGGGCGGCGCGCTGCCGGACGATTTCTACGACGAGTTCGTGTTCCGCGCCCGGATCACCGGCGACCTTGCCGGCACCACGATCGCGTTCCCGACCACCCAGTTCTGCCCCGACGGTGCGCAGGTGGCCTGGACCGAGACCGCGGCCCCGGGGCAGGACCCGCATGACCTGCCGCACCCGGCTCCGAACCTGATGGTCGTCGCCCCCGCCGAAAAGAGCGGTCATGGCCACGGCCATGGCGGCATGCAGACGGCGATGGCCGACGGTGTCGCCGTGGAGGCGCCCTTCGCCCGCGCCACCGCCGGTCCGGCCCGGAACGGTGCGGCGTTCCTGACCGTCAGGAACGCCGGGGCGGAAGCCGACCGTCTGATCGGCGCGAAGACTCCGGTCGCCGAGCGTGCCGAGCTGCACACGCACCTGCACGAGAACGGCGTGATGAAGATGCGCCCGGTCGAGGCGATCGCGGTGCCGGCCGGCGGCGTGGCCACTCTGGAGCCGGGCGGCGACCACATCATGATGATGGGTCTGAAAGCCCCGCTGAAGGAAGGCGAGAGCTTCCCGCTGACCCTGATCTTCGAGAAGGCCGGCGAGGTAACCGTCGATGTCCCCATCGGCGGCGTCGGCGCCATGCAGGGCAGCGGCGACAGCAGCCATCACGGCACCCATGACATGAAGATGAAGAGCAACTGAGCGCTCCTCCCACCCCCGGCTTCCCGGAATCGTTCCGGGAAGCCGGTTTCATTCAGCCGCCGAACACCGCCAGCATCGCCTCCAGATCGGCCCAGAGATCCTCGGGATCCTCCAGGCCGATATTGATGCGGATCAGGCCGCTCTCGTACGGCCAGGGCACCGCTACCCGGTCGACCTTCACGTCGGCCGGGGCGATCAGGCTGCGGGTGCCGCCCCAGGACGCGCCGATGGCGAAGACCTTCAGCGCCGACAGCGCCGCCTCCATCCGCCCCTCCAGCCCCGGCTTCAGCACGATGCTGAACACGCTGGCCGAGCCGGCGAAGTCCCGTTTCCAAAACTCATGCCCCGGGCAGGACGGCAGCGCCGGGTGCAGCACGGTCTCCACCGCCGGGTGACCGGCCAGGCGACGGGCGAACTCCTCCGACACCCGGCCCATATGGGCGAGGCGCACGGCCATGGTCTCCAGCCCGCGCAGGGCCAGCGACGCCTCGTCCGGCGACACGCCGATGCCGAGATCGCGCATCACCAGCTTGATCCGGTCGCGCAGCGCCACGTCGGCCACCGTGATCGAGCCCATGAGCAGGTCGGAATGGCCGCCCACATATTTGGTCAGCGCCTCCACCGCCACATCCACCCCATGGGCCAGCGGCTTGAACAGCAGCGGCGTGGCCCAGGTATTGTCGCAGCCGACCGGCACGCCCCTGGCCTTCGCCGCGGCGGCGATGGCGGGGACGTCCTGCACCTCCATGGTGCCGGAGCCGGGGGATTCCACCCAGATCAGCCTGGTCTGCGGCCGGATCAGCGCGTCGATGCCGCCGCCGATCATCGGGTCGTAGATCGTGTGCTCGACCCCTCGCGGCGCCAGGTAATTGCGGCACAGGCTGCGCACCGGGCCATAAGCGTGGTCGGGGATCAGCACGTGATCACCCGGCTGCAGCAGGGTCAGCATCACCAGGCTGATCGCCGCCTGGCCCGAGGGCACGAGGATCGTGCGCGCGCCGCCATGCAAGGCGGTGAGCTGCGCCTCCAGCACCCGCGTGGTCGGCGTGCCGTGCATGCCGTAGGTGTAGTCGTCGAAACCCCTCGAATTGCGGGTCAGAAAGGACTGACCGTCCGGATAGACGATGGTGGACGCCCGATAGGTCGGCACGGCGAGGCTGGCGAAGCCGTCGAGCGTGGCGGGCGGGTGCTGGACGCAGCGGGTCTGGTCGCGCATGGGGATCTCCTCAATGGGTCCCCCGTGCTAGCGCGCCCGCGCCGTCCCGTACACTGACGCCGGCGCATGACTTCATGCGTGAAGCTGATGGTCCGGCCGCTACCGCGCCGCCATCAAAGCGTCGATGAAGTCGCGCACGATCTCCGATTTCGGCCGGTCGGAGGGCAGGATGAGCAGGCTGCGGATCGGCACCGCCGGCGCAAAGGGCCGCAGCACCACCCGTGAACCGTCCAGCCCCTCGGCCGCCGCAGCGCTGATCAGGCCGACGCCCACCCCTTGCGCCACCAGGGCATGGAGGGTGGAGGCGTAGATCGTCTCCACCACGATCTCCGGCACCACATTCTCCGCCGCCAGCAGCGAGTCGAGCCGCTGGCGGCTGCGGTCCTCCGGCACATAGGCGACGAAGGGCATACCGTGCAGGTCGGCCGACGTGACCACCGCGCGATCCGCCAGCGGATGGCCGACCGGAACGGCGCAGAGCGCGTCACGGGTGAGAAACGCCTGGTGGGTGACGCCGGTCACGTCGATCTCGTCGGCGGCGAGGCCGACATCGAACTGGCCGGAGGCGACCAGGTCGCGCACCTCCCGCGAGGACAGCACCAGCAGGGTCACCCGCACCGCCGGATGGGCCTTGCGGAACGCGGCGATGGCGCGCGGCACCAGCGAGCCGCCAAGCGCCGAGAGCGAGGCGACCCGCAGCTCCCCGGACCCCTGGTCGCGGATTCGCGCGGCCGAGGCGCGGATCGTGTCGATGCCCTGGAACGCCGCCTCCACATCCTGATACAGCAGCCGCGCCTCCGGTGTCGGCACCAGCCGGTTGCGGATGCGGGCGAACAGGGCGAAGCCGACCGATCGCTCCAACTCAGCCAGGGTGCGGCTGACGGCCGGCTGGGTCACTCCCAGGGTCTCGGCTGCCCGCGAGGCGGTGCCACAGCGCATCACGGCGGCGAAGGTCTCTATCTGGCGCAGGTTCATGGCCTCTATATCCCGCCTCGCGGCACCGCCGTCGAGAGCGGTTTGCAAGGCCGCGCGGATTGCTTACTCTGCCCACAACGATGACCTGCGCCGGGACCGCACCCCGCGCACCGAGGGGAAGAGGCGACGATGAGCATGACGGATGTGGCCGCGCGCGGTCTGACGAAGTCCCGGATGATGCCGGCCCTGGTCGTCGCGTTGCTCGGCCTGTCGGTGCTGTTCGTCGCCGGCCATGCGCAGACCCAGACCCTGCACACCGCCGCCCACGACAGCCGCCACGCCAACGGCTTCCCCTGCCACTGATCTTTCCCTGCCACTGATCGTCTTCGGGCCATGTTCCAGCGTCTTCTGACCTGCGCCCTGCTGGCCGGCGCGGGGGCCGGGCTCGTTGCCGCCATCCTGCAGCTCTGGTTCGTGCAGCCAGTGCTGCTGCATGCCGAACTGTACGAGCAGGGCACCCTCACCCATTTCGGCCCGGACGCCGTGTCCGCCCATCCGGAACTGGGACGGCTCGACCCGGTGCGCGACGGTCTCAGCGTGTTCTTCTCCATGCTGACCTATACCGGCTTCGCCCTGCTGCTGGTCGCGGCGATGGCGCTGGCGGAGGAGCGCGGGGCAGCCATCGACGGCCGCAAGGGTCTGGTCTGGGGCCTCGCCGGTTTCGCGGTCCTGCACCTGGCGCCGGCCTTTTCCCTGGCACCGGAAGTGCCGGGCGCGGCCGCGGCCGATGTCACGCAACGGCAGATCTGGTGGTTCGCCACGGTCTCCGCCGCCGCCGTCGCGGCCGGACTGATCGCCTTCGGGAAGCACTGGATCGCCTGGGTGGCGGCCGTCATCCTCATCCTCGCCCCGCATGCGATCGGCGCACCCGAGCCGGACCACTTCGCCGGCCCCACCCCGCCGGAACTGTCGGCCCTGTTCGCCGCCCGCAGCCTCGGCGTGGCGCTGGCCGGATGGCTGGTCCTGGGGCTTCTGGCGGGGCATGTCTGGTCCCGCGACGCAGCCGACGCGCCGGAGTGACCCGCCGATGACCCGCGCCATCGCCCTGTTTCTCATCGGCCTGGTCTTCGGCGGCGGCGCCGGCTTTCTCCTGGCCGCCTCCCAAGGCGTGACCCTGGACGGCCACGACCATGGCGACCCGGCCCAGCATTCGGACGCCACGCATCAGCATGGCACGAGCCTGGAGGTCGCCTCGGCGGCTCTGAGCATCGACCTGCGCGCCGACCCGATGGGCGGTTGGACCTTGCACATCCAGCCGACCGGCTTCCGCTTCGCGCCGGAGCATGCCAGCGGCCCGCATGTGCCGGGCGAGGGCCATGCCCATGTCTATGCGAACGGCGAGAAGATCGCCCGGGCCTACGGTCCCTGGCTGCACATCGCCAGCCTGCCGCCGGGCCGGGTGGCGGTCTCCGTCTCGCTGAACACCAACGACCACCGGCCGATCGCGGTCGACGGCGAGCCGCTGGAAGCCAAAGTCATCGTCCAGAACTAAGGGGTCGCACCGATCAGATAGGCGAGAAACGCCTCCGCCGAGGCGGACAGGGCGGACCGCTCCCGGACGCCGAGCAGGAACGGCCGGCGCGACCAGTCCTCCGACAGGGGGATGACGGCGATCCCGTCCACCGCCGCATAGGGGGCGGCCACCGCCTGGGGCAGGATGCCGACACCGAGCCCGGCCGCCGCCATCCGCCGCACCGCTTCGAAGCTGCGCACCCGGAAGGCCACGGTCAGCGGCCGGCCCGCCTCCTCCGCCCGCTGGCAGACCTGGGCGAACAGGGAACTCCCGTCCTCCAGCCCGATATGCGGCTCCTCCAGCAGGTCGCGCAGGGTGAGAGCGCCGGCCCCCGCCAGCCGGTGCCCGGCGGGCACCACGACGCAGAGCAAGTCGGCGCGGAACGGGAAGGCCTGCACCCCCTCATGGGGCACCGAGGCGGCGAAGATGCCGATATCCACATGGCCCTCCAGCACCTCGCGCACGATGTCGCCCGATACGCCCTCGCGCACCTCGAAGCGGATCTCCGGCGCAGCCTCCCGGAAGCGGGAGAACAGGTCTGGCAGGAACTGGTTCACGGCGGAAGGATTGGCTGCGACCCGCACCAGTCCGCGTGCGCCGTCGGAGAACTGCGCCATGTCCTCGCTCACCCGCTCGGCCAGGCGCAGCAGGTTGCGGGCATGGATGACCAGTATCTGGCCGGCGGGGGTAGGCTCGACCCCGCGCACGTCGCGGTGGAGCAGGCGGGTGCCGAACTGCTGCTCCAGATCAGCGATCCGCCGACTGACGGCGGAGATCGCGATATTGGCCTCGGCCGAAGCGGCGGAGAGCGAGCCGAGCCGGACCGCCGCCTCGAACAGCCGCAGGGAGGTCAGACCGAGATCGGCCCGCGCTTTCACCGCCACATCACCGCAGGGAGGTCACGCAGCCCGCAGGGCGCGGCGGCGTGGCACCGTGCGCAGGTGGCCGCCGGTCTCCGCGCCCGGTACCTCGGCCACGACTTCCGCCGCGTCCAGCAGCCGGTCGAGGTCGATGCCGGTGGCGATGCCCATGTTCTCGAAGGTGAAAACCAGGTCCTCGGTCGCCGTGTTGCCGGTGGCACCCGGCGCGAAGGGGCAGCCGCCCAGACCGGCCGCCGCACTGTCGAACACCCCGATGCCCGCCTGATAGGCGTAGAGCGCATTGGCCACGCCCAGACCGAAGGTGTCGTGGCCGTGATAGGCCCAGCCGATGCCGTCGCCGGAGAAGCGCTTCAGGACGGTGGCGCAGACCTCCGCCACCTGATCCGGGATCGCCCGGCCGGTGGTGTCGCACAGGCCGAACTCCACCGGCGCGCCGAAGCCCAGCACCGTCTCGATGGCGGCATAGACCGCGTCCGGGTCGGTGGTTCCCTCGAACGGGCAGTCGAACACGGTCGCCAAGTTGGCGCGCAGGCGGAAGCCCGGCACGTCGCGGCCCCGGGCGATCACCTCGCCGAGCTGGCCGATGGAAGCCTCCACCGGGCGACGGACATTGGCGTTGTTGTGGCTCTCGGAGATCGAGAACACGTAGACGATATCGGGAATGCCGGCGGCGAAGGCGTCCTGGGCGCCGCGCAGGTTCGGCACCAGGGTGGACAGCCGGACGTCGGATCCGACCTTGGCAAGCCGGTGAACTTCGGCGGTGTCGGCCATCTGCGGCACATGCACCGGGCTGACGAAGGCGCCGGTCTCGATGCGCGTCAGCCCCGCCTGGGCCAGCAGCTCGACCACCTTGACCTTGGTCTCGGTCGGGATCGGCTCCTTGATCACCTGGAAGCCGTCGCGCGGGGCGACGTCGCAAATTTCGACCGGGCAAACCTCAACGGGGTCGCTCACAGCACACCCTCCTTCTTCAACGCGTCGATCTCGTCCGGCGCCATGCCGAGCAGCTCGGCCAGCACCTCGTCGGTATGGGCGCCGACATCCGGCCCGGCCCAGCGCACGCCGCCGGCCGGCCCGCCGGTCATCGCCGGCACCACGCCGGGATGCAGCACCTCGCCCAGGCGCGGGTCGGCGACCCGGCGCACCATGCCCCGGTCCAGGAACTGGGGATCGGCGGCGATATCGGCAATGTCGTAGATCCGCGAACAGGGCACGTCGGCCGCCTCCACCTGCGCCGCCACCTCGTCCAGGGTCAGGCCGGTGGTCCAGTGGGAGATCGCCGCGTCCAGCTCGGCCGCGTGCTTCACCCGGCTGGGATTATCGGCGTAGCGCGGGTCGTCGGCCAGCTCCGGCCGGCCCATGGCGCCGCAGAGCCGGCGGAACAGGGCGTTGGAATTGGCCGCGATCAGAAACCAGCGTCCATCCGCCGTCGGATAGGCGTTGGACGGCGCGTTGGTCGGCAGGGTCGAGCCGGTCGGCTGACGGACCGCGCCGGTCGCGCCGTATTCCGGCAGGCAGCCCTCCAGCAGGCTGAGGATGCTCTCGGTCAGGGCCACGTCGATCCGGCGGCCTGGCGTCCCCCGTCCCTTACCCTTCTCGAACAGGGCGGCGAGCAGGCCGATCGCGCCGTACAGCCCGGCCACGCTGTCGCCGATCGAGATGCCGGTGCGCACCGGCGGCAGCTCGCTGACCTCGGGCGGATAGCCCGTCAGGTGGCGCAGGCCGCCGACCGCCTCGCCGATCACCCCGAAGGCGGCCCGGTTATGGCCGGGGCCGGTCTGGCCGTAGCCGGAGACCTGCACCACGATCACGTCGGGATTGACCGCCGTCATGTCCCGCGGGCCCAGGCCCCAGGAGGCGAGCTGGCCCGGCTTGAAGTTCTCGACCACGGCGTCGACCTCGGCGATCAGCCGCTTCACCAGGGCGATGCCTTCCGGCTTCTTCAGGTCGGCAGTGATCGAGCGCTTGTTGCGGCCATGCACGGACCACCACACGGACGCCGTCTCGCCCTCGGGGATGATGCCCCAGGAGCGCACCGGATCGCCCCTGCCGGGCGGTTCGACCTTGATCACATCGGCGCCGAGATCCGCCAGCACGCGGGTGCAGAAGGGGGCGGCGATGAAATGGCCGAGTTCGAGAATGCGCAGACCGCTCAACGGCCCGCCCTGATCGTCAAGTGGTGTGTTCATGGCGTCCTCCATCTCGCGGAGGATACCCAGGTCAGCGATTTGCCAAAATGAGCAATATTCGAAAGATGCCTTCTGGTTTGGCGCAACCCCTCCGGCCCTCTTCGGGGCCTATGCCGCCGACCGTCAGTGCGAGACGAAGACCGGATATTTCGACAGGGTCAACATCCCAAGGGCATGCGATCCGAACCGCGTCATCGTCAGGAACTGGTGGTAGGACGACCCGACAATGAACAGCTCGGCCCCCACGCTGTGGCCATGATCCAACAGCGCCCGCACACGTTTGTCCGCCTTCGGCAGCGCGGCCGTCGTGACCTCATAGCCATGAAGCCTTGCGTAGTCCGCCGCACCGCGCAGCAGGTCGGCCGGTGCTTCGCCGGATTTCGGATCGCCCACGGTCACGATATGCAACGGAATGTCGCCGAACGGCCGCATCTGAACGAAGTGCTTGAACGATTTCGCACTGTCGAGCGACCCGGACAGACCGACCATGGCCTTGGCGGGCGTTCCCTCAAAGCCCTGGGGGACGACGAGCAAGGGACGCAGCCCCATGGCAACGAAGTGCAGGAGGATTTCGGCATCGGCCGGCTCGTTCGAGCCCGGTTCCCAGACGTGGTCCGACAGCACGGTGAGGTCCTGAAACCGCCAGGCCTGCGCCAGGCTTTGGTCGCGGTCGCCCGTCGTCTCCTCGGCAAGGAAGGGGACATCGTTCGCTTCGCAGATCTTGCGGAGTCCGGCGACCGCCTCCTTGGCCGTGCTAAGGCCTCGGGCCACCCGATTCTTGATCATTTCGTAGCGGTAATGAAATCCGCCTAGAGGAGCCGGACCGATGTTGGACAGTTGATCCTTATCGACCGCAACGAACCCGGTTATCGAGGCCCCGTTGCGGCGGGCGATATCCAGTGCCACGCGCACATGGCTTGAGGTCTTCGGGTCTTCCGAGGCGACCAGGAGGATCTTTCGAATCATAGCGCTCTCACCTCTCGCAACAACACCGACGGCATGATAGCCGGCGACCTCGGGCCAGAAAATGACATTCGGCGCACTCAAAGCTGCAGTCTCGCAGCATGGTTCAGGTCGATCCCGCCGCCTCTTCCCGCCGCACCCGCTCGACCGCCAGACGCAGCCGCTCGACCAGCATGTCGGTTTCGGAGGAGGTCTCCAGGATACCCTGGTCCAGGAGCAGGGCCAGGGCCTCCACATGGGTGCGCACCGCGCGCACCCGGCGACCGCCGGCCAGCGAGAGCACCGCCGGCGTCTTCAGCACCGGGCGCAGCAGGCGCTCCAGGCTGGCGCCGACGGCGGCGGCCGCCGTGTGGCCGAAGCTCGGCGCCTGACCGGAAATATCGTGGGCGATGCGAAAGATCCTGCGCCAGGGCTCCTCGGACGCAGGCGCTGTGGTCTCGACCTCCCCCAGCAGCGCGCGCAGCGTCACCACCTCGCCCTGCAGGATCTCGGAATAGTCCGGCAGGCCCTCGGTGGCCTGGCTGATCGCGTCCTCCTCGTCGTCACCCTCCCAGGGCAGGTCGGCCATCCGGTCCGCCAGCCGCCGCCGCGGGCCGGTATAGGTCTGCTCCCGGGGCCGGCGCCGGTCGGGACCGGAATAGCCGGCGGTCTGGATCAGGCTGCGCGGCCGCGACAGGGCGGCGACCAGGCGCTGCTCGAGCTTCTGAGCCGAGATCGGCTTCACCAGGTACTCGGTCACGCCCTGGCCCCGCATCGCCAGCACCCGGGCCTTGTTGGCGACCGAGGTGACCATGATCACCGGCAGGCCGCAGCAGGCCGGGTCTCGGTGCCGGCGCAGGGCGCACACGAACTCCAGCCCGTCGGTCGGCTCCATCATCCAGTCGCAGATGGCCACGTCGTAGCGGTGGCGTTCGACCTGACGCAGGGCGGCCGATCCGTCCGCCGCCTCGTCGACCGCCGCGAAGCCGAACTGGCGCAGCAAAGAGCGCACGAGCTGGCGCATCAGCGGACTGTCGTCGATGACGAGGGCGGAAAGGCCCTGGAACAGGGCATCGTTGGCGCCGGAAGTGCTCATTGCCGGTCGTTCCTCAATCGTCGTCCAGTTGCGCAACCAGGCCCAGCACCGCGGAGCGCTGGCGCTCCGTCAGTGACGCCGCGGCGCGGTGCTCGGTCGCCGGGGACAGCTTGTCGGGTTCGGACTGCATCGTCACGTCGCGCCCCAGCGCGGTGGCGATCACCCGGACCAGTTCGGCCTCGGCGATCGGCTTGGTGACGCAGCCGGCCATGCCGGCCACGGTGAAGGCGTCCACGTCCTCCGGCATCGCGCTGGCGGTCAGCGCGATCACCGGCGGCCGGTCAGCGCCGAGCACTCGGCCGATCTCCTGGAATGCGGTCATCCCGTCCATTTCCGGCATGTTGATATCCATCAGGATGGCATCGCAGCTCTCTTCGGCAGCCCGGGCCACCGCTTCGGCCCCATCGACGGCGAAGACGCAGGAGGCGCCCAGGCGCTCCAGCAGGCGCCGGATGACCTGACGGTTGGTGCCGTTGTCCTCGGCCACGAGCAGATGCAGGCCGGTCAGCGGCCGGACCGCCACCGGATCGGCGGCGGGGGCGTCCTCATGGACGCCGGCCTCCACCGGAACCTCGAACCAGAAGATGCTGCCCTGGCCCGGTGTGCTGGTCATCGCCATGCGGCCGCCGAGACGCTCGACGATGTCGCGGCTGATCGACAGGCCGAGGCCGATTCCTTCGCTCTCCGACTGCCCCGCCTGGTAGAAGCGCTGGAAGATCCGCTCCTGCTGGTCCTCGGCGATGCCGACGCCGGTGTCGCAGACGCTGACCCGCAGGCGCATCTGGCCTCGACCGACGAAGGCGATACGGGCGTGCACGTCGACCGAGCCGTCCCGGGTGAACTTCACGGCGTTGCCGATCAGGTTGACCAGCACCTGCTTGACCCGGGCGCGGTCGGCGCGAACCAGCCGGTCGCCGGTATCCGCCAGGTCGAGGGTCAGGAGGTTGTTGCGGTCGCGGGCGCGCTCGGCGAGCAGGTCGACCGCCTCGCGCAGCAGCGCGCCGACCTGGAACGAGGTCGGATTGACGCGGAACTTGCCGACCTCGACCCGGGCAGCGTCGATCACGTCGTCCACCAGTCCGCACAGCATGGCGGCCGAGGTCTGCGCCACCTCGACCATGCGGGCGATCTCCGGGTTGCGGGTCAGGTGGCCGATCTCGCGCAGCAGGCCGGAGACCGCATTCAGCGGCGTGCGCATCTCGTGGCTCATGCTGGCGACGAAGCGACTCTTGGCCTGGCTCGACCGCTCGGCCATCTCCAGCGCCTCGGTCAGCCGGCGGCGGCTGCCCGCCAGTTCGGCGATCTGCTTGATCGTCACCCCACCGAGCAGACCGCTGACCAGCAGCAACACCGCGAGGGAGACGATCAGATACAGCATCTCGTCGTGCATCCGGTCCCGCGCGGCGGAACGCACGGCGGCAGTGTAGGACACCACGTTGAGGGCGGCAGACTGCAGCGGGTCGGCGTAGGAGCCCAATCCCCGCTCGATCGATCGGGCCAGCGAGGCGACCCGGGGGTCCTCGCGGGCGATCAGGGCGTCGAGGGCGTCGACCTCCTCCGCGAGACGCGGCAGCAGGGCCTGCAGCGCCGGACTCTCGCGCAGCCCGGCATAGGCGTCGCCCTGCTGCACCGTCAGGATGCGGCTGACGAAAATCTCGTAACGCTCGCTCAGCATCTCATAGTCGGCCTCACCGGCCACCGCTTCGCGCGCCGCCTTCATCAGCTTCAGATGCTCGGCCTGAAGTTGGTAGACCGCCCATTGCCAGTTCTCGGTCGGCCGCTGGATCTGCCGTTCCAGCGAGACGTAGATCGACACCGCCAGCACCGCCGCCCCGATGGCCGTGACGATGGCCAGCAGGGCGAGCAGGCTGAGCTGGGTGGGTCTGAAGCGCGGCGCGCGGTGGGGCATCTCACTCGATCTCGAGCGACTTCAGCTGCCAGATCGACCAGTTCAGGAAATCGTCGCCGGTCAGGCGCGGGTCGCTGTCATAGGGAAAGATGATCCACAGCGGACCGCGCTCGCGGATCTTCATCAGGGCGCCGTTCTGGCGGATCGCGACGAAGGCGCCGGACTCCACCAGGTCCGCGATCGGCATGGTGACCGCGTAGTCGTTGATCGCCGTCGCGCGCACCGTGTCGCCCTTGGCGCCGACCAGATCGAACAGTGCCGCGATCGGGAAGCCGTCGAAGCGCTGTACGCCTTCGGTCCAGGGCGTTCTGGTCTCCAGTACCTGCGGCGCCAGCGCTTCGAGCTGGGCCCGGTCGAATTCCGCGGTCGCGCCGGCATTGGTGTTCTCGATCGCGCCGGCGACCACCAGAATGGGCCGGCCGGCCGGCGCGGCGAGGGTGTCGGCCACGCTGTTCAGCGGACCGGTCAGCAGCACCGTCGCCATCGCGGCGACGGCGATCAGCCCATGGCTGAAAAGTTTCATGGGTCTCTCCGGGAATTTATCTGAAATTCCAAATATCCAGGCGTTCCGAGCCTCGACGGGCGGACCATGGCTTCCTTGAATTGAAATTTCGTTAACCGCTAACCAGAAGCTTTAAGCACGACCCTCTCCAAATGGGGACGGCGCCCGGCCGGCCGAGCGCGCATATCAGCGCCACGAACCTCGTCCAAGGACGGCACCCAGAACGGAGGCGCAGAAAATGGAAATCGCACGTGAGACCCGCACGATCGGCCTGGTCGGATCTTCCGGCACGGCGGACCGCCTTGCGGACGCCCTGGCCGCCACCGGCGTCGGCATCACCCGCTTCCCGACCGCCAGCTTTCCCGGCCGCCCGACGCAGAACTGCGGGCCCGACGCGCTGATCGTCGTCAGCGACGATATCGCAGACTGCGTCGCCACCCGCCGGCGCTGGAAAGCGGCCCCGATCATCGTCGTCAGCGACGATCGCCCGACCAAGGCCCGCGCCCTCTGCCTGTGCGCCGACGACGCGGTCGCCTGTGACGTGGAGATCGGGGAGATTGCGCTCCGCATCACCGTCGCCATCCGCCGCGCCCAGCGGACCGATCCGTATGCGGAGTCGGCGCCGGCGACGCTTGGCGGCTTTCGGCTCGACGAGGACGGCAACGCGCTCTTCGTGCGAGACCAGCGCATCCGCCTGACCCCGCGTCAGGTCAGCATCATGTCGGTGCTGCGCAGCCACGTGGAGCACAACCCGATCCCGCTGAGCCGGATCTACCAGGCGGTCTGCTCGTCGGGCGACCGGCAACCGAACCACGAGACGATCCGCGTCCATATCAGCATGCTGAACAAGAAGCTGGCGAGCGTCGCCGGCGCCGGTGTCCGCATCCGCTGCGGTCAGGACGGCTACTACGTTCAGGCGGCGGCCTGACCCTGGAAGCCGCCCCGGCGCATTCGCCGCCGCTCCGCCTGCCCCCACCGAATTCGGCCGACCCACCCGAGTATGACGGAGCCCGATCAGGGCGGCGCGCCCTCCCGGGCCACGGCGGTCCAGGCCGACACCGGCCACCGGACCTCCAGGGGCGACATGTCCTCTCCCAACATCAGCCGGCCGGCCAGCGCCACGATCTGGCCGGCGGTGGCAAGCGATCCGCACTGTCCGGTAGCCTGGTCGGCCACCCCGCCGGTCAGTGAGTCCGGCAGGCCCCAGGTCCCCAGCAGATAGGCGCCCACCAACGCGTGGTCGACGCCGAAGGCCGCGCGCTCGAGTCTGGCCAAGCCCTCCATCTGCAGCACACCGTCGACGATCCGGGGCTCGAATGTCTCCGGGAAGTTGTCGATCAGCACCAGCAGGCCGACATCCGACAGCAGGCCGACGGTCGCCACCAGTTCGCGCTCGGCCCGATCCCAGCCAAGGTCGCGGGCGATCCGCGCGGACAGGGCCGATTTCAGCAGCATGGTCTCGACGATCTGCTGGGCGACGGGCGCGCCGCCGATCCGGTCGTGCACCACCTGGCTGAGCACGCCGTAGGTGAGGACCAGCGACTTCAGCGTCTCCATCCCGAGGAACTGCACCGCGCCGCGCACCGTGGCGATCCGCTTGGGCGCGCCGAAATAGCTCGAATTCGCGACCTGAATCAGCCGGGTGGCGATGCCCGGGTCGCGGGCGACGATCTCGGCGATCGCCTCGGTATCCAGCGTGTCGCGGCGCAGCTGCTCGGTCAGCTCGCGATAGGAGCCGGGCAGGGCCGGGATCGCCGTCAGGCTGGCGACCAGGGCGACCACCGCCTTGCCGCCGAGCCGCTCGCGCAGATCGAGGGCGTTCTCGATCGCCGCGATCAGGGTCGGCCCGTCGGTCGGCTTCGACAGGAACTGATGGGCGATCCCCGCCGCCCGCAGCCCCGCCTCCGCCTCGCTCTGGCCGGAGAGCACGAATCGGATGGTCTGCGGGAACCGGTCGCGCAGCGCGTCCAGCAACGTCACCCCGTCCATCCCCGGCATCCGCAGATCGCAGACCACCACCGTCGCCGGCTCGGCCCCGCAGGCCACCAGGGCGCGGCGGGCATCCTCGAAGAACATCAGATCCCACGCCTCTCGGCGGCTGCGGAGCATGCGCCGCAAGCCATTGAGAACATGCGGTTCGTCATCGACGAAAAAGATGCGCGGTCGATCCATGTCACCCCCTGAGCACAGAATACATCCGAGAAACCCGGACGACCTTCCTAAATGGGGATACGAGCCGTCCGTCGGGTTGGGCAGTTTCCCAACGCACGCCGAAAGACGTGCCGTGAAGAACCGGAACCCCAGACAGAAGGATGGACTCCGATGGCGACAACAGCCTGCATCGCCCTCGTCGATGGCGATACCCGTTCCCGAGATACCCTGGCCGCCCAGCTCCGCGACAACCACTTCGCGGTCGATGCGGTCGCCTCCATGGGCGATTTGGACTCCCTGGCCGACGGCAACCGGCCCGACTGCGTGATCGTTGCCCTGTCCTCCGCCGGCCAGAGCGGCTTCGAGGACATTCGCACGTTCCGCAGCCGCGACGACCGTCCGATGATCGCGCTCACTGCGGCCAACCAGTCGGTCGATCGCATCATCGCCCTGGAACTCGGCGCCGACGACGTTGTCGAGCGCGACACCTCGCCGCGTGAAGTGTCGGCCCGAGTTCGCGCGATCATGCGCCGGATCCGCAGCATCGACAGCGGCAACGGCACCCCGCAGACGCTCACCGTCATGCGCTTCGGTCGCTGGTCGCTGGACGTGGTGCGCCGCCGCGTGTTCAACGAGACCGAGGGCGAGGTCGACATGACCAGCGGCGAGTTCGACATCCTGCGCTGCTTCGTCCAGAACCCGCTGCGGCCGCTGACCCGCCAGCAGATCCTGGACGAGACCCGCGGCGGTCGCTGCGAGGGATACGAACGGTCGATCGACGTGTTGATCGGTCGTATCCGGCGCAAGATCGAAGAGGATCAGTCCAACCCGCGCCTCATCCAGACCGTGCGCGGCATCGGGTATGTTTTCGCCGCCGCCGTCAACGCACAGTAATCAATTTCTTAAACCGCGCAGGATTTAAATTCTGCGCGGTTTTTATTTTACTAATTTTGTAAATGACAATTGATATACTAAAGTATCATTGTTTTTTGTTCATGTTTGTTGTGTTTTTTATTTAGTAGCGACGAAGTACATCTCTCTCATCGCCAGTGAGAACACTGGTCCACACGAGGAGAACCACGATGCTTTCGATCAACACCAACTCCAGCGCCATGGCCGCTGTCCAGATGTACAACTCCGCCTCCAACGACCTGTCCCAGGTCCAGAAGCGGATTTCCACGGGCCTCAAGGTCGCCGACGGCTTCGACGACGCGTCGACCTTCGCCGTCGCCCAGCGCCTGCGTTCGGACATCAAGGCCTTCGACAAGATCGACCAGTCGATGAACGGCGTTAAGGGCTCGGTCGAGGTCGCCATGGCCGGCGCCACCGCGGTGAGCGATCTGACCGGCTCGATCCGCGAGAAGGTGACCCAACTCGCCGACGACAGCATCAGTGCCGAGACCCGCGCGAGCTACACCGAAGACCTGACCTCGATGCTGGCCCAGGTGGACTCGTTCATCGCCAATTCGAACTTCGACGGCTCGAACCTGCTGCAGACCGCCTCGACCGACCTCAGCTTCGTCGCGGCCGCCGACGGCACGACCATGACGGTCTCCGCCGCGGACATCGAGACCGCGAAGACGACCCTCGACGGTGCCGTCGACGTTTCCGATGCGGCCAACGCCCGCACCACCCTGGCCGCGCTCGACACGTTCGAGACCGCCGTGAACAGCGCGATCAGCTCGCTGGGCAGCGACGGCAAGGCGCTGGACATGCACAGCGACTTCATCGGCAAGCTGAGCGATGCCACCGAGAAGGGTCTGGGCAACATGGTCGACGCCGACCTGGCCCAGGAAGCCGCCAACCAGAGCGCGCTGCAGGTCAAGCAGCAGCTCGCGGTGCAGGCCCTGAGCTCCGCGGCCAGCGCCCCGATGAACATCCTGTCGCTGTTCCGCTGACCCCTACCGAGAGGGCTGCGCCGGATCCTCCCGGCGCGGCCCCTCCTGCCTTGCCCATCCTGTGAGGGAGTGCCTGTAAAATGCATGCGCACTACAACGCCTACCGCAAAACGCTGAACCACACCGGCGCCTCGCGCCACCGCGACGCCAGCGAGCTGGCCCGGGTGACCGTGGCGCTCCGGCATGCCGAGACCGGTCACGACCGGGCCCAGGCGATCGAGGAGACCCGGCAGATCTGGACCCGTTGCGGCGTCAATGCCTGTCACGACGAGACCGCCATGCCGGACGAGATCCGCCGGTCCATGCGCGACCTTGCCAGCGACATGATCCTGGCCTGCGCCAAGGCCGCGGCCGGCGATGTCGGATCGCTGCGCGCGCTGATCGAGGTCAACCAGAGCGTCGTGTCGGGCCTGAACCCGGCGATGCCCCGCAGTTTCCACGGCGACGCCTTCCACCCTCGCGTGCGCCAGGTGGCGTGACCGAAAACTCCGGAAAACGGGTGCGCGCTTGCTTGGATGCTATTGTGGCCGTATTGAGCGTGTATCGGGTCAATTTTTCGATGTGCGCATGTCCTCCGTCACACGCCCGCTCATCGCCTTCGTCGACGACGAACCGATGGTCCTCGACGCCCTGAAGCGCTCATTGCGGTCCCGGGCCAAGGACTGGGATATGATCTTCTTCCCCTCGGCCGAGGCATTCTGGGACGTGCGCAGCGACGACTGGCCCGACGTGGCGGTCCTCGACCTGACGATGCCCGGCTGGTCCGGCCTCGACCTCGCCACCCGGATGCGCGAGGCGGGGGCGCAGACCCGCTGCATCATGCTCACCGGCAATGCCAGCCTGAAGGACGCGATGGGCTTCATCAACGAGGCCTCGGTATTCCGCTACTACATGAAACCCTGCGCGCCCGAGGTGCTGGGTGCCGCGGTCGACGCCGCCCTGGCCGATGCCCGCGAACGCAGCGCGACGCCCGCCACGGACGGCCCGGCCAGGACCGACGCGGAATCCCTGCTGGCCGACCGGCTGTCGATCGGCACGGTGGTGCTCGACGCCGACCAGGGGGTGTCCTTCGTTAACAAGATCGGCCTGAAGATCCTCGGCGGCAGCGGCGCCCTGTCCCAGGACGGCGCCCGGCGGCTGCGCGCCGGCAGCCCGGACAGCGCCCGCGCCCTGGACGCCGCGATCCGGGCGGCGGCGGAGACCGGAGAGACCGGCTTCGTCGCCCTGCCCGACACCGCCGGCGGCAGCACCCTGCACGTGACGGTCTGCGGCGATCCGCAGAGCCTCGGCACCGCCGGCGTCACCCTGTTCATCAGCGACCCGGACCTGACCCGCTACCCGACGGCCGACACCCTGTCCCGACTGTTCGCGCTGACCGGCTCGGAAAGCCGGCTGGTGGAGCAGCTGGTGCGTGGCCTCAGCCTGGAAGAGGCGGCCGAGGCGAACGCGCTGAAGATCAGCTCGGCGCGCACCTACCTGAAGGCGATCTTCCAGAAGATGGGTGTGGTGCGCCAGGCCGAGCTGGTGCAGAAGGCCCTGACCACCTCGGCCTCGGTGGTGCGCGCCGACCAGGACTGACGAACCCTCCCCAGGACCGTGCCGGCCGGCGGGGTCGCCGCGCCAAGCGTGGGATCAGGGGCCTCGACCCATAGGGGAAGCGACACCATGCAGAGCCACCGACTATGCACCGCCGCCGCCGACGGGGATTGGGAAAACGGGCGCGCGATCGCCCTGACCCCGGTGGAGACCGGTATCAGCCTGACCGGCGAGGCCCCGTGTCCTTCCGGCTGAAGACCATCCTGGGTGTGGCGCTGATCCAGGCCCTGCTGCTGGCCGCCATGGTGGTCAGCAGCCTCTACTATCTGCGCGCCTCCAACCAGACGCAGCTCGACGAACGGGCCCGCACCACCGCCAAGCTGATCGCCACGATGACCCGCGACAGCGTGGTCGCCACCGATCTCGCCACCCTCGACGCCCTGGTCGAGCAGGTGCTGACCAATCCGGATATCGACTACCTGCGGGTGCGCGGCGTCGGCGGCGAGGTTCTCGCCCAAGGTGGCGATCCCGACGCCCTGGGCGCTCCGTTCCAGGCCGACGATAGCCCTTGGGCCGTCCATGCGGACGGACGGATCGACATCGCCCAGCCGATCGACGTGGCCGGCCGCCGCTTCGGCATGATCGAACTCGGTCTGTCGATCACCGCCCTGCAGAACGTGCTCGACGACGCGGTGCCCTGGATGGGCGCGATGGTTCTGATCGAGCTTGCGCTGGTCGGCCTGCTCGGCCTTGTGCTGGGTCAGTATCTGATGCGGCAGCTCGGCTCGCTGCGCGACGGCGCGGGGCGGGTGGCCAGCGGCGATTTCGGCTACCAGATCGCCATCGGCGGCACCGACGAGCTGGCCCAGACCGCCCGCAGTTTCAACGCCATGTCCCAGGCGCTGGCCGGTTTCGCGGCCGAGCAGCGCGCCGCGCGCGACGCCGCCGAACGCAAATCCTACGAGGCCGAGGCGATCCTGACCGACGCGGTGGCCAGCATGGCGGAAGCGATCCTGATCGCCGACGACCACGGCCGGGTCCTGCGGGTGAACGATGCCTTCCGCCGGTTCTACCCCGCCGTCACCGACCAGATCCTCGCCGGCGGCTCGCTCCGCCAGATCCTCTCCGTGGCCGAGGAGCTGTACGGCCACCCGCTGAACGAACGGATCAAGGAGCTGGAGACCCGGGCGGCGACGGCCCGGCAGGTGTCGCTGTCCGACGGCCGCAGACTGCTGGTCGATCACCGGCCGACCGGCCTCGGTGGGGTCGTCATCGTTGCCAAGGACGTCACCGAACTCGCGCAGGCCCAGGAACGGACCCGCAGCCTCCAGCTCGAGCTGATGCAGAGCCAGAAGCTGGAGAGCCTGGGCACGCTCGCCGCCGGCATCGCCCACGAGATCAACACGCCGATGCAGTTCATCGGCGACAACCTGCGCTTCCTGGAGGAGGTGGTGGACGAGGTCCTGGCGCTGCGGACACCGATCGAGGCCCTGCCGGAGGATTTCGTGGACGAGGTGCCGTCGGCGATCCGCGACAGCCTGGCCGGCGTTGCCCGGGTCGGCCAGATCGTCGGCTCCATGCGCAGCTTCGCGCACCCCGATCCCCTGGCGCCGGAGCCCAACGACCTGAACGAGTGCGTGCGGGTGACCACCAACGTGTCGCGCAATCTGTGGAAGCAGGTGGCCAAGGTGGAACTGGAGCTGGACGAGGCGCTTCCGCGGGTGCCGTGCAAGCCGGGTGAGATCAACCAGGTGGTGCTGAACCTGATCTCCAACGCGGTCGATGCCATAGACGAGGCGCGCGCGCCGGGCACGGTCGGCACCATCACCATCCGCACCCTGGTCGACGGCGACATGGCCGAGATCCAGGTCCAGGACGACGGCCCCGGCATGCCGCCGGAGGTGCGTGCGCGGATCTTCGACATGTTCTACACGACCAAGCCGACGGGCAAGGGCACCGGCCAGGGCCTGGCCATCGTCGCCGCCATCCTGGCCGGCCACAAGGGCCGCATCCTGGTCGACAGCACGCCCGGCGAGGGCACGACGTTCCGGGTGCGCCTGCCGCTCAAACCGAACCGGGACGCGGGATAGGCATTTCCCGCTCCTTCACGCCCCGGAATAAATCCGGGGAGTGAGGACGGTGGGAGCGATCACCCGTCCAGCTTCGTCGCGCGCAGCCGCAGGGCGTTGCCGATCACCGAGACCGAGGACAGGCTCATCGCCGCCGCCGCGAAGATCGGCGACAGCAGCACCCCCAGCATCGGATACAGCACCCCCGCCGCGATCGGTACGCCGGCGGCGTTGTAGACGAAGGCGAAGAACAGGTTCTGGCGGATGTTCGCCATGGTCGCCTGGGCCAAAGTGCGGGCGCGCACGATGCCTGTCAGGTCGCCCTTCACCAGGGTGATCCCGGCACTCTCCACCGCCACGTCGGCGCCGGTACCCATGGCGATGCCGACATCGGCGGCGGCCAGGGCCGGGGCGTCGTTCACCCCGTCGCCGGCCATCGCCACCTTGAGCCCCTGGGCCCGCAGCTCTTCCACCAGCGCGCCCTTGTCCTCAGGGCTGACATCGGCGCGGACCTCGTCGATGCCGAGGTCGCGGGCCACCGCCTCGGCCGTGCGGCGGCTGTCGCCCGTCGCCATGACGATGCGCAGTCCGGCCTCATGCAGCGCGCGGATCGCCGCCGGGGTGGTCTCCTTCACCCGGTCGGCCACCGCGACCAGCCCCGCCGCCTTGCCGTCCACCGCCACGAACATGGCGGTGCGCCCCTCGCCCTGCAGCTTTTCGGCGGTCACGGCCAGACCCCCGGGATCGATCCCGAGATCCGACATCATCGCCCGGTTGCCCAGCGCCACCCGGCGCCCCTGCACGGTGCCGGACACGCCCTTGCCGGTGACCGCCTCGAAATCCATCGCCTCGGACAGGGAGGCACCGCGGTCTTCGGCACCGGCAACGATCGCCTCGGCCAGCGGATGCTCCGAGCCGCGCTCCAGGGAGGCGACCAGGGAGAGCAGCTCGGTCTCGTCCATGCCTTCGGACGCGATGATGTCGGTCAGGGTCGGCTTACCCTCGGTCAGAGTGCCGGTCTTGTCGACGATCAGCACGTCGACCTTGGCGAAGCGCTCCAGCGCTTCGGCGTCGCGGATCAGCACGCCCGCCTGGGCGCCGCGTCCGGTCGCCACCATGATCGACATCGGCGTGGCAAGGCCGAGCGCGCAGGGGCAGGCGATGATCAGCACGCTGACGGCGGCCACGACGGCATAGGACAGCGCCGGGCTCGGCCCGAAGACCAGCCAGGCGGCGAACGCGACCAGCGCCGCGGCCACCACCGCCGGTACGAAGTATCCGGCCACCCGGTCGGCCAGCGCCTGGATCGGCGCACGGCTGCGCTGGGCCTTGGCGACCATGTCGACGATGCGCGACAGCACCGTGTCGGCGCCGACATTCTCCGCCGTCATAACGAAGCTGCCGGTCTTGTTCAGGGTGCCGCCGGTGACCGTATCGCCGCCCGTCTTCTCCACCGGCACCGGCTCGCCGGTGATCATGCTCTCGTCCACCGAGGAGCGGCCCTCGGCCACCGCGCCGTCCACCGGCACGCTCTCGCCCGGCCGCACCCGCAAGCGGTCGCCCGCCCGGACCTCCTCCAGCGGCACGTCAGCCTCACCCTGGTCGGTGATCCGCCGGGCGGTCTTGGGCGCGAGGTTGAGCAGGGCGCGGATCGCGTCGCCGGTGCGCTCACGGGCCGACAGCTCCATCACCTGGCCGACCAGGACCAGGATCAGGATCACCGCCGCCGCCTCGAAATAGACCGGGGCCTGGCCGTGCTGGTCCAGCATCGACGGCGGGAAGACGCCGGGCGCCAGCAGACCGACCAGACTGAACAGGTAGGCCGCCCCCGTCCCGAGCGCGATCAGCGTCCACATATTCGGACTGCGGTTCACGATGGAGGACCAGCCGCGCTTGAAGAACGGCTGGGCCAGCCAGACCACCACCGGGGTGGCCAGCAGGAACTGCAGCCAGACATGCAGGGTCGGGCCGAGCCAGTCGTGGAACGGGATGCCGATATGGCTGCCCATCTCGAGCACGAAGACCCCGGCGGCCAGCGGCGCGCCGATCCACAGGCGGCGGCGGAAATCGACCAGCTCCGGGTTCGGCCCGGCATCGGCACTCGGCGTCATCGGCTCCAGCGCCATGCCGCAGATCGGACAGTCGCCGGGCTCGTCGCGGACGATCTCCGGATCCATCGGGCAGGTGTACTGGGTGCCGGCCGGCATCGGCTCCGGCGCGGGACGGTCGCCGAGATAGCTGTCGGGCGCGGCCTCGAACTTTTCCTGGCAGCGCGACGAGCAGAAGTAGAACCGCTCGCCCGCATGCTTGGCCATGTGCGCGGCGGTCGCCCGGTTCACCGTCATGCCGCAGACCGGGTCCTTCGCCTCGATATAGGCGTCCGGCTCGGCGGCGAACCTGTCGCGGCAGCGCGCGGCGCAGAAGTGATAGGTGTGGCCCGCGTGCTCGTGGGTCGGCTTGCCGGCATTCGGATCGACCGTCATCCCACAGACCGGGTCGCGGATGATCTCGGCACCTGCGTGACTCTGCGCGTTCATCTCTGCCTCGCATTTCTGGAGGCTGAGAGATGGGGCTTCCCGTCACTGGAAGGTCAAGGGCCGGTCTTTCAGACGGGCTACCTTACAGCAGGATCGCCTTGGCCCCCATCCACAGGCCCATGGCGATCATCATCAGGTTCTCGGTCAGCGACACGAAACCCAGCGGCACCGAACTGTCGCCGCCGACGCAGGCACATTTCAGCGCGCGCTTGTCGACATAGACCGCCTTGAACACGCTGACCGCGCCGACCAGACCGATGAACAGCGCCACCGGCGCGGAGATCCAGGTCAGCACGCCCGCCAGCATCAGCACGCCGGCCCCGGCCTCGGCGAAGGGATAGATATAGCCGTACGGGACCCAGCGCTGGGCCAGCAGGTCGTAGTTGAGGAACATGGTGGAGAAGCCCTCCACGTCCTTCAGCTTCTGCAGACCGAGCAGGATCATCGAGATCGCCACGAACCACTCCACCGTGCGCGGGATCAGCACCGTGCCGCTCAACAGCCAGGTCAACGCCAGGGCCATCAGCGCCGCAACGGCGAACAGGGCGATAATCGGCTGGTAGGTGGTGTCGTCGTCCGGGTCGTCGAGGCCGAAATGGACCCGAAGTTCGTCGTATCCGCCGATCCGGTCGCCGCCGATGAAGGTCTGCGGCGTGGTCTCCACCCCGTGTTCGGCCATGAAGGCGTCGACCTCGTCGCGGGTGGTGAGATGGTGGTCTTCCACGTCGTAGCCCTTGCGCTCCAGCAGGAATTTCGACTTCCGGCCGAACGGGCAGAGGTGCTCCGGCATGACCATCCGGTAGAGGCGGGCGGTTTGCGCAGTCATGGGGCTCTCCGTCGGTTGAGGGGTGCCTGTCCTGGTCAACGGATCGGCGGCGGGTCGGGTTCCGAGATCGGCCGCGCCGCTTGACCTTCCAGTAATGGGAAGGCCTACCTATCTGTTCCGACACCTTGCTGAAGGATGACGGCCATGAACATCGGAGAGGTTGCCGAGCAGAGCGGCCTGCCGGCCAAGACGATCCGCTATTACGAGGAGATCGGCCTGGTCCGGCCCGCGCGGGGGGAGAACGGCTACCGCGCGTTCGCGGCGGTGGACGTGCACAAGCTGGTCTTCCTGGCCCGCGCCCGGTCGCTCGGCTTCACGATCGAGGATTGCCGCGCCCTGCTGGCACTGTACGAGGACCGCGGCCGGGCGAGCGCCGACGTCAAGCGGGTGGCGCAGGAACATCTCGGCAGCATCGAACGCAAGGTCGCCGAGCTGCAGGCGATGCACGCGACCCTGTCGGACCTGGTGACCCGCTGCCACGGCGACGACCGCCCGGACTGCCCGATCCTTGAGGACCTGGCCGGGCGGGGATGAGAGGCCCGAAATATCCTACTCAAACACTCCCCGGATTTATTCCGGGGGCCACGGGAAGGCCGCCTTGAGGAAGGCCGCCTTGAGAGTGAGAGAACTATTGCCAACACTGA
Source organism: Thalassobaculum litoreum DSM 18839 (assembly GCF_900102465.1). GTDB lineage: Bacteria > Pseudomonadota > Alphaproteobacteria > Thalassobaculales > Thalassobaculaceae > Thalassobaculum > Thalassobaculum litoreum. Next base: position 41,807 of record NZ_FNBW01000004.1, on the reverse strand, counting down.
AACACGGGGAACCGTGGGCCCCGGAATAAATCCGGGGAGTGTGTAAAAAGGATTGTGAAGAAGAAAGATATTCCAGATCCCCAATCCGTCTTCCCGGCCTTGCGCCGGGATCCAGGAGAGGGACCGCTGGAGCGCCTCCGACTAATCGGAAACGCTCCAGCAGGCATCACCCCGGGCCCCGGCGCGGGGCCGGGGAAGAGGGAGTTGGTGGCGGGGAAGCCCCTCTCAGCTCGTGGTGGTCCAGCCGGAGACGGCCTTCACTTCCAGGAACTCGGTCAGGCCGTACTGGCCGCCCTCGCGGCCGTTGCCGGACTGCTTGTAGCCGCCGAACGGGCTGCCCGGGGCGCGCGGGGCGCCGTTGGCCACCACCATGCCGGCGCGGAGCTGGCGGGCGACGCGCTGGGTGCGCGCGCTGTCACCGCTCTGCACGTAGTCGGTCAGGCCGTAGCTGGTGTCGTTGGAGATCTTCACCGCCTCGTCCTCGCTCTCGAACGGGATCATCGACAGCACCGGGCCGAAGATCTCCTCCCGCGCGATCCGCATGTCGTTGTTCACGTCGGCGAACACCGTCGGCCGCACGAAGTAGCCGCGGTTGAAGCCTTCCGGACGGCCGGTGCCGCCGGCAACCAGACGCGCACCCTCGTCGATGCCGGCCTGGATCAGGTCCTGCACCTTGGTGAACTGCAGCTCGGAGACCAGCGGGCCAATATGGTTGCCGTCCTCGCTCGGCAGACCGACCGCGGTGCTCTCGGCGGTCGCGCAGGCGACTTCCACCGCCTCGTCATAGACCGAGCGCTCGACCAGCATGCGGGTCGGGGCGTTGCAGGACTGGCCGGTGTTGTTGAAGCAGTGGATCGCGCCGCGCTTCACCGCCTTGGCGACGTCGGCATCGGCGAAGACGATGTTCGCCCCCTTGCCGCCAAGCTCCAGGGCCACGCGCTTGACCGTCTCGGCCGAGGCCTGGGTGACGGCGATGCCGGCGCGGGTCGAGCCGGTGAAGCTCATCATGTCGATGTCGGGGTGGCGGCTCATCGCCTCGCCGACGGTCGGGCCGTCGCCGTTGACCAGGTTGAACACGCCCTTGGGGAAGCCGGCCTCGTCCATGAACTCGGCGAAGAGCAGCGAGGACATCGGCGCGATCTCCGACGGCTTCAGCACCACCGTGCAGCCGACGCCGACCGCCGGCACGACCTTCAGGGTCACCTGGTTCATCGGCCAGTTCCACGGGGTGATCAGGCCGCAGACGCCGATCGCCTCGTGGATGATGAACTCGTCCGGCGTGTCATCGCGCAGCTTGTGCTCGAACTTGAAGTCCTTCAGCGCGCGGATGAACGCCTTGATATGCCCGAGACCGGCGGCGGCCTGGGCCGTGGTCGCCAGCTTCATCGGCGCGCCCATCTCGGTGGAGATCGCCTCGGCCATCTCGCCGGCGCGGCGCTCGTAGACCTCGGCCAGCTTCTCGACCTTGGCGATGCGGTCGGCGAGCGGGGTCTTGCTCCAGCCGTCGAACGCGGCGCGCGCGGCGGCGACCGCCTTGTCCACATCGGCCTTGGAGCCCAGCGAGATCACCCCGAAGGCGGTCTCGTCGGCCGGATTGATGACGTCGAAATCCTTGGACGTGGTGGGCGGAACCCAGGCGCCGTCGATGTAGAAATCGGTCTTGCGGAGCATTGTTTTTTTTCCTTTGGCGAGAAGTCGCGGGCGGGGCGGGCAGAGGGCCCGTGAACCGGATATGTGGGGTGGGCGACGCCGCAGTTAAACGAGCCTGCGGCAAAGCGTCAATGCGAATGATTCGCAATAAGAGATCGAATTTGGTTCAGGCCCCGGCCCGGATCTCCGCCCAGGTCTCGCGCATCCAGCCGACGCAGGCGATGGCCTGCTCGAACAGCGAGTATGTGCAGCCGCCGCCGTAATCCGGATTGGGGATGAACTCGGTGGAGATCTGGCCGAGCTTGGCCTTGCGGTCGCTTGCGTGGTGGCGCATCAGGATGCGGATGCCCTCCTTCCAGGGCTCCAGCAGGGTCTCGTCCCACTCGGCATGGTATTCGCCGGGTTTCGGCCGCTTGAACGGATACTGGATGCCGCGCCCGACGGAGCCGTCGGGGTGATGCGCCAGCGTGTTCTTCGGGTTGTTGGGGATCGCCGCCCGGGCATGGCAGTGCTTCACCCAGCCCGACGTCACCCATTCCTCGATCACGTTGCCCGGCCTGAACGGGTTCAGCACCAGCTCGCCGGAAGCCACCTTGGCGTCGGTGCCGAAGATCTTCTGTTCGTGCGGGTTGTCGATCTTGAAGATCACGTGGCTGTGGTCGAGGGTCATGTTGAATTCGACCCCGCGCGCCTCCACCATCCGGGCGACCGTGGCGACCCGGGGGAAGTCCTCCGACCACATGTTCACATGCACCTCGAAGCAAGGCACGCAGCCGTACCGGTCGCCCAGCTCGGCGGCGTCGAGATAGGCCGCCATCACCTCGTCGTCGGTGACCACATGGCCGTCGGCGTGACGCAGCTTGATCTGAGTGTTGTGGACCAGGGAGCCGAGCTCGGCGCCGAGCTTCACGTTGCGCTCCAGCAGCCCCTCGTCCCCGCCGAGCTCGTAGAACCAGCCGCCGGCACGGATCGGCAGGCCAGTCTCCGCCGAGCCGGCCTTGAAATCTTCCACCTGGTCGGGATCCGGGGTCTTGTCGACATAGTCGAACACCCCCGCCTCCTTCACCATGCGGAAGCGGGTGCGCACGTCCGGCATGGGGTCGGCATCGGCATGCTTGATGCCGTTGGTCTGGATGCCGAACAGCAGATCGTTGGCCATAAGTCCCTCCGAGGCCGCCGCTCCCCGCCCGGCGCGTTGCGGCCAGACTGTCGGGGTGGCGTTCCCGCCATCCTAGGGAACCTTACGGCAGGGGTGGAGCCTCATTCGGCAGGTCGGCGCCGCCGGTGCCGTCGGCTTCCACGAACCAGTCGCCCATCACCGAGGAGGTGACGAACACCGTGTCGTCGCGGGCCAGCAGCAGGTCCAGGGACCGCTCGAAGTGATGTGCCACATGGGGCACGCCGATCAGATGCGGGTGCAGGGCCAGCGTGACGACCCGCGGGTTCTGCGCCAGCTCCGGCTCCAGGGTGGCGACCGTCGCCTCCACCCGCTTGTAGAACTCGTCGGTGGACCCGTTCTGCACCGCGTAGATCGGCACGTCGTTCAGCTCCATCGTGTAGGGCAGGCCGACCATGGGGCCGTGGATCGTGCGCATCCACACAGGCAGATCGTCGACCACCCAGTCGTGCAGGAACTCGATGCCCTCTTCCTTCAGGATATCGACCGTGTCGAAGCTCTCGCCGATGCCGGGGCCGAGCCAGGCGCGCACCTTTTTGCCGCTGACCGCCTTCAGCCGGTCGAGGCTCTTGCGGATCACCGCCCGCTCGTCGTCGGCCTGCTTCAGCGATTGCTGGAACCAGCCATGACCGACCAGTTCCCACCCGGCCTCGACCACCGCGTCCATCAGGGCCGGATAGGCGTCGGCGACCTGGGCGTTGATCAGGGCGGAGGCGGGCAGGCCGCGCTCACGAAGCATCCGCATGATCCGCGGCATGCCTACCCGCAGCCCGTACTCGACCCAGGAGAAATTGGGCACGTCCGGCGGGGCGATCTGGGCGCCGTGCGGCGGCGGGATGATCCCGCGCGGCATCGGCCGGTCGATCGGCCAGTACTCGATGTTCATCGCCACGTGAACCATCAGCGGCTTGCCGTTCAGCGGCGCCAGCGTCCGGCGCTTGTCGGCCAGCTCGAAGGGAATGCGCGGATTGGGCCACATGGCGGCGGTCCTCCTGTCGGCGGTCAGTTGACGTGCAGGCGCAACGCACCCGGCTTCCACTGTACCCGGATCGCGGTGCCGGGGGCGGGATCGGGCGCGTCGGACTCGCCGACCACCCTCGACACGATCTCCGTGCCGTCGGCCAGGGCTGCCCGGTGCGACAGGGTGAGACCGAGATAGACGCTCTCGGCATAGGTCCCGGACAGCGAGCAGCCGTCGGCCGCCGCTGTGCCGTCGGCCGACACCATCTCCACCAGTTCCGAGCGGATCGACAGGGCGACCGTCTCGCCGGCGCGCACCGGCAGGTCGCGCCGGTCGACCGCCAGGGGCTGACCGCATACCTCGACCGTCACCGTATCGCCCTCCACCGCCGTGACGTTACCGGACAGCAGGTTGTTCTCGCCCACGAAGCTGGCGGTGAAGCGGCGCTGCGGCGTGCGGTAGATGTCGCGGGCCGCCCCCTGCTCCACCAGCTCGCCGTCGGCGATCAGGGCGATACGGTCGGCCACCGTCATCGCCTCTTCCTGATTGTGGGTGACGTGGATGAAGGTGATGCCGACCTTCTCCTGCAGGTGCTTCAGCTCCAGGCACATGTCCTTGCGGAGCTGGGCGTCCAGGGCGGCCAGCGGCTCGTCCAGCAGCAGAATGTTGCGGCCCAGCACCAGAGCGCGGGCAAGCTGCACCCGCTGCTGCTGGCCGCCGGAGAGCTCGTGCGGACGCCGATTCTCGTAGCCGGACAACCCGACCATCTCCAGCATGGCCATGCTCTTGTCGCGCACCTCGGCCTTGGGCAGTTTGGCGAGGCTGAGGCCGTAGCCGACATTGCCCAGCACCGTCATGTGCGGAAACAGGGCATAGGCCTGGAACACCATGGAGGTCGGCCGCTTGTCCGGCGGCAGGTGCGAGACCTCCTGGCCGTTCAGCCAGACCTGGCCGCTGGACGGCTTGTGGAAGCCGCCGATGGTGCGCAGCAGGGTGGTCTTGCCGCCGCCCGACGGGCCGAGCAGCACGAAATACTCGCCGGCCGCGATCGACAGGTCGACGCCTTTCAGCGCCTGCACGCTGCCGTAATTCTTACAGAGCTGCCGGACCTGAACCGCGGGGGTGGTGGTGTTCATGTGCATTCTCTCATCACGCAGGCACAGTGTTGGGTTCGGCGACCGGCTGCGCCCGGCGGGCGGCGGCTTCCGAGCGCAGCAGGGTGAAGACGATGATCCCGCCGATCAGCGCGATGGCGACGAAGCTGACGAAGCTCGACATGGCGTAGGACTGCTCCGACATGCCCTCGTTCAGCATCTGGCTGACCAGCACGGTGGTGAAGGTGTCGAACCCGCCCTTCAGCAGGCTGGTGCGGGTGTATTCGTTGAAGCAGAGAATCATCGTGAAGGCCGAGGCGCTGAACACGCCGGCGCGAATCTGCGGGAACTCGATATCCCAGAACGCCCGCCAGCCGGTCGCCCCGCAGGCGCGGGCGGCCTCCGTCTGCTCCTTGTTGTAGCGCCCCATGGTGATCAGGATCACCACGAAGGCGTAGGGGATCGTGTAGATGATCAGCCCGATCACCGTGGTGGTGAAGCCGAGCCGGAACCAGGCATCCATGAACGACACGCCGGCCAGGTCGCCGAGCCCCTGGAAGGATAGGTTGACGTTCTTGAAGAACACCAGCAGCGCCGCGCTCAGGATGTCGGGTGCGACAAAGAGCGGCGCCAGCAGCAGGAACACCACCGCCACCTTGGCCCGGGTCGCCTTGTAGAACTTGGCCGCCAGGAGCCCCATGGGAATGGTCAGCACCGTCGTGGTCACCGCCAGGCCCAGGGTCCAGCGCAGGGCGTCCATGAGCTGCCCGTCGGAGAAGATCAGCCCGTACCATCTGGTGGTGAAGACGTATTGGGCGGCGCCGAACCCGTTCTCATTGAACGAGATGTACATGACGTAGAAGACCGGGCTCATCAGAGTCGCCACGATCAGCAGCAGATAGGCCCATTTGGCGCGGTGCAGCCAGATATTCGCGTAATCGTCCATGATCCCGCCCCTCAGTTCATCGGTGCCAGGATCTTGGTCAGGTCGAACAGCTTGTGGCCGACATAGAGCAGCCCCATCAGCGTCGCCATCATGATCGCGCTCACCGCCATCGCCAGCGGGAAGTCGAGGGCTGTGATCGCCTGGGTGGCGATCAGGCCGGCATTCACCGCGCCCGGCCCGCCCATGATGTTGGGGATCAGGGCGACGCCGAGACCGTTGACGAAGATGAAAACCGCACCGGCGAAGATGCCCGGGGCCGCCAACGGCAGGATCACGTCCACAAACCGCCGCACCGGTCCCGCCCCCAGATCGTCGCAGACCTCGAAGATGTATTTGGGCACCGCCTCCATGGCCAGAAAGCCGGAGAACACGATGAACGGCATGAAGGACAGCACCTCGCCGATGATCACGCCGGTATGGGTATAGAGCAGGGCGGTGATCGGCTCGTCGATCAGGCCGAGATTGAGCAGCGTCTCGTTCACCAGCCCGTTGCGCTGGAGCACCGGCCGCAGGGCGAAGATGCGGATGATCTCCGACACCATGAACGGCAGGATGAACAGCAGCACGACCCGGTGCTGGGCCGCCTGCGGCACCGACTTGCGCACGAACACCGCGATCGGAAAGCCGAGGCAGAACGACACCGCGACCGAGATCAGGGAATAGCCCATGGAGGCGAGGAAATTCTCCAGCCGGGCGGAGAAGAAGAAATTCTCGTAGGCCAGCAGGCTGAAGCCCGGCTCCATCCAGAACATGGTGCGCTCGAACACACTGAACACCACGGTCAGCGCCATCGGCAGGGCGAAGAACAGCACCATGAAGACGATCGGGATATAGAACGCCCAGCCCGACATCCGCTCACGCAAAGTCGGCCGGAAAGGCTCGACGGGGGGAAGCCCGCCGAGCCCGGTATCGGTCGCGTCGGTCATCGGGTGTCAGGCAGCCTGAACCCGGGACCACCAGTCCTGATAGGCACGCATGTTGGTCGGGAACACGTTCTGCCAGGAGTTGCCCGCGATCGCGATCCGGTCCTTCTTGCGGGCCAGACGGTCGTTGATCAGCGCCTTGGTTTCGGCGTCGAAGGTATCCGGATTGGCGTCCACGTATTCCAGCACGCCGGTCATCTGCGGCGTGAAGCCGAGGCCGGCGAGCGTGCGGGCGCCGAACCAGGGCGACAGGTACAGGTTCGCCAGCTTGTAGAACGTCTCGTCCATACCGCGCTCGCGGCCGCCGCGGGTCAGCATGACGATGTTGTTCCAGGTCTGGTGCCCCTCCTTCATCGTGCCGTAGCGGATGTCCTTGCCGGCCTTCTTGGCGGCGACGATCTGCACCGGCTCCCAGCAGGAGGCGACCAGCACCTCTTCCGAGGCCAGCAGGTCGACGCCGTTCTGGAATCCGTCCCAGAAGGTGCGGAACTGACCGGCCTTCTTCTTGTCGATCAGGAACTGGCAGACCCCCTTCACCTCGTCCTCGGTCATGTCGGACGGGTTGTCGATGTCCTGCTTGCCCGACTGCTTGAGGTAGATCGCGGTGTTGGTCAGGGTCGGCCCGAAATCGTTCTGCAGAGCGGCCCGACCCTTGAACTGCTCGTCGAACAGCACCTCCCAGGAGGTCAGCTCCTCACCAATGACGTCGTAGTTGAAGGCCAGCGCATCGGCGTTGGAGATGTAGGGGATGGCGTAGACCTTGCCCTCGTAGCGGATGGTGTCCGCCGCGTCGCCGCCGTCGAGATAGCGCTTCTCGATGATCGACCAGTTCGGGATCTTCGCGGTGTCGAGTTCGGCGATGGCGTTCTGGCTCGCCAGCGCGTCCTCCATGCCGCCGCCATTGTCGGTCATGGCGTCGTAGAGCGCGTTGCCGTCGCCGACCACCATCTTCTGGATCGACTCGTCGGCCCGCGCGCTCTTGGCGACGTTGACCAGCTTGATGCCGGCCTCCTTCTCCATCGAGCTCCAATCCTTCTCGCCGACCCGGGCGATGCCCGGCGCCCAGAACTTCAGGCCCTCATCCGCGCTGGCGACGCTCGGCAGCATCGCCGCAGTCGCGGCCGTTCCCATCAGCGCCATCATGTGGCGGCGGGTGAATTCAAACTGGTTCATGATCTTCGAAGCCCCCTAAAAGCTCGTCCCAGACTGCGGTGGCGCCACGCCTCCCATTTATCTGTCGGCCAGTGTTTCCCTGGCCTCGTTCGTAGCTATGACGCCGGTTGGGAGGTAGCTTGATCGGGCTCCGGTTCAATTGGCAAGACGTGAAAACTGAAAACTGTCGACAGATTTTGGCCGGGTGCCGTTCCGCCGGGGTCAGTCGATCGCGAACAGGTCGGCGCGGATCGCCGTCTCGTCCGACAACCGACCCTGGGCGGGGCTGTCATAGACCACCATCAGTTCGCGACCGCCGTCGCTGCGCTCGGTCAGGGCGATCCCCTCGGCATGGTCGGTGCCGTAGCCGTAGGGAAGATCGATGACCCGCTCCAGCTTCTGGTAGGGGATCACCGCCTGCTTCAGCGCCGACGTTGTCCACGCACCGGGCCAGCGGATCAGCGCCACCGGACCGTCCAGGTCCATTGTCGGCCCGGCCAGGATCAGGAGGTCGTCGCCGTCGGCCTGCAGATCGCGGATCCCCAGGCCCTCCAGGTCGATGAAATATTTGCGGTACCGCTCCCCGTCCGGCCCGATCCGGCGTGGCTTCAGGTGGCCGGATTTGGTCATCTTCATCCGCAGTTCCAGGATCACCGCCCAGCCGCGCAGGACGGGGCCGCGAAGGCCGAGCAGTACCCGGTCGCCCCGGGCGGCGATGCCCTCGATGTCGAAGCCGTTCTCCTTGCAGGGAATGTCCATGAACCGGCCGAGATGGATGTCCTTGGCCAGGCTCTTGGTGAAGGCCGTCCTGCCCTTGCGCAGGCGCACGCTGGACGGCCGCCTCCCGTCCTCGGTCTCGGTCAGGGACGGCATCCAGGTCCCGTTGCCGGCATCCACCAGCGGCAGTCGGCCGATTACCCGGCGGGCCACGTTGCTCTTCACCTCGGTCAGCCGGTTCATGGCCACCGCTGGGTCGGTCTCGTGCCATTTCGGCTTCTTGCGGGTCAGGCCGTGGGAGCCGGTGATCCACAGCCACCCGTCGTCGATCGCCAGCCCCTCGATGTCGATCTCGTCGCCCTCGTCGCCATGAAGGTCGAAGGCCTCGTGCAGATTGTGGGTCTGGTGATCGGACCACCGGGCGCCGCCGGTGCGGGTGAGCTGCTCGATGGTCGTGGTTTCGTCGCAGGCCAGCCACATGCTGCGATCCAGGACCGCCAGCGCCGACAGATCCTGACGCACCGGGTCGAACACGGCATCGACGTCGGCATGGTGCTGGAAGTCGAGCCGGACCCGGCGCCGGGGCGTGGCGACCGTCGGCCATGGGGCGTCCGGATTGGCGGCGTCATTGGCGGCGTCTGCGGTCATTCGGGGCTCCTGCTGCCGGGGATGCATTTTAGCAAAACGACTGCCGGGCAGGCCCGGTTCCCCGAATTCACAGGGGCCTGTGAAACTCCGGCAAAACCGCCCCTTTTCTTCAGAAAACGGGTTGCGGAATCCGCAGAACCCCACACCTCGTTTTGTCGACGTGAGAGAAGGAGAAACATCCCATGGCACATAGCGTGGCCGTCCTGAGCACCGAGAACGTCACCCACAACGTGGTCCGCCTGACGGTGGAGAAGCCGGACGGGTACGACTACAAGCCCGGCCAGGCGACCGACGTCGCCCTCGACCGCGACGACTGGCGCGACGAGCAGCGGCCCTTCACCTTCACCTCCCTGACCGACGCCGACCATCTGGAATTCACCATCAAGGTCTATCCGGACCATGACGGGGTCACCGAGCAGATCGGCAAGCTGAAGAAGGGCGACCGTCTGCTGATCGACGAGCCCTGGGGCGCGATCCAGTACAAGGGGCCGGGCGTCTTCGTCGCCGGCGGCGCCGGGGTCACCCCGTTCATCGCCATCCTGCGCGACCTGCAGCGCAAGGGCGCGTTGTCGGGTCAGACGCTGATCTTCTCCAACAGCACCGAGCGGGACATCATCCTGCGCGACGAGTTCGAGGCGATGGACGGGCTCGACTGCCTGTTCACCGTCACCGACCAGGACGACAGCCCGTTGGCCCGCGGCCTGGTCGACCGTGAGTTCCTGAAGACGCACGTCGCCGATTTCAGCCAGGACTTCTACGTCTGCGGCCCGCCGAAGATGATCGACGCCGTGACCGAAGACCTCAAGGCGCTGGGGGCCGACCCGGACTCCGTGGTGCTTGAGGACTGACCATTTTCGAAAGCTCTGGCGAATAAACCGACGGGAACCCCGGTCTGACTCGTTCGTTACCCAGCGATACGAAAAAAAAGGAGGCCCCGACATGCGCCCCGATATCATGCGTCCCGATAGACGAAAGCGATACACGGCTCTCGCCCTTGCCGGCGCCCTGGCCGTGCAGCCCCTGGCCGCAGCACCGGCGTTTGCTCAGGACAGCAACAGCACCCTGGGCGTGTCCAACAAGAACATCGGCCGGGTTCTGGGCGGCATCGGCGGCGCGCTGCTCGGCTCGCAGATCGGTGGCGGCAGCGGAAAGTTGGTTGCCGTGGCCGCCGGTGCGATCGGCGGCCTGTTCCTGGGTGGCGAGGTGGCCGAATACCTCACCAAACGCGACCAGCAGGGCATCGCCGACACCTCCCAGCAGGCGCTGAACACCGGCCAGACCCAGACCTGGACCAACCCGGATACCGGCACCACGACCACCGCCCAGGTGCAGGAGGTGACCTACCGTCCGGCCCCGACCACCACCGCGACGCAGGACAGCAGCAAGCTGGCCTGGCGCGTGCCCACCATGCATCTCGTCGGCGCCGACTACGCGGCGACCACCAAAACCAACGTGCGCGGCGGCCCCAGCACCGACTACGCGGTGATGGACCAGCTCGAAGCGGGCGAGACCGTGCGGGTGGTCGGCAAGGTCGCCAACGAGAACTGGTACATGATCTCGCGTAACGGCATCGGCAAAGGCTTCGTCTTCGGCGACCTGCTGCGCCGGGTCGATACCGGCACCTATACCGCCGAGCGCCCGCAGTCGGGTGCCACCCAGGTGAACGCCCGCGAATGCTCGATCATCACCCAGCGGGTCGAGACCGCGAACGGCCGCACCGACACCCGCGAGGCGCAGGCCTGCCAGCGGGCCGACGGAACCTGGGAGCTGGTCTGATGCGCGCGACCTCCAAGAACATGATCCGCGCGGCCGGCCTCTCCCTGCTGATGGTGCCCGCCGCATTCGCCACCGCCACGGCCGCCGAACGGCTGGTGGTGCAGGAGCCGGACCTGCTGGTCGTGGTGGACCGTGAGGTCGGCTGCGGCGAGATCACCGAGTTGACCATGCGCTCTTCCGACCGCGACCTGTTCCGCAAGGACAGCCCGCGCATGCAGCGGGTGGTCGACGGCACCCGGGCGATCCTCGGCTTCGAATGCGCCCGGACCCCGGCCTTCAACATCACCGGCGAGGACAATCGCACCGGCGAGGTCGTGTTCCGCGGCACCGCCGGCGACCCGACCCAGTGGCTTGTCCGGTCGAGCGAGGCCCTCGCCGCCGCACCGTCGGGGACGGGCTCGACCGTCGGCAGCGGTTCGACCGCCGCGCCGACCTCCAACTCGGTCTCGCTCGGCAGCGATGCCGTCGGCGGGGTGCGCACCGGCATGACGGTGGCCGAGGCGTCCAACGCCGCCGGCGGCGACTTCCCGGGCAAGCCTGTCTATCGCCGCGACCTGCAGGCCCTGGTCGCCGGCGACGAGGATTGCGTCGGCCGTCTGCAGAGCAATACCCGCCTGATCGCCGGTCAGCGCTGCCTGGTCGGCCAGACCGTGGAAAGCGACCCGCCGCGGGTCTACCAGACCATCCTGCATCAGGCGGTGGACCAGGATCAGCGCGCGCAGATCGTCGCCCAGCTCGAGGAACGCTTCGGCCGCCCGGCCAAGCGCGAGCGCGGCGAACTGCCGGGGTCGAGCTCGAACAATGCCGGGAACAAGTACACCCTGCTGTCCTGGCGCGCACCGCTTGAGCGACCGATCGAGGCCTCGGCCCGGCCGAACGGCATCGACCCGGTGAGCCACGAGTTGGAGGCCCTGGTGGTCAGCTACGGCCAGACCACCGAGGTCACTCTGTGGTCGACCGACACCGCCCTGCTCGCCAGCAATCCGCAGATCAAGGCGAAGTTCTGAGCCGACGCTCCATAACGAACCTGCCGTCAGCCCCGGACGTGATCTGGGGCTGATCGCGTTTCCCGGAAGGGCTCCCTATCCCAGGTCCAGATCCTTGTGTTCCCCCACCGCCGGGACCGGGCCGTAGCTGCGGGTACGGCCGTCGACGATGGCCGCCGGCGCCGGGTAGGAGACCGGGCCGTTCGGCGTCTCCACCGTCACCCGGCGCACATGCGGATGGGCCGCCAACGCATCCATGTCATTGACCCGGGCGAAGGCGACATCCGCCTTGTCCAGCATCGCCTCCAGCGCGTCGGCGGTGTGCCGGGAGAAGACCTCGGCGACCAGACCGTCGGTCTGCGGCCGGTTGCGGACCCGCAGCACGTTGGTCTTGTACAGCTCGTGCACGGTCAGGCCCTCGTCCCCCAGCACATGGCGGGCGAGACTGGCCCATTCCCGCTCGCTCTGGATCGAGATCAGGATGAGGATGCCGTCCGACGAGGCGAAGGCGCCGTAAGGGGAGATGGACGGGTGGGCGAGGCCGATCCGCTTGGGCGACTTGCCGCCCTCGTGGTTCAGCAGCGGCACCGTCTCCCAGTCGGCCATGACGTCGAACATGGAGATCCGGATATCGGCGCCGTCGCCATGAATACCCCGGCCGATCAGCGCCTCCAGGATGGCGGCATGCGCGGTCGATCCGGTGGCGATATCGACCACGGAGATGCCGACCCGGGCCGGCCCGTCCGAGCCGCCGGTGATCGAGCACAGGCCGGACTCGGCCTGGATCAGCAGGTCGTAGGCCTTGCGCTTGGCCAGCGGGCCGCTGTCGCCGTAGCCGCTGATCGAACACAGGATCAGCTTCGGATGGTCCCTGCGGATCTGCTCCAGCGGGAAGCCGAGACGACCGATGGCGCCCGGTTTCAGGTTCTGCACCAGCACGTCGGCCTCGGCGATCAGCGTGCCGAGGGTCTGCTTGCCCGCGTCGCTCGCCAGGTCGAGCACCAGGGATTCCTTGCCCCGGTTGAGCCAGACGAAATAGCTGCTCTGCCCCTGGGCCACGTCGTCGTAGCCGCGGGCGAAATCGCCCTCCGGCCGCTCGATCTTGATCACCCGCGCGCCGGCATCGGCCAGCCGCGAGGTGCAGAACGGAGCCGCCACCGCCTGTTCCAGGGCGAGGACGGTCAGTCCCTCCAGGGGACGCATCTTGTCCGCCATCAGAATGACCGGGGCAGGCCGAGAACGTGCTCGGCCACGTAGCTGAGGATCAGGTTGGTGGAGATCGGCGCCACCTGATAGAGCCGGGTCTCGCGGAACTTGCGCTCCACGTCGTACTCGGTGGCGAAGCCGAAGCCGCCATGGAACTGGATGCAGGCATTCGCCGCCTCCCAGGACGCCTTGGCGGCTAGGTACTTGGCCATGTTGGCCTGGGCGCCGCAGGGCTGGTTGGCGTCGAACAGCCGGCAGGCCTCGAACCGCATCAGGCTGGCGGCCTCGATCTCGATATGGCTCTCGGCGATCGGGAACTGCACGCCCTGGTTCTGGCCGATCGGCCGACCGAACACCACGCGCTCCTTGGCATAGGCGGTCACCTTGTCGATGAACCAGTGGCCGTCGCCGATGCACTCGGCGGCGATCAGGGCGCGCTCGGCGTTCAGCCCGTCGAGGATGTATTTGAAGCCCATCCCCTCCTCGCCGATCAGGTTCTCGGCCGGGATCTCCAGATTGTCGAAGAACAGCTCGTTGGTCTCGTGGTTGACCATGTTCTGGATCGGCTTGACCTCCATGCCGTTGCCGATCGCGTCCTTCAGATCGACGATGAAGATCGACATGCCGCGCGACTTCTTCTCGACCTCCTCCAGCGGCGTGGTGCGGGCCAGCAGGATCATCAGGTCGGAATGCTGGATCCGCGAGATCCAGACCTTCTGGCCGTTGATGACGTAGCGGTCGCCCTTGCGCTCGGCCTTGGTCTTGATCTTGGTCGTGTCGGTGCCGGTGGTCGGCTCGGTCACGCCCATGGACTGCAGCCGCAACTCTCCCGACGCGATCTTCGGCAGATAATACTTTTTCTGTTCGTCCGAGCCGTGCCGCAGCAGCGTGCCCATGTTGTACATCTGGCCGTGGCAGGCGCCGGAATTGCCGCCGGAGCGGTTGATCTCCTCCATGATCACGGAGGCTTCGGTGAGGCCGAGGCCGGACCCGCCGAATTCCTCCGGGATCAGGGCGGCGAGCCAGCCGGCCTTGGTGAGCGCATCGACGAACTCCGCCGGATAGCCGCGCTTCTCGTCCACGCCCCTGTGATATTCGGGCGGGAACTCGGCGCAGAGCGCGCGCACGGCGTCACGAATGTCGGTGTAGTCGTCAGCAGGCGTCACCTGTTCCTCCGAAGCTGTCTGGTCTTTTTTACGGCTGCGGTCAGATTGTCGGATGACCGAGCGCGTTACGGAAGCGGTTCTTTACATAGACCCCGTCGCGCGGAGGCAAGACGCGATCGACCTCGCCGACATCGATCTTCACCGTGGCGAAGCTGGTCCCGGCGCGGGCATGGATGCGGTCGCGCAGCTCGGCGACGCCGTCCATGTCGTCGACCACCTTGGCCCAGGGGAAGTTCGCCGCCGCCGCCATGCGCGACAGCTCGAGGCCCCGGCCGGCATGGCTCTGCTGCATGCCGGTCTCGCCGTAATGCCCGTTGTCCAGCACGGCGAAGGTCAGGTTCGGCGGCAGCACCTGGCCGATGGTCGCCAACGCGCCGAGACCCATCAGCATCTCGCCGTCGCCGGTCAGCACCAGCACGGACCGGCTGCGCTGGCTCATCGCCAGGCCGAAGCCGACGGTGGCGGCACTGCCCATGGCGGCCCAGAGGTAGTAGTTGTGGTCGTGGTCGCCGGCGGCCATGGCGTCGTAGCTGGGCGAGCCCAGGCCGGTGACGACCAGCAGGTCGCCGCGATCCTTCAGGAGTTCCGCCGTCACCGCGCGGCGGTCGAGCAATCCGGTCATCTCACTTCACCCACTTCTTCTCGCCGATCAGCCGCTGGCCCAGCAGGACCGCGCAGCTCTCGTCGCCATTGAACGCCATGGTCGCGGCCCCCTGGATCAGCGGCGCCACCTCGTCGGGATGGTCTGCGCGCCAGGTCCGCACGCCCATGAGCTGGAGTGCGGCCTCGGTCGCCTGGCCCATCGGGTTCTGCCACGGATTGAACTCCGCCCAGTCGCCGCGCATGGTCACCAGCATCAGCAGCGGAAACCGCGTCATCGCCTGCAGCGCCAGCGTGTTCAGGCAGTTGCCGACCCCGCTGGACTGCATCAGCAGCGCCCCACGCTCGCCACCGAGCCAGGCACCCGCGAGGTAGCCGATGCCCTCCTCCTCGGTGGTCAGGGCCAGGGAGGTGATCTCGTTGTCGGCCTCGGCCCCGCGGATCGCGGCGGCATGGCCGGCGTCGGGCACGTAGACCACGTGTCGGACGTCGAAGCTTCGCAGGATCGGCAGCACCTGATCCTGCCAGGTCTCTTGGCCCTTTAAGGCCGGCATTGCGGTCATCTCGCCTCCAGAATGCGCGTATCAGCGGCGCATACCGGGGTACCGGGGCCTGAAGCAGAATACGAGAAGCATATTTCTCAATCAGATATGCCGTGGTTAAATACCTGATGGATCTGAGGCAGCTGAAGACCTTCCTGCATGTGGCCGAACTGGGCAGCCTGAGCCGCGCGGCGGACCGGCTAAACACGGCCCAGCCGGCGCTCGGCCGGCAGATCCGGCTGCTGGAGGAGGAACTGGGCGGGGCGCTGTTCTCGCGCCACGGACGCGGCATGGTGCTGACCGACACCGGGTCGCTGCTGGTGGAGCGGGCGACGGCGATCCTGCGCATGGTGGAGGATACCCGCGAGGAACTGACCGCCTCCCTGGGTGCCGTCAGCGGGGCGGTCAGCCTAGGGGTGCCGCCGACGGCGGGTGAGGTGATCTCCGGCCGGCTGGTGGAGCGGTTCCTGCGCGACTATCCGCAGGTGACCGTCCGCATCGTGCCGGCCTTCAGCGGCTATCTGTCGGAGATGCTGCAGCGAGGCGAGATCGACCTGGCGGTGATGTACCAGACCTCGGCGATCCGGCACATTCCCGCCGAGCCACTGATTCAGGAGACGCTGTTTCTCGTCGGCGCCGCCGGATCCGAGCTGGATCTGGAGATCCCGCGCGACTTCGCCTCCCTGGCCGATCTGCCGCTGGTGCTGCCCGGACCGCGCCACGGGCTGCGGATCCTGCTGGAGAACGCCGCCCGGCAGGCCGGCATCGCCCTGCGGGTGACAGTGGAGGCGGACGCGCTGCAGACCCTGAAGGAACTCGCCGCCCGGGGCCTCGCCCACACGGTGCTGCCGCTGCCGGCGATCCACCCCGATCTGCGGGCAGGCACGTTGCGGGCAGCCCCGATCGCCAACCCGACCCTGGATCGCCGGCTGGTGCTGGCCCGCTCCATCGTGCGCCCGGCGTCCCGCGCGGTGCGGGTCTTCGCCGATACCCTGCGGGCGGAAACCGCCGATATGGTGCGCGACGGCATCTGGCAGGGCGAGTTGCTGCTCGACCGGGCGCCCCGATCCGGGTAGCGATGAGGCGCAGGAGCCCTGGGAGGGACCGTCCATGACCAGCGACACACCCTCGGTTTACCGCGACGGCATCGCCAGCCGGCTGTTCCGCGACGTGCTGAAGATCCGCCACCTGCGGATCCTGGCCGCCCTCGACCAGATGCGGCAGATCACCAAGGTCGCCCGCGCCTTCAACGTCACCCAGCCGGCGATCTCCAAGCAGATCGCCGAGCTGGAACGCGAACTGGGCACCCCGATCATCGTGCGCCAGGGCAATTCGGTGGCCTTCACGCCGGCGGGCACGCTGCTGGTGCGCCACGCCAAGGACGTGCTGTCGCGGATCCAGCGCACCGAGTTCGATATCGAGGCGCTGCGCAAGGGGCTTGGCGGCAACGTGCGGATCGGGGTCGCGTCCAGCCTGATGCCGACCATCGTACCGGAAGCCATCCGGCTGATGATCCAGGCGGCCCCCTCCTGCGTCGTCACCGTGTCGGAAGGACATTTCGGTCAGATGCTGCCGCAGCTCTATGCCGGCGACCTTGACCTCCTGGTCATGCGGATCTGGAAACCCTTCACCGTCGAGGGGATAGAGCAACTCTCGCTGGGCCGCGAGCCGCTGGTGGTGGTCGCCGGCACCGACCACCCGCTCGCCCGGCAGAAGGACATTAGCTGGGAGACCGTCCTGGAATGGCCGTGGCTCAAGGCCGCGTCCGGGTCCCTGGCGGCGGACGGCATGAGCGAGTTCCTGGCGGAGAAGGGCCTCGGCCCGTTGCCGGGTCAGATCGAAGCCACCTCCATCGTGCTCAGTCTCAGCATGATGCGATTGATACCCTGCCTCGCCTTGTTCCCCGAACGGCTGGCCCGCTACCATTCGGCCCGCGGTGAGCTGGCGATCCTGTCGATCAGCACCGGCGGCTATCTGTCGGAGTCAAATTGCTTCTGGCTGACCAGCCAGACCGACGAAACGGTCAGCCTGCTGCGCGAATGCCTGGTTCAGGCGGCCCGGGATCTGTTCGAGAATTGACTTTCAAATATTACCGTTCTGTTATGTTGCACGCGCGAAATGTAATTTGTTGCGGTTGGAAGCGGCTGTTAGCGTTTCACCCGAGGGGAGAATTCGGGTCGCATCCACGCCGCGCCTAGCCGGCCTCAAGAGCCGGGTCGACACCACCATTTTCGCGGATGGAGAATGATCGCTTCTCCCAATTCGGGGGCGGTACCTGTCCGGCACGAGCGCCGGTGCGGGGATCGAAAATCACCCGCCGCATTCAATGGCGGGCCATGAGCAAACACGGAGGTAGACCACCATGACACCAAGGACGTCGCGACGCGTCGGCTTGAGGGGAGCGGCCGTACTGGCCGCTCTGACCGCGGCCGCATGGCTGCCGACCCCGGCCGAGGCCGGCAAGGCGAACGACACGCTGAACATCGCCTGGGACCGCGAGCTCCCGAATGCCGACTACTATTTCAACAACTCGCGCGAAGGCATCGTCGTCAACCGGATGATCTGGGACAACCTGATCTACCGCGACCCGAACACCGGCGAGTTCAAGGGCCTGCTGGCCGAGAGCTTCGAGATCGTCGACGACACGACCTTCGAGTTCAAGCTGCGCAAGGGCGTGACGTTCCACAACGGTGAGGAGTTCGATGCCGGCGATGTCGTCGCGACGATCAATTTCCTCCTGAAGCCGGATACCGGCAAGCTCGCCCAGCAGGGCGTTGACTGGATCAAGGGCGCCGAGGCAATCGACGATTACACGGTGCGGATCTACGCGATCGAACCGAACCCGCTGGCGCTGCTGTATCTGGCCGGCGACGTGCCGATCTATCCGGAGAAGTACTACGCCGAGGTCGGCCCGAGCGGGATGGGTCAGGCGCCGGTCGGCACCGGTCCCTACAAGGTCGAGAAGCTGGTCCCCGGCAAGGAGATCGTGTTCAAGGCCAATGAGAACTACTACGCAGGGAGCCCGAAGGGTCAGCCGGCGATCGGGACGATCCATCAGCGCACCATTCCCGACGTGAACACCCAGATCGTCGAGCTGACTTCCGGTAAGCTGGACTGGATCTGGAAGGTTCCGCCGGATCAGGCCGAGAAGCTCGCCACCCTGCCGAGCCTTAACGTCGTCTCGGCCGGCACCATGCGCGTCGGCTACCTGACGTTCGATGTCACTGGCAAGTCCGGCGATAACCCGTTCCAGGACGTCCGCGTCCGTAAGGCGGTGTCCCATGCCATCGACCGCAAGGCGATCGTGGACAACATCGTGCGCGGCGCCTCCGAGGTGATTCACTCGGCCTGCTTCCCGGAGCAGTTCGGCTGCACCCAGGACGTGACCCAGTATGAGTACGACCCGGAGAAGGCGAAGGCCCTGCTGGCCGAAGCCGGCTATCCGGACGGCTTCCGCACGGAGTTCTACGCCTATCGCAACCGCGACTATCTCGAGCCGATGCTGGGCTTCCTGCAGCAGGTCGGTATCGAGACCGACCTGCGGTTCGGCAAGTACGCCGCGACCCGCGACGCGATCCGCTCCGGCAACGTGCCGCTGGCGTTCATGACCTGGGGCTCCGGCTCGGTGCCCGATGTCGACGCGATCGCCCCGGTGTTCTTCGGCGGCGGTCCGGACGATCTGGCCCAGGACCCCGAGGTTCATGAGGCCCTCAAGAAGGGCGGCGGGACCGTCGATCGGGACGTCCGCCTGGCGGCCTACGACAAGGCGCTGAACAAGATCGCGGCGGAGGCCTATTGGCTGCCCCTGTGGACGTTCAACACCAACTACGCGATGAGCCAGGACGTGGACTGGACGCCGACGGCGGACGAGATCCCGCGCTTCTTCCTCGCCGATTGGAAGTAAGCTAGCCCATCCCGCGACCGCCCCCGGTTCCGTCGCCCCAGAGGTGACGACGGCCGGGGGCGGCCGCACTTCCCATTCCTCCAGCTGATGGCGCTGCGATGCTTGTCTACACCGCAAAACGCTTGCTCCTGGCCATCCTTGTGAGCCTCACGGTCTCGGCCCTGGTGTTCAGCCTGCTGTACCTCAGCGGCGATCCCGCGACGGCGCTGGCCGGCGAGCGCGCCAACGAGGCGGACATCCAGGCGATCAAGGCGGCCTACGGCTTCGACCAGCCGGTCTATGTCCAGTACTTCAAATGGCTGGGCGGCGCGGTTCAGGGCGAGTTCGGCCAGTCGGTCTATTTCCGCATGCCGGTGATCGACCTGATCGTGGAACGCCTGCCGGTGACCATGATGCTCGGGGTCAGTGCGATGATCTTCGCCCTGGTGCTGGCAATCCCCCTCGGCGTGCTGGCGGCGATGTATCAGAACAGCCTGATCGACCGCGCCGCGCTGCTGCTGGCCGTCGTCGGCCAGGCGATGCCCAGCTTCTGGTTCGCGCTGATGTTGATCGTCGTCTTCGCCTACTGGGTTCCCATACTGCCGGCCAGCGGGTCGGATTCCTGGGAGCATTTCGTGCTGCCGACCATCGTTCTCGGCTATTACGCGACCCCGGCCTTCATGCGCCTGACCCGCACCGGCCTGCTCGACGTGCTGTCGTCGGACTATGTCCGCACCGCCCGCGCCAAGGGCCTGAGCCCGGCCATGGTGCTGTTCAAGCACGCCCTGCGCAACGCCATCATCCCGGTGGTCAGCCTGGCCGCGGTGCAGTTCGGCTTCATGCTCACCGGCTCGATCATCATCGAGACGGTCTTCGCCCTGCACGGCGCCGGCTTCCTTGCCTGGGAGTCGATCTCGCGCTCGGACTTCCCCACGGTGCAGGCGGTACTGCTGCTGTTCTCGTGGTTCTACATCATCCTCACCTTCCTGGCGGATCTGCTGAACGCCTGGCTCAACCCCAGAATCCGGGTGGCTTGAGATGTCGATCATGACCCCCACCGCCCCCACCGCCGAGGTCATCCTGGCGCCGACCCCGGGCCAGATCCTGCGCCGCAGGATCTTCGGCCACCGGGGCATCGTCATCGGCGGCGGGATCTTCTTCGTCATCGTCCTGATGGCCCTGTTCGCGCCGCTGATCGCGCCCTACGATCCGTATCATCAGGACCTGATCGCCCGCATGGCGCCGCCGGTCTGGCAGGACAGGGGCACCTGGGAGCACATCCTGGGCACCGACCAGGTCGGCCGCGACTATCTCAGCCGGCTGATCTACGGCGCGCGGATCTCCCTGCTGATCGGCATCATGGCGGCGCTGATCTCCGGCATCATCGGCACCGTCATGGGCGTGGCCGCCGGCTATTTCGGCGGCAAGGTCGACCTCGTCGTCACCTTCCTGATCACCTGCCGGCTGTCCCTGCCGGTGATCCTGGTCAGCCTCGCGGTGGTCGCCATCGTTGGCGGCTCGCTGGAGATGGTGATTCTGGTGCTCGGCCTGCTGCTGTGGGACCGCTACGCCGTGGTGATGCGCTCCAGCACCCAGCAGATCCGCTCGCTTGACTATGTTGCCGCGGCCCAGGCCGCCGGCTGCTCGACGTGGTACATCCTGGCGCGCGAGATCCTGCCGAACGTGATGAACCAGCTCATCGTCGTGGCGACGCTGGAATTCGCCCACGCGGTGCTGCTGGAGGCGGCGCTCAGCTTCCTCGGCCTCGGCGTCCAGCCGCCGCTGCCGTCCTGGGGTCTGATGATCTCGGAGGGCCGCAACTACATCCTGTTCGACCCCTGGCTGATCGCCATTCCCGGCTCCGCACTGTTCCTGCTGCTGCTGGCCGTCAACCTGCTGGGCGACGGCGTGCGCGACGTCACCGTTCCCGAGAACCGGGCCTAGGAGACGCACGATGACGACAACCCTCAGCGTGGAGAATCTGCGCGTCTCCATCCCGCTCTCCGCCGGCGTGCTCCACGCGGTGCGGGGCATCAGCTTCGAGGTCGCCCGCGGCGAGACCCTGTGCCTGGTCGGCGAATCCGGCTGCGGCAAGTCGCTCACCTCGCTCGCCCTGATGAACCTGCTGCCGTCCCGCGCCAAGCGCGAGGCGGACCGGATCTCGTTCGACGGCGCCGACCTGCTGAAGCTGGGCGAGCGCGGCATGGCCAAGGTGCGCGGCAACACCATGGCGATGATCTTCCAGGAGCCGATGACGTCGCTGAACCCGGCCTACACCATCGGCAACCAGCTCGAGGAAGGCATTCGCCTGCACAAGAACGTGTCGGCGAAGGAGGCCCGGGAGCGGGCGATCTACCTGCTGGAGAAGGTCGGCATCACCGCCGCGGCCAGCCGGCTCGGCCAGTATCCGCACCAGCTCTCCGGCGGCCTGCGCCAGCGCGTGATGATCGCCATGGCGCTGATGTGCGGCCCCGATCTGCTGATCTGCGACGAGCCGACCACCGCGCTCGACGTGACGATCCAGGCGCAGATCCTGCACCTGATCAAGGACCTGCAACGCGAGTTCGACATGGCGGTGATCCTGATCACCCACGACCTCGGCGTGGTCGCCCGCGTCGCCGACCGGGTGGCGGTGATGTATGCCGGCGAGATCATCGAGAGCGGGGTGGTCGGCGAGATCTTCAGCCGGCCGACCCATCCCTATACCCAGGGCCTGATGAACTGCATCCCGGTGCCGGGCAAGACCCGGCAGGGCGAGCGGCTCGGCACCATTCCGGGCATCGTGCCGTCGATGATCGGCGAGATGACCGGCTGCGCCTTCGCCAACCGCTGCGCCTATGCCCAGGACATCTGCCTGCAGCCGCTGACCACCCACGACATCGTGCCCGGCCACGCCGTGCGCTGCGCCCGCGCCGAGGAGGTTCTGGCGCTGACGGCGGGGAGTAATCAGGCGGGCACCATTCAGTCGGGGAGCCCGGCATGACCACCACACCGATCCTCGAGGCCCGCGATCTGTTCTGCACCTTCCAGGTCCGCCAGGGCATGTTCCAGCCCAAGCGGCCGCTGCACGCGGTCAACGGCGTCTCCCTCAGCATCGAGAAGGGCGGCGTGCTCGGCCTGGTCGGCGAGTCCGGCTGCGGCAAGAGCACCGTGGCCCGCATGCTGCTCGGCCTGCAGGAGCCCACATCCGGCACCCTGGCGATCGACGGCCAGCCGCTGGAGGAGATCGGCCGCAAGCAGCTCGCCAAGCGGGTCCAGCCGATCTTCCAGGACCCCTATTCGTCCCTGAACCCGCGCAAGACCATCGGCAACATCATCACCCTGCCGCTCTACATCCACAGCATCGGCGACAAGGCCGACTGGCGGCGCAAGGTCGAGGACATCATGGACCTCTGCGGCCTGCCGAAGCGGGCCTACGACATGTATCCCAGCCAGCTCTCCGGCGGCCAGCGCCAGCGCGTCGCCATCGCCCGCGCCCTGGTGATGCGCCCGGAGATCGTGATCTGCGACGAGCCGACATCGGCCCTGGACGTCTCGGTCCAGGCGCAGATCCTGAACCTGCTGCTCGACCTGCAGAAGGAACTCGGGCTGACCTACGTGCTGATCAGCCACAACCTCGCCGTGGTCGAGCTGATCGCCACCAAGGTCGCCGTCATGTATCTCGGCCGCATCGTCGAGGAGGCCGAGGGCCAGGCGTTCTTCGCCAAGCAGCGTCACCCCTATTCCGAAGCGCTGCTCGCCTCGGTGCTGACGCCGCAGGCCGGGCTCGGCGTGCCGGACGCGCAGCTCGGCACCACCTTCCCGAACCCGATCGACCCGCCGCCGGGATGTGTGTTCCACCCGCGCTGCGTCCATGCCGGCGCGGTGTGCAAGACCACCGCGCCGAAGACCATTCGGGACGGCCGGGGCCTGGTGGAGTGCCATCTCTACGACGACGCCGTAACCGTCTGACCGATCCCGACCACCCGTATATGTGCAGCAAGGAGACCGACCGTGACTGAGCCGTGTGACCTCTCGGCCGTGGAGGCGCGTCGACTGATCGGCGCCAAGCAGCTCTCGCCGGTCGACCTCCTGGCCTCCTGCCGGGCGCGGATCGAGGCGGTCAACCCGACCCTGAACGCCATTCCGACCACCTGCTGGGACCGGGCCGAGGACGAGGCGAAGGCGGCCGAGGACGCGGTGATGCGCGGCGACGACCTGCCGACCCTGCACGGCCTGCCCCTGGGCGTGAAGGAGACCATGGTCAGCGGCGGGGTGCGCACCACCTTCGGCTCGCCGATCTTCGCCGACAACGTGCCGGAGAAGGACGAACGGCTGGTCGCCGCCGCCCGCAAGGCCGGCGCCGTCGCCGTGGGCAAGACCAACGTCCCGGAATTCGGGCTGGGCGCCAACTCCAACAACCCGGTCTTCGGGCCGACCGGCAACCCGTTCGACCCGACGCGGATCTGCGGCGGCTCGTCGGGCGGCTCGGCCGTGGCGCTGGCGACCAACATGGTCCCGATGGCGCTCGGCTCCGACACCGGCGGCTCGCTGCGCACGCCGGCCGCCTATTGCGGCGTGGTCGGCTACCGGCCGACCCCCGGCCTGGTGCCCATGTCCGGCCGGGCCACCGGCTGGAGCTGCCTCTCGGTGCAGGGGCCGATGGGGCGCGACGTGGCCGACACCGCCATGCTGCTGTCGGTGCTTGCCGGCTCCGACCCGGTCGATCCCCTGGCCTACCCGGTCGATCCGGCCAGCTTCCTGGATCTGCCGAAGGTCGACCTGTCCAGCCTGCGCGTCGCGGTATCGGAGGATCTGGGCTTCGCACCGGTGGACAACGGCATCCGCGAGACCTTCCGCGCGGCGATCGGGGACATCCGGGGTGCCTTCGGCGAGGTTGTCGAGATCGACCCGCCGCTGAAGGACTCCGACGAGGTCTTCGCCATCCTGCGCTCGCTGCAGTTCATCGACCGGTTCCGGCCGCACTACGAGAACAAGCGCCACCTGCTCGGCCCGAACGCCATCGCCAATTACGAGGAGGCGCTCGGCTACACCTTCGCCGACGCCGCCTGGGCGCAGAACCAGCAGACCACGAACTACCGGAACTTCGTCGCCTTCATGGAGGATTACGACATCCTCCTGTCGCCGATGGCGGCGGTGCCGCCCTATCCGGTGGACCAGCTCTACCCGACCCATATCAACGGCGAGGAGCTGCGCAGCTACTTCCACTGGCTGGGCCTGTCCTACGGCATCACCAACACCGCTCATCCGGCGATCACCCTGCCCTGCGGGCTGGACCCGACCGGCACGCCCTTCGGCCTTCAGGTCAGCGGCAAGCGCTACGGCGACCATGCGCTGCTCGGCATCTCGGCGGCGCTGGAGGCCTATATGGCGACCATCCCGGCCCGCGCGCGGCCGCTGCCGGACATCGCGTCCCTGTCGGCCTGAGCCCCGGCGAACCGAGGCCCCGCCGGCGGCGACGCGCGCCAGTCGGCGGCTTTACCGCCCCCGGGGCCGCCGATAGCATGACCCGATAACAAGCACATCATCGGGTAGGAACATGCCGCAGGAATTCGACACGTCGGCCGCGTGGCGCGCCGAGGATCTTGACCGCGACCGCCGCTGGACCTTCCCGCTGGCCGATGCCGACCGGGCGCGGATGGCCGACGCCGTCAAGGCCGCCCATGACCCGGACCGCCCGCTCCTGGACTATCGCCGCGAGGAGTTCGATCTCGGCCCCGGGCTGGAGACGGTCAAGGCCGCCGCCCGCGAGGCCCATTTCGGCCTCGGCCTCGCCCTGGTGAAGGGCCTGCCGCGCGCCGGCATGAGCCCGGAGGAGTTCCGGCTGCTGAGCTGGGCCATCGGCCTGCATCTCGGCGTCGCCCGCCCCCAGGGAAAGGCCACCCACTACCTGTCCGAGGTCAAATCCGCCGGCATGGACTACCGTTCCGCCGGCGGACGTGGATACAATTCCAACGCCAAGCTCGACTTCCACGTCGACAGCTGCGACCTGGTCACGCTCGCCTGCTACAACAAGGCCAAGGCCGGCGGCCAGAGCATGGTCACCAGCAGCGTCTCCGCCTGGCAGACCCTGAGCGCCGAGCGCCCGGACCTGGCGGAGGTGGCGCGCCAGCCGTTCCATTTCAGCCGCAACCAGGAGGAGGCGCCGGACGAGGCGCCGTTCTACGGTCAGCCGCTGTTCGACGTCGCCGGCGGCCGGCTGTTCTGCAAATGGAACCGCAATCGGGTGCGCACCGCCCAGGAACTGGAGGGCGTACCGCCGATGAGCGCGGCCCAGCACGAGACGGCCGACTACCTGGACGCCATCCTGCGCCGCCCCGATCTGATGTTCACCATGTGGCTGGAGCCCGGCGACCTGCAGATCATGAACAACCACGTGGCCCTGCACTCGCGCACCGAGTTCGAGGATTTCGAGGCGCCGGAGGAGAAGCGGCTGCTGCACCGGCTGTGGCTCGCCCCACCGGATTCCGTGCAGCTTCCCGAGAGCTGGCGGGTCTATTTCCGCGCCGTCGAGCCCGGCACCGTGCGCGGCGGCTTCCGCGGCCACTGCTACGACGAGACCCGGCATGCCTTCGAGCAGCGCCAGGCGGCCAGCCTCGGCATGCCCACCGCGATCGCCTGACACGGCACCGCAGGGGCGCTGCCGATCGTACGCAGCGCCCCGCCCCTATTCGCCAACGCTCCGGGCGGATCCGCCACCGGCGCGGCGGGCATCACGGACCGGTTTCAGAATTGTGCACAATTACGCGCCTTATGCCTATTCGACTCGCCCATTTTGTAATCACCTCCGTCCAGCACTCACTTCGCTCGATTTCAATCGGACGATTCAATGCATTGAAAACTCGAGTATTTTTAGCGATGCTTAGTTTCGGTGCAGATTTTCGGGAAAACCGTATTGGACGTATTTACCTCCGTCGGAGCCGGCCTTAACGTTCGCTTGTGCACAATGTGCAGTCGCCGCCGGGGGATGGATACAAATGACCGGAACGCCGTCGCTGAACGTCGTTAATCTGAAGACGCATTTCTTCATCCGCGAAGGGGTCGTGCGCGCGGTCGACGGGGTCAGCTTCAGTGTCGATCAGGGCGAGGTTCTCGGAATCGTCGGGGAATCCGGCTGCGGCAAAAGCATCACCGCACGCTCGATCCTGCGCCTGGTGCCCAATCCGCCGGGCCGCACCGTGGACGGGCGGATCGAGTTCGAGGGCAAGGACCTGCTCGAGCTGTCCGAAAGCGAGATGCGCAAGGTCCGCGGCAACCGGATCTCCATGATCTTCCAGGACCCGATGACCTACCTGAACCCGACGATGAAGGTCGGCGACCAGATCACCGAGGTCCTGCGCCTGCACCTGGACATGAACGAGACCCAGGCACGCGCCCGGACCCTGGAACTGTTCCGCGACGTCAACATCCCGGAGCCGGAAGGCCGGCTCGACAACTATCCGCACGAATTCAGCGGCGGCATGCGCCAGCGGGTGATGATCGCCATGGCGCTGGCCTGCGAGCCGGGCCTGCTGATCGCCGACGAGCCGACCACCGCGCTCGACGTGACCGTGCAGGCGCAGATCCTCGACCTGCTGCGCCGCATCCGCGACGACCTGAACAGCGCCATCATCCTGATCACCCACGACCTCGGCGTGGTCGCCGAGATCTGCGACAAGGTCGTGGTCATGTATGCCGGCCAGGTGGTCGAGCAGGCGAATGTGTACGACCTGTTCGACGAGCCGAAGCATCCCTATACCCGCGGGCTGCTCGACTCCCTGCCCACACCCGAGCACCGGGTCGATCAGCTCAAGCCGATCCCCGGTCAGCCGCCGGATCTTCTGCGCATCCCGAAAGGCTGCAACTTCGCGCCGCGCTGCGCCTACTGCATGCAGAAATGCATCGACGAGGAGCCCCCGTTCCGGGAGGTGGCGCCCGGCCACATGAGCCGGTGCTGGCTCGACAGTGTCACCCAGACGGCGGTCGCCGCCGCCGAGTGACCGACAGGGGATGGGTCGGCGCCGCGTGCCGGGGCCGGCGGACTGACCGCATAACGAAGGGGACCATTCTTGGAGAAGTTGCTGGAAGTCGCGGGGCTCAAGAAATACTTCCCCATCCGCAAGGGGTCCCTGTTCTCCCGCGAGACCAAGTATGTCCGCGCCGTCGACGACGTGAGCTTCGACATCCACAAGGGCGAGGTCCTCGGGCTTGTCGGAGAGAGCGGCTCCGGCAAGACCACCACCGGCCGTCTGCTGGTCCGGCTGCTCAAGGCCACCGAAGGCGACATCGTCTTCGAGGGCAAGGACACCCAGGCGATGACCGACGCGCAGTTCCGGCCGCTGCGCCGCGACATGCAGTTCATCTTCCAGGATCCGTATTCGTCCCTGAACCCCCGCCTGACCGTGGCCCACGCCATCGCCGAGCCGATCCGGCTGCACGGGGTGGCGACCGGCAAGGAGGTCGAGGAGCGGGTCGGCGACCTGATGAACACCGTGGGCCTGAACCCGCGCATGGCCAGCCGCTACCCGCACGAATTCTCCGGCGGCCAGCGCCAGCGCATCGGCATCGCCCGCGCGCTCGCCCTGAACCCCAAGCTGATCATCGCCGACGAGCCGGTCTCCGCCCTGGACGTGTCGATCCAGGCCCAGGTGCTGAACCTGCTGCACAGGCTGCGCGACGAGTTCGGCCTGTCCTACCTGTTCATCGCCCACGACCTGAACGTGGTGCAGCACCTGTGCGAGCGCATCGCGGTCATGTATCTCGGCAAGCTGGTCGAGGTCGCCGACCGAGAGAGCCTCTACGCCGAGCCGCTGCACCCCTACACCCAGGCGCTGACCTCCGCGATTCCGGTCCCGAACCCGCGCGCCAAGCGCGACCGGGTGCTGCTGAAGGGCGAGATCCCGAGTCCGGTCAACCCGCCCTCGGGCTGCCATTTCCATCCCCGCTGCCAGTTCGCGACGGAACAGTGTCGCCAGGTGGTGCCCACGCTGAAGAAGGTGAACGCGACCCGCTCGGTCGCGTGCCACCTGTACTGAGAACTCGCGCACAACAGAAGACGCGGGAAATACCGGAGGTAACCAGGGTCAGATTCACAGGAAAAGAACGGGAGACTTCACCATGAAGCGTAGGGACTTTCTGAAGATTGCCGGCGCGGGCGCCGGTGCCTTCATCGCGAGCGATCTGCTCACGTCCAAGATTGCCCATGCGGCCGGCGGTCGGCTGACGGTCGCCATCAGCTCCGACGCCTGGAGCCTGGACGTACGGACGTCGAGCGACGTGACCAGCCTCAACGTCGACAAGCAGATCTACAACGGCCTCATGAACTATGACGCCGACTCGAACATGTTCCCCGATCTGGCCGTCGCCGCGCCGGAGCAGCCGGACGACCTGACCTACGTCTTCAAGCTCAAGGAAGGCGTGCAGTTCCACAAGGGCTACGGCGAGATGACCGCCGAGGACGTGGTCTACACCTACGACACCATCCGCGGCGCGATCGAGACCGGCCAGAACTTCTTCCTGTCGCTCTGGCTGAAGCCGCTGGCGAAGGTCGAGGCAGTCGACAAGTACACCGTCAAGTTCACCATGGCCGAGCCGTACCCGGACTTCCTCGACACATCCACCATGTGCAAGATCGTCAGCAAGAAGGCGGCCGAGGAGTTCGGCAAGGACTTCGCCCGCAACCCGATCGGCACCGGCCCGTTCGAGTTCGTCGAGTGGGTCAAGGACGACCACATCCTGCTGAAGAAGAACGAGGCCTACTTCACCGCCGGCGTGCCGAAGCTGGACGAGGTCTACTTCCAGATCATCCCCGACGACACGGTGAAGGTGACGAACCTGATCACCGGCCAGGTTGACATGATGAAGGAGATCCCGCCGCGCAACCTGGAACAGCTGAAGAGCGCGCCGGGCGTGGTGGTCGGCCAGGTGCCGGGCACCCAGACCGAGCAGCTGTATTTCAACACCAAGGCCGGACCGTTCCAGGACGTGAACCTGCGCCGGGCCGTGGCCTTCGGTATTAACCGCAAGGCGATCGCCGACAAGGTGTTCTACGGCATGGCCAAGATCGCCTACGCGCCGACGCCGGGCTGGCAGCTTCCGGCCGGCGACTATCCGGCCGACATGACGAAGATCGACTACGATCCGGACATGGCCAAGAAGTTCCTCAAGGAGAGCTCGAAGCCGGACAATTTCGAGTTCACCTGCATGACCACCGCCCAGGGCTGGTTCGTCGAGCAGCTCACGGTGATCCAGGCCAACCTCGCCGATATCGGCATCAAGATGAACATCGAACCGCTCGAGAAGAGCGTCATGTTCGGCAAGATGCGGGTCTGGGACTACGAGGCGTCCTACGAGGATCTGAACGCCGGATATTTCGGCTACAGCCCCGCCACCGCGCCGCTGTTCTATACCCCGCCGTCGCGCCAACTCGGCTGGGAGGACGAACACGGCCTGAAGGCGTACGACCTGCTGAACAAGTTCCTGGTCACGGTGAACAAGGAAGAGCGCCAGCTCGTGTACGGCGACTTCCTCAAGATCCTGCACGACCAGGTGCCTTACACCCAGGTGGTCTATGTCGACAGCACCGACGCCTGGTCGGAGAGCGTCGCCAACTACAAGGTCGGCACGCCGAACGACAGCATGTTCTGGGAAACCGACCTCTCCTGAGCGGTCGCCAATCGGATATCCGGACGGGCACCGGCCGCGACGCCGGTGCCCGTCTCCCCCGCGCGGAGCACGGTAGATGAACTTCTGGGCCTATCTCGCGAAACGGTTTCTGCACGCCATCCCGGTCTATATCGGGATTTCCATCGTCATCTTCTCCCTGATCCACCTGATCCCGGGCGACCCGGCCCAGGCGGTGCTGGGAGACGCGGCGACCCCGGAGGCGATCCAGGCGCTGCGCGAACAGTGGAACCTGAACGAACCCCTGTGGGAGCAGTTCCTGATCTGGTTCTTCAACGTGCTGCAGGGCGATTTCGGCCGCTCGCTGCACACCAACCAGCCGGTCTCCGAGATCATCGCCTCGCGGCTGCCGGTGACCCTCACCCTGACGGTTTCCGCCCTGGTCTTCTCCCTGCTCATCGCCCTGCCGGTCGGCATCATCTCGGCGATCAAGCGCAACACCCTCACCGATCACGTCTCGCGGGTGATCGCGCTGCTGGGCATCAGCATCCCGAACTTCTGGCTCGGCCTGGTCTTCATCATCGTCTTCGGCGTCTATCTGCGCTGGCTGCCGCCGGGCGGGTTCCACTTCAACAAGGGCTTCGTGCCCGGGGTGATGAGCCTGATCCTGCCGGCGGTGTCGCTCGGCGCATTCTTCGCGGCGATCTCCATGCGCATGGTGCGCTCCTCCATGCTGGAGGTGATGCGCAAGGAATACATCGAGACCGCCCGCGCCAAGGGCCTGGCGGAGCGGTGGGTGATCCGGAGCCACGCGATCAAGAACGCCTTCATCCCGGTGATCACGGTGATCGGGCTGCAGACCGGCACCCTCCTGGCCGGCGCGGTCCTGACCGAGACGATCTTCTTCATGCCGGGCATCGGGCGCGAGCTGATCACCGCCATGGCCAAGCGCGACTTCCCGATCATCCAGGGACTGATCCTGTTCTTCGCCACGGTTTATGTCGGGATCAACATCCTGGTCGACCTGAGCTACGCCTTCCTCAATCCCAAGATCGAATACAGCTGAGCCGCACGCAGGCACTGACCGCGTGACCGGAATGGCGGGAGGACATTGATGACTACCCAGGACCACGCAATCGCGGTCGTCGCGGCCGACACCCAGGAGCCGCCCCCGCCACGCGGCCAGCTCCGGCTGTTCGTCGACGCCTTCGCGTCCAACAAGCTGGCGGTGGCGGGCCTGGTGGTCTTCGTGCTGGCGATCCTGGTGGCGCTGACCGCCGATGTGATCTCGCCCTACGATCCCAACGCCCAGGATCTGGCCGTGCGCCTGATGGGACCGTCCGCCGAACATTGGCTGGGCACCGATCAGTACGGCCGCGATCTGCTGAGCCGGGTGATCCACGGCACACAGATCTCCCTTATGGTCGGCATCGTCTCCATCACCATCGCCACCCTGTGCGGCGTGACGGCCGGCGCGCTGTCGGGCTATCTCGGCGGCTTCGTCGACGACATCATCATGCGTTGCATGGACGTCCTGCTGGCCTTCCCGGCCCTGATCCTGGCCATCGGCATCCTGGCGGTGCTCGGCCCGAGCATCCTCAACGTCGTGATCGTCATCGCCGTGGTCTCCACCCCGCAGATCGCCCGCATCACCCGCAGCGCGGTGCTGACCCAGAAGGAGGAGGAATATGTCCAGGCGGCGATCGTCATCGGCCTGCCGATGCATGTCCGCCTGTTCAAGCACGTGCTGCTGAACTGCCTGGCGCCGATCACCGTCCAGGCCACCCTGCTGGTCGCCAACGCGATCATCGTGGAGACCTCCCTCAGCTTCCTCGGCCTGGGTGTGCGACCGCCGACCCCGACCTGGGGTACCATCCTGTTCGAGGGCAAGGATTACATCCTGCTCGGCATG
Organism: Thalassobaculum litoreum DSM 18839; assembly: GCF_900102465.1. GTDB lineage: Bacteria > Pseudomonadota > Alphaproteobacteria > Thalassobaculales > Thalassobaculaceae > Thalassobaculum > Thalassobaculum litoreum. Next base: position 9,866 of record NZ_FNBW01000004.1, on the reverse strand, counting down.
TGGTGGATGAGTGTGTTCCCCGGAATCGCTATCATCCTCGCGATGCTCGGCCTGAACCTTCTGGGCGACGGCCTGCGCGATGCACTCGACCCGAGGATCCGCGGCGCCGACGCCTGATCGGCCCGCGCCTCACCGCCTGACCGCCCCGGTGCGCCCGCGCCGGGGAGCCCGCCGACCGACCAAGCTTGCAGAGGGACCGCCATGCTTCCGATCACCGGCTATCCGGACCGCATGTCCGCCACCCCCGGGGGCCGTATCGCGTTCAAGGTGTCGTCCACCTTCGAGGACGACTACACGATGGACGTGGTCCGCATCCGCCACGGCGATCCCAACCCGGCCGGTCCCGGCATCAAGCTGATCGACGTCCCGATGGCATCGGGCACCTATCCGTCGCGCCTGCAGCCGGTGCATCTCGGCTCGTACGTCAGGATCGACAGCCACCCGCCGGCCGGCGCCATCGCCGGCTCCGTCACGATCGGCGCCACGGTCTGGCCGACCCTGCCGGCCAAGGGGGGTGTGCAGACCGTCATCTCGACCCTGGACGCGGTGGCGGGCGAAGGCTTCGCCCTCGACATGACCCCTGACGGCGCCACCCTGCGCATCGGCACCGGCAGCGGCACGGTGGAGACCCTGGCGCTCGGCAAGCGGCCGCGCGCCCGCTGCTGGTACCGGGTCTTCGCCAGTTTCGACGGCACCACCGGCGTCCTGTCGGTCACCCAGACCCCGATGACCCCGCAGGTGATGTCCGACGATAGCGGCACCGCCACCCTGCAGGTCTCGGGCACGCCGGTCCTGTCCAGCAGGAAACCATTGCTGATCGCCGCCGAACCGGGCCGCGTCGTCTGCAACCATTTCAACGGCAAGATCGAGGCTCCCTTCGTCGCCGCCCGGGTGCTGAGCGCCGAGGAGGTGACATCCGCCCTCGCCGGCACCGACGTCGCCGGACTGGTCGCCGCCTGGGATTTCGGCCAGGAGATCTCCGGCCAGAGCATCCGCGACACCGGCCCGCACGGGCTGCACGGCGCGACCGTCAACATGCCGACCCGGGCCATGAAGGGCTCCACCTGGAGCGGCGAGGAGATGTCCTGGCGCCATGCGCCGGACCAGTACGCCGCCATCCATTTCCACGAGGACGACCTCTACGACTGCGGCTGGGAGACCGATTTCGTCATCGACATCCCGGCCGACGCCAAGAGCGGCCTGTACGGCGCGCGCCTGCGCTGCGGCGAGGCCGAAGACATCATCCCGTTCTACGTCCGCCCGAAGACCGGTACCAGGCAGGCCGATATCTGCTTCCTGGCCTCGACCTTCACCTATCAGGTCTACGGCAACCACGCGCGCGGCAACCTGGACCACGCGTTCCGCACCCGGATGCAGAACTGGGGTGCGTATCCCCATAACGCCGACGACGTGCCGGACTACGCCCATTCGACCTACAACTACCACCCGGACAGCAGCGGGGTGTGCTTCTCCTCCCGCCTGCGGCCGCTGGTGACGATGCGGCCGGGCTACCTGACCTTCAACGACGCCCGCGGCTCCGGCCTGCGCCACTTCCCGGCCGACACCCATCTGATCGACTGGCTGGAGGAGATGGGCCACGACTTCGACATCGTCACCGACGAGGACCTGGACGACGAGGGCGTGGACATCCTGAAGCCCTACAAGCTGGTGATCACCGGCTCGCACCCGGAATACCACACGCCGGGCACCCTGGACGGGCTGCAGGCCTTCGTCGATGGCGGCGGGCGGTTCATGTACATGGGCGGCAACGGCTTCTACTGGCGGGTCGCCCGCCACCCGGACATTCCGGGCATGATCGAGATCCGCCGGGCCGAGGGCGGCATCCGCGCCTGGGCGGCCGAGCCGGGCGAATACTTCAACCAGCTCGACGGCGGATATGGCGGGCTGTGGCGGCGCAACGACCGGCCGCCGCAAAAGCTGGCCGGCGTCGGCTTCTCCAGCCAGGGCGCCTTCGAGAGCTCCTACTTCAAACGCAAGCCCGGCAGCGACAATCCCCGGGCCGCCTGGATCTTCGAAGGCGTGGACGACGCGGTGCTGGGGAACTTCGGGCTGTCCGGCGGCGGGGCGGCCGGGTTCGAGCTGGACCGCGCCGATATCCGCCTCGGCACCCCGGAGCACGCCATCGTGGTCGCGTCCTCGGAGAACCACCAGGAGAGCTTCATTCCGGTGCTGGAGGACCAGCTCTCCCAGCGGAACACGGCGACCGGCGTGACCCATGCCTCGCTGATCCGCGCCGACATGACCTATTTCGAGGCGCCGAACGGTGGGGCAGTCTTCTCGACCGGCTCCATCACCTTCTGCGGCAGCCTGTCCCACAACGGCTACCGCAACAACATCTCCAAGATCATCGACAACGTGGTGAAGCGCTTCACGGCGTAACCCTCCCGGCACAGAAAAAGACGGAAAAACCGACATGGCAGACGTGACCTATATCGCGGGGCGCTCCCCGGTTCGCGGGGTAAGCGGCATGGTGGCCGCGGCCCACCCCTCGGCGGCGGCGGCCGGCGCCCAGGTGCTGCGCGAGGGCGGCAACGCGTTCGATGCCATCGTCGCCACCGCGGCGGCACTGAACGTCTGCGAGCCCTTCATGTCGGGCCTCGCCGGCAACGGACTCGCCACCATGTACATCGCCAAGGAGAAGCGGGTCCGCTCGCTCGACTTCACGCCGCCGGTGCCGCTCAAGTTCGACCCGAGTTCCACGACCAAGGACGAGATCGCCGCCGGGCCGAAGGCCCCGGGCGTGCCGGGCAACCTCGCCGGCTGGAACACGATCAACAAGACCTACGGCACCCGGCCGCTGGGCGAGCTGTTCAAGGAGGCCGTCCGCCTCGCCCGGGTCGGCGTGCCGGCCTCCGCCTTCTATGCCCGGCTGATGGATTTCTGCCTAGACCGCAACTACCCGGACCTCTGGCGCGAGACCTATCTCGATCCGCTCGGCAAGAAGGCCGCCGGGCAGGTGCTGCGCCAGCCGCTGCTGGCCGACACCCTGGAGGCGATCGGGTCGGAGGGGGCCGGCTATCTTTATGGCGGGCCGCTCGGCAGGACGATGACCGAGCACCTGCAGTCCATCGGCGGCGTGATCTCCCTGGAGGATCTGGAGCGGGTCGTTCCGCAGTTCATGGAGCCGATGCAGGTCGATTATCGCGGCATGACGATCCACACCGTGCCGCCGCCTGCTGAATCCTTCCAGATGCTGCTGTCTCTGGCGATGCTGTCGGAGACCGATATCGGCGCGATGGACCATCTGGGCCCGGACCATCTGGACACCGTGTTCCGCTCGATCCGCATCGCCTCGGAGATGCGCCTGACCTACAACAAGCGGCCGCGCGCCGAGGTCGAGGCCCTGTTCGAGCCGGCCGTCATGGACCGGCTGCGCACCCGTCTGACCGACGGCAAGCCGGTGATCGGCCGCACCGAGCAGTGGGGTGCGGGCCCGATGAGCGAGACCGACTGGACCAGGCAGCACACCACCTCGTTCTCCGCCGCCGATGCCGAGGGCAACCTGATCTGCATCACCCAGACCCTGGGCGGCATCTTCGGCTCCGGCGTGGTGATCCCGGGCACCGGCGTGTGCATGTCCAACTACCTGAACTGGGGCGACCTGGAGCCGGACTCGCCGAACTACCTGGCGCCGGGCAAGGCCTGGGCCTCGGTGGTGGCGCCTAGCATCGGCACGGTCGACGGCACCGGCGTGCTGGCGCTCGGCACCCCGGGCAGCTACGGCATCATGCAGACCCAGACCCAGGCCTATGTGCATTACCTCGACTACGGCCTCGACCTGCAGGCGGCCATCGAGGCGCCGCGGGCGCGGCTGTGGGACGGTGCCCGGGTCGAGCTGGAGAGCCGGGTGCCGGAAGCGACGGTGGCGGAACTGAAGAAGCGCGGCCATGCGGTCGAGATGGCGGCCCCGCTGACCATGAACTGCGGCGGCATGCAGGCGGTGTCCTTCACGCCGGAGACCGGTGCGATGGTCGGCGCGGCGGATCCGAGACGAGACGGGTCCGCAGTGCCGGCATAGGGGGGCGCCACCGGGAGGACCGCACCTGCCGGAAACCGCAAAGACAGTGACCAGCGGCTTTCTGAACAGCGACAGGTTTGTGTGGGCTGGCGTCAGGACAACAAAAAGCCCGCTATCCGGTTGGACTAGCGGGCATTTCTTGGTTGCGGGGGCTCGATACCACCTTTACCGAACTCATTTCAAAACCAATTCACCCGCCTGCCCTGCCACCTTTTAGTCAGCCTCGAATTTAGGCCAAAACTAATCCAATGGGTGGGCCACTTCGCAGGGAGCACTCCATTGAACGAACGCTTTGCCGCACAAGGTCCGAAGGGTGCTGCGAGAGCACTGTCACATCAACGGAAATGCGGATCACCTTTGCGAAATTAAGTAACGATAAATCATTGAAATTTCGCAAAGGACGTTTTCTGTGAGACTGAGTTTTACCCGGATATCTCGTTGATATGACAGTGCTGGAGCAGGTACTTGTAGGTTCGATGCGCCGGCTCCGCCTCGCTCGTCCTCGGCTTCTGGTAGATTGCCGTCAGGCACATCTTCGCCATCAGGCGCCGAACGCGCTTGCGGCCGACGACATAGCCACGGCGACACAAGTGCCGCGCCATCTGGCGGGCACCATAGAAGGCCGCCTCCAGGAGCTGCTCGTCGATCAGTCGCATCAGCGCCAGTTTCAGTGGCGTCTCGCCGGTCGGCTCGTAGTAGAACTCCGATCGGCTGATCGAGACCAACCCGCATTGTCGTACGATCGACAAATGCGGATGCGCCGGGTAGATCATCAGGCGCCTCCGGTCGACGCTCATCGACCGAAGGCCTTCGATAAAAAATCCTTCTCGATCACCAGTTGGCCGATCTTGGCGTGCAGCTTCGTCGGCTCCGCCTCTCTCGTTGCCTGCGCAGCCTCGGCCTTGCTCGAGAACGTCCCAGCCATGCCCTCGATCGCCTGCTTCTTCCAGGCCGCGATCATCGTCTGGTGGATGCCGTGCTTCGCCGACAACTCAGCCACCGTCAACTCGCCCCGGATCGCATCCAGGGCCACCTTCGCCTTGAACTCAGCCGCGTAGCGCCTGCGTGTGATCTTGCTCATCGAATCCCGTCCTTATCATCGACGGGAACAGCTTAACCACCTGTCCGGATTTCAGGGACCACCTCTCTTTCCTGTGACCAAAAAACTCGGACTCAATCAGTTCTGAAGGGATCGCACCGCAATTGACGACCTGAAAAGGCCCACCGTGTAGCGAGCATTGGATCGCAATTAACCGCCAAAACCGACAAAGCGCGGGATCGATCGGAGATGCTCCTGCCAATTAGACGAGCGGTGGCTCAACAGAATTGACTATCCTTGGGTGACAAAAGGCACGCAACCCAGACGAATTTTCAGTTTTTAGAGGGAAAGAGCAAGCGCTGGATTGGGCGTCAAACCAACATGGCGCTGTTGCATGGATCGTCGATTTTCCAATGATTGGCGGTCGCCACTTAGGACACTGGCGTATGCGGCAGATCCAGACCCATTTCTTGTAAGAAACGTGAAGGCTTTTTCGCCCACCCGCGATATCGATCAGCATATGAGAGGCAGAGCCTTTCTCGCGCTCTTGTAATGGCAACGAAGCAGTTTCGGCGTTCTTCCTCCATTTCCGGACTTTGCTCTCCGGCTTTAACGCTTTGAAAACTGGGCAGAACGTCTTCAGCAAGCCCTATTACATAGACGTGATCGAACTCTTTACCTTTTGCGGAGTGGATGGTCATCAAAGTAACCGTATTCGGGACCACGGGCGGCTCCTTCGATCGCAGCGCCAACTCTTGAAGGAATTGCTCAAGTTGAGCATCACGACCAATTGATTGCCCGATACTGCGTACCAAAGCGGTCCAGGCCGCTCGGTCTTCTTCAAGATCCGAAGAGTCTTCGGCACTTTCCTGCAAAAACTGCTCTAGAGAATTGGTGATTGCGTCGCGAAACGTGGACGGATGACTGCTCAATCTCATAGCGATGGATGCCAGAGCTTCGACACGCTCTCCACCGACCGAGGAAACGGATGCCGCCCATTCACTGAGAAGCGACCGGGAACTAATTTCGGCGGCAGAGGCTACATCATCAGACAAAATTGCAGTATCAAACCAACGGTTAAACGCCCCCGTCAACGCATCCAGCGCTCTTCGGTCAAGAGGTCGCGCGGCCAAGCGAAGAGCAGAAGACAACCATAAGAACTGCGGCGAACGAAAATTATCGCGACGCTGTGCGATCGCAGCTGGAACATCTGCGTCGGCTAAGCCTTTCAACATCCGTTCAAGCAGTGCACGCGTTCGTGCTAGGACAGAAACCTCGCCTAGCTGACTCGTTTCAATTTTCGAAATTTCGGTTGCAACACCGATTGTCTCCTCTTCCTCAGAAGAATAGCGCGTCAAGCGTATATGCTGTCCATCCGGATATAACAGTGTGGTCTTGCCAGCCTCGAGCGGCTTCTTCGACATCGTACGTTGCGTATTGTTAACCACCAACTGATTGGCCGCCGCGACGATGCTGGGCGGGCAACGATAGTTGGTGGGGAGTTGAATTTCGGTTGGCTGAAAGTCGGCTCGAAACCGTTGAATTTGCTGAAAACTAGCGCCGTTCCATTGGTATATGATCTGGTCGTCATCAGCGACGGCGACGATATTGCGAAAGCTGTCTCCAGCTAACGCCTTAATCAGGCGATATTGGCCGTCGGTCGTGTCCTGAAACTCGTCAAACATCCAATAGGCATAGGTACGTCGATAGTGAACCGCAACGCCGGGATATGTTGAAATAAGCCTATATGCCTGGGCGATTAGCGATCCGAAATCGAGCGCGTTAGCACGGCTAAGAGCCGCCTCATATGCGCGGAATACCTGCTCAATACGCTCGCCCGAGGCACTGTCTCGAAAACGCTTCGCAGAACCTTCAGGCTGAATTAATCGCGCCTTAAGCTTGTCAATCGCACTAAGGAAACGGTCGTCATCGCTATTGAGACCACTTTCGCGGATCGCATCACGAAGGAGATCAACGCGATCAGATTGAAGTGAATAAATCGCGAAATCTGGATTGATGCCAATGTGCGAACCATGCTGCTGCAGCATCTGCATGCAAAAAGAATGAAAAGTCCCAACTTTGGCACGATGTTGCTGCTCGGGAACGAACGCTTCGATTCTGGTGGCCATTTCGTCGGCCGCCTTGTTTGTGAACGTCAACGCCATGACGCGAAAAGACTTCTCTGGCGATTTAGCGAGTAATTTTGCAACACGTGTAGTGAGAACGCGAGTTTTTCCAGAGCCAGGCCCTGCAAGGACAAACAGCGGTCCATCGACCCAATTCACCGCAGCAGTTTGTGCCTCGGTGAGTTCAGAAATTGCACTCGAAAGCTCGCTCATGGTAGGGCCTTCAAAACGGTTATTACATCACGAAGCTGGCTCGGCATACGTTTAGTGAGCGCATTGTCTGCAGCGCATTGCGCGCCAAGCTCAGCAGCATAGCTACACTTGTCATCCTTCAATGCGGCAATGAGGTCCGTATCGTTCATGGTGCCAGCACCAGAAACACTTTGGCCGACAAGGATGGCCTTTAACTCAGGCTGAAGCCCATCTGCCACTAATTGGTTCTCCAACGCTCCAGCTGAAAGCTGTCTAGTTCTCTCTGCCATGCAAGTGCTATCAAAATTTCGGCTAGCGACAGAACTGAGAAATTTTGTCCCCTGCGGATCACCATCAACCAACATCGTCCAAGAATAACCAAGCGCTCTTCCTAGAGCTGCAAAGCATTCTGGGTTTCCATTATTTTGAAAATCAATCACAGCAATACCATTTTCATCCAGATCATATCCAATAGACTTCGCCATTCCGTGAAGAATATGGTATTCTGATTGCCCTTCGACCAATATCCATTTATTGGCAAAAAAAATCTCGCCGCGTATACGCCGTGCGAAAGTTTCAAGCTTGGCTAATTCTGTGTCCGGAATAAATTCAAGCGACGCGTTTTTCGACGCGCGAAGTCTAGCATGAAAATCATCTGTCTCAGGTTGACCATGGTAAGCTAGCAATAAATCCCTAAAACATGGATCCGGCATTTCGCCCTTTATCACGAGCTCGGAGGAACCTCTATCATACTCTAGCAAGCGAGGAGCTTTGGCGATTATGGGGTCAATGCTGGGAAGATGCGGCACTCTACATCGGTACTCGCGTGGCAGCGATCTAATTTCCGTACCGTCCGCGCTAGCGCGCACCACACGCAAGTCGCGGAATGGAATGTGTTGGAGAAAATAGGGCGAATGCGTCGAGACAATCTTCTGCCCCTCTAGCTCCTGGACATGCCGAAACAGACTGCGAGCTGCCTGGGGGTGAAGGTGGGTTTCAGGCTCTTCAAGAGCGAGAACAGCAGTGCTATCCGGGCGGTACAATTCTCCTAACAATAAATCGACGAACGATCGGAACAGGAACATCACAGACAGGCTCTGCACCCCCTGTCCATGACGCACAAGTGGGAGCCACGGCTTAGCGCCATCTGTCTGATAGATGACCTCAGCCTTGGACAGCAGGTCCCAAGTGTTGAGAGGAAGTACGCGCAAATTCGCCTGCCCTGGAGACCCAGTAGTCGCGACCTGACTGATGTCGGACAAAGAGGTGGCCAAATTTCCGAGAAGTGGATCTGCCGCCAGCAACTTCGCATTCAACAAGTTGAAAATCCGAACCGATTTCTGCTCCAGAGCATCTGGGATCTGAACCGTCCGAAGCAACCGGCCCCAAAACTGGCTCCGAGCAGAAAACTCATCTCCAGCATCGCGGATTGCATCTAAATAAAAAACAGGAAGGAACGAGAAGAATTCTTGAAAATTAGTAGATCTTGCTCCGCTTCCAGTGAGTGGATTTCGGTCTAGATTGAGGAACTCCCATTTGGGAACATAGCTTTCTTCGCCTTCATCCCATGCACAACTAACGCGCATGATTATCGAAGACTGCCCAGACATTGGGTCGAGCTGAATGATATCGGCAAGAGTCTCGGTAACTTCTTCCGGCCATTCAGCAGCGGCCCCTTCATGCATCTCGATCTCGATGACCACTGGGTCGCCAACCCTTGGGTCAGTTCGCGTCCCGGAGAGATGTACGTCATATTCTGTAAACCCCGTTCCACGCTGCCCCCAACGTCGTGTAAGGGCAATCCTTATCGCCTCCAATATTGCAGTCTTTCCTGCATTGTTGGGGCCAATTAGAACAGTTGTCTTATTGAGTTCGATCTCCGCATGACGGATCGAGCGAAAATTTGAAATTTTAACTCGTTTGATTTGCATAAAACAGTCCGCCTGATATCTAAATGATGAAATACAGTAACATTTCCCGACGCAAAAAGCCTGTAATCCCGAATGATCTTCTCGACCAGCTTTTGGCTGGCGGTGCAGCGAGCGCCGCGTTTGAACCCGGAGGCTTGCTTGAGTCCCTGAAGAAGGCGCTGACCGAACGGGCGCTGAACGCGGAGATGGATCATGACGTGCTCCCCGTGATGTCCGCGTTCAGAAGTTAGTTCTGTTCCGGTTCTGGTCCTGTGTTGACCGGTTGCGGTATTCCCACGGTGTGAGCCCACCGAGGCTCGTGTGGGGGCGGTGGTGGTTGTAGTCGTCACGCCAAGCACCGATCAACTGGCGGGCATGGCGCAGGCTGGTGAACAGGTGCTCGTTCAGGCACTCGTCGCGGAGCCGTCCGTTGAAGCTCTCGACCAGGCCGTTCTGCATCGGCTTGCCGGGCGCGATGTAATGCCACTCGACGCCCCGCTCCTCCTGCCAAGCCAGAATGGCGTTCGAGGTGAGCTCCGTTCCGTTGTCGCTGACCACCA
>NZ_FNBW01000040.1 GCF_900102465.1 Thalassobaculum litoreum DSM 18839 | reverse complement strand
GTACACCACCGTGAAAGTCGACTCTGAATCTGAAACCAGCAATTCTGCCTGCGATTCTGGGCATGGTGATTCGCGTGCACCATAGCCACCGCCGTGGCTGGGAGTAACCGACAGATGAAACGAGAAACCAGCCAGACCGCAGTCGGCTGCGAGCGGAAATTGCCCGGGGTGCGGAGCCGCTCGACCGACAGAGGACCGTTTGCTAATCAACCGACTTGTTCATGTTGTGGGCCAGGACCTTGCTTTCAACATCACCGCTCTTGGCGAGCATTTGCTGTGCGATGAGCCCAGGCGCGTTGGGCCCCGTCCACAGCGATGCGGGCATGCCGGCGCTGGAGGATTTGGCGTGCAATGTCGTTTTCACCGCCCACAGGCCTGCGACTGGATGTGTCGCCGATCGTATTATTGTGGACCTTCAGTATGATGCTGCTTAGCGGCCGCGGTAAGAATTTGACGCTGTCGAGCGTGGTGCTGGTCGGCCTGTTCGCCTTGTCGTTGATCTGGAGCTTTGCCGTCTTCGTCGTTTGGATCGACATACCGGTCCTCGACAGCTTCGGGTTCCGCCAGGCGCAGACCGCGATCTCCGCGTTCTACATGCTGAAGGACGGCATTGCGCTCGACTATCAAACCCCTGTCCTCGGGCAGCCGTGGTCCATACCGTTTGAGTTTCCAAGCTATCAGATCCTCACCGCATTGGTGGCCTCATTGGGCATCTCGGTGGATATCGCCGGCCGGGTTGTCTCGTATGGTTTCTTCGTTGCCTGCTTGCTGCCGCTGCGCTCGATACTGTTGAGCCTCGGGTTTCGGCAGGAAGCCTTCCATATCGTGGCAACGTTGTTTCTATCGTCATCCCTGTACGTCTTTTGGTCCCGCACGGTGATGATCGAGTCGGCGGCGCTGTTTTTCTGCGTTCTGTGGCTCATGCTGGTCTTACGCTACATCTTCGCTGAGATGAGCAGTGCACGGTCTATGGCGTGGACGGTCGTGGGCGCCTTAGTCGCCGGAACGCTCGGCGTGCTTACGAAGGCGACGACATTTCCAGCCTTCTGCGTTGTGGGGTGTCTGTTCGCCCTGTTGCAGTTGTGGCGGAAATTCGCCGGCCGCAAAGAGCGAGGATCTGTGGATTGGCTACGAGCGATCACGCCTTTTGGCATGACGCTCGCGATGTGTCTGATCCCAATCGCGCTTGGCACTCTATGGGTGGGATATACGGATGCGATCAAGTCCCTGAACCCCTATGGAGCCCTGCTGACGTCTCAGGCGCTGGCCGGCTGGAATTTCGGCACCCTCGAGCAGCGTGTGAGCGAGGCCTTCTGGGGCACGGTGGTGGGACGCACCCTGCCCGAAGCCCTCGGATACGGCGTCTGGCTGGCGCCGCTCGTGGTCGTCGCAGCGATGATCGTTGGTCGCGTATCAGCGCCAATCATCATCTTCATGCTGGGGTTCCTGACACCCCTTGTTGTGTTCACCAACCTCCACGCCGTGCACAACTACTACCAATATGCCAACGGGGTATTTCTCATCCTAGCGCTTGGTAGCGCGATCGCAGCGCTGGCGCAGGACTACTCCCGTCCTCTGGCGGCTGGTTTGGGGGTGATCTTCGTCGCCGGGAACGTCACGCTGTTCTGGAGCGACTACCTGCCGCTGCTTCGTGTGGATTGGCAGCAGAACGAGACGATCCAGATTGCACAAAAGGTGCAAGATCATACCCCTCCGGACAGTGGGCTGGTGCTGATCGGCGCCGATTGGTCATCTGAAATCCCCTATTACAGCCAGCGCCGAATGCTCGCTCTTGCCGCGTGGTTTCCAGCTGACACTGTCGCGCGCAGTCTGGAAGCCCCCCAAAGCGCTCTTGGCGAGAGCGCGTTCGCCGGCGTCGTCGCATGTGGAGGGCCAGAGCGCTACCCAGAGCCCCTGCGCACCACGATAGAGCGGTTTCTATTTGGACGTTCGGTTGTTGCGGAAGCAGGCACATGCCGGTTGCTCACCGCCGATCGGCCGATGGCCGACCACCCGATCCCACCACCAAGTGTCACCCGTATCCTCGCCGGTGCCACAGCAGAGCGTGCCGAATTCGCGCCAACTGTGATGGAAGAGGGCGTTTTCGCCCATGCACCAGCACGGCTGGTCGCCAAGGTTCAGGGGCCACGCTCACTTGAGGGCACGTTTGGCTATGTTGATGCCGCGTGGCAAACGGGCAATCCGGTACCGGTGATCTTCTCGATCAGCCTGCGCAACGCGGAGGCTGAAACGCTGCTTTTCAAGCGCGAACTCAATCCTGCTCGCTCGGCAGACGATCGTGGCCCACAGGCCTTTTCGATCGACGTCCCCGAGGGCGAGGCAACGCTTGTATTTGAGACCGAAACATCCAGTGGCGATAACGCGTGGGCGTGGACATATTGGGGCAACGCGCGATGAAAGATCGCAAGACGCCGCCGCAGGATTCCAGGACCTGTACGGTCATCATCGTCAGCTACTATACCGGCCCTGTGCTGCTCGATTGCCTGCAGGCCGCCCTGGAACAAGAGGGGCTGGATGGGGTTGTCCTCGTGGACAACGGCAATGACGAGACCATGCGCAAAAAAGTCGACAAGGTCACCGTATCCGATCGTCGGCTGCGCGTGCTCCGTGGTCATGGCAATGTCGGGTTTGCGCGCGGCTGCAACATGGGTGTCGCCACAGCTGAGGCTGATTATATCTTAATCCTAAACCCGGACTGCGTGATGCGCCCCGGCTCGATGCGGCGCGCAATAGAGGTTTTGACGCAGCACCCCGCCGCCGCCGCCTTAACACTGAAGATAGAGAATTCTGACGGATCGGAGCAACGCGGCGGCCGACGTAACCTGATCAGTCCCTGGTCGTGCCTTGTTGAGCTGTTTCGTCTTGATAAGGTCATGCCGAACAACCCGCATGCACAGCGCATCAACCTACATGAAACTCCACCCTTTGATACGGTGACTGCCGTCCAGTGCATTTCCGGTGCATTTATGATGATGCCCCGTACGGTTTACACCGCACTAGGTGGCATGGATGAAGACTATTTCCTTCATTTTGAAGACGTCGATTTGTGCCTGAGAATTCAAAAGTCAGGGTACCAAATTCTTTACGTGCCCGACGTCACCGTCATGCACATGAAAGGCACCAGCCGCACACTGCCCCTATTCGTCGAATGGCATAAATCAATGAGCGCCATTACCTATTTTAATAAGCATTTCTGTTCTGGACGTTCATGCTTCCTATTAGCACCCATCAGTATATCTATCTTGTTACGATTTCTCTTGCTTGCCGTGCCGCTCACCGTTGTATGGCTATGGAGCTGCATAATGCGCGCGTGCTCTAGAGCGGATTCCGATCATTCCGGCTCATAGCCGGCTGGACTTGCCCGGGTTTGGTGGAGAGCCGTTAGCTCACCTTTTGGGCCTCTCGCTCGAAGGCGATGGGGCTCTGGAAGCCAAG
>NZ_FNBW01000026.1 GCF_900102465.1 Thalassobaculum litoreum DSM 18839 | reverse complement strand
CCCCCCCCCTTCTCGTCTTCACCCTCGCCGGAGATCGCGGCTCGGGTCCTTGACGCATCCAGACCACCGAAGTGATTTCCAAGATCATGCCAGGTGAGTCGGAGAGGCGATTTCAGCTTCGGCAACCGGTTGGCGAGATACAAATAGACGTCGAGCGCCAAGCTGGAGCTCTTCAGCGCAGCAATGGCCTGGGGATCAATCGGTGTCGCATGGCGCTGCAAGTGCTCGAAAAATTCCGGCGCGATCTCGATCGTTCGGATCCAACCTCCACTTTCGTCTTTAAGCGCATCTAACCCGGAAATCATCCGGGCATCCTGGAGTTGGAAGCTGCGTTCATCTTCACGTTTGATCGTCAGCGACGACCGGGCGATGCGCCAAAGTTGGTCGCGGACCCGACTGTAGTTCTGGCCGTTCACCGACATGTCGAGCCGGCGGAACCAATCATGCATCGATCGCCCGACATCGATCATCGGCGAGCGAGTCTTCGTCGCTTCGCTGTGCAGGTAGATATTGATCAACCGCGCTACTGGCCCGTACGGCAAGCCGACGGCGACACTTCGATTTTCGATCGTCACCTCGCCTGGCCGAATGGTTAGGGAATAGCCAGGGATCGAGCGAATCCAGCTCTGATGCTCGAACTGTGGACGCGTATGAGGCAGACCGACGACGCAGAAACCACCATGCAGAAAATAGGGCTCGACCGCATCGTCGCTGTCCGACGGGATCAGTGCGAGCTGCTGTGGTTCGTCGTTCATCGGGGCCTCCTCGATCGCCCCTCCATATTAACAGCAAGCGCCCGCGATGATTTGACGAATGACGCACCCTTAACAGCATATGGAGTTTGATGATCTACACACCCCCTAGATATTCGAATCCGTCAGATGGGGGTGTGTGAATCGTCAAACTTTCGGTGCGGGCGCTCGAAAGTCAGGCCACCACCGCCGCATCAGAGTGGCTATTTTAGGGGCTTCGCGGTGACCACAGCGTATTCGGACCCAGTTTGGTGCTTCTTTGCGACGATTCGGCTGAATCGAGTTTGACGAACCGCGCACCGTTTGATGGTTCACACACCCCTGTTTGACGATTTGCACACCCCTGTTTGATGATTCACACACCCCGACTCGCGAGTCGTTTGATGGTTTGCACACCCTCTACATATAACCTGTCTTATAATCTTCAGATATGTCAGGAATTGGGATAAGGAAATGAAGAGACGCTAATCACCTACATGCCCATCATTGTCAGGGTGAGTAACGTCATGACATTGTCGTAATGCTGGCAGATCAGCATCTATGTTTTATCGCCGGAGCACTTAAGGGGAGAAATCTCCATCTAATGACAGCAGGTACTCAAGATAATCTGCAACGGATCCATATTCTTGAGCGCGTAGCAGAAGGGTGGCATGAAAATCCGGCGTTACTTTTACATTGAGCTGTTGTGTTCGACCTTTACCACGTAAGCGGCGACCATCAATTTTCGTCTCAGGGCTCCTTGGCCCGAACCCAGAACGAACACCTGCTGTCGCAGCCAATGTAGGGTCCAAACGAGGTGCCGCGGGACGTTCCGGCGAATTAAGATGATCTGACGATTGTTTCGAAGAAGGTAACGCGGCGGTATCAAGGGAACCGAAATTCAACCGGGCGCGCGGTATCTCGGCTCGGCCGTCATCACGCGACATCACGAATCTCCCCTGCCAAGCGATCGATCAGTTCCTGGGCTACAGCTAAAGCGTTCTCCACAGCGACCTCTGGCCGGCTAACGATAGCCGGAGTGAGCTCTTGGAGTGTCATCCCAACCTGGAAAATCGACCGGAAAGCGGCCCGTTCATAGAGTCGGGTTTCAAAAACCGGGATCTTGTTTTCTGCCAAGGCCTGTTCGATGTGGGCGAGATCGCGCGGTTTGATCGCGGGATTTACACGCGTGAAGATGACGCCGAATGGGATCTCACGGCGGTATGCCTTTGCATTCTGTCGGATAAGCCCAATCACGCGAGCCGCCTGATCGGCGTCCAGCTGACTTCCCTGAAGCGGGATGAGGACAAAGTCTGACTGTCCCACGGCGTAGCTGACGGCGACGCTGGCGGTGCCCTCAAGGTCAATCAGGACGAAATCGTTGGTCTCGCGCGCGGCGTCAATTTTATCGACGATATTGCTCTCAGTGACATCTCCGTCGACCGAGAGCTGACTTAAGGCCGATGTGCCGCGGTCGTTCAGACGGGACGCCCAGGTTTGGATTGGTCGGTTTGGATCTGCGTCGAGGATCAGAACGCGTTTACCGGCGTCAGCGATGGCTTGAGCGAGCACCAAGCAAAGCGTGGTTTTGCCCGCTCCGCCCTTTGAGTTGGCGATGCTGATGATAGGCATTCGAGCCCCCAGATAAAAATGAGCCGTATCTATATAGTAGGTAGCGTCTATCTGTAAAATACAAGGTACCGCCTATATAGGCAATACTGTTTTAGTATGTGGTATGCGATATATTGTTAATATAAGGTAGAAATTGATACCGGGTATTTTAATGGTACCGTCTATCTCATTAATATCCGATGGCTACCGGGTAGCTACCTTGTATGTACCGAGGAATAGAACAGATCATCCAGGCCCTCGGCGTGACGGTGGCGCCGCCGGATCTGTCGAAGGCGAAGGCCGGGCTGTTGCTGCCCGCAAAATAGCATGCTGAGGCCATCCTTTTCGCGCCTAATCACTCAATTCTCTTGTTAAATACACGACGTAACCGCTCACTGAGTCCGACAACCAACCCCCACTTGATCGCTCTGTCGTCCGGCCCCGCGATTTTGCTTGGCAGCCATAACTGATCCATCGCCTCCCCCTGAACCGGTTCCGACCGAAGCCGCTCTCGAAGATCTACAACGAGCGCCAACAGCTTCTTCTCCGCCCAAGGTTCCGGTGACATCGTCAGCACGATCTCTGCGAGGTATCCAAGCCGTCGCTGACCGGCCACGCTCATTTGGTCCGGCGCCGGGATCGTCCCGGTCATCAAAGCGGCGAACAGGCGATTCAGTGCCAAACCGTCGCCGCGATCCCACCAAACGACGCCATTGAGAAACGGGATGAACTGACGGCCTGCAGCAAGTTGGCCGTCCAGATAAACGTGAAGAGGCTCGTACGAAGCGTCGTCGAGCCCTCGCCCAGAAAGCCTATCGTAAGATGGCCCTCCATCGACGGCGATGTTGCCGCAGCTGCAGGTCACATAGTCGTGGGAGTGCCTGCTTTCGATCACGTCGCGGCACTGCAGGCATCGGACGGCGTTTCGCAAAAGCTCCGGCATCCGTGCTTCCTCCGGTCCTGCGCGCTTTTAACTGTCTGGCGAGCGGCCGGGTAGCCGATGCCGCGTATAGCGATTGGAGATCGAAGGTCAGTGAACCTTGCGCGCCAGTAGCTCCTCCGGCACAGCACTCTCCTCCATCGGCTGACCGAGTCGGTAATACCTGGACAAGGTCCGAACCCAGCCCTGGTCCGGCGCCACCACCCACAAATCAGACGTACGGCCCGGACCATCGGGAAGCCCGGGATGCCCGTGGATGAACCCGGTCAAGCAAGGGACCGGTTCATAAACCTTGCTGAACTGATCGATCAGAGGTGCTGCTGCCAGTTCAGCCTCGGTGGGACCGGCGCCCTCCCGGATTGCCTTGAGGTCCGACAGCAACCGGTCGCAGCGATCGATGTACAATTCGATGTATGGCGACAGGCCTCGGGCGGTCAGGAAGATCATCGGATGCTCCGTGAGATTAGGGGGTAACTGGGTCACTTGGAGGTCGCTGGCGCTCCAAGCCGGAAATACCCTGAGCGCGTCATCACCCAACCGAGCTTGGGTGCGTACAGGATGAGCAGTGACGCTTCGCGGCAATCCGAGGGACCGAACGATTGGCCATCGATCTGACCTGCTATGGCGGGCAGCGAACGCGTTGTTACCTCATAGAGGTCGACAATGGGCGCGGCTGCCAGTTCGGCCTCCGTCGGGCCATCACCGGCCGCGATGGCTATTAGGTCGGCACGCAGTCGCTGGAACACGTCGATCTCGGTCCGAAACCGGTTCTGATTGCTCGTGTTCACGGCTAGTCCCTCTCCTCAATTTCGACTTGCAACTGACGGCCGGATCGATGTTTCCGATCTCCGCGCTCATACCGTTTGTTCTCAATGGCGGGGCTGTAGCCGCTCCCGCACACTCATCACGCCCTCGACGAGCCGCCGGAGAACCCGAACGGATCCGCCCACCCACACCTGCGCGATGGCATCGAGTTCCTGTCCCGACAGCGGGCTTCCCCACCTTGCGTCCAGACCGCGCTCGGTCATCAGGTCGCCCAGGATTTGAGAGGCCAACTGCGGCAGGTGACTGAGATCCGGCGACGGATACTGGATAATTCGGCATCGATCCCGAAGCGGCGGCGACAAGTCCGCAACGCTGTTGGCCGTGCCGATCCAGATGACGTGCGAGAGGTCGACCGGCGCCTCGATATAGGGATCGTGCCAGGTGCTCGCTGACTGGACCTCGAAGAAGCCCAACAGCGCATCCAGGACGTTGCCGTTGTGGCGAGAAGTGCCGACCTTCTCGATCTCGTCCAGAATGATCGCAGGTGACGCACAGCGGTGTTGCCAGATCTGGGCGACGGGCAACGAAGGCTCACCGGTCGACCACCTGCGCGAGGTTCCAGCCAACGAAGCGTCGGCAACACCGCCACAGGAGTAAAGGTGCGCTTGGATTCCCAGCGCACTCAGAACCCGGCGGGTGAAGCGGGTTTTCCCGACACCGGGTTCTCCGACCAGGACGGCTGGCCGAAGGGCGACGTGCGGACGCAGCGCCACCTCTTCAAGCAAAGTACTGATCACCGGCTCCGCGTACGGGTATTCGGCGACAAGTGCTGCTCGGACATCGGTTAGGTTGGGGCAGCCCACAAGCGGCAGGGGCTTGCCCACGACACTGCTAAAGGATTGGGAGACACGGCGGCCCTCGGAGGTCTCGCGGTTGCCAATCGCTGTGAATACGACGGCCGACAGACCGCTATCGGCGACTCTTTTCGCTGATCCAGGCTCAGAACGCGGGAACTCCGTTTCGGAATTGCCCGTGCTGTCTGCATTCTCCAAACCTAGCATATCCAGAGGGTCATTCGGCTCGGAATTACGAGCTACGAACCGGAGGAGGGACTCGCCAATCGAAGCAACCCTTTCTCTCCGATACTGGTCGACGCTGGCTGGGAAGTGGGAGTTTCGGAGCCAACCCAACGCGCTTTGGATGAGGACAGTAAGTTCCTGGTCCCCGATGTCGATAGTATCCCGCTCCACAATGTCGACAGCTTTCGCCGCGATCCTCAGCGCGCTCTCTTCGCAACCGTGGCAAGCCGCATACAGATCGCAGCGCAGAGCGAACTCTTTCAGGTTGGCGCGCCTAATCCCCTGGACCTCTCGAAGCTTCAGCGCGGCTGAGCGATATTGTGTTACTGACGGGACCATTGTCAGAGGAATCAGTTCACCCTTCAGCCCCGCCAGTTCTGGTTCTTTGGAGATCTCTTTCTGCAGGCGTACCAGGAGGCGCTCGGCGAACTCCTTGGCGTCGGTATCGATTCGCTCACCGAAGAACGACATACCAAGCAGAAGTTCAGCGAGTGTCGGCAGGTGCCGCTTTTCCTTCGCGGCGCGTGATCGACGAAGGAATGTGCGAGCCCGTCGTTCCGCCGGTGTCGTTGCGTCAGTCATTTCGCCTCGCTCTCTCGGAGTTTGCTCGCCGCCGAGCGAAATTCCGACACTGACGGGACCATTGTCAGAGGAATCAGTTCACCCTTCAGCCCCGCCAGTTCTGGTTCTTTGGAGATCTTTTTCTGCAGGCCTACCAGGAGGCGCTCGACGAACTCCTTGGCGTCGGTATCGATCTGCTCACCGAAGAACGACATACCAAGCAGAAGTTCAGCGAGTGTCGGCAGGTGCCGCTTTTCCTTTGCGGCGCGCGATCGACGAAGGAATGTGCGAGCCCGTCGTTCCTGCGCTGTCGTTGCGTCAGTCATCGGGTTTCATCCCTATAGCTTGGCACGTATCCAACTCACGGAGCTTTTTGTCCGCGGGCCATGATTCCTCCGCGCAAATCCTTGCCTGCCACTGCATCGCGCTGTTCTAGCCTCGTTCTGCGAACTGATCCGTGCACCCGGATCATTCAGTAGGGGCATATATTATCGCATAATCACGATCATGTATATCGTATTCGCGATATATAATCGCTTTATATGAAGATCGGACTCGAAACTCATGACGCCTGTGCGATCCGCCATGCGAGGAGCATGACAGAGGCGGCGTGAAGGAAGGCCTCGGCGGAGGCGATGGGCGCCTCAAAGTCCTTGGCGAGGCGACGGTTTCGGTTGACCGAGCCGGTAGTATCGGGACAAGGTCCGAACGCAGCCTTGGTCCGGCGCCACCACCCACAGATCCGACGTCCGGCCCGGACCATCAGGAATCCCGGGATGCCCATGGATGAACCCGGTCAAGCAAGGGACCGGCGCATAAACTTTGCTGAACTGATCGATCAACGGCGCCGTCGCGAGTTCGGCCTCGCTGGGTCCGGTACCCTCCCGGATTGCCTTGAGGTCCGTCAGCAGCCGCTCGCAGCGGTCGATGTGTGGCGACACGCCTCGGGCGGTGAGAAAGATCATTGGATGCTCCGTGAGATTGATGGACGTAGGTGGATCACTTGGCGCCCTCTGGCGTTCCAAGCCGGAAATACCCCGAGCGCGTTCTCACCCAGCTGAGGGTTTCCTGCGCTGTCGTTGCGTCAGTCATCGAGTTTCATCCGGCACGTATCCAATTCACGGAAATCTTTGTTCACGGGCCATGATTCCTCCGCGCAAATTCTTGCCTGCCACCGCATCGCACTGTTCTAGCCTCGTTCTGCGAGCTGATTCGTGCGCCTGGATCATTCAGCCAACGCATATACTATCGCGTAAGTGCGATCATATATGCCGTATTAGCGATAGATAATCTTCTTTATCTGAAATCCTTGGAGAGTCAGTTTCGGTGTCGGAGCATAGGAAATGCTTCCAAGCATTCGAATGCTACGGGCAGCGAGAGCCCTGCTTGGCTGGAGTCAACGTGAGTTGTCCCAGGAATCCGGGGTGCATCAGTCGGTTATCGGCCGTATAGAAGGAAAAGATGGAAGAGCCCGCGCAGCCACGCTTGAGCGATTGGCGAGAGCGATGGAGCGGGAAGGAATTGTTTTCTTTTCTGATTCCGGAATGGAAGGCATCAGGATCCCCAAAGCCAATCTTGAGGATTCGAAGGAATTCTAGCCATATCAGCTTGAGATCGCAGAAGGCTAAGATGGTCATTTTAAGAATCAGCTACACCCTTCGACTGCCATTCTGCCAAACGCACTGCGGGGAATGATTCATCCGACCGACTACGAATCTCTTGCGGCTGCGCTGGAGCCCAGCCCGGATTACCGCGTGCTGCGACGGAGGGTTAGCCGCGATCAATTCGCCGAGCCCGAGGGCGAGACCAAGACCGGCATCATCCTAGACACGGAGACGACGGGACTGGATCCGCGGACGGACGCGGTGATTGAGTTGGCCATGCTGAGCTTCGAGTACGATGCTCGGGATCAGGTGTGCCGGGTGCTCAATAGATTTCAGTCCTTCAATGACCCAGGGCGGTCGATACCGGCAGACGTCACCCGCCTTACCGGCATCACGGACGAGATGGTCGCGGGCCATACGATCGACCTTGAGGCCGTGGAGCGGTTGGTCGACCCAGCTGTTATCGTCATTGCTCACAATTCAGCTTTCGACAGACGGTTCGCAGAACGGTTCCATCCTGTCTTTGCCAACAAGGGATGGGGATGCTCTCTCGCCGAAGTGCCGTGGGCCGATGCAGGCATCGGGAGCGCGAAACTCGACTATCTCGCCATGTGCTTTGGCATGTTCCACACAGGGCACAGAGCGATCGCTGATTGCGAGATGCTGCTCGAGATCCTGGCGCGCCCTTTCCCGGGAACTGAGACGCCGATACTTCGAATGCTTCTCCAAACCGCCCGGAAGGCGACGTCACGGATCTGGGCGCTCGATAGCCCGTTCGACCTCAAAGACCTGCTGAAGGCACGGGGATATCGCTGGAACGACGGAAGCGATGGTAACCCAAAGGCCTGGTATCGAGATGTTCCCGAGATCGATCTCGAAGCCGAGAAGACATACCTACAGACAGAGATCTATTCAGGGTCCTTTGAACCTAATGTCGTTCGGGTCACGGCTATGACGCGGTTCTCGGACAGGATCGGAGAAGTCGACCGCTCTGACGCAGCCGCCGCCTGAGCAGTGCCAGCCGGTTCCTGGCAATCGATATTCGATCCCTATGGTCTGGCCTCGATAAACGGCGCTCGCCCGGACCTGACACCCCGAAGGGGGCTTCATATTTAACGACCGCTAGGCGCTCGAGCGGTCGGTCGGAGCCGGAACTCCTGGACCAGGATATCGCTTGCCCTGGGGAATTCAAACAGTCCTGAACGGGAAACCTCGCGACTGCACACTCAAGGCAGGCGCACAGACTGGGGCTTCGGGGGCGACGAAGGTACGCTGCATCGCGAGCCCCACTGTGGCGCATCAGGCCATTGCTGGTGTGACAGAAGTGCTGGGTAACTAGCTAATTGGGTGGGCGCGGGAGAGAGAAATGCAGATCGTTGACGCGCAGATACATCTCTGGGGCACTGGGCTGCCAAGCAACATGGCTCACTGGCAGGTGACCTCGTTCAGCACGGCAGAAGCCGTTGCAATGATGGATGAAGCCGGTGTCGATGCCGCGGTGATCCACCCGCCATCATGGGATCCCGGTTCAACCGACCTCGCGATCAAAGCAGTCGAAGACTATCCTGGCCGCTTCGCCATCATCGGTGCCGTGGACCTGGGACAACCGAAGGCCAGTCGAGCGTTGATGGAACGTTGGCGAGAGCAACCAGGTATGCGTGGCTTGCGGTGCATGTTCCTTGAGGGCGAGAACCGCCGCCGCCTGCACGATGGCGAACTGGGTTGGTTCTGGGACACCGCCGAGCAGTTCGACATTCCCGTGACCACTTTGGCGACGGGATCGTTTGAAATCTTGGGGGACATCGCCGCCGCGCACCCCGGCCTGCGGCTAAGCATCGATCATCTCGGCGGCAAGGGTGGCAATACATCACTCAAGGATGATGCCGCGATGACGCATATACCCGATCTTTTGAAGCTCGCCAGACTGCCGAACGTCGCCGTCAAGGCCACCGGCGTGCCAGGGTACTCCAGCGAGAGCTATCCCTTCCCGATTATGAATTCCTATGTCCGAAAGGTCTTCGACGCCTTCGGTCCGGATCGGATGTTCTGGGGCACCGATATCTCCAAGATGCCATGCACCTGGCGGCAGTGTGTGACCATGTTCACCGAGGAGATGCCTTGGCTCAGTGGCGATGACTTGTCCCGGGTCATGGGAGGTGCGGTGCGAGATTGGTGGGGATGGCCGCGAAAATCGGGATAGTCCGCCCAGAATCCAGACAGCCAGGTTGGACTGGCGGAAGAGCGCAGTCTAAGGCTAACTGGAACTCGAAAAGCAACCAATCGCCGAGATACCGTATGTCGCCAGTCGTCTGCCGTGATGGCGATCAGTCAACAGGCGCGGTCGGTGCGGACAGGGTATCGGTTACGCGCTTGGAAAACGGCATCGAGGCCAAGATGGGCTGCTTCTATCCCGATTTCACAAGCTCGCGCAGAGCCGTCTCCACTCGATACCGCGTCCCTGCAACGCGTGCGATCAGCCGTCGAACGATGTGATCCTTGGCTCCAGAGGCCAGAACGGCGTCCGGAAAGTCCCGGGTCGCTTCGAGACACTCGTCGGCGAGATCGAGCATGACCGTGCGGGCCAGACCATATGCGGAATGCAGTGATAGGAGCCCATGCCCGATCCCTGCGTTCTCGCCCTTGGTCATCGTCACCAGACCGCCGAATGAGACAACCGACACGCATTGCAATGATGCATACCCGCGGGTCAGCGCCGGATCGTATACCGGAGAGAGCCGAGAGTGACTACGCTCGCCGAGGAAAGCGAAGTTCTCCAGATGCTGGTCCGAGTTGCCGGTCAGGGCGTTCAGGACGACACGTTTCAGCATGCTCTTGGCATCGGAGTCGGGATCTGATGTCGCAAGGCTCTTTGGGTCTCTGAGGAAATCGCCGACCATCTCAAAGTTCGGCGTGGTTCGAGCATCCGACCACCGGCTCGACATCTCTCCATCGGTGGCGACATACATCGCAGAGAACAGGCTTTCCATGGGAACAGGCAGGCCATCCACCCGGTCGAAGCGCTCTGTCGCCAGTACGGTCACGCCATCCGACTTTGCAAGCCAGCGCCGTGGAGTCGGCAATCCAACGCGCTCACACATCCGGTACCCGATATCCTCGAGCAGCAGCACATCTTCGTGTTTGTTGCTCTGAATCTTCACCAGAGCTTCGACCACCTGGTTGGATCCGGGGGGAGTGATCGACAACAACACCTTCGGCATGGCGCCGCCGACTGTCGGCAGAGTACCAACCATCTCGATGATCGCGTCGAGTGCCGCCGGATCTGGGGTCGGAAGTGATGCCTCGGCTGCCAAGCGCCACAGGGGGCTCTTGGACAGGTCAGTGACCTGCGGTTGCCGATCACGGTCGTACCAGTCAGAAGCGGTCGCATCGTCGCGGAAGATGTCCAGGTGACCAATGCTATTGCGGCCGCCGAGCAGCAGGAGCTCCCAATCCAAATCTTCGTCGACCGGGCCCCGTTGGATCTCCAGAGCTCGGCTCAGAAGGCGCCTTTGCAGGTTGTCGGGATCAAGAGGCGGGACCAGCGCCTGGAACATCGGCGGCAAAGGATTGTCGTCAGTCGCCACCCAAGCCTGCGGTGCCCTCCCGACCTGATCGACGTCGTGCATGACACTAATGCCGGGTAGATCGACAGCGTCGGCCTCATACGTGAAGCTGAGACGGTCATCGGTCCGCTGAAGCACGCCGAGCTTACGAGGCCCGCCGGTCGCGCGGGTCCAGACCACAGCTGTCCGGTCGAGCATTGAGCTGGTCCCGTTACGCCCTTGTTCTGAGGTTCGCTCAGTTCCGGCTTATTATGCCCCCGATTGGGGCTAGAGCTTTCCGGCCATGGTCGGGTTTGTTCGGATCATATCGGCCTCCAACAGGAGGACTTCTCGACGTTTCGTCACTCAAAGCCGATCGCAGATAGCGAAATCCGCACGCATGTTCAAGCTGGTCTTTATTTGCCGCAAGCCCGTCAAGGCAT
This sequence comes from Thalassobaculum litoreum DSM 18839, assembly GCF_900102465.1. Classification (GTDB taxonomy): domain Bacteria; phylum Pseudomonadota; class Alphaproteobacteria; order Thalassobaculales; family Thalassobaculaceae; genus Thalassobaculum; species Thalassobaculum litoreum. The sequence continues at coordinate 9,123 of NZ_FNBW01000026.1, read as the reverse complement.
CACTGACTCCCGATCGCCACAATGAGGTGTGCTCCCCCCGTTACACAGAAAACTGGTAACACATTACAGCACTTGTGTAACACATTATGGCAGTTGTGTAACACATTATGGTAATTCGAATCGTGTAGCATATTTAAGCACTTGTGTAATACATTACGGCAGTTGTGTAACACGTTATGGTGATTCAGAATCACCTTCTGGCACATGGCTATTACGTCCCAGACTCTCTTTCGAAGCCCGCCCCGGATAGCTGTTGTCACTTAACTAAAGCCCGCGATTTGCGCAGCTGTGTCAGGCGACTTCTCGAGGCTGCGGGTCAACCTCTCCTGCCAGCGCGGCCCGCACGCGCGCATACAGATCCACGTCCTTCATCCCCCGCCCTTCGCAACAAATCGCAAAGGGGCATCACTGATGGAGTTTTACTCCGGCGAACCCAGACAATCCGGCCGCTTCAGTGAGGGAGTTTTGCTCCGGCGTTCTCACCTCAGGTGGCCGGCATCAAATCGGAACGCCGGCCGGCATCGGATCGGAATACGTGGCCGCCTTCAAATCGGAATAGGTGGCCGGTGCCGTCGGAATACGCAACCGAGATACCGTATGTCGCCAACTCCCGGAATTATGGCGCAAATGATCCCATCCGGCGGCTGATGGCCTGAGGCACCATCTGGTAGCCTGGAAGTGGCCGGAGCGTAGCGAAGGCCGTCTCCAAGCTACCAGATGGTGCTGCTCTCATGACCCGCCCTGTCATCACTGCCTTGGTCGATCGGCGTCAGGAAATCCTTCGGGAAATCTCCTTCATGCAGGAAGAGATCTCCCGCTGCGAAAAGGCCATAGGGCACCTCGATGCGTCCATCCGCCTGATCGACCCGACTTACGACTTCTCCACCATCAAGCCGCCGCGGCGGACGAACACGGACGAGGTGTTTCGGCCTGGGGAGACGCCGTTGCTGGCCCTCGACATCCTCCGGGAGGCCGTCGGACCGGTGTCTACGACGGACATCTCGAAGCGCATGCTCGAGTTGCGAGGCTCCCCCAGAGTTTCGGCAAGGCAGTTCGACACGCTCAACCGGAAGGTCAATGCCGTCCTGAACACTAAGTTTCGCCAGGGCATCGTCCGGAAGACCGGCCGTGTTCAGGGCGCCAACCGAGCGGTGCTTTGGGAGGTGATTGGCTGACCGTGAGCCTTCCTGATGGCAAAAATTCCCGAACTCTGATGGCAAATTAACCGGTAGTCTAATGGTAAAAAACCCCACTCCCTAATGGTAAAAAACCTCCGAACCTGATAACATGAACAGTGGAATGGTTTCTTTGGGGTTCTCGATGTCCATCGTTCCACGGCATCTTTCGGGTCGGGTTCAGCGCGCGCTTGCGACTAGCAGGGTCGTGAACATCGTGGGTCCGAGGCAGGTAGGTAAGACTACGTTGGTTCGGGATATAATTCCGATCGGTCATTACCTGACTCTGGACGATGGCGCGGTTCGCAGGGCCATGGAGACTGATGCATTCTCTCAGTTATCAAGCCTTCGGTCAGATGTCATTCCCTCACTCCCGGTAGTGATAGACGAAGTGCAGCGTGTACCCGAGGTTGGTTTAGCCTTGAAGCGGATCGTGGACACCGAAAGACAACCGGGCCAATTCCTTCTCACTGGATCCGCCGACATCTTCACTTATGCCAAGGCACTGGACTCGCTGGCTGGCCGTGTTCAGACATTGACCCTCCGCCCTTTGAGTGCTGCCGAGATACACGGTGCCGGTCCTGCGCGGATTCTGGATTCAGCGCTCGATGAGAAGCCTATGTCTGCCCTTCCAAAGCCGGTCACCTACACCCGCCAGGAAGCCATCGAACTGATGGTTCGTGGTGGCTACCCAGAGATTCGCGGCCTTGAAGATCCGGATCGCGCCGATCGCTACGCGAGCTATTTGGACAGCATAGTGGAACGTGATGTCGAACACTTATTCCCCGTCCGCAGGCCGGACAACCTGCGCAGAATGATGGACCAACTGGCCTATAGAACCGCCAATGAACTGAACATATCCGACCTATGCTCAGACATCGGCATCAAGCACGTGACTGCAACAACGTATATGGATGCCCTGATCAACCTGGGTGTAGTCCATCAGCTTGGGGCGTGGGCATCAGGTCGCGCCAGCCGCGAAATCAAACGCCCCAAGATCCACATGATGGACACCGGCGTCGCAACAGCTGTCCGCGGCGAAGACGCGCACAGCTATGATCTCACGGCCGATCCAACAGCCTTGGGACCGGTACTGGAAACGTTCGTATTCAATGAACTCGAGAAAAGCCTGCCACACCAGTCCCAACGATGGCGCCTGTATCATTGGCGAGACCAGCGGGGACGCGAAATAGACATCGTCGCCGAAGCCCCACGTCGGCGCCTTGCACTGTTTGAAATGAAGGCGTCGGCAGACGTAGTGAGTTCAGATTTCAAGCATGCGGAATGGTTTTTTGGGTCGGATGGCCCAGCTAAGGGGTACCAGGGGGTCGCGTTTGTAGTCTACTTGGGTCAGCACCTGTTGTCGTTCGGGCCTGGCAAGATCGCGCTCCCACTATCAGTGTTTTGGTCCTATTCGGCCGTCGATTGACATCTGGAGCAGACGTAGGCTGCCGCGAGAATTGAACTCGTGCATATGAGCGGCTTTCAGGCCGCCCAACGCCAAGGTTCGAACGGCTCAAGTGGTGTCCAGGTCAGCTGTCGTATATCGGCCTCCCGGACCTCCGGCTTGCCGCCGGGCCGAGCTTGCCACCGTCCTGTCCAGATCCTCGACACAGGGTGCGTGAGAGCCATCTCGCCGATCTCCCGGAACACGTCGCCGTTCGCACGTCTTCTACGGTCTCCGCGGTGCGCCATTTCGCGAGCGTAACTTTCCAGATACTGACCTGAGAGTCGGTGGTGGACGCCCTTCTCGGCGCGCCGGAGACGGCTATGGTTCGACTCCGCAATGTTCGTACTGATGTCGTCCCGGGCATACTCCCAGCGGTGGTTGATGCGGTGAACCGTGTACCGGGCATGCAGCGCGTTGTAGGCCGCATGCTCGTCGGCCACGATCGTGCTGCCCGGCAACACGTGCTTCCGGACCGCCACCAACATATGCCGCGTCGATCTCGACAACGCCTCCCACCTTGAGCTCGGCTCGGGCGTCCCCGACGGCTTCGCGCAGCTTGTGGAGTAGGACGAAGGCGGACTTGTAGCTGACCGCGAGGTTCCGGCGCATGTGCAGTGCTGCGACGCCCTTGGCGCCGTTCACCCACAGGAACAGTGCCATCAGGATGGTGCGGAGCGGCAGCTTGTGGCTGTGCAGGATCGTCCCGGAAGTCTCGCTGAAGAGCTTGCGACACGCCGCGCACTTCAGCCTGCCCGACGCCATTTCGTAGACGCGGTCGTGATTGCAGGTCGGGCAGACCGGCTTGCCCTTGGTGTCTGGCCAGCGCATCTGCCTGATGAGGCGACGGACCTGGGCATCGGACATGGATGCGATGTCCTCGACGCTAAGGTCGACGGCCTCCGAGGAGAGAAGGAAGTGCTGCATAGTCGATACCTGTGGAGTGTCAACAGGTTGTTCCGATCGCAGACAGCGAAATCTGCACGCACGTTCAAACTGGTCTTTATTGCCGCAGGCCCGTCAAAGCATCACTGATTTCCGATCGTCACAATGAGGTGTGCTCCCCCCGTTACACAGAAAACTGGTAACACGTTACAGCAGTCATGTAATACATTATGGCAGTTCGGAATCACCTTTCTGGCATTTGGTATTACGTTCCGAACTCCCTTTTGAAGGCCGCCCCAGATAGCTGTTATCATTTAACTCAATTCGGCGATTTGTGCTGCTGCGTCAGGCGACTTCTCGAGTCTGCGGGCTAGATGTTTAGTCCCAGTATGTGATGGCACGTTTTCGGCATCGGGGGCACCTCAAGGTTTGTTCGCTAAACCACGCTAAGTCGGGCAAACTGTGAACGCCAATTGCGCGACCGAGCGAAGGCGCGCCGCCGGGCCGTTCAGCTCTCGGAAGCTTCCGGGAGTCACCAAGTCCACCTGCTCCCACAGATAATCGCCGGTCAGCCCGATGTGCGAACAACTCATCGGCGAGACGTGCGCGAGCAGGGTGTCGGGGACCGCGGCGCCACGAGCGCGAAGATGATCCGCTGCCCGCTCGAGATACATCGTGTTCCAGTACCCGTGCCGCTCGTCGGCGCACGCTATTGTACCGGCTGCGCTTATTCCGCAATGCGTTGATACGTCGATCACGCCGATGACCGCTGAGCCGCACCAGACGTACTCAGTCCCAGCTGCCTGTCGGCCCTCGACCCTTTTGGGCGGATGGGTCGGCGAGCCGATATCAAAGCCGGTCGCGCAAGCGCTCGACCAGGTTCATTCGCTCGTGATGCACGGCCACGATGATGACAACCAAGTCCTGTTCGACGAAGAACAGGTAGTGGTGCTGGCAACGATGCGACTTGACCCCTTCGAGCCCTGGCACTGGTTTGGCCTGTGCCCGGCCGGCCGCGATCCGCTCGCAGCAGAGATGAAGCGCGTCTTGATAGACGTCGGCCTGGGGCGCAAGCCCCAAAACCCCAGCCAGAGCCGCCTAGATGGGGGCACCGCAAAGTTTTCCCACCAGAATACGGTAAGGCGGACAAACCGGGAACGCCTGCGGCAGCAGTTAACAAACCGCACCACCTGAACATCGCGTCTCCGGGGTGAGCCGATCGTGGTGGCATTGGCGCCCAATTCGCCTGGACTCGCACCCAACGCTGCGGTCGTCTGGATCGATCGACCAAGGGCGAGGCGAGCATGGCGCAATACAACCTGCTGACCGACGAAGAGCGTCGTATTCTCTTCGACATCCCTACCGACCATGCTGCACTGATCCGGCACTACACGCTCACTCCTGACGAGATCGAGTTTGTCCTGGCCCGGCGTGGCGACCGTAACCGTCTCGGTGTCGCTGTTCAGCTCTGCCTGTTGCGGTATCCCGGCTTCGGCCTGCGCGACAACGAGCCCGTCCCAGACGAACTGCTGAGCTACCTCGCGCGGCAGCTTGTCGTACCGCCGGAAGTCTATCGCGACTATGGCCGCCGGCGGCCGACCCGCATCGAGCACGCTCAGGAGATGGCTCGGCGGCTCAGGTTGCGGTCATCGGGACGATCCGACATGCCGCTGATGGTCGACATCGCGGCTGCGGCGGCATGGTCCAGTGACCGCGGTATTGAGATCGCGGACGTCCTGATGAACGGGTTGCGGGAGCGGAAGATCATCCTGCCGGCGGTCAGCACTCTCGAGCGTGCCGGGGCCACGGGCCGCGCCCGGGCGCGGAGACTGACAGCAGACGCACTGCTCGCGTCGCTGACGACAGACCAATTGGCGCAGATCGACGACCTGTTGGTCAACGACCCGGCGTTAGGGCGCACCCCACTGGCCTGGCTGCGCAAATTCCCGGAGGCGCCCAGTGCTGGCAACCTTACCGACATCCTCGCCCGCCTCGATAGGGTGCGAGAGATCGGTCTCGAGCCGAGGCTGGCGGACGCGATCCACAAGAGCCGGTTCCGCCAGTTCGTGCGGGAGGGCGCCGTGGCACCTGCCTCTCTGCTGAGCGCGTACGGGGCTCGCCGGCGCCGGGCAACGCTTGTGGCCCAGATGATCGACCTGGAGACCCATCTGTCAGACGCCGCGATCGAGATGTACGACAAACTGGTCGGCATGATGTTCACCCGCGCCAAGAGGCTAAAGGAGCGGCAGTATCAATCAACGACGAGAGACGTCGGCCGCCTGATGCGTCTGTTCCATCAGACGCTCGTGGCGCTGCAGGGTGCGCGTGACCAGGATCTCGACGCCTTCTCCGTGCTCGACGACGAGGTCGGCTGGTGGACGCTTGTGCGGGCCCAGCCCGAGGTCGCGGCGTTGGCTGACATGGCGCAGCAGGACCCGCTGGTGACGGCTACCGAGAAATACATGACACTGCGCCGGTACGCCCCCGCATTCATCGAGGCCTTCACCTTCAAGTCGGCCACGGCGCGCGATCCGGTCCTGTCGGCCATCGAGATCCTGCGTGAGCTGAACCGCAAGGGCCGAGGCGAAATTCCTGAGACGGCGCCGATGTCCTTCTCACAGAAGAAATGGAAGGCGTTGGTGGTCCAAGGCGGCAAGGTGGATCGACGCCGCTACGAAGTCGCGATCTGCGCTACATTGCGCGACCGGCTGCGGTCCGGCGACATCTGGATCGACGGTACCCGCAACTATCAGCGCTTCGACCGGTACCTACTCCCGAGATCCGCCGTACCGGAGCACGCGGCCAAGCTACCGCTCAACCTGGATGTACACCACTACCTTCAGGAGCGAACGCAATTGCTGGACTGGCGGCTGCGCCGGTTCGAGAGAAAGCTGAAGCGCGGCCAGCTCGAGCATGTCGACTTGCGTGGCGGCAGGCTGCATGTGACGCCGCTGACGGCAATCACGCCGCCGCAGGCCGACAGCCTCGATCGCATGATCGACGACCTCATGCCGAGGGTTCGCGTGACCGAACTGCTGACCGAGGTGGCGCGCCGCACCGGCTTCCTCGCCGCGTTCACCGATCTTCGAACCGGTCGACCGCACGACAATCCGAATGCCGTGCTGGCGGCAATCCTGGCCGACGCGACCAATCTGGGCCTCGAGCGGATGGCGAACGCCTCACAGGGCGTCAGCTACGCCCAGCTCGCCTGGACCCATGACTGGTATCTGCGCGAGGACACCTATGGTGCCGCCTTGGCGACGATTATTGATGCTCATCACACACATCCCTTTGCCGACATCTGGGGCAAGGGAGCGACCTCGTCATCGGACGGGCAGTTCGTCCGGACTGGCCGTGGCCGCGGCGGTCACGCTGCCGTCAACGCGAAGTACAGCATCGACCCCGGCGTCCGCTTCTACACCCATGTCTCCGACCAGCACGGCTCGTACCGTTCGATCGTCATCTCATCGACTGGCTCTGAGGCCCCGTATGTTCTCGATGGACTTATGCTGCTTGGCACGTCGCTCGAGATTACCGAGCACTACACGGATACCGGCGGAGCCAGCGATCACGTCTTTGGCCTGAGCCATATGCTCGGGTTCCGCTTCGTGCCGTGGCTGCGCGACCTCGTGGAGCGCAAGCTCGCCTCGGTCGGCTCCGTGAGCCGGTATCCCGGCCTGAAAGACCTCCTGGGAAAGCCGATCCGAACGGATGCCATCGTCGAGTGTTGGGATGACGTCATCCGCACCGCAGCCTCGCTCGAGGCCCGAACCGTTGCGCCGTCGGTCCTCCTCAAGAAGCTCGCCGCTTACCGGCGGCAGAACCGGCTCGACTTAGCGATCCAGGAGATCGGCCGGATCGAGCGCACTTTGTTCACTCTCGACTGGCTCGAGGATCCTGATCTTCGGCGCCACTGCCGGGCGGGCCTGAATAAGGGCGAGGCTCGGCACTTCCTCGCCCAGGCGATCTACACGCAGCGGCAAGGCCGCATCAGCGATCGCACCCTGCTCAACCAGAGCTTCCGCGCCTCGGGCCTCAACTTGGTGATCGCCGCCATCGTCTACTGGAACACGGTTTATATGGAGCGGGCCGTGCAGCACCTCCGATCGACCGGCTTGGATGTCCATCATCGCCTGCTCGCGCACGTCGCGCCGCTCGGTTGGTCCCATATCAGTCTGACCGGCGACTATCTCTGGGAGCAGGCAGCCCAACGCCCGCTGGACTACCATCCGCTCCGTTCACACGATGAGCGTCTCTATGCAGCGAAGTAAGCGCGTTCCTGTTTTGTCCGCCGTAGCGTATTCTGACGGTAAAACCTTGCGGTGCCCCCTAGATCTGGACGGGGTTGTTCATCCGATCAGCCGTGAGGCCTCAGCGACCCGACCTGTCTGTCTGACACCTTTCCACCGGCAACTCCCTTTGCCAGCCAGGCGGTTCAGGAACCTGAGGGCAGGCGGTCTTGTCGTCCCGGCATCGGCGGCAAGCTGTGCGGCCGTTATGACGGGCCGCGCGCAGAGGCAGTCGATCAGGGTGGTCCTGGACCGGTCCCGGTGGCCGCCGGCGTCGTGTTCGAGCTGCTCCAGGGCGTGTGTGATCCGGATCACTTCCAGGCGGGTCAGCTCGGCGGCCTGGGTACACACCTGCGCCATCCAGGCCAGCGCCTTATCGGCGCGATCGGTCTGGGGGTAGGCCCGGGGGTGAGGCTGGGCGCGCAGGGCTGCCGCGGTGCAGAGGCCGCGATCTTGTGTCCATCCCATGCGCCATGCAGCCCATGACAGGGCGACAGCCGCAAACATCCGCCGGGGGTCGGTGTCATTCAAGGCGTCGATCTGGCGTAGCCACGCCGGGTCGTCGCCGGCGAGTTTGTGGGTTGTGTCGGCGGCCATGCCGGCGATGGGGGACTGGGGGAGGGGGGTGTCCAGGACACACCGCCATACCTCGTACAGACGGGCCAGCACGGGTCCCTCGGCGCCGACGATGGCTTCAAGCTTCTCGACCAGTCGGCGGATTGCCTGCACCCGGGGATCAGCGCCGCGATCCGCCGGCCATTCGGTAATGTCGCGATCGAGGTGGAGGAAGGCGGTTTCCAGGGACGGTGTGTTGGGGTCGTCGAGGGCGCGCAAGGCTCTCAAGGCACGAAGGCCGGTTCCGGTCGGGCCGACGATGCGGGAGTGGGTGCGTTCCAGGTCGGCCAGCAGCAGGGTGTCGGCGTGGACCAGCTCGCCGTTCAGGCGGGTGAGGGCGACCGCTTCGTGGATCCGCAGCAGAGGGTGCCGGCGCTCCGCCGGGATCCGACGTGCTGTGCGCTCCAGCTCCAGCAGGGCCCGGGTCACCCCGTCCGTGGCGTCCAGGACCACGCGGGTGTCGCCCAAGGTGTCGAGCCGGACCTGAACCGGGTCGCGCTCGCTCTCCAGTCCGGCGGAAAAGGCATCCAGGGATGCTATGATATCAGAGGTTTCCATCGTGTTGAGAAAGATAGCATCTCTTAACTATACATCTAAGGGGTATCTGATATCAGTAGCGATAATTTTCCTTATCGATATCAATGGAAAACCCGCTAGAATCCGGCTCAGACGACCCGCACGGCCACAAAACCGGGAGCGCTGACGATGAGTG
>NZ_FNBW01000017.1 GCF_900102465.1 Thalassobaculum litoreum DSM 18839 | reverse complement strand
TCGGCCGACAACATCGACCGCGTGATGATCGTCATGGGCGCCCAGCCAGGGCGGCCGAGCGGCGGTCAACTCACCTTGCGAGTGTGGGGCTGAGATGACGACAGGCCGTATCCTTCTCGACAACCTGGCGCTCGACGCCACACTGTCCGGCGGCAGCTGGGGCGGCACGCTCGACAACGTGCTCGATCCCCGCATCACCTCCAAGCCGGCGCGCTGTGCCGATCCGTCGGACCTGGAGGCGAGCCAGTTCCTGATCACGTTCGACGACAAGGTGCTGCTCACCGGCCTGCTGCTGGGCGGCCACACTGCCCTGCTGGACAGCCGCTACCAGATCACCTGCTACGAGGGTGAGACCGAGCTGCTGCAGCTGGAATGGCGCGACGTATTCGGGCGGCTCTACGACACCGAGCAGCTGCCGTTCGAGCAGGGCAACTGGTACACGGGCAAACCGCGCCTGAAGGACATCCAAGGCTATGCGCGCCACCTGCCGGTGCGGTTCCCGACCTCGGTGGCGCCCGACAGCATCCTGGTCGAGCTGGACGTGCGCGACGTCGCCGACGCCAGCGAGGATTTCGACCTCGGGTATGTGATGGCAGTCGCCGCTTTGGCGCCTGTCTGGAACTACGACTGGGGCCGCGAGCTGGGGATCAGCCGGCGCACTCAGGAAGAGGTCACCGTCGGCGGCCGGGTGATCAAGTCGCGGCGCACCAACGCGCGCGAGCACGTCGTCAGTTTCCCGTCGCTGACCAAGACCGAGGCCATGGCGATCTACGACCGCGCCATGCTCGATGACGACCATCCAATCGTCTTCGATCCCGATCCGAGCGACCTGGTCCACGAGTTCCGCGAGGTGTTCCCGGCGGTCATGTCGGTCGTCAGCGCACCGCGGCAGGTGGACGAGACGGGCGACTGGTCGATCACGCTGCGCTTCACCGAGATGCAGGGATAGGAGGCACCATGCCCATCGACTTTGCGACTGCGATCAGCCGGCTCCTGGCCGGGTATTGGAACGCCGAGTCACAGACCGACGCCAATCCAGGCGGTTTCGGGAACAACGGCCACAAGGAGAACCTGCCGGCGCTGGCCGAGGCTCTGGGCGTCGTCGGCAACGACGTGGCCACCAAGGCCGGTGCTGCCAGCGGTTCGGCCGATGATGCGGCTGGTTACGCGTCGGCAGCCTCCGACGCTGCCGATGCCGCGGGCAATTCAGCGGGAGCTGCAGCCGGTGCGGCGACGGCCGCCGGTACCGCGCGCGACAAGGCCGAGCAATGGGCCGATGCCGACGAGGACGTGGAGGTCGAGCCGGGGCGGTTCTCGGCCAAGCACCGCGCGGCAGAGGCGGCTGCGTTTGCGGCTGGTTTGAACCTTCCGCCGGTCGATGCCGGCGACGCGGGCAAGGCGCTTATCGTCAAAGGGGACGGGAGCGGCTTTGAGGTCGGGAGCGTCGACCTGGCTCCGGTAGCGGCGAGCGCAAACGTCAACCCCGCCGCCCTCGCCACCCGTTACATCTGCGACACCAGCGGCGGTGCCTTCACGATCACGCTGCCGGCGACCCCCGTCGATGGCGATCGGATCGGCATTGCCGATGACGGCGGCGACTTCGCAACGAACAACCTCACCCTTGCTCGAAACGGCAACACCATCGGCGGCGTCGCGGAGGATCTTGTCTGCGATCTCGACCGCGCAACGTTCGAGCTTCTGTTTATCGGCTCTGATTGGAGGATCGTCTAATGTCCAACCTGTCCACACTGGTTCGCGCGCCGGCTGTCATCCAACCGCAGGTCCGACGGTTGATCCTACTGTCGACCACCAATTGGACGGTACCGTCGGGAGTGACCCGCGTGCGGCTGGCCTGCTTTGGTGCTGGCGGCGGCGGCGCGAAGCCCGGTGCATCGAGTTCGTGGGCAAATGGTGGCGCCGGCGGTGGCGGTGCCGGCGGGATCGTGGATGTAACCCCGGGGGACGTGATTGAGTTCACGGCGGGTGCCGCGGGTGTTGCGGGCACGTCGTCGGCCGGCGGCGCGGGCGGCACATCGTCCGTCGTGCTTGACGCGGTGACGTTGCTGTCTTGCACAGGGGGTGCGGGCGGCACCGTGGCATCCGGCACGCCGCCGGCTGGTGGCGCGGGCAGCGCACACGCCAGTGTCATTGATAGCTGGACGGCTTCCGGCGGTACCGGAGGGGTTGGCGTTTCTGACTCCAATGGCGGCGGCGCTGGTGGTGGCGCATCCGGCTCTCCCTTCGGCACAGGAGGCGCGGGCGGGAGTAAGACGGCAACGTCTCAGGGCGGCGGTGGCGGCGGCGGTTGGGGCGGCAGCGGTGGTAGTGTCGCTAGCGGGGGGAACGGCAGCGGTGGTGGCGGTGTCGGCGGTGCTGGTGGTGATGGCGGCGGTGTCGCTGGCGGCGGCGGTGGTGCATTAGGGCCAGCCAGCGGCCCGATCGGCGGCGCTGGCGTCGGCGCGGGCGGCGAGGCGGCCGTAAATTCGACGCGTGGCGCCGGGGCCGGCTCGGGGGTGCCGTGGACTTATCTCGAGGATCTGGCAGGCGGCGGCGGCGGCGGCGGAACGACGGGGAGTTCGCCTTACAGCCACGGTGCGCCGGGGAGCGCCGGTGGCGGCGGTGGTGGTTCGTATGGGCACTCGGGCGGGCCTGGCGCTGGCGGGTTCGGTGGTGGTGGTGGTGGTTGCGGCGGAGCGGGTTCGCAAAGCTCGTCTTACAGCGGCGGCACCGGTGGTTTCGGCGGTGGCGGTGGTGGTTGCGGGTCATCGTCGTCCGGCACCTACGGCACTGGCGGCCCTGGCGGCCCTGGCGGAGGCGGCGGATGCAGCTATGCCGGATCGACTGCCACGAACGGCGGCGCGGGCGGCACCGGGGCGCTGATCATTTGGTACGTGGTGGAGGGCTGATCGATGACGAACTATGCACGCATTATCGAACAAGATGGCGTCCAGGTGATCGCAGAGGTCGTGGGCTTTGACCCGGCTACCAAGTTCACCCCGAGTATAGCGGCTCTATTTGTCGAGGCATCTGAGGGGATGGTCTATCGGGCGCAGTACCTTGAAGGCGAATGGGTGCCTCCGTCGGAGCCTGAGCCTGATCCAGAACCCGCGCCGGCTCCACCAGCCGTGATCACCCGCATCCAGTTCATGCAGCTTTTCAGCATAACGGAACAGTCGGCACTCCGCGCGCAAGGTCGCCTTGCACCGGATCACCAGGACTTCGACGCTAACTTCGACGCCTTTTGGCAAATGCTCAACGACCCGCAGCTCACCGAGGTGAACCTGGGCCACGCGATGACGGTCACGGGCGTCAACTACCTTGAAAGCGTCGAGCTTATCGGGGAGGGCCGCGCGGCCGAGGTCCTGGCGAACACGGCTCCGTCATGAGCGGCGTTGTTTCTTCGGGAGGCGGAGGCTCAGGCCCGAACTCCCTTATTCTGATGGAGTATTACCCCGAGGCCGCACTGCACAGTCCTCCAGGTGCCGACGGATCACGTCCATGCGACTGTCCAGAGTGCAACGTCAGGCTCCGGCGTGCCGCTCGGGTTCAGGTCGAGCACATCCTCGACGACGCCCGCGTCCCGGGCCTCCTGCGGCGTGAGGATCGTCGGGGTGGGCGAGGTGTGGTAGAGCTGCGCCAGTCGCTCGGTGGACAAAGTTGTGTGCCTTTCGGCGATCTTGCTAGACAGCTCGATATCGCTGCGGAGGCGCTGAAGCGCCTCGGCCACGCGATCCGTCATTTGCCGACCGTCGAAGCCCCAGTCGTAGGCGTGGAAAAAGAACCGTGAGAAGGTTCCGCACGTGCGCTTATGGCCTGCCAGGAAGACTGGAATGGCCATGCTGCCGACGTGTCCGACGGCGTGCATGTGGATTGGCACCGGCGAGGATTGAATGAAATTGTAAAGCGCGAGGCCCTCGTCAGTGCTGCCGCCCTCGCTCGAAAATAGCACCGTAATGCCGTCGAAGTCCGGTCGTTCAATGATTTGTGCAATGCGGCCCCGAAGGGCGTTCCCGGAGTTCTGGTAAAGTTGACCATTGAAGGCCAATCGATAGCGCATGCGTCCCTCCCTCTCCTCTGGAGGTCAGATTGGCGTGAAGGACGTAGCGAGTCGATAGTGACGGCCCCCACGCCTCGGGTCTTCAAAGCGCCAACGGTTGCTGTCGATCAACAACTTTGAGCAAACCGAAGAGCTGATCGTGGGCAACCGGTGACGAGGTCAGATCGACCCGCTAGTCTGCCGGTACCATGCACAGCCGCGCCATACCCGAGGGGCCTCCGACGCTCCATCAACTGCTGACGGACAGCGAGGTGAAGCGCGTCCTGGTCTCTTGCAACAACCGGAGCTGCTGGCACCACGGCAGCATACCGATCGCCACCTTGATCGAGGCGAAGGGTGGAGACCTGCTATTTACCGAGCTGGTAGGCAAGCTGAGGTGCAGCTCTTGCGGCGGCACCGACGTCGATCCCCGGCCGGACTATTCAACGCGGTCGACCCCCGGCTTTGCGCGCGGTTGGTCTCCAGCGTGGTAGAGGGCAGATCGGTTGGGCGGTTATGGGCTATTGAAACGACGGTTAAGCACCATGGCTCGAGCAAATCATTTTGCTCTAAAACCTAATGTCCAGGACTCTAAAACCAAATGTCCGGCTACACCGTACTCCCCAGCCTCTAAACACTCCCCGGCCTTGTGCCGGGGCGAACCCTTCAACCGACAGGGCGGGGGATTTTCTGTCGCGATCGCGGCACCCCCTGCGTTGCCCCGGCACGAGGCCGGGGCGTGCATCGGGGCGGGCGCAGGTCCGGCCGGTTGTTCGACCACGGCGAGCTGCGCTACGTCGTCCTCGCCCTGATCGCCGAGCAGCCGCGCCACGGCTACGAGATCATCAAGGAGATCGAGGACCGGGTCGCGGGCACCTACACGCCGAGCCCGGGGGTCATCTACCCGACCCTGACCCTGCTGGAGGAACTCGGCCATGCCACGGTGACCGAGGACGGCGGCAAGAAGCGCTACGCCATCACCGAAGAGGGGACGGCCTTCCTAGAGGGCAATCGTCCCGCCACCGATGCCGCCATGGCCCGGATGGACGCCTTCGCCGCCGAAGCTGGGCGCGGCCCCGACCCTCAGGTGGTGCGGGCCATGGAGAACCTGAAGCTGGCGATGCGGCTGCGCATGGGCCGCGGCCCCCTGAGCGAGGAGCAGGCCCGCACCGTCGCCGCCGCCCTGGACGCCGCCGCCCTGGCGGTCGAGCAGAGCTGACCGCCTCCCGCCTCCTGCCGCCCGCAACCCGCAGAGGCAGGGCTTGATCCGGTGCCTCGCAGCCGCGAGGCTGCGGATATCGCCTCTCCGGGAAGGAACCCGCCCGATGACCGAAACGCCGACACGGCGCGGACCGTGGATCGTGAACGCCAGCCGGCGGGTCTATGACAACCCATGGATCGGTGTGAGCGAACATGACGTGACCGATCCGGGCGGCAATCCCGGCCTCTACGGCGTCTGCGAGGTCAAGTCCTTCGCCGTCGGGGTCGTGCCGGTCGATGCCGAGGGGCATGTCTGGCTGGTCGGCCAGCACCGTTTTCCCCGCGATTACTACTCCTGGGAGCTGCCGGAAGGCGGCGGCAGCATGGCGGTGCCGCCGCTGGACTCCGCCCGGCGCGAGCTCAAGGAGGAAACGGGGCTGAGCGCCACCGGCTGGTGGGAACTGCTGCAGCTCGACTTCTCCAACGCGGTGACGGACGAGATCGGCTTCGGGTTTCTCGCCTGGGACGTCACCCCCGGCGCGTCGGACCCGGACGACAACGAGAAGCTGGATATCCGGCGCCTGCCCTTCGGCGACGTGCTGGAGATGGCGCTGAACGGCGAGATCCGCGACGCCTTCTCCCAGGCCATGCTGATGAAGGTCGATATCCTGGGACGGCGCGGGGGCCTGCCGGCTCCCGTGGCCCGGGCGCTCGGCTACGACGCGGCGGGCTGACCCGTATACCGGACTACCGGGGAACCCTGAGGTCGTAGGTGATCGAGCGCAGGTGGTCGATCAGCAGCCGCCGGTCCTTCAGATGGGCCAGATGCTCGAACGGGATCGTGTCGCCGATGGTCAGTCCCATGTCGGTGCCGATCTTGTTTGCCACCTCCTTGAACAGCAGCGCCTCGCGGAAGGTCTGGCTGACATTGCTGGCGAACTGGAACAGCTTGCTGTTCTGACCCTCGAAATACACCGGCACGACGCTGGCCTTGGCCGAGACGATCAGCTTGGAGGTGAACGGCTTCCAGTCCGGATCGACCGCCCGGCCGAAGGCGGATGGCGCGGTGGAGACGGTGCCGCCCGGGAACACCACGACGGCGCCGCCCTCGGAGAGTTCCTGCAGGGCGAGCTTGCGCGTCTCGATATTGGTCGCCAGCGCCTCGCGGCTCTCCGCGAAGTCGATCGGCAGCAGGAAGGGCTGAACCTCCGGCGCGCGGAACAGCACCGAGTTGGTCAGCACCTTGAAGCGCGGCCGGATGCGCGAGGTGAGGTAGCTGATCACAATCCCGTCAAGAACGCCGAACGGATGGTTGGCGACGATCACCAGCGGCCCGTCCTTCGGCACCGCCTCCCATTTCGCCCGGTCGTAGACCAGGTTGAGCTCCAGCTTGCGCACCGCGGCCGACCAGAAATCCTCGTCCGGCACCGGGTTCATGCGGTGCTCGAGATATAACCGCTTCACCCGCGGCTGGCCGGTCATCTTCTCCACCGCCTGGATCACCAAACGTTTGAGAAATGGGTGTTCCGCCGACGCGTATGAGAAATAGGGCAGCTCTGGAGGCTCGGCCGCGCGTGCGGGTCTCAGGCGTCTCAGCAGGGCGGTCGTCGGGCCTTTGACCATGGCACTTCCGGTCGGGGCTTCTCGTTGGGCGATAAGGGTGAATGGTCGCCCGACGGCACGCTCCGGGTCAAGGATCGCGGCCGGACGGTTCACCCGGGGGCAGGGCTCAGCTGTCGGCCCACATGCGCAGCAGGTTCAGCCGGGCCTTCTCGACCCGCAGCATCAGCTCCTCGTCGCCCTTGGTGGCGACCAGCCGCTCCATGACGGCGGCCAGGTCGCCGATGATCTCGCGCCTGGCCGGATCGCGCACCATGCTCTCCATCCAGGTGACGATCGCCATGCGCCGACCTTTGGTGACCGGGTTCACCCGGTGGCGGTAATGGGTCGGGTACAGCACCGCGTCGCCCGCCTTGCCCTTGTAGACCTGCTCGCCGAAATCTGTGACCAGCACCAGCTCGCCGCCCTCATAGGCGCCGGGTTCGTTCAGGAAGATCGTTATCGACAGGTCGGTGCGCATCCCGGGCCACTGTCCCATCAGGGCGGCGTCCACATGGTCGCCGTAGCGGTGCCCCTCGGTGTAGGAGGCGAAGATCGGCGGCAGGATCCGGCGCGGGATGGCATTGATCGCGACCGTTTCGTTCTGCTTGATGATCGACAGCACGAAATCGGCGAGTTCCCGATACTCCGGGCTGTTCGGCGCCACCTGGGTGTTCTTCTTGATCTCCTTGCCCAGCGGACCGCCGCTCATGGACCCGTCCGCGAACTTCGCGCTGAACAGGCGCTTGGCGATGGTCTGCACCTGCTCCTTGGTGAGCAGACCGTCGATCACCGCAACCATAGCCGTCTCCCGATTGACCCGTTTGGTGTTGATTACCGCGCAATCCACCCCACCTTGGCCTTTCGATCAAGCCACTCTGTGGCGAGGACTAAAGCCAACGAGGATTTTATGGGACAGCTTGTCGACGGCGTCTGGCAGTCCGGCGACGTGCGCGGCGCCACTGAGGACGGAAACTTCAAGCGCAAGGAAAGCGCCTTTCGCGACTGGATCCGCGACGAACCCGATGCGCGCTTCCGACCGGAATCCGGCCGATACCATCTGTACGTTTCCTATGCCTGCCCCTGGGCCCACCGCACGCTGATCTTCCGCAAGCTCAAGGGCCTGGAGAGCATGATCGGCGTGACCGTGGTCGATCCGCTGATGCTGGAAAACGGCTGGCAGTTCTCCGAGGAGCATCCCGACACCCTGCACGGCGCGGAATACCTGCATCAGGTCTATACCCGGGCCGATCCGAAATACACCGGCAAGGTCACGGTTCCGGCGCTCTGGGACAAGAAGGAAGGCACGATCGTCAATAACGAGTCGGCCGAGATCATCCGCATGTTCAACAGCGAGTTCGACGGCGTCGGCGCCAAACCGGGCGATTATTACCCGGCGGACCTTGCCGAGGAGATCGACGGGGTCAACGAGCGCGTCTACGAGACCGTGAACAACGGGGTCTACCGCACCGGCTTCGCCACTAGACAGAAGGCCTACGAGGAGGCGTTCGACGGGCTGTTCGATACGATGGACTGGCTGGAAGAGCGGCTGAGCACCCGCCGCTACCTGATGGGCGAGCGGGTGACCGAGGCCGACTGGCGCCTGCTGCCGACGCTGCTGCGCTTCGATCCGGTCTATCACGGCCACTTCAAGTGCAACCGCCACCGGGTCGTCGATTTCCCCAATCTCTGGGCCTATACCCGCGAGCTCTACCAGTGGCCCGGGGTCGCGGCCACGGTGCATCTCGACCACATCAAGTCGCACTATTACGGCAGCCACCGCACGGTGAACCCGACGGGGATCGTGCCGAAGGGGCCGCGGATCGATTTTACCGCCCCGCACGATCGGGACCGGCTGAAAGCGGCAGCCTAGACGACGCGACGGCCCCGCGACTCGGCGGGTTCGCTAAAACGGCACGGCTCTTGCTTTGGTCTTGGCAATACACGGACTGGCGGTTTTCCGCCGGTCGAGCCAAGGGAGAACAGAATGTCGCTTGCCGCCGCACTGAAGAAGGGCCTCGAGACCGCCGACAGCATCGGCAACTGGGATCCGTTCGCGGACGAGACCAAGGTCAAGGCGGCCCCGCGGGCGGCCTCCGGCCCCGCGCTGGCCGGTCCGGCGAACACCAACGCCACCGGGCGGGGGCTGGTCGCCAAGGAAGACGCGGCCCGGCGCAACCCGATCACGGCGGTGCGCGACGGCCGCGGGTCGGCCGCGGCTCAGCCGACCCGGGCGAAGGCGGCTCAGCCGGCTCCAAGTCAGGCGACCCCGGCCCAGGCGACACCGGCCCAGGCGACACCGGCCCAGGCGGCTCCCACGGCCCGGCAGGCGGCTCCCGCGCAGCAGCGCATGGCGGCCCGGCAGGGCGGTCAGAAGTCCGCTCAGAAGCCGGCGCAGCGGGCCAACTGGCTGCATGACGCCGTGCCCGGCGGCCGTGTGAACGCCGCCCAGTACGTGCGCGAACTGGACAGATTTGCCGCTGAAGAGAACCGAAGGGCGGTCTCGGACGTTGTCATGGAAGTGAACCAGAGCGAGGTGGAAGGCGTGGTCCGCCACGCGGCCCGGATCAAGGGGCGCTATCTCGCCAAGCTGCTGGATATCGGCAACAAGTCGAAATCCGGCGTCATGGAGGCGGAAGTGAGCGAACTGACCCGCTACCGTGAGACCTATGAAGAGCTTGCTCGCGGGCTCGACATTCTGAAGTCCGCGATCGAGGCCGGAGACATCTCCGTCTCCGGAACGGTTCGGCGCTGAGGGACAGCACCCCCGGGGCACACGCTCCTGGGGCCTGACGCGAAGAGCCACATTGCCTACCCCGAGTATCGAGGGCCGCCTGCGGGCGGCTCTCTTTCTTTTTTGGGAGGGTTTCGTTGTGAGGGGGCTTTGTAGGACGGGCGTCCCCTCGACCCGCCCTTACTCTTCGTCTTCCCGGCCTTGCGCCGGGATCCAGACGTCGGCGCGATGGAACCCTGGGGCCTGATCACTGAAGCTGCCCCTTTCCTGGATCCCGGCGCAAGGCTGGGAAGACGGGAACAGGGGGATGTTTTGTCGGGGCCTGTTTCAGCGGCCCCCCCAATGGGCAACGCGCGCCGATCGTTGGGTTCCCATTGCCCCTCGGTAATCCTGACGTGCGTCGGGATCCAGGCGCACCGGATCTCGATGTCGGAATCCTGACCCTGACATGCGTCAGGAAGACGGGAGGAGCCGAAAGCTGCCTCCTGCCATGCCGGCATTGTGGCATCCCCCCTCGGCAGAGCCTCACACCCCAACAAAGAAAAAAGCCCGCTCCGGTGAGGGAGCGGGCGAGGTGAGGGGAGAGAGAGTGCCGTCTTGGGCCGGAGCCCTCCCGACGGCGAAGGAAACGGTTCGGGTCAGTCGCGGTCTCAGGCCTGGTGCAGGGCGCGCGGCGCCTGGCTGTTCAGGAAGCGGCGGGCCGCCTCGCGGTGATGGTCGTGGACGCTGTCCAGATAGATCCGGGCCTGGTGCAGGTCGCCGATGCGGGCGCCGTTATCCATGCGCTCCAGCAGGCAGGTGAAGCCGACCTCCTTCAGGCTCTCGAACTCCTCGTCGGTCATCTCGTCCATGTGCTGGCGGAACTGATCGGCGAAGACCCGGGCGAAATGGGTCATGGCCTCGCGGCGGAAGCGCCAGGGCCGGGCCGAGAGATGCAGCGCCCATTCGTCGATGGCGCCGCGGATGGCCATCGGAAGCTGGTTGAACAGAAGCCCTTCGGCGGTGGGCACATTCTCGTTGGCGACGCCGAAGACGGTGTCGAGCTGGACCGGGCCGGCGGCGCGGCCGCACAGGCTCACCGCACTCATCATCGGCACGTGCCGGGCATGGGCCACCCCAAGGGCGACTGCCCCATCGTTGGAAGCCTCGAAATGGATCGGATCGATATCGCGCATTCTGCCTCTCCCGCAGCTGGATTGTGTTCGGGAGAGGCAACGCAAGTGCCGGGCCAAGGGTCGTCACCGCGTAACATGTTGAAATATATTAAAAAATAAAGCTAGAATTGTGCCGCGGGTAGGATTTGCCGGGGGAGCACCCGGCAAGCGCTGCCGCACTGGACGGAAAACTCCGCCTCGGCCAATCTGGCTCGGCCCGTCTGGCGCCCGTCCGCCGGCATGCCGCGGGCAAAAAAAAGGGGCCGCGACAAGCGCGGCCCGAGTTAAGGGAGGAAACGCCCAAGAAGTATTCACAGCATGTTGGGCAGTCATGCTGCACTGCAAAATATGATCGGCTGGGATATGCTTTGCAAGGCCTTTTCCATACCGCGACGCAAAAAATTCAGATCGGGAACAAAGTCGAATGCCGGAAACCCCGAAAGATCAAAGGGATGTCCCACCCGTCCGTACCCTTACAGCCAGAAGGGATGCTCCCGGCCTTTGGCACCTGGCCTTGCAGGGGGCGATGCTGGTCGCAACCGGTGCGTTGTGTCTGACCCTCCAGGGCGGCCCGCTGGTGGCGGCGATGCTCGCGCACGGCGTGCTGCTGTCCTTCCTGTTCCCGCCGCTGCATGAATGCGTTCACCGCACCGCGTTCAAGACCGTCTGGATCAACAAGGCGGTGGCGGAGGTCTGCGGCTTCCTGCTGCTGCTGCCGCCGCGCTGGTTCACCGCCTTCCACATGGCGCATCACCGCTTCACCCAGGATCCGGAGCGCGATCCCGAACTGGCGAGCCCGAAGCCGACCACCTTCCTCGGGTATCTCTATATGCTGACAGGGCTGGAATACTGGTACCGGATGGTCAAGGGACTGGTCGGCCGCGCCTTCGGGCATACGCCGGGGGCGTTCCTCGACAGCCGGTCGCGCGCTCGCTCGATTGTCGAGGCGCGGGTCTATCTGGCGCTGTACGCCGCCATCGCCGTCATTTCGGCGCTGACCGATCCGCGGCCGGTGCTGGTGCTGTGGGTCGGCCCGGCGCTGCTGGGGCAGCCGTTCCTGCGCGCCTATCTGTTGTCGGAGCATTGGGGGTGCCCCGCGGTGAAGGACATGTGGGCGAACACCCGCTCGGTGGTGAGCATTGCGCCGATCCGCTGGCTCGCCTGGAACATGCCGTACCACGCCGAGCACCACGCCAATCCGGGCATTCCCTTCCACGCCCTACCGGCCTATGGCGCGGCGATGCAGGGATCGCGCAAGGTGGAGGCGGCGGGCTACGTGCCGTTCCACGGCGAACGCCTCGCGGCGCTCAGGAACGGTACGGCGGAACCGCTGTAATCCGGTCAGGGCGCCTGTTCGGGGCGCAGGATGTCCCAGACATACTCGTTGGTCAGGAAGATGCTGGTGTCGTAGACGATGTTCAGCCCGGCGAAGGCGCCGGCGGTCACCGCTCCGCCGCCGTACAGGTAGCCCAGGGTGAAGTTCCGGCCGACGCCGATGAAGCGGTAGAGGATGGTCTTCTCGACGATGGTCTGCTCGGTGGTCTCGTCCAGGGTCGGCCCGAGATTCTGCCAAGCGTATTCGAAGCCGTAATAGGCCGCCGCCGCCGTCGCCGCGTTGACGACGAAGAACCCGGTCGTGGTGGCGGCCGACGCCCCGACCAGCAGGTCGAAGACCAGCACGTCGGCGGCATTGGCCGCCGCCTGATAGGTCAGGGTCTTGTACAGGGTGCGCTGCCACAGCGGCAGGTCTTCGCCGGTTTCCCGCTCGACGGCGGCGGAGGGCAGCATGGCCGGTGCTTGCGTGGGTGCCTGCTGGGCATGTGCCGGCATGGCGGACCAGAGCGTCAGCACGGCCGCAAGCAGCAGACAGCGTCCCGTGGCCGATCCGATCAGCGTCATCGCGGCTATCCCCCGGCAAGCATGGTTCGTCCCCTCGGGAGACTATAGCAAGGTGCCGACCGCCCGTCGTCGGCCGACCCCTATCCGATGCGGGTTTTCGCCAGGCGATCCTCGTCCAGCGCCACGCCGAGGCCCGGGGCCTCGCCCAGGACCATCCAGCCATCCTCGTAGGCCAGGGTCTCGCTCAGCATGTAGTCGCGCCGCTCGGCCGACCATTCCGGCGGGTCGAACGGGAACTCCAGGAATGGCGGGTTGCCGGCCCCGCAGGCCAGATGGGCGTTGGCCGCCACGCCCAGGCCGTTCGACCAGGTATGCGGGGTGAAGATCAGGTTGGCGGCGACGGCGGCCTCGGCGATCCGCTTCAGCCCGCCTATGCCGCCGGTCAGGGCCGCGTCCGGCTGCAGCACGTCCAGGCAGCGCCGCTCGATGATCGTATCGAACTCGAACACCTCGCGGTTCATCTCGCCGCCGGCGATGCGGATGTCGACGGCGTCGCGCAGGGCGGCCATGCCGGCATAGTCGGCCCGGTGCAGCGGCTCCTCCATCCAGTAGATGTCGAGCGTCTCCAATTCGCGGGCGACGGCCAGCGCATCCTTCAGCGACCAGGGCCGCTCGGTGTCCCAGGGCATGCGCCAACCCTGGTTGCAGTCGACCATCAGGGTCAGCCGGTCGCCGACCGCGCCGCGCACCGCCTCCAGCGCCTTGATGTCGTCGCGCCAGTCGCCGCGGTGGAAGCGGATCTTCATCGCCGGGAAGCCTGCCTCCAGGAAGGACAGCGCGGCGTCCGCCATCTCCTGCGGGCCGCGCAGGGTGCCGGAGGAGGCATAGAGCCGGGTGCGGTCGGAGCGCCCGCCCGCCAGGCGCCAGACCGGCTGGCCGAGGATCTTGCCGGCCAGATCCCACAGGGCGAGATCCAGGGGCCAGTAGCGGCTGTAATGGAAGGCGAGGTTGTCCAGCACCCGGTTGTGCCGGTCGAGGTCGAGCGGGTTCTGGCCGACGAACAGCGCCGCATGCCGCTCGAAGCCGAGCATGGTGTCGCCCGACCCGATTCCCACCAGACCCTCGTCGGTGACGACCCGCACCACGGTGGCGTCGAACTCGGTGCGGGGGCGCGTGTCCCAGCTCGCCCGGAACGGCGGATCCAGGGGCAGGCGGTGGTGGGTAACGTCGATGCGCTCAATTTTCATGGAGCGCAGTGGGGACTTTCGCGTTGCACCCGTCAACGGCGAATGCGACCCCCGGTGGCGCTTTTCGACGCGAAACTGAAACGCAAATCTGAAACCCTTGCGGTCACCCTTCCAGACGGAGACGCCCCATGCTGTCCGCCTTCACCCATGAGCCCAGCCCGGCCATGAGCTACGGGCTCGACCGGGTCGATGCCCTGCCGGACGATGTGGCGGCCCTGTGCGGTGCGGCCGCGCGGGTGCTGATCGTCACCGATCCCGGCGTCGCCGCCACCGGCATACCGGACGCGGCGGCGCGGCGCCTCGCGGCCGCCGGGATGGCGGTGGAGCGGTTCGACGAGGTCGAGAGCGATCCCTCGGCGGCGTCGATCGACGCAGCGTCGCGCAAGGCGCGCAGCCACAAGGCGGATCTCCTGCTCGGCATCGGCGGCGGCTCGGCCCTGGATGTCGCCAAGCTGGCCGCCTCGGTCGCGGTGGCCGACGCGCCGGCGGAATCCTATGCCGTCATGGCCAATCCGCTGCCGTCGCGGGCGATCCGCAAGATCCTGATCCCCACCACCTCGGGCACCGGGGCGGAGATGACCCGCACGTCGGTTTACGGGCTCGACGGCGGCCGCAAGGTCTGGGCCTGGGGCCGCACGCTGAAGGCGGATCTGTCGATCCTCGACCCGTCCATGACCCTGGGCCTGCCGGGACCGCTGACGGCGGCGACCGGGCTTGACGCCCTGGTGCATGCCATCGAGGCGTATACCCATGTGCGCTCGACCCCGGTGGTGGCCGGCATGGCGCTTCAGGCGGTGGCCCTGGTGGCGCAGAACCTTGAGCGGGCGGTGACCACGCCGGGAGATGTGGAGGCGCGCGGTCGCATGGCGCTCGGCTCGGCGCTGGCGGGGGTGGCGATCGACGCCTGCGGCACCGGCATCGCCCATGCCTACGGCCATGCGCTCGGGACCCTGGCGCATGTCCATCACGGCCGGGCGGTGGCCCTGGCCATGCGGGTGACGCTGCCATGGTCGGCGCTGCGGCGGCCGGACCTGTACGCCCCGATCGCCACGGCGCTCGGCGTCGATCCGCGCCTGACCGGCGACGAGTCCGAACATGCGGCTGCCGGGGCCGACCGGTTCGAGACGCTCCTGCGCTCGGTCGGCCTGCCGGTGTCGCTGGCCGATAAGGGGTTGAGCGGCAGGGACGCCCCCCGGCTGGTCACGGTCGCCCTGGCGGCGGAGAACCGGCCGATGATCGACAACAACGCGATCCGACCGGACGACGCGGAACTGCTGGATCTCGCCCGGGCGATCCTGGACGCGGAATAGGGCTCAGGCGAGCAGCGGGTAGCCGCGCGCCTCCGCCGCCTCGCGCATGGCCACCATGACCGCGTAGTCGGCATCCGCGACCGGTTGCAGGCCGGCGATCCGCAGGGTGTCGCGGGCGGCTTCACTCTCGGGATCTGCCGACGCCGCCAGCAGTGCGTCGGTGACGCGGGCGCGGGTGTCGCCGTCCAGGTTCCTGCGCACCGCATAGGGTAGGGCGGGGGTGGCGGCACTCCAGGCCAGCACCCGCAATCCGGCGACCTCCCGCGGGGCGGCGTCGCCGACCAGCGCGAAGGTGACGCCGTCGATCGCGGCGATGTCGGCCTTGCCCTCGCGCACGGCGGCAAGGCTCAGGCGGTGGGCCCCGCTCCAGGTGACGTCGCTGAAGAACCGGTTGCCGACGGCGATCTCGGCAACCGCGGCGCGCAGGGCGTTGCAGCCGGACTGGCTGTCCGGGCCGTTGGCGGCGACCCGGCGGCCGCGCAGATCCTCCAGGCCCCTCGCCGGATCGTCCGCGCGCACCACGAAGGCGCTGCGGTACAGCCCTCCGCCGCATCCCTCGGCGCGGTAGTCCGGTACGGCGATGGCGCTCAGGTCGTCGGCATGGCCATGGGTCAGCGGATAGCCGCAGGTCTGGGTCAGCAGCAGGGCGGGGTCGCGCCAGTTCACATCCACCGGCCGGCCGCGGGTCAGCTCCTGCGGCACGTCGTCGAGCCCGGCCCGGCGCAGGTGTCCGGCGATCGCCGTCCACCAGGCATTGGTCGCGGCCTGAAGTTCCGGCAGGTCGTACATGGTGAGGGCGGCGATGGCGGTCATGCGGCCAGTCCTTTGTCGATCCGGTCGATCAGCGTGCGCATATAGGCCGGGATCTCATGGGCATGGACCACGGCGTGGCGGATCAGGTCGTCGAAGCGCCGGGTGAGGACCCGGATGTGCTCGGTCGTGGTGAAGACGATATACATGTCTCCGGCGTAGATCGCCGCCCGCTTCGGTCCGAAGATGGTGACCGGAATGGCGTAGTCGCGCACCCCGTCGAACAGGAACCAGCGCACGCTCGGATAGAGCTCGTCGACCAGATCGGCGATATGGATGAGCTGGCGGCGGCGCATGTCCGGCGGCAGGTCGCGCCACACGCCGGTGCCGTCGGCAAAGTCCAGCATCGACTGTATGGAGGTGCATATCTCCACATCGGTTTCCGGCTGACGGACATAGTCGAGCCGGTCGCGGGAGCGGCGCATCGCCTGGTCGGCCATCGAGCCGCCGGTCTCCTGATACTCGTAGGCGATCACCTCGGGGATCTTCACCTGGTCGGGCAGGCTGGTCGGAACGTAGCGGATCTTGTAGCCGGCCGCCTCCGCGTGCCAGCGCAGCAGGTTCTCGTCGGCGACGGTTCGGTTGTGCGGGCTGATCTCCGGCGAGCGTTCCATGATGTCGGCGGTGAACTGTCCCTCCTCGGCGAGGCCGAGCAGCCAGTCCAGCGACACCTGCAGCGTCACCGCCAGGGCGGCGACCGTGTCGGCACGGGGCAGGCGCACACCCTCGTCCGAGAGGATCTGGGACAGGGTCGAGCGGTCGACCCCGATGCGCTTGGCCACCGCCGAGCGCGACAGGCCGGCGCGGTCCATTGCCGCCTCCAGCCGCTCGCGGAACAGGCGGGCGACATCGCGCTTATCGGCCGGTTGAAGAGAGTGTTGCATTTAATAAACATCGTTTCCTAAGTGGCGCTTTGTCAACATTAGTTTCGCATTGGCTCAATTGTGGCAACATCGGGGTTGTCGATAGGGTCGCGCCATGGATCAAGTACATCGCGTTGCCGCCGACGGCACCGGCCACGGGCCTGCTGTCGCTCCTCTTCCTGTTGCCGCTCACCGCCGCCGGGTCCGCCTGCCGGATCGGGTGGAATGGCCGACCGTCTGGGTTGCCTTGTGTGTGTATCTGCCGATGGCCGCCGCGCTTGGCGTGGTGTCGGCGGGTTGGATCCCGTGGTGGACGGCGACGCCGGTTCTGGCCTGGTGCGCGGCCTGGCAGGCGTCGCTGCAGCATGAGGTGATCCACGGCCACCCGACCCCCTGGGCCCGGGTGAACCGGTTGATCGCCGGCCCGCCGCTGCTGGGCTTCGTGCCCTTCGACCGGTACCGCGACAGCCATCTCGCCCATCACATCGACGAGCGGCTGACCGATCCGCTGGACGATCCGGAGAGCTGGTATGTCACCGCCGCACGCTGGCAGCGGGCGGGCCGGGTGGAGCGGGTGCTGCGCCTGGCGATGAACAGTCTGGCCGGCCGCGTGGTGCTCGGCCCCCTGTGGGTGGCGGCACTGTCCCTTGTGACCGATGGTCGCGACCTGTTGGCCGGTCGTCGCCTTTTCGCGCTTGCGGGGCATGCAGCACAGCTTGCGGCGATGGTGGCCTGTCTGTCGGTCGTCGGGATCCCGCTCTGGGGTTATGCGCTCCTCGTCGCGTGGCCGGCGACCGGTCTGATGCTGGTCCGCAGCTTCGCAGAGCACCGCCCCGACCCGATTCCGGCCCAGCGGAGCGTCATCGTCGAGGCCGGCGGGGCGTTCGACCTGCTGTTTCTGTCGAACAATCTGCACGCCCTGCACCATGAGCGGCCCGGATTGCCGTGGTACCTGCTGCGCCGTGTTTTCCGCGATGGCCGTGGGGGGATTCTCGCCCGTAATGGCGGCTACAGCTTCGACTCATACGCCAAAATGGCAGGGCGCTATCTTTTTACACCCCGGGATCACCCGATTCACCCCCGGTGCCGGTAGTGGAAACTCAACCCTGGAGATTATAGGCCGGGGAGAAGTCGTTGTTTTCGTAGGCAAATGCATGCGACAAAATGGTTAATTTATGTGAAATTCATTTTATTTCGCCATTAACGAGTTATAAACAAATCAATGTAATACAACGTATATCCGTGGAACGCCCCGAACTTGGATGAACGTGGTTTCAAGTTTGTTGTCGCTCCTGCAATCGAGGGATATACGAATGGGTGAACCCGACAGCCTATGTCACCAGGAGTACCGAGCGGGAAGGACGTTCCTCCATTCCGATCAGTTCGCCTCACGCGTGTGGCCGTCGCAAACCCGATAAACGTGTATTGCCTTGTCAGCGAGGTAATGCGAAACCCATACTGCACTTTTAGTGAGACGGACGGTCGCGCACACCTCCGTCTCGAAGTAAGGAGGTTGAAGTAGCTCCATGGCTAAAGCCAAAGTAGATAAGCGTCGTGATGATCCCAACTATCAGATCACGAACAACAACCCGATCGACGTGCATGTCGGTCGCCGTGTGCGGCTGCGTCGCACGTTGCTGGGGATGAGCCAGGAGCAGCTCGGCGAAGCGCTCAACATCACCTTCCAGCAGGTTCAGAAGTACGAGCGCGGCAGCAACCGGATCAGCTCGTCCCGGCTTTGGGATATCGCCCAGATCCTCGACGTGCCGGTCAGCTTCTTCTTCGACGACATGTCCGACGACACGATGGCGCACTCCCCGCGCCGCATGAAGTCGGGCCAGCCGCGCGACGAGTACGAGGAGAACCCGACGGACCCGATGGCCCGCCGCGAGACCCTGGAGCTGGTGCGTGCCTACTACTCGATCAAGAATCCGAACCTGCGCAAGCGCATCACCGAAATGGTGAAGTCGGTCGCGACCGCGCTGCCGGAAGAGAAGTAAGCCTCTCCCTCCCCGGAAATCGTCTACAAAGCGCGCCGCTTGCCGGCGCGCTTTTGGTTTGCGCGCATGGCGTCAGACCGATCCTGAGGCGGAGATAAGGGGTTGGCCCGGCGTGCCGGCAGGAGGTCAGGTCGAGCAGGAGGTCAGGCGGAGACGTCGACGTTCTGGCCGCGGCCGGCATCCACCGGCACCGCCGGGGTGGCGGCGGAATTGGGGACCTGATCGGCGATCTGCTCGGCGACGGCGAGCAGGGACGACAGGCCCTGACCCAGCACGCGCACCTGCTCGTTCGCCGCGCGCACGCCGGACACCGACAGTGTCGCACTCGCTGCTGCTGCGCCCGAAATCGCCATACCGTGTCGCTCCTGAAACCGACGTGATAACTGCCTTACAATACAGCAGGATGAGCCGCATTTGAAGGGCGGATGCCGGAACAGCCGGATCGGGGTGACGGATGACGACGGGCGCGCGGGTGATCTGGGGCGGTGTGGTCGCCCTTCAGCTCGGCCATGCCGCCGGAGAGGCGGTCCGGTCCTGGGCCGCCCCGCGCGGGCTTCGGCGCCTGCTGCTGGTGCATGGGCCCGGCGGCGGCCCGGAGGCTCTGATCCCGCACCTGGAAACAGCCGGCCTGGCGGTCTTCGCCTTCGAGCATCCTGGCGGCCCGTCGGTCGCCGCCGTGGCGGAAGCGGTCGCGGCCTATCATTTCGATCAGTGCGACGCGGTGGTCGCGATCGGCGGCGGGGCGGCGGTCGACCTGGCGACCCTGGCCGCCTTCATGGCGGGGCAGCGCCATCCGCTGCCGGATCTGGCCGCCGATCCGTCGGCGGTTGATCCCCGCGGCGTCGCCTCCTGTCTGGCCGTCGCGACGGACCCGACCGGGCTGGCGGCGCTCGGCGGCGCGCGCGTTCTGATAGACGACCGGGGCTGTCCGTTTCTCATTCGCGACCCCCTCCTGCGCCCGGGCGCAGCCGCCTGGTGTCCGCTGTCGGGCAGCGACGGTCTCTGCGCCCCGGTGGTGGCGCTGGCCCTCGATGCGGGGGATGCCGAGGCTGCGGAGCGGCTGATTGCCGCCGGGCCCGAGGATGTGCCGGAGATCGCCCTTACGGTGGCCGGACTGCTGGAACGGCGCCTCGGCCCGGCCCGGGTCTTCGCCGCCTTCGCCGAGGTGGCCGGGGAGCTGCCGCCCGGGCCGACCCTCGCGGCCGTCCTGCGGAGTGTCGGCGGCCCTGAGTCGACCCTCTCATTCCTCTCGCGCGCCCTGGACCCGGACGGGACGGGGAGGGCGGGGCTGGACCGCCTTCCCCTGGACGGCCTCGCCCATCTCGATCCGGCCACTCTACCGGTGGACATTTCCGGCGTGCTGGTGATGCTGGGACGAGACATACCGGCGCGCAGACGCCGTGGCGGACGGGGAGGGGCGGCGCGCGGCCGTCGATCTGAATGACGCAAGATATCCGCGATGCCGAGCCCGGCGACTACGAGGCGCTGGTTCTCCTGAACAATGCCGCCGTGCCGGCGGTGAATGCCCTGACGGTCGCCGACTTCGCCGATTTTGCGGCCCAGGCGGACCTGTTCCGGGTGGTCGGGCCTCTGGGCGACCCGCAGGCGGTGCTGATCGCCCTGCGCCAGGGCCGGGTCTATGACAGCCTGAATTACCGCTGGTTCGAGCGCACCTATGACAGCTTCCTGTATGTCGATCGGGTGGTGGTGTCGGAATCCCAGCGGGGCAAGGGACTGGGCGCGGTGCTGTATGAGGATTTCGCCGGGGCCGGCCGTCGGCTCGGCGTGCCGCGGCTGACCTGCGAGGTGAACCTGGACCCGCCCAATCCCGGTTCTGTGCGCTTCCACGAGCGGCTCGGCTTCCGGCCCGTCGGTACCCAGCAAGTCGGCAGCAAACAGGTCCAGCTCATGGCCCGGGAGCTCGCGACGTGAGCGCGCCGGACGCCCCTGAGGAGGTCGTCGCCGCGCTGCGCGGCCTCGGCCTGATCGGCCCCGACGAACGGCCGGTGCTGACCCCGCTGACTGGCGGCGTGGCTTCGGATATCTGGCGGGTGGATGCGGCGCGCGGGCCGTTCTGCGTCAAGCGGGCGCTGGCCAAGCTCAAGGTCGCCGCCGACTGGCGCGCGCCGGTGATCCGCAACGAATACGAGGTCGCCTGGTTCGAGACGGTGGCACAGGCTGTGCCCGAAGCGGTGCCGGAGATCCTCGGCCACGATCCCGAGGCCGGGCTGTTCGCCATGGCCTGGCTCGACCCGTCGGACCACCGGCTGTGGAAGGCGGATCTGGCGGCGGGAGTGGCCGACCCGGCGGTGGCCCATGCGGTCGGCGACCGGCTGGGCCGGATCCATGCCGCGACCGCTGCACGCCCGGAACTGGCCGAGCGCTTTCCGACCGACAGCATCTTCCACGCGATCCGGCTGGAGCCCTATCTGGAGGCCGCCGGCCGCACCCGACCCGAGGTGGCGGCGGAACTGGCCGCGCTGGTCGCCCGTACGGCCGCCACCAAGCGCTGCCTGGTGCATGGCGATGTCAGTCCGAAGAACATCCAGGTCGGCCCGACCGGCCCGCTGTTCCTCGACGCGGAATGCGCCTGGTGGGGCGATCCGGCCTTCGACCTGGCGTTCTGCCTGAACCACCTGCTGCTGAAATGTCTGTGGGTGCCGGACAAGGCGGCCGGCTTCCTGCGCTGCTTCGAGCGGATGAGTGCAGCCTATCTCGCCCGGGCCGACTGGGAGGATGCGGCTGAACTAGAGACGCGGGTGGCGAGCCTGTTGCCGGGGCTGTTCCTGGCGCGGGTCGACGGCAAGTCGCCGGTGGAATACCTGACGGAAGAGACGGACAAGGCGCTGGTGCGCGAGACGGCGATCGGCTGGCTGAAGACTCCGCCGGCGACGCTTGAGGCACTGCGGACGGATTGGGCGAAACGGGTGAATGCGGAAGGCGCAGGGATATGAGCGATACGATCGACGCGGTGATCGGCCGACGGGTCTGGGACAGCCGGGGGCGCCCGACCGTGGAGGTGGAGATCCGCACGACCTCCGGCGCCATGGGCAGGGCGATCGCCCCGGCGGGAGCCTCCACCGGATCCGGTGAGGCGCTGGACCGGCGCGATGGCGGTTCGGCGTTCGCTGGCCTCGACGTGCGCGGCGCGGTCGCCTCGGTGAACGGCGAGATCGCCGAGGCGCTGAAAGGCCGCCCGGTCGACGATCAGGCCGGAATCGACCGTGGCCTGGTCGAGTTGGACGGCACTGGCGACAAGTCGCGGCTCGGCGGCAACGCGATCATCGCCACCTCCATGGCGCTGGCCCATGCGGCCGCCGCCTCGGCCGGTCTGCCGCTGTGGCGCCATCTGGCGGGCGAGGGGGAGCCCGGCCCGCTGCCGCTGCCGGAGATCCAGATCCTCGGCGGCGGTGCGCATGCCGCGCGTCGGGTCGACGTGCAGGACTTCATGGTCATCGCCGTCGGCGCGCCGGACTATCCCACCGCCCTGGACTGGACGGCCGATGTCTACCGGGCGGCGGGCAGGATTCTCGCCGATGCCGGCAAGCTGCAGGGCGTGGCCGACGAGGGCGGGTTCTGGCCTGCCTTCGACAGCAACGAGGAGGCGCTGGACTGCCTGCTGCGCGCCATCGAGGCCTCGGGCCACGCGCCGGGCGACGACGTCGCCATCGCGCTGGACATCGCGGCCTCCGATTTCGGCACCGGCGGTCGCTACACCCTGGCGCGCGACGGCCGCGAGATCGACAGCGACGGGCTGAGCGAGATGCTGCTCGGCTGGCTCGCCAAATACCCGGTCGTGTCCATCGAGGACCCGCTGGGGGAGGACGACGAGGAGGCCTTCGCCCGCTTCACCAAGGCGGCACCTGCAGGCGTGCAGGTCGTCGGCGACGACCTGGTGACCACCAACGCCCCGCGCATCGCCCAGTGCGCCGCGCTGGGTGCCGGCAACACCGCGCTGATCAAGCCGAACCAGATCGGCACTCTGAGCGAGACCCACGAGGCCCTGGAAACCGCACTGGCCAAGGGCTGGGGTGCCATCGTCTCCGCCCGGTCCGGCGAGACCGAGGACGTCACCATCGTCCATCTCGGCGTGGGCTGGGGCATTCCTCAGCTCAAGGTCGGGTCTTTCACCCGATCGGAGCGCATGGCGAAATGGAACGAAGGCCTGCGGCTGGCCGAACAGGTGCCGACAGGTACCGCCTTGCCGCCACGCACGGCCTATCCCTGGGGACGCAAGTAAGGACGACGGTTGGCATGAAGGTGGCGGCATGAAGGTTCTGTATCACTACGACGTCGGCCCCTGGCTGCGTGACCGGCTGAACCGGATGGCGCAGGAGGAGGGCCTGAAGGTGGCGATCTGCTCCGAGCGGGACCACGAGGGCTTCCTGGAACAGGTGGCCGATACCGACGTGCTGCTGCACAACCTGGAGCCGGTGAAGGACGAGCACATGGCGGCGGCACCCAAGCTGAAGCTGGTGCAGAAGATCGGCGTCGGGGTTAACACCATCGACCTGGAGTCGGCCAAGGCGCGCGGCATCGCCGTCTGCAACATGCCCGGCACCAACAGCCAGGCGGTGTCGGAGATGACCCTGCTGCTGATCCTGGCCTGCCTGCGCCGCCTGCCGGTGTTCCATACCCGCACCGCGCGCGGCGACGGCTGGGGCTGGCCGCCGGCGATGCAGGACACCCTGGGCGAGGTCGCCGGCAAGACGGTCGGCCTGGTCGGCAACGGCTCGGTGCCGCAGCTTCTGACGCCGGTGCTGAAGGCGATGGGCGCGCGGGTGATCTTCACCAAGCGCGGCACGCCGGACCCCGCCATGCCGGAATGGGTCGACAAGCCGACCCTGCTGGCGGAATCCGACATCATCTCGCTGCACATCCCGCTGGTGGACGAGACCCGTCACTGGCTCGACCGCGGCGCCATCTCGCAGATGAAGCCGGGCGCGATCCTGGTGAACACGGCGCGCGGACCCCTGGTCGACGAAGAGGCGCTGGCCGCCGCCCTGTCCACCGGCCGGATCATGGGGGCGGGGCTCGACGTCTTCGCCGAGGAGCCGTCGCCGGCCAACAATCCGCTGTTCAAGCTGGACAATGTGGTGCTGGCGCCGCATGTGGCGTTCTTCACCCTGGGCACGCTGGAGCGCAGCCTTGCGGTGGCGAGCGAGAACATCAACCGCCTGCGTGACGGGCGCGAGCTGCTGCACCGGGTCGCCTGAGCGTCCGGACGCATCTAAGCGAGGAGACCACCGTGAGCGATATCGCGCCGAGCCTCGGCGACCTGCCGACCCCCTGTCTGGTGCTGGACCGCAGCAAGATGGACCGCAACCTGACCCGCATGCTGAAGCGGGCGGAGACCCTGGGTGTGCGCCTTCGTCCGCACTGCAAGACGGCGAAATCGGCCGAGGTCGCACGTCTGGCCCTGGGTGGCGAGGTCGGGCCGATCACCGTCTCCACCATGCGCGAGGCGCAGTATTTCGCCGAGAACGGCTTCTCCGACATCACCCTGGCGGTCGGCATCTCGCCGTCGCGGCTCGGTCAGGCGGCCGATCTGCTGGCACGTGGCGTCGATCTGACGGTGATTACCGACAACGCGGTCATCGCCGGCGAGATCGTCGCCGCCGGCAAGGCGCGGGGCGTGACCTTCGCGGTGATGATCGAGGTCGATGTGGGCGAGCACCGGGCCGGCATCGACGCCCATGCACCCGAGCTGCTGGAGATCGCCGCGATCGTCGCCGAGGGCGGCCAGGAGCTGCGCGGCATCCTCGCCCATGGCGGCCATACCTATGGCTGCCGCACGCCCGAGGCGGTGGCCGAGATCGCCGAGCAGGAGCGGGCCGGCGCGGTTCTGGCCGCCGAGCGCCTGCGTCAGGCGGGGCATGCCTGCCCTGTGGTCAGCGTCGGCTCGACCCCGGGCGCGCTGTTCGCCAGGTCGCTGGACGGCGTCACCGAGATGCGCCCCGGCGTCTACATGTTCATGGACCTGTTCCAGTCCGGCGTCGGCTGCTGCGGGTTGGAGGACATCGCCGTCACGGTGATGGCCAGCATCACCAACCTGCGCCCGGAGCAGGGGACGGCGATCATCGATGCCGGCGCGTTGGCCCTGTCCAAGGACCGCTCCACCCAGGCGCTGCCGCGCGACTGCGATTTCGGCCTGCTGACCGACGCCTTCGGCCGGCCGCTGCCGGGGCTGACGGTGGAGGCGGTGCATCAGGAGCACGGGCGGATCGGTGGGGCCGGGGCCGACCCGGCGGTGCTGCCGATCGGCAGCCGCGTTCACGTGCTGCCGAATCATGTCTGCATGACGGCGGCGATGTACGACCGCTACGCGGTGGTCGACGGGCTCGAGCGGGGGCCGAACCAGCCGGTGGTGGCATTCTGGGAGCGGGTGAACGGCTGGTAGCCGCCGGCCCGCCCGCCTACGGCTTGGAGGCGAGCTCGGCGATCTGTTCGTCGGTCAGGATCGCGCCGTCCAGTTCGGCGCCGCGCAGATGTGCCCGGCTCAGACGGGCGCCCTGAAAATTCGCGCCGCGCAGGTTGGCGCCGGTCAGCTTCGCCCCGGTCAGGTCGGCATCGACGAAGACCGCGCCGGACAGGTTCGACACCCACATCCGGCCGGTCGGCGTGCCGTCGGCGGATTTCAGCTCGACCTCGGAGAAGTTCGCCCCGGCCGCCCGGGTGCCGGTCAGGTCGGCGCCGGACAGGTTGATCCCGGCCAGTTCGGCGTCGCGCAGGTCGGCGCCGCTCAGGTTGACTCCGCTCAGGTCGGACATCACCAGGCTGGTCCGGCGCATGGTCGAGCCGGCCATCTGCGCCTCGCGCAGGTCGGCGCCGGACAGGTTCACGTCCGAGATGTCGATGCCCGACAGATCGGTCTTGGCCAGTTGCGCCCGCGAGCCGCCGCGGCCCTGTTCGCGGATCCACACCGCGTGGTCGCGCAGGATGTCGCGCATGGAGCGGGACAGGCCGCGGCCGTCGGAATTCACCAGATTGGCGCCGGCAAGATCGGCCGAGGAGAGATCCACATTCTCCAGAATGGCGCCGTGCAGGTCGGAATTGCGCAGCAGCGTGCGGTGGATCAGCGCGCCGGAGAGGTTGGCTCCGGACAGGTTGGCGCCGACGATCTTGGCATCCGACAGGTTCGCGCCGGACAGGTCGGCGCCCGACAGGTTGGCGTTCTCCAGATTGACGCCCGACAGGTTGGCGCCGCACAGCAGCGTCTTCTCGAGCGTCGCCCCGACCATGCTGGAATGCGACAGGTCGGTGCCGGACAGGTTGGCGCCGTTCAGCTCGGCCTCGTCCAGCTCGGACTGGCCGATATTGGCGCGGATGATGGTCGCCGGCGCCGCCGGATTGCCGCTGATCAGCGCACCGCCGCGCAGGTCGGCTTCCTTCAGGTTGGCGCCGGCCAGGTTGGCGCCGCGCATGAAGGCGCCGCGCAGGTCGGCCCGCATCAGCATCGACTTGGCCAGATCCGCACCGTCCAGGTTGGCGCAGAACATGTCGGCATAGGACAGGTCCGCCCCCACCAGGATGGTGCGCGCCATGTAGGCGCCGGACAGCTTCGCCGACTGCAGCATGGCGGCCGTCAGGTTGAATTCGGAGAGGTTGCAGCCGGACAGGTCCGCTCTCTGCCCGCCCGACTTGCGCTGGAGCCACCGTTCGTGGCTCTCGATCATCTTGAGTATCTGCTCCGGGGTCATATGGGAGACCCCATCTGCCAGCCGTCGATGATCACGCGGTAGATCTTCGTCGGCCGCGGATCGGAAGCATAGAAATGCTCGTCTATGCGGACCTTCAGGTTCCGCATCTCGCAGTGTTCCTGCAACTGTTGAAATCCTCTGGTCTCGACGATGTCTGCCAGGCTGCTTCCGAGATCAGCCACCGTGACGTCCTTGAGCGGCTCGCCGTTCTCGTCCGTCAGGTAATAGATCACGAACCCGCCGCCGGTCGGTCCGACCCGGGAATCGGCATATAGCGCAACGTCGTCTTCGACACGGCTCACCAGTTCCAGAAGTTGGTTGCTGACCGTATGAAGAAACGATGCGTTAGGCTCGGCCACTGTGGTCATCATAGTTGAAGGTCAATCCGATCTGGTGTTTGGGCGTCGATGGACCGACCAAGACAATGCGTTAAAAACTCGACGCGACGTTCAATCTTTCGACCAAACGTCGCGTCGGTGCGGAAACAGTAGCCCGCAACATCTGGGGTCGCCGGCAAAGTCGTGAGCTCTGCCCGCCGTGTTCGCCGTCGATCAACCGTCCGAGGAGGGTGCGGTCGTCGGCGTCTGTGGCGCCATGACCGTCTGGCCGGTCGACTTGCTTGACGCTGATTTCGACGACCAGCCGCAGGCGGAAGCGCCGGTGGCGCCGAGCATGGACAGGCCGAAAGTCACTGCGAGGGCAACGATGAGGGTGCGCATGATGTGCCTCCTATCTGTAGACCCCAAGGATAGTGTGTTAAGCGCCTCACGACAACTGGAACCGGATCAGACGGCAGCCGCTTCGGTGTTCAGCGCTGTTTCCAACTGCTCCGGATCGACGACCGTGTCGGTCAGGTTCGCGCCGGTCAGGTTCGCCCCCTTCAGCTGCGCGCCGGTGAGGTCGCAGTGGGACAGGTTCGCCCCGCGCAGATCCGCCCCCCGCAGATCCGCGCCGTTGAGCTTGGCGCCCGACAGGTTGGCCGGCCAGAGCCGGCCGGTCGGGCGGCCCTTGCTGTCCTTCAGGTTCACCGGCGAGACGTTCGCCTTATGCAGATTGGCGCCGACCAGGCTGGCATTGGAGAGGTTCACCCCCTCCAGCACCGCCTTGGTCAGGTCCGCGCCCTCCAGGTTGCACTTGGCCAGGTCGGACATCACCAGCAGGGTCTCCGACAGGTTGGCGCCGGACAGGATCGAGGTGTGCAGATCCGCCCCCGACAGGTTCACGCCGGACAGGTCGATATGGCTGAGATCGGTGCCGACCAGCACCGCCCGATCGCCGAGCCGGCCGTCCTCGCGAATCCACACATAGTGGTTGTTCAGCATGTCGCGGATGTCGGAGGGCAGGGTGTCCTCGCTGCGCACCATGTTCGCGCCGGTCAGGTTCGCGGTGGCCATGTCGCAGCCGTCGATGTTCGCGCCCGACAGGTTGGCGTGCTTGAACACCGTGTTGTTGATCACCGCGCCCTGGAGCTGGACGTCCTGCAGGTTGGCGCCGGTGAAGTCGGTGTCGCTGAGGATGCACCCCTTCATGTCCGCGCCTTCCAGATTGGCGTTGCGCAGATTGACGCCGGACAGGTTCGCGCCGGACAGGGTGGCGCCGGCCAGGTTGGCGTTGGCCATGGCCGAGTTCGAAAGGTTGGCGCCACGCTCGTTCTTGGTCGGGCTGTCGCGCTCGCCGTCCTCGTCCTCGGTGCCGAACATCAGCGTGCCGCCGCGGAAGTCGGCGCCGCGCAGGTTGGCCCCGGTCAGGTTCACGTTGCGGATATTGGCGCCGCGCAGATCGGCGTTCTCCAGGTTGCAGCCCTTGGCGTCGACGCCGTCCAGCACCGCGCAGAACAGGTCGGACTCCGACAGGTCCGTGCGTTGCAGGATGGCGCGGGTCAGGTCGCAGCCTGACATCTTGGCGCCGCGCAGCCGCGCCCCCTCCAGCGAGAAGCCGGTCAGGTTCTGCCGGGCCAGATTTGCGCGCACGCCTCCGCGACCCTTGGTCAGCCAGGATTCGTGCTCCTGAAGGATCATGACGAATTGTTGCGGCGTCATCGGGATGCCCCAATCCCTTGCGGTCTCATTGCGCGAATGTCTCCCCCACCGTGCAGGGCAAACGTTAACACATCGTTTGCTCTGTGAAGAAGCATGCTCGGCGGGGAAGCTCTTGCGGTCCGTTCCGTCCGCCTATTCGGCCGGAGCGCCCTTGGGATCCGGGCCGCCGGAGGCCCCCGTGACCGTCGCCGGCACGTCCGGCGCCGGGCTCTTCGCCTCCCGGCCCTCGATCGCCGCCATGAACAGCGACAGCATCGGCGGGATCAGCCCCAGGGTCAGCACGGCCGACAGGGCGAGGCCCCCGACCACCACCGAGCCGAGGCCGCGGTACAGCTCCGACCCCGCGCCCGGGAACACCACAAGCGGCAGCATGCCGAGCACGCTGGTCAGGGTGGACATGAAGATCGGCCGGATACGGTTGCTGGTCGCCTCCAGGATCGCCGCTCCCGGTGCCATGCCCTCGTCGCGCAGGTGGTGCAGGGTCTGGTGCACCAGCAGGATCGCGTTGTTCACCACGATGCCGATCAGGATCACGAAGCCGAGCAGGGTGAGCATGTCGAGCTTCTGCGGGGTGAAGGCATTCAGCACCCCGAGCCCGAGCATGCCGCCGGCGGTCGCCAGCGGCACCGAGAACACGATGATGATCGGGTACAGGAAGCTCTCGAACAGGATCGCCATGACCAGGTAGACGATGGCCAGCGCCATCACCAGGTCGATCTGCATCTCCGCCCAGGTCTCCTGCAGCTTGCTGGCGGTGCCGGACAGCCGCATGGTCACGCCGGCGGGCACGCCCTCGGCGACCACCTTGGCGATCACCTGGTCGCGCAGGATGTCCATGCTCTCCTCCAGCGCGATGGAGGCGGGCGGCTGCACCACCAAGGTGATGGTGCGCAGGCGTTCGCGGTGGCGGATCTCGGTCGGGCCGGTTGTGACCGCCACTGTGGCCAGGGAACTGGCGGGCAGGATCATGCCCTGTTCGGTGACCACGGGCAGGGCCTCGATCCCCTGGGTCTGGGTGACGTTCTTGACCGGGCCGCGCAGGGTCAGGTCGACCCGCTCGCCGTCGACGGTGATCTCCGCCACCCGCAGCCCGTCGTTGAAGGCATCGACGGTCTGGCCGAGTTCCAGGGCGGAGATGCCGTTATCGGCCAGTTTCATGCGGTCGGGCAGCAGCCGCACCTCCGGCGCGCCGAGGGTCAGGCTGGGCAGCGGGCGGATCTGCGTGCCCTCGCTGCGTGGCAGGACGTCGTTGATCGCCCGGTCGATCCGCTGGGCCACCTCGACGATCTCGTTCATGTCGCCGCCGGAGATATCCAGATCGACTGCCCCCGAGCCGCCGACACCGCGGCCGAACAGCGAGGTCTGGAAGAAGAAGGAGCGGGTCCCGGGCACCGAGCGCACCGGGGCACTGAGCACCGGGATCAGCTCCGCCACCCGGCTGTCGTCGGCCGCGGCGGCACCGATGATGGTGTTGGCGCGGAAGGCGACGAAGAAGAAGCGCGACAGGGTCGGCGTGCCGTCCTCGGTCTGCAGCCGCTCCGCATTCTCGTCCCAGATCGGCCGGGTGGCGTTCTCCAACTGGCCGGCGATGGCGGTCTGGGTGTCCAGGTTGTAGCCCGGCGGCGGCGACAGCCGGCCGATCACCAGGTTGCGGTTGCCGTTCGGCAGGTAGTCGAGCTTCGGCAGGAAGATATAGGTCGAGATCGAACAGACGGCCGTCAGGGCGAGAATCATGGCGGCGGCGAAGCTGCGCGAGCGCACCGCGCTGCGGGTGATGCCCATCACGCCGCGATGGAAGGCCCGGGCGAAGTGGTCGATGCCCGGCACCCGCCGGCTCTGCGCCTTCTCCACCCCGGGGCCGAGCAGGCGGCTGGCCAGGGCCGGGACCACGGTGACCGAGACCAGCAGCGACAGCAGGACCGAGACCGAGATGGCGACGGCGATGTCGCGGAACAGCTGTCCGACTTCCAACTGCATGACCAGGATCGGGATGAACACCATCACCGTGGTCAGGGCCGAGACCAGCACCGCGCCCCAGACCTGGGAGGCGCCGAGATAGGCGGCGTCCTTGGCGCTGCGGCCGTTCTGGCGCAGCCGGAAGATGTTCTCCAGCACGACGATGGCGGCATCCACCACCATGCCCACCGCGAAGGCGAGGCCGGCCAGCGAGATCACGTTGATCGACCGTCCCAGCGCGGCCATGGCGACGAAGGACCCGACCACGGAGACCGGAATGGCCAGCGACACCACCAGCGTCGCCGATCCCGAGCGCAGGAAGGTCATCAGCACCACCGCCGCCAGCACGCCGCCGACCCAGATGTTCTGCTGCACCAGACTGATGGCCGAGGTGATGTAGGTGGTCTCGTCATAGACCTTGTTGATGTAGAGCCCCTCGGCCGGCAGGTCGTAGGCCGACAGCTCCGCCAGGGCGGCGTCGACGCCGGCCATGGTCTCGATCACGTTGGCGCCGGTCTCGCGGCGAATGGGCATGGCCATGCCGGGCTCGCCGAAATAGCGGATCCGGGCGACCGGTTCCTTGTAGTCGAAGACGACGGCGCCGATATCGGCCACGGTCAGCCGGGCGACCCGGCCGGTCACCGGATCGACGGTGGAGCGCAGCACCACGTCGCGCACCGACTGGACGCTCTCGAAATCGCCTTCGGTGCGCACGGTGTAGCGGCGCTTGCCTTCCTCCACCGCGCCGGCGGAGATGGACGCGTTGGCGGCGCGCAGACCCTGGACCACCTGGCCGATGGTGATGCGGTTATGGGCGAGGCGCTCCGGGTCGACGATGAGCTGCATCTCGCGCTCGGCGCCGCCATAGACGTCGACGCGGCTGACGCCGGGCACCCGCTCGATGCGGGTCTTGATCACGTCCTCGGCGAAGTCGCCGAAGGTGTGGATCGGCCGGTCGTTGCCCGCCACCCGGCGCAGGGTCAGCCAGGCGATGGCGTTGTCCTCGGCCCCGGCGGTGCTGAGCGTCGGCTGGTCGACCTCGGCGGGATAGTCGCCGACCCGGTCCAGCCGGTTGGCGACCAGCAGCAGGGCACGGTCCATGTCGGTGGCGACCTGGAACTCCAGCTCGATGCGGCCCCGGCCGGTCTCGGCCGTGCCGATCATCTCCTCCAGCCCTTCCAGGCCGCGCAGCTCGTCCTCCTGGCGGTTGACGATCTCGCGCTCGACCTCGGCCGGGGCGGCGCCGAACCACTCGGTCTCCACCGTGATCACCGGCCGGTTCACGTCGGGGGCGAGCTGGATCGGAATGTTGATCAGGGCGACGATGCCGAACATCACCACCATCAGCACGGCGGAGATGATGGCGATCGGCCGTTCGATCGAGGCGCGGATGATGTTCACGGCGCTGTCCCCCCGCTCTCGCCTCAGCCCTGACCCTGGCCCACGGACACCGCCTGGCCGGGGCGCAGCACCTCGTTGCCGCGGACCACGGCGAGGTCGCCGTCCTCCAGCCCGTCCAGCACCTCGAAGCGGTTGCCGACGCTCTCGCCGAGACGG
Organism: Thalassobaculum litoreum DSM 18839; assembly: GCF_900102465.1. Classification (GTDB taxonomy): domain Bacteria; phylum Pseudomonadota; class Alphaproteobacteria; order Thalassobaculales; family Thalassobaculaceae; genus Thalassobaculum; species Thalassobaculum litoreum. The sequence continues at coordinate 96,365 of NZ_FNBW01000017.1, read as the reverse complement.
ATCGAGCGGGGTACCGCCTTGCCGTCCTGGACGATGAAGACGATGTTCTCGCCGCGCTGCACGGTGACCGCGTCCTTGTTGACGGTCAGCACCTGCCGGCTCTGGTCCAGCGGGACTTCCAGGGTGATTGCCTGGTTCGCCGCGTTGCCGACTTGGGAGGAATCCTGTGGGGTGAAGCGAACGGCCCGGGTCCGGGTGCGGGTGTTCTCCTCCGGCACGACGGCGCGGACCACGGCGAACAGCCGGGTGCCGTCCTGCAGCTCGCCTTCGACCACCGTGCCCGGTTTCAGGCCGCCGGTGCGGTTGGCCGGCACGTCGGCCTCGATCTCCAGCTCCACGTGGTTGAGCATGGTGACCACCGGGTCGCCGAGACGGACATAGGAGCCGGCGGAGACGTGCTTGACCGTGACCACCCCGTCATACGGCGCGGTGATCGCGGCGTCCTGCAGGGCGATCTCGGCCAGGTCGAGCTGCGCGCGGGCGACGGCGGCATCGGCCTCGGCGGCGCGCAGGGCGGCCCGATGGGCCTCCACGTCGCGTTCGGCATCCTCCACCCGGTCGGGGCGGTGCGCGCTGGACGAACGCAGCTTATTCAGCCGGTCCAGGGTCTGCTGCGCCTTGGCCAGATTGGCGCGTTCGGCGGTGATGTCGGACTCCGCCGCCTTGGCCTGGGCCTCCGTGCGCAGGCGTTCCGCGGCCAGCCGGTCGCTCGACAGCCGGGCGATCACGTCGCCGCGCTTCACCTGGTCGCCGACCTGCACCGCCACCTCGTCGACCCGCTCGGCCACCCGGGCGGCGAGCACGCCGGACTGCCGGGCGACGAAGCGGCCGAGCACGTTTACCGTGGCGATCAGCGGCTGCCGGGTGACGGGATCGACGGTGACCGACGCCTCGCGTCCCTGGGCCAGGGCGTCCGAGGTCGGCAGAAGCACCGCGCACAGGGCCCAAAGCCCGAGGAACAGGGCGGCGGAACGGGCAGGAACGGGCATCGTATGCAAGTCCTCACAGTCACTGGACGGTCATAAGGTAGCGCTCGTCACGGGCTTGCAAGTCTACAGGGTGAGATATACCAGAGTCCGCAACTATTAACCGGCTGACGGCCAGCGATCCGCGGGCGCCGCGCCGGCCCGGCGGCCAACCGAAGGGCGGGCTTTTGCGAATGACTTCGCATCCGACCGTGATCGAGACGGAGCGGCTGGTTCTGCGGCCGTATCGGTTGGTCCGGTCGATGGGGTACGCGGAAATCGCTACCGTCAGCTATGCCGGAGACCCCGTGCTGCTGCTGGTACGCGAGCGGGGGGCTTGCTAGGCTCGGCCCATGACAACGCTTCTCTATACCCACGACGCCTGCGTCCATCACGAGCCGGGCAAGATGCACCCGGAGCACCCGGCCCGCCTGAAGGCGATCTGGAAAGCGCTTGAGGCGCCGAACTTCGACAAGCTGGACCGGCGCGAGCCGCCGATGGCCTCGGTCGAGCAGATCGCCCGGGTCCATCCCGAGCGTTATGTGGCCGCGATTCTGGAGGCGGTCCCCAAGACCGGAATGGCGGCGATCGACGGCGACACCTTCCTGTCGCCGGGATCCGGCGAGGCCGCGCTGCGCGGGGCCGGGGCGGCGGTGGCGGCGACCGACGCGGTGCTGGGCGGCGAGGCGAAGAACGCCTTCTGCGCGACAAGGCCGCCCGGCCACCATGCCGAACCGGACCGGGCCATGGGCTTCTGCTTCTTCAACAATGTCGCCATCGCCGCCCGCCATGCGCAGGCGGTGCACGGGCTGAAGCGGGTGGCGGTGATGGATTTCGACGTCCACCACGGCAACGGCACTCAGGCGGCGTTCTGGGACACGCCGAGCCTGCTCTACGCCTCGACCCACCAGATGCCGCTGTATCCGGGCACCGGTGCGGCGACCGAGCGGGGCCAGGGCAATATCGTCAACGCGCCGTTGGCACCGATGTCCGGCGGCCCGGAGTTCCGGCAGACCATGAGCGACCGCATCCTGCCGGCGCTTGAAGCCTTCATGCCGGAGCTGCTGATCATCTCCGCCGGTTTCGATGCCCACCGCGACGACCCGCTGGCCTCGCTGATGCTGGAGACCGAGGATTTCGTCTGGGCGACCAAGGAGTTGATGCGGGTCGCCAAGAAGGTCTGCGGCGGCAAGGTGGTCTCGTGCCTAGAGGGCGGCTACGACCTGCAGGCGCTCTCCGTGTCGGCGGCGGCCCATGTGAAGCAGCTCATGAAGGGCTGACCGGCCGCCTCGGGCGGTATGCGAAGTCCAGGGCGAGGCTCAGTCCGCCGGCCTTGTTTCGCACCCGCACCCTGCATACACTCCGCGCGCTTTCCGGAGGACAGACGTGACCGATACACAAGCCGACAAACCCGCCGCCGCGCCCGCTCCAGCGCCGGTCGATACCATGAGCTTCGAGGACGCCCTGCGCGAGCTCGAAGCGATCGTCGAGACCCTGGAGCAGGGCCGAGGCTCGCTGGACGACGCCATCGCCGCCTATGAGCGGGGGGCGGCGCTGAAGAAGCACTGCCAGAAGAAACTGGAGGAGGCCCGCCTCAAGGTCGAGAAGATCAAGCTCGACGAGAGCGGTCAGCCGTCCGGCACCACCGATTTCGACGCCTGAGGGGAGCTGTCGATGGCCGACCTGCAGACGCTGCTGGCGGAGTGCGCCGCCACGGTCGACAAGACCATGGACCTGCTGCTGCCGAAGCCGGACGACGCCGAGGCGTTGCTGTTCGAGGCGATGCGCTATTCCTGCACGGCCGGCGGCAAGCGGCTGCGGCCGTTCCTGGTGATGCAGTCCGCCGCCCTGTTCCGGGTCGACAAGCGCTGTGCCGCCCGGGTCGCATCGGCCGTGGAGTTCATGCACACCTATTCGCTGATCCATGACGACCTGCCGGCCATGGACAATGCCGACACGCGGCGCGGCCGGCCGAGCTGCCACAAGCAGTTCGACGAGGCGACCGCGATCCTGGCCGGCGACGCGCTGCAGGCGCTGGCCTTCGAGGTGCTGGCCGCCCCGGAGACCCATGCGGATCCCGCGGTGCGCATCGAACTGGTGCGCGAGCTGTCCCAGGCGGCCGGCGGCCACGGCATGTGCGGCGGCCAGATGATCGACCTGCTGGCGGAGCGCGACGGCGAGATGAACATCGGCGCCATCACCCGGCTGCAGCGCCTGAAGACCGGCGAGATGTTCGCGTTCTCCTCGGTGGCGGGCGCGATCCTGGGCAAAGGCTCTTATCGCTCCTATATGGCATTGCATAACTTCGCGCAGGAGTTCGGTTTGGCGTTCCAGATCGCCGACGACCTGCTGGACGTCGAGGGCGACCCGGAGAAGACCGGCAAGCCAGTGGGTCAGGACGCCGCAGCCGGCAAGGCGACGTTCGTGTCTATCCTGGGAGCCGAACGGGCACGGGCGCAGGCCCACCTGCTGATCGACCAGGCGGTGCACGCTCTGGAGGTGTTCGACGAGGCCGCCGACCCGCTGCGCGAGGCCGCGCGCTACGTCGTCGACCGCACGAACTGACGGACTGGAAAGCGTTTATCATGAGCAATCGGCCCGAGACCCCGCTCCTGGACCGCATCGCCTCGCCGGACGACCTGAAGGGGCTGAGCGTCGCCGACCTGCGCCAAGTGGCCGACGAGCTGCGGGCCGAGACGATTTCGGCGGTGTCGGTGACCGGCGGTCATCTGGGGGCCGGTCTCGGCGTGGTCGAGCTGACCGTGGCCCTGCATCACGTGTTCGACACGCCGCGCGATAAGGTCATCTGGGATGTCGGCCACCAGGCCTATCCCCACAAGATCCTGACCGGCCGGCGCGACCGCATCCGCACCCTGCGCCAGGGGGGCGGCCTGTCGGGCTTCACCAAGCGCTCGGAAAGCGAATACGACCCGTTCGGCGCGGCGCACAGCTCCACCTCCATTTCCTCGGGCCTCGGCATGGCCGCCGCCCGCGACCTGCTGGGCGACGATTTCGACGTGGTCTCGGTGATCGGCGACGGCTCCATGAGCGCCGGCATGGCCTATGAGGCGATGAACAACGCCGGGGCGTCGGCCAGCCGGATGCTCGTGATCCTGAACGACAACGACATGTCGATCGCCCCGCCGGTCGGCGCGATGAGCGCCTACCTGTCCCAGATCGTCTCGTCGCGCTCCTTCGCCTCGTTCCGCGAGCTCGGCAAGCAGGTCGCCCGCCACTTCCCCAAGCCGCTGGAGCGCGCCGCCCAGCGCGCCGAGGAATTCGCCCGCGGCATGCTGACCGGCGGCACCCTGTTCGAGGAGATGGGCTTCTTCTATGTCGGCCCGGTCGACGGCCACAACCTCGACCATCTCGTGCCGATCCTGAAGAAGCTGAAGGGCCGCAAGCAGGGTCCGGTGCTGCTGCACGTGGTCACCGAGAAGGGCCGCGGCCATCCGTTCAACGAGGCCAATGCCGAGAAGTACCACGCCGTCGCCAAGTTCGACGTGGTCACCGGCGCCCAGGCCAAGCCGAAGCCAAACGCGCCCAGCTATACCAACGTCTTCGCCGAGAGCCTGATCCAGGCGGCCGAGGCCGACGACCGCATCGTCGCGGTGACCGCCGCCATGCCGTCCGGGACCGGCCTGAACAAATTCGCCGAGCGCTTTCCGGAGCGCAGCTTCGACGTGGGCATCGCCGAGCAGCATGCGGTGACCTTCGCCGCCGGCATGGCCTGCGAGGGGATGAAGCCCTTCGCCGCGATCTACTCCACCTTCCTGCAGCGCGGCTACGACCAGGTCGTGCACGATGTGATGCTGCAGAGCCTGCCGGTGCGCTTCGCCATCGACCGCGCCGGGCTGGTCGGCGCCGACGGGGCGACCCACGCCGGCGCCTTCGACCTGACCTATCTCGGCTGTCTGCCGAATTTCGTGATCATGGCGCCGTCGGACGAGGCGGAGCTGAAGCACATGGTCGCCACCGCCGCCGCCATAGACGACGGCCCTTCCGCCCTGCGTTATCCGCGCGGCGAGGGCGTGGGCGTGGAGTTGCCGATCACCGGCTCGGTGCTGGAGATCGGTAAGGGCAGGGTGGTGCGCGAGGGCACGACCGTGGCGATCCTCTCGCTGGGTGGCCGTCTTCAGGACGCGCTGGCCGCGGCCGAGGCGCTGCAGGCGCGCGGGATCTCCACCACCGTCGCCGACGCCCGCTTCGCCAAGCCGATCGACGGCGAGCTGGTCACCCGCCTGGCCCGCGAGCATGCGGCGCTGATCACGGTGGAGGAGAACGCCATCGGCGGCTTCGCCTCCCAGGTGCTGCATCACCTGGCCCATGCCGGACTGCTGGATGCCGGGCTGGCGGTGCGTCCGATGGTGCTGCCGGACCGCCCCATCGACCACGACAGCCAGTCCGCCCAGTACAAGGATGCGGGGCTGGATTCCGAGGCCATCGTGACCACCGCACTCGGCGCGCTGATGGCGACGGGGGCCTCCATCGCGTCCGGCGCCGGCCCGGTGGCCTGAGGCCGCTCCCGGTCGTGCTCTACCCGTCCTTCTCCCGCGCGATGCGCTTGCGCGCCCTGCGGGCCCCCGACCAGACCAGGATTGCGATCACCGGCACGGCGAAGCCCTGCACCGCGGGGACGTTGATCTCGGCGCCGATCGACTTCATCGCGTAGAGCAGATAGCCGGCGACCCCGACCACGTAATAGGTGATGGCGGCGACCGACAGGCCCTCCACGGTCTGCTGCAGGCGGAGCTGGAGGCGGGCGCGCCGGTCCATGGAGGCGAGCAGGTCGCGGTTCTGCGCCTCCAGGGTGATGTCCACACGCGTGCGCAGCAGGTTCGCCGCCCGGGTGGCCCGCTCCGACAGGGAGGACTGCCGCGATGCGGTCGACTCGCAGGTCCGCATGGCCGGGGTGAAACGGCGGTCCACATAGGCGCTGGGGGTCGGGTGGTCGCCCAGCGGCACCTCGGCGATCTCCACCACCCGGTCGACCACCAGCCCTTCATAGGCCCGGGCCGCGGCGAAGCGGTAGGACGTGGCGGCGATGTTCTCCTCGATCTCCGCCGACAGGGTGATCAGCCGCTCCAGCATCCGCTGCTCGTCGTCGATCTGTCCGACCGAGGTCATCGTGCCGGTCAGCTCCGCCAGCGACGCATCGATCCGGGCGATGGTCGGGGCCGCCTCGCGCGCCTTGGGCAGGGCGAGCAGGGCCATGTCGCGGTAGGTCTGGATCTCCACCAGACGCTGCACCAGCCGCCCGGCCTGGCGCGGCAGCAGGGTGCGGTCGAACACCAGCATGCGCACGAAGCCGTCCGGCGCGATCCGGTGGTCGGTGGAGATCTCCGCCGCCCCGCCGAGCACGGTCGCCCGGCACAGCGAAGACAGCGACAGGTGCTTGGCCAGATCCTCCTCGGCCCGGTCGCTGGTCTCCGGCAGCAGGGCCAGGTGGATCGCCACGACCCGCTCGCCGGGCAGGGAGGCCAGCCAGTCCGGCGGCGCCAGGGCCGATGCCGGCTCGGCGAACGGGGCGTCGAACGGGCCGTGGCGCAGGAAGGTGTAGGTCGTGAACTCGGTATGGCGCTCCCATTTCAGGCGGAAGGTGCCGAAATCCATGATGTGGTGGGTCGCCTCCTCGCCCGGGGGCGTGCCGCCGAGCCTGGCGCAGAGATCCGCCAGCCGGGCGCGCTCGACCTCGCGGGAGCCGGTGCCGGTGAGCAGGGCGATATGGGAGATCCGCTCCGGCGCCTCGAGTTCTGCAAACGGGCGCGCGTGCAGCTCCGCCGCCAGCGGAAACCTCAGCGGATGATCGGACGGGGCGGACATCGGGCCGGTACCTCGTCGCTGCGAATGCGCCTAATACGCGTGAAAGCGGCAGGTGGATCAGCCGGCCAGATCGTGGGCCGTACCGTGGGGCCAGAATCTATATTCCGATATTCTTCGGAATATCGTTGAAGAGGCGGCCGATCCGTCATATATGTGGCTCATGGACAGCACAGAGACAGCGCGCCGTCTGGAGGCGCTTGGCAACGCGACCCGGCTGGAGATCTTCCGCACCCTTGTGCGGGCCGGGCCGGACGGACTGCCGGTGGGGGAGATCCAGTCCCGCACGGGCACGGCGCGTTCGACCCTGTCGCACCACCTGCACAAACTGATCGCCGTCGATCTGGTCCGCCAGGAGCGGGACGGGACCACCCTGTACTGCCACGCGAACTATTCCGAGATGCAGGCGACCATCGACTATCTCACCCGGGAGTGCTGCGCCGACGCGCGCGGCAGATCCTGCGACGCCGCGTAATCGCGGCTTTTTTTTGCCCAGGAATGTCGATATTCTTGGGAATAAGGAAGAAGGAGCAACCCGATGGCCGACATGGCCCTGACCACCCGGCGTCTCGCCGGCAGGATTGACTGGACGCTGGTCGTCGTCCTGGCGGCTTTCGCCGTGCTCGCGATCATCAACGCCGGGCAGGCGCGGGACAGCGCCATCTTCGTCGGCGAGGCCCTGCTGGGGGTGGCACCGTTCCTGTTCGCCTCCATCGCCATCGCCGCCTATGCCAAGGCGAGCGGGGCCGACGGCCTGATTGCTCGGGCTTTCGAGGGGCGGGAGGTGACGATGATCGGTGCCGCCGCCCTGATGGGCGCTCTGTCGCCGTTCTGCAGCTGCGGCGTGATCCCGCTGATCGCGGCCCTGCTGTCCATGGGCGTGCCGCTGGCGCCGGTCATGGCGTTCTGGCTGGCCTCGCCGCTGATGGACCCATCCATGTTCTTCCTGACCGCCGGCACGCTGGGCATGGATTTCGCCCTGTTCAAGGTGTTCGCCGCCATCGCGGTCGGCCTGATCGGCGGCTTCGGCACCTTCGCCGTGGTGCGCGCCGGCGGCTTCGAGAACCCGCTGCGCGAGGGTGTCGGCAACGGCGGCTGCGGCGCCTCCAGCGTGCGTGCGCCCAAGCAGGTCGTCTGGAAGTTCTGGGATGAGCCGGCCCGGCGCGAGCGGTTCGCCAAGAACGCCTGGGAGAACACCCTGTTCCTGGGCAAGTGGCTGGCCGTCGCCTTCTTCCTGGAGAGCCTGATGCTGGCCTATATCCCGGCCGAGACCGTGACGTCGGTGATCGGCGGGGAGGGATGGCTGCCGGTCCTGGGCGCCACCCTGGTCGGCGTGCCGGCCTATCTGAACGGCTACGCCGCCCTGCCGCTGGTCGGCGGGCTGATCGAGCAGGGCATGGCGCCCGGCGCGGGCATGGCCTTCCTGCTGGCCGGCGGCGTTAGCTCCATTCCGGCGATGATCGCGGTTTGGGCTCTGGCCCGGCCGCATGTGTTCGCCGTATACCTGGGCTTCGCCTTTATCGGGGCCTTCTCCATGGGAGCGCTGTACGGCGTGATCGCTTGACCTCTTCCGCCTCCACGGCGGCGGCGTTTCCGACCGGACGCGTCGCCGCCCTTGCCATTGCCGAAACGCTCGTCTGGGCCGGGATGTTCTACAGCTTCCCGGCGCTGATCGCGTATTGGGAGGCCGATCTCGGCTGGTCGAAGACCGAGCTTGCCGGCGCCTATTCCGCCGCCCTGGTCTGCTCCGCCCTCTGCGCCCCGCTGATGGGCAAGATCATCGACAAGGGACACGGCCGGGCGGTGCTCACGGTCTGTGCCGTCGTCGGCGGCGTGCTGGTCGGGCTGCTGAGCGTGGTCCAGGCTTCCTGGCAGTTCTTCGTTCTGTGGCTCGGCATCGGCGTGTGCATGTCCGGATGCCTGTACGAGCCCTGCTTCGCCTTCGTCACCCGGATGATGGGCGGCGAGGCGCGCCGGGCGATCACCCGCATCACCCTGATCGCCGGGTTCGCCGGCACCGTCTCGTTCCCGCTCGCCGGGTTCGTGTCGGAAGCCTATGGCTGGCGGGTGGCAGTACTGACCTTCGCGGTGATCATCCTGGTGGTCGCCATCCCGCTGTTCCGCTACGGCACCGCCCTGCCGGCGCCCGAGGAGGAGCCCGAGACGCGCAAGCCCCTGCCGGGAAGCTCCTCCGACCTGCGCCGGGCGATGGCCAAACCGACCTTCTGGCTGCTCGGCATCACCTTCTCGATGATCGGCCTGACCCACGGCATCATCATCACCCACCTGCTGCCGATGCTGGCCGAGCGCGACGTGCCGGTGGCGACGGCGGTGCTGGCCGCCTCGATGATCGGGCCGATGCAGGTCGCCGGCCGGGTGGCGATGATGGTGGTGGAGCGCCGGCTGTCCATGCAGGTGATCTGTGCGGTGTCCTTCCTGTTCATGATCGCGGCGATCTCGTCGCTGATCGGCTCGATGGCGCTGCCGGCACTGCTGGTGCTGTTCGTGTTCTTCCAGGGCTCCGGCTACGGCGTCACGTCGATCACCCGGCCGGTGGTGACGGCCGAGATCCTCGGGCGGCAGGGGTTCGGCTCGATCTCCGGCGCGCTGGCCCTGGGGTTCATGGGAGCGAACGCCGCCGCGGCCACCCTGGGTGCCGCGATCTGGGAGGTCGGCGGCTACGCGATGGTGCGCTGGATGGTGTTCGGCTGCGTCCTGGTGGGGCTGATGGCGTTTCTCACGGCGATGACGCTCGCGAAGCGGGAGCGGGCGGCGTAACCCCACCAGTATTCGTCATCCCGGCTGTGCCCGGACTTGATCCGGCGCTCACCGGGATGACGGCTGGGGGTCAAGCAGGCCCGCTCGCCGCCAGCAGGGAGGCGTTGCCGCCCGCCGCCGTGGTGTCGATGCAGAGATGCCGCTCCAGCACGTAGCGCTCCGGGTCGATGCGGTCGGTGATCGGGATCAGCAGCGGCCCGGCGCGCTTCGCCAGCGCCTGGGCGATCGGCCGGACGTCCTCGCGGGTGCCGGCATAAGCCACGCCGTCGATCCCGGCGATCTCGGACAGGGCGCCGATCTCCACCGTGCCCTCGGCCACGATCAGCGCCGGGGCCAGATCCTTCAACTCGGCCAGGGCCGCCTCCGCGCCGGGGGCGACCACCACCGCCCGATTGCCGGTGGCCAGCGCCTGGATCGCCTGGTCCCGCGCCACCTCCGCGCTGGGGCCGAGGCACAGGATCACGCCGCGCGGGTGCACGCTGAACCGATTGCTCTCGCCGGTCGGCCCCGGCAGTTCCAGCACCTGGTCGGCGATGTCGGCGGCGGCGCTGAGTGCGGGAGAGCCGGACGACAGCGCCCGACCGACCGCGCGCAGGGTCGACCGTCCCCGGGCTGAGGACACCAGCCGCGACAGGGCGGCGGCGTCGACGAACCCGGCCGGTGCCTGTCCCGGCTCCGGCGTCTCGCCCGCCGTGCGGAAGCGCGACAGATAGTGCGGACCGCCGGCCTTGGGTCCGGTCCCCGACAGCCCTTCGCCGCCGAACGGCTGGGAGCCGACGATGGCGCCGATCTGGTTGCGGTTGACGTAGAGATTGCCGACCTCGGCCCGGTCGACCACCTGCTGCACCCGGCTGTCCACCCGGGTATGCAGTCCGAAGGTCAGGCCGTAGCCCTTGGCGTTGACCCGCCCGACCACGCCGTCGATGTCGTCCGGCGCAAAGGTCGCCACATGCAGGACCGGGCCGAAGATCTCGCGCTCAAGCTCCTCGATGCCCGACACCTCGATCACCGTCGGCGGCACGAAGGTGCCCTTGGCCGGGGTCTTCAGCCGCTTCAGCACCTTGCCGGCCTGCTCCATGGCCATGCAGTGCGCCTCGATGCCGGCACGGGCCTCTTCGTCGATCACCGGGCCGACATCGGTTGAGAGCAGGCGCGGGTCGCCCAGCCGCAGCTCGTCCATGGCGCCGAACAGCATCTCCAGCAGCCGGTCCTTGACCTCCTGTTGAACGAAGAGGCAGCGCAGGGCGGAGCAGCGCTGGCCGGCGCTCTGGAAGGACGAGGCGATGATGTCGCGCACCGCCTGTTCCGGCAGGGCGGTGCTGTCGACGATCATGGCGTTCAGCCCGCCGGTCTCGGCGATCAGCGGCGCGTCGGCGGCACCGGTCTCGGCCATGGCCTGCTGGATGCGCCGGGCGGTGTCGGTGGAGCCGGTGAAGCACACGCCGTCGATCCGCGGGTCGCCGACCAGGGCGCCACCGACCTTGGCGCCGTCGCCGGGCAGGAGCTGGATCACGTCGTCGGGCAGTCCGGCCTCGTGCATCAGCGCCACGGCGCGGGCGGCGAGCAGCGCGGTCTGCTCGGCCGGCTTGGCGATGACGGTGTTGCCCGATACGAGCGCGGCGGTGATCTGGCCGGTGAAGATCGCCAGCGGGAAGTTCCAGGGCGAGATGCACACGAAGGTGCCGCACCCTTTCTCGGCATCGCCGAAGCGGCGGGTTTCGGCGGCGTAGTAGCGGCAGAAATCCACCGCCTCGCGCACCTCGCCGATGGCGTCCAGCAGGGTCTTGCCGGCCTCGCGCGCCAGGATGACGAAGAGTTCCGGCGCGTTCGCCTCGTAGAGATCGGCCACGGCTTCGATGAGGCTCGCCCGCTCGGCGGCGGGGCGGTTGCGCCAGGTCTCCTGGGCGGCCCTGGCGCGCAGGATGGCGTCCTCCACCTCCTGCTCGTCCGCGTCCACGACCCGGCCGACCAGGTCGTCCGGATCGGCCGGGTTGATCACCTCGGCACCGGGCCGGTCGCCGCCATGGGTCGGGGCGGCCTGCCAGGTGGTCTTGGCGAAGGGCGCGCGGGCCTCGTCCAGGGCGACGAGATCGACCGGATCGGTCTGGTCCCATCCCTTGGCGTTGCGCCGCTCGCCGCCGTAGATGTTTGCCGGTGCCGGGATATGCGGATTGGCGGATCCGGCCTGTGGGAACGGGTCGGCGGCGACCCGTTCGGCCGGCACGCTGGCATCGACGATCTGGTTCACGAAGGACGAGTTGGCGCCGTTCTCCAGTAGCCGGCGGACCAGATAGGCCAGCAGGTCCTGGTGCTTGCCGACCGGCGCGTAGATCCGGCAGCGGGTGCCGTATTCCTGCTTCACCGTGCCGTGCAGCGACTCGCCCATACCATGCAGGCGCTGGAACTCGAAGCTGTCCCGGTCCTCACCGGCCATGTGCAGGATGGCGGCGGCGGTATGGGCGTTGTGGCTGGCGAACTGCGGGTAGATCCGGTCGGTCATTCCCAGCAGCAGCCGGGCGCAGGCGATGTAGGAGACGTCGGTATTGGCCTTCTGGGTGAACACCGGATAGCCGTCGAGGCCGAGGGTCTGGGCGCGCTTGATCTCGGTATCCCAGTAGGCACCCTTGACCAGCCGCACCATGATCCGCCGGTCCAGCCGCTCGGCCAGCTCATACAGCCAGCGCAGCATGAAATGGGCGCGGGGTCCGAAGGCCTGGACCACCACGCCGAAACCGTCCCAGCCCTCCAGCGCCTCGTCGCTCAGCACCGCCTCGATCACGTCGAGGGAGAGGTCGAGCCGGTCGGCCTCCTCGGCGTCGATGTTGAAGCCCATATTGGCGCTCTTCGCCAGCAGGGCGAGCGAGCGGCAGCGCGCGGTGAGCTGCGACATCACCCGCTGCTTCTGCGGCACCTCGTAGCGCGGGTGCAGGGCCGACAGCTTGACCGAGATACCCGGATTCTCGCGGATGTCCTTGGACTTGCAGGCGGGCGCGATGGCGGTGATGGCGTCGGAATAGGACAGGTGGTAGCGCCGGGCGTCGGCCTCGGTCCGGGCGGCCTCGCCCAGCATGTCGAAGGAGTAGGTGTAGCCGCGCTCCTCCATGCCGGCGCCGCGCTTCATCGCCTCCTCGATGGTGCGGCCGAGCACGAACTGGCGGCCGAGCTCGATCATCGCCTGGCCGGTGGCGGTGCGCACCACCGGCTCGCCGAGACGGCGCACGGCCCCGCGCAGGGCGGTGACCAGCCCCTGCTGCTCGCCCGGCCGCAGGACGGTGCCGGTCAGCATCAGCGCCCAGGTGGACGCGTTGACCAGGGAGGAGGAGGAATGGCCGAGATGCTGGCCCCATTCGCCGGGGACGATCTTGTCCTCGATCAGCGCGTCGATAGTCGGCGTGTCCGGCACCCGCAGCAGCGCCTCGGCCAGGCACATCAGCGCGATGCCCTCCTTGGTGGAGAGGCCGTATTCGGCGAGAAAACTCTCCATCGCGGTCGGCTCGGTCGAGCTGCGCACGCTTTCCACCAACCGGGCCGCATCCTTCGAGATCGCCGTCCGATCCGCCTCCGACAGGCCGGCGGCCTGTTTCAGGGCGGCGATCCGCGCGCTCTCCTCGGCCAGGGTCGCCGCGCGGATCTCGGCGCGCAGATCCGCGTTCGCATGGGTAGCGGTGGCATTGGGGGCGCTGGAATGGCTATGCTCGGCCGACGGTGCGGTCATTGCCTTCTCCGATCTGGGGTGTTGGAAACCTACACGCTGGAGGGGCGGTCCGTCATCGCTTGTGACACCTGTTCGGAGCGCGCCGCGCCGTGACCGAGATCGGCTTCTACCATCTGACCGCGACGGCCATGGACCGGGCCCTGCCGAAGCTGCTGGAGCGGACGCTGGAGGCCGGCGAGCGCGCCGTGGTGCGGCTTGCCTCCGAGGAACGGGTGCAGGCGCTGAACGCCCATCTCTGGGTCTATGAGGAGAAGTCCTGGCTGCCCCACGGCTGCCGCAAGGACGGCGAGGCGGAGCTGCAGCCGGTCTGGCTGACCGAGCGCGAGGAGAACCCGAACGGCGCCACCTTCCTGTTCCTGGCCGAAGGAATGGAGGCGTCGGACCTGGACAGCTTCAAGCGGGTGTTCGACCTGTTCGACGGCCGCGACGACCAGGCGGTGGCCGCCGCGAGGGCGCGCTGGAAGACGGCGCGCGAGGCCGGTCACACGCTCACCTACTGGCGCCAGAAGGACAATGGCGGCTGGGAGAAGGCCGGGTAGGGGCCTCCGCTTGCGAGGAATCGCCGGCGACGCTTGCCGCTGTCCCGCCGCGTCGCTATAAGGCCCGCGCCATTACAGGACATCCGGGCGCTGTGCCCGAGCCACATATCCCGCAAACAAGACAACGGAAGAGAGAGCCATGGCCCTCGAGCGCACCTTCTCCATCATCAAGCCGGACGCCACCGAGCGGAACCTGACCGGCGCCGTCAACGCCAAGATCGAAGAGGCGGGCCTGCGCATCGTCGCCCAGAAGCGGATCCAGATGACCCGCGGCCAGGCAGAGACCTTCTACGCCGTCCACAAGGAGCGTCCGTTCTTCGGCGAACTGGTCGACTTCATGATCTCCGCGCCGGTCGTCGTCCAGGTGCTGGAAGGCGAGAACGCCATCACGAAGTATCGCGACGTCATGGGCGCGACCAACCCGGAGCAGGCCGCCGAGGGCACGATCCGCAAGGCCTTCGCCAAGTCGATCGGCGAGAACTCGGTGCACGGCTCCGACGCGGCCGAGACCGCGGCGATGGAGATCGCCCAGTTCTTCAGCGGCAACGAAATCGTCGGCTGATCGCGTCGGCTGATCGCGGCCCGACGCCGAAACGAAAAGGGCCGGTCCTCAGGACCGGCCCTTTTTTCATGCGCGGGATCTGGTTTCAGACGACGAAGATCGCCAGCAGGACCAGCAGGACCGCAATGGCGACCCCGTTCCACAGCGTGAAGTTCATGAAGCCTTCCCAGAACGCCTTCCGCTCGCGGGTCAGTTCAGCGAATTGATCGTTACCGGCCATGCTCCAAATTCCTCCAAGGCGCAGGTTCGTCCATCTGACGGGGTTATACGGGAACGGGGCGCGCGGGAAAAGTCTCTTGGCGCCCGATTGAGTCTCCGCTCAGAGCATCGTTCCGACCATGCCGGCGCCGAACGCGGCGATGGTGATGCCGGTCAGATGCACCGCATTCGCCCCCATGGTCGCGAAGCGTTGACACAGCAGCCGGGCGCCGAACAGGCCGCAGCCATGCAGCAGGGCCGTCGCCAGCACGAACCCGGCGCCGTATTCGGCGGCCGAGAGGCTCGGGGCCATCTCGGTGCCGTGGGCATGGCCGTGGAACACCGCGAAGCCCGCCGCCAGGGCGACGGCGGCGGCTTCCGGGATCGACCGGCCGAAGGTCGTGGCCAGGCCGAGCACGACGACCGACGCGCCGATCCCCAATTCGACCATCGGCACCGGCAGGCCCAGCGATCCGGCGGCGGCGCCGAGCATCATCATGGCGAGGAAGGCGCAGGGCACGCTCCACATCGCGCGCCCGCCGACCACGGCGGCCATGGTGCCGACGGCGATCATCGTCAGCATGTGGTCGACGCCGGTCATGGGATGCAGGAATCCGATGGCGAAACTCGCCACGAGGCCGATGCCGGCATGGGCTAGGGCCGGGGTCGCGAGGGCACCGAGCGCAGTGACGGTCAGGACCGCGACAGCCAGGGCGGCGACGGGGAGCGAGCGCATGGGAAAGTCCCTCCAGAATGACGATGGAGGAAGTCTAGACCGGTGATTTGCGATGCAACAAGACGTCGGGCGCGGTATCCGGCGTCGGCGTCAGCCGGTGAGCGCGCGCCGTCCCTCGATGCGCACGGCGCCGCCGGCCAGGAGCGCCAGTCCCTTGGGATAGATCCGGTGTTCCTGCTCGAGAATCCGCGCCGACAGCGCGGCTTCGTCGTCGCTGTCCAGCACCGGAACGGTGGCCTGCTCGAGAATCGGGCCGTCGTCCAGGTCCGGGGTGACCAGATGCACGGTACAGCCGGCCACCTTCACGCCCGCCTCCAGCGCCTGGCGCTGCGGGTGCAGGCCCTTGAAGCTGGGCAGCAGGGAGGGATGGATGTTCAGCATCCGACCGGCCCAGCCCTCCACGAATCCGCGCGACAGGATCCGCATGAAGCCGGCGAGGCAGACGATCTCGCAGCCCGCCGCGCGCAGGGCCGCGTCCATCGCCGCATCGAAGCTCTCGCGGTCAGGATACGCCTTGTGGTCGAACACCTGGGTGGCGATCCCGGCCTTGGCGGCCCGCTGCAGGCCGAAGGCGTCAGCCTTGTTGGAGACGACCAGGGCGATCTCGGCCGGATACGCGGGGTCGGAGGCGGCGTCGATCAGCGCCTGCAGGTTGCTGCCGCTCCCCGAGATCAGCACGCCGACGCGTTTGCGGGCCATCACGCCAGCCAGGTCTGGTCGAGACCGTCGAACACCACCGCGTCGCCGGTACGCGTCTCGATCCGGCCGACCCGAACGGGCGTCTCGCCATGGTCGGACAGGGCAGTCTCGACGGCCTCCACGGCATCCGCCCGCACCACCACCAGCATGCCGAGGCCGCAGTTGAAGGTACGCAGCATCTCGCGTCCCTCGATGCCGCCCGCCTTGGCGAGCCACGGGAACACGGCCGGCGGCGTCCAACTCGTCAGGTCCAGCCGCAGGGCCAGAGCGTCGCCATAGACCCGGGGCGGGTTCTCCACCAGACCGCCGCCGGTGACATGGACGAAGCCGTGCACCGCGTCGGTCTGCAGCGCCGCGAGGCAGGCCTTCACATAGATCCGGGTCGGGGCCAGCAGCGCCTCGGCCACGGTCTTGCCGGGCTCGAACGGAGCCGGCGCGTCCCAGGCGAGGCCGGCGCGCTCCACCACCCGGCGCACCAGGGAATAGCCGTTTGAATGCACGCCGGAGGAGGCGAGGCCGAGCACGATGTCGCCTTCGCCCACCTTGTCGCGCTCCAGCACCCGGTCGCGCTCGACCGCACCGACGGAGAAGCCGGCGAGATCGTAATCGCCTTCGGAATACATGCCCGGCATCTCGGCGGTCTCGCCGCCGATCAGCCCGCATCCGGCCTGGCGGCAACCCTCGGCGATGCCGGCGACCACGTCGCGGGCGACGGCCACCTCCAGCTTGCCGGTGGCGTAGTAGTCCAGGAACATCAGCGGCTCGGCGCCCTGGACCACCAGGTCGTTGACGCACATGGCGACCAGGTCGATGCCGACGGTGTCGTGCTTGCCGGATTCCAGCGCCACCCGCAGCTTGGTGCCCACGCCGTCGGTGGCCGCCACCAGGATCGGGTCGGAGAAACCGGCCGCCTTCAGGTCGAACAGCCCGCCGAAACCGCCGAGATCGGCGTTCGCCCCCGGCCGCCTAGTTGAGGCGGCAAGCGGCTTGATCGCCTCCACCAGGGCGTCGCCCGCGTCGATATCGACGCCCGCGTCCCGATAGGTGAGGGGGGTGTTCGCGCCACCGGTGCCGGGGCCCTTTGAGTAACTGTCGCTAGGGGCGGTTATGGTGTCCTCCACCGCGCTGGGCTATAACTCCGGTCCGGTTGCCATTTACCTTCAGGATAAAGGGAACCTTTCGACGTGTTCGCGGGTTTATGCCGTGACGCTCATGCTCCCCGCAAGCGGCAAGTGGGAAGAAACCGTGCACCATCGATCCATCCTCATCGCCTCGCTCATGCTTCTGGCGGTGGCCTTCAGCGGCGCCGAGGCGTCGGCCCAGGAGATCTACACCGTGCGCGGCGTCCCGGTGGACGCCACCGCGGACAGCCCCTCGGCCGCCCGCGACAAGGCGGTGCGCGAAGGCCGCCGGCTGGCCTTCGAGCGGCTCATCGACCGGCTGGTGCCGAAGGGCTCGACCGGATCGGTGGGGCAGCAGTCCGACAATGAGCTGGCCAACCTGACCCTGGGCTTCGAGGTCGCCGACGAGCGCAGTTCGGCGGTGCGCTACGTCGCCAAGATGACCTTCGCCTTCGATCCGGGCCGGGTGCGCAATTTCCTGATGCAGACCGGCGTCCCCTTCGCCGAGACCCGCAGCCTGCCGGTGCTGGTGATCCCGGTGCTCGACGGCAGCAACGGCACGATGCTGTGGGAGGAGGGCAACCCCTTCCGCGCCGCGTGGAGCCGGGCGTCGATCGAGGCCGGGCTCGTGCCGGTGGTCGTACCGTATGCCGATATCGCCGACGTGCGCGAACTGACCACCGCTCAGGCCACCGCCGGCGACGAGGCGGCGCTGGCCAACATCGCCGAGCGCTACGGGGCCCGCGATGCGGCCGTGGTCGTGGCCGAGCCGCGCTCCGACGGGGCGCTGAACCTGTCGGTGCGCCGGATCGGAGCGTCGGGCTCGGGTACCACGATGACCGATACGGTGTCGGCCGATGGCGGCGGCGGGACGGCCTACGACGCGGCGGTGCAACGCGCGGTCGCCATGCTCGAGGATGCCTGGAAGCGCGACAACCTGATCCAGGGCGGGCTTGAGTCCCGGGTGACGGTGACGGTGCCGATAGACAGCATGAAACGCTGGCTGGCGATCCGCGAGGCCCTGGAGAAGACGATCATCATCTCCCGGTTCGACGTGATCCAGCTCACCCGGGTCGAGGCGGTGGTCGATCTCTGGGTGAACGGCGGCGCCGAACAGCTCCGTGTCGCCCTGGAGCAGCAGAACCTGCGTCTGCTGCCGGGTGCCGGCGACTACATGCTGGTCCAGCGCGGCCAGGAGATCCCGACACCGCGCGAGAGCTACGGCACGCCCGCCCCCGGCGCCGCCCCGGCGGCACCTCCGGCTGCCGGCACAACAGCGCCGGGCACGACGGCTCCGGGCACCACGTCTCCGGGCACCACGTCTCCGGGCACGACGGCGCCGGTCGACACCGCGCCGCCGACCGGCGGGCCGGGCGGCTTCTCTCCAGCCCCGGGCAACGTGTCGCCGCTGCCGGCCCCGGCGGCCGGGTAACGGCCGTGACAAGACGCGAGCGCCAGATCTTCTGGCTCCTCTTCCTCGCCGGATTCCTGATCCTGATCTACGTGCTGCGCGACGTGCTGCTGCCGTTCGTCGCCGGCATGGCGGTCGCCTATCTGCTCGACCCGGTGGCCGACCGGCTGGAGCGCCTGAAGCTCAGCCGGACCCTGTCGACGACCATCGTCGTGCTGGCCTTCTTCATCATCACCATCGGTCTGATGCTGCTGCTGCTGCCGCTGCTGCAGACCCAGGTCGAGCAGTTCGCCAACGCGGTGCCGACCTATGTGGAGCTGATCCGCGAGCGGGTGGGCCCGAAGATCCAGGAACTGCTGAGCGGGTTCGACGAGGAATCGGCAGTGAACAAGCTGCCGGATATCGCCGGCAATGCGCTGACCTGGGTCGGCAATATCTTCGGCAAGCTGTTGAGCGGCGGCGCCTGGCTGGCGAATGTCCTGTCCATCCTGGTGATTACGCCGATCGTCTCGTTCTACCTGCTGCGCGACTGGGACAAGATGGTGGCCACCATCGACGGCTGGCTGCCGCGCGAGCAGGCGCCGACGATCCGCACGCAGATGGGCGCCATCGACCGCACGCTCGCCGCCTTCGTGCGCGGGCAGGGGACGGTCTGCCTGATCCTGGGGGTGTTCTACGCCATCGGCCTGTCCCTGGCGGGGCTGAACTTCGGTCTGGTGATCGGGCTGTTCGCCGGGCTGGTCTCCTTCGTGCCCTTCGTCGGCTCGACCCTGGGCGCCATCCTCAGTGTCGGTCTCGCCGCCGCCCAGTTCGACTCGTGGCAGCCGGTGGCCATCATCGCCGGGATCTTCCTGGCCGGCCAGCTCATCGAGGGCAATTTCCTGACCCCGAATCTGGTCGGCGATGCGGTCGGCCTGCATCCGGTCTGGGTGATCTTCGCCCTGCTGGCGGGCGGCGCGCTGTTCGGTTTCCTGGGCGTGCTGCTGGCGGTGCCGGTGGCGGCGGTGATTGGCGTCTTGACGCGGTTCGCGCTGGAGCACTATCTCGCCAGCCCGTTGCATCTTCACGGCATACCGCCGCCCGACGATGCCCCGAACCGCGCCGAGTTCGATGACCACAAGCACTGACGCAGCCAACCGACGACAGCTCGCCCTCGATCTCGGCTTCCGGCCGGCGCTCGGCCGGGCCGACTTTCTGGTCGGCGCCTCCAACGCCGAGGCGGCCGCCTGGATCGACTGCTGGCCGGACTGGCCGGAACCGGCGCGCGGGCTGGCCATCGTCGGTCCGGCCGGGGCCGGCAAGAGCCACCTGGCCGCGGTCTGGCAGGCCGCGAGCGGGGCGGCGCTGATCGACGCGCCGGACCTGACCCCGCGGACGGTGCCGGACGCCCTGGGCGAGGCGCGCAACGCCGTGGTCGACCGGGTCGATGGCGGGATCGACGAGCCGGCCCTGTTCCATCTGTTCAATATGGTGGTTGAGCGGAGCGGCTCCCTCGTTATCCTGTCGCGCACTCCTCCGGCCAGGCTGGAGATAACCCTTCCCGACCTGGCGTCCAGGCTGGCGACCCTGCCGGTCGCGACCATCGGACTGCCGGACGAAGCGCTGTTGGCGGGCGTGCTCGCCAAGCATTTCGCCGACCGTCAGGTCCTGGTGCGCGATGACGTCATCGCCTATCTGGTGAACCGGATGGAGCGGTCCTTCGACGCCGCCGAGCGTCTGGCCGACCGGATGGACCGGGCAGCCCTGGAGGGGGACGGGAAGATTTCGATGCGCGTCGCGCGTCTGGCCATGGCCGACGAGGACGTGTCGCAAGAGGACATGCCTCACGAGGACATGCCTCACGAGGATAGGTCGCGCGAGAGCGCGGCGGACGACGACGGGCAGTAACGCCAACGGTGAAGACCGAACAGGAGAGGAGACTTACGCATGGATCTGGGTATCAAGGGCCGCAAGGCCATCGTCTGCGCCGCCAGCAAGGGCTTGGGCAAGGCCTGCGCGATGAAGCTGGCGGAAGCCGGCGTGGAACTGGTGATCAACTCCCGCACCAAGGAGGCCATCGAGGCCACCGCGACGGAGATCACCAAGGCCACCGGGGTCAAGGTGGTCGCGGTCGCCTGCGACATCACCACGCCCGAGGGCCGCAAGGAGGTCCTGGAGGTTGCCGGCAACGTTGACATCCTGGTCAACAACGCGGGCGGCCCGCCGCCGGGCAATTTCCGCGACTGGGGCATCGACGACTGGCAGAAGGCGGTGAACGCCAACATGCTGACCCCGATCGAGCTGATCAAGGCGACCGTCGACGGCATGATCGATCGCAAGTTCGGCCGCATCGTCAACATCACCTCGGGGGCGGTGAAGGCGCCGATTTCCTATCTCGGCCTGTCCAACGGCGCCCGCGCCGGTCTGACCGGCTTCGTCGCCGGCGTGGCCCGCGAGACCGTGCGTCACAACGTGACGATCAACGGCCTGCTGCCGGGTCCGTTCGCCACCGACCGCCTATACGGCAACCTGCGTCTGCAGGCCGAGAAGGCGGGCCGCACCTTCGAGGACTACGCCGCCGAGCAGGCCTCGAAGAACCCGGCCGGCCGCTTCGGCGAACCCGACGAGTTCGGGGCGACCTGCGCCTTCATGTGCAGCGTTCACGCCGGCTTCATGACCGGCCAGAACATCCTGCTCGATGGCGGCTCGTTCCCTGGTACTCTCTGAGCGCTGACCGGAAAGCCGTCCGGTGTCATGCTCCTGTCACACGGGACGCGTACATCGGACGGCACCCGCTGCTTCCAGCGGCGGGACCAGCGAGGAGAGCCGACGTGAGCGAGCAGGCCAGCCACAGCGAAAGTCCCCGTAAGCCGGCGGCGAAGCGCAACCGGACCGTGGTCAAACCGGAGGCCGACGAGGGACCGGCGATCACCCTCGACAGCCCCGAGCGGCTGATCAACCGGGAGCTTTCCTGGCTGTCCTTCAACACGCGGGTGATGGAGGAATCCCTCAACACCCGCAACCCGCCGCTGGAGCGTCTGCGGTTCGTCGCGATCTCCGCCTCCAACCTCGACGAATTCTACATGGTCCGCGTGGCCGGCCTGAAGGGCATGGTCAACGCCGGCATCACCTCGCCCAGCGAAGACGGCCTCAGCCCGGCGCAGCAGCTCGCGGAGATCACCCGCGAGGTCGCCATCCTGATGAGCGACCAGCAGACCTGCATGAAGCGTCTGCGCGAGGAGCTGAAGGCGGTGGACTTCCACCTCGTGGACATCGCCGAGCTGACCGAGGACGACCGCGAGTTCCTGCGCGCCCATTACAGCGAGCACGTCTTCCCGGTGCTCACCCCGCTGGCCATCGATCCGGCCCATCCGTTCCCGTTCATCCCCAACAAGGGCCTGTGCCTGGCCCTGACCCTGCGCGGCACCGGCGGGGCCTCCGACATGCAGGGTCTGGTGCCGCTGCCGTCCCAGGTCGGCCGCTTCGTGCGGCTGCCCGGCGACACCATCCGCTTCATCGCCATCGAGCAGGCGATCCTGCTGAACGTCGACCGGCTGTTCCCGAAATACGAGGTCACCGGCCAGGGCGTGTTCCGGGTCATCCGCGACAGCGAGATGGAGATCGACGAAGAGGCCGAGGATCTGGTGCTGTCCTTCGAGACGGCGCTGAAGGCGCGGCGGCGCGGCAACGTGATCCGACTGGCGGTCGACCACGCCATGCCCGAAGAGCTGAAGGCGATGGTCATCAGCGAGCTGAACGTGGCCGAGGAGGACGTCTTCGCCCTGGAGGCGATGGTCGGGCTGGCGGACCTCTCCCAGCTCATCACCTCCGAGCGGCCCGACCTGTTGTGGCCGACGTTCAACGCCCGGTTCCCCGAGCGTATCCGGGATTTCGCCGGCGACTGTTTTGCCGCGATCCGGGCCAAGGACATCGTCGTCCACCACCCCTATGAGAGCTTCGACGTCGTCGTGCAGTTCCTGCGCCAGGCGGCCTCCGACCCGTCGGTCATCGCCATCAAGCAGACCCTGTACCGGACCTCCAAGGACAGCCCGATCGTCAAGGCGCTGATCGAGGCGGCGGAGGCCGGCAAGACCGTCACCGCCATGGTCGAGATCAAGGCGCGGTTCGACGAGGAGGCGAATATCCGGCTGTCGCGCGATCTGGAGCGGGCAGGGGTGCAGGTGGTCTACGGCTTCGTCCACCTGAAGACCCATGCCAAGGTCTCGCTGGTGGTGCGGCGCGAGGGCAACTCCCTGCGCAACTACGTGCATTTCGGCACCGGCAACTACCATCCGATCACCGCGAAGATCTATACCGACCTGTCGTTCTTCACCTGCGACCCCGCCCTGTGCCGGGACGCCGCGCGGATGTTCAACTACATGACCGGCTACGCCCTGCCGGAGGAGATGGAGAAGCTGGCGATCTCGCCGCTGACCCTGCACAAGACGGTCATCGAGGGCATCGCCCAGGAGATCGCGCACGCCAAGGCCGGCCGGCCGGCGGCGATCTGGGCGAAGATGAACAGCCTGGTCGACCCGATCCTGATCGACGAGCTGTACAAGGCGAGCGAGGCCGGCGTGCAGATCGACCTGGTGATCCGCGGCATCTGCTGCCTGCGGCCGGGGGTGAAGGGGCTGTCGGAGAACATCCGCGTGCGCTCCATCGTCGGCCGGTTCCTGGAGCACTCCCGCATCGTGGTGTTCGGCAGCGGGTCGAAGTTGCCGTCGGACGATGCGAAGGTGTACATCTCCTCGGCCGACTGGATGCCGCGCAACCTGTACCGACGGGTGGAGCATCTGGTCCCGATCGAGAACCCGACCGTCCACCGGCAGATCCTGGATCAGATCATGGTCGCCAACCTCAAGGACCAGACCAACAGCTGGATCCTGCGCAGTTCCGGGCGCTTCGAGCGGCTGGCCGGCGGCGCGGACGATTTCTCGGCGCATACCTATTTCATGACGAACCCGAGCCTGTCCGGACGGGGCAGCGCGCTGCGGCGCGGCGGTGGTCCTAAGACCATCGGCGGATCGTCCCTCTGAGCCCTAGGCGCGAGTGAAACGCTGACCACCGAGACTTCCGACACACGCTCGAAGAGGGCCCGGCGCGACCACCGCATCGGCGTCCTCGATATCGGCTCCAATTCGATCCGCCTCGTCGTCTACGACCACGAGGGGCTTTCCCCGATCCCGGTATTCAACGAGAAGGCCCTGTGCGGACTTGGCCGGGGGCTGGACGAGACCGGGGCGCTCTCGGTCGAGGCCATGGGCTCGGCCCTGACCAACCTGCAGCGCTTCGCCTCGATCGCCGGGGCCATGCGGGTGGGCCGGGTCGACGTGCTGGCCACCTCGGCCGTGCGCGACGCCTCCAATGGCCCGGACTTCGTCGCCGAGATCGAGCGGCGCACCGGCTACACGGTGCAGATCATCGGCGGCGACGAGGAGGCGCGGCTGTCCGCGCTGGGGGTGGTCAGCGGCTTTCCGGACGCCGATGGCGTGGTCGGCGATCTGGGGGGCGGCAGCCTGGAGCTGATCGACGTGGCCGACCAGCAGCTCGGCGCCCATACCACGATGCCGGTCGGCCCGCTGCGCATCGGCGAGGTGGAGCCGAGCAAGCGTCGCAAGATGGAGGCGCTGGTCGACGGCTATCTCGACGGCGCGCCCTGGCTCGTCAACCTGGAGGGGCGCACCCTCTATGCGGTCGGCGGCGCCTGGCGCAGCGTGGCCAAGGCGCATATGGCAGCCGTCAACTATCCGATCGAGGTGATCCACGGCTATACGATCGACCGGGCGACCCTGAGCGATTTCCTGTCGACCCTGGCGCTCCAGTCGAAGAAATCGATCCGCGCGACCCCGGGCGTGTCGCGGCGGCGGGCCGATACCATGGCGACGGCTGCCCTGGTGCTGCAGCGGGTGCTGGGCCGGGGCAAGCCGGACCGGGTGGTGTTCTCCGCCTTCGGGCTGCGCGAGGGCTGCATCTTCGACCGGCTGCCGGCGGAGGAGCGCCATCAGGATCCGCTGCTGGTCGCCGCCGTCTCCATCGCCCGGGAGACCAACCGTTTCGCGCCGCCGGCGGAGACCGTGTTCAACTGGCTGAAACCGCTCTTCGGCGATTTCGCCCGGCGCGACGAGCGGCTGGTGCGGGCCCTGTGCATGCTGAGCGACATGGCCTGGGCCGAGCATCCCAGTTACCGCGGCGAGCACGCCTTCCTGCGGATCTCGCGGCTGCCGGTGGCGGGGCTCGACCATGCCGACCGGGTGTTCCTCGGCCTCGGCATGCTGGCGCGCTACAGCGGGCATGTGCAGCTGGAGGCGGCCCGCAAGGTGGAAGGACTGCTGGATCCGGAGCGTCGGCAGTTGGCGGTTCAGGTCGGCCTGGCCCTGCGCCTTGGCCTGACCTTGTCGGGCGGCGCCACGGCGTTGCTGCGGCGCACCCGTATCGAGTCCCGGGACGACGGCTTCGCCCTCACCGTGGCGCCGGAGGCGGTGGTGCTCATGGGCGAGGTGGTCGAGCGGCGGGTGCAGTCGCTGTCCGATGCTTTGCAGCGCCCGGTGGTGCTCAGCGTGCGGCCGGGCCGCAACGGCAAGCGCTGACGCAGAGACGCCGGGATCTATCCGGGAACCTCGATCAGCGCCAGCCGGTCCTTTTCCGGATCGAAGGCGAAGGCAAGCTTGCCGTGCTTGACCGCGAGTGCGGCGTCGCCGAACACCTCGCGCCGCCAGCCCTTCATCGCCGGCACGTCGGCATTGTCGTCGGTGGCGATGGCGTCCAGGTCGTCGGCGCTGGCCACCAGCTTCGGGGCGACGTCATGGGCGTCGCACTGCACCTTGAGCAGCACGCGCAGCAGTTCGGCTACCGGCTGGCGGCCCTGCGGCTTCTCGCGCTGGTCGGTCACCTTCGGCCAGGTCTCCTTCGGCGACTCCAGCGCGGCATTGACCGCCTCCAGGATCGCCCGGCCGGTCTTGCCGCTGGCGGATTCCCGGTTGAACGAGCGCGAGCGCGACAGCTCTTCGGCCGAGGTCGGGGCCTGGGCGGCGATGTCCACCAGCGCGTCGTCCCGCAGCACGCGGCTGCGCGGGATGTCCCGGGTCTGCGCCTCGACCTCGCGCCAGGCCGACAGGGCCCGCAGCACGGCAAGGAACTTCGGCTTCGTGGAGCGGGTCTTCAGCCGCTTCCAGGACTCTTCAGGCTCGGTGACGTAGGTGGCGACGTCGGTCAGGACCGCCATCTCCTCGTCCAGCCATGCGGAGCGTTTGGTCTTCGCCAGACGCTTGGCCAGGCGCTCGTAGCAGGGGCGCAGATGGATCACGTCTGCCAGCGCATAGTCGATCTGGTGCTGCGACAGCGGCCGGTGGCTCCAGTCGGTGAAGCGCGAGGTCTTGTCGATGTTCACCCCGGTCATGGCGCGCACCAGCCGGTCGTAGCTGACCGCGTCGCCGAAGCCGCAGACCATGGCGGCGATCTGCGTGTCGAACATCGGCGCCGGCACCTGGCCGGTCATATGGACGAAGATCTCGATGTCCTGGCGGGCGGCGTGGAACACCTTGAGGACCGAGGGATCGGCCATCAGCTCGAACAGCGGCGTCAGGTCGATATCCGGGGCCAGGGTGTCGACCGCGACCACGTCCTGCTCGCCGGCGAGCTGTACCAGACAGAGTCTGGAGTAGTAGGTCTTGTCGCGCAGGAATTCGGTATCGATCGCGACGTAAGGCTCGGCCGCGATTCGCTGGCAAACGGCGGCGAGGGTTTCCGTGTCCGTGACGAGTGTCATGGCGGGTGGTAATACACGAGCCTTGCGGCGGCGCAAGAGTGCGCGCGACCGGGCGTCGAATCCATACCCCCGTTAGGGCTTCAGCCATACCGGTTCACACACCGCCTTATCAGCATCCAATTTTAGATAAACTGCGACAGTTGCACTCGCCGCTCCGATAGGTGAAGATTCTCACACTAAACACCTGGTGGGACGGGGGAATTCTCATGAAACGCATCATCGCTGTGGCTGCGATGCCATTGCTACTCGGCGGATGTCTGCCGATTCCGGTCACGATCGCGTCGACCGCGATCTCCGGAATCAGCTACATGAAGACGGGAAAGTTCTCGGCGGATCATGTGCTTTCCGCCTTCGTCGAGCAGGATTGCGAATTCAGCCGGCCGATCATGGGCGAGGCGATCTGCCACGACATCGACCCCGCCAGCGCCGCCGCCTCCGAGCGCGTGGTGGTCGCCGCCTATCCGGGCGACCGCGACAATGGCAGTTTCCGCTCGAACAACGATCCCGTGATCAGCCTCGGCGCCATGAAGATCGATGGCGTGCAGGAAGAGCCGACGGTGGTGGCCGCCGCGCTGTCGGTGAGCCCGCCGCCGCGTGCGCCGATCGAGACCCCGGGTCTCGCCAAACCGGAAGCCTCGTCGCTCGCCGTGCTGGCCGCACCGAAATCGGCGGTTCCGGCCTCCATGCCGCCGGTGCCGATCGCCCGCCCCGCCTCGATCTCCTCGACCGTCGCTGCGCCGGCGACCTCGGTTTCGGCCCCGATCGACCCATGGACCCCGCCGGCCGGCTATACCCGGGGCGACCGCAGCGCCCGGGCCATGCCGGCCGCGCTGACCGCCGCGGCGCCTATTGACGCGCCCGTTGACGTTTTCGGTCAGGCGACCGCGTCGTCCGCGCCGCGATACATCGTCGTCGGTTCCGTGCGCGAGAGCGGCCGGGCCAAGGGTCTGGCAGAGCGGTTCGCCGACCGGAAGGCGGAAATTCAGTCGGTGGAGGTGGATGGCCATGTCTGGCACCGCGTCCTGATCGGCCCCTATGGGCTGCAGGAGGCGCGGGTGGCCAGGTCGGACCTGGGCGAGGTGGACGGCCAGCAGCCCTGGATCATCCGGCGCGCACCGCATGCCGATCAGGTGGCGATGCGCTGAGACGCGAACGACCGGGCCGCTGGAGACCCGGTCGATCCGCTTGACATCATGATTGAGGCAGGGCGGCGTTCGGCCGCCCTTTTTCGTGGATCGCCTTGGCCGGGCTTCGCCCGTGTTGTCGGGCCGGTGTCGTCAGGCCCGGCGCTCCGCCTTGCGCCGGTACATGATCTCGTCGGCGCGGTTCAGCACTTCGGCCGGCCGGTCCTGCGGCCGAAAGCTGACCGCGCCGACACTGGCGGAGACCGGCAGAACCAGTTCCCCCCAGCTCAGTCTCGTGGAATTCAGGCGCTTCTCCAGCCGCCGCGCCCGGGTCAGCCCGTCCTCGGCGTCCAGATCCGGCATCAGCACCGCGAACTCGTCGCCGCCCAGGCGGGCGACGGTGTCGCTGGCGCGCACGTCGCGGGTCAGGACGCCGGCCACCAGGCGCAGCAGCTCGTCGCCGGCGGCATGACCGTAGGTGTCGTTGACCGCCTTGAAACGGTCCAAGTCGATCATCAGGACGACGCCGCCATGCTGCTCGTCGGTCTCCTGGCTGTGGCGCTTCTGATGCGCCATCGACTTGCGCAGCTGCATGTCGAAACCGCGGCGGTTCATGGCCCCGGTCAGCTCGTCGGTGACGGAGAGGCTCTCCAGCTCGGCGATCCGCATCTGCTGACGCTCGATGCGCTTCTGCGCCTCGGTCATGGCGACCAGTGCCAGCTTCAGGGCCGCCGTCGTTTCCGTCGGGCTCAGCTCCTCGGCATCGTTGGCCGGATCGAGGGCGCCATTGAAACGGGCCAGCATGCCCGCCACTTCGGCGTACATCCGGGCGCTCGGCCCATCCAGGGGCGCGGTCATTAGGCTGGGATCGTGTGACATGGTCACCTCGCACGTTGGTCACCCCGGTCCATGCATCGGCCGTGCCATGTGCGGCGTTTCTGTCTGTCGCGTAAGAGTATGAAACCGTTTATGAATTTTTCGAGCGTTACCGAGAGGATCCTGCATTGGGAAAAACTTGCCGATGCGGTGGCGCGGACAGGGGCCATTTTTCCGCCCTGTTCGCCGTGTAATAGTCGGCGGAGAGTGAGCATGAAGGAGTGGCATATGTTGCACCGAGCCCGGGCCGCGGCTGTTGTTGCGGTTGCCGTGTTGGGCATGACGGCGGTCGTCGGACAGACGCACGCCAGTCCGGCGACCGCCGTTGAGATCCTGCCCCACCGCGCGCTGTACAAGGTGACGCTGGACAAGGCGGCATCCGGTTCGTCGATCGTCGATGTCCAGGGCCGCATGGGCTTCGAGTGGCGCGACGCCTGCGACGGCTGGGCCGTCGAGCAGCGCTATGCCATGGAGTTCTCCCGTGCCGACGGCGACGGCTCGGTGATCCAGTCGACCTATTCGACCTGGGAGTCCAAAGCCGGCGACATCTACCGCTTCTTCGTGAAGCGCGACCGTGGCGGCGGCGAGGAGCGGATCGAGGGCAAGGCGGTGATGCCGCTGCCGCTCGGGTCCGGGCCCGGCAAGGTCACCTTCGCCGAGCCGGAGTTGCAGGAGCTGAAGCTGCCGAAGGACACCCTGTTCCCGACCGAGCACACGATCCGGATGATCGCGGCCGCCACGTCGGGCAAGCGCTTCCTGCGGGCGCCGGTGTTCGACGGTGGCGAACCGGAGGCACCGTCCCTGATCTCCGCCGTGCTGGGCAAGGGCAAGGACGACGTCCTGCCGTCGATCAAGTCCGAGGCGGTGCAGGGGACCTACTATCCCTCGCGGCTGGCCTGGTTCGGCCCGGATAGCGAGGGCTCGGAACCCGATTTCGAGATGAGCATCGAGGTCCTGGCCAACGGCATCGCCCGGCTGATCCTGGTGCATTACTCGGACTTCTCGGTCCGCATGAGCCTGGAGGAGGTCGAGGCGCTGCCGGCGCCGGACTGCTGACGGTCCGGAGCGCGGACGGCTCGGATCGATGTGCTCCGAGCCTTAGAGTTCCTCGCCTTCCGGCATCTTGTCGGACGGCTGCTGACGGATCTTGCGGGCCTTCAGGCCGATCCCCTTGGTGATGGCCGCGTCGCCAAGCTTGGCCCGCACCGCGTCCATGGCGCCCTCCACCTTGCGTCTGGTCTCGAAGCCCGGATCGGCGAGATCCGCCGGGTCGGCCAGCCGCTCGCCGGCGAGATCGCTCACCCCCACCCCGATCAGCCGGAACCGCCGGCCGTCTGCCTGCTTTGACAGCAGCGCGTCGGCGGTGCGGTAGATCCGGTCGGCGAGCTGGGTCGGCGCCAGCAGGTGCTGCTGGCGGGTGACGATCTTGAAATCCTTGGTCTTCAGCTTCAGCGTGACCACCCCGCCGGCGATCGCCTTGCGCTTCAGCCGACCCGACACCTCCTCGCTCAGTCGCCAGAGATAGGGGCGCAGCGCGTCGATATCCGAGATGTCGGTGTCGAAGGTGGTCTCGTTCGACACGCTTTTGACCACCGACCCTGGCTCGATGCGCCGGTCGTCACGGCCGTGGGAGAACCGGGCGAGGCGCTGGCCGATGCTGCCGTAGCGGCGCATCAGGTCGGTCTCCTCCATCGGCTGGAGGTCGCCGATGGTGCGGATGCCGTCATCGATCAGCTTGCGCTGCAGCGTCTTGCCGACGCCCCACAGGATCGATACCGGCTGGTCGGCCAGGAACGATAGCGCCTCGCCCTGGCCGATCACGTGGAAACCGCGAGGCTTGTCCAGGTCGGAGGAGACCTTGGCCAGGAATTTGTTGAAGCTGAGCCCGATGGAGACGGTGACGCGGACCTCCTCCTCCACCCGCTTGGCGAGGCGGGCGAGGGTCTCCGCCGGCGGCGCGCGGTGCAGCCGCTCGGTGCCGCCGAGGTCCATGAACGCCTCGTCGATCGACAAGGGCTCCACCTGCGGTGTGATGGCCCGCATCATCTCGCGGATCTCGCCGCCGACGGCCGCGTATTTCTTCATGTCCGGCTTGATCACCACCGCATGGGGACAGGCATCCAACGCCTTGAACATCGGCATGGCCGAGCGCACGCCGTAGATCCGGGCGACATAGCAGGCGGCCGAGACCACCCCGCGGTGCCGGCCGCCGACGATCACCGGCTTGTCGAGCAGGGAGGGGTCGTCGCGCTTCTCCACGCTGGCGTAGAAGGCGTCGCAGTCCAGATGGGCGATGCTCAGCGATCGCAGCTCCGGATGGGACAGCACCCGGGCCGAGCCGCAGGACGGGCAGCGCGTGGGCGTGCCGGCGCTCCAGGTGAAGCATTCCCGGCACAGAGTTTCGCCAGCCGCCATCGTCCGCTCACTCCGTTCCTGCCGGAGGCTCGGCGGGTTCTTCGGACTGCCACAGCGAGGCCGCCCCGCGCACGCCGCTGCTGTCGCCATGGACCGGCGGCACGATCCGGGTGTCGAGCCGGTCGGTGAACACATGGGCCGGCAGAAGCTGTGGCAGGCGCTCGTACAGCATCGCCACCCGCGACAGGCCGCCTCCGAGCACGACGACGTCCGGGTCGAGGATGTTGATGACCCCGGCCAGCCCGCGGGCCAGCCGGTCGGCATAGCGGGCCATATGGGTCACTGCGGCTGGATCGCCCGCCTCGGCCGCCTCGGCGATCTGCGCGGCGGTCAGGCCGGGGCCGCCACTCTCGGCGAAGCGCCGGGCCATGCCCGGGCCGGACAGGAAGGTCTCCAGGCATCCATGGCGCCCGCAGTAACAGGCCGGACCGGGCCGTTCATCGTCCAGCGGGGCGGGCAGGGGATTGTGCCCCCATTCGCCGGTGACCCCCATGGGACCGTCGACCACCCGTCCGTGGATGGCCAGGCCGCCGCCGACGCCGGTGCCCAGGATCACGCCGAAGGCGATGGCCGCGCCCCGTCCCGCGCCGTCGGTCGCCTCGGACACGGCGAAGCAGTTGGCGTCGTTCTGCACCCGCACCGGCCGCTGCATGGCTTGCGACAGGTCGCGGTCCAGGGGCTTGCCGTTCAGCCAGGTGGAATTGGCGTTCTTCACCACGCCGCTGGCCCGCGACAGGCTGCCGGGAATGCCGACGCCGACCGTGCCCCGGGCGCCGAGCTCCGATTCCAGGGCGCGCACCAGATCCGCGGCCCCCCGCACGGTGCCGGGGTAGTCGCCCTGGGTGGTCGGGACCCGCCGGCGGAGCAGTTCGCGGCCGTCCTCGGCCAGCGCGATCGCCTCGGTCTTCGTACCGCCGAGGTCGACGCCTATGCGCAGGTGGCACTGGATCGGCTTTTGGTGCAAAACTGCCTCATCCGTGATAAGCCCGTCGGAGATGGAATCGGGTTGCAGGGCTTGATATTATCTCTATCCGGCTCGTCAAAACGGGTCGAGTGTATCCCAGAACGGATCAAGGTGGATGAGGGCATGACCTCGGTCGAGACACAGAACGGAAACTCGGGACCGGCATCGTCCACGCCGAAGACCGTCCTCATTGTCGAGGACAATGAGCTCAACATGAAGCTCTTCCATGATCTGCTCGAGGCTCATGGGTACGACATCATCTGCACGCGGGACGGGATGGACGCCCTGCGTCTTGCGCGCGACAAGCGTCCCGATCTGATCCTCATGGACATCCAGCTGCCCGAGGTCTCGGGCCTGGAAGTGACCAAGTGGATCAAGGAGGACGATCGCCTGAAGTCGATTCCGGTGATCGCCGTGACCGCTTTCGCCATGAAGGGTGACGAGGAGAAGATCCGGGAAGGCGGATGCGAGGCGTATATCGCCAAGCCGATCTCGGTCGGGCACTTCCTGGATACCGTAAAAAAGTTCCTGGGATAGAGCGCCATGCCGGGCCGCGTCCTCGTCGTTGACGATGTGCTGCCGAACGTCAAGCTGCTCGAAGCGAAGCTGACGGCGGAGTATTTCGACGTCCTTTCGGCCTATAACGGCCCAGAGGCGCTCGAGATGATCGAGCGCGAGATCCCCGACATCGTCCTTCTGGACGTCATGATGCCGGGGATGGACGGGTTCGAGGTGTGCCGCCGGATCAAGGCCGATCCGCGCACCACCCACCTGCCGGTGGTCATGGTCACCGCCCTGTCCGACGTGTCGGACCGGGTGCGGGGGATCGAGGCCGGCGCCGACGACTTCCTGACCAAGCCGGTGGTGGATGCCGCCCTGTTCGCCCGGGTGCGCTCGCTGCTGCGGCTGAAGATGATGATGGACGAGTGGCGTCTGCGGGTGGAGACCTCGTCCCAGCTCGGGATGCAGGAACCCCGGGCGATGACCGAGATCGACGTCACCAAGGCCCGGGTCCTGACCATCGAGGACAACCGCATCGACGCCATGAACCTGCGCGAGAGCCTGGCCGTGGACGGCGACACGGTGGAGCAGGCGGCCGACGGCGCCACCGGCTTCGCCCGCGCTTCGGCCGCCGAGTTCGACCTGGTGATCTGCAGCCTGAACCTGGCCGGCGACGACGCCCTGCGCTTGGTCTCCCAGTTCCGTGCCGCCGAGGCGACCCGGCACATCCCCATCCTGATGGTCGGCGAGGAGGACCAGACCGAGAAACTGGCCAAGGCGCTGGATCTCGGGGTGAACGACTACCTGATGAAGCCGATCGACCGGAACGAGATGCTGGCGCGCGTGCGCACGCAGATCCGCCGGCGCCGCTATCAGGAGCGGATGCGCGAGACCTACGAGCAGAGTCTCGCCCTGGCGCTCACCGACAGCCTGACGGGCCTGTATAACCGACGCTACCTGCTGACCCATCTGGGCCGGCTGATGAACGACACCGCCGAGCGCCAGAAGCCGCTGGCCCTGCTGGTGATCGACGTGGACCACTTCAAGCTGGTGAACGACACCTACGGCCACGGGGCGGGCGACCGGGTGCTGCAGCACATCACCGAGCTGATGCGCAGCAGCGTGCGCAATGTCGATCTCGTGTCGCGCCTCGGCGGCGAGGAATTCGTCGTGGTGATGCCGGACACGCCGGAGCCCTTCGCCATGGTCGTGGCCGAGCGGCTGCGCGACGTGATCGCCTCGACACCGCTGCGGCTGGACGACGGGCGCGAGCTGGGCGTGACCATCAGCATCGGCTGCGCCCTCAGGAATTCCGTGGGCGAGGACAGCATCGACAAGCTTATCGGCCGGGCGGACGATGCCCTGTACCAGGCCAAGCGCCAGGGCCGCGACCGGGTGGTGCTGGCCACGGACGAGTCGGCGGCAAACGTCACCGCGGTGAGCTGACCGACGAGACCGGCCCGGGCCGTCCGCCGCAACACAGTCTCTCCGCGCAGCACCGTCCTCCTGAACAGAACGGCTCAGCACAAAACAAAAGGGCCGCCCACCGGGCGACCCTCGGGGTCGTCAGCCTGTGGCCAGGATCACTTGATCTTGGCTTCCTTGAACAGGACGTGCTTGCGCGCGACCGGGTCGTACTTGCGCAGCTCGAGCTTCTCGGTCTTGGTGCGCGGGTTCTTCTTGGTCACGTAGAAGTACCCAGTCTCGGCGGTGCTGACCATCTTGATCAGAACGGTCGCGGGCTTCGCCATCTTTCATCTCCTTCGCCTTCGCGGAGGCCGCAAAATAGCTACGGCGCCGCACATGTCAAGCGTGCTTAGTTCAGATCCTTCGGCCGCTCGCCCAGGGCCACGCGGGAGGCGTGGAAGGCGAGCTGGAAAAGCTTGCGGTCCGACAGCAGGCGCAGGGCGAGCCGTGTGTCGGTGTCGGTGGTCGAGGGCGGGTGGTCGGCATGGCACCAGGCCAGCAGCTTCTGGCGCTCCGACTCGTCCATGCGGGTCACGTAGAGCCGCTTCTGCATGGTCTCGCTGAGCCGCAGCTCGCCCGACTCGAGGGCAGCGGCGCTGACCTCCGGGTCGTCGCCGTAATCCGGCGTGCAGATCGACGGGAACACCCCGAAATCGGCGAGCGGGTAGCCCGATGGCGCATGCATGCGCGCCCAGGTGAGAATCAGTTCGCTGGCGATCGGCGGAATGTCGATTACGCGCTGCACCGTGCCCTTGCCGTAAGAGCGGGCGCCGATCACCAGGGCGCGGCCTGAATCCTGCAGGGCGGCGGCCACCACCTCGGCGGCGGAGGCCGAGCCGCTGTCGATCAGCACGGCGATGGGGGCCAGGGTCGTGGTGTTGCCGTACTGGGCGTCGTAGCGGTGCCGGGACATGCTGTGCCGGCCCTGGGTCTCCAGGATGATGCCGTTGTCCACGAACAGGTCGGCCACCTCGACCGCCTCGTCCAGGGTGCCGCCGCGATTCTGCCGCAGGTCCAGGATGATGCCCGGCAGATCCTCGCCGAGCGTCGCCTTGGCCTCGATCAGGGCCTGGGACAGGGCGTTGGCGGTGTCGCTGTTGAAGCCGCTGACGTTGAAATAGGCAATGCCGTCGATCGGCACGAACCGGACCGTGTCCTCGATCACCCGTTGGCGCAGGATCGTGACGTCCTTGGCCTCGCCGCCGCGGGCGACGCGAATCGCCACCGTCGTGCCGATGGCGCCGCGCAGCAGGTTGGCGGTCGTCTCCATGTCCTTGCCGGCGACCGGCGTGCCGTCCACCGAAACGAATCGGTCGCCGGCCTTCAGCCCGGCCGAATGGGCGGGCGAGCCGTGGAAGACCGAGGCGACGACGACCGATCCGTCGGTCTCGCCGATGGTGACGCCGATGCCGGTATAGCCCTTGCGCGCGGCCCGCCCGGCCCGGGTCTCGGCGGCGTTGTGGTAGCGCGAGAACCGGTCGAGCTTGCCGGTGATGGCGTCGAAGGCGACTTCGTAGAGCCGGTCGGCGGCGGTATCCGCCAGAACCGCGGAGCGCTTGCGCGCCGCCTCGATCGCTGCGGCGGTCAGCCGGGCCCAGTGGGTCGGGCTGTCATCCGCCGGCACGGTGAATTTGGCGAAGGGGGTGCCGGTTTCGGTGACGATCAGCGAGTCGCCACGCCGCACGAAGTCGATGGCCGGGTCCAGGGCGGCGACGCCGTCCAGTGCCGCCAGGGCCAGGGACTGGGTCGGCACCGGCTCCACATACAGGTCGGCGATGCCCTCATAGCCGATCGAGAAGGCCTCCGCGCCGGTATCCATGGCGAAGGAGGTCGGACCACCGGATTGCGGCCGCGAGCCCGTGCAGGAGCCGAGCAGCAGCAGGGCGAGGCCGGCGATACCTAGGCGCCGAAGGGCGACCGACGGGAACGGTTTGAACGGCGAGAACCGACCAGGCTGTGACATTCACGGGCACTCGACATGGCGCTTGGAATTCGTATTCCGCGATGCATCAACAATGCTGCAAATCCGGGGGTGAATCAATCGCCACCACCGGACCGCGCGAGTGCAGTCACCGCCGCTTGCGTCCCTTGGGCGGGCGTCCGCGCGCCTGCGGGCGCCGCTTGGGACCGCCGTGACGCCGCCCGCCGCGCGGCGCCGTGCCCTGTTCGCCGCCCGACACGATCTCCACCACGATCCCGCCCGACGCCGCGTCGGCATCGACCAGCCGCACTTCCACCCGGTCGCCCAGGCGGAAGATCCAGCCATGCGAGCGGCCGGTGAGCGTGTGGTGCACGTCGTCATGGTCGTAATAGTCGTCCGGCAGGGAGCGGATCGGCACCAGCCCGTCGGCCCCGGTCTCGTCCAGGGTGACGAAGACGCCGAACTTGGTCACGCCGTTGATCCGGCCGGGGAAGATCCCGCCGACCCGGTCCGCCAGGTGGCGGGCGAGGTAGCGGTCCATGGTCGTGCGCTCGGCCACGGCGGCCCGGCGCTCGGTCATGGAGATGTGCTCGCCCCATTCCTGGAACTCGCTGTCGTCGTCTGGCCGCAGCCCGTCCTCGCCGAATTTCAGGCCGCGGATCAGCGCGCGGTGCACCAGCAGGTCGGAATAGCGTCGGATCGGCGAGGTGAAATGGGCGTATTTGGTCAGCGCCAGACCGAAATGGCCCAGGTTCTCCGGTGCGTAGACCGCCTGGGACTGGGAGCGCAGGACCAGTTCGTTGACCATGCGCTCATGCGGCTCGCCCTTCACCTTGGCGAGCACGCCGTTGAAGGTCTTCGGGCGTACCACCTGGCCCTTGGCGAAGGCGATGCCGAGCCCGTCCAGCACCTCGGACAGGGCGGCGACCTTCTCCGGGTCCGGGGTCTCGTGCACCCGGTACATGCAGGGCTGGCGCCGGTCCTCCAGGGTCTCCGCCGCGCAGACATTGGCCAAGACCATGAACTCCTCGATCAGCATATGGGCGTCGAGACGCTCGCGGATGCCGATCTCGGTGATGTTGCCGGACTCGTCCAGGATCACCCGCTTCTCCGGTAGCTCGATGTCCAGCGCGCCGCGCTCCGTGCGCGCCTTGCGCAGGGCGGCGAAGGCGCCGTAGAGCGGCTCCAGGATGCCGTCGGGGATGCCTTCGGTGCTGCCGCCGTCGCGGGCCTGCTGGACCTGGCGGTAGGTGAGGCGGGCCTGGGAGCGCATCAGCCCGCGCATGAACTTGTGGCGGCGCTTGTTGCCTTCGGAATCGATGACGATCTCGACGGCCAGGCAGGCGCGGTCCTCGTCGGGGCGCAGCGAGCACAGCCCGTTGGACAGGGCCTCGGGCAGCATCGGCACGACCCGGTCGGGGAAATAGACCGAGTTGCCGCGCTTCAACGCCTCGCGGTCCAACGCGTCGCCGGGGCGCACGTAATGGGCCACGTCGGCGATGGCCACCAGCAGTCGGAAGCCGCCGGGATTGGCCGGATCCTCGTCTGCCTCGGCGAACACGGCGTCGTCGAAATCCCGGGCGTCGATGCCGTCGATGGTCACAAGCGGAAGCGCACGCAGGTCGGTGCGCTTGCCCAGCGACACCGGCTTCGCCTTCTCCGCCAGGGCCTCCGCCGCCTCGGGGAAGACGTCGGGGATCTCCTGCTCGTGAATGGCGATGCGGCTGAAGGAGCGCGGGTCGGCGGCGCCGGCGAAACGCTCGATCACCCGGCCGACCGGCAGGCCGAGCCGCCCTTTGGGCATGATCTCCACGGTGACCAGGTCGCCGGTGACGGCTTCCTTCTCGTCGCCCTTGGGAATGCGGATCTCCGACTTCGCCTTCTTGTCGGTCGGGCGGACCCGGCCGCCATCGGCGGTCTTCTCGAACACGCCGAAGGTGCGCGCGGCAGTGCGGCCCAAGCGGCGGATCACCCGGGCGATGTAGAAGCTCTCGCCGGCGCGCTCCAGGCGGCACAGGGCGCGGTCGCCGGAACCCATGGGGCCGGAGCGGCGGTCGGGCAGGATATGGATGCGCGGCGCCGGCTCCTCGGCCTCGCGGCCGACGGCGCGGGCCATGACCTCGCCGTCCTTGTCGGTGCCGGTGACCTCGAGCACGGTCACTTCCGGCAGAGCGCCCGGCGGTGCCACCTTGCGCTTGCGGCCCATGTCCAGGTCGCCGGCCTCGGCCATCTCCTTCAGCAGCCCGCGCAGCTCCGCGCGCATCGGCCCCTTCACGTCGAACGCGCGGGCGATCTCGCGGCGGCCGACCGGGGTGGGGCTGTCCTCGACGAAGGCGAGGATCTGCTCACGGGTGGGAAGCTGGGCGGGGGGACGGGCCACGTGGTCGGCGCTCAGCTTCCCGTCGTGCCGGCGGTGTCACCGTCGGCGGCTTTCTTCGACTTGGCCGGCGCCTTCTTGGTCGCGGCCTTCTTCTTCGGCGCGGCCTTTTTCGCCGCGGGCTTCTCGGCTTCGCCGGCCTTGGCGTCCGTCTTTTTCGCCGCGGCTTTCTTTGCGGCAGGCTTCTTGGCCGCCTTCTTCGGCGCGCCCTTGCCGCTCTTCTCGGCCTTGGCGTTCAACAGTTCGATCGCCCGCTCCAGGCTGATCTCCTCCATCTCCTCGCCCTTGGGCAGGGTGGCGCGCAGGGAGCCGTGCTGGGCGTAGGGGCCGTAGCGGCCGGCCTGGACCGTCACCGGCTTGCCGTCGACCGGGTGATCGCCCAGCGGGCGGCCCGGCTTCTTCTTCGAGCCCTTCTCGGCGATGAGCTGCACCGCGTGGTTCAGGCCGATGGTCAGCACCGTGTCGTCGCCGGGCAGGCTGACATAGCTGCCGGCGTATTTCAGGTAAGGACCGTAGCGGCCGATGCCGGCCTCGATCAGGTCCTTGGTCTCCGGATGGTCGCCGACCGGGCGGGGCAGGGAGAGCAGGGCGAGACCCTTCTCCAGGTCGATATCGGCGGGCGACACCTGCTTGGGCAGCGAGGCCCGCTTGGGCTTCTCCTTGGAGCCTTCCTCCGGCTCGCCGAGCTGGACATAGACGCCGTAGGGGCCCTTCTTCAGGCTGACGTCCTTGCCGGTGGCCGGATCCTGGCCGAGCACGCGGGGCAGCGCGCCGCCTTCGCCCTCGCCATCGACAGGGCGGCCGCCGGCGGCCTCGCCGAGTTGGCGGGTAAACTTGCAGTTCGGATAGTTCGAGCAGCCGATGAAGGCGCCGAACTTGCCCAGGCGCAGGGACAGGTTGCCCTCGCCGCAGCTCGGGCATTCGCGGGCGGGCTGGCCGTCCGGACCCTTGGGGAAGAAGTGGTCGGCCAGCTCGGCGTCGAGCTTCTCGATCACGTCGCCGATGGACAGGTCCTTGGTGCCGTCGACCGAGCCCTTGAACGACGACCAGAAGTCGCGCAGCACCTGACGCCAGTCGATCTGCCCGTCGGATACGTTGTCGAGCTGGGTCTCCAGATCGGCGGTGAAGTTATACTGGACGTAGCGCTCGAAGAAGCTGGACAGGAAGGTGGTGACCAGACGGCCGCGGTCCTCCGGCACGAAACGACGGCGGTCGATACGCACGTATTCGCGGTCCTGCAGCACCTGCAGGATGCTGGCATAGGTCGAGGGCCGGCCGATGCCGAGCTCCTCCATCTTCTTCACCAGGCTGGCTTCCGAATAGCGCGGCGGCGGCTGGGTGAAGTGCTGCTCCGGCTTCACTTCCTGACGGGTGACGGCGTCGCCATCGGCGACAGCGGGCAGGATCTTGTCGTTCTCGTCGTCGCTCAGCTCCGCCCCGTCACTGTCGTCGCGGTCCTCGCGATACAGCTTCAGGAAGCCGTCGAAGGCGATGACCGAGCCGGTGGCCCGCAGCACGCTGCGCCCGCCCTTGTCGGTCACGTCGATGGTGGTCTGGTCGAGCTCGGCGCTGGCCATCTGGCTGGCCACGGCGCGCTTCCAGATCAGCGAATAGAGCTTCCACTGATCGGCATCGAGGCGGGAACGCAGCATGTCCGGCGTGCGGGTCACGTCGGTCGGCCGGATCGCCTCGTGCGCCTCCTGGGCGTTCTTCGCCTTGGTGGTGTAGACCCGCGGCGTGTTCGGCAGATAGCGGTCGCCGTATTCGCCGCCGATCGAGCGTCGGATGTCGGTGATCGCCTCCGGCGACATCTGCACGCCGTCGGTCCGCATATAAGTGATGAGACCGGTGGTCTCGCCGCCGATATCCACACCCTCGTAGAGCCGCTGGGCGAGCTGCATG
Organism: Thalassobaculum litoreum DSM 18839; assembly: GCF_900102465.1. Classification (GTDB taxonomy): domain Bacteria; phylum Pseudomonadota; class Alphaproteobacteria; order Thalassobaculales; family Thalassobaculaceae; genus Thalassobaculum; species Thalassobaculum litoreum. Next base: position 56,527 of record NZ_FNBW01000017.1, on the reverse strand, counting down.
GTGCGGGTGGCGCCGAAGCCGAGCTTTCGCGACGCCTCCTGCTGCAGGGTCGAGGTGGTGAAGGGCGGGGCCGGGTTGCGCTTGACCCGCTTCTTCTCCACCGAGCCGATGGTGAAGGTGCCGGCCTCGATGGCGGCGACGGCGGCCTTGGCCTCGGCCTCGGACTTGATGTCCAGACGGTCGAGCTTCTTGCCGTCCAGATGGGTCAGCCGGGCGGTGAAGGTCTTGCGCTCCTCGGTGCGGAACACCGCCTCCACCGACCAGTATTCCTGGGCGACGAAGCGTTCGATTTCCGACTCGCGCTCGCAGACCAGCCGCAGGGCGACGGACTGCACCCGGCCGGCCGAGCGGGCGCCCGGCAGCTTGCGCCACAACACCGGCGAGAGGGTGAAGCCGACGAGATAGTCCAGGGCCCGGCGCGCCAGATAGGCGTCGATCAGATCCTGGTCCAGCTCGCGCGGATGGGCAATGGCGTCCAGCACCGCATCCTTGGTGATGGCGTTGAAGGCCACGCGCTTGACGTCGATGCCGTTCAGGACCTTGCGCTCGTCCAGCACGTTGCGGATGTGCCAGCTGATCGCCTCGCCCTCGCGGTCGGGGTCAGTCGCCAGAATGAGCTGTTCCGCACCCTTCACGGCGTCGGCGATCGCCTTGACCTGCTTCTCCGAACGCTGGTCGGTCTGCCACAGCATCTGGAAGTCATGGTCCGGATCGACGGATCCGTCCTTAGGGGGCAGGTCCCGGATGTGGCCGTAGCTCGCCAGCACGTGATAGTCGCTGCCGAGATACTTGTTGATGGTTTTGGCCTTGGCCGGGGACTCGACGACAACGACTTTGGTCATACGTACCGTTCGCTTTCCCAGGATCCGGCCCGAACGGCGGCCGACGGAAGGCCGGGCGGTCAGGTCGGTATGTCCATTCGCCGCGACACCTGGTTTCCGGGATGGCGGTCAATAAGCCCCGCAAGCTCCGCTTCCAGAAGCACCGTCGCGACGATCGGAGCCGACAATTGGCACCCGCGGATCAGTTCGTCAACCGCGACCGGTTCGCAGCCCAGCGCTTCCAGGACCTGACGGCGGGCGGTTTCGTCCACATCTATCGTGGGCGTATCAAGGGCTTCGCCGTCATAGGAGCCCTCCCAATCGCGCCGTTGCGGTTCCCCCAATTTTCTCTGGGGCAAGCCGTCCAGAATCCGCAGCACGTCGGACGCGGACTCGACGAGAAAGGCGGCACCCTCCTTGATCAGACCGTTGGTTCCGCCGCATCGCGGGTCGAGCGGGGAGCCGGGAACCGCGAAGACCTCGCGGCCCTGATCCAGCGCCCGGCGGGCGGTGATCAGCGAGCCCGATCGGCTCGCCGCCTCGACCACCAGCACGCCGAGACTGAGCCCGGCGATGATGCGGTTGCGCGACGGGAAGTGCCGGGCCTGGGGCGTGGTGCCGACCGGCTGCTCGGCGATGACGGCGCCGGTCTCGGCGATGCGGTGGAACAGGTCGGTGTGCTCCGGCGGGTAGATCACGTCGATTCCGCCTGCGACGACCGCCAGCGTCCCGCTCTCCAGCGCACCCTCATGGGCGGACCCGTCGATACCGCGGGCGAGACCGGAGGCGACCGCGTAGCCGCCCAGGCCGATCTCGCGCGCCAGGACCTGGGCCAGTTTGCGGCCGTTCATCGAGGCGTTGCGGGCGCCGACGATCGCCACCGCGCGCGCGGCCAGCAGGTGGGCATGGCCGATCAGGGAGAAGGCGCCGGGGGCGTCCTCGACCGCCGCCAGGGCGGGGGGATAGGCCGGGTCGCCGTAGACCACCAGGGCCGCGCCGACACGGGCTGTGTCCTCCAGCTCGCGCTCGGCCGCGGCGACGGAGGGCACCCGCAGCGGGTGGCGACGGCCGCCGCGCCGTGCCAGTTCGGGCAGGGCGGCAATCGCCTTCTCCGCACTGCCGAACCGCTCGAGCAACTGGCGGAAGGTGATCGGGCCGACATTCTCGGTGCGGATCAGGCGCAGCCGGGCGATCCGCTCCCGGTCGGCGAGGCGGGCGGGTGCGGTGTCGCGTGCGGTGGCGGAGGACATCGGCCGGCTCCCTGGCGATAAAGGTCGCCGAGGCTATGGGAGGGCCGGGGGCCGTTTCGCTGTCGATGCTAAATCGAAACGAGCGACGGCAGACGAAACCGCTTTCGCGGTTTCACTTCTTGCGGAAGCTGATCTTGCTCTCTTCGCCCTTCAGCAGGCGGCGGATGTTCTGGTAGTGGCGCAGCCAGATGATCACGGCGATCGCGCCCCCGGCCTGGGCGATCTGCGGGCCTTCCAGGTGCCAGGCGAGGAACGGTGCGACCGCCATCGCCACCAGGGCGGCGACCGAGGAGTAGCGGAACACGAAGGCGATAGCGAGCCACAGGCCGCAGACCACCACGCCGACATTCGGCACCAGCGCCAGCCAGACGCCGATGGCGGTGGCCACGCCCTTGCCGCCTTTGAACTTAAGCCAGACCGGGAAGCAGTGCCCGAGCACGACGCCGACCGCCGCCAGCACGGCCATGTCCGTTCCGAACTGCCAGCCGACGGCGACGGCCACGATCCCCTTGCCGCCGTCCAGCAGCAGGGTCGCGGCGGCCAGACCCTTGCGGCCGGTGCGCAGCACGTTGGTGGCGCCGATGTTGCGCGAGCCGATGGCCCGGATGTCCCCCAGCCCGGCGAACCGGGTGAGCAACAGCCCGAACGGGATGGATCCCACCAGGTAGGCGAGCAGGAAGCCGGCATAGAACGGCCACGTGTATTCGAACGGTCCCAGCGGATCAGGCATCGACGAAAGCCCTGCGTCGTATCGGAGGTGGTGTCTCGGTCTCTACATCATAAACGGTCGTGCCGCGATAGACCGTGCGCCAGACACGGCCCTCGATGGGCCGGCCGTCGAACGGCGTGTTGCGCGATTTCGAGGCGAAACGCTCCGGCTCAACCTTGCCGGCCCGGTTCAGATCGAAGATCACCAGATCGGCGTCGCCGCCGACCGCCAGCGTGCCGTAGGGCAGGCCGAGGATGCGCGCCGGCGCCACCGTGAGCCGGTGCAGCAGGTCGAGCAGGCTCATCGCCTCGGTATGGACCAGTTCCAGGCTGATCGCCAGCAGCGTCTCCAGCCCGACGCCGCCCGGCTGAGCCTGGGCGAAGGGCACGCGCTTGCTGTCCTGGTCGTGCGGGGCATGGTCGCTGGCGATGGCGTCGATCGTGCCGTCGGCCACCCCGGCGACCACGGCCAGCCGGTCCTGCTCGCTGCGCAGCGGCGGGGAGAGCCGGGCGAAGGTGCGGTAGTCGACCACCGCGCCCTCGTTCAGCGCGAAATAGGGCGGGGCGGTGTCGCAGGTCACCGGCAGGCCGCGCTTCTTCGCCTGACGGATCGCGTCGATGGCGGCCCCGGTGGACAGATGGGCGGCGTGGTAGCTGCCGCCGGTGAGTTCAACCAGCCGCAGGTCGCGCTCCACCATCATCACCTCGGCCACCGCCGGGATGCCGGCCAGGCCCAGGCGGGTCGCGGTCTCGCCCTCGTTGGCCGAGCCCTCGCGGGCCAGGGCCGGATCCTCGGGATGCTGGACGATGGTGCGCTTGAAGATGCTGGCGTAGGACAGCGCCCTGCGCATGACCAGCGCGTCGGCGATGGCGTGCTCGCCGTCGGTGAAGGCGACGGCCCCGCTGTCGGCCAGCATGCCGAACTCGGTCATCTCCTGGCCGCGCAGCCCCTTGGTGGCGGCGGCATAGGGATGGACGTTGGCGAGCCCGACCTCCAGCGCCCGGCGCTCGACGAACTCCAGCAGCGACACGTCGTCGATGATCGGGTTGGTGTTCGGCAGGGTGGCGAAGGTGGTGACGCCGCCGGCGACCGCCGCCTTCTGGGCCGAGGCGAGGGTTTCCATATGCTCGTCGCCCGGCTCGCGGACCTGGACGCGCATGTCGACCAGGCCCGGCGCCAGGCAGCGGCCGGCGCAGTCGACCACCTCCACGTCTTCCTGGATGGCGTCGACGAAGACCTGCGGGCCGACCTCGACGATCTTGCCGTCGCGGGTCAGCAGCGCGCCTTTGGCGTCGAGACCGCTGGCCGGATCCAGCAGGCGGGCGTTCTTGTAGAGGGTCGGCCTCATTGGTTCTTCGCCCAGGGTTCGGTCTGGTTGCTGACGAGGATGTCGAGGATCGCCATGCGCACGGCGACGCCCATCTCCACCTGCTCGCGGATCAGCGAGCGGTCGATGTCGTCGGCCACGAGGCTGTCGATCTCCACCCCACGGTTCATCGGCCCCGGATGCATGATCAGCGCGTCCGGCTTGGCGGCCTGGAGCTTGTCCACGTCGAGGCCGAAATAGCGGAAATACTCGCGCACCGACGGCACGAAGGAGCCGCGCATCCGCTCGGTCTGCAGCCGCAGCATCATGACGATGTCGCAGCCGGCGATGCCGCGCTCCATGTCGTGGTGGATCTCCACGCCCATGCGTTCGATGCCGCTGGGCAGCAGGGTTGGCGGGGCGACGAGCCGCACCCGGGCGCCCATGATCGACAGCAGGTGGATGTTGGAGCGCGCCACCCGGCTGTGGGCGACGTCGCCGCAGATCGCAACTTCCAGCCCTTCCAGGTGCCCCTTGCGCCGGCGGATGGTCAGCGCGTCGAGGAGGGCCTGGGTCGGGTGCTCGTGGCTGCCGTCGCCGGCATTGATCACCGAGCAGTTCACCTTCTCCGCCAGCAGGTGCACCGCGCCGGATTCCGAATGGCGGACCACCAGGGCGTCGGGGTGCATGGCGTTCAGGGTCATGGCCGTGTCGATCAGGCTCTCGCCCTTCTTGATCGACGAGGTGCTGACGGACATGTTGATCACGTCGCCGCCGAGTCGCTTGCCGGCCAGCTCGAAGCTCGTGCGGGTTCGGGTGGAGTTCTCGAAGAACAGGTTGATCACCGTGCGACCGCGCAGGCTGGACGCTTTCTTGTCCAGCTGGCGGTTCTGGGCGACGAAGCGCTCCGACCGGTCGAGCAGAAGATCGATATCCGGTCGGGTCAGCCCCTCGATGCCGAGCAGGTGACGGTGGGGGTACGCGCGGCCGTCATCATCGGATGCCGGCGTGGCGAGCTGGGAAAGGGCGTCGGTCATTAAAGGGGCTGTATATGCCTCGTTGGCCGCGCGGGCAACCGCGCCCGAGAGAAACCGGCGGCGACTGTCAGATCACCTTTGCCTCCCGCAGCTTGGCGACCGCCTCGGCGTCGAGTCCGAGCTCGCCGGTCAGCACCTCGTCGGTGTGCTGGCCGAGAATCGGGGGCGGACGGCGATAGGTGGCGGGGGTTTCCGACAGCTTCAGCGGATAGGCGACGGCCGGCACGCCCTCCGGGTTGAGGGCGTGGCCGGGGATGGAAGTCGCCATGCCGCGGGCCTGGACCTGCGGGTCGGCGAAGACCCGGTCGATGGTGTTCACCGGGCCGCAGGGCACCTTGACCGCCTCCAGGTCCGAAACCCACGCGTCGGTGGTGCGGGTGGCGACGATCTCGCCCATCACCTGGCGTAGCGCGTCGATATTGGCGAGGCGCGCGCTGTTGTCGACGAAGCGCGGGTCCTCGGCCAGCTCCGGTCGGCCGGCGACCTGCAGGAAGGCATGGAACTGGCGATCGGCGCCGCATCCGACGATGACGAAGCCGTCGGCGCTGGCGAACACCTCGTAGGGCGCGACGTTCGGATGGGCGTTGCCGAGTCGTCCCGGCACCACGCCGCCGACCAGATAGTTCATCGCCTGGTTCATAAGCCAGGCGACCTGGGTGTCGAGCAAAGCTGCGTCGATCTGCTGGCCCCGGCCGGTCGCATCCCGGTGGCGCAGCGCGGCCAGGATGGCGCTGGTGGTATACATGCCGGTCATCATGTCGGCGATGGCGACGCCCACCTTGGTCGGCTGGCCGCTCGGGTCCCCGGTGACGCTCATGATGCCGCCCATGGCCTGGGCCAGCAGGTCGTAGCCCGGGCGCGGCGCATAGGGACCGGTCTGTCCGAAGCCGGTGACGCTGGCGTAGATCAGGCGGGGAAAGCGCTCCCGGATCTGGTCGTAGGCGAGGCCGTGGCGGGCGAGGTCGCCGACCTTGTAGTTCTCCACGAAGACGTCGGCGTTCTCCAGGAGCTTGAACAGGATCTCGCGGCCTTCGGGCTGGGTGAAATCCAGGGTGATCGAGCGCTTGTTCCGGTTGGTGCCGAGATAGTAGGCGCTCTCGGTGGTGTCATTGCCGTCGCTGTCCTTCAGGAAGGGCGGACCCCAGCGCCGGATGTCGTCACCGGTGCCGGGCCGCTCGATCTTGATCACATCGGCGCCGAGATCGCCCAGGGTCTGGGTCGCGATCGGGGCTGCCAGCACGCGCGAGGCATCGACGATGCGGATGCCGTCGAGGGCCATGGGGGTGGCGGGCGGCGCCATTGCGGGAGCGGGAGCGGTCATGGTCGGCCTCGGCGGTCAGCGGAGAGCATTGGTTAGATCAGCCTTGCTTGCAGAGCAATGTCGGCTCATTTCATAAAATGAATCGGTCCACCTCGGTTCGGTGTGGGGACCGGGGTGTCGGGGCCGCTCGTTCCGAGCGAAGACTGGAGGGGAACATGGAGACCATTCCTTTTGAAATCCGGGTTCTCGCTTGGTCGGGCCTCCTGGCGGCCGGGCAGCTCGTGCTGCTGGCCGTCTATGCCAACCTTCAGCTCGGTCCGCAGTATCTCGCGTCGGCGCGGGACGAGCCGCGTCAGATAACCGGAATGGCTGCCCGCCTGCAGCGGGCCTTCCAGAACCAGATCGAGGGATTGGTCCTGTTCTCAGCGGCGGCCGTGGCGGTGACCTTCTCCGGCACGTCCGCAGCGATGACGGAGGCCTGCGCGCTCGCCTATATCGTCGCGCGGGTCGTTTATGTTCCGCTCTACTGGTTCGGCGTTCCGTGGCTTCGCACGGTCGTCTGGGCCGTCGGTTTCTTCGCGACCGTCATCATGCTCGCCTCTGTGGTGCTTTAGGGCGGATCAAACCAGCGCCAGGAACGCCGGCAGCGTGACCGCCGCCATGATCACCTGGGTCGTCAGGATCGCCGCCATCAGCTCGTGGTCGCCGCCCAGCTGCCGGGCGAAGACGTAGGACGACGCGGAACTCGGCAGCGCGTTGAACAGCACCGCGACCGCCAACGGCACGCCGGTCAGTCCCAGCGGCACCGCGAGCGCCAGGGTCAGCGCCGGGATCGCCACCAGCTTCACCGCGTTCGACAGCAGCAGCGCCGGCCAGCCGGTCTTCAGCACCGCGAACCGCAGCCCCGCCCCGACCGCCAGCAGTCCGAGCGCCAGGGCCCCGCCGGCCAGCTTGTCCAGACCCTCGGCGATCATCGGATGAAGGCCGATGCCGCTGGCGTTCAGCGCGATGCCGAGGATGCAGGCGACGAAGATCGGGTTCTTCAGCATCGCCCAGAATACCCGCAGCCCGGTCACCGGCTCGCGCCCGGCCATGCGGGTCAGCACCCAGATGGAGATGGAGTTCACCAGCGGGATCACCGCGGCGATGCCGACGGCGGCCAGCGCCTCGCCGGCAGGTCCGTAGAGCGCGCCGACGCTGGCCACGCCGATATAGGTGTTCTGCCGGATCGCCCCCTGGATGACGCTGGTATAGGCCGGGCCGCCGATGCCGGTGAGCCGGTAGATCGCCAGCAGGAAAGCGGTGGCGATGATCACCGCGCCGGCCATGGCGATCACCATGGGGCCGACGGTGTAGTCGGAGAGATCGGTGCCGCCGAGCTTCAGCAGCAGCAGGGCCGGCAGCAGCAGCCAGTAGGTGAGCTGCTCCACCGCCCGCCAGCCGTCATCCGAAAGCGGCCCGATCCGCGCCAGAACCGCGCCGAGAACGATCAGGCCGAAGACCGGAAGCAGGGCACTCAAAGCGCATCCAGCGCCGATTGCAGGATGTAGGCGGCCGCCGCCGCGTCGATCGATTCGCTGCGCCGCTTGCGGCTCAGGTCCTCGGCGATCATCGCCCGCTCGACCGCCTGGCTGCTCATGCGCTCGTCCTGGAAGATGGTCGGCAGGTCGTGGCGCTTCAGCAGTTCCTCGGTCAGGTCGCGGGTCGACTGACAGCGCGGGCCCTCGGTGCCGTCCATGTTCAGCGGCAGACCGACGACGAAGCCGCCGACACCTCGGCCTTCGGCGATCTTGATCAGTTCGTCGGCATCGGCCGAGAACTTCTTGCGCCGGATCGTGGTCACCGGGGCGGCCACCCGCAGGGCGGCGTCTGAGATGGCGATACCGATCGTCTTCGAGCCGAAATCGAGGCCGATGAGGCGGGCGCCGGGGGCGAGAAGGCGAACAAGGTCGCCGGGCTTGCAGATGGGCATGGGCGGTGCTAGCTTCCGCGCTTCCAAACGGCGGAAATCCGCCGTTTTTCGCGCTCCTGAGAATAACTGGGACGGTCTTAGCCCATGTCGCTCGACAAGGCCACTGTCGCGTCAATCGCGAACCTCGCACGGATCAAGGTACCTGACGACCGCCTGGAGGCGATGGTCGGCGATCTGAACGCCATTCTCGGTTTCGTCGAGCAGCTCGACGAGGTCGATACCTCCGGGGTCGAACCGCTCGCCAGCGTGACCGGCCACACCCTGCCGCAACGCGAGGACGCGGTCACCGATGGCGGGTATCAGGCGCGGGTGACCGCCAACGCGCCGGAATCCGCCCATGGTTTCTTTGTCGTGCCGAAGGTTGTCGAATAATGACCGATCTGCTGGACCTGAGCCTGGCGGAAGCCAAGGCCAAGCTCGCCGCCAAGGACATATCGAGCACCGAGCTGACCAAGGCCTATATCGCCCGCATGGAGGCGACGTCGGCGCTGAACGCCTACATCACCACCACGCCGGACAAGGCGCTGCAGATGGCCGAGCAGGCCGATGCGCGCCTGGCCAAGGGCGAGGGCGGGGCGCTGGAGGGTATTCCGCTCGCCATCAAGGATCTGTTCTGCACCGAGGGCGTGCCGACCACGGCCGCCAGCCACATCCTCGACGGTTTCATCCCGCCCTACGAGTCGACGGTGACCACGAACCTGTGGAACGCCGGCGCCGTGCTGCTGGGCAAGACCAACCTGGACGAGTTCGCCATGGGCTCGTCCAACGTCACCTCTTATTACGGCCCGGTGGAGAACCCCTGGCGCTCGACCGACGAGCCCGACAAGAAGCGGGTGCCGGGCGGGTCGTCCGGCGGCTCGGCCGCGGTCGTCGCCGCGCGTTCGGCTCTGGCCGCGACCGGGACGGATACCGGCGGCTCGATCCGTCAGCCGGCCAGCTTCTCCGGCATCGTCGGGATCAAGCCGACCTACGGCCGCTGCTCGCGCTGGGGCATCGTCGCCTTCGCCTCGTCCCTCGATCAGGCCGGGCCGATGGCCCGCACGGTGGAAGACGCGTCGATCCTGCTGCAGACCATGGCCGGCCACGACCCGAAGGACTCGACCTCGGCGGGCGAGCCGATGGCCGACCTGTCGGCGGCGCTGGACCAGGGCGTGAGGGGCATGCGCATCGGCGTACCGGCCGAATACAAGGTCGAGGGCCTGCCGGAGGAGATCTCCAAGGTCTGGCAGCAGGGTATCGACTGGCTGAAGGCGGAAGGGGCCGAGATCGTCGACATCTCCCTGCCGCACACCAAATACGCGCTGGCGACCTACTACATCATCGCCCCGGCGGAGGCCTCGTCCAATCTGGCGCGCTATGACGGCGTGCGCTACGGGCTGCGGGTCGATGGCGACAGCCTGGCCGAGATGTACGCCAACACCCGGGCCGAGGGCTTCGGCGACGAGGTGCAGCGCCGGGTGCTGATCGGCACCTATGTGCTCTCCGCCGGCTATTACGACGCCTATTACCTGAAGGCCCAGAAGGTCCGCGCCCTGCTGCGCCGCGACTTCGATCAGGCCTTCGAGACGGTCGACGCCATCCTGACGCCGACGGCGCCGTCGGATGCCTTCGCCATCGGCGAGAACGAGGACGATCCGGTCAAGATGTACCTGCAAGACGTGTTCACCGTGCCCGCCAGTCTCGCCGGCCTGCCCGGCATCTCGGTGCCCGCCGGCCTGTCCGCGCGCGGCCTGCCCATGGGGCTGCAGGTGCTGGGACGGATGTTCGACGAGGGTTCCGTGGTCCGGGTCGGCCGGGCGCTGGAGCGGGCGGCGGATTTCTCCGCCGTGCCGGCCATGGTGCGGGAGGGCTGAGCGATGACCGAGCCGTATCGCATCCAGGGTGAGACGGGCGAGTGGGAGGTCGTGCTCGGCCTCGAGGTGCACGCCCAGGTGATCTCCCAGGCCAAGCTGTTCTCCGGGTCCTCCACCAAGTTCGGGTCCGAGGCGAACACCCAGGTCAGTCTGGTCGACGCCGCCATGCCGGGCATGCTGCCGGTGATCAACCGCGAATGCGTGGAGCAGGCGGTGCGCACCGGTCTGGCGCTGAAGGCCCAGATCAACCTGCGCAGCGTGTTCGACCGCAAGAACTACTTCTACGCCGATTTGCCCCAGGGCTATCAGATCAGCCAGTACAAGGACCCGATCGTCGGCGAGGGCGTGCTGCTGCTCGATCTGCCGGACGGCTCGACCAAGTCGGTCGGGATCGAACGGCTGCACCTGGAGCAGGACGCCGGCAAGTCGCTGCACGATCAGCATCCGCAGAAGACCTATATCGACCTGAACCGGTCGGGCGTGGCGCTGATGGAGATCGTCTCCAAGCCGGATCTCTCCTCGCCGGAGGAGGCCGGGCTGTACGTGAAGAAGCTGCGCTCGATCCTGCGCTATGTCGGCACCTGCGACGGTAACATGCAGGAAGGCTCGATGCGCGCCGACGTGAACGTGTCGGTCCGCAAGCCGGGCGATCCGCTGGGCACGCGCTGCGAGATCAAGAACATGAACTCGGTGCGTTTCATCCATCAGGCGATCGAGTACGAGGCGCGGCGCCAGATCGAGATCCTGGAGAGCGGCGGCAAGATCGACCAGGAGACCCGGCTGTTCGACACCGGCCGCGGCGAGACCCGCTCGATGCGCTCCAAGGAGGACGCGCACGACTACCGCTATTTCCCGGACCCGGACCTGCTGCCGCTGGTGCTGGACCAGGCCCGCGTCGACGCGCTCGGCGCCGACCTGCCGGAACTGCCGGATGTGAAGAAGGCGCGGTTCATCGCCGATTTCGGCCTGTCGCCCTATGACGCGGCGATCCTGGTGGAGGAGCGGGCGACCGCCGACTGGTACGAGAAGCTGGCCAAGGGCCGCGATCCGAAGATCGCCGCCAACTGGCTGATCTCCGAACTGTTCGGCGCGCTGAACAAGGCCGGCAAGGACCTGGTCGACAGCCCGGTCTCGGCCGATGCGCTCGGCGGGCTGGTCGACCTGATCGGAGACGGCACGATCTCCGGGCGTATCGCCAAGGAGGTGTTCGCCGAGATGTTCGAGACCGGCAAATCGGCCGGCGAGATCGTCGAGGAGAAGGGCCTTCGCCAAGTCTCCGACACCGGCGCCATCGAGGGCATCATCGACGAGGTCCTGGCCGAGAACGCCGACAAGGTCGAGCAGTACCGCGGCGGCAAGGACAAGCTGTTCGGCTTCTTCGTCGGCCAGACCATGAAGAAGAGCCAGGGCAAGGCGAACCCGGGCATGGTCAACGAGCTGCTGCGCAAGAAGCTCGACGGCTAGATCGCATCCTGCAGGGCGGGGCTCCGGCCCCGCCTGCATCGACCCCGTCCTCGTCGACCTGGTCGCGCCGATCACATTGCCGGAACCGTACCGTCGGTGCCGTTTCGCAGATGCGGGACGTAGGCTACACTGCTGCCTTCAGTTGTAGTGTGGGTAGGACCGATATCATGAGTGGCAGGATCGCTCCGGCCGTTTGCGCCGTTGTTCTCGGGACCGCTATCGGCGCGGGAGTCGGTGCCGGTATCGCCTGGGCCGCGGCGGAACACGAGGTGGTGCAGAAACACCGCTCGTTCCGCCCGGGAGAGATCACCGTGGCGGCGGGCGACAGCATCGCCTTCCTGAACGACGATTTCTACGACCACAACGTCTATTCCGAGACGCCGGGCAGCACCTTCAACACCGGCGTGCAGACCCGCGGCGAGACCACCCGCGTGACCCTCGATCAGCCGGGTACCGTCGAGGTCCTGTGCAAGATCCATCCGAAGATGAAGCTGATCGTGACGGTGGAGTAAGCGGAGGCGGCGCGGTTCTGTGACGGGGCGTTCGCTTTGGCGCTCGTCCGATCAAATTTGAGCACTCCCCGGCCTTGTGCCGGGGTCCACCCGCAAGCGGTTTCGGGCCGTCGGCGCGAGGGCGGATACTGAGGAGCGATCCTGGACGTGGACCCCGGCACAAGGCCGGGGAGTGATTGGGTGTTGGTGACCGCTTCCGAGCGCACCACCCCCTCCCGTGATATCCTTACTCCGTCCTGCAACAGGTGAGGCGCGATGCTCGATCGGATCTCCATTCGCTGGAAGCTGGTCGGCGCTTTTCTCGGGGCAGTGGTCGCCGCCGCCGCGCTGGCCGCCGTCGCGCTGACCGCCACATGGTCGCTCGGCGACCTCGCCCAGCGGCTCTACGACCAGCCGCTCCAGGCGATCAACCATGCCCGCTCCGCCCAGGTGAACTTCGCCGTCCTGCGCCGGGCCGATGCGGAGACCGACCGCGACACCCGCTGGGACGATCTGCTCTCCGACCTCGCCGTGGTGCAAGAGCGCTCCAGCGACGCGGCCGTGCCGGAACTTCTGGGCATGATCCGCGACGGGCTGGAAGCCTGGCGGACCGAACCGGAGGCGGTACTGGCCGAGGAGATCGCCCTCAACCTGGAGATCCTGGTGGAGGTCGCGGCGTCGGGCGGCTTCAGGTTCTGGTTGGAGGCCGAACGGCTGATCGAGCAGACCAAGCTTTGGACCATGGGCGTGATCGCCGGCGTGCTGGTGCTCGCCGTGGCGATCGCCATCCTGCTGGCCCGCACCATCGTGCGCCCGCTGGGACGCATGGAGCACGCCATGACCCGTCTCGCCGCCGGTGATGGGGAGGTGGCGGTGCCCGATCTCGGCCGCGGCGACGAGATCGGCGCCATGGCCTCCGCACTGGCGGTGTTCAAATCCGCCATGGCCGAGGTGCGCGAGGCCAAGGACCGGGCCGAGGACGCGACCCGGGCGAAGTCCGAGTTCCTGGCGATCATGTCGCACGAGATCCGCACCCCGATGAACGGCGTCATCGGCATGACCCGGCTGCTGATGGACAGCGACCTGGACCCGGCCGCCCGAGACACCGCCCGCACGGTTCTGGAATCGGGTGAGAGCCTGATGACGATCCTCAACGACATCCTCGACCACTCCAAGCTGGAGGCCGGACGGCTCGATCTGGAGGCGGTGGATTTCGACCTGCACCGGGTGATCCGGGGCGCGGTGTCGCTGATGCAGGGCCGCGCGTCGGAGCGCGGGCTGATCCTGTCGCCGGAGATATCCGAGGACGTGCCGCGCTATCTGGTCGGCGATCCCGGCCGGCTGCGGCAGGTGCTGCTGAATCTGGTCGGCAACGCGGTGAAGTTCACCGAGCAAGGCTCCGTGCGGTTGGTCGCGGAGCGCGGGGAAAGCGGCCGTGTCGTCCTGTCGGTGATCGATACCGGCATCGGTATGGACGCGGAGAGCCAGGGCCGGCTGTTCCGCGACTTCGCCCAGGCCGACGCCTCGGTCGCCCGTAAGTTCGGCGGCACCGGCCTCGGCCTGTCGATCGCCAAGCGCATCGTCGACCGCATGGGCGGCAGCCTGACCGTCACCAGCGCCGTGGGTCAGGGCTCCACCTTCCGGGTCGAGATCGACCTTCCGGAAGGCGTGGCCGTGGACGAGACGGTGGCCTACAGCCAGGTCGCCCTGCGCCCGCTGCGGGTTCTGGTGGCCGAGGACAATGTCGTCAACCAGCAGGTCGCCCGCGGTCTGCTCGGCCGCGAGGGGCACAGCGTGACCGTCGTGGAGACCGGTCTGGCGGCGGTGGACGCCGTCCGCGGCGGCAGCTTCGACGTGGTGCTGATGGACCTGCACATGCCGCAGATGGGTGGCCTGGAAGCGACACGGGCGATCCGGGCGCTCGACGGTCCGGCCGCTGCGGTGCCGATCGTCGCGGCGACCGCCGGGGCGATGGATCACGAGATCCGCGCCTGCCTCGAGGCCGGCATGAACGCGGCCGTGCCCAAGCCGATCGACCCGCGCGTCCTGAACCGGACCCTGGCCGCCGTGACCGGTGGTGTGGAGGAGACGGCAGAGACAGACGACCTCTTCGACGATCCCGACGGGGAGGACGAAGACGACGCGGCCACCATCCTGGAGCGCGGCGCGGCGCCGTTCGAGCCGGTCCTGATCGACCGGCTGTGCGACCAGCTCGGCGCCGATTTTGCCGAGGAGATGGCCCGCGACTTCGACGGAATGGCCCTGGACGCGCTGGTGGAGATCGCCGCTGCACGTGCCGCCGGAGACGTCGCCGCCTGGGCCGATGCGGCCCACAAGCTGAAGAGCGGGGCCGGGGCGGTCGGCCTGCGCGCGGTCTGGCGGCTTGCGGAAGGGATTGAACGCGACACCGAGGCGGGCGATACCGGCAGCGCGGGTGCGGCCAGCGACCGTCTGCCAGCGCTGATCGCGGAGGGGCAGGCACTGCTGGCCGGGCATCTGCGCCGGATCGCTGTCACGGAAGACGCTTAGGAAAGATGGACGCAACCGCATGACGGAACTGGGACGCAATTTTTCGGGCCTGCGGGTTCTCCTCGCCGAGGACGAGGAGATGGCCTCGAAGCTCGCCCGCGGCGCCCTGCGCCTCGCCGGGATCACCGACATCGTCTATTGCCGCGATGGTGCCGAGGCGGTGAAGGCGCTGGACAGCGAGCGCGGCAGCTTCCAGCTCGTGATCTCCGACTGGAACATGCCGACGATCTCCGGCATCGAGCTGCTGCGCTATGTGCGCATGTATCACCAGCCCCTGAAGTTCATCATGCTGACCGGCCGCAAGCAGACCGACGCGGTGCTGCAGGCCCGGGAGCTCGATGTCGACGCCTATGTGGTCAAGCCCTTCTCGCCCGAGGCGCTGAAGAAGAAGGTCGAGGCGCTGTTCCGGATGTAGCCGCCGGGCGGGGTGTGGATAACGTCACGATTTGTCTGTAATGAAATTGCCATGAAGCGCACAAAGTGCGCTTGACGTGCGCACCAGGTGCGCGCACGCTTTTCCACATGTGGCACTTGGCAATGATCGTGGTCTGTTCGCTCAACGGTGACGTCTGCACCTACCGGACGAACGTGGCCACGTTGGAAAACAAGGATGCGTGCGAGCGGCTGGGCTATCTGGTCGCCGGCGGCGCGCTGGAACGGGCTTACGGGTCGTTCGAGCTTGGAGAGATCACCGTCAGATGCGAGCGGATCGAAGAGGTTGCGTCGGCTATGCCGGCCCCCCGTCGGACGCCGAACTGAGGGCTGATCGCCGCTCCAGGCCCGGTAGGGCGCCGGCCAGCAGGTCGTCGGTGAAGATCGCGAGCAGTTGCGTGCGGTTCGACACCCCGGCTTTCGCATAGACGCGGGTGAGCTGAGCGCGCACCGTTCCGGCCGCGGACCCGCGCAGCTCGGCGATCTCCGCCACGTCGAAGCCCTTCAGCGCGAACAGCGCCACGTCGGCTTCCGCCGGGGTGAGCCTCCAGCGCTCGAAATACCCGGCGATCAGCTCTGCGAAGGCGCCCGACGCAACCGACACCGCCGCCTCCGCCCGGCGCGAGCGTTCCAGGGTGCGGCGCATCTCCAGCCCGGCGAAGACCACGCCCACCCCCAGGGCCGCCGCCACCGCCGCCTCGAAGACCACGTGCAGGTCCGGTCCGTCCAGGATCAGGTCGCCGACCACATCGGCGACGAAGAACACCGTGCACAGGGTCTGCAGCACCAGCAGGGCGGCCAGCGCCATGGCCCTCCGCCCCGGGTCTGCCGGGGCGACAGCCGATGTTTCCGGTGGTTGTTGAGGTGCATCCTGGGCTGGCGTCACTCTTGGCTCCGGCTGGTCGGCTGGCCGCGTATCATGCCACGAACCAGGTTCCGGCCCGAGAGCCGCGACTCCACCGCGACACCGGCCACGTGCAGGGCGGCCAGGATCAGCAGCAGGTTGGCGGCGATCTCGTGGGTCTCCTCGACGATCTCCTCCAACTCGTTCTCCTCCCCGTCCTCATGGCTGTCGACCTGGGCCATAGCCTGCTGGCGGTGCTCGACCGGGAAGGGCTCGGTTTCCAGGATCACGCCGGTCGCGGCGGTCAGGGTCAGCATGCCCCACAGCGCATAGACCATGACGCTGCCCGCCGGGTTGTGCGAGCGGTGGGTCTTATGGTGACCGGAGAAGACATTGGTCAGGTGGTCGATGGCGGCTGAGAGGCTGAACGGGAAGGACGAGAAGCGGGCCTCCGCCGGGCCGATGAAGCCCCAGAGCAGCCGCAGGACCAGCATCGCCAGCGCGCCGTAGCCGATCCAGATATGCAGGGTCGATCCGCCCTCGTCGATCAGGCCGTTGATGACGATGGCGGTGGCCACGCTCCAATGGGTGATGCGGACGATCGGGTCCCAACTGGGACCCGATGCCGCGATTGGCTCGGCGACGGCCATCAGTCGTCGAGCTCGATGGCGGTCACGGCGCCGGAGGTGGCGTCGACCTTGATCTCGTAGCGCTTGCCTTCGCGGGTTGCCTTGACCTCGATGCGGCCATGCTCGCGCTCATGCTTCTGGACGGTGTAGCCGGCCTCGGTCAGCGCGGCGGAGACCGCTTCCGGCGTAGTGCCGAGCACGGTGCCGAGGGTGAGGTCGGAGGCGAAGGCGGCGGTCGCCAGCACGGCGGCGAAACTCGCGGCGAGAAGGGTGGTACGGATCATCGTCGGTCTCCAGGTTGGGGGCGGGGCAGGCACGCCGTGTGCCTATCCCCCAAAGCTGAAGGCCCGACCCCCGGACCGCCATCGCACCGGCGCGTACGGACGCCCGCGTAAGCGCGCGCTTACGCCCCGGTACGAGGGATGTCGGTCAGACCGGGCGGTCGCCGAACACCGTGGTGCGATGCATATAGCGGTCGCCCACGCCGTCGTAATCCGCGACGGCGTAATGCATGGTCGACCGGTTGTCCCAGACCAGCAGGTCGCCCTTGCGCCACTGGTGGCGGTAGACGAATTCCGGCCGCGTGCAGTGCCGGTAGAGGTAGTCGAGGATCGGCTGGCTCTCCTCCACCGACATGCCCTCGATATGGGTCACCACGCCGGCATTGAGGAACAGGCACTTGCGGCCGGTCTCCGGATGGGTGCGCACCAGCGGGTGACTGATCGCCGGCGTGGCGTTCAGGTGGCTGTCGGTGACGGTCTCATTCTTGAAGCTGCCGGACTTGGCCTTCTCGAAATCGTGCACGCAGCGCAGGCCCTCGATCATCTTCTGGAAGGTCGGGGACAGCTCGTCCCAGGCCCGGGTCATCGCCGCGAACTGGGTGTCGCCGCCATAGGGCGGCACCTCGATGCCGTAGAGCAGTGAGCATTTGGCGGCGCGCTCCTTGTGGCTGTTGTCGGAGTGCCAGTAGGTGCCGGCGCGCTGGCGGCCGAGCTTCTGGCCGTCCTTGACCTTGTTGGAGACCCGGTAGATTTCCGGGTGACCCGGCAGCAGGTAGGGTTCCACGGTCTGACCCTTGAGCGGATCCAGCTCGCCGAAGCGTTGCGAGAAGGCGATCTGGTCTTCCGGTTCGAGCTCCTGGTCGCGCAGAACCAGCAGCCCGCCGCTGTCGAGCCAGGCCTGGTACAGCTCGCCGAACGCGTTGTCGCCGAGGTCGCGCGTGACCTGGATCCCGCTGATCTCGGTCCCGATCACCGGGTTCAGGCGCCGCATCGACAAGGTCATGACAATTCTCCCTTTTCCTCGATAGGATCGCGCATCCCCTTACTCCGGAGACGCTTAATGACTTCCCGCATCCTCTACTTCGTGCCCGCCGACGACAAGCTGCGGACTTTGATCGAGGGCGAGAAACCCGAGGGTTTCATCGTGGATTACCTCGACAGCGACGACCCGGCGGAACTGGCGGCGAAGCTGGCGGAGGCGGAGGTGATCATGGTCGGCGCCCGGCGTCTGACCGAGGCGGATGTGGCCGCCGCACCCAAGCTGCGCCTCGTGCTGCACCAGGGGGTGGGTTACCACGACACGGTGGCGACCAAGGCGATCCGCGACCGGCAGATCCCGCTGGCGATCACCCCGGGCGGCACGCCGGAGGGCGTCGCCGAACACGCGCTGATGATGATGCTGGCGACCGGCCGTCGGCTAGCGTTCCAGGACAGCGAGCTGCGGGCCGGGCGCTGGCATTCCAACACCTTCCGGGCGGAGGCGCGCGGTCTCGGCGGCTCGCGGGTCGGCATCGTCGGCCTCGGCCGGATCGGCAAGCAGGTGGCCAAGCGTCTGGTGCCGTTCGACTGCGAGGTGGTCTATCACGACCTGCTCGACATGGATCCGGCGGTGGAGCACGACCTGCGGGTCACCCGGGTGAGCTTCGAGGAGTTGGTCGCCACCAGCGACTTCATCACCCTGCACCTGCCGCTGACCGAGCTGTCCCATCACATGATCGATGCGCCGCAGCTTGCGGCGATGAAGCCGGGGGCGATCCTGATCAACTGCGCCCGCGGCCCGGTGGTGGCCGAGCCGGCGCTGCTGGAGGCGCTGGAAAGCGGGCATCTGGGCGGGGCGGGCCTCGATGTGTTCGAGATCGAGCCGGTGGTCGGTCCGTCGCCCTTCGCCAAGTTCCGCAACGTGGTGCTGACCCCGCATAATGCGCCCGGCACCCAGGACATCATGCGCCGCAAGTTCCGCGAGATGTTTGCCAACGCCGTCCGCTTCGCCGGCGGGGAGAGCCTGGAGAACAAGATCGATCTGTAACGGTCGCCCGTCGCCCCCGGAGCTTATCCGGGGGTGGCGCCCCTCAGATCCAGCCGCGCCATTTCAGCACGCCGATACCGGCGGCGAAGCTGCCCCCCATCAGCAGAAGCACGAGCAGAAAGGCATACGGCGTGTCCGCGCCCGGAATGCCGGCCACGTTCATGCCCAGCAGCCCCGTGATGAAGCTCAGCGGCACGAACAGGGCGGCCAGGATGGTGATCAGATAGGTGTGGCGCGCCTGGGTCGCGGCCGTCTCCGCCGCCAGATCGTCGCGCAGCAGGGCCGCCTGGCTCTCGATCTCGCGCAGATGCTCGATCTGACGCACGAACTCGTTCTCGCAGTCGGCGATCGCGGCCAGATCCTCCGGCGTGGCCCATCCCTGGGCGAGTTGGCCCAGCCGGCTCAGCGCCTCGCGCTGGGGCGTCATGAAGCGGCCGAGCGGCAGCAGGTCCCGGCGCAGGCCGGCGAGATCGTCCTCCCGGTTGGGCCCGGACGCCTGGTCGATCGCCTCCAGCCGCTGGTCCAGGTCGATGATCCGCGCATCGAACCGGTTCGACAGGCCCTCGATCAGGTCGGTGACGAAGGCGGCCGGGGAGGGCGGGGCGTTGCCCGCCTCGCAGCGGTTCACCAGATCCTCCAGGGCGCGGAAGCGGAACTTGCGGCAGGTCACGACCTTGCGCTCCGACACGCTCATGCGCAGGGCGATCAGCGGGTGGTCGCCGATCTCCTCGTTCAGGTTCACGCCGCGCAGCACCATCAGGGTGCGCCCGCCCACGTTCCAGGCGCGCGGCCTTGTCTCCTCCACCAGCAGGGCCTCGATCGCCGCCTCGGGCAGGCCGAGGGTGGTCAGGATCTCGGCCACGTCGGCCTCGGTGCGCAGCAGGTTGACCCAGCGCCAGGCGCCGTCGGGGACGGGTCTGGCCAGATCCTGTCCGGTCAGCACGGCGGCACGGCCGTCGGGCCAGATGTCGTAGGCGCGGAGCAGGGCGGTCATGCTGGACGGCTCAGGCGGTCATCGGCTGGTCGAGGGCTTCCACCAGAGCGTCCAGCGCGGCTTCCGTGAAGCGACACATGTTCGGCTCCCGGTGCCGGTCGCCGGTCTCCAGGGTGAACACCCGGGTCACCGGCCCGGACAGGGCGATGCAGGTATGGCCGGCCGCGTCGCCGTAGCGGTTGCCGAGCGGCCCGGCCGCCCCGGTCTCCGCCAGGCCCCAGGTGGTCTCCATCCGCCGGCGCATGGTCTCGGCCAGCAGCGCCGCGTAGGGCTCGGAGGAGGAGCGCATGCCCGGATGCTGCTCGAACTCGATATCGGTGAAGATCTCGCGCGCCTTGTGGGTGTAGATCACGCCGCCGGCGACGAAATAGGCCGACGCCCCGGGCACCGCCAGCAGGCAGGCGGAGATCAGCCCGCCACTGGAGGACTCGGCCACGGCGATGGTCTCGCCCCGCGCCTTCAACAGCCGGCCCGCCATATCGCCAAGCTTGCCCAAGTCACCCATCCTGTCCTCCCGTCGCGCGCGGAATCGCGCTATCACTATGTCCAAGCAATGCTACCCGCGCGGCAGGAATATGGCGACGGGCAAGCGACGGAGGGAGCCATGACCGCACCCGACCATCCCGAACCGGGCCGCTCCCCGGCGGGCCGCTCCGCAGAGGGCCGCTCTGCAGCGGGCCAAACCGCAGGCTTCGACACCGCCGAGGCGGTGGTCGCGGAGCTCGACCGGCTGTATCGCGGCGAGATCGAGCGGCTGCAGGCGGCGTTTCACGATTTCGAGGCCGGGACCATGACGGGCCGGGCCCGGGCCACCTATCCGATGGTCCGTCTGACGGTGACCGATGACGACAGCGGGCCGCTGTCGACCGGCGCCTTCGGCTTCGCCGACGAGTCCGGGGTGTACGAGGGGACCTTCACCCGCATCGACCTGTTCGCCGCCCATCTGACCAAGCAGTTCGGCGCCATCCTGGAGAACCACCGCCGGCCGCTGGAGGTCGGGCTGTCGGAGCTGCCGATCCCGCTGCCCTTCGCCTTTCCCGACGGCATGACGGTGGGCGACGGCTTCGACGGCGCGGCGATGTCGCGGCTGAAGCGGCATTTCGACATGCCGTCCCTGCGGGTGATGGACGACTGCATCGTCAACGGCGAGGTCGATCACACACCAAGCGACGCCCTGCCGCTGGCGCTGTTCACCGCACCGCGGGTCGACTATTCGCTGCACCGCCTGCGGCACTATTGCGGCACCTCGGCGGAGCATTTCCAGAACTACGTCCTGTTCACCAACTATCAGGTCTATATCGACGGCTTCATCCAGCGGGCCGAGGAACTGGTGCAGCAGAAGGGCAGCGGCTACACCGCCTTCGTCGAACCGGGCGACCGGGTGTTGCGGCCGGACGGCACGGCGTTGGGCGCGGTGGCCTCCCGCGCGCCGCAGATGCCGGCCTACCACCTCGTGCGCGAGGGCCACCAGGGCATCACCATGGTCAATATCGGCGTCGGCCCGTCCAACGCGAAGACCATCACCGACCATGTGGCCGTGCTGCGCCCAAATGCTTGGCTGATGCTCGGCCACTGTGCCGGACTGAGAAACATGCAGCGGCTGGGCGACTACGTGCTGGCCCATGCCTATCACCGCGACGACCACGTGCTCGACGCCGACCTGCCCGTTTGGGTGCCGATCCCGGCGCTGGCCGAGGTGCAGCTCGCCCTGGAACAGGCGGTGGCCGACATCACCGGGCTCGACACGGTGGGGGTGAAGCGGATCATGCGCACCGGCACGGTGGCGTCGACCGACAACCGGAACTGGGAGCTGCGCGACCAGCGCGAGCCGGACCGGGCTTTAAGTCTGTCGCGGGCGATCGCCCTGGACATGGAGAGTGCGACGGTGGCGGCCAACGGCTTCCGCATGCGGGTGCCCTACGGGACACTGCTCTGCGTGTCCGACAAGCCGCTGCACGGGGAGTTGAAGCTGCCGGGCATGGCCGACGACTTCTACCGCCGCCAGGTCGCCCAGCACCTGGATATCGGCTTCCGCGCGATGGAGATCCTGCGCGGGCTGCCGCCGGAGAAGCTGCATTCCCGTAAGCTGCGGAGTTTCAACGAAGTGCCGCTGCAGTAGGGCGCGTTCCCATAAGCCTTTCACACCCGTCATCCCGGACAGCCCCGGGCTTGATCCGGGGATGGGCCGGGACCGTGCTTCCGGCGCCGGTGCTGGGTCCCGGCCTGCCCCCGGGTCGAGCCCGGGGTCATCCGGGATGACGGGGAAGGGGGCGTCTTGATCCTGACTTGGGTTACGAGATCATCCACCCACCGGCCACATCCAGTACCTGGCCGGTCACGAAATGCCCCGCCTCCGAGGTCAGATACAGTGCTGCCGCCGCCACGTCCTGCGGCTGGCCGAGCCGGCGCATCGGCGTGTCCTGCCGGGCCGCCTCGTTCACCGCCGGGTCGACGCCGCGCATCAAGGGCGTCTCGATCCGGCCCGGTGCCAGGGCGTTCACGTTGATGTTCGACGGCCCGAGCTCGCCGGCGAGCTGCTTGGTCAGGCCGATCAGCCCGGCCTTGCTCGCCGGGTAGTGCACACCGACGAAATCCAGATGCCGCTTGGCCGAGACCGAGGACTGGTTGACGATCGAGCCCCAGCCGCGCGCCGCCATGCCCGGCCCGAAGGCCCGGACCCCGTGGAACGCGCCGGTCAGGTTCACCGCCAGCACATGGGCCCATTCCGCCGGATCCATCTCCAGGGTCGGTGCCGGCTTGCCCGTGTGCTTGGGCGAGATGCCGGCATTGTTGACCAGGATATCCGCCACGCCGAGCCCGGCCGTCACCTCGTGGGCGGCGGCCTCCATGTCCTCCCAGCGGGCGACGTCGCAGGTCACCGCCATGGCCTTGTGACCGGCCCCGGCGAGGGCGCCCGCGGTCTCCTCCGCCGCATTGCCGTTGGCGTCGAGCACGGCGACCAGCGCGCCGGCGGTGGCCAGCGCCTCGGCGATCGCCCGGCCGATGCCGGAGCCCCCGCCGGTGACGACGGCGACGCGGCCGGCATGGGTCTGGGGCGTGTCGGTCATTGGTGTTTCCTCACTGCTCGTCCGGCGCATCCAGATCGCGGATCGCCGCGCGCACATCCTCGGGGATCGCCACCTTCTCTCCGGTTGAATTGACCATCAGCACCAGCAGCGCCTCGCAGGTGCAGGCACAGCCGTCCTTGCCCCAGGCGGCATACTCCATGACGAAGGAGGTGCGCCGCATCGACTTCACCCGGGCGGTGACGAAGACCGGGTCGTGATAGGCCAGCGGCTTCAGGTAGCGGGTGGTGAGGGTCATCATCACCGGCCCCGGCTTGTCGACCGCGTGGCGCGGAATGCCGACCGATTCCAGGTACAGGTTCCTGGCCGCTTCGAACCAGAGCAGGAAAGCCGTGTGGTTTGCATGGGCGAAGGCGTCCACGTCGGCCCATTCCACCAGCCGAGCCATGCCCGATTGCCAGTCCTCGGGAATGCCGTAGGCCGCGCGGTCGGAATCGGAGATCGTCAGCCGGCGGCGCACCGCCGCCGGTGAGGTGTCCAGGGCGTCGCTCATGGCGCCGTCAGCCGCCGAATTCGTCGGTGGCGGCCTGCTTGTGCTTCAGCAGGGACATCAGCCGGCGGTCGCGCCAGACCTGGCGGGTGGCGAGATCGTCCGCGCCCAGCACCTTGCGCCGCTCACCCTCGATCCGCTTGACCGTGTCGGCGTCCCAGACCCGGACCTCCGCCTGTTCGGCCTGAAGGCGTTCGTAAATGCCGCCGTAGCGCGCGCAGTAATCGGCCACGCCGCCGGGGGCGTTCAGGTCGATGGTCTCGAACGGCCCCATGAAGGACCAGCGCAGGCCGAGCCCGTCCTTCACCGTCTTGTCCAGGTCGTCGGTGGAGATCACCCCGTCGGCGACCAGCTTGAACGCCTCGGCCAGCAGCGCGCCCTGCAGGCGGTTCAGCACGAAGCCTTCCACCTCCTTGTTCACCGCGACCGGCACCATGCCGACCGAATCCATGACCTGACGTGCCCGCTGGATCACCGCCGGGTCGGTCCAGGGGGCGGGGCACAGCTCCACCAGGGGGACGAGATAGGGCGGGTTCACCGGATGGGCGACCAGGCAACGCAGGCGGCCGGGCAGGGCCTCGGTGTATTTCGAGGCGGTGATGGACGACGACGAGGAGGCGAGGATGGCGTCCGGCTCGGCATAGCGATCGGCCTCCTCGAACAGGCCGCGCTTGGCCTCCACCGTCTCGGCGATGCATTCCTGCATCCAGCGCGCGCCCTCCAGGGCATCACCGAGCGTGTCCACCGCCGTTACCCGGGCCGTGACTTCCTCCGCGCTGTCGATCAGGCCCTGGGCCTCCAGGTCGTCGAGATTGGCGCGCAGCAGCGGCAGCGAGGCGGCCAGCGCCTCGGGATTGCCGTCCCACAGGCGCACGGAATGGCCGGCGCGGGCGAAGACGATGGCCCAGGCCCGGCCGATCAGGCCGGCCCCGGCAACCGCAAAGGTCTCGGGCATGACGTTCCCTCAGGTGAGTTTCTTCGTGGCGTTGGCCGCAGTCTAGCCGCCGGCCGACGGCGGCGGGAAGGTGTGACGACCGGCCCGCAAAACAAAACGGGCGCCACGAGGGCGCCCGAATTGATCGGTTTGGAGAGGGCCGAAGGACTACTCCTTGAGCAGCTCCGGCAGGGCGTCCAGCAGGGCCTCGCGATCCGACTTCGCCACGTAGTCCGCGAAGCCGACCTGATGGCCGCGCTCCAGATCCTGTTCGGAGGTGCGCGACGACAGGGCCACCACCGGGGTATCCGCCCAGGAGGTCTCCTTCAGCTTCTCGGCGAAGGTGAAGCCGTCCATGTCCGGCATCTCGATGTCGGTGACGATCAGATCGAAATTCGCCCCAGCCTCGCACAGGTCGAGAGCCTTCTGCGCGCTGTCGACCGGTACGACCTTGTAGCCGGAGGTAGCGAGCAGCGGGGTCATCAGGTTGCGGAAGAACGCGCTGTCGTCGACCAGCAGCAGACGGCGCTTGCTGGTGCTCTCCTTGCCCTGGCGCGAGTGGCGGAACCAGTCGCCGAAGGCCTCGGTCAGGTAGAAGCCGGCATCGACGATGTCGGTCGCCTTGTCCTTGATGATCGCCGAGCCCATCATGCCGGCACCGTCCGGCGCGATGGTCACGTTGATCCGGTCCTCGACCACGTCGAGGATCTCGTCCACCACCAGGCCCATGGACTGGCCGTCGTCGGTGAAGACCAGGGCCGGGCGCTGACCCTCGCGCTCCAGCGGAGCGGCGCCCTTGCAGATCACCAGCGGCATCAGCGCGCCGCGGTACTGCACCAGCGGGCGGCCTTCGGAATGCTCCACCGTCTTCAGGTCGAGCATCTCGATGCGGGCGACCAGCGACAGCGGCACCGCCTTGGGGCCGTCATTGCCGGACTTGAACAGCAGCAGGGTCTGCTCTTCCAGCGACACGTCGAACTCGTCGCTCTCGTCGTAGTCGGCCTGATCCGGGACGATGACCTCGCCGGTCTCCTGGGCGATGCCGTTGGGATCGAGGATCATGATCACCGAGCCGTCGCCGAGGATGGTGTTGCCGGAGAATACGGTCAGGTCGCGCAGCACCGGGGCCACCGGCTTGACCACGATCTCCTCGGTGTCGAACACCTTGTCGACCAGCAGGCCGAAGGAATAGGTGCCGACCTGCATGACGACGACGAAGGTCTCCGCCGTGGTTTCCGGCGTTTCCTTGCCCTCGTCCAGGCGCAGCAGGTCGCGCAGCGAGACCAGCGGCAGCAGGCGATCGCGCAGGCGCATCACCCGGGTGCCCTGCACCGTCTCGATGCGGTTCGGGCCGTCGGTGGTGGTCTTCACCAGCTCCAGCACCGAAAGCTGCGGGATGGCGAAGCGCTCGCTGGAGGAGGCGACGACCAGAGCCGACACGATGGCCAGGGTCAGCGGGATCTTGATCTTGAAGACCGAGCCCTTGCCGACCTGGCTGGTGAGGTCGACGGTGCCGCCGATCTTCTCGATATTGGTCTTCACCACGTCCATGCCGACGCCGCGGCCGGACACGCTGGTGATCTTCTCCGCGGTGGAGAAGCCGGCCTTGAAGATCAGCTGCAGGACCTGCTGATCCGACATGTTGGCCGCATCGGCCGAGCTGACCACGTTCTTCTCGATCGCCTTGGCACGGATCTTTTCCGGGTCGATGCCCTTACCGTCATCGGCGATCTCGATGATGATGTGACCGCCCTCGTGATAGGCGTTCAGGCGGACATGGCCGGTCTCCGACTTGCCGAAAGCGAGGCGGGTGGCGGGGTCCTCGACGCCGTGATCGGCGGAGTTGCGCACCATGTGGGTGAGCGGATCCTTGATCATCTCAAGGACCTGGCGGTCGAGCTCGGTGTCCGCGCCCTGCATGACCAGCTCGATCTTCTTGTTCAGTTCGTGCGCCAGGTCGCGCACGATCCGCGGCAGCTTCGACCAGGCGTTGCCGATCGGCTGCATGCGGGTCTTCATCACCCCTTCCTGCAGCTCGGACGTCACCTGGCTCAGGCGCTGCAGCGGGACGCTGAAGCCCTCGATCTCGCGGCCGTTGCTGCGGGCGATCTGCAGCAGCTGGTTGCGGGTCAGGACCAGCTCCGAGACCATGGTCATCAGGTTCTCGAGCAGATCCACATTGACGCGGATGTTCTGCGAGGCGGCCTTGCTCTCGGCGATCGGCATCGCCTCGGCGGTGGCGGCGGATTCCGGCGCCTTATCGGCAATAGCCGGGACCGACGGCGGGGCCGCGGGCAGGTCGGGCTCGGGATCTGCGGCGCCCGAGGTCTCCTCGGGGCCGGGCGCTTCCATGAAGGCGCGCTCCAGCTCGTCCAGCGGAACTTCGCCCGGGCGGTTGCCGATGACCTCGGCCCCCGGGATCGGGGCGTCCAGTTCGTCGGCGTTCTCAATGCCCGTGTCGGCGGCAGCCTCGGGCTCCGGTGCCGGTTCGGTTGCAGGGGCGGATGTGGCAGGGGTGGCCGCGACGGCGTCCGGGGTGCGACCCTCGGCGAGCTCGTTGAGCTGGGCGATCAGGTCCTCGTCGCTGCCCTCGGGCTCCTGCTCGGTCTGCTCGATATGGGCCAGGATGCTCTTGATCCGGTCGAGCGACGCGAGAATGACGGTCACCGAGGTCGGCGTGACCTCGAGTTCCTTGTCGCGGTACTTGCCGAGCACGTTCTCGGCCGCATGGGCCACGGTCTCGAGGCGGGGCAGTCCGATGAAGCCGCAGGTTCCCTTGATCGTGTGAACGATCCGGAAAATGCTGGCGATCAGACCCGCGTCGTTCGGGTTCTGCTCCAGCTTGACGATTTCAACGTCGAGTTCGGCGAGTCCTTCCGCCGTCTCGGTGAGAAATTCGCTCAGCAGCTCGTCCATGGTCCCTGACCCCTGTCGTAATACGCAAACGCAATACCTGTTTGCCACCAGAGTTCAAAGAAAAGGTTAACGCAGGCCCTGCCGCGGGCCAATAATTGAGATGCTGGAATATCCTTGTGTAAAATGACGTCGAAGAGCTGGACGGGGGCTGACGTCAGGCGGCCTGACCAAGGGGGCGACCCTGACCGGCCGCGCCTCCCGTATCGACGTGATTGGCTACTGGCAGCGCGATGTGATGAACAACGGCGATCGTCTCGATAACAAGATCAAACCGGTCGCCGACGCCCAATCGCCGCTCCTGCAGGAGGTGCACGCCTACTGGCGGGCCAAGTGCGGCGACCGGGCGATGCCGGCCCGCGCCGACCTGGATCCGATCGACATCCCCGCGCTGCTGCCCAATCTGATCCTGATCGACGTCATTCCGCCGAGCGGTCGCCTCAGGGTTCGGCTGGTCGGAACCTGGATCGTGAACCAGTTCGGCCGCGATTATACGGGCCGGTATCTGGACGAGATCGATTTCGGCGAGGCCCAGGACGAGATCGTCCGGGAATACAGCGCCGCCGCCGCCGCCGCGCGCCCGGTCTGTTCCGATCACCGATACCGCAACCTCGGCGGTCAGATCTACGATATCGAGCGTCTGATCCTCCCCCTGTCGGAGGACGGGGAGAGGGTGTCGATGCTGCTGATCGTGCTCGACTTCACCGAGCGCTCCGCCTCGCCGCCCAGGCAGTTCTGAGGCGGTCGGGTCAGGCCAGAGGGCGCACCCGGAAGTCGTTGCGGCCGGTCCGATCCTCGCCGCGTAGCAGGAACAGGCTGCGCACCGACTGATCGTAGTCGCCGCGCTCCTCGGCCGCCCGGCGCGCCAGTTCGCGGTCGTAGAACGAGGAGGTGGGCATCAGCCGCAGGGTCATACCGCGCCGGGGCTTGGGCGACGCGTTCGCCTCCGAGCCGTGATAGAGGTAGACATCGTGCAGCGAGATCTGTCCGGCCTCCAGCGCGACGTCGACCGCCTCGGCCTCGTCGAAGGTGCCGGCCGAAAGCTCCTGGCTCAGGGTGGCCGACGAGTCCTTCTTCAGGTCGTGGGGCGCCAGATCCTTCGATTTGTGGGAGCCGGGGATGAAGCGCATACAGCCATTCTCGGGCGTGGCGTCGTCGATCGCGATCCAGACGGTGCAGGTGGCCAGAGGGCGGATCGGCCAGTAGGCGCCGTCCTGGTGCCACGGCGTGCGTTTGCCGTTGAGCGCCGGCTTGGCGAAGAAGCTCATGTTCCAAAGGGCGATGTCCGGACCGATGAGCTGGGCGACCATGTCGAGGATCGCCGGATCGCGCGCGTAGTTCAGAAAGCCGCTGTCGAAGGTCAGTAGATCCGGGCAGTTGTCGCGGAACTCCGGATGGCGCGCGAGCAGACGGTCATGGTCGTCGCGGATCGCCTGCAGGGTGTCCGGCGGCAGGCGGTATTTAGGAAACACGTAACCTTTGTCGTGGTAGTGAGCGATCTCGGTTTCGGTCAACATAACCGCCTCCTCCTGTGCCGCGGTTTTCCTCGCGGCGGTTTTCTTCGCGGACATCAATGTGTTGAATGCAATGATCTTCCGGACAGTGACCCCGAAGCAATACCCGTCGGTACTTGCCGGCACGGGGCTGGGATGAGCGATCCGTCATCGAGAATGCGGGCGCGAATTCCCCAAGCCGATCCCAGGATTTTCGAGCTGTTCGACGGTTGGCTCGCCGCCCGCGGCGACCATCCGGTGGCTGATCGCGCCGCCTTCGATCCCGTGACCATCTCCCGAATGCTGGCATTCGTGTGGATTTACCGGATGGCGCCGGATCGCAGCGACTACATCTGCGAGCTGGCGGGCGAAGAGGTGAACGCCGTTTGGGGCAATTCGATCAAGGGCCGGACATTGACCGAAATCGTCGGTCCAGAACACCGAGCGACCCTGGCGGACCGCTGGGCACGGGCGCGCAGCGAACCGGCCATTCTCTACAGCGCGACCGAGAACCTGCCCGACCCGCATTTCGTCCATCGGGTCGAGCGGTTGGTCCTTCCGATGCGGTCGCGCGACGGCGAGGTCGACTCCGTGCTCGGCACCAGCCTGTACGACCGGCGCACGGACCGGATCGCCAGCGGTGTCGATACATCTGTGGCGATGCCGGCTGCCGTGCTGCGGATACCTGTCGCCGAGCTGTAATCTCCGGTCCGCCGTGCCGGGAGGAAGAACGGGCCGGGCGTCAGAACGGGTTGGTGACGATCCCGCCTTCTACCCGCAGGGCCGCGCCGTTGGTGGCGCTGGACGCCTTGGAGCAGACGTAGCAGATCATGTTCGCCACCTCTTCCGGCGTGGCGTAGCGCTGGATCAGCGAGGCGGGCCGGCGCTCGGTGAACATGGTGGAGGTCAGCGCCTCCAGTGTCGTGCCCTGCGCCTTCGCACGCGCGGTCAGCCGGTCGTGCTGGGCTTCCACCCAGGTCGGGCCGGGCAGGACGGAGTTGACGGTGACGTTGGTGCCCTTGGTCGCCTCGGCCGCGCCGCGGGCGATCACCAGCTGGGCGCTCTTCGACATGCCGTAATGCACCATCTCCTTGGGGATGTAGATGCCGGACTCGCTGGACACGAAGACCACGCGGCCCCAGTCCTTGGTGTCGAGCATGTCCTTCAGGTAATGCCGGGTCAGCCGCACGCCGCTCATCACGTTGACGTCGAACATCTCCTGCCAGTCCGCATCCTCGATCTCGAAGAACGGCTTGGGACCGTAGATCCCCATATTGTTCACCAGGATGTCGACGCCGGGGACCGCCTCGATCAGGGTGGCGCAGCCCTCGGCGGTGCCGAGATCGGCGACCTGGCCGTGGACAACGGCACCCGGCGCGGCGTTCAGCACTGCTTCCACCGCCTCGGCGACCGGTCCCTCGCTGCGGCCGTTGACGACGACTTCCGCCCCCATGGCGGCAAGTCCCTTTGCGGTCGCCAGGCCGATCCCGCGGGTGGAGCCGGTGACGAGGGCGGTCTTGCCTGAAAGGTCGAGGTCCATGCGGTGCTCCCTATAACGTCTGTTGGTGTTCGGTGCTGTTGGCTCCGGATCGCAGCAGCCTAGCGCAGTCGACCGCTGCGTCACCATCCGATGTCTTTCTTAAAGATCTTTCAATCTTCCATAGTATTCGGGCGGTTTCTGGCAGGTATTTGCTGTAAAGCGCGAGCAGACCCGTGCCCGGTCTGCGGTGGAACAAGAGGAGTCTGCGTAAGGGTTTTGATAACCATTTACATCCATTCTGCGCTAGGACGCCCGGCCCGCGCGGTTTCGGGCGAACTCACCGTGGCAGAATCCAAATGGCAGTCGGCCCCCTTCATTCCACGCTGCGCCGCCACCCGTCGGCGGAGTCGATCGCGGAGAACTCCGGTCACCTGGTGGTCGGTGAGCCCACCCTGGTCTCGCCGATCGTCGCCCGCGGCCATGCCGCCTGGGCAGCGGCCTGCTGCGAGGGCGCGCTTCCGCTGGCCGACGACCTGAAGGCCGAGGCGCTGGCCGGCATCCTGCCTTATGTGTATCTGGTGGATGTGCTGTCGACGGAGGGACCCGGTCCGATGGAGGTCGCCGACTTCCGCTATCGGCTGGTGGGCACCGATGTCGTTTCCCATACCGCGGCGGACAATACCGGCCGCAGGCTCTCCGATATCGCCGGTCAGGGCAGTCAGGCGACACTGATCCGGCTCTATACGCTGGCGAGCAATGCCGCGGTCCCCGCCGTGCAGCGCATCGCCTATCTGACCAAGAGCGGGTCGCGCCACTGGTACGAGACCATCGTCATGCCGATGACGACCAAGCGTGGCGGGCCCGCCGACCGGCTGCTCGGCGTGGCCGAGCATTTCTGTCAGCGGCGCTGATCCGGCCCCCCGCTGGCGCGCGATCTGACACCTCGCGGCCACATCTGCCGCGAAATTGCCTCATCTCGGTCCGCGTCCTGAACAGATCGGCGCCTACTTATGCCATCGACGGCGAAGGCGGCGTTGACGCAACGGCCCGACGTCGCCCCGCTCAACAAATCGATGGAGGGTAGTCTTGATGACCCGTTCACGGACGCGCGCAGGGTTGCGCGCCGCACTTCTGGCGACCGCGCTGGTCGCCGCACCGATGATCGCCCAGCCGATATTCGCCCCGAGCGTCGCCCATGCCCATGGCGAGCTTCCGGGCTCCTTCTCCGAGTTGGTGAAGAAGGCCAAGCCGGCCGTCGTGACCGTGCTGACCAAGACCGCCGGCGGCAGTCCCGAGGTCGGCGGCCAGCAGATCCCCGAGCTGCCGCCGGGCCATCCGCTGCACGACTTCTTCGACAAGTTCTTCGGCGGTCAGCCGCCGATGGGCCAGCCGCCGATGGGTCAGCAGCAGGCGCCCCGTCAGGCGCGCGGCCTCGGCTCCGGCTTCATCATCGACGCCGGCGGCACGATCGTCACCAACAACCACGTCATCGACGGGGCGGAGGAGATCACGGTCGTGCTGGACGACGGCACCGAGCTCGACGCCACCCTGGTCGGTCGCGACCCGAAGAC
The DNA here is from genome assembly GCF_900102465.1 of Thalassobaculum litoreum DSM 18839. Lineage (GTDB taxonomy): Bacteria > Pseudomonadota > Alphaproteobacteria > Thalassobaculales > Thalassobaculaceae > Thalassobaculum > Thalassobaculum litoreum. The sequence goes on along the minus strand of NZ_FNBW01000017.1, from coordinate 24,661 downwards.
CGATATCGCCGTGCTGAAGGTTTCAAGCGACACGCCGCTGCCGACGCTCCCCTGGGGCGACAGCGACCAGCTCGAGGTCGGTGACTGGGTGGTCGCCATCGGCAACCCGTTCGGCCTCGGCGGGACGGTGACGTCCGGCATCGTCTCGGCCCGTGGCCGCGACATCAATGCGGGTCCGTATGACGACTTCATCCAGGTCGACGCGGCGATCAACCGCGGCAATTCCGGCGGCCCGCTGTTCAACACCGACGGAAAGGTCGTCGGCATGAACACGGCGATCTTCTCGCCGAACGGCGGCAATATCGGCCTCGGCTTCTCCGTGCCGGCCAATCAGACCCGGGCGATCGTCGCCGAAATCCTGGAGAAGGGCTCGGTGGAGCGCGGCTTCATCGGCGTGCGCATCCAGCCGGTGACGCCGGAGATCGCCGACAGCCTGGGCCTCAACTCCGAGGACGGCGCGCTTGTCGCCGATGTCGACCCCACGGGTCCGGCCGGCCAGGCGGGCCTGAAGGCGGGCGACGTCATCCTGCGCTTCGGCAACACCGCGATCACGGAGGTCCGCGACCTGACCCGCGCGGTGGCCGACGTCGATCCGGGCGAGAGCGCCAACCTGACCGTCTGGCGTGACGGCACGGGCCGCGACCTGGCGGTCGAGGTCGGTTCCTATCCGAAGGCCGAGCAGATGGCCGAGGCGACCACCGGCGCTCCCGACGCCGAGGGTCTCGAGGTCGCACCGCTCGGTGTGACCCTGGGCGACCAGGAGGAGGGTGCCGTCGTGCTCTCCATCGCGCCGAACGGCGCCGCCGAACTGCGCCCCGGCGATGTGATCGCCGCGGTCGGCCAGTCGCAGGTCGCCAATGCGAAGGAGGCCCGGGCCGCGATCGACGCGGCGAAGTCCGGGCACAAGAAGTCCGTGCTCCTGCTGGTCCGGCGTGACGGCCAGCAGCGCTACGTGGCGGTGCCGTTGCGCGACGCGTAAGTTACCGGCACCTTTAGGGCCGTGCACCGTGTATCCCCAGCGGTGTGCGGCCCTTTCACCCCGAGCGGTGCGCGACCCTTTCGCGTCGTGCCGGAGCGTCGCGTCCATGGATATCAGACAGCTCCAGTACCTCGTGGCGCTCGCCCGCGAGCAGCATTTCACCCGCGCCGCCGAGGCCTGCGGGATCACCCAGCCCACCCTGTCCGGCCGCATCCGCCAGCTCGAGCATGAGCTCGGCGTTCCCATCGTGCTGCGCGGCCAGCGCTATATCGGCCTGACCAACGAGGGCCAGCACATCCTGAAATGGGCGCAGCGCATCCTTGAGGATTGCGACAGCCTGCGCGACGACCTCTCCGCCCTGTCCGGTGCACCGGAGGGCCGGATGGTGCTCGGCGTCATTCCCTCCGCGCTGGCCGCCGTGCCGCCGCTGACCGAGTTGCTGCGCCGGCGTTTTCCGAAGCTCACCTTCAGCATCCGCTCGCAATCCTCCAAGGACATCGAGCGGCATCTGGCGGAGTTCTCCATCGATGCCGGTATCACCTATCTCGACAGCGAGCCGATCGACATCACCTCCTCGCAGCCGCTGTACCGCGAGCGCTACCGGCTGGTGGTGCGCGAGGACCATCCGCTCGCCGGCCGCGACAGCGTCGCCTGGGCCGAAGCCGCGGAACACGCGCTCTGCGCGCTGACCCCGGACATGCAGAACCGGCGGATCATCGACCGCGCCTTCGCCAAGGCCGGCTGCCATCCGCATCCGGAGATCGAGAGCAATTCGGTGATCAATCTCTGCGCCTATGTGCAGACCGCCGGCCTAGTCAGCGTGCTGCCCGAGGCCCTGACCCGGGTGGTCGGGGAGGGCGCGCGCCTCCGGGCGATTCCGTTGGTGGAGCCGGTGGTGGAGCACATGATCGGCGTCGTCGCGCTGGACCGCGAGCCGATGTCGCCGCTGGTCGAGATGCTGCTGGAAGCGGCGAAGGGCTATCCCGACCCGTTGGCGCCGTAGCGGGAATACGGCGCTCCTGGTCTGGTTGTCGCGCAGGTCGGTTTGCCGTATAGAAAGATCGGACCGGATCGTAATTTTGATCCCAGAAGGGCATATCGATGGTTACCAGATCCGTCCGCCCCGGTGTGCGCGGTATCGCCGACGACGCGGGATCGGCCGTCCCGCCGAAACCGGGAGAGTGGGATTGGACCGTCTCCCTGATCGACCCGATGCTTCAGGGTCTGCTGCAGACCTGGCAATCGAAATGCCGGCACGGAATGCTCCCGGCGCGTCGCGATTTCGATCCGCTGGACATGCGGGACTGCCTTGGCTGGCTTTTCGTGGCGCAGGTCGAGCCGGAGATCGACGACTTCCGCTACACCCTGATCGGCACCGAGATCACCGAGCATGTCGGCCGCGACAATACCGGCCGCCGGATCGGTGAGGTGTTCGGGCCGGCCGGGCTCGACCTCTACAGCCAGGTCCGCGATTCCCAGCGGCCGGTCCGGGTCTGGGGCGTCGTCGATTGGCTCGACAAGGAGCACAAGTCCTACGAGACCCTCCTGCTTCCCCTGGCGGATGACGGCAGGACTGTGGACCGGTTCATTGGTGCAATGGTGTTCGGATCGGCGAAGTAGGGCCGCGCCCGGCGGAACAACAGCCATCTTGCGAACTCCCGGTTCCGTCGCCACGTTGAGAGCACGCACGGGGGCGTCCGCATCTGCGGGCTGAGAAGCACCCTTCGAACCTGAACCGGATCATGCCGGCGGAGGAAGTTGCGGGTCCGTCTACCGGAGGCGGGCGCCGCTTCGGCCCCGGTGGCGGAAAGGCTCCTATGAAAAGCCCAGGCACGCACCTGAAGACCCTGCGGGACACCGCCCCGCTGGTGCAGAACATCACCAATTTCGTCGCTATGAACGTGGTCGCCAACGCCCAGCTCGCGGTCGGCGCCTCTCCCGCCATGGTGCATGCCATCGAGGAAGCGGCCGAGTTCGCCGGACTCGCCGGTGGGCTGACGGTGAATATCGGCACCGCCGATGCCGGGTGGGAATCCTCCATGGTGGCTGCCGCCCAGGCCGCCTCGGCGGCGGACAAGCCCTGGGTGCTGGACCCTGTGGCGGTGGGCGCGACCGGCTTCCGCAACCGTCTGGCCGCCCGGCTGCTGGCGCTGAATCCGACGGTGCTGCGCGGCAATGCCTCGGAGATCCTGGCGCTGAGCGGCGAGGTCGCCAGCGGCAAGGGGGTGGATTCCGGCGACCCGGTCTCCGCCGCCGAGGATGCGGCCCGGTATCTGGCGCAGCGCACCGGCGGCGTTGTGGCGGTCAGCGGCGCCGTCGATTTCGTCACCGATGGTGACCGCGCCGTGCGGATCGAAGGCGGCGACCCCCTGATGGGCCGGGTGACCGCCATGGGCTGCGCGCTGACCGGCGTGGTGGGCGCCTTTCTGGTCGGCCAGAAGCCGTTCGAGGCCACGGTCGCCGCCCATGCCTGTTTCGGCCTGGCCGGGGCGATTGCCGCCGCGCGTGCCGGCGGGCCGGGCAGCTTCGGCCCCGCGCTGTTGGATACGCTGCATGCGATGACCCCGGAGCAGCTCGACGCCGAGGCCGGGATCGCGGCGGTGTGAGCCTTGGCCCGCTGCGGTCGGGCCCGGTTGGGCCTCGGCCGCGCGTCGGGTCATCGGCTAGTCACCGGGCGTTGACGAACCGGGGAGGTACAGAATGACGATCGACTGGAGCCAGTCGGCGGAGGATGTGGACTGGCAGGAACTGGCGGACCTGGTCCGCGCGGCCCCTCTGGGCGACAAGACGCCCGAGTTTCTGCGCACGGTGTTCACCAACAGCCTGTACCGCGAATTCGCCCGCGAGGACGGCCGCCTGGTCGCCGCCGGGCGGGCGCTGTCGGACGGGGCGGACTGCGCCTATCTCGGCGATATCGTCGTGCTGCCGAGCCACCAGGGCCGGGGGCTGGGCGGTCAGGTGATCCGCCGACTGCTCGACCGGGTGCGCGATCACCGCAAGATCCTGCTCTACGCCGTGCCCGGCAAGGAGCCGATCTACCGCAAATACGGCTTCCGGCGGATGACGACGGCGATGGCGATCTTCGAGGATCAGCCGGCGGCGTTCGACCGGGGGTATCTGACGGAGGTGTGAGGGACGCGTCGCTCTCCACCCGCACACTCCTCCGTCTTCCCGGGCCTGACCCGGGACCCAGGGCTAGGGCCGCTGGAACTTTGAGGACTTGCAGCCGGCGCTCCGGCAAGCGTCGCCCTCGGTCCCGGCGCGAGGCCGGGAAGACGGGATGAAAAGGTGGGGAGGGGAGATCGTTTGGCTGGGGCATCCTGAGCATGCCCACGCCCGTACTCCATCGTCTTCCCGGGCCGGACCCGGGACCCAGGGTTGGGGCCGCTGGACCTGTGGGGACGTGCCGCCGGCGCTCCGGCAAGCGTCGCCCTCGGTCCCGGCGCGAGGCCGGGAAGACGGAGGTTTGAAGGCGGGGCGGCACCCTTGCTTCCTCCCGTACCGTGCCGCTTCCGTACCGCCGCCCTCCCGCACCGCACCATAGAGCGCGTCTATCAACACATTGAATCGTCCGATTTGACCGCAACTTGCGGCTGAGCCCATCGTCTCCGGAACACTGCGCCGTGTCGGTCGACAGTGCTGGTGAATAGGAGACAGGCACGGATGATCGAGGCTGAGAAATCGCCGCAGAACGGGCTGCCGAATGGGCTGCCGGCTGCGCCCGCCGGCGCGGTTGCCGAGGCGACCGCGGTCTGCGCCCGCCACCGCAACGATCCGGCGGCCCTTCTGGAGATCCTGCACGACCTTCAGGACCAGACCGGATACATCCCCGAGGCCGTCCTGCCGGCTATCGCGAGCGCGCTGAACCTGTCCCGCGCCGAGGTCCACGGGGTCGTCAGTTTCTATCACGATTACCGCCGCGCCCCCGCCGGACCCGTCGTCGTCAAGCTCTGCCGGGCCGAGGCCTGCCAGTCCATGGGCGCGCTGGCCCTGATCGAGACGGTCTGTGCGGCGCGCGGCATCGCGCTCGGCGGCACCTCCGAGGACGGCGTCACCATCGAGCCGGTCTATTGCCTGGGCAACTGCGCGCTCGCCCCCGCCGCCATGGTGAACGGCAGGCTGGTCGGCCGCGCCGATGCCGGCCGCCTCGACACCGCCGTGCGGGAGGCCTGCTCATGACCGTCACGCTGTACGTCCCCCGGGATTCCGCCGCCCGTTCCGTCGGCGCCGAGGCCGTCGCCAAGGCCATCGCCGCCGAGGCCGCCGCGCGTGGCGCCGACGTGACGATCGTGCGCAACGGCTCGCGCGGGATGTTCTGGCTGGAGCCGCTGGTGGAGGTGGAGACCGCCGCCGGCCGGGTCGCCTACGGGCCGGTCGCCGCCGAGGACGTGGCCTCGCTGTTCGACGACGGTCTGCTCGCCGGGGACGGCCACCACGCGCTCGCCCTCGGCCTTACCGAAGAGATCCCGTATCTGAAGCATCAGGAGCGGCTGACCTTCGCCCGGGTCGGCGTCATCGATCCGCTCGACCTCGCCTCGCTCAGCGCCTGGGGCGGCCTCGACGGGCTGAAGGCGGCCCTCGAGATGGACGGCGAGGCGATCTGCGCCGCCATCACCGAGTCCGGCCTGCGCGGCCGTGGCGGTGCGGGCTTCCCCGCCGGCATCAAGTGGAAGACGGTGCACGACCAGCCGACGGGCCAGAAATACATCTGCTGCAACGCCGACGAGGGCGACAGCGGCACCTTCGCCGACCGCATGATCATGGAGGGCGATCCCTTCACCCTGATCGAGGGCATGGCGATCGCCGGCCTCGCGGTCGGGGCGGACGACGGCTACATCTACATCCGCTCAGAATATCCCGACGCCATCGCGACCATGACCGCCGCCGCCGCGCTGATGGAGCAGGCCGGCTGGCTCGGCGAGAATATCGGCGGCAGCGGGAAGACCTTCCGTCTGCATGTGCGCCGCGGGGCCGGCGCTTATATCTGCGGCGAGGAATCGTCGATGCTGGAGAGCCTGGAGGGCAAGCGCGGCACCGTGCGGGCCAAGCCGCCGATCCCGGCGATCCACGGTCTGTTCGGCAAGCCCACCGTCGTCAACAACGTGCTGACGCTGGCCACCGTGCCGGTGATCCTGGCCAAGGGGGCCGAGTTCTACAAAGGCTTCGGCATGGGCCGGTCGCGCGGGACCAAGCCGTTCCAGCTCGCCGGCAACATCAAGCATGGTGGTCTGGTTGAGAAGGCGTTCGGCGTCACCCTGCGCCAGCTCGTGGAGGAGTTCGGCGGCGGCACCGCGTCGGGCCGGCCGTTCCGTGCCGCCCAGGTCGGCGGTCCGCTCGGCGCCTATATCGACGACTCCATGCTCGACATCGAGACCGACTACGAGAACCTGGCCGCTGCCCAGGCAATGCTCGGCCATGGCGGTATCGTGGTGTTCGACGACAGCGTCGACATGGCGGCGATGGCCCGCTTCGCCTTCGAGTTCTGCGAGATCGAGAGCTGCGGCAAGTGCACGCCCTGCCGGATCGGCGCGGTGCGCGGCAAGGAGACGGTGGAGAAGATCCAGCGCGGCGAGAACGTGGGCGCCAATCTCGAGCTGGTCGCCGATCTCTGCGAGACCATGCGCGACGGCTCGCTCTGCGCGATGGGCGGGCTGACGCCCATGCCTGTGCTCTCCGCGATGCGTCTGTTTCCCGAAGACTTTCAAAATACGCCCTTGATGGCGGCCGAGTAGGAGAGACCGGATGGCCCTTCTCAAAGAGACCGATTTCGGCACGCCGGCCAAGCAAGGCGCCCCCGTCACCCTGACCATCGACGGGGTGGACGTCACCGTGCCCGAGGGCACGTCGATCATGCGCGCCGCCTCGCAGATCGACCGGCCGATCCCCAAGCTCTGCGCCACCGACAGTCTGGACCCCTGGGGCTCCTGCCGGATGTGCCTGGTGGAAGTGGAAGGGGTAAAGGGCACACCCGCCTCCTGCACCACCCCGGTGCGCGCCGGCATGGTCGTCACCACCCAGAACGACCGCCTGGCGAAGATCCGCAAGGGGGTGATGGAGCTCTACATCTCCGACCACCCGCTGGATTGCTTGACCTGTGCCGCCAACGGCGACTGCGAGCTGCAGGACATGGCGGGCGCGGTCGGCCTGCGCGAGGTGCGCTACGGCATGGACGGCGCCAACCACTTCGAGGCCGAGAGCCGCAAGCCGGTCGATACCTCCAACCCGTATTTCCAGTTCGACCCGGCCAAGTGCATCGTCTGCTCCCGCTGCGTGCGGGCCTGCGAAGAGGTGCAGGGCACCTTCGCGCTGACCATCGACGGCCGCGGCTTCGCCTCCATGGTCTCGGCCGGCACCCAGATCGACGATTTCTTCTCGTCGGAATGCGTGTCCTGCGGCGCCTGCGTCCAGGCCTGCCCGACCGCCACGCTGATGGAAGCCTCGGTGGTCGCTAAGGGCGTGCCGACCCGCTCGGTGGAGACCACCTGCGCCTATTGCGGCGTGGGCTGCTCGTTCAAGGCGGAGCTGCAGGGCGATCAGGTCGTGCGCATGGTCCCGCAGAAGTCCGGCGGGGCGAACGAGGGCCATTCCTGCGTGAAAGGGCGCTTCGCCTGGGGCTACGCCACCCACAAGGACCGGGTGACCACGCCGATGGTCCGCGACGCCATCACCGATCCCTGGCGCGCCGTCTCCTGGGACGAGGCGATCGGCTTCGCCGCCGACCGGTTCAAGAAGATCCAGGCCGAGCACGGCAAAGGGGCCATCGGCGGCATCACCTCGTCGCGCTGCACCAACGAGGAGGTCTATGTCGTCCAGAAGATGATCCGGGCCGCCTTCGGCAACAACAATGTCGATACCTGCGCCCGGGTCTGCCACTCGCCGACCGGCTACGGGCTGAAGACCACCTTCGGCACCTCGGCCGGCACCCAGAACTTCAAGTCGGTGGAGAAGGCGGACGTCATCCTGCTGATCGGCGCGAACCCGACCGACGGCCACCCGGTCTTCGCGTCGCGCATGAAGAAGCGGCTGCGCGAGGGGGCACAGATCATCGTCCTCGACCCGCGCCGCATCGACCTTGTGAAGTCGCCGCACATCAAGGCGGCCCATCACGTGCAGCTCCGCCCCGGCACCAACGTGGCGGTGATGAACGCGCTGGCCCATACCATCGTCACCGAGGGGCTGGTCGACGAAAAATTCGTCGCCGAGCGCTGCGAGGATGCCGATTTCGACCGCTGGCGGGCCTTCGTCGCCGAGGAGCGCAACTCGCCGGAAACCCTGGCCGAGCGCATCGGCGTCGAGCCGGAGACCCTGCGGGCGGCCGCCCGTCTGTTCGCCACCGCCGGCAACGGCGCGATCTATTACGGCCTCGGCGTGACCGAGCACAGCCAGGGCTCGACCATGGTCATGGCCATGGCCAACCTCGCCATGGCGACCGGGAATATCGGCCGCGAGGGCGTGGGCGTGAACCCGCTGCGCGGCCAGAACAACGTGCAGGGCTCCTGCGACATGGGCAGCTTCCCGCACGAGTTCCCGGGCTACCGCCACGTGTCCGACGCCGCCACGCGGGACCTGTTCGAGAAGGCCTGGGGCCGGCCGCTGCTGGCCGAGCCGGGGCTGCGCATCCCCAACATGCTGGCCGCCGCCATCGACGGCACCTATCGCGGCATCTTCGTCCAGGGCGAGGACATTGCCCAGTCCGACCCCAACACCGTGCATGTGACGGCAGCGCTGGAGGCGATGGACTGCGTGGTGGTGCAGGACCTGTTCCTGAACGAGACCGCCGGCTACGCCCATGTGTTCCTGCCGGGCACCTCGTTCCTGGAGAAGGACGGTACCTTCACCAACGCCGAGCGGCGCATCAACCGGGTGCGCCCGGTGATGAAGGAGGCGACCGGCCTCAGCGAATGGGAGGCGGTGAGCCGTCTCGCTGCGGCCATGGGCTATGACGGCATGACCTACGCCTCGGCGGCGGAGATCATGGATGAGATCGCCGCCCTGACCCCCACCTTCGCCGGCGTGAGCCACGCCCGTCTGGACAGTGGTGCGTCCCTGCAATGGCCGGTGAACGCCGCCGCCCCGGACGGCACGCCGACCATGCACAAGGACGGCTTCGTGCGCGGCAAGGGCCGGTTCATGGTGACGGAATACGTCGCCACGGACGAGCGTACCAACCGCCACTTCCCGCTGATCCTCACCACGGGCCGGATCCTCAGCCAGTACAATGTGGGGGCGCAGACACGGCGGACCGAGAACGGTCGCTGGCATGCCGAGGATGTTCTGGAGGTCCACCCGCACGATGCCGAGGAGCGCGGCATCGGCGAGGGCGACATGGTCAGCATCGGCTCGCGTATCGGCGCCACCGTGCTGCGGGCCACGATCACCGACCGGGTGCCGCAGGGCGTCGTCTACACCACCTTCCACCACCCGGTGAGCGGCGCCAACGTCATCACCACAGAGTTCTCCGACTGGGCGACCAACTGCCCCGAATACAAGGTGACGGCGGTGCAGGTGACGAAGTCGAACCAGCCCTCGGACTGGCAGGAGCACTTCCGCGACGTGCACGAACGCCAGTTCGTGGTCGCGGCGGAGTAGGGCCGTGGAGATCCGGCGCCTCGACGGCAAGGCGAGCGAGGTCTCGCCCGAGGTCACCGGTCGTCTGGTGACCGGGGGCGACGCGCGTCCGCAGGCCTGGCAGGTGCCGCAGGAGACGCCCGTCGCGGTGCTGGTCAACGGCGACAGCTTCGCCGTGATGATGGCGACCCCGGCCGATTTGGAGGATTTCGCCGTCGGCTTCGCGCTGACCGAAGGCATCGTCCCCTCGGCCGCCAGGATCGAGAGCCTGCGGATCGGCGAGGCGGGGGACGGCTATCTGCTGAACCTGCGGGTCGCCGCCCGCCATGCCGAAGCCGCCCAGGACCGCAAGCGCACCATCGCCGGCCGTTCGGGCTGCGGCATCTGCGGTGCGCAGACCATCGAGGCGGCGGTGCCGCGCCCGCCCCGGGTGCAGGGCCGTACGCCGGAGGCCGAGGCGCTGACCCGGGCCTACGACGCCCTGCGCGACGTCCAGGTGATGAACCGCACCAACCACTCCACCCACGCCGCCGCGTTCTGCCGGTCGGATGGGCGTATCGAGCGGGTGCGCGAGGATATCGGCCGGCACAACGCGCTGGACAAACTGATCGGCTCGCTCGCCCGCGACGGCCTGGATGCCCGCGACGGCTTCATCCTGATGTCGAGCCGGATCAGCGTCGAACTGGTTCAGAAGGCCGCGGTCGCCGGCGCGCCGTTCCTGGCCGCGGTGTCGGCGCCCAGCAAGCTGGCGATCGACGTGGCCGGGCGCTGCGGCATGGGGCTGGCGAGCCTTGCCGGCGACGGGATCATGGTTTTCGAGCCGGGAGCGAACACACGCACGGAGCAGGTGGCATGAAACGCCAGGACATTGTCCGCATGACCAATCAGATCGCCGACTTCCACCGGCCCTACCCCCGGGAGGAGGCGGTTGCCGGGGTGGCCCAGCACATCATCGATTTCTGGGACCCCCGCATGCGCGCCGACCTCGCCACCCAGCTCGCCGAAGACGAAGCCGGGTTCGACGAGCTCGCCCTGGCGGGAGCGAAGAGGGCGGCACAGAAACAGGCAGCCCACGCCTGAAAGCCTAAAGCTTGTCGGCGCGGTCGCCCGGTTCGTCGAGCAGCCGCCCCAGGGTCTCGTCGAGGTCGCGGCCCGCGCGGGCGATGATGTCCAGATATTCGCGGGCGCGCTGTGGATCGGCGTCATAGACCCCGCTGCACAGCGCCTCGGAGAAGCCGACGATGGCGTTCAGCGGCGTGCGGATCTCGTGGCTGACCTGGGACGAGAACATGCCGGTCGCCTGCTGCATGTTGGTGCGCAGCAGCCGGTAGCGCATCAGGTCCATCGTCGTTTCCGCGAGATCCTTCAGGGCCTCCATCTGGTCGTCGGTGAAGTGTCGCGGCCTCGTGTCGACGGCGCAGAGCGAGCCCAGCGCGAATCCGTCCTCTGTGATCAACGGCACGCCGGCATAGGCGCGGATATGGGGCGCACCGATCACCAGGGGATTCTCCTTGAAGCGCGGGTCTTCCAGAGTGTCCTCCACGACCATCGGCGTGCGCTGCAGAATCGTGTAGGAGCAGAAGGAGACATCACGCCCCGTCTCGCTGATCGACAGCCCACAGGCGGATTTGAACCACTGCCGGTCGCGGTCGACCAGGGAGACCGCTGAGATCGGCGTGTCCATGACCCGTGCGGCCATTCGTGCTATACGGTCGAAGCCTTCTTCGGGCGGCGTATCCAGGATCTGGAACCAGATGAGCTGGGTCAGCCGATTTTTCTCATTGCTGGGGAGAGGGACGCTCAACATGCCTGCGGTACCTAGTTTCAGCGCGAAGCCCTGTCGGCCTGGAACCGACCGGAAAGCCTGCGGAAAAGACGGTCTGTAACTCGGCCATTATACGAATTTGCCGAAAAGTTCTGTTAATTTCGAAAGGTATTGAGAGAAATGAGATGCCTGCTCGGATACCCAGCCGCCGGCCGGCGCTTCGGCGCGGTGTCCGCGGTGCTTCTCGCCGCCATCCTGGCGTCCTGCGCCGGAAACGAACCCCGTTCTGGCGTGCTGAGCGCGGAGCAGATCCGTGAGACCGTGACCGGCAACGCGCTCACCCGCTGCGGTACGCGGCTGCTGGGCCAGTGGCGCTATACCGCCCGCCACGGACGCGACGGCAGCTTGGAGGCGGTGGTCTTGGCCGGGGCGCGGCGCGAGGATGCCGCCGGCGTCTGGCGGGTCACCGAGGACGGTCTGTACTGCCGTACCTGGAACAACGACTGGGCCGGGGGTCGGGAAGGGTGCTTTCGCGTCACCCGGAACGGTGACGCGCTGACCTTTGACCATGTCAGCGGCGCTGCCGGCGAGGCGGCCAGCTACACCTATTCCCTGGGGGAGGCCTGCCCCTGAGAGGCGGGCAGGGCGGGGCGGATCACGCCCCCCAGGTCCGTGGCTCGCCGCAGTCGATATGGACGAAATTGGAGCGGGAATAGAGGCCGACGCCGCCACGGTTCATGGCGATCGCTGCCTTGGCGATGGTGCTCACCCGCAGGCCGGGCACGCGGATGTCCAGCGCCATGCCCTGCATGTGCAGGCTGCGCTTGGCCACGCCCGAACTGTTGGCCCGGAGCGCCTCGTTGGTCTTGGGTGAGCGGTAGCCGCAGACGATGCCGATGCGCTGGGTGATGTCGAGCCGGAACGTCAGGTCGTGCAGGTAGTCCAGCACCCGGGTGTCGATCGCATGGACCGTCCCGTCGCGGTGGTCGCGCAGACAGTAGTTGATCTTGCGCAGCGCCTCGGTGTCGTAGCGGCCGTTGCGGAAATAGGTGATGTCGAGCCGCTCGTCGGTATGCAGGTGCTCGATCTTCAGCTTGCGGGTGTCGTGCGCCGCGACGATGGCCGAGCGGGCCGGCGTGCCGCCGGTCATCAGCAGTGCCAAAGCGCCCAGGGCAGCCCGTCGCGTAACCCGGCGTCGGGGCGAGGAAGCGAAGTGTTCCGTCATGTCCGATGGTCTCCGAGGCGCCGAGGCGCGAGAAAACCTCTTTCCTTCGGTTCGCGCCGGCGCGCAAGCGTTTTCGTCGCCGTCAGATCAATCCCAGCGCGTTCGCCAGCAGGGAGTCGCGGCCATAGATGTCGTCGCGGAATTCCACGGTGCCGCCCTCGCCGATCCAGGCGGTCAGATAGGTCAGGTGCACCGGCACGGGGGTCTTCAGGTTGACCCGGGCGGTCTTCTTGCCGTCGAGGATCTTTCGGACCTGTGTGGGGTCCTGGCCGTCGGCGGCCAGCATCACCTCGGCCAGGGTGATCGGCTTCTGCAGCCGGATGCAGCCCGAGCTGAAGTTGCGGACCGACTTGGCGAACAGTTCGCGCGCCGGGGTGTCGTGCAGATAGACGTCGAACTGGTTGGGGAACATGAACTTCACCTGACCCAGGGCGTTCTTCTCGCCCGGCGCCTGGCGCAGGCGGTAGGGGAACCGGCCCTTGGGGATGGCGGCCCAGTCGACGCTGGCCGGGTCGACCTGCGGCGCGCCGTCCTGGTAGCCGGCATAGAGCTCGTAGCCGCCCGCCGTCAGGTAGGACGGATCCTTCTTGATCTTCGGCAGCAGGTCCTGGGCCGCGATCTTCGCCGGCACGCTCCAGGTCGGGTTGAACTCCAGGTAGCGGATCGTGTCGCTGAAGACCGGCGTCTCCCGGTAGGGGCGGCCGACGATCACCCGCATGGCCAGCCGGGTCACCCCGCCGACCACATAGTCGAGCTCGAATCCGGCCATGTTGACGAACACGTGGTCGTCGCCGAATTCGTCCGGCATCCAGCGGAACCGTTCCATGTTGAGCACGATTTGACGGACGCGGTCCCGCACCGGCACGTTCATCGCCGCCACCGTCTTGGCGCCGATGGCGCCGTCGGCATCCAGCCCGTGGCGGCGCTGGAACTGGCGCACGGCGCTTTCCAGGGCCGGGTCGTAGAGGTCCGTCGCTCCGGAGGCCGGCGTCAGGTCGGCGGTGGAGGAGAGGCGGCGCCGCACTTCGGAAACCCGGGGATCGGTCATGCCCGGTTTCAGGGTCGGACCCTCCGGCACCGGGTGCCAGCCGCCGGAGCGGGCCAGCGCGCGGTAGTCCAACAGCAGCCGGCGCAGGCGGCGGTAGATCGGATTGCCCGGCGCCAGATCGGCCATCGCCTTGGCGGTTTCGGGCGCGGCATGCACCGCGTCCAGCAGCGCCAGCCCGTCGACGTCGCGCGGGAACACGAACAGCTCGGGATCGACCTTCTTCGGTGCCACCCGGCCGGCCTGCAGGTCGGTCAGATAACGCAGCAGCGTCCGGCTGACCGCCTGGTCCAGGCTCTCCGGCGAGTCGGCGGCGGGAAGCGTGAAATCGGCCGGACGCAGACCTTGGCGCTCTGCCCGTTCCAGGACCCGGACGACGGCGGCACCCTTGGCATTGAGCGTCGGGACCTCATTCTCCTCGACCCAGGCATACCCGTCCGCCCGTGCGGCGAGGAACGCCGCAACGACCGGGTCCGGCGCGAAGTCAGCCGTCGAGTCCGGCGTTGGATCCGAACTCTGGGCGAGCGCCGGCGCCGTCAGCGAAATCAGAAGGGCCAGCGCGGCGGCGAGGATGGCACGGACTGGGGTCGGGCCGGTCATTCGAAGGCTCCCGCGTTCCGGTTGTCTAAAGGGTCGATGGTTCAACGGAACCCTATGACGTCAAAGCGAAGATTGACAGGCCGACCCCTCGACCGTAGCGTCCGGCCGTCAATCGCATGTGGTGTCCCGACCCACGAAACTGGGTCGGGATGAAACGGGAAGCCGGTCAGACTCCGGCACTGCCCCCGCAACGGTAGGCGAGGTTGATCCGTCGCAGAACGCCACTGTGCCGACATGGCATGGGAAGGCGCGGCACGATCTGGACCCCCGGGTCCGCCCTCGCGAGTCCGGAGACCGGCCACGGCGTGAAACCTCGATATCGCGGGGCGCGATGATCGGGTTCGGCCGTGGACCCGTGTCCCGGGCCGTCCCCTTCCATCCCTTCCGTCGATGTCGCTTTGCAACGCCGCGCGGGTGTGCGTCGGACGAGGAGGATGGAATGACTTTCGAGAACCGCCTGATCACGGGCCGATCCCTGACAGGAGCAGCGCTGGTCGCCGCTCTGATGGCCGCCGGGGCGCTCCCGGGGCAGGCCCAGCAGATTGGGGGCCAACAGGTGGCGGCCGGCGAGCGGGCCGCCGTGAGCACGTCGGACGAGGTGATCGTCACCGCCTCGCGCATCGCGGAGACCGCCGACGAGACCCTGGCGCCGGTCAGTGTGATCACCCGCGAGGAGATCGAGCGCCGCCAGATCCGCTCCGTGCCGGATGCCCTGCGCCGGGTACCGGGCCTGACCCTGACCAACAACGGCGGGGTGGGCAAGGCGACCTCGGTCTTCCTGCGCGGTGCCGAGAGCGACCACGTGCTGGTGCTGATCAACGGCGTGAAGGTCGGCTCGGCGACGCTCGGCACCTTCAATTTCGAGAGTCTGTCGATCGACGACGTGGAACGGATCGAGGTCGTGCGCGGCCCGCGCTCCCACCTCTACGGCTCCGAGGCGCTGGGCGGCATCATCCAGATCTTCACCCGCAAGCCGACCGAGACGACCCGCGCCCATGCCAGCGTCGGCTATGGCAGCAACGATACGATGGAAGGGACCGCTGGCTTCTCCGGCCGGGCCTCCGGTATCGGCTTTTCGGCCAGCACCAACTACATCCGCACCGACGGCATCAACTCCTGCGGCAACGGCACGACCGTTCCAGGCGGCGGCTGCTTCGCCAACCAGCCGGACAAGGACGGCTTCGAGCGGAGCTCGGTAACTGGCGCGCTCGACTACGCTTTCTCTAATGGTATCAAGATGGAAGCGACCGGTCTTTATGCGACGAGTGAGAACGAGTACGACGGCTCGACCTCCAACGAATCCGAGGCGGTGAATTATGTGCTCGGTCTGCGTGCCCTGGCCTCGCCGACCGACTTCTGGGATGTGACCGTCGCCGCCGGCCACACCGTGGACGACGCCGATAACTTCCTCGATGGAACATACGAATCGACGTTTGAAACAGAGCGCAACTCACTGTCTTTGCAGAATGATCTCTATCTTCTGGAAGATCAGGTGACGACGCTAGGCGCCGACTTCCAGCGCGATCTGGTCGGTGGCTCGACCGACTATGTGGAGGACAGCCGCGACAATACGGGCGTGTTCGCCCAGCACCGGGCCGAGTTCGGCCGCCACACCGTCCAGCTCAGCGGCCGGGTGGACGAGAACGAGCAGTTCGGCGGTCATCTGACCGGCGGTGCCGCCTATGGCTACCGGATCACCGATAACCTGCGGGCGACGGCCTCCTATGGCACCGCGTTCAAGGCGCCGTCCTTCAACGATCTGTATTATCCGGGTTTCGGCAACGAGGACCTGGAGCCGGAGCGCTCGGAGAGCGCCGAGATCGGCCTGGCGGCCAAGGTCGGCGGCTTCGAGTTGGGGGCGAACCTGTTCCACACCGAGATCGACGACCTGATCGCCTATGACAGCTCGATCTTCGCCCCGGCCAATGTCGATAAGGCGCGGATCACCGGCCTGGAGCTGACCGCCTCGGGCGAGGTGGCGGGCTTCCTGCTGTCGGCCGGCGCCACCTTCCTCGACCCGGTGAACGCGTCGGGCGGCGCCAATGACGGCAACCAGTTGCCGCGTCGGGCCGAGCAGGTCTACACCCTGTCCGTCGACCGGGCGCTGGGCGGTCTCGGCCTGGGTCTCGGTGAGTTTGCGGTCGGCGGCGACGTCCATCACGAGAGCGAGCGCTACGACAATCTGGCCAACACCACCAAGCTGGACGCCTATACCACCCTCGATCTGCGCGCGAGCTGGGAGGCGACGGAGAACTGGGGCGTGGACGTCAAGCTCTCCAACCTGTTCGACGAGGACTACAAGACGGCGGCCTATTACAACCAGCAGGGCCGGGCGTTCTTCCTACGCCTGACCTACCGGCGCTAGGCCATGAGGCGGATGGTGCTCGCGTTGGTCGCCGGCCTGCTCTGGGCGGGCCCGGCCGCCGCGGCGCCATCCACCCCCGCCGTGGTGTCCATTGACTACTGCGCCGACCAGTATGTGCTGGCGCTGGCCGACCGGGGGCAGATCCATGGCGTGTCGCCCCGCGCCCGCCAGGCCTTCTCCTATCACCGGGAGCGGGCCGCCGACGTGCCTGTGGTCGAGCCGGTGGCCGAGGCCATCCTGCATGCCGGGCCGGATCTGGTGGTGCGGTTCTGGGGCGGCAACCAGCGGCTGGTCTCGATGCTTGAACGCGTCGGCGTCGACACGGTCAACATCCTCTACGGTCACGACACCGAGACCATCTTCGGCAACCTGACCAAGGTGGCGTCGGCGTTGGGTCGCGCGGACGAGGCCTCCGGACTGATCGCCGACCAGCGCGCCCGCATCGCCGCCCTGGAGGCCAGACCACGGCTGAACCTGCGCGCACTCTACCTGACGCCCAGCGGCACCACCGGCGGGGCCGGCACCGATGTGGACGGCATGATCCGGCTCGCCGGGCTGGAGAACATGGCCGCCGAGCTGGGCTATCGCGGCTGGCGCACGGTCTCGCTGGAGGAACTCCTGATGAACCCGCCGGACGTCTTCATCGGCAGCTTCTTCGACGACGCCGACGTGTCCCGCTCCTCCTGGTCGCCGGCGCGCCATCCGCGTCTGGCCCGGATGATGGGGGCCGTGCGCACGGTGCCGGTGCCCGGAAGGTTCCTGTCCTGCAGCGGCCTGTTCTCCGTCGATGCGGCCGAATACATCCGCGCGACCCTGGACGGTACGCGATGAGCGGGGCGGTGGAGATCGGCGACCGGGTCCTGCTGCCCGTGCTGGCCGTGGTGCTGCTCGCGGCGGCCCTGGTGTCCCTGTGCATCGGCGCTGCGCCGCTGTCGCCCGCCGACGTGCTGTCGGCCCTGCTCGGCGGCGGCGGAGAGGTGGAGCGGATCATCGTCTTCGAGCTGCGCCTGCCCCGCGTGGCCCTCGGCATATTGCTGGGGGCGGTGCTCGGTTTCTCCGGGGCCGCACTCCAGGGTCTGCTGCGCAATCCGCTGGCCGATCCGGGGGTGATCGGCGTGACGGCGGCCGCTGGGTTCGGCGCGGTGGTGGCGATCGGCTTCGGCCTTGCCGCGATCTCGGTGCTGATGGTGCCGCTGGCGGCCATCGCGGGAGCGGCGGTGGCGACGGTGCTGCTGTTTGCCGTGGCGGCCCGCAACGACAGCCTGCTGGTGCTGATCCTGACCGGCATCGGCATCTCCAGCCTGGCGACGGCGCTGACCTCGCTCGCCTTCAACCTCGCGCCCGATCCGATCACCCTGCGCGACATGATCCTGTGGCTGCTCGGCTCGCTGGAGAACCGCACCACCACCGACCTCGCCATCGCCGCGCCCTTCGTGCTGCTCGGCTGGGCCGCCATGGCGACCATCGGGCGCGGCCTCGACGCGCTGAGCCTGGGCGAGGAGACGACCCGGTCGCTCGGCATCGATGTCGGCCGTCTGCGCTGGCGGGTGGTGCTCGGTGTGTCGGCCTCGGTCGGCGCCATGGTCGCGGTGTGCGGCGCCGTCGGTTTCGTCGGACTGGTGGTCCCGCATATGGTCCGGCCCTTCGTCGGCTACCGGCCTGGACGGGTATTGGTGGCGAGCGCGCTGGGCGGCGCTGTGCTGATCACCCTGGCCGACCTGCTCACCCGGATCCCGACCGGCGGCGAGCGGCTCCAGCTCGGCGTGGTCACCGCCCTGATCGGCGCGCCGGTCTTCATCTGGATCGTCCAGCGCTCCTGGATGGCGTCGCGATGAGGCGGGGGCGATGACCGGCCGGGCGCTGATGCTCCAGGGGACGGGCTCCGATGTCGGCAAGTCGGTGCTGACCGCCGGGCTGTGCCGCGCGTTCGTGCGGCGCGGACTGACCGTGCGGCCGTTCAAGCCGCAGAACATGTCCAACAACGCCGCCGTGGCCGACGACGCGGAAGGTGGCGGCGGCGAGATCGGCCGGGCCCAGTGGCTCCAGGCCCTGGCCTGCGGTGTCGCGCCGAGTGTCCACATGAACCCGGTCCTGCTGAAGCCGAACAGCGACACCGGCTCCCAGGTCGTCCTGCGCGGCCGGGCGCTGGAGGTCGCGGAGGCGCGGCAGTACTGGAGCACGCGCGGATCGCTGCTGGCCCCGGTTATCGAGAGCTTCGAGCACCTGAAGGCCCAGGCCGATATCGTCGTGGTGGAAGGGGCCGGCAGTGCGGCCGAGGCCAATCTGCGCCATGGCGACATTGCCAATATGGGCTTCGCCGTGCCGACCCGAACGCCGGTGGTGCTGGTGGGCGACATCAACCGGGGCGGGGTGATCGCCGCCCTGGTGGGGACCCAGGCGGTGCTGGATTCCGCCGATCGGGAGATGGTGGCCGGCTTCATCGTCAACCTGTTCCGCGGCGACCCGCGTCTGTTCGACGACGGGCTCGCCATGATCGCCGAGCGCACCGGCTGGCGCAGCTTCGGCGTCGTGCCCTTCCTGCCGCAGATCAAGGCGCTGCCGGCCGAGGACGCGGTGGTACTGGAGCAGGGGCGGGCCGGGGAGGACGGCCGCATCGTCGTCGCCGTGCCGATGTTTTCCCGCATCGCCAACTTCGACGACCTCGATCCGCTGCGGGCCGATCCGGCCTTCGACGTGCGGTTCTGCCCGCCGGGCACCCCCTTGCCGGGCGATGCCGCCCTCGTGGTGCTGCCGGGTACCAAGTCGACCCTGTCGGACCTGCGGTTTCTGAAGGCCCAGGGCTGGGACATCGACATCCGCGCCCATGTGCGCCGGGGCGGCCGGGTGCTCGGCCTGTGCGGCGGCTACCAAATGCTCGGGACCTGGGTGCGCGACCCGGACGGCATCGAGGGGCCGGCGGGCGAGGAGGCGGGGCTCGGCCTGCTCGACGTCGAGACCGTCATCGAACCGGCCAAGACCGTGCGCAACGCGGTGTGCCGCAGCGCCCTCCTGGACGCGGAGGCCACCGGCTACGAGATCCATGCCGGGCGCACGACCGGGCCGGGGCTGGCCCGCGCCTTCCTGGAGCGTGCCGGCGAGACCATCGGTATCCTGTCCTCCGACGGCCTGGTTGTCGGCACCTATCTGCACGGCATGCTCGGCGACGATGCGTTCCGAGCCAGGTATCTGCAGTTCGCCGGTCTGTCCGGCACCCCGGGCCTGGTGTTCGCCGAGCAGGTGGACACGGCCCTGGATGCCCTGGCCATCGCGCTGGAGGCACATCTGGACGTGGATGCCCTGCTGGAGGCCGCCCGGTGAGCGCGGTCGTGATCGCAGGTGCCATGGCGCTGGACGCGGTGACCGGCGATCCCCGGTCGCTCTACGCCCGCGTCCCGCATCCGGTCACGCTCATGGCCCGCAGCCTCGTGGCGCTGGAGACCCGACTGAACCGGCCGGAGGATGCCGACAGCCGCCGCCGGACGCTGGGGGTCGTGAGTCTGGTCGTCTATGTCGGCGGCTGGACCGCCCTGGGCGTGGGGTTGGCGCGGCTGCTCGACGGGCCGATGGGCACGCTGCTGCTGATCGCGCTCGCCTCCACCCTGTTGGCCGGACGCGATCTGCTCGACCAGGTGGGGGTCGTCGCCGAGGCGATGGACGGCCCGGAAGATCTGACAGCGGCCCGCTCGGCCGTCGGCCGGATCGTCGGGCGCGAGACGGCGTCGCTCGACCGCCCCGCCGTCGCCCGCGCCGCCATCGAGAGCCTGGCGGAGAACCTGTCCGACGGGTTCGTGGCTCCCGTGTTCTGGTTCGCGGTCGCCGGGCTCCCGGGACTGGTGGCCTATAAGGCGATCAACACCGCCGACAGCCTGATCGGCCATCGCAACGCGCGCTATCAGGCCTTCGGCTGGGCGGCGGCCCGGCTTGACGATCTGGCAAACTGGATCCCGGCTCGCCTCACCGCCGCGCTGCTGGCCCTGGCCGCGACGCGGGAAGGACGGGCAGGTGAGGCCTGGTCCACCGCCCGCCGCGATGCCCGCCGGCACCTGTCGCCCAATGCCGGATGGCCGGAAGCCGCCATGGCCGGGGCGCTGGGCATCCGGCTCGGCGGTCCGCGCCGTTACGGCGCCGAGCAGGTGGATGGCGCCTGGTTCGGCTCCGGCCGCGAGGATGCCGATACCTCCGACCTGTCCCGCGCGCTGCAACTCGCCCGCCGGGTCTGGGTCGCCCTGATCGCGACAGCCCTGACCGTCGCGCTCATCTCCGACTGACCAGGAAGGATACCATGACCGAGACAGAGGATTCCGCCCGCGCCGAGACCCATCGCGCCGAGGCCCACCGCGCCGAGATGAAGCGGGTGCAGGCCGAGCATCGCGCCCGCATGAAGATGAAGCAGAAATCCGAGCGCGGCCTGCTCGCCGTCCACACCGGCGACGGCAAGGGCAAGTCGACCGCCGCCTTCGGCACCATCATCCGCGCGCTCGGCTGGGGCCGGTCCGTGGGCGTGGTGCAGTTCATCAAGGGCACCTGGAAGACCGGCGAGAACGAGTTCTTCAAGCGCTTCCCCGACCTGCTGACCTTCAAGCGCATGGGCGACGGTTTCACCTGGGACACCCAGGACCGCGACCAGGATATCCGGGCCGCCAAGGCGGCGTGGGACGCGGCCCAGGAGATGTTCACCGGCGGCGAATATGACCTGGTGGTGCTGGACGAGCTGAGCATCGCCCTGCGCTACGAGTACCTGGAGGTGGCCGACGTGGTGGAGGCCCTGGCCGGCCGGCATCCGCGCACCACCGTGATCGTCACCGGCCGCGACGCGCCGGCGGCGCTGATCGAGTCGGCCGATCTGGTCACCGAGATGACCAAGGTGAAGCATCCCTTCGATGCCGGCATAAAGGCTGCCTCCGGGTTCGATTACTGAGAGCGTCACCGCCCGGGTTTGCAACTTCGGGGCCTTGAGCGCAGACTTTCCGCTGGCTGGTTCGCCTGACGTCTGGCTGGAGGATATCCGATGGCTCGAGACCTGCGCCCGAAGCCGGGAGGGTCCCCGTCTCCGCATCGCGCCGAGGAGGAGGTGGAGGACGATCCCTTTAACCCTGTCGACAACGATCCGAGCGCGCTCGACGACCTGACACATGCGGAGTTCATCGCGATCTATCGCGACGCCTCGGACAACATTCGCTTCGCCAAGGAGCAGATGTGGCGCTCGCTGCTGTACTTCAGCGCCGGCGCCATCGCCGTCACCGGCTACGGCGTGGTCACCAAGTGGAGCGATCCGCAGCTCTCCCAGTATCTGCTGGTGATCATCTGGCTGTGCAGCATTCTCACCGTGCTGATCATCCTCAGTCTGCAGTGGTGGCAGTCGGCGGAGCACCAGAAGATCGCCTTCGTCACCGCGAAGTGGTCGAGCTTCGCCACCGCCGCGCGGCGCCGCAAGTCCAAGGGCATGAGTGACGTCCAGCGCTACGGCATGCTGGCAGCGATGATCCTGTACCTGGAACTCGTCACCATCGCCGTGACGCGGATCTTCACGGTCCAATACTAGCCCCGGCTCGGCCGCGCCCGCCGCCTCCTAGCCCGCCATCGCCTAGCCCGCCGTCATCAAGTCCGCCGTCACCGGGCCTATCGCCTGCTCTCGCGATCGCCGCTCCTTCTTCTACACCGTCTTCCCGGCCTCGCGCCGGGACCGAGGGCGACGCTTGCAGGCGCATCTCATGGGTATCTCGACCGATCCAGTCGCTCCCATTCTCGATCCCGGCGCGTGGCCGGGAAGACGAGAGGGGAGAAGGGGGAGTAAGCGGCTGGCGCTCAACGCATCCGCATTTTCCAGCACTTCCGGATTCTCCTGCTCCGGCCCCGAAAAATGTGGGGCTTCGCGGGTGCGGTGTTGATCTGGGTCAAAGCCGGAGGGATCGGACGGGCGCAAGTAGCCCGTATCGACCACCTCACCAGGAAAGAACGGATCCATGAGTATCTCCGGGAAACTGACGGTCATGGCAGCCACCGCGGCGATAGTGGGCGCCCTCACGGCGATCGGCGGCGCGGCCCAGGCGCAGACCGTCGAGTACAAGCCCAAATCGGCGGGCGATTTCGTGATCCGCGCCCGCGGCATCGCCATGGTGCCGGACGAAAGCACCTCCACCAACGACATCGCCACCGGCGGGGGCGAGCTGAGCAACGACTACGCGCCGGAAGTCGATTTCTCCTATTTCATCACCGACAACATCGCCGTCGAACTGATCGCGGCGACGACCAAGCACGATCTCGACTGGAAGAACCCGGATGTGGACCTCGGCTCGGTCTGGCTGCTGCCGCCGACCCTGACGGTGCAGTACCACTTCATGCCGAAGGAGCGCTTCAGCCCCTATATCGGCGCCGGCCTGAACTACACCTTCTTCTACAACGAGAAGTCCGGTGCGGCGCAGTCGATCTCCTACGACAACGGCATCGGCTACGCCCTGCAGGCCGGTTTCGACTACGCGATCTCCGGCCCGTGGTCGCTGAACGTCGACGTCAAGAAGGTGTTCCTCGACACCAAGGTGACCGCCGATCTGGGGGCCGGCCCGGTGGAGGTCGATGCCGATCTCGATCCGTGGGTCTTCGGTGTGGGCGTCGGCTACCGCTTCTGAGTCCGGCCTTTTCGCGGCTCCGTCCCGGTTCCGCCTGGGGGCGGGGCCGTTTTCAGTTGAGCCCCGAGGCAGCCGACGGGGCGGTTTCAGGGGTCAATACGGTCGTTTGCATATCTTTATGGCCGAATACTTTCGACGGACCGTGGTTCCGCTTTCCGCAATGCGGGAAATCACGGTCGCCCGGGTAAATAGATTGTATTTGATCTAAAATGTACTATAGTCCTCTCAGGGATAGGGGGGACGTTGCATGGCCGACAATCGACAGGACTTGGATGCCGAGGCGGATACCGGCATCGCGGAAGGCGGTGCGACCGAGACTCCGCAGCGCTCGGAGCGGCCCGGCGCCCCCGAAGGTGAGTCCGCCGATACCTCCGGCCAGGGCGACGATCCGCGGTCGGCCGACGGCAATGTCCATCTCGGCTCCCAGCGAAATCCCGACACCTCCACGGTCGAACAGTCCGACCAGCGCACCGTCCAGAACGAGGATGTGAGCATCCGCGAGGCCGAGGCGCGCCGGACGGGGCAGGGCAGCGAGTCCGAACGTCAGGGCGAGACCGGCGAGGCCCAGGCTCAGGGCGGTGCCGCCCAGAACCGTGGCGGCCGCGAAGCCTCCGAGCGTACGGAGAGCGACCGGGGCGAGGGGCGGATCGGCGGCAACGACCGGTCAACCGCCGGCGAGGGTTCGGCAGAGACCGGTGGGCAGGCCATTGGGTCCGGAACATCCGGGCCGGGCGATACCGGCGGCGTGGCCTCCGGGACGGTCGGGGCCGGGGATCTGGCGGCGACCTCCGCGGGCCGGCCGGGCGGCGGCGATGGAGCGGGCTCCCAGGCGGATGGCGACGACCCGGCCTCCGGCGGAGCGGCGGCCCAGCAGGCCGGCGCATCCGAGGCCGATACCGGCGGCGCGCCAAACGACGCCTCGGCCGGAGCGGCGGCATCCGGCCGCTCGGACGGATCGGTCACCGCCGGAGACGATGGCGGTGCCGTCGGCGGCATGGCGGGCGACGATCTGGGCCCTGGCGAGGGTGCGCCTCTGCCCGGCGCGGCGCAACGGTCCGCTGCGTCTTCGGATCAGGACAGCCGCGACACCCGAAGCGCCGGGCGCGACGGAGGCGGCCGCGACGCGGACAGCGGCGCCGGCCAATCCGGCTCGACCGGCGACGGCCGGATCGGCCGCACGGACGCGACATCCGACGGCACGCAGGTCGGCGCCGGCACGGGCGTCCAGACCCGCACCGGCACGGACACCGGACAGGACACCACCGCTCAGCCCGGCACGTCGGGAACGACCGGCTCGACCGCCGGCCCGACCCAGGACACCCAGCCGACCGCGACCACCCGCGGCAGCAGCACCGACGACGTGGTCGACGAGACCGCCACCAGCCCGCTGTCCGGCACCGCCCCCGACCCGACCCCGCCCCCAACCGTCGAGGACACTGTCTCCGGCGGCGACGATACGGTCCCGTCGGGTGAGGACACCACGAGCGG
>NZ_FNBW01000016.1 GCF_900102465.1 Thalassobaculum litoreum DSM 18839 | reverse complement strand
AACTGATGGAGTGGATGCCCCTCCCGACGGATCGCAATGTGCCAAAGTGGCGGTTGCAGAAAACGAACAAGGGGAGAAGGAGATCATGGAAAAAGCCACCATCATCGGTATCGACCTTGCGAAGCGGGTCTTCCAGGTGCATGGCGCCACGAGCGACGGGAACGTTGCCTTTCGCAAGAAGCTGTCGCGCTCCAAACTTCTGACGTTTTTGGCCGCTCAGCCGCATTGCATTGTGGCGATGGAAGCCTGCGCGACAGCCCACGAATGGGGGCGCGTTATCGGGCAACTCGGCCATACGGTACGGCTGGTTCCGCCGGTCTACGTGAAGCCCTATGTGAAGCGCCAGAAGAACGACGCGGCTGACGCCGAGGCCATTGCGGAGGCCGCGTCACGGCCGACGATGCGCTTTGTTGCTGTCAAGACCGAGGAGCAGCAGGCTCGATCGATGATCTTTCGTACACGCGACCTCCTCGTGCGCCAACGCACCCAACTCATCAATGCGCTGCGGGGCCATCTCGCCGAGCACGGGGTCGTCGCGGCGCAGGGGGAGGCGAACCTTCAGCCACTCGCCAATGTGGTCAACGATATAGAGAGCTCTCTCCCGCCGATCGTCCGAGATCTCGGCCGCCTCTATCTCGAGCAGATCGACCTCCTTGCTGAGAAGATCGCCGAGATTGAGAAGACACTTCGGCGTGAGGCGGCGCGGGGGGAGGCGACGGCGCGCTTGCAGACCATGCCTGGGATCGGACCGATCACGGCAATGGCCATCGAGGCCTTTGCCCCGCCTCTGGAGACGTTCAAGCGAGGGCGCGACTTCGCGGCCTGGCTTGGGCTCGTGCCAATACAGCACTCGACCGGTGGAAAGCAGAGACTGGGCAGGGTGTCGAGAATGGGGCAACGCGACATCCGTCGGTTGCTGATCATCGGAGCGATGGCCGTCGTGCAGTGGGCTTCGAGGAAAGGCCCGCCAGAGGGGTCGTGGCTCGCCGGAATGCTGGCGCGCAAGCCACGCATGCTGGTAGCGATGGCGCTTGCCAACAAGATGGCACGGTCCGCTTGGGCCATGCTGACGAAGCGGGAGGATTACCGGATACCGACGGTAGCACAGGCTTAAACGACAAGTGTCGGTCTGTCGTCGGTGTGTCGGGCGTGTGAGGAGGTCAAGGAACAGTAAGGGCAAATGATCGATCAGATCGGGACCAGGAAAAGCAAAAGGGTAGCCAGAGCCTCTGCGCTCGCTGAACTGATCTGCACCTGATCCGCGCATCTCCATACCGGCCCGCGGCATGTGAAGCGCCGCATCCTTGAGGCCTGACACATGACCGCACCCGATCACATGTCCAAAGTGTTCGAGAACTGCTTGCATCAACGGGGGCATCCACACATGGCTGCCCTGATCGGTATTCATAGTCTCGCGCGGACCATGCCGCGCGATCGCCTCGGTGAGAGCCTCGACAAAGGGCTCGGCGTCGAGTGTGTTCGACAGCCGCCAAACCAGCACCTTGCGGGTCGCCCAGTCCATGATGGCTACCAGGTAGAGGAAGCCGCGCTGCATCGGCACATAGGTCACGTCGGTGCACCAGACGTGGTTGGTCCGCTCGATCCGCGGGCCGCGCAGCAGATGCAGCAGATAAGGCCAAGTTTTATGATGCCTGGCTCGCACGCTGGTCTTGGGACGCTGATAGATCGGCATCAGACCCATCAGCCGCATCAGGCGGCGGATCCGCTTCTCGTTGACTGGGTGGTCGTTGGCGCGCAGGTGCCAGGTCATCTGCTGGAGGCCGTAGAACGGCGTCTCGAGGAACTGTTCGTCGATCCACCGCATCAGCGTCAGGTTCAGCGGCGTCTCACTGCGAGGCATGCAGTAGAAGGTCGAACGCGGGATCGACAGCAGGTGGCACTCATCGGTCACGCTCAACTGGGGATGAGTTCGGTCAATCATCCGACGCCTCACTTCCCGGTCCAAGGCTTGAGCTTTCGCGACAAAAAATCGTTGGCGACAGCCCACTCACCGATCTTCGCGTGCAGCTCTTTGACCGTCTCCTCAGAGACCTCCGGGGCTTTCGGTCGGCCACCACGCTCAAAGATGTCCGAGGCCCCGTCCAAAAGGGCCCGCTTTCATTGGTGGATCATCGTCGGGTGTACGCTGAACTGGCTCGCCCGGTCCGCGATCGTCTGCTCGCCCTTTAGTGCCTCAAGGACGACACGGGCTTTGAAATCCGACCTGTATTGCTTGCGCTTCGACATCTCTGATCTCCTCTCTCGAAGATCAGCAGACTTCACACGGTAGCTTCCGTCTCTGTCCAACTTCCGGGGAGTAGCTCAAAATGCCTCCTGCGTTTTATCTAGACGCCTCTGAGGAGGGCGATAGGTTCAGTTGGCGAGATGATGTTGTTCGGCTCTATGTGAAGCGTGCGCTCTCGGAGCTCTCCAAAAACCAACCAACCCTCCATCCGATAGAGACCCTTGAGGCCTTTGATGAAGGGCAAGAAGGCGGAGAGGGTCTTGAAATGCACTCGCCAGCCTCGGCCGATCCGCAGCTTGTTTCCCAAATGGCTGCTTTGAGCGCGGCGCAGACAACCCTGTCACGTAGAGTCATTTTTGCTGCCCTGATCGTAGCGGCTGCAATCCTGGCAGCAGGATACTGAGCTAGGGCGCTCTGCCGACATGTACCGATGCAATGTACCGACGATCATTCTAATAGATTGATTTTAAAGAAAGAAGAGGAAGTGGCTGGGGGACCTGGATTCGAACCAGGGTTGACGGAGTCAGAGTCCGTAGTCCTACCGCTAGACGATCCCCCAGCAGGACCGGGAGGGCCCGGTGTCCGTGGACTTGGGCGCTCCCTCGCGGTGAGCCGGGCTTCTAGCACAGCCCGGGGCCAGGATGCAAACCCTTGAAGCACTCCGTCTCGCACCCCGTGTTTCCGCGGCGCCGCGACCGTCCGCATCGCCCGTCCTTCCGCCCCAAACCGTCGCCGAACCGCGACCCGGGCGCCGGCCTTCGGAGCGGGGTGGGCCCGTCGGCGCCGGGGAGCGGGTGCCGTAACGCTGGTGGCGCCGTGTCCAGGCGGCTAGACTGATCGCGAAGAAAGCGTCGGGGACACACAACACCGGCGCACAGGACAGGGAAGGACGTCAGGGGAATGGAGAGCGGTACGCAACGTGCCGACCGTTCCCGCCCGCAGGACTCGCCGCAACGGTCGGGCAACGACCGGGCGGAGGGGGCTGCAATTCGGGACGGGATCGGCGACGGCGCCACCAGGCCGGCCACGCGCCGGCACGCCTCGCGCGGCGACGGCGCGGCCAGGGGAAACGACATACTCGCCGCGCTCGACCTCGGCACCAACAACTGCCGCCTGCTGGTCGCCCGGCCGGCCGGGCAGGGCGGATTCCGGGTCATCGACGCCTTCTCGCGCATCGTTCGTCTGGGGGAGGGGGTGGGGGCCTCCGGCGCGCTCGCCGACGCCGCCATCGAACGGACCCTGGACGCCCTGCGGATCTGCGGTTCGAAGATCCGCCGGCGCCGGGTCACCCGGTTCCGGGCGGTCGCCACCGAGGCCTGCCGACGGGCGCGCAACGGCCCCGAGTTCCTGGCCCGGGTGGAACAGGAGACCGGCATCGCCCTGGAGGTGATCTCGTCGACCGAGGAGGCCGGACTGGCGCTCGCCGGCTGCGCGCCGCTGCTCGACCCCAACCTGCCGGGCGCCCTGGTCTTCGACATCGGCGGCGGCTCCACCGAACTCGCCTGGTCGCGCGGCACCCTGGCGCAGGGGCAGGCGGCGGTCACGTCCATTCCGATCGGGGTGGTCACCCTGGCGGAGACCTATGGCGGCGACCGCTACGGCCCCGGGGTCTACGAGCGCATGATCGAGGACGTGGCGGTCTGGCTGCGCGCCTACGAGCGCGAGCACGCCATCGCCGCCGAGGTCGGGGCCGGCCGGGTGCAGGTGGTCGGCACCTCCGGCACGGTCACCACCCTGGCAGGCGTGCACCTCAACCTGCCGCGCTACGTGCGCGACCGGGTGGACGGGCTGTTCCTGGATGTGGCAGACACCCTGGCCATCGGACGGCGGCTGGCGGACCAGAGTTTCGAGGGGCGGGCCGCCCATCCCTGCATCGGCCGCGAGCGCGCCGATCTGGTGGTGGCGGGCTGCGCCATCCTCGAGGCGATCTGCCGGCAATGGCCGGTGATGCGGATGAGGGTTGCCGACCGGGGGGTGCGCGAGGGCATCCTGTTCGGACTGATCGCGGGGACGTCCTGATCCCCGCAGGCTTGCAGGGAGCGGCGACGGAGCATGGCGAACAAGAGTTCGGGAGGCGGTGACCGCCGGGGGTCCGGCAGCCGGCAGACGACGGTCAAGCTGCGCACCGCCCGCGGGCGCACGGCCTCGTCCCAGCGCTGGCTGCAGCGCCAGCTCAACGACCCCTATGTGGCCGAGTCCAAGCGCCTGGGCTACCGCTCGCGCGCCGCCTTCAAGCTGATCGAGATCGACGACCGCTTCAAGCTGCTGAAGAAGGGTCAGCGGGTGGTGGATCTGGGCTGCGCGCCCGGCGGCTGGACCCAGATCGCCGTGCAGCGGGTCGGCGCCCCGGACAAGGGGCAGGTGGTCGGCCTCGACATTCTGCCGCTCGATCCGATTTCCGGCGCGGAGCTGCTGCTGGCCGATTTCACCGAGGCGGAAGCGCCGGAGTTGCTGAAGGCGAAACTGGGCGGGCCGGTGGACGTGGTGCTGTCCGACATGGCGGCCTCCTCGACCGGCCACCGCAAGACCGACCACATCCGGATCGTCATGCTGGCCGAACTGGCGCTCGACTTCGCCTTCGAGGTTCTGGCCCCGAACGGCGTGTTCGTCGCCAAGGTGTTCCTGGGCGGCAGCGAGCGCGACCTGCTGAACCCGATGCGCCAGGCGTTCCGGCAGGTGCGCCACTTCAAGCCGCCGGCGAGCCGCTCCGAGTCGGCGGAAACCTATGTCATCGCCACCGGTTTCCGCGGCCGGCCGGAGACCGCCGGAGAGGCCGATCCGGAGCCTGAGGAGGAGGGCTGAGGCCGGGCCGACGGCGCGCGGCTGCGGCCATTTCGCCCGCCCGGATTATGCCGCTTGGCATGTGACTGCCGCAGTGTATATTGCGCCGCCACCGACCCACCGGAGGCACCATGGACATCCGCGACGCGCTGACTTTCGACGACGTTCTCCTCGAACCCGCCCGCTCGAATGTCCTGCCGGCAAAGGTCGACACCCGAACCCGGGTCACCCGCACCATCGAACTCGGCATCCCGCTGCTCTCCAGCGCGATGGACACCGTGACCGAGCACAGGCTGGCCATCGCCATGGCCCAGGCCGGCGGCATCGGTGTCGTCCACAAGATCCTCGACATCGAAAGCCAGGCCAACGAGGTCCGGGCGGTGAAGAAGTTCGAGGCCGGCATGGTCATCAATCCCGTGACCATTCACCCCGAGGCCACCCTGGCCGAGGCGCTGGACCTGATGAAGCGGCACGGCATCAACGGCGTGCCGGTGGTGCAGACCCGCACCGGCAAGCTGGTCGGCATCCTGACCCACCGCGATGTCCGCTTCGCCACCGACGAGAGCCAGCCGATCAAGGAGCTGATGACCAAGCGGGTCATCACCGTCGGCGACGACGTGAAGGCCGACGAGGCGCGCGCCCTGCTGCACAAGCACCGTATCGAGAAGCTGCTGGTGGTCGACGGCGACAAGCGCTGCGTCGGCCTGATCACCGTCAAGGACATGGAGAAGGCGCAGAACCACCCGACCGCCGCCAAGGACGACAAGGGACGGCTGCGCGTCGCCGCGGCGACCGGAGTCGGCCACGAGGGTATCGCCCGGGCCGAGGCGCTGATCGACGCCGAGGTCGACATCGTCGTCATCGACACCGCCCACGGCCATAGCGAGGGCGTGATCGGCGCGGTGGAGGAGATCCGCAAGCGGGCCAACTATACCCAGATCATCGCCGGCAACGTGGCGACCGCGGAGGGTGCCAAGGCGCTGATCGACGCCGGCGCGGACGCGGTGAAGGTCGGTATCGGTCCCGGCTCGATCTGCACCACCCGCATGGTGGCCGGTGTCGGCGTGCCGCAGCTCACCGCCATCGTCGATGCCGCCAAGGTCTGCCGCGAGGCGGGCGTGCCCTGCATCGCCGACGGCGGCATCAAGTATTCCGGCGACCTGGCCAAGGCGATCGCCGCCGGCGCGGACTGCGCCATGATCGGCTCGCTTCTGGCCGGAACGGACGAGAGCCCGGGAGAGGTCTACCTGTACCAGGGCCGCTCCTATAAGGCGTATCGCGGCATGGGCTCGATGGGCGCGATGGCCCGTGGGTCGGCCGACCGCTACTTCCAGGAAGAGGTCAGCGACACCCTGAAGCTGGTGCCGGAAGGCATCGAGGGCCAGGTGCCGTACAAGGGGCCGGTCGGTGCGGTCGTGCACCAGCTCGTCGGCGGTCTGCGGGCGGCCATGGGCTATACCGGCAGCGCCTCGATCAAGGACATGCAGGCCAATGCGAAGTTCCTGCGGATCTCCAACGCCGGCCTGCGCGAGAGCCATGTGCACGACGTCACCATCACCCGCGAGGCGCCGAATTACCGGCCGGGCATGTAGGCCGGAAGGCGCAGCGTCATGAAACCCGCGGGCCGCCTGGCGGCGGCAATCGAGATTCTCGAGGCGATCGACGCGACCGATCGGCCGGCCGACCGTGTGCTCGACCGCTACGTGCGCGACCGCCGCTATATCGGCGGCGGCGACCGCTCGGCCATCGCGGGGCGGGTCTGGGGCGTCTTCCGCCGGCGCGCGCGGCTGGACTGGTGGATCAAGAAGGCGGGCAAGGGCATCGGCCGCGACGCCCGCGGTCGGGTACTGGCCGATCTGGTGCTGCACGACCGCCAGGACGTCGCCGGCATCGCCGAGATGTTCGACGGCTCGCGCCACGCGCCCGCCATCCTGGCCAAGTCGGAGAGCGAGGCCCTGCGCCGGATCGTCGGCGGCGAGTTCGACAGTCCCGACATGCCCGACGCGGTGCGCGCCGAGTGCCCGCCCTGGCTGTGGCCGCATATGGAGGCGCGGTTCGGCGCCGAGGTCGGCCCGGCGGTGGCGGCCCTGGGGCAGGAAGCGCCATTCGATCTGCGGGTGAATCCGCTGGCCGGGATGAGCCGCGAGGCGGTGATCGCGGCGCTGGCCGCGGAGCAGGTTCCGGCCGTGCCGACCGCGCTGTCGCCCTTTGGACTGCGGCTGGACCGGCGGCGCCCGGTGGATGCTATGGCGCCGTTCAAGTCCGGGGCGATCGAGGTGCAGGACGAGGGCTCCCAGCTCGCCGCCCTGCTGGTCGGCGCCGGACCGGGGATGCTGGTGGTCGATTACTGCGCCGGGGCCGGGGGCAAGGCGCTGGCGCTGGCGGCCGGGATGGAGAACAAGGGCCGGCTGGTGCTGTTCGACGTCTCCAAGGGCCGGCTCGACCGGGCGGCGGTACGCCTGCGCCGGGCGGGCATCCACAATGCCGAGCGCAAGGTGCTGGCCGAGGGTGACAAGTCGGTGAAGCGGATGGCCGGAAAGGCCGACCGGGTGTTGGTCGACGCGCCGTGTTCGGGCACCGGCACCTGGCGGCGCAATCCGGACGCCAAGTGGCGCTACGGCGAGCAGGACCTGGCGGAGCTGACGAAGACCCAGCGGTCGATCCTGGAGCGGGCGGCGAGCCTGGTGAAGCCTGGCGGCCGGGTGATCTACGTGACCTGCTCGGTCCTGCGGGCCGAGAACGAGGACGTGGTGGAGGGCTTCCTGGCGGACAGCGACCGGTTCTCGGTGCTGCCGGTGGCCGGGGTGTGGGCGCAGAGTATCGGTGAGACGGGGTGTCCGGCGACCGGGCCGTACCTCACGCTGTCGCCCCATCGCGAGGGCACCGACGGGTTCTTCGTCGCCGTGCTGGAACGTGCCGCGCAGCCGTAAGGGGCGGCGCGCACTCTTCACCATTTCTCGGCTTCCTGGACTTATTGCTCGTCTTCCCAGAACTATTTCTCGTCTTCCCGGACTTGATCCGGGACCCAGCCATCGGCGTGCCGGAGCGCTCGAGGCAAGGGCCCAACGCCGCAGCGACTCCATTCTGGACCCCGGCGCGAGACCGGGGAGACGGTAGGGGAGGCCGCAGGGGGAGAGAGCTCAGATCCGCTGCCCGCTGTCCCGGTCGAACAGGTGGCAGCGGCCGTCGCCCGGCATGACGCACATCCGGTCGCCGCGCGCCGGCAGGGCGGTTTCCGCCGGGATGCGCAGGGTCGCCTGCGGTCCGTCGGCCAGCACCCCGTGCAGCACGCAGGTGTCACCGAGATCCTCCATGACCTCGACCTCGAAGGGCAGGCCGTCGCCGTCGTCGCGCAGCTCGGCATGTTCCGGCCGGAAACCCAGCGTCACCGGCCCGTCGGGCCGGTCCGCCGCGTCCACGCCCTCGATCCGCGCGTCCGTCCCTTCCAGCACCACCGACCCGCCCTTGACCCGGGCGTCCAGCAGGTTCATCGCCGGCGAACCGATGAAGCCGGCGACGAAGGTGTTGGCGGGCCGGTCGTAGAGGTCGCGCGGGGTGCCGGCCTGGGCGACCACGCCCTGGTTCAGCACCACGATCTGGTCGGCGAGCGTCATCGCCTCGACCTGGTCGTGGGTCACGTGGATCATGGTGGTGCCGAGACGCCGGTGCAGGCGGCTGATCTCCAGGCGCATCTGCACCCGCAGGGTGGCGTCGAGATTGGACAGCGGCTCGTCGAACAGGAAGACCTTGGGATCGCGCACGATGGCCCGGCCGATGGCGACGCGCTGGCGCTGGCCGCCGGAAAGTGCTTTGGGCTTGCGGTCGAGCAGATCGGTGATCTGCAGGATCTCCGCCGCGTTGCGCACGCGCTCCTCCACGGTCTCGTCGGATTCCTTCGCCAGCTTCAGCCCGAAGCTCATGTTCTGGTAGACCGTCATATGCGGGTAGAGCGCATAGCTCTGGAACACCATGGACACGCCGCGCTCGGCCGGGGCGATGTCGTTCATTACCTCGCCGCCGATCGACAGCGCGCCGCCGTCGATATCCTCCAGCCCGGCGATCATCCGCAGTAGGGTGGACTTCCCGCAGCCGGACGGGCCGACCAGCACGCAGAACTTGCCGTCCTCGATCTCCAGGTCGATGCCCTTGATCACCTCGGTGTCGCCGAAGCTCTTGCGCAAATCGCGCAGGGTGACGGTTGCCATGCGTTATCCTTTCACAGCGCCGGCGGTCAGGCCGGAGACGATCCGGCGCTGGAAGATCAGCACGAGCGCGATCAGCGGCACGGTGACGATGACCGAGGCGGCCATGATCCGGCCCCAGGGCACCTCGAACTCGCTGCCCCCGGTGATCAGCGCGATGGCGACCGGCACGGTGCGCTGGTCGTTGCTCAGCGTGAAGGTGAGGGCGAACAGGAACTCGTTCCAGGCGACGATGAAGGCGAGCAGGCCGGTGGTGACCATGGCCGGCCACATCATCGGCAGGAAGATCCGGGTCAGCAGGGTCCAGGGCTTGGCCCCGTCCATTATCGCCGCTTCCTCGACCTCGGCCGGCAGGTCGCGGATGAAGCTGGTCAGCACCCAGACGGTGAAGGGCAGGGTGAAGATCAGGTAGGACAGGATCAGCCCGCCGGGATTGTTGAACAGGCCGAGCACCCGGATCAGCTCGAACATGCCCGACAGCACGGCGACCTGCGGGAACATGGACACGCTGAGCACCGCGAGCAGCATCATCCGCCGGCCCTTGAAGCGGAACCGGCCGAGCGCCAGCGCAGCGGTCAGTCCCAGGAACAGCGAGATGCCCACCACCGCCACCGACACGACGAGCGAGTTCAGGATGTTCCGGCCGAACGGCTGCTCGGCGAAGATGGAGGTGTAGTTGCCGGCCGACAACGCGGCCGGCAGGTAGTCGACCTCGAAGATCGCCGAGCCGGATTTGAACGAGGTGATGACCGCGTAGTAGAACGGGAACAGCAGGATCACCAGCAGGACGGCGACCAACAGCCAGAAGCCGATCTTCGCGGCGGGCGATGTGTGGCGGGCGGCCATCAGCGGCCCTCCTTCATCACGTCGGCCCGCATCGCCGTCAGGTACAGCGCGGTCATGAAGGCGATCACCATGAACAGCAGGGTGGAGGCGGCGGAGCCGTAGCCCACGTCCTGGAAATCCACGAGCTGCTGGCGGGCATAGACCGACATGGTCATGGTGGATTCAGCGTTGCCGGTCATGATGTAGACGACATCGAACACCCGCAACGCGTCGAGCAGGCGGAAGATCACCGCCACCGTCAGCGCCGGCCGGATCAGCGGCAGGGTGATGCCGAAGAACACCTTGATCGGATGCACCCCGTCGACCCGGGCGGCCTCGTAGCAGTCCTTGGGCAGCATCTGCAGGGCGGCCAGCACCAGCAGGGCCACGAAGGGGGTGGTCTTCCAGGCGTCCACCAGGATGACCGACAGCATGGTCAGGTCCGGATCGGCCAGCCAGGCGATCGGGGTGGAGATCAGGCCCAGCGTCATCAGCGTGTGGTTCACCACGCCGAACTGGTCGTGCAGCATCCAGGCCCACATCTTGGCGGAGACGACGGTCGGGATCGCCCAGGGGATCAGCACGGCGGCGCGGAACAGGGCGCGGCCGGGGAACTCGGCGTTCATCACCAGGGCCAGGATCACCCCCAGCACCACCTCGATGGCGACCGATCCCGCCGCGAAGACCAGGGTGTTCCAGACCGCGTTCCACCACAGCGGGTCGGTGATCAGCCCGTACCAGTACCCGTCCTCCGCGACCGCGAAATTCTCGAAGCCGAGGAAGGCGTAGTCGCCGGGGGCGGAGAGCGAGGCGTCGGTGAAGGCGTAGAAGACGGTGCGCGCCAGCGGCCAGATCGCCACCACCGTCAGCCCCACCAGCATCGGCGCCAGGAACAGCCAGGCGGTGCGCACCCGTCGCTTCCGGTGGGAGGAGGCCTGTCCCTCTGCCATCGATCCGCCGGGGCCGCCGCGGGCCGCCGTTACCAGCGGCCGCGCCGGCCGAGACGGGTCAGGCTGCTCTCAAGCCCGGCCAGCGCCGGTCCGGCCTCCTGCTGGCCGGCGAGCACGCCGTGCACGGCTGACCAGAACTGGGAGGAGACCCGGTTGTACTTGTCGCCGACGACGGCCGAGGGTCGGGCGACCGCGTTGGTGAAGGTCTCCTCCAGGGTGCCGAAGAACGGGTTGGCCTCGAGCACCGCCGCGTCCGCGTACAGCTCCGGATAGGTCGGGTTGTAGGACGACGAGATGGCGCGCTGCTTCTGCTGCGCCTGACTGGTCAGGAACAGGGCGAGATCGACCGCCAGGTCCGGGTTCTTGGAGTATTTGGAGACCGCCAGGTTCCAGCCGCCGAGGGTGCCGGTATGGCCGCCGTCCTCGCCGCCCTTTGGCAGGGCGACCACGCCGACCTTGCCCTTGATCGGGCTGTCGTCTCCCTGGGCCAGCGCCCAGGCATAGGGCCAGTTGCGCATGAACACCGCGTTGCCCGACTGGAACACACCGCGCGAGGCCTCTTCGTCATAGTTCAGCACGCCCTGGGGGGTGATGTCGCCGACCCAGGAGGCGGCCATTTCGAGCGCTTCCACGGCCTTGGGATTGTTGATCGTGACCTCGCCCTCGGCATTGACGATGGCGCCGCCGCCGTAGCTGTCGACCCATTCCAGCGCGTCGCAGGTCAGGCCCTCGTAGGACTTGCCCTGCCAGACATAGCCCCACAGGTCGTCATCGCCGGCGGCGCGCTCCTTCTCCATGATCGTCTTGGCCGCATCGGTCATCTGCGCCCAGGTGGTCGGCGGCTCGAAGCCGTATTTCTCCAGCAGGTCGGCGCGGTAGTAGAGCACGCCGGCATCGGTCCACCAGGGCAGGGCGAGCAGCTTGCCGTCCACGGTGTTGTTGTCGATCAGCGCCTCGAAATGTCCCGTGCCGGCATCGGCGTTGTGCGCCCGCATGTCGACCAGGTGCGGGGCGAGCACGCCGGGCCATACCACGTCGATCTGCAGGATGTCGATATCGTCGCCCTGGGCGGCCAGGATCTGCTGATACAGCGCCAGACGTTCGGTGGAGGAGTTCGGGGTGGAGACGATCTCCACCTCCACGTCCTTGTCCTTCGACCAGGCTTCGACTCCGGCCTTGCAGAGCTCCAGCTCGACGCCGACCGCGCCGCAGGAGATCGACAAGGCCTGGGCGGATGCGCTCTGCGTCGCGGCGAGTTGGACACCCATCAGGGACCCGGCGCCCAGCGCCAGAGTCGCGAGGGTTCGTGCGATCGTCGTGCGGACCATGTGCCTTCCCCAAATGATTAGCGCTCCGCAGATCGGCGCCGCAGGGAGCCGTCGGTTTCGCGCAAAAATTTTATCGGTTCTCTTCGATATAGGAACGTTCCGGCGGACGTCTACCCAAAGACCCTACCCTTGAAATATAGTTCACAAACGTCACCTTGTCCGAAACGCGACAATTTGAGAGGCGCTTATGTGCGGATTAGCCGGCGAGCTAAAGTTCGACGGAGGCTTTGTTACGTTCGATGGCCTGACCTCCATGGCCGATGCCATGGCGGCGCGGGGACCCGACGCTCAGGGCACGTATGTTCAAAGCGATATCGGACTGGCGCATCGGCGGCTGTCGATCATCGATCTGTCCGACCGCGCACAGCAGCCGATGCACGACCCGTCCCTGGGGCTGACCATCGTCTTCAACGGGGCGATCTATAACTACAAGGACCTGCGCCCGGAGCTCGAAGCCAAGGGCTACAAGTTCTACAGCGACGGCGACACCGAGGTAATCCTCAAGGCGTTCCACGCCTGGGGCGAGGCCTGCGTGGAACGGTTCCACGGCATGTTCGCCTTCGCCATCTGGGATCGCGGCAACCGGACTCTGACCCTGGCGCGCGACCGGCTGGGCATCAAGCCGCTGTATCTGGCGCCGATCAGGGGCGGCCTGCGCTTCGCCTCGAACATGCAGGCGCTGCTGGCGGCCGGCGGCGTCGACACCGAGATCGATCCGGTGGCGCTGAACCACTACATGAACTTCCACGCGGTGGTGCCGGCGCCCTACACGATCGTGTCCGGCGTGCGCAAGCTGCCGCCGGCGACCACGATGACGGTCACCGCCGACGGCAAGCAGACCCAGCGCCGCTACTGGGAGCCGGTCTACGGCACCCCCGACGAGGATCTGCGGGTCTCCGAGGACGAGTGGCGCGACCGGGTGCTGGACGCCCTGCGGGTCGCCGTGCAGCGCCGGCTGGTCGCCGACGTGCCGGTGGGCGTGCTGCTGTCCGGCGGCGTCGACAGCTCGATGATCACCGCCCTGGTGGCCGAGCAGACCGGCGGCAACCTCGACACGTTCAGCGTCGGCTTCGAGACCGTCGGCAACGAGCAGGGCGACGAGTTCCGCTATTCCGACGTGATCGCCGAGAAGTTCGGCACCCGTCACCACCAGATCCAGGTGAACAGCCGCGAGCGGCTGCTGCCGAGCCTGCCGGGCTGCATCGCGTCCATGTCCGAGCCGATGGTCAGCCACGACTGCATCGGCTTCTATCTGCTGTCCCAGGAGGTGGCGAAGAACGTCAAGGTGGTCCAGTCCGGCCAGGGCGCGGACGAGGTGTTCGGCGGCTATCACTGGTACCCGCCGCTGATGGAGAAGGGCGCCGGCTCGGCCGACTATGCCCGTCTGTTCCGCGACCGCACCCATGAGGAGTTCCTGTCGGTCGTCCATCCGCGCTACCGCAACGGCGACCATGCCGGGCAGTTCATCGAGGAGATGTTCGACAAGCCCGGCGCCTCAAGCGCGGTGGACAAGGCCCTGCGCCTGGATACAACGGTCATGCTGGTGGACGACCCGGTGAAGCGGGTCGACAACATGACCATGGCCTGGAGC
Organism: Thalassobaculum litoreum DSM 18839; assembly: GCF_900102465.1. Taxonomy (GTDB): domain Bacteria; phylum Pseudomonadota; class Alphaproteobacteria; order Thalassobaculales; family Thalassobaculaceae; genus Thalassobaculum; species Thalassobaculum litoreum. The sequence continues at coordinate 125,387 of NZ_FNBW01000016.1, read as the reverse complement.
CTGGAGGCCCGGGTGCCGTTCCTCGATCACGAACTGGTCGAACTGGCTGCCAAGATTCCACCGGAGCTGAAGGCCGGCCATGGCGGCAAGCACATCCTGAAGGAGGCGGCCCGCAAAATCGTCCCCTCTGAGGTGATCGACCGGCCGAAGGGCTACTTCCCGGTGCCGGCGCTGAAATACATCCAGGGCGACACGCTGGACTATGTCCGCGGCGTCATGGACAGCCAGAAGGCGCGGGAGCGGGAACTGTTCGACCGGGCCTACGTTGACCAGTTGCTGGACAAACCCGAGGAGCAGATCACCCCGCTCGGCGGCTCCAAGCTCTGGCAGGTTACGCTCCTGGAAGCCTGGCTGCAGTCCAATGGACTTTAGAACACCCGGAGGTTCGGGATGACCGACCGCGCACAGCGTGAATTCAAGCAGCGCCGCGCCCGGGCGCGCGGCCGCTCGCGCCGGGGCTGGAGCCGTCTGCCGGGAGAAGGTCCGCCGCAGGACCGGGGGCAGCCGAATGCCGTGGTGAATGTCGGCTGGGGCCGTCTGATCTTCGCGGAAACTTTCGAGACCGCCGAGGACCTGGCCGCCGTGATGCGCCAGGAGGCACCGGACGAGCGCGACATCACCATCAACGTCAACAACCCGCATGTGGTGCTGGCGCAGGCGCCGGAGGCATTCTTCCTCGACCCGTCGCATACCTTCCGGCTGGAGTTCGAGCATTACCGGCCGCGCACCGACCGGATGGTCGGCGTCTATGTCCGCCGGCTGCGGTCCAGCGCCGATGCGGAAGCGGTGAACCGTATCTATGCCAAGGTCGGCATGGTCCCGGTGGGCCGCGACTTCCTGCTGTCGCACCGCGGCTCGCGTCGCATCGTCCACCTTGTGGCGGTCGACGAGACCACCGAGGAGGTGGTCGGCACGATCACCGGCGTCGATCACGAGCGGGTCTATGACGATCCGGAGGGCGGCTCGAGTCTGTGGTGCCTGGCGGTCGATCCCCAGGCGCCGCTGCCGGGCATCGGGGAGGTGCTGCTGCGCCACCTGGTGGAGACGTTCCAGACCCGGGGGCTGGCCCATATCGATTTGTCGGTGATGCACGACAACGCGCCGGCGATCAAACTGTACGAAAAGCTCGGGTTCCAGCGCATCCCGCTGTTCAGCCTGAAATATAAGAACCCGATCAACGAGAAGCTCTACAGCGCACCGATGCCGGAGGCGAAGCTGAACCCCTATGCCCGCATCCTCATCAACGAGGCGCGGCGCCGTGGGGTCACCGTCGAGATCGAGGACGCCGAGGGCGGCCTGTTCGCCCTGTCCCATGGTGGGCGCCGGGTGTGCTGCCGGGAATCCCTGTCGGAGCTGACCAGCGCGGTGGCGCTGAGCCGCTGCGACGACAAGGCGCTGACCCACCGGCTGCTGGCCCGTCACGGCCTGCGGGTGCCGGCCCAGCACGAGGTCGATGACGCGAGCGACGCCCGCGCCTTCCTGCAGAAATACGGCCGCATCGTCGTCAAGCCGGCGCGCGGCGAGCAGGGCCGCGGCATCTCGGTCGACATCTCCGACCCGGTCGACATGGTCCGCGCCATCGAGGATGCGGAAATCGTCTGCGACCGCGTGCTGCTGGAGGAGTTCTGCGAGGGTGCGGACCTGCGGATCATCGTCATCGGCTTCAAGGTCATCGCCGCCGCCGTGCGCATTCCCGCTACGGTGATCGGCGACGGGGTCAGCGACGTGCGCAGCCTGATCGACCGGCAGAGCCGGCGTCGCGCTTCCGCCACCGGCGGCGAGAGCCGGATTCCGGTGGACGGCGAGACCGAGCGCTGCGTGAAATCCGCCGGCTACGATTTCGACGTGATCCTGCCCAAGGGCACGTCGCTCGCCGTGCGCAAGACCGCCAACCTGCATACCGGCGGCACGATCCACGACGTCACCGACCAGCTCAACCCGCACCTGCGCGAGGTGGCGGAGGAGGGCGCGCGGATTCTCGACATCCCGGTCGTCGGGTTCGATTTTCTTGTGCCCGACGTCGCCGGCGAAGAGTATGTGACCATTGAAGCAAACGAGCGTCCGGGCCTCGCGAACCACGAACCGCAGCCCACGGCGGAAGCGTTCGTCGATCTGCTGTTCCCGCAGACCACGGACCGTTTTCTTGAGATGAAGGAACCCAGAAATGCCACCGGCTGACCACGGCCATCTCCGCCCCATCGACACCCGCGACCCGATCTCCCGCGTGATGCGGCGGATCGACGGCGAGCGGATCATCGAGCTGCTGCTGGAGCTTCAGGCAATTCCCAGCCCCACGGGCTACACGGACACCATCGTCCATTATGTCTGCGACCACCTGAAGGGGCTGGGGGTCGCCTACGAGATCACCCGCCGCGGCGCGATCCGGGTGAACCTGCGCGGCGACGTCTACAGCCCGGACCGGGCGGTGGTCTCGCACCTGGACACCCTCGGCGCCCAGGTCACCGAGCTGAAGGAGAACGGCCGGCTGTCGGTGCGTCCGGTCGGCACCTGGGCGGCGCGCTTCGCCGAGGGCGCGCGCGTTACCGTCTTCACCGATGTCGGTCCACGCCGCGGCACGATCCTGCCGCTCAAGGCCTCCGGCCACACCTTCGACACGCAGATCGACACCCAGCCGTCGCACTGGGACAACCTGGAGATCCGGCTGGACGAGCGGGTGTCTTCCTACGGGGATCTGGTGGGCGCGCGGTTCAATGTCGGCGACATGGTGGCGGTGGACCCGCAGCCCGAGGTGACGCCGGCCGGCTTCATCAACAGCCGCCACCTGGACGACAAGGCCGGCGTGGCCTCGATGCTGACGGCGCTGGAGGCGGTGCTGGCCGAGGAGCTACCGCTGCCGGTCGACTGTCATTTCCTGTTCACGATCTCCGAGGAGACCGGGTCGGGCGCCTCGTCGATCCTCCACGGCGACGTGTCGGAGCTGCTGTCGGTCGACAACGCCACCGTGGCACCGGGGCAGAACTCCTCGGAATACGGCGTGACCATCGCGATGGGCGACATGACCGGGCCGTTCGACTATCACCTGTCCCACGGTCTGATCAATCTGGCCGAGCGCCACGGCATCGAGCACAGCCGAGACGTCTTCAAGCATTACCGCTGCGACGCCGCCTCGGCGATCGAGGCCGGCAACGACATCCGCACCGCGCTGATCGCCTTCGGGCTGGACGGCAGCCACGGCTGGGAGCGGGTGCATATCGACAGCCTGGTCGCCGTCGCGCGGCTGGTGGCGGTCTACATGGCGTCGCCCCCGGTGGTCGCCCGCGATACCCAGGGACTGGGCCCGATCGAGGGCTTTCCGAACGTCCAGGAATAGGCCCCTTCGGCCAACCGCCGTCTTACCTATGTCCGTCGTCCCGAACTCGTTTCGGGATGACGGAGTTGGTTGGCGTGGTGGGTGGTGCGAACCCGGCAACAATTTAAAACGATTCCAAACTTCTCGCTTCACGTCGGCCCCGCGAGCGCCCATCATCGCCGTAAAATAAGAAGCTCCGTGGGAGGTAGGCGATGACGGAATGCGGGACCGTGCTCGTGGAGCGGGTCGAAGGCGTGTGCCGGATCACCCTGAACCGGCCGGACAAGCTGAACGCGGTCAACGCGGCGATGCACACCGCCCTCTATGCGGCCCTGGAGGCCGCCGGTCGGGACGATGCGATGCGCGCGGTGCTGCTGACCGGCGCCGGCCGCGCCTTCTGCGCCGGGCAGGACCTGGGCGACCGCGACCCGGCGATGGCCGGCGATCCGCCCGATCTCGGCGCCATACTGGAGCGCACCTACAACCCGCTGATCCGCCTGCTCCGCGCGCTCGACAAGCCCGTGGTCTGTGCCGTCAACGGCGTGGCCGCCGGTGCCGGGGCCAGTCTGGCGCTTGCCTGCGACATCGTGCTGGCTGCCCGTTCCGCCCGGTTCATCCAGGCCTTCAGCCGGATCGGTCTGGTACCGGATTCCGGGGCGACCTGGACCCTGCCGCATCTGGTCGGCGAGGCGCGGGCCAAGGGGCTGGCCCTGACCGGCACGCCGCTGGCCGCGGAGACGGCGGCCGACTGGGGCCTGATCTGGGGCGTGGTCGCCGACGGGCTGCTGATGGACGAGGCGCGCACCCTGGCCGCCGAGCTCGCCGCCGGGCCGACGGTGGGGCTCGGCCTGACCAAGCGGGCGATCCAGGCGGCCGGCGGCAACAGCCTGGACGCCCAGCTCGACCTGGAACGCGACCTGCAGCGCGAGGCGGGGGTCAGTGCGGATTACGCGGAGGGGGTGTCGGCCTTCCTGGAGAAGCGGACCCCGGCCTTCACCGGACGACGCGGATGAGCCGGAGACCCGACCCGGCGGACCAGGTGCTGGCGGAGGCCTGTGCCGCGGCCCTGTGGGCCGAGGACAAGGCGTCGCGGGAGCTCGGCATGGCCCTGGACCGGGTGGCGCCGGGCGAGGCGGTGCTGTCGATGACGGTGAGCGAGGCGATGGCCAACGGCCACGGCACCGCCCATGGCGGATATATCTTCACCCTGGCGGATTCCGCCTTTGCCTATGCCTGCAACGCGCGCAACCAGCGCACGGTGGCGCAGCAGTGCAGCATCACCTATCTGGCCTCGCCGGTCGCCGGCGACCGGCTGAGCGCCCATGCCGTGGAGCGCGCCCTGGTCGGCCGGGGCGGGATCTACGACGTCACGGTGCGCGACCAGACCGGCCGCGTGGTCGCGGAGTTCCGGGGGCACTCGCGCACGGTGAAGGGGACGCTGCTCGGAGAGTAGGGGGCTGAGGCGGGATCCATCCCGTTTCGGGGACTTACGCCCGTCGTCTCAGGGCTCGTTCACCCGGTCCAGCGGGTAGATCGGCCGGCGGACCTTCTTGAAGTCCAGGATCGAGTTGTCCGACGTCGTCACCCCGTCGCCGTCGAGCGTGATCGTCGCCTTGCCCAGGTCGCCGAAGCCCGCACGGTAGTGGATGCGCGACTTCAGCAGCAGGTAGCGCTTGTGCTGCGGCTGGATGCCGACCGAGGTGAACACGCCCACGTCCCAGGGCTCGTGGTGGTTGGAGGTCACGACGATCTCCACCTTGCCGGTGTCGAGCACCGCGCTGTGGCCCATGGAGACCTGCACGCCGGTATACATCGGCCCGCGCACGGTCCAGCGGCCGTCGGTCAGGGTCTTCACGGTCCCGGTGACCTCCAGCGGCCGGCCCTTCAGGTCGATCGACGGCATGTCGGTCTTGCCGCCGAGCTTGAGGGTGACCTTGGCGCCGATGCCGGCCTTCTGCATCTGCTTCACCGCGTCGGGATCGTAGACCGCGGCCACGGCCACATCCTCCAGCCCCTGGTTCAGCACCTCCTCGATCACGGTCATGACGTCCTGGGTGCCGCCGGAGCCGGTGTTGTCGGCATGGTCGAGCAGCAGGGTCGGCCCGCCCTCGGTCTTCAGGGTATCGAATTCCTTGGCCCGGGCGACGGCGTCCACCAGCGGCTCGTGCTGGTAGACGAACTCCTCGCGGCGCTGCCACATCTCCTTCACCAGCCGGTCGCGCCATTTGTCGGCGAGCGCCTGGTCGTTGTCGGTGACGACGACGATGGAAGATCCGGCGTCCTGGAAATCCGCCAGCGGGAAGCCGCCGAACACGGTGGCTGCCAGCACCTTGGGGTCCTCTTCGGCCTCGCGGGCCAGCGCCAGCAGGGTCTTCATCGGCTCGTCGTCGTGACCCATGCGCAGGGTCTGGGCGAGCAGGGCGGGCTGGCCCCACGCCATGACCGGCGTCACCTCGCCGGCGATGGTGCGCATCAGCACATGGGCGATCTGGCTGCCGACCTCGACCATGTCGATATGCGGATAGGTCTTGTAGCCGATCAGGCAGGTGCAGTTGTCGACCATCTTCTGGGTCAGGTTGGTGTGCAGGTCGTAGGTCACCGCGATCGGAATGCCCGGGGCGATCTTGCGGATGTTCTCCAGCAGCGTGCCTTCGCCGTCGTCGGTGGTCTCCGCCACCATGGCGCCGTGCAGGTCGAGCAGGCAGGCGTCCACACCCTCGCGCACCGCGTCGAGGATCTTGCCGGTGAGGAACTCGTAGGCCTCGGCCTTGACCGGGCCGGACGGCATGGCCTCGGCGGCGACCGGGGTGACGACCTCGTGGCCGGCGGCCTCGGCGATATCGAGATAGGCGCCGAACGGCATCCCGGTGCCCTTATAGGCCTTGTACGCTTCCTCGCCTAAATACCCGCCCCAGGCCATGAACCGGTCCAGATCGGTGACCACGGGGGAGAATGTGTTGGTCTCGTGCTTCATCATGGCAACGAGCAGGCGCATGGGAAGGGCTCCGGTTAGGTTGGAGAGAGGGGCGCTCGGACAACCCCTGGATCTTGTGGTCTCGCGCGCTGCTTGTCGAGGTGTGCGCGTCAGGTGCCTGGGGCGATCTCCACCTCCGCCACCAGCGGCCGGTGATCGGAGGCGGTGCGGGCCAGCGGGGTGGCGGGGACCCGCACGCTGCGCAGCCGCATCCGGTCGTTCACCAGAATGCGGTCGAGCGCCAGCAGCGGCAGGCTGCTGGGGAAGGTCGGGATCCGCCGGACCGCGCCGATATGCCGACCGAGCGACCGGCTCAGCAGCCGCACCACCGGCGAGAACGGCAACCAGTCATTGAAATCGCCGAGGATGACCGTCGGCATCTCTCCCTCCTGGGCGGTCAGTTCGCCGATCAGCTCGGCCTGGGCCCGGCGCTCGCGGTGGAACAGGCCGAAATGGCTGGCCACCACCCGCAGCGGACCGTCCGGCGTGGCGACCGTCGCCATGATCGCATTGCGCGGCTCGCGCTGGGGATGGGCGAGGTCGGCCACAAGCCAGTCGGAAACCGGCCAGCGCGACAGCAGGAGATTGCCGTAGCGCCGGTCGCCGTCCTGCAGCGCCGGCCCTTCCACGGCATGGCCGCCGAAGGCGCGGGCCAGGGCGACGAAATCGTCGGCACGGTTCGTTCCGGCATCGCCCGGGCCGGAGACCTCCTGCAGGGCGACGATCCCGGCGCCGGTCTCATCGATGGCGCGGGCGATCCGCTCGACATTCCGGACCCCGTCCGTGCCGACCGCGTCGTGGATGTTGTAGGTCGCGACGGTGATGGGCATGGCGGCTAATCGTCGTCTGGCTCGTCGGTGTCGAAACTGTTGACCAGGCGCTGCAGGGCGATGCTGAGGGCAAGCCAGCCGAGCACGACGCCGACCAGGATGCCGACCTTCGCCAGGGTCGGCTCGGCGATGAGCTGCCACAGGCTCTCGCCCACGGCGGTCAGCGCGACCACGCTGGGCAACAGGCCGAGCGCGGTGCCGATGACGAAATCCCAGGGCCTGATATGGGTGGCGCCGGCCAGCACGTTGATCAGGGTGAACGGCGCGATCGGGGTCATGCGCAGGGCCAGCACGGCGACGATGCCCTGGCGGCCGACCCGGCCGGACAGCGCCTTGAGCCGGTGCCCCATCAGCCGGTGGACCAGGCGGCGCCCGCCCCAGCGGCCGAGCCCGTAGGTCAGGATCGCGCCCAGCGTGGTACCGAACACGGCGTAGAGCATGGCAACCACCGGCTCGAAGGTGATCGCGGTCAGCACGAGCAGTACGGTGATCGGGAACATGGTGAGGCTGGCGACGGCGTAGACCGCGGCCACCAGCAGCGGCGTCCAGATGCTGCCGGTGAGCTGCTCGAACAGCGGACCGAGGCGATCGACATTGGCGAAATCGGCCAGCGGCGTCATGGTCCAGACGGCGGCCAGGACGATCAGGCAGAGGATCGTGCCGCCGAGCACCAGCTTCTGCAGCCGCGGCCGGAAAGCCGGCGCCGCGTCCACATTGAGGAAGCCGAGCACGTCCGACTTGAGCTGGCGGTCCGGATCGGCGAGGTCCAGCAGCACCGAGGTCGCCGGGTCCAGTTCGAACGCCGTCGGCTCCTTGATCGGCAGCAGGCAGCGGTCCTTGCCGCTGCCCGCGCGGTAGCGATCCGCCTGCTCGCGCAGCAGGGCGCCGAGGCTTGCGTAGCCGGCGGCTTTCCCGGCCAGGGTTTCCGGCTCGATGCCGAGATGCTCGCCCAGCAACCGGTGGCGCAGCCCGGCGATGACCGCGCGGCGCTCCTCGGTATCGCCGACCAGATGCAGGTTTGCCTCGGTGTCGAAGCGCATGGACCGGCGGTTCAGGTTGGCCGAGCCGACGGTGAGGAACCGGTCGTCGACGATCATCAGTTTCGAATGCACCATGACCGAGGCGGTGGCGCCCTCGGCCGACCGGGTGACCGGGGCGACCAGGGTGACGCGGTCGAGCACGCCGGCCTCCTCGAGCTGGGCGCGGAACAGGCGCCTGCCGCCGCCCATGGACTTGGTCTCCAGCCAGGTGTTCTGCACGGCCGGCGCGATGATGACGGCCTCCAGCTCCGGGCGCTCCTGCAGGCGGCGGGTCAGCGCCTCGGCGACCACGGGGGCGGTCAGGAACTGGTTCTCGATGAAGACCAGGTGCTCGGCCTGCAGGATCGCGCGGCTGTAGAGCGTTTCGATCTGGCGCAGGGCCGGGCCGTTGTTCAGGGACGGCTCGGTCAGGGACAGCGCCACGTCGATATCGGTGAAGTGGGGTTCCAGCCCCTCCGGCCAGATCGGCTCCGGGGCCTCCAGGCGCGGGATGCCGTCCGGATCCACCGCCCGCCAGCGGCGCGCGGTCAGATCGCCCAGCGCGCGGGCCGCCGGGCCGGTGACGGCCATATGGGTGTCGTGGAACGGGGTGTACAGACCGCCCTTCGGCGACACCCGTCGAGGGTCGTCCGGGATATGGTCGCTGGTGTCCCAGCGCTCACGGGTCACGTCCAGCCCACCACAGAAGCCGAGGGCATCGTCGATCACCACCAGCTTCTGGTGGTGGCAGGCGCCGAAGGGCAGGGCGTCGTCCAGGTGCACATGGATGCGCGCCGAGGTGGTCAGCATCAGGTTGACTGTCGGCAGCGGCTCGCGGTCGCGCACGAACAGCGGCGTGAAGTCCCAGAGCAGCAGCCAGACCTCGAGCTCGGGGCTACGCTCGATCAGGAATTCGAGCAGCGGCTTCAACCGGGTCGGCACTCCGTCGCCGTCGATGCCCGAGCCGTCATGCAGATGCGGCGCCAGATCCATCTGGCTGTCGAGATCCCAGCCGACCATCACGATGGTCCGCCTCGCCTGCAGCATGGCGCTGCGCAGGGCGGCGAAATACTCCTGGCCGTCGACCATCAGCGCCGCCCGATCGGCGCGGGCGATGGTTGAACAGGTCTCGCCTTGGGCCATGACCGCGTCGATCAGGGACGGAACGTCACTCGAGTTTTGCATGCTTACCGTGAGTATAGCCTAGGAGTGCGGGTCGGGCACCAGCCAGACCACCGCGCGGCGGGACTGGATATGCCGTCTAGGAAGTAGCGATGAAGCCCGGGGGATCAACCTTGGGGCCCCGGCCAGGTGTCGCTGAGGCGGTATCCCGCCGGCCACGGATCGCTCGGATCGAGCAGAATCTGGCGGGTGTCGGTGAGCCAGGCGCGACCTTCCAGGCTCGGGGTGATCCAGGCCCGTCCGCCGCGGTCCTCGACGGACTCGATGCGGCAGTCGAACCGGCTGTCGATCAGCGAGGTGCCGGTGAACCGCTGGCCGACGGCGAGCTGTCCCTTGGCGTGCAGCACCGCCATGCGGGCCGAGCAGCCGGTGCCGCAGGGCGAGCGGTCGATCTTGCCCGGCCGGATCGCCACCGCGTTGCGGCCGAGCAACCCGTCGCCGTCGGGCCGGACGGCGGCGGCCACCTGACAGAACGAGATGTGCCGCCAGTCCGGCAGGTCCGGATGGGCGAAGCCGAGCTGCTCGGTCGCCGCCGCGGTGATCTTCGTTCCCAGAACGGCGATGTCACGCGCCTCGTCCGGGGTCAGGGCGAACCCCAAGGTCTCGGCGGAGACGATGACGAAACTGTCGCCGCCGAAGGCGGTATCGACGGTCAGCGTGCCGACCCCCGCCACCTCCAGCACGGCATCGAGCCTATCGGCGAAGGAGGGCAGGTTACGCATCCGCACCCGCTCCACCTTGCCGTCGCGGCACGTCGCGGTCGCCTGTACCAGCCCGCCCGGCGCCTCCAGAGTGATCACCGTCTCCGGCTCGGTCATCGGCACGATTCCGGTCTCCAGCAGCACGGTGGCGACGCACAGGCTGTTGGAGCCGGACATCGGCGGGGTGTCGGCCGGCTCCATGATGATGAAGCCCATGGCGGCGCGCGGGTCCTTCGGCGGCACCAGAAGGTTCACATGGCGGAACACGCCGCCGCGCGGCTCGTTCAGCACCAGGTTGCGCAGGGTCTCGTCTGTGGCGATGAAGCGCGACTGCGCCCACAGGGTGTCGCCGGGCGGCGGGGCGACGCCGCCGGTGATCACGTCGCCGACCTCGCCCTCGGCGTGACACCCGACGATCTGAATCATGGTGGTCGAGCGCATTCCGCCCCCCTTTCGCCCCAGCGGAGCCCGCATTTACCTCTGCCCGGTCACAGCCATATCACAGCCGTCCCCTCATATCAGGGCTGTAGCGGCGACGATCCCATCCCGGGGCCCCGATCGCCTCGACACAGTGAGACACCCGAGCACGATGAGGGAGACGGCTATGACACAGAACACCAAGTCGACGATCACCGGCGCTTCCTTTGCGACCGTCCTGTCCCTGGCGATGGCCCAGACCGCCGCTGCCGATCCGCAGATCTCCTCTCCGACCTATGTCTGGGGCGGGAAGCCGGCGAATGTCGCCTTCGTGCCGGTGCCGACCCCGAACGTTCTGGTGCCGACGGCCGACACGGCGAGCATGACCTGCAACCGTCCTCTCCTCGCCAGCAATCCGCCCCTGGCCGGCCAGATCCTGGGCAACGCCCATGGCGACATGGCCAACAAGCCGGTCGGTCGTGGTGCGCAGAACCTGTCGGCCACCGCCGGCGGCGTGCTGATCGGCGTGCTTGCCAATGAGCCGTATTTGGATCGCGTGGCTCCGGCCGACGCGGCCTGTGCCCAGTACGCGCTCGAGAACACGCGCAACGGCCAGACGGTTACTTGGATCAGCCCGGAATACGGCCGGCACTTTACCTTCACCGCCTATGACAGCTCCGCCATCGGCGGCAATGAGTACTGCCGCGACTATACCGGCCAGAGCTACGCCAACGGAGAGACCACGACCATGGCCGGCACGGTCTGCCGCCGGGCGAACGGCCAGTGGAAGGTCGTGAACTGACCGGCCGCATCAGAACTGGCACACCCCTTGCTTAATGAAACTAGAGGGCCGAGCGGCCCTCTCAACGGAGGATAGAGCGATGCGACACTTCCCCAAGTTTTCCGACGATTACGGCCTGGCTCCCGCCGATCTGTCCGAGGCGGCCATCCTGTCGGCCGACACGGACGAGATGCTCGAGGCGATCGGCGACGACTGGTCGCTGGAGGATGCCGAGGAACTGGAGCTGATCAGCGCTCATTGAGAGGTCCGCTGAGGGTGCCGAACCAGCGCAGCGCGGGTGCCAGTTCCTCGCGCCACAGGCGCCATTCATGGTCGCCGTCGCGCACCCGCAACTCCACCGCGTGACCGGCACCGCGCGCCGCCCGGAAAAACCGCAGCGCGCCGTCCCACAGGCCGAGGCCGTCATGGTCGCCGGTCATGACGTAGAAATCGACCGGCAGATCCTTCGGGATCTCCCGCAGCGGCGCGAAGGCATTGGCCCGGTTGAACAGGGCCGGGTCGAACGGCTCGCCGAAGGCGCCGGCGAAGAACCGGAGCTGGAAGTCGGGAAAGTCCGCCGCCGAGGTCACGTCCTCGAACACCGCCGGGCTGAAGGCCGCCGCCGCCCGGAAGGTCGCCGGATGATGCGCCGCCAGCCGCAGCGCCCCGTACCCGCCCATGGACAGACCGGCGACGAAGCGCTGCGCGCGCTCCGGCCGTGTCGGATAGAGCCGGTCGATGGCCGGGATCAGGTCGTCGAGCAGGGCGCGCTCCCAGGCCCCGTACTTCTGCGAATCCACGTACCAGGAATTTCCCACCCCCGGCATCACCAGCAGCATCGGCACCGCGCCGGGCTCGGCGAACACCGCGTCGGCCGTCGTCTGCGCCGCGCCGCCGCCAATCCAGTCATGGGCCCCGCCGCCATAGCCATGTAGCAGGTAGACCACCGGCAGGGGGGTGGCGGTGTCGTTCGGGACATAGACCCGGATATCGATCGACGTGCCGAGGCTTGGGCTGGGGATCGACCGCTCCTCCACCGTTCCGGCCAGGGCCGGAACGGCGATCAGAAGCATCAGCAGGAGAGTGAGACGGGCGATCACTCCGCCGGCGCGGTATAGGCGCTGCGTGGTGCGTCGGCGGTATGGGCACGCCGCTGCGCGGGTTTCTGTTCGGCCGTCTCCGCGTCGTGCTGGGCCGCCAGCTTCCGCCAGGGCTGTTTCTTCAGCATGGTGCACCAATAGGCAAATCCGATGATGATCGCGAGACCCGCGATATTGACCAGGGCGACGGCCGGCGTCGAGCGGCCGATCTGGTCCAGCACCATGCCGGCGACCCGCGACAGCCCCATGCTCAGCAGGAACACCGCCAGGGAGTTCTGGCCGACCGTGACGATCGGCTTCGCCCAGTCGCCCCGCAGCAGTTCGACCCGCGGGTTCACGAGGGCGATGGCGAGATAGGCCAGCGCGAGGAAGTGCAGGTAGCGCAGCAGGCCGAAGTCGGTCTTCTCCTGCAGGTCCCAGACCACCTCGCGCACCCAGCGCAGAGCCTCGACATCCTTGGCGATGTCCCAGTTCGCCGCCGGCGCGGACAGCAGCACGAAGGCGGCCGCCGCGATCACCCAGGGCTTTGAGATCCGCGGCGCCGGGATCCAGCCGAGCGCGAAGGCGAAGCCGGTGAAGAACAGAAGCTGCCAGGCCAGCGGGTTGAAGAACCAAGGGATGTCCTGGTGGTCCGGATGGGCGGGCAGCATCCAGCCGAACAGGTGCACGCCGGCATAGACCGCCGCCACGAAGCCAAGGGCCGCCCAGGGATGGATCCGTGACAGCGCCATCACCGCCGGCACCAGGACCAGCGCGCCGATATACATCGGCAGGATGTCGAAGTAGTTCGGCACGTAGGTCAGGGTGAACAGCCCGACCAGAGCCTCCGCCGGGTGATCGAAGAACCAGTTGAGGTTGAGCTGGCTGACATAGTCGTGCTCGCCGTCCAGCAGCCCGGTCATGGCCAGGACCAGGGTGGCGATGAAGATGAACATGGTGATGTGGGCGACGTAGATCTGCCACACCCGATAGCCGATGCGCATCGTGCCGTAGGCGAAGTTCGCCTTGTGGAAGGTCGAGCCGAAGGCCAGGGCCGCCGCGAAGCCGGAGCAGAACACGAACATCTCCGTCGCGTCCGACCAGCCGAACCGCGCGGGGATGTAGTTCGCCCACAGGTTCTCCGGCACATGCGCGATGAAGATGATCAGCATCGCGATGCCACGGAAGAAATCCAGGCGGGGGTCGCGCGGCGCGCGGCCGGGAAGGCTCATCGGCGGATCCTCAAGGCGGGTCCTCAAGACGGTATCGAGGAAACAGATAGGCCTTCGCCCGGTTCAAGGCCAATCAAACTCCCGTAATGCCTGGCCCACGGGTTCGTGAACGCTCCGCGCGGCCCGCACACCTCACGATTAGGTCACTGGGCCTTCAAGCCTATGGAAGCTGGGGCGGCGGCACACATATTGTGCGGCCAAACCCGGCGACGACCGGGACCCTGGAGACCTTTACGGCTTGGATGGACGGCATGACGGCGAATGACCCGGACGCTTCCGGCAGCAGACGTATGCGTGTGATGCGACGACGGCGCTGGGCTTTCCTCGGACTGGTCGGCGCGACCTGCCTGGCGCTGTTCGCCTGGATGACGCGGCTGCTCGGCGCCGACGGGATCGACGGCCTGGATATCGCCATGCTGGCGCTCTACGCCGGCACGCTGCCCTGGGTGATCATCGGGTTGTGGAACGCGGTGATCGGTGTCGCCCTGCTGCATCTGCGCCGCGACTGGCTGGCCGCGGTCCTGCCGCTGGACGGGCTGGAGGACGAGACCTCCGCCGTCACCGCGCCGACCGCCATCGTCATGCCGGTGTTCAACGAGGATCCGAGCCGGGTGTTCCGCCATCTGCGGGTCGTGGAGACCTCGCTCGCCCGCACCGGTCAGGACCACGCCTTCGAGATCTTCCTGCTGTCCGACACCACCGATGCGGAGATCGCCGCCGAGGAGCAGCGCCGCTTTGCCGCCTGGCGGGCGGTCTCGGCACGGCCCGCGCGCATCCACTACCGCCGCCGCGCCGACAACACCCGTCAGAAGGTCGGCAACATCGAGGAGTTCTGCGCCACCTGGGGCGACCGGTTCGAGCACATGATCGTGCTCGACGCCGACAGCCTGATGAGCGGCGAGGCGATCCTGCGGCTTGTCCGGCTGATGCAGCGCAACCCGTCGCTCGGCATCCTGCAGACCCTCGCCGTCGGCCTGCCGTCCTCCAGCGCCTTCGCCCGGATCTTCCAGTTCGGCATGCGTCACGGCATGCGCGCCTACACCACCGGCAGCGCGTGGTGGCAGGGCGACAGCGGGCCCTACTGGGGCCACAACGCGATCCTCCGTCTGGCGCCGTTCCGGACCCATTGCCATCTGCCGCGCCTCAGGGGCACCCCGCCACTGGGCGGCGAGATCCTCAGTCACGACCAGGTCGAGGCGGCGCTGATGCGGGCGGCCGGCTACGAGGTGCGGGTGCTGCCGGTGGAGGGCGGCTCCTACGAGGAGAATCCGCCGAGCGTGCTCGATTTCATCAAGCGCGACCTGCGCTGGTGCCAGGGCAACCTGCAGTATTTCAAGCTGATCGGCTGGCCGGTCTGGCGGCCGCTGGGCCGGGTACAGCTGGCGCTGGCGATCCTGATGTACCTGTCGGCGCCGATGTGGCTCGGCTTCATCGCGCTCGGCATGACCCGGCTGTTCGCCGGCGGTCTCGATCCGGCCAGCTCCCTGGCCTTCTCCGAGGCGTTGTGGTCGGCGGTGCAGTGGAACGAAGGCGTCGCCCTGTTCGCCACCATGATGACCATCACCTTCGCGCCGAAGATCATGGGCGTGATCGATATCCTGCTGTCGGCCGCCAAACGCAAGCGCTACGGCGGCGGGCCGCGCATTCTGGCGGGGGCGGCGCTCGAGCTGATCTTCGGCATGCTGGTTGCGCCGGCGGTGGCGGTGGCCCAGACGATCTTCATCGGCGGACTGATGATCGGCCGGCGCATCACCTGGAACGCCCAGATGCGCGACCCGCGCGAGGTGCGTTGGGGTCAAGCGCTGTCCACCCTGTGGCCGCAGACCCTGATCGGTCTCGCCATGGCGGCGGGGATGGCGCTCTACGCGCCGTCGATGCTGCCCTGGGCCGCCCCCATCGTGCTGGCCTGGCTGCTGGCCGTCCCGTTCGCGGTCGGCTCGGCGGCGCCGGCGCTCGGGCGCATGCTGCAGCGCTGGCGGCTCTGCGCCGTGCCGGAGGAGTTCGACACCCCGCCGGAGATCGCCGCCGCCCTGGCGCCGGCGGATCAGGACATCATCGAGATCCTGCCGGCCGGCGGTCCGGTCGCCCCGGCCCTGGCCAACCGCGTGCCGGTGCCGCTGAAGCCGGAGAGTTGACGCGGGCGCCGCGCTGGCGTTGGTTCGACACATGGACCTTCACACTCCCCGCTGGATCGACTGGGAACACCTGACCACCGCCGACCTCGCCGACGGCGTGCCGGACCGCGCGGTCGCGCTGCTGCCGGTGGCGGCGGTGGAGCAGCACGGCCCGCACCTGCCGCTCGGCACCGACGCGATCCTGACCGACGCGGTGGTCGCCGCCGCCCGCGCCAAGGGAGCGACGGCCGCGACCGTGCTGCGCCTGCCGACCCAGCGCGTCGGCCTCAGCCCGGAGCATCTGGCGTTTCCCGGTACCCTGTCCCTGGAGGCGGAGACGGTGATCGCCGCCTGGACCGCCATCGGCGCCTCGGCCGCGCGGGCGGGACTGCGCAAGCTGGTGATCCTGAACGGCCATGGCGGCCAGACCGGGCTGGTCGACGTGGTCGCCACGAGGCTGCGGGTCGACCACGGGCTGACGGTGGCGCGCGCGACCACCTTCCGGCTGCTGGGCGACGCGGTCGATCTCGGCGCGGAGGAGGAACGCTACGGTCTGCATGGCGGCATGCTGGAGACCTCGATGATGCTGGCCGCCGCCCCCGAGCTGGTGCGACAGGCGGCGATGGCCGACTTTGCCTCGCGCGCCCAGGCATGGGAGAAGGACTTCGCCGCGCTGGAGGGGGAGGGGGCGACGGGCCTCGGCTGGATGGCCCAGGACCTGAACCCGGCCGGGGTGACCGGCAACGCGGCGGCCGCGACGGCGGAGCTGGGGCATCGCATCATCGACGCGATGGCCACCCGGCTCGCCGCGGTGATCGAGGATCTGTCAGGGTTCGGGGGACTGGCGTGAGCATTACCTGGGAGACGGTCCGCGAGACCATGTTGCATGCCCGCGAGGTGCGCCGGCTGGACGGCGACGCGCGGCCGCTGATCGCCGAGATCGGCCGGATGCGCGAGGAGGGCTCCGACATTCCGGGCTGTCCGGCGCTGCTCGACCTGGTGGAGGCGGCGGCGCGCGGGCGGGTCGCGATCGGTCAGAGCGGCCAGACCCTGGACGGCCGCATCGCCACCGCGCGCGGCCATTCCCACTACGTGAACGGGCCGGAGGCGTTGGACCATCTGCACCGGCTGCGCGCCCTGGTCGACGTGGTGATCGTGGGGGCGGGGACCCTGCGGACGGACGATCCGTCGCTGACCGTACGGCGCTGCGCCGGCGAGAACCCGACCCGGGTTGTGCTGTCCGGCAACGGCAGCGTGCCGCAGGACCGCAAGCTGTTCACCGACGAGGCGGCGCCGACCATGGTCACCGGCGTCGACCTGCCCTGCGAGCCCGACGAGAACGGCCTCGTCGACCCCTGCGGCGTGCTCGACAGTCTGTCCGCCATCGGCCACGACGTGGTGCTGGTGGAGGGCGGGGCGGCGACCCTGTCGCATTTCGTGCGGGCGGGGTGCCTCGACCGGCTGCATGTGATGGTGGCGCCGATCATCCTGGGCTCCGGCCGCCAGGGCTTTCTGCTGGAGGAGGTGGAGACGATGGACGAGGCGCTGCGCTTCTCCAGCGCGCGGTATCCGCTGGGGGCGGACACGCTGTTCGACCTGGTGCCGCAGCGGTAGGGCACACTCTCTCACCCGCACACTCCCGTCCCGGATTTAATCCGGGATTATTCCGGGGCCCACCCTTCGGTTTGCTCCAACGCCTCAGTACAGGCGGAGACGTACTGTCGCTCCCAACCGTAGGCCCCGGAATAAATCCGGGGAGTGACTAGAAGGAAAGAGAGGGAGGGTTTCTCCCTCAGCTCTCCGTCCCCGGTTCCACGATCAGGCGGCAGCAACCGTCCTGACCCGGTTGCCAGGTGCGGCCCTTGAAGACGAAGCCGGCGGTTTCGAACAGGCCGCCATCGATCCGGCCCGCCGCCCGGCAGAGCCGTTCCACATCCTCTTGCGACCGTCCGTCGGCGACCCAGAAATCCTTCAGCGGACACCGGTGGAACTGGATCTCGATCCGCTCGTCGCTGCGTTCGATCACCTCGGGCGCGAACATCGCGTCTCGGCCGGGAATGCCGCCCAGGAAGGCGTCGCACAGGCCGACCGTATCGGCCGGCCCGTACGCCGTGAAATGCGCGCCCATATCCGTGCCCAGCCGGCGGGTCGCCTCGCCCAGGAGGTCGACCGCCTCCTCGGCGCCGAACTTCTCCTTGAGCACGTCGAAGACGTGGCCATAGGCGGAGGCGCGCATGTTCACCGCCGCCCTGAGCTGCTCCAGCGTTACCTCTTCGGCCATGGCCCTCTCCCCCTTACGCCTTCAGCATGATCTTACCGATATGCTTGCTCGACTCCATCAGCGCATGCGCCTCGGCCGCCTGCTTGAGCGGGAAGGTCTTGTACATGATCGGCTTCACCGTGCGGGCGGCCAACAGCGGCCAGACCTTCTCCTCGAGCTGACGGGCGATCGCCGCCTTCTGGGCCACCGTGCGCGGCCGCAGGGTCGAGCCGGTGATGGTCAGGCGGTTGGTCATCACCTTCAGGAAGTTGAAGCCGTCGACCTGCGGCGGCTGCAGGAAGGCGATCTGCACCAGCCGGCCCTCCAGCTTCAGGCTGTCCACGTTCTTCTGGATATACGGCCCGCCGACCATGTCGAGAATGACATCGGCGCCGCCGGCCTCCTTCAGGACCGCCTGGAAATCCTCCTCGCGGTAGTTGATCGCTCGGTCGGCGCCGAGATCGGTGCAGACCTTGCACTTCTCGGCCGACCCGGCGGTGGCGTAGACCGTCGCGCCGAAATGATGGGCGAGCTGGATCGCCGTCGTGCCGATTCCCGACGAGCCGCCGTGAATGAGAATGGTCTCGCCCTTCTGCAGGCGGCCGCGCTCGAACACGTTGGTCCAGACCGTGTAGTAGTTCTCCGGAATCGCCGCGGCCTCCTCCAGGGAGTAGCCCTCGGGGATCGGCGAGCAGGTGTCCGACGCCGCCGTGCAGTACTCGGCATAGCCGCCGCCCGGCACCAGGGCGCAGACCTGATCGCCGACCTTCCAGCGGGTCACGTCCGGGGCGATCGACACCACCTCGCCGGCGATCTCCAGGCCCGGAATGTCGGAGGCGCCCGGCGGCGGCGGATAGCCGCCCGAGCGCTGGATGCAGTCCGGCCGGTTCACCCCGGCATAGGCGACCTTCACCAGAACCTCGCCGGCCTTGGGCGCGGGCACGTCGCGGGTGGTCGGTTTCAGCACCTCGGGCGGGCCGCCCGCGCCTTCGATCTCGATCGCCGTCATCGTCGCCGGAATGTCGGTCATGGTTTCCTCCCTGTTGGTCGAGGCTCCTTCCTAGACCATGCGGCGGCCGCTTGGAATTGCCCGCTTGGAAATGGCGGAAAACAGAGCACGCGTGCATTCGGCGAACGGCTGCGCGCGCAATGCGCAGGATTGACGCCCGTTTACCATCTTGACTCTCAAGAGCCCCCGTTTCGACACTTGGCGTCCAATCAGCGATCCGGGATCACCGGACGTACATGCTCAAAAGAGCCGGAGGAAACGTCATGAAATCAACCAAGGTCGCCCGTCGGGCGGCTGTGTCCGCGCTTGGCGCGGCCGCACTCGCCCTACCGCTTCTGTCCCTGATGCCGGCGACGGCACAGGCCGCAGATCCGATCCGGATCGGCGTGATCTACGACTTCACCGGGCCGTTCGCGGCCGGTGGCTCGACGGCGGCAGCCGTCGGCAACGAGATCGCCGTGGAGCTCATCAATGAGCAGGGCGGCGTCGAGGGCCACAAGATCGAGACCATCGTCGCCGACGCCCAGTCCAAGGCCGAGGTGGCGATCAACGAGGCCACCCGCCTGCTCGATCAGGAGAATGTCGACCTGATCATGGGCGTGTTCTCCTCCGCCCATTGCGTGCCGATGGCCCAGAAGGTCGACGCGCAGCAGAAGTTCATGTGGGCGAACGTCTGCGTGTCGTCGGCGGTGTTCAAGGACAAGAACCTGAAATACGTGTTCCGCGGCCAGGTCCACTCGGACCAGTTCGGCTGGGCGTCCTGCACCTTCCTCCAGGAGTATGCGGAGAAGAAGCTCGGCATGAAGCCGTCGGACCTGAAGGTCGCGATCATCTATGAGGACGGCCCGTACGGTTCCGGCGTCGCCTCGGGCAACGAGGAGACCTGCAAGGGCTACGGCATGGACGTGACCCTGAAGGAGGGCTACTCCGCCACCGCCCCCGACCTGTCCAGCCTGATCACCAAGCTGCGCCGGGCCCGGGCCGATGTGATCCTGCACACCGGCTACAACCCGGACATCACGCTGTTCCTGCGCCAGGCCAAGGAGCAGGGCCTGAAGTGGAAGGCGCTGATCGGCCACGGTGCCGGCTACGGCCAGATCGACAAGCTGACCGAGGCCTTCGGCGAGGACGCCAACTACATCTACAACACCGACCCGGTGGCGGCGCAGCTTCTCGACCCGTCGACCCTGGCGCCCGGCCTCGGCGATCTGACGGCCGAGATGGTGAAGCGCTACAAGGAGAAGACCGGGGCCAACGAAGTGCCGCCGCACACTTCCATGGGCTTCAACCAGGCCTGGATCTTCTTCAGCGACGTGCTGCCGCGCGCCATCAAGGAATATGGCGGCTATGATCCGGAATCCCTGCGCAAGGCCGCGCTGGACACCGACATTCCGGTGGGCGGCACGGTTCAGGGTTATGGCGTGAAGTTCAACCCGCCGGGCCACAAGATGGCCGGACAGAACGAGCGCTCGTCGCCGGTCGTCATGCAGTACGTGGACGGCGCGACCAAGATCGTCTGGCCGACCGCGATCCAGACCATGGACCCGGTGCTTCCGCTGCCGGACGGCCACACCTACGCGCGCTGACGCCGGTTTAGGCGTTCAGAGATCGGTCACGTCGGCACAAGGGGTTTCGGCGATGGGAGAGATGTTGCAGGTCCGCGGCCTGACCAAGAAGTTCGGCGGCTTCACCGCCGTCAACGAGGTCGCGTTCGATCTTGACGAGGGCGAGATCCTCGGCCTGATCGGACCGAACGGCTCGGGCAAGAGCACCACCTTCAACCTGATCGCCGGGGCGCTGCCGCCGACCGCCGGTACCATCACCCTGGAAGGACGGGACATCACCGGTCTCGTCCCCACCAGGGTGTGCCACAAGGGCGTGGCGCGGACCTATCAGATCCCGCGCCCGTTCCGAAAACTGACCATCCTGGAGAACGTGGCGCTCGCCGCGTATTTCGGCGCCGACGGCTCGATCTCCCGCGAGGAGGCGTGGCGCCGGGCCGAGGACGCGCTTGATCTCACCCAGCTCCCGGTGGACGGCCGCGCCCGGGTCGACGGGCTGGGGGCAGCGGGCTTGAAGAAGCTCGAGTTGGCCCGGGCGCTGGCCACCCAACCGCGCCTTCTCCTCGCCGACGAGAGCCTGGGTGGCCTCGACGAGAAGGAGATGGACCAGGCGGCCGACATGCTGAGCCATATCCGCGAGCAGCGGGGCATCACCATCATCTGGGTCGAGCACATCATGGGCGTGCTGATGCGCGTGGTCGACCGCTGCATCGTGCTGGATCACGGCGAGATCATCGCCGCCGGTCTGCCGCACGAAGTGGCCCACGATCCAAAGGTGGTCGAGGTCTATCTCGGCACCGACGCGGAGGCCGTGCAGACCCAGGTAGGCGGCCAGGCGTCCGCTGAAACAGTCGGCGCGTGACGGGGGACGGCATGCTTGAATTGAAGAACGTTTCCGCCGGTTACGGCACCTTCCAGGCGCTGTTCGACGTCAGCCTGGAGGTCCGCGCCGGCGAGGCGGTGGCGGTGATCGGCCCGAACGGGGCCGGCAAGACCTCGCTGCTGCGGGTGATCTCCAAGGTCATCGACCTGAACGGCGGCGAGATCGCCATGGAGGGGGTGTCGCTGAACGACGTCCCCGCCCACAAGATCATCGAGATGGGCATCGCCCACGTGCCGGAGCACCGGCGCCTGTTCCCCCGGCTGACGGTCGAGGAGAACCTGAAGATGGGCGGCTTCATCGCGTCGGCCCGATCACATTTCGACGAGCGGCTCGCCTATGTCTACGAGCTGTTCCCGCGCATGAAGGAACGGCGCCACCAGCTCGCCGGCACCATGTCCGGCGGCGAGCAGCAGATGTGCGCCATCGGCCGCGGCCTGATGTCGGGGCCGAAGCTGCTGCTGCTGGACGAGCCGTCGGCCGGTCTCGCGCCGGTGATCGTGCAGCAGGTGTTCGACCTGGTCCGGCGCATCCGCGAAGAGGGCTACACCGTGCTGATCGTCGAGCAGAACATCCAGCAGGTCCTCAAGGTGGTGGACCGCGCCTACCTGCTCGAGGTCGGCCAGATCAAGATGAGCGGATCGTCCCGGGAGCTCCTGGAGAACGACGACGTCCGCCGCGCCTATATCGGCCTCTGAAGGAGACGCCCCGTGGATTTTCCGCTCACCGACCCGTTCTTCTGGGAGACCGTCATCCAGGGCCTGCTGTTCGGCGGCGTTCTGGCCCTGCTGTCCCTCGGCCTCAACATCATCTTCGGCGTCATCGACGTGGTGTGGATCTGCTACGCCGAGCTGATCATGCTCGGCATGTACACGATCTACTTCCTGTACAGCGACTACGGGGTGCCGTTGCCCCTGGCCATGCTGGCCGGGATCCTTGTGGTGGCCCTGCTGGGCGCGGCGCTGCACTACTTCATCATCCGTCCGATCCTGCATACCGAGCCGATCAACCAGCTTCTGGTGACCGGCGGCGTGCTGTTCTTCCTGCAGGGCTTCGCCACGCTCGCCTTCTCCGTCGAGTTCCGCAACCTGGGCGTCTCCTTCGGCAGCATCGAGGCGGGGGACATGTACATCCCCACCACCCGCCTGCTGGCCTTCATCGTCAGTCTGGTGGCGGTGGTCGGCCTGTGGCTGTTCCTGAAGCGCACCTATCTCGGCACCGCGATCCGCGCCATCAGCCAGGACCGGGACGTGATGCCGCTGATGGGGGTGAGCCCGGGCAAGATCTACCTGGTGACGTCGGCCCTGGGCGGCGGGCTCGCCGGGCTCGGCGCCTGCCTGCTGGTGCTGCTCTACGACATCCATCCGGCGATCGGACTGACCTTCGGGCCGATCACCTTCATGGTCTGCGTCATGGGCGGGCTCGGCAACATGATCGGCGGGTTCATCGCCGCCTTCATCTTCGCCGAGTTCATTGCGCTCGGCGGGTTCTACGCCGAGATCGAGTGGGGCTACGTGATCGCCTTCGCCTTCTTCATCGTCATGATGTTCATCCGCCCGCAGGGCATTCTCGGATCGAAGAGCTGAGGAGGCGGCCATGAACATTCCCATGATCATCAAGGCGGTCGGCTTCCTCGCCGTCCTGTCCATCCCCGCGCTGGGCTTCAGCGACTACGTCCTGCACATCGCCATCTCGGCGCTGCTCTGGGGCTTCATCTATACCGGCTGGTCGGTGATGGGCCGGTTCGGGCTGGTGTCGCTGGGCCATGGCGCCTTCATGGGCATCGGCGCCTATATGGTCACCATGCTGTGGAACCATGCCGGCATCACGCCGTGGATCGGTATCCCGGTGGCCGTGGTGGTCTCCATGGCGGTCGGCTTCATGATCGGCTTCCCCTGCTTCCGCTTCCGCATCACCGGTCATTACTTCGCCCTGGTGACCCTGGCCCTGTCGGAGGTGGTGCGGCTGCTCATCGTGGCCCTGCGCGACTACACCGGCGGGTCGCTCGGCGTGACCCCGGACAGCGTGATCTCCGCCGATACGCCGAACTCGTTCATCGCCATGCAGTTCTCCGACAAGGTGACCTGGTTCTACATCGTGGTCGCGGTCTGGGTGGTTGGCCTGCTGGTCTGGCGGGCGGTGGACCGGTCGATGATCCGCTACGCCATGGAGGCGGTTAGCCAGGAGGAGGACGCGGCCGCCTCGCTCGGCGTGCACGTTACCCGCACCAAGCTGATCGTCACCATGATCTCCGCCGGCATGACGGCGGTGGGCGGGGCGATCTACGGCCAGTACCAGCTCTACATCAACCCGGAGACCACCTCGGGCATCGCCATCTCCCTGCAGATCGTCTTCGCCGCCATCGCCGGCGGCATGTTCGTGCAGCTCGGCCCCACGGTCGGGGCGGTTATCACATTGCTCCTGACCGAAGGGCTGCGCCAGACTGTGGGCCATGACGTCCACGGTCTCGACGTCATGATCTACGGGGCGATGCTGGTGCTGTTCATCATCTACATGCCGCGCGGGGTGCTCGGGCGGGTGATCGAGGTGTTCGAGAACAGAACCGGCGGCACCTCCGGCCCCACCACGCAACCGAGGCCGCAGCCGGGGGAATAGTGTCCGACGCCGCATCGCAGAGCCTGCCCGCCCACGCGCCGTCCCTGTGGGCGGCGACCGCACCCCCGCCGCCGCAGACCGCCGAGCTTCTGGAGTCCCTGAAAGCCGACGTGGTGATCGTCGGCGGCGGCGTCACCGGCCTGTCGGCGGCGCTGCACATGGCCGAGCGCGGCATCTCCGCGGTGGTGCTGGAGGCGGCACGGGCCGGCTTCGGCGGCTCCGGGCGCAACAGCGGCCATATCATTCCCACGCTCGCCGCCGGCGATCCGGACGCGCTGGTGGCGAAGTTCGGCCCGGACGCGGGCGAGCGGATGGTCGCCTTCCTGCGGGACAGCGCATCCCTGACCTTCGATCTGATCCGGAAATACGGGATCGACTGCGATGCGGTGCAGAACGGCTGGGCCCAGCCGGCGCACCGGGCCTCGCGCATGAAGCTGCTGGAAAAGCGCTACGGCGAATGGACCCGGCGCCAGGCCCGGGCCGAACTGCTGGATGCGGGCGAGATCGCCGCCAAGCTCGGCACCGACATCTATCACGGCGCCCTGTTCATCGAGTCCGGCGGCCATGTGAACCCGCTGGCCCTGGCCCAGGGCCTCGCCAAGGCGGCGATGGAGCAGGGCGCGAAGGTGTTCACCGGCTCCCCGGCGCTGACCGTCACCCGCGAGGGCAGCGCCTGGCGGGTGACCACGCCCCAGGGGCAGGTAACCGCCGACCGGCTGGTGGTGGCGACCAACGCCTATACCGGCGCGCTGATCCCGGCCCTGGCCAAGACCCTGGTGCGCATCATCAACTACCAGGTCTCGACCCATCCGATGGCGGCCGACATCGCCGCCAGCGTGATCCCCAGCGACATCTCCTCGTCGGACACGCGGCGCGATCTGTATCCGTTCCGCAAGGACCGGGCGGGTCGGCTGGTCACCGGCGCGACCCTGGCCCTGCCGCTGAACATGGATTCCCGTATCCGCCCCTGGATCGCCGAGCGCATCGGCAACGCCTTTCCGCAGATCCGGGACCGGCGGCTGGACTATGTCTGGAACGGCCGCATCGCCATGACCCCGAACCGGCTGCCCCGGGTACATTCGATCGGTCCCGGCGCAATTTCGCCGATCGCCTATAACGGCCGAGGCATGGCGCTGGGCATCGCCATGGGCAAGGAACTGGCCGACTGGGCCCAGGGCAAGCCGGACGACGCGCTGGGCCTGCCGAAGATGGAGATCGAGCCGATGCCCTTCGTCAGTTCGCTCGGCCGTCTCGCCCAGGCCGCGCTGGTCCGCTACCGGCAGCTCGACCAGCGGGACTGAACCCGTATTCAGCCGCTTCGGTTGACCTCTCCCGGATCTGTGCTGTGATAGGCGCACGGTCGCTCGCAACCGGCGGGCGATCAAAGCCATCAATTTGAAACGGGAGAGTTTTCACGATGAAAACCAGAACCGCCGCGTTTGCCCTGGCGTTGAGCCTTTCCGCCGGCACCGCCTATGCGAGCTGCGATACCGTCACATTCTCCGATGTCGGCTGGACCGACATCACCGCCACCACGGCCGCCACCACGGAGGTGCTGGAGGCGCTGGGCTACGAGACCGACATCAAGGTCCTGTCCGTGCCGGTGACCTACACCTCCATGGCCCAGGGCGATATCGACGTGTTCCTCGGCAACTGGATGCCGACCATGGAAGGCGACATCGCGCCGTATCGCGAGAAGGGCACCGTCGACACGGTGCGCGAGAACCTGGAAGGGGCGAAATACACCCTGGCGACCAACGCCGCCGGCGCCAAGCTGGGCATCAAGAGCTTCGCCGACATCGCCAAGCATGCCGACGCCCTGGACGAGACGATCTACGGCATCGAGCCGGGCAATGACGGCAACCGCCTGATCCTCGACATGATCGAGAAGGACGCCTTCGGCCTGAAGGGTTTCGACGTCAAGGAAAGCTCCGAGCAGGGCATGCTGGCCCAGGTGGCCCGGGCCGACCAGCGCGGCGAGCCGGTGGTGTTCCTCGGCTGGGAGCCGCACCCGATGAAC
This sequence comes from Thalassobaculum litoreum DSM 18839, assembly GCF_900102465.1. Taxonomy (GTDB): domain Bacteria; phylum Pseudomonadota; class Alphaproteobacteria; order Thalassobaculales; family Thalassobaculaceae; genus Thalassobaculum; species Thalassobaculum litoreum. The sequence goes on along the minus strand of NZ_FNBW01000016.1, from coordinate 99,401 downwards.
GCCAATTTCGAGCTGACCTACCTGACCGGCGGCGACGACTATTTCGGCCCGGACCTGGGCGGCGCGACCGTCTACACCAACACCCGCGCCGGCTATGTCGCCGAGTGCGAGAATGTTGGCGCGCTGCTGAAGAACCTGAAGTTCACGCTGGCCATGGAGAACGAGATCATGGCCTCGATCCTGGACGAGGGTATGGACCCGGACGCCGCCGCGACCGCCTGGATGAAGGCCAACCCGAACATGGTCATGGGCTGGCTCGACGGCGTGACCACCAAGGACGGCGGCGACGCCCAGGCGGCGGTCAAATCGGCCCTCGGGCTCTGAGCGACAACGCGTATGGGGAGGGGCTTCGCGCCCCTCCCGGTCGTTATGACTGACGGGCGGGGGATGCCATGGAATGGTTGACCGAGACCAAGATCCCGGTCGGCCGGACGGCGGGTGAGCTGTTCGACTGGCTGCAGACCAATGGCGGCTGGTTCTTCTGGACCCTGTCCGACGCGCTGGAATGGATGATCGACGCGATCCTGCTGGTGCTGCAATGGCCGCATCCGCTGGCGATCGTCGCCGTCTTCGCCGGGCTGACCTACGCGCTGCAGCGTAACTGGAAGACCACCGCCTTCATCGTGGTGGGCTTCCTGTTCATCCTGAACCAGGGCTACTGGGAGGAGACCACGGAATCCCTGACCCTGGTGCTGTCGGCCTGCGTGGTCTGCATGGGGGTGGGGGTGCCGATCGGCATCGCCGTCGCCCACCGCCCGCGGTTCTACCGGGTAATGCGCCCGGTGCTCGACCTGATGCAGACCCTGCCGACGTTCGTTTATCTGATCCCGGCCATCGTGTTCTTCGGCATCGGCATGGTGCCGGGCCTGATCGCCACGGTGATCTTCGTCGTGCCCGCCCCGATCCGGCTGACCCATCTGGGCGTGGTCTCGACCCCGACCCACCTTCTGGAGGCGGCGGAGGCATTCGGCGCCACGCCCTCGCAGAAGCTGTGGAAGGTGGAGCTGCCCTACGCCTTCCCGCAGATCATGGCCGGGCTGAACCAGACCATCATGCTGTCCCTGTCCATGGTGGTGATCGCCGCCCTGGTCGGCGCCGACGGGCTCGGCGTGCCGGTGGTCCGGGCGCTGAACCAGGTCAACACCGCGCTCGGCTTCGAGAGCGGCTTCATCATCGTCGTGGTCGCCATCATGCTCGATCGCATGCTGCGGGTGACCAAGGAATGAGCGCCGCAACGGGAGTCGCCGTCGAGTTCCGCAACGTCTCCATCGTCTTCGGCGAGACCCCGCAGACCGCCCTGCCGCTGATGGATGCCGGGCTGTCGCGCGGCGAGATCCAGTCGGAGACCGGGCAGATTCTGGGCGTGCACGACTGCTCGCTGTCGGTGGCCGAGGGCGAGATCTTGGTGCTGATGGGCCTGTCCGGCTCCGGCAAGTCGACCCTGCTGCGGGCGGTGAACGCGCTGAACCCGGTGACGCGGGGCTGCGTCATGGTCAATGACGGCGACGGGATGGTGAACATCTCCGAGGCGGATCCGGCCACCCTGCGCCGGCTGCGGCAGAACCGGGTCGCCATGGTGTTCCAGCAGTTCGGCCTGCTGCCCTGGCGCAGCGTGGCCGAGAATGTCGGCCTCGGCCTGGAGCTGGCCGGCATGGCGGCGAAGGAGCGGGCCGAGCAGGTAGCCGAGCAACTCGCGCTGGTGGGGTTGTCCGACTGGGCGGACCGCAAGGTGGCGGAGCTGTCCGGCGGCATGCAGCAGCGCGTGGGCCTCGCCCGGGCTTTCGCCACCAAGGCGCCGATTCTACTGATGGACGAGCCGTTCTCGGCTCTGGACCCGCTGATCCGCACTCATTTGCAGAACGAGCTGCTCGACCTGCAGAAGAGCCTGAAGCGCACGATCGTCTTCGTCAGCCACGACCTGGACGAGGCGTTCAAGCTCGGCGACCGGATCGCGATCATGGACGGTGGGCGGATCGTCCAATGCGGAACACCACGCGAGATTTATTCAGATCCAGCAAACGATTACGTAGCGGAGTTCGTGCACAACATGAATCCACTCGGCGTGCTGACGGCGGGGGACGTGATGGTGCCAGCGACGGGCACGCTCTCCGAGGTGAGCGTGGAGCGCGACACCGAGATCGAGGACGTCATGGAGTGCATCCTGCGCGACCCGAACCCGGTCGTGGTCCGTGACGGGGATGAGACGGTGGGGATGGTGACCCGGGACTCGCTGCTCGCGCGGCTGGTGTCGCTAGGCGAGGGGAAGGGGTAGGGCGCTTCCCCCTTCCGCCCCACTCCCCGGACCTGTTCCGGGGCCCACGCTGGGGAATACCAAGGCTTCCGTGAGTTTTCGCCAGAGTTAGGTCACGCCGCCCCGTGGGTCCCGGAACAGGTCCGGGAAGTGTTCTTCATTGGGGACGGGGGAACGGTAATTGGCGAACCCTCCCCCGTCTTCCCGGCCTTGCGCCGGCATCCAGGGCTTCTTGTGCTGGAGAGCCGACGATAGATCTGTGCCGTTCCAGTGAGCGTCACCCTCGGTCCCGGCGCAAGGCCGGGAAAACGGGAGGTGGAACGGGGGACCAGGAAACCCCTATGTCAGCCCCATCAGCCGGTCGATCTCGCCGGACTCCGGGCCGTCGGGTCTGCCGCGGAAGACCACGCGGCCGCGGCTCATCACCAGCACCGTGTCGGCCAGCGCCTTGGCGAAATCCAGATACTGCTCCACCAGCAGGATCGCCATGTCGCCGCGCTCGCGCAGGATCTCGATGGCGCGACCGATGTCCTTGATGATCGACGGCTGAATGCCCTCCGTCGGCTCGTCCAGGATCAGCAGCTTCGGCTTGGTCACCAGGGCCCGCGCGATGGCGAGCTGCTGCTGCTGACCGCCGGACAGGTCGCCGCCACGCCGGTCCAGCATGGTCTTCAGTACCGGAAACAGCTCGAAGATCTCGTCCGGCACCCTGCGCTCGCTCGACGGCAGGCAGGCATAGCCGGTGTGCAGGTTCTCCTTCACCGTCAGCAGCGGGAAGATCTCGCGGCCCTGGGGCACATAGGCGATGCCGGAGCGGGCGCGCTCGAAGGAGGGCAGGGCGGTCAGGTCGGCGGCGCCCCAGGCCAGCGTGCCGCCGCTGACCGGATGGTGGCCGACGATGCCGCGCAGCAGGCTGGTCTTGCCCACACCGTTGCGGCCGAGCACGCAGGTCACCTTGCCCACTTCGGCCTGCAGGTCGATGCCCCAGAGGATCTGGGCGGCGCCGTAATGCAGGGTGAGGTCCTTGATCGTCAGCATGTCTGGTTCCTCACCGGCCGAGATAGACGTCAATGACACGCTCGTCGGCGCTCACATGGTCGAGCGAGCCTTCCGCCAGCACCGAGCCCTCGTGCAGCACCGTGACCATCACGCCCAGATCCTGCACGAAGCTCATGTCGTGCTCGACCACCACCACGGAATGGTCGCGGGCGATCTCCTTGAGCAGGGTCGCGGTCTGCACCGTCTCGGCATCGGTCATGCCCGCCACCGGCTCGTCCACCAGCAGCAGCGACGGGTCCTGGGCCAGCAGCATGCCGATCTCCAGCCACTGCTTCTGCCCGTGGCTGAGGTCGGCCGCCATCATCCCGGCGCGGTCGGCCAGGCGGATGGTGTCGAGCACCCGGTCGATCCTGTCGGCCTCCTCCTCCCTGGCGCGGGCGAACAGGGTGTCGAAGACCGAGCGCTTGCCGGCCAGCGACAGCACGATGTTGTCGCGCACCGTGTGGCTCTCGAACACGGTGGGGCGCTGGAACTTGCGGCCGATGCCGAGCTGGGCGATGTCGGCCTCGTCCAGTTTGGTGAGGTCGTGCTGGCCGGCGAACAGGGCGCTGCCGACATCGGGGCGGGTCTTGCCGGTGATCACGTCCATCATGGTGGTCTTGCCGGCCCCGTTCGGGCCGATGATCGCCCGCATCTCCCCCGGTTCGACCACGAAGGACAGGTCGTTCAGCGCCTTGAACCCGTCAAAGGACACGCTGATCCCGTCGAGATAGAGGACGGTGCGGGTCAGTTCCTTGTGCAGCGTGTTCATGCCCGTTCCTCCGCCGCGGTGGAGGAGGGTGCGCCGGTCTCGGCCGCCGGTTCGGGCGGTGGCTGACGGCGGCGCCAGTGGGAGATCAGGCCGAGGATGCCCTTGGGCATGAACAGGGTGACGACCACGAAAAGCCCGCCCAGCGCGAACAGCCAGATCTCCGGCAGCGCGCCGGTGAAGTAGCTCTTGGCCAGGTTCACGCCGATGCCGCCGATCACCGCGCCCACCAGGGTGCCGCGTCCGCCGACGGCGACCCAGATCACCGCCTCGATGGAGTTGGCCGGGGCGAACTCGCCCGGGTTGATGATGCCGACCTGGGGCACGTAGAGGGCGCCGGCCACCCCGGCCATCATGGCCGAGACGGTGAAGACGAACAGCTTGTAGTGCTCCACCCGGTAGCCGATGAAGCGGGTGCGGCTCTCGGCGTCGCGCACGGCGATCAGCACCTTGCCGAGCCGCGACAGCACGATCGCCCGGCAGATCAGGAACATGACCGCAAGAGCGGCAATCGACAGCAGGTAGAGGCCGATGCGGGTGCTGTCGGCCTGCAGATCGAAGCCGAGCACGTCCTTGAAGTCGGTCAGGCCGTTATTGCCGCCGAAGCCCATCTCGTTGCGGAAGAAGGCGAGCATCAGGGCGAAGGCCATGGCCTGGGTGATGATCGACAGGTAGACGCCGGTCACCCGCGAGCGGAAGGCGAGGAAGCCGAAGACGAAGGCCAGCAGGCCCGGCACCAGCACGACCATCACCATGGCGAACCAAAACATGTCGAAGCCGTACCAGAACCACGGCAGGGACTCCCAGTTCAGGAACACCATGAAGTCCGGCAGGATCGGGTTGCCGTAGACGCCGCGCGGCCCGATCTCGCGCATCAGATGCATGCCCATGGCATAGCCACCGAGGGCGAAGAACGCGCCGTGGCCGAGCGACAGGATCCCGCAATAGCCCCAGACCAGATCGATCGACAGGGCCAGCATGGCGAAGCAGAGATACTTGCCGAAGACCACCACCGACGCGGTGTTCACATGGAACGGTGAGCCGGGATCGATGAACTGGTTGGCGACGGGGACGTAGATCGCCGCCGCCAGCAGGCAGGCCAGCAGGATCAGCCCGGAGGTGCCGGTCAGGCGCAGAAAACGGCCGGAGATCATGATTCCACCGCCCGGCCCTTGAGCGCGAACAATCCGCGCGGGCGCTTCTGAATGAACAGAATGATGAAAACCAGCACCAGAATCTTGCCGAGCACGGCACCGGCATAGGGTTCCAGGAACTTGTTCAGCACGCCCAGCGACAGCGCCCCCACCAGGGTGCCCCAGAGATTGCCGACCCCGCCGAACACCACCACCAGGAAGCTGTCGATGATGTAGGACTGGCCGAGGTTGGGGCTGACGTTGTCGATCTGGGACAGGGCCACGCCCGCCACCCCGGCGATGCCGGAGCCGAGGCCGAAGGTGAGGGCGTCGGTCCAGTTGGTGCGGATACCCATGGAGCTGGCCATGCGCCGGTTCTGGGTGACGGCGCGCATCTGCAGCCCGAAGGACGTATGCCGCAGCACCAGCACCAGCACGGCGAAGACCACCAGGGCGAAGACGATGATCCAGACCCGCCCATAGGTGAGGGTGAGGCCACCCAGCTCGAAGGCGCCGCTCATCCAGCTCGGCGCGCCGACCTCCTGGTTGGTCGGGCCGAACAGGCTGCGCACCACCTGCTGCAGGATCAGCGACAGGCCCCAGGTGGCCAGCAGGGTCTCCAGCGGCCGTCCGTAGAGGAAGCGGATGATGCCGCGCTCGATCGCCATGCCGACGGCGCCGGCGATGGCGAAGGCCAGGGGCAGCGCGATCAGCAGGGAGACGTCGAACAGGAACGGCGCGTGGTTGCGGATGATCTCCTGCACCACGTAGGTCACATAGGCGCCGATCATGACCATTTCGCCATGGGCCATGTTGATGACGCCCATGACGCCGAAAGTGATGGCGAGGCCGATGGCGGCCAGCAGCAGCACCGAGCCGAGCGACAGTCCGTACCAGACGTTCTGCGCCGCCGACCACAGGGCGAGGTCGCCCTCCACCCGGCGCACCGCGTCGGAGATGGCGGAGCCGAGTGCCTCGCTGGCGCCGTTGGAAGCGGCGAGCAGGATCGCGCGGGTGTCCTGGCTGCTCTTGGCGGCGATGGTCTTCACCGCGTCGATCTTCACCGCGTCGGAAGCGTCGCTGTTCAGGATGGCGGCGGCGCGGGCGCGTTCCATGACGGCGCGCACGCTGTCGTTCTGTTCGGCCGCGATCGCCTCGGTCAGCGGCTCGACCGCTTCGGGATCGCCGCTCTTCAGCACCGACTGGGCGGCGGCGATGCGGATGGCGGGGTCGGGGCTGCGCAGGGTGAGGGTGCCGATGGCGGCCCGCACGGCCCGGCGCAGGCTGTTGTTCACCCGGACCTTGGCGACCTCGCGTCGCCCCGCCTCGCCGGCGCTCGCGCCGGTCAGCGGGTCGGTCAGCAGGTACCCCTCGCCGCCGCGGGTGGCGATGAAGACGGCGTTGTCGGAGCGGCGGTAGTACAGGTCGCCGTCACCCAGTGCTTCGAGCAGGCGGGCGACCGAGGCGTCGCCGGAGGCGGCCAGGGCTTCGACCACCCGCTCGGTCTCATTGAAGTCGGCTCCGGCGAGGCGGGAGACGAGGTCGGGGACGGAGGGGCCGGATTGGGCTTTTGCTGACCCGCCGATGAGGGCGGTCGCCAGGACAAGCACAAGCGCGATCCGCTGCAGGATCAGGAGGAGAGGACGGGCCATCTCGCGGGGAACTCGCTGGGCTGCTTCGACAAAGGGCGTCCGGAGTGAGCCCCGCCGGTCGTGCGGCGGGGCTCAGCGTGTCAGGTGACCCGGGTCAGCTACCCTTGCCGCCGCACTTGCCGGTGGCGGTGTTGAAGTTGCCGCAGTTCATCGGCTTGCGCCAATCGGAGATCAGCGCCTTGGAGTCCGGCAGGAAGTCGGACCACGCATCGCCGACCACCAGACCGGGGGTCTCGAACACGGTCTCGAACTGGCCGTCGTCCTGGATCTCGCCGATCAGCACCGGCTTGGTGATGTGGTGGTTCGGCATCATCGCCGAGTAGCCGCCGGTCAGGTTCGGCACGGAGACGCCGACGATGCTGTCGATGACCGCATCGGCGTCGGTGGTGCCGGCCTTCTCGACCGCCTTGATCCACATGTTGAAGCCGATGTAGTGCGCCTCCATCGGGTCGTTGGTCACGCGCTTGGTGTCGCCGATGAACTCGTGCCAGGCGGCGATGAACTCGTCGTTCTCCGGGGTCGGCGCGGACATGAAGTAGTTCCACGCGGCCAGGTGACCGACCAGCGGGCCGGTGTCGATACCGGCCAGTTCCTCTTCGCCGACGGAGAAGGCGACGACCGGGATGTCCTCGGCCTTGATGCCCTGGTTGGCCAGTTCCTTGTAGAACGGCACGTTGGCGTCGCCGTTGATCGTCGACACCACCGCGGTCTTCTTCCCGGCAGACCCGAACGCCTTGATCTCGGCGACGATGGTCTGCCAGTCGGAATGACCGAACGGCGTGTAGTTGATCATGATGTCCTCGGGCGCCACACCGCTGTCGAGCAGGTAGGTCTCGAGGATCTTGTTGGTCGTGCGCGGATAGACGTAGTCGGTGCCGGCGAGCACCCAGCGCTCCACGCCTTCGGTCTCGGCCAGGTAGTCCACGGCCGGGATCGCCTGCTGGTTCGGCGCCGCACCGGTGTAGAACACGTTGCGCTGGCTCTCCTCGCCCTCGTACTGGACCGGGTAGAACAGCAGGCTGTTCAGTTCCTCGAACACCGGCAGCACGGACTTGCGCGACACCGAGGTCCAGCAGCCGAACACGGCGGCGACCTTGGAGCCGGTGATCAGCTCGCGCGCCTTCTCGGCGAACAGCGGCCAGTCGGACGCCGGGTCCACCACCACCGCCTCGAGCTTCTTGCCCAGCAGGCCGCCCTTGGCGTTCTGCTGCTCGATCAGCATCAGCATGGCGTCCTTCAGCGTGGTCTCGCTGATCGCCATGGTGCCGGACAGCGAGTGCAGAATGCCGACCTTGATCGTTTCCTGAGCCTGAACGGCGGTGGACATCAGCAGCCCGGCTGCCAGACCGATCGCCGATCCCCTCAACATCTTCGTCATTTTCATGGATGAAGCCCCTCTTTGGGCGGGCAGAGGCCCGCGACAACGGGGAACAGGCGCAAGAGATGTGCCACTGTCGCGCGTAATTCGATCCTCGTAAAAAGTGAGGTATTTCATATAGTTTGGTTTAATATCCCTAGATTAAATCTCCCTATCCGTGCTTCATATTTTTGCAATGCACAATTACCTGCCCAAAATTGGGGCAATCCCGCCGGAGGTCCTGGCCGTCGCGCTGCTGGTCCCATGATTCACGCCTCGACGGTTCTGATTCCCCCTCGACGATTATGATTCCCACCTCAACCGTTCTCCGTCTTCCCGGCCTTGAGCCGGGAAGACGGAGAACTAAAAAGCCCGTCTCGGCCCGGAGTCCCGCATCGGCCGGGAAACCCGTCTCGGCCGCAAACCCGCTTTTCCAGGCCGCGAAATCCGGATACACGGGGCTATGACCTTTCCAAGACAGATCCGCGCCGTCGTGTTCGACATGGACGGCCTGCTGGTCGATACCGAGACCGGTTTCCGCGACAGCTTCTTCGCCGTGACAGCCGAGCGCGGCCACGACGTCCCGATGGCGCTGTTCCAGCAGTTGATCGGGGTGCCGAACGCCTCGGCGCTCAGCGCCCTGCGTGCCCATTACGGCCCCGATTTCGATGCCGAGGGGGTGTTCGACGCCTGCTGGGTGCGGTTCCACGAGTCCCTGGATGTGGGCTCCATCCTGAAGGCCGGGGTGACGGACCTGCTCGATCACCTCGATGCGATGCGGATCCCCCGGGCGATCGCCACCTCCTCGCCGCAGGAGGCGGTCACGCGGTATCTCGGGCCGGGCGGCATTGTCGATCGGTTCGACGCGGTGGTGACCAAGGGCGATTACGCCCGTCCGAAGCCCGCGCCCGACCCGTTCCTCACGGCCGCGGCGCGCCTCGGCATCGATCCGGTCGACTGCCTGGCGCTGGAGGACTCCCACAACGGCGTCCGGGCCGCCCACGCCGCGGGCATGATGACGGTGATGGTCCCGGACCTGCTCGACCCGACCGAGGAGATGCACGAGAAGTGCCTGCATGTGGCGGAGACCCTGCACCACGTGCTCGACCTGATGCGTCCAGGCCGGCGGAACCGTCTCTGAAAGACATGTTTCTAAAATTTTCTTAAATACTGATATTTAGAAGGATTCACCATTCTTTTACGGAGCGTCTCTTAGGGTTCGGCAACATCTTTTCGCTGGAGACTTCCCGATGACGCATTTTCTCTCGCGCCTTTCCGTCGCGGCCAAGCTTACTGCGCTCGCCGCGGTGACGGTGCTGGCCGTGCTGGGCCTGTCCGCTATGTCGCTCTACAACGGTTATCAGCAACTCCGTCAGGATCGCCTCGACCTGGTCAAGGCGGTCGTTGACTCCACCCGCTCCTACGCCGACAGCGCCTATGCCAGGGCGGATGCGGGAGAGATCACCGAGGACGAGGCGTTCTCGCTCCTGCGCGGTTTCATCAACGGTGTCCGCTTCAACGGCGAGGACTACCTGTTCGCCTACTCCATGGACGGTGTCGGCCGAATCCATCCGATCAACGCCAGCCTCGAGGGCAAGTCCCTGCTCGGGGTCAAGGACAAGAACGGCACGCATATCGTTCGCGAGATGATCGACGGCATTCGGGCGGACGGCGACGCGGTGGTCGAATACTACTGGCCCAAGCCGGGTGTGGACGGCGATGTTCTTAAGCTGAGCTATGCGGTGGGTTTCCCGCGCGGCGACATGTTCTTCGGCTCCGGTATTTATGCCGACGACATCAACGCCGCTTTCATCGAGCAGGCCATCCAACTCGGATCGATCAGCGCCGCGATCCTGGCGTTGGCGCTGCTTCTGACCGGCTTCACCGTCGTCGATCTGCGCCGCGCGATCGGCGGTCTCGGCGGGGCGATGACAGGGCTGGCCGACGGCGACCTGAAGGTGCAAGTGCCGGGGACCGACCGTCGCGACGAGATCGGCGCCATGGCCCGTACGGTCGAGGTGTTCCGCGAGAATGCGATCCAGAAGGACGCAGCCGAGCGACGCCAGGCCGAGCTGGAGCGGGACTCCGTCACCAAACGGGCGGCGCTGCTGACCGAGCTGGCCGACGGGCTGGACTCCAAGGTCTCGGCCATCGTACGCGATCTAGGCAAGGGCGTGAACGGCATGACCGACCGGATCGCTACCCTGCGCGGGGTGACCGATACTGCCCGGTCGATGAGCCAGGACGTGGCGGCGGCGACCGAGCAGACCACCTCGAACATGCAGTCGGTGGCGGCGGCCTCGGACGAGATGAGTTCCACGGCGGCCGAGATCAGCCGTCAGGTGACGATGTCGACCGAAGTGGTCGGCGAGGCCGGCGCCTCCGCCTCGGCGGCAGCGGAACAGGTCGCCCGCCTGTCGGACTCCGCGGACAAAATCGGCCAGGTCGTGGGCCTGATCACCGAGATCGCCGAGCAGACCAATCTGCTGGCCCTGAACGCCACGATCGAGGCGGCCCGGGCCGGGGATGCGGGCAAGGGCTTCGCGGTGGTCGCTTCGGAGGTGAAGAGCCTGGCGACACAGACTGCCAAGGCCACTGAGGAGATCTCCGGCCAGATTGCCAACAACCAGAGCCTGATCCGCGAGACCGTCACCGCGATCTCCCGGATCAATGAGATCATCGCCCGGGTGCGCGAAACCGCCACCTCCATCGCCAGCGCGGTGGAGGAGCAGAATGCCGCCCTTGGCGAGATCGCAGGCAACGTCCAGCAGGTCGCCGGCGCGTCCCAGGATGTCGGCGACAAGCTGCGTCAGGTAGCGGACGGCGCCCGCCGCGGCGCCGAGGCGACCGAGGAGGTCTCCTCCCTCGGCGGCGAGCTCGACCAGCTGTCGACCTCGCTCAGCCGGACGGTCGAGTCCGTGGTGGCCGAGATCAGGGGGATGGCAAAGACCGCCTGACCCGATCACGCGTTTCGTCCCGCTTCGCCTGTATGCCCTGCCGCCCGGCCGTTTGGTCGGGCGGCTCGCATTCCGGCATCCGGTTTCTTGGGCGCTTTTCGCAATGCCACGCCTCGTGTAGGACTTCCGACACAACCGGTCGGCCCTGAATGCCGGTCGCCTTCGTCAGTTCGGGAGAACGCCATGAAGTTCGTGAAGTCGCTGGCCGTGGCCGGCCTCGTTCTCGCCGTGTCGGCCACCGCCGCCTCGGCCGAGACCCGCGTCACCTACAAGTCCGCCAAGTCCAGCTCGTCCTACTACCAGATGGGCGTGCAGATCGCCGAGGCGATGAAGGCCGGCTCCGACGGCGCCGTCATCGTCACCGTCGAGGAGAGCCAGGGCTCCGTCCAGAACGTGATGGAGGTGATGGGCCGCAAGGGCAACTACGTCTTCACCACCCCGCCGGCCCTGGTCGGCTTGGCCCAGGGCGGCAAGGCCATGTTCGAGGGCAAGGGCAACCCGCGCTTCGACGAGATCCGCGCGCTGTTCCCGATCCCGTCGCTCACCATGCATTTCGTCATGCGCGCCGATGCCGGCGTGTCGAGCTTCGCCGACCTGGAAGGCAAGACGATCCTGCTCGGCAAGGGCTCGTTCGGCGCCAAGGAAGGCGAGAAGTATCTCGACCTGTTCGGCCTCAAGGACAAGGTCACCCTGGCCGATGTCGAGCTGTCCAATGCCGTGCCGGCGCTGAAGAACGGCCAGATCGACGGCTTCGTGACCGCCGGCTCCTATCCGGCGCCGAACGTGATCGAGGCCGCCGCCGGCACCGGCGTGACCGTGCTGTCGCTGAGCGACGACCAGATCGCCCAGACCAAGCGCGCCCGACTGGTGATCCCGGCGGGCACCTATGCCGGCCAGGACAGCGACATCGTCACCACCTCGCTGCCGGTGGTCGCCTACACCACCACCGACATGGACGACGACACCGCTTACCAGCTCACCAAGACCTTCTGGGAGCAGAAGGCGAAGATGGGCAAGGACGCGGCCTGGTGGAACGGCGTGGACGAGGATCTGATGGCCAACATCGCCGGCAAGATCCATCCCGGCGCCGTCAAGTTCTACAAGGAGAAGGGCTTCGCGCTGACCGACGCGCAGATGTGATCCGCCTTTCCTGACCCCGGCCGGCCCGTGTGATTCCGCACGGGCCGGTTTCGTATTCGAGACACTGTATGACCCCCACCGCCCGCCTGATCTGGAGCGTCCTCGGTGCCGCCTCGATCGCCTTTCACCTCTGGCTGATCTTCTCGGGTCTGGTGCCGAACCTGGTCAGCCGGCCGCTGCACATGGCGCTCGCCCTGCCATGGACGATGCTGTTCGTCGCCCGTAGCCGGGCTGAGTTGATCAGCGGCGTGGTGCTGGGCGCGGCGGGGCTGGCGGCCTGTCTCTGGCTGGTGGTGAATGCCGACGCCCTGTCCGACCAGTACGGGTTCCTGGACGGCGATTTCCAGCTCGTCGTCGCCGTCACGCTGCTGGTGGTGGTGCTGGAGATGGCGCGCCGGGCAATCGGCTGGCCGCTGCCGCTGGTCGCCTCCCTGGCCCTGCTCTACGGCCTGTTCGGGGAGTGGGTCCCCGGCGAGTTCGGCCATCCGGGCACGCCGCTGAACAGTTTCCTGGGCACGCTCACCATCGCCGAGGGCGGATTGTGGGGCAGCCTGACCGCCGTGTCGGTCAATATCGTCGCCATCTTCGTGATCTTCGGCGCCGTGCTGAACGCCGGCGAGGCCGGGCAGGGCTTCATGAACGTGGCCGCCGCCGCCGCCGGCCGGCTGCGCGCCGGGGCGGCCAAGGTCTCGGTGATCTCCTCCGCGCTGTTCGGCTCGATCTCCGGCTCGGCCTCCGCGAACGTCGCCTCCACCGGGGCGATCACCCTGCCGACCATGCTGAAGCTCGGCTATCCGCGCTCGCTGGCCGCCGCGGTGGAGGCCGTGGCCTCGTCCGGCGGGCAGATCATGCCGCCGCTGATGGGGGCCGGCGCCTTCGTGATGGTCGAGCTGACCGGCACGCCCTACACCTCGATCATGGCCGCCGCCCTGCTGCCGGCGATCCTGTACTTCCTGGCCGTCTGGGTCGGCATCGACGGCTTCTCCCTGCGCCACGACCTGCGCGGACTGGCGGCGGATGCGCGGCCGGCGACCCGCGACGTGCTGATCACCTCGGCCTTCTTCCTGGTGCCCTTCAGCGTCCTGCTCTGGGGCATGTTCGCTGCCGGCTACACCCCGCAATACGCCGCCTGCCTGGCGATCCTGGCAGGTGCCATGCTGCTGCCGGTCGACGGCCGGCTGAGTTTCGACTGGGGCCGCACCCTGGAGCGGGTCGAGCAGGCCTGCATGGGCGCCGGCAAGCAGATCGCCACCATCGCCTCGATCATCCTGTGCGCCTCCATCATCATCGGTGTGCTGGGTATCACCGGACTCGGCGTGAAGATCACCTCGCTGATTCTGTCCGGTTCCGGCGGCGCGCTGTGGCCGGCGCTGCTGCTGACGGCGCTGGCCTGTCTGGTGCTGGGTATGGAGGTGCCGACGACGGCGGCCTACGTGATCTGCGTCTCGGTGGCCGGACCGGCGCTGACCGAACTCGGCCTGGCGCCGTTGCAGGCGCATCTGTTCGTGTTCTGGTTCGCCCTGCTCAGCACCATCACCCCACCGGTCTGCGGTGCCGTGTTCATCGCCGCCGGGATGGTCGAGGAGAACTGGCTGAAGGTCGCCGGCCATGCCATGGCACTGGGCATCGGGCTGTACCTGATCCCGCTGGCGATGATCGCCAATCCGGACCTGATCGCCCTGGCGACAGATCCGGTCTGGGCGATCCTGGCGGCGGTTAAGATCGGCCTCGGCCTGACGGCGGTGTCGTTCGCTGTGATCGCCCCGCGCCGTTTGCTGCTGCGGGCCGGGCTGCTCGTCGTCGGCGCGCTGCTGCTGTTCTGGCCGCTATAGGGCGCGCTCCGCATTCGCCATCTGGCTCCCCGAGCCCTGCGCACGCTAGGCTTCCCGTATCCGAACACGCGGAGGAGGCGGCGATGAAGATCCTGATGGCGATGATGCAGCATGAGACTAACACCTTCTCCACGGTGCCGACGCCGCTGGCGCGGTTTTGCCGGGGCAGCAGTACGGGATTGCCGGCGGAGGGCGAGGCGGCGGTGAAGGCCTTCAAGGGCACCGGCTCCGCGCTCGGCGCCTATATCGAGATCTGCGAGGCCGAGGGGCTCGACTACGTGCTGCCGCTGGCCGCGGGCGCCTGGCCGAGCGGGCCGGTGGAGGACGCCGCCTACGAGTACATGACCGACAAGATCTGCGCCGCCGTCACCGCCGAGAAGCCCGACGCGATCCTGCTCCACCTGCATGGCGCCATGGTCACCGAGAGCCTGGAGGACGGGGAGGGGCCGCTGGTCGCCCGGGTGCGCGCGCTGGCGCCGGATACCCCGATCGGCGTGTCGCTGGACATGCACACCAACATGTATCCGGCCATCGTCGAGAATGCCGACGTGGTCGCCGGCTACCAGACCTATCCGCATGTGGACATCTACGAGACCGGCCGGCGCACCGCGCTGCCGATCCTGGCCATGCTGCGCGGGGCGGCCAAGCCGACCATGGCCTGGGGCAACCGGCCGATGCTGCCCCATGTGATGCGCCAGGGGACCCACGACTTCCCGAACAAGCAGATCCAGGAACTGGCCCAGAAGATGGAGGCCGAGGGCGCGCTCTGCGCCAGCTTTTTCACCGGCTTTCCCCATGCCGATATCCGGCTGGCCGGCTCCAGCGCCGTTGTGGTGACCGACAACGATCCGGAAGGAGCCCAGCGCATGGTCGACGAACTGCTCGACCTCGCCTGGAAGGAACGCCGGGCCTTCGTCTACGAGATCGAGCCGCTGGAGCAGTCGCTGAAGCGGGCGCAGGAGCTGAAGGCCGACGGACCGATCGTGCTGCTGGACCATTACGACAATGCCGCGTCCGGCGGGTCGATGGACACCATGGCGGTGCTGAAGGGTATCCTGGACGCAGGCCTTGAAGATGTCGCCGCCTTCGCGATCTGCGATCCGGCGGCGGTGGAGACCATGATCGCCGCGGGCATCGGCAACGAGGTCACGGTGTCCCTCGGCGGCAAGACCGACATGCCCTCCATCGGCCGGACCGGCGAGCCGCTGGAGGTGAGCGGCCGGGTGAAGCTGATCTCCGACGGCCGGTTCCGCAATGTCGGGCCGATGAGCCGGGGCGTGATGAACGCCATGGGCCCGACCGTGGTGCTCGACACCGGCAAGGTGGAGATCGTCGTCACCTCCACCCAGCAGGAGCCGAACGACACCGCCGCCTTCACCTCGCTGGGCATCGACCCGACGGCGAAGAAGTACCTGATGCTGAAGAGCCGCATCCACTGGCGCGCCGGCTTCCGCGACCTCGCCGCCGAGACGGTGGAATGCGCCGGGGTCGGGGTCTGTACGTCGGATTATTCGATGCTGAA
Source organism: Thalassobaculum litoreum DSM 18839 (assembly GCF_900102465.1). Lineage (GTDB taxonomy): Bacteria > Pseudomonadota > Alphaproteobacteria > Thalassobaculales > Thalassobaculaceae > Thalassobaculum > Thalassobaculum litoreum. The sequence goes on along the minus strand of NZ_FNBW01000016.1, from coordinate 83,750 downwards.
CTTCGAGACCGTGCGCCGGCCGATCTTCCCGCTGGACGAGGACCTGCAGCCGGTCTCGGTCACCCGGTGAGCAGGTCGGAGACCGCCCGGGCGTAAGCCGCGCGGATTTCGTCGCGCTTGAGGTGGCGGCCGCCGCTGACCACGTGCCGGCCGGCCGACCAGACGTCGGTGACGACTCCGTCGCCGGCGGCGAAGCAGAGGCCGTCGAGGATCTGGTCGTCGGTGAGGGCGCAGAGGGTCGGGTCCGATGTGTCGATCGCCACCAGATCGGCGAGGGCGCCGCTCCGGATTGCCCCGGCGTCGCGGCCGAGGGCCTGCGCGCCCCCTGATGCCGCACCCAAATAGAGCGTCTCACCGACCGAGCCTTCGCCCGGTACCAGCACGTTGCGGGCCCGATCGCGCAGGCGCTGGGAGTATTCCAGCATGCGGAGCTCCTCGCCCAGCGCGATCCGCACGTTGCTGTCGGAGCCGATGCCGAACGCGCCGCCCGCCGCCAGATAGGGCGGGCCGTCGAAGATGCCGTCCCCCAGATTGGCCTCGGTGATCGGGCAGAGACCGGCGACAGCCCCGGAGCGGGCGACGCCCGCCGTCTCCTGCGGCGTCATGTGGGTGGCGTGGATCAGGCACCAGCGGCTGTCGACCGGCTGGTTCGCCAGCAGCCAGTCGACCGGCCGGGATCCCAGCCAGCCCTCGATCTGCTCGATCTCGGCGGTCTGCTCGGCGATATGGATATGCACCGGACCGTCCGGATGGGCTGCCAGCGTGGCGGCCAGCCCCTCGGCGTCGGTGGCGCGCAGGGAATGCGGCGCGATGCCGACCACCGTATCGGCGGGCAGGGGAGCCGTCGCCGTCTTCGCCGCTTCCACGAGCCCGGCAAAGCGCTCCGGATCGTTGGCGAAACGAAGCTGGCCGCCGGCCACCGGCTGCTGACCGGCGCCGCCATAGGTGTAGAGCACCGGCAGAAGGGTCAGGCCGATCCCGGTCCGGTCCGCCGCCGCCGCGATCCGGCCGCTCATTTCCGCCAGATCGGCGAAGGGCGTGCCGTCCGGCTGGTGATGCAGGTAGTGGAACTCGCCGACGCTGGCGTAGCCGGCCTCCAGCATCTCCAGATAGACCTGGGCGGCGATCGCCTCGACCTGCTCAGGCGTGATGCGCTCCAGGAAAGCGTACATCAGGGTCCGCCAGGTCCAGAAGCTGTCCTGTCCGGCGCGCCGCCGTTCGGTCATGCCGGCCATGGCGCGCTGGAAGGCGTGGCTGTGCAGGTTGCCCAGCGCAGGGAGCATGGTGTCGACCCGTCGCGCCTCGGCCGCCGGCGCGCCGTCGCGGACGATCTGTGATATCCGCCCGTTCTCAATGTGCAGGGTCGCGTTCGCGGCCCAGCCATGCTCCAGCCGCGCCCGGCGGGCGAAGATCTGCGTCGTCGTCATCGCGGCAGGATCAGTCCCCGGCCTTCACCGCGACATAGCTGCCCGGCGCGTCCTCCAGCGCCTTCAGCTTGCCGTCGCCGGGCACGCGGGCGGGGACCTGGCCGCCGCCATGCTTGTCCAGCCAGGCCTTCCATTCCGGCCACCAAGACCCCTCATGGGCGGTCGCGCCGGCCAGCCATTTCTCCGGATCCTTCGGCGCCCGGCCGCTCTTGGTCCAGTAGCCGTATTTCGGCTTGTCGGTGGGCGGGTTCACAACGCCGGCGATATGCCCCGACATGGCCAGCACGAACTTCACCGGACCCTTGTAGAGTTGGGTCGCCGCGTAGGTCGATTTCCACGGCGCGATATGGTCCTCGCGGGTCGACAGCATGAAGGTCGGCAGCTTCACCGTGGTCAGGTCGATCGGCACGCCGCACAGCGTGATGCCGCCCGGCTCGACCAGCTTGTTCTCCTGGTACATGCGGCGCAGGTAGAAGCTGTGCATGGCCGCCGGCATGCGGGTGCTGTCGGAGTTCCAGTACAGCAGGTCGAACGGGAAGGGCTCCTTGCCCATCAGGTAGTTGTTGACCACGAAGGACCAGATCAGGTCGTTGGCCCGCAGCATGTTGAAGGTGGTCGCCATGGCCCGGCCGTCGAGATAGCCGTCCTTGTTCATCCGGTCTTCCAAGGCGCCGAGCTGCGCCTCGTCGATGAACACCGACAGCTCGCCGGCTTCGGTGAAGTCGACCATGGTGGTGAAGAAGGTGATCGACTTGATCCGGTCGTCCTTCTTGGCGGTCATATAGGCCAGGGTGCTGGCCATCAGGGTGCCGCCGATGCAGTAGCCGATGGCGTTGATCTCGCGCTCGCCGGTCGCCTGCTCGATGGCGTCGAGCGCCGCCAGCGGGCCCTCCATCATGTAGTCCTCGAAACTCTTGGCGGCGAGCTCGGCATCCGGGTTGACCCAGGACACGATGAACACCGTGATCCCCTGGCCGACCGCCCATCTGATGAACGAGTTCTTCTCGCGCAGGTCGAGGATGTAGAACTTGTTGATCCACGGCGGCACGATCAGCAGCGGTCGGCGGTGCACTGTCTCGGTGGTTGGGGAATACTGGATCAGCTGCATCAGGTCGTTCTGGAACACCACTTTGCCCGGGGTGGTGGCGACGTTCTCGCCGATCTTGAAGGCGTCCTCGTCGACCATCTTGATCGACAGCTTGCCCTTGCCCCGCTCCAGGTCCTCCAGCAGGTTCTCCAGGCCCTTCAGCAGGTTCTCGCCGCCGCTCTCGATGGTCTCGCGCAGCACCTCCGGATTGGTCATCACGAAATTCGAGGGCGCGACCGCGTCGGCGAACTGCTTGGTGTAGAAATCGACCTTGCGCCGGGTCTTGTCGTCCAGCCCCTCCACCTCGTGGACGGTGCGCTGCATCCACTCCGCGGTCAGCAGGTAGCTCTGCTTGATGTAGTCGAAGACGACGTTCTCGTTCCAGGCGGCGTCCTTGAAGCGCCGGTCGCCATGCTCGGTGGCGGCGACCGGCTGGGCGGTGGCGCCCATCATGCGCGACGCGGTGGTCTGCCACAGGGTCATGTAGGCCTGCCACAGATCCATCTGCGCCTTCATGATCTTACCCGGGTCCGCCATCATCTTGGACGTCATGTCCATGAAGGCCTTGCCGATGTTCAGCGGGTCGGAAAGGCCCAGCGCATGGGGGTCCTGATGCTCCAGGAAGTCCATGACAAGGCGCTGGCTGCGCTCGGCGATATGGGTCATCGCCTGGGATATCTCGACCGGATCTGGGGCCGAAGCCTTCTTCTCGCTGCTGTCGGTCATGACCGGCATCCTCGTTGGTGCGTTCGACCGGAGGCGTGCGGCGGATCCATTGAAACGCGCCGTCCCGCACGCCCCGCCCTTGTAGCAGAAACCCTCCGCCCAAGGCCAATGGGAAGGGGCTCGGGCCGCCAACATGGGCGCCGATGGAAAGTCGTGGTATTTTAGGTGCTTGGAATGCTGGCTTGCGTGGAATAGGAAACGTACACTCCGGGCGCGGTGTCGCGACGCCGTTGGCCAGCCGATGCGGGAGAGAAGAATGGTCGAAACCACGAAGAAGAACGGGTCTGGGTTCGTGGGGCCGAACGGGGCCATGCGGCGCCGGGTTTCGGCGTCGCCCGTCATCACCCTGGCCGCCGTTCTGGTGCTTGCCGGGTGCTCCTCGGTGCCCGACGCGCTCAACCCTGTCGAGTGGTATGAAGGCACCACCGATACCGTGGGTGGCTGGTTCTCCGACGACGAACAGCAGACGGCCGCGTCCTCCGACGCCGCGTCTTCAGGCGCTTCGACCGCCGACAAGCCGTTTCCGAACCTTGCAAGCGTGCCCGAGCGCCCGACCCCGTCGACGACGGCGGAGGAGCGCGACGCCATCCAGCAGGGTCTGGTCGCCGACCGCGACAGTGCCCGCTATACCGACAGCGCCGATGCCTCCGCGCCGGCCGCGCCGCCGAAGCCGCGGGCCAGCGCTTCGCAGACCGGCGCCCAGCAGTCCAGCGCCCAGCAGACCGCGGCTCTGCCGGCATCGCCGCCGCCACGCGCCACGGTGAATGCGCCGGAGCCCCGCGCAGCCTCGAACCAGGCGGCGGTGACGAAGAGCTCGGCGCCGCCGCCCGCGCCGACCGTCGCCACCCCGGCGCCGGTCCCTGACTCGGCCCCGGAGCCGATGGCCAGCCGCCCGGCGCCGTCCAGCGGCGAGACTTCGGGTCTCTGGCCGCATCGCCCGGCTCCGGAGCGCGACAGCATCACGCCTGTCACCACCGGCAAGGTCTCCGACGCCCACTCCACGGTTAAGGAAAACCCGAACGCCCCGACCCGCGCGCTCGCCTCCGAGCCGCGCATGGCGGCGACCGCCTCCGGCGCCACGGCCGATGCCGCGCGCAGCCCCGTCCCGTCCCCGTCGGCGACCGGCCGCAGCCTGGATTCCGCCGGCAATCAGTCGACCGCCAGAACCACGCTGCCGCCCAGCGCCACGACGGAGGAGGGCCCGGAGATTACCCGAACCCTGGTCTCCACCCGGACCGTCGAGCGGACCGCCGATGGCGAGATCGCCAACGAGACGGTGACCCGTCCGGGCGGAACTTCCGGGTCGACTGCCGTATCGGGTGCCGCACCGAACGCGCCGGCGCCCACGGTCGCCACGCCGCCGCCGGCCCGGTCTTCGGCGCCGGATCAGCAGGCGTCCGCTCCGGCGCCGTCGGCCCCGCCGATGCCCGCCACCGACAGCGCGGCCGACCAGTCGCCGTCCGTGATCGTCGACGGCCCGGCTCTCGACCAGTATCAGATGGGCTTCACCGGCCCGGCCTATCTGGTGGGTACGGTGAACTTCGCCCACGGCTCCTCGGCGCTGAGCGCCGACGATATGGACATGGTCCGCTCCATCGCCTCGGCCGCCCAGGAGACGGATGCCTTCATCCGGGTGATCGGTCATGCCTCCGCCCGCACCGCGGAGATGGAACTGTCGTCCCACGAGCTGGTGAACTTCCAGGAGTCCATGGCCCGGGCGGAGCGCGTCGGCGAAGCGCTGGTCCAGGCCGGCGTGCCGCGGGAGCGGGTGCTGGTCGAGGCGATGAGCGCGAGCCAGCCACTGTTCTACGAGAGCATGCCCTCGGGCGAGGCGGGCAACCGTCGGGCCGAGATCCTGTTCCAGTATTGAGTCGGTTAATTCAGCGAAATCAAATCGCTGTGGGTGATATCTAATACAGTAGGTGAGAAAATGAGCGAGGCGCTTCGGGTAGCCGTCGCGGGCTTGGGGACGGTCGGCGCCGAAACGGTGCGCCTGCTGGCGAAACGGCGGGAGGTGATCGCCTCCCATGCCGGCCGGCCGGTCGATGTGGTGGCGGTCTCCGCCCGCAGCAGGGGTAAGGATCGGGGGCTGGACCTGTCCGGCATCGACTGGGCCGACGACCCGCTGTCCCTGGCCACCCGCGACGATGTCGATGTGGTCTGCGAACTGATCGGCGGCTCAGACGGGGTGGCGAAGACCCTGGTCGAGACCGCCATGGCGGCGGGCAAGTCGGTGGTGACCGCGAACAAGGCGCTGCTGGCCCATCATGGCTCCGACCTGGCCCGCAAGGCCGAGGCCGGCGGCGTGACCCTGGCCTACGAGGCGGCGGTCGCCGGCGGCATCCCAATCATCCGCGCCCTGCGCGAGGGCCTGGTGGTCAACGAGGTCAGCCGCGTCTACGGCATCCTCAACGGCACCTGCAACTACATCCTGACCGCCATGCGCGAGAGCGGGCGGGCGTTCGACGACGTGCTCGCCGAGGCGCAGGAACTGGGTTACGCCGAGGCCGATCCGACCTTCGACGTGGACGGTATCGACGCCGCCCACAAGCTGGCCCTACTGTCGGCGCTGGCCTTCGGTCACGCGGTCGACTTCAAGGCGGTACATACCGAGGGCATCCGGTCGATCTCGGCCCTGGACATCGCCTATGCCGAGGAGTTCGGCTACCGCATCAAGCTGCTGGGCATCGCCGAGCGCACGCCGGAGGGCATCCGCCAGCGGGTCCACCCGTGCATGGTCGCCAAGGCGGCGCCGATCGCCCAGGTCGAGGGCGTGTTCAACGCCGTCATGGCCGAGGGCGACGCCGTGGGCACCACCCTGCATTACGGCCGCGGCGCCGGTGCGGGGCCGACCGCCTCGGCGGTGATCGGCGACGTTGTCGACATCGCCTCGGGCCGCGGCGCTCCGGTCTTCGGGGTGCCGGCCGAACGGCTCTCCACCAGTCGGGAAGCCCCATGGGAGAGCATGCGCGGCGGCTATTACGTGCGGCTGATGGTGATCGACCGGCCGGGCGTTCTGGCCGATGTGACCGCGATCATGCGCGACCAGAACGTGTCCATGGAATCGATGGTCCAGCGCGGCCGCGATCCGCACGAGAAGGTGCCGGTGGCGCTCACCACCCACGAGGTGGACGAGGCCTCCATGCGCAAGGCCCTGGCCGACATCGCCAAACTTGACGCCGTGCAGGAACCGCCGGCGATGATCCGCATTGTCGATCTGTAGAGCGCCGGTGACGCGCCAATAGGGAGTCGCGAACCCCGCCGGGATCGGTTAAGAACCCGGCGCAACGGGATTGATCGCGCACCGACGGGCGTACCCAGGCGGGCGCACCCAGGAAAGTCCGGGAGAGAAAAGAATGTCCGACAACGCCGAAGTCTTCACCATGGACCGCAACCTCGCCCTGGAGGCCGTGCGGGTCACCGAGGCGGCGGCGCTGGCGGCCTCCCGGCTGATGGGTCGGGGTGACGAGAAGATGGCCGATCAGGCGGCGGTCGACGCCATGCGCACCGCGCTGAACAATCTCGAGATCGACGGCACCGTCGTCATCGGCGAGGGCGAGCGCGACGAGGCGCCGATGCTGTTTATCGGCGAGAAGGTCGGCCGCGGCGGCACCAAGATCGACATCGCACTCGACCCGTTGGAAGGCACCACCATCACCGCCAAGGGCGGCCAGAACGCCCTGGCCGTGATCGCGCTGGCGTCGGAGGGCGGCTTCCTGAACGCGCCCGACGTCTACATGGACAAGATCGCCGTCGGCGGCGGTCTGCCCCAGGGCATCGTCGATCTGGACAACAGCGTCGCGGAGAATCTGAACAACCTTGCCAAGGAGAAGGGCGTCGAGGTCGCCGACATCGTCGCCTGCATCCTGGACCGGCCGCGCCACGCCGACCTGATCGCCCAGGTGCGCGATGCCGGTGCGCGGATCATGCTGATCTCCGACGGCGACGTGTCCGGCGTGATCGCCACCTCGCAGCCGACCAGCGGCGTCGACATCTACATGGGCTCGGGCGGCGCGCCGGAAGGCGTGCTGGCGGCCGCGGCCCTGCGTTGCATCGGCGGCCAGATCCAGGGCCGTCTGCTGTTCCGCAACGACGACGAGAAGGCCCGAGCCAAGCGCTGGGGCATCACCGATCTTGACAAGAAATACGACATCATGGGCCTGGCCGGCGGCGACGTCATGTTCGCGGCCACCGGCGTGACCAACGGCGCGATGCTGCGCGGCGTGCGGCGCTATGCCGGCGGCGCCACCACCCACTCGATCATCATGCGCTCGAAGACCGGCACGGTGCGCACGGTGGAAGCGACCCACGACTTCACCCGCAAGCCGTCGGGCGACTGACGGTTCGACCGGACCAACCGGAACAGGGGGGAGGACGCGTGCCGCAGGCAGACGCGTTCCTCGGTGTAGAACGATCGATGACCGCGCGCCGCTGGACGCTGCGTGGCGGCAGCGGTGTGGAGGTGGACAGGCTGGCCCTGGCCATCGCCCAGCGCTTCGGCGTGCCGGAGATCGTCGGCCGCGTCATGGCCCAGCGCGGCATCGACCTGGATGCGGTGGAACGGTTCCTGGAGCCGACCCTGCGCACCGAGCTGCCCGATCCCAGCCGCTTCCGCGACATGGACGCCGCCGCCGAGCGCCTGGCCGAGGCGGTGGTCTCCGGCCAGACCATCGGCCTGTTCGCCGATTACGACGTCGACGGCGCCACGTCGGCAGCCAGCATGGCGCGGTATTTCCGGGCCGTCGGCGCGCCGGTGGTCATGCACATCCCCGACCGCATCGACGAAGGGTACGGCCCGAACCTGCCGGCCCTGCAGGGGCTGGTGGCCCAAGGGGCGGGGGTCGTGGTCTGCCTCGACTGCGGCATCCTGGCGATCGAGACCCTGGGACAGGCGCGGGCCGCCGGGATCGACGTCATCGTCGTCGACCATCACATCGCCGAACCTGAGCTGCCGGCCGCGGTCGCCGTGGTCAATCCGAACCGCCTGGATGAGGAGCCGGGCTTCGGCCACCTGGCGGCCTGCGGCGTCACCTTCGTCACCCTGGTCGCCGTCAACCGGGCGCTGCGGGCAAAGGGCTGGTTCGCCGGCAAGGCCGAGCCCGACCTGCGCGCGATCCTGGACCTGACGGCGCTCGGCACCGTCTGCGACGTGGTCCCGCTGACCGGCCTGAACCGCGCCTTCATCGCCCAGGGGCTGAAGGTGATGGCCGCACGGTCGACTCCGGGTCTGGCGGCCTTGGCGGACGTCGCCGGGCTCGACCGCAAGCCGGATCCCTATCACCTGGGCTTCGTGCTGGGGCCGCGGATCAATGCCGGCGGCCGGGTCGGCAAGGCGGATCTCGGCGCCCGACTGCTGTCCACCGACGATCCGGCCGAGGCGCGCCACATCGCCGGCGAACTCGACCGGTATAACGACGAACGCCGGGCCATCGAGGCCGAGGTGCTGGACAGCGCGATCTTCCAGGCCGAGGCCGCGGGCGACGCGCCGGTCCTGGTGGTCTCGGGGCAGGGCTGGCACCCGGGCGTGGTCGGCATCGTCGCCAGCCGCCTGAAGGACCGCTTTCACCGGCCCGCCTGCGTGATCGGCGTGGATGCGGGCATCGGCAAGGGCTCCGGCCGCTCGGTGCCGGGCGTCGATCTCGGCGCCGCAGTTATCGCCGCCCACCAGGCCGGGGTGCTGGAGAAGGGCGGCGGCCACGCCATGGCGGCCGGCTTCACCGTGGCCGAGGACCGGATCGACGCCTTCCGCGCCTTCCTGGGCGAGCGGGTGGCGGGGGCTCTGGCCGGCGCGCCGCTGGTGGCCGAGCTCTCCGTGGATGGCGCGCTCGCGCCGCGCGGCGCGACGGCGGATCTGGTGCGCTCGGTCTCCCGGGTCGGGCCGTTCGGCACCGGCAATTCCGAGCCGCGCTTCGTGCTGTCCGGCGCGAAGGTGGTGTCGAGCGGGGTGGTCGGCGAGAACCACGTGCGCTGTACGCTGGCGGGCGGCGACGGCGGCCGTGTCAACGCCATCGCCTTCCGCGCCATGGCGGGCGACCTCGGCCCCGGCCTGCTTCAGGCCGGCCAGCTTCCCATTCACGTGGCCGGGCACCTGCGGCTGGACGATTTCCGGGGCGGCGACAACGTCCAGCTGGTCATCGACGACGCCGCCCCGGCTGGCTGACGTCGGCTACGCCGCCGCCGAGACGTCCTCCCAGAAGCTCCGCACCGTCGCTTCGTCGAGCCCGCGGGTGATGAAGACGATCCGCGACCGGCGATCCCCCTCCGGCCAGTCCGACAGCCGGGCAGGGGAGTGGAACACGTGGTGCACCCCATGGATCACCACCGGCATCGGCTCGTCGTCCAGGTTGAGGATGCCCTTGACCCGCAGCAGCCGGTCGCCGTGCCGCTCGCGCAGGGCGGCGAGCCACAGGTTGACCCGACCCCAGTCCAGCGGCGCATCGAAGGTGAGGGCGAAGGCGGCGATATCACTGCCGTGCCGGTTGGTGTCATGGAGGTGGGGGTGGCCCGCATGATGGTCGTGCGCGTGCCGGCTTTCGGCCTCGAGCGCCTCGTCGCGCAGCCAGCGCTGCACGTCCGGGGTCTTAGTTTGCGGATCGTACCAGCCGGCATCGAACAGGCGCCCCGGCTCGACCGCACCGGCGACCGAGCGGATCCGCTCCGCCGTCGGGTTCAGGGCCGCCAGCCGCCGGTCCAGCGCCCGAACGGCGTCCGGTTTGGCGAGGTCGGTCTTGGTTAGGATCAGCCGGTCGGCCATGGCCGCCTGCTTCACCGCTTCCGGCTGGGCGTCGAGCTGGACCAAGCCGTGCATCGTGTCCACGGTCGTGATCACCGCGTCCAGGCGGAAGAAGCCGGAGACCAGCGGGTTGTTCAGCAGCATCTGCACGATCGGTGCCGGATCGGCCAGGCCGGTGGTCTCCACCACGACCCGGCGGAACCGGGGCAGGGTGCCGGTGCGCGCTCGGGACAGCAGATCGCGCAGGGTCGTCTCCAGGTCCGAGCGTATGGTGCAGCAGATGCAGCCCGAGGCCATCACCGTCATCTCGCCGTCAACGGACTCCATCAGCAGGTGGTCGAGCCCGACCTCGCCGAACTCGTTCACGATCACCGCGGTGTCGGCGAGCGCCGGATTTTTCAACAGCGCATTCAACAGGGTGGTCTTGCCGCTGCCCAGGAACCCGGTCAGGACGGAGACGGGGATTCTGTCGGCGGACTTGTCGGTTTCGAACAGGGACATCTCTCAGAGGCCCTCCCAAGCCGTGTCGTTCGAACGTCGGCGGCTTCGGCCGCTCTTGTCTCGCATAGCTTGACACTTTGTCGCGGGCGTCGTCACCATTCTACCTATGGCGGCGCGAAATCCGCCATCACCACAAGAAAATCGGGAGGAGATGGTCATGCGCAGGAGCAAGTTCGAGGCGGGCGACGGCACCGATCCGCAATCCCCCAGCCGCCGGGATTTCATGAAAACCGCGGCGATCGGCGCGGCCGCCGGCAGCGCCGCCTTCGTCGGCAGCGGGGGCTCCGATCAGCTCGCCCAGGCGCAGACGACGGCCCCCGAGCCGTGGTGGCCGTCGCGCTGGGGCGCCGACGACGAGGCCGGCGCGTCCAACTGGATGACCCCGGAGAAGACGCTCGAGGCCGCCTCGCAGATCCGGGAGGGCAAGGTCTACAAGATCGGCCGGACCTATGAGGCGGGCATGCCCCTGTTCGGAGCGCGGGTCTTCGCCGTGCGCATTCCGGGCGCGCCCACCGGCGGGCCCTACGGGCAGAACAACCTGATCTATAACGACGAGTTCCTCGCCACCGAGGTCGGTCAGGTCGGCACCCAGTTCGACGGGCTGGGCCATATCGGCCTTGTCACCGGCGATGCGGCCGACAAGCGCGACCAGAAATACTACAACGGGTTCGACGGCAGCATCGTCAGCGGCGCCTACGGTCTCGGCAAGCTGGGCGTGGAGAACGTGAAGCCGTTCTTCACTCCGGCCCATCTGATCGACGTGCACGGCTCGCTCGGCGAGATGAAGGATGCCGGCTACGAGATCACCCTGGCAGACGTCCAGGGTGCGCTGTCGAAGCAGGGCATGTCGGAAGGCGATATCAAGTCGGGCGACGCGGTGTTCTTCAACACCGGCTGGGGCTCGCTGTGGATGAAGAACAACGACCGGTTCAATTCCGGCTGCCCGGGCATCGGCCTGGAGGTGGCGCGCTGGCTGATCGACAAGGAGATCTCGATCACCGGGGCCGATACCTGGCCGACCGAGGTGGTGCCGAACCCGGATCCGAACCTAGCCTTCCCGGTGCATGCCGAACTGATCACCAAGAACGGCATCTTCAACCACGAGAACCTGTTCTTCGACGAGCTGATCGCCGACGGTAAATACCGTTTCGTCTATGTCTTCGCACCGACGCCGATCAAGGGCGGGACCGGCTCGGCCGGATCGCCGATCGCGATCACCTGAGTCGGAACCGGGTGGGGGACGGTCTGCGGCGGCCTGGCCGGCCGGAATGCACCTGAAGACAAGGGGTTTCCGGCCGGCTGAAAAATCGGCGTGCTTCGGGCTTGATTTCGCGAACGGTGGCCTGTATCTCCACCCTCCTCGGATGACCCCTTCGTCTAGAGGCCTAGGACACCGCCCTTTCACGGCGGCAACACGGGTTCGAATCCCGTAGGGGTCGCCACTCTACTAGCGGATCGCAGCCGCCCGGGAATTTCGGACCTCAGGATGCGATCGCGCTTGCAAAGCTGTCGGCGGATTGATATCAACCCGCTCTCCTCTGTGACCCCTTCGTCTAGAGGCCTAGGACACCGCCCTCTCACGGCGGCAACACGGGTTCGAATCCCGTAGGGGTCGCCACAGGCTTTCCACACATTTTGCGCCATATGCCCCTGCTGCAGCGTAGTCCTGCCGCAGAGTGGTTCTGGTGGCCAGAGTAATCCTGGCTCAGAGCGCGCCGGTTTCCGGTGTCGATCCGCTGTGCGTTCCTTCACAGCCTCGTTGTATTTCAACGCAGCCGCCGTTCATTTAGAGTACCTATCTGCTCTGATGACGGCGCCGGGATTTTTCCGGCGGACGTTGGCCGGGAGGATGACGTGCAGATCAAGACCCGTGCCGGCTTGCTGATGGGAAGCGTGCTGCTGGGCGTGATGCTCGGATCGCAGCCGGCCCAGTCCACATCGCCGCTGCCCCTCTTCCGAGGTGTCGAGCGGTTCGTCGTGTTCTGCGGACGACCGGTGGCGGCAGAGCAGCGCGAGGCGCTGTGCACGATCGCCCGGGATGTCTTGGCGCAGCTCACCGGTCGGCCGGTCGCGGTCGGCACGGCCGGTCTCTCCGACGAGGCCGCCATCACCGTCCTGGTCAACGGCTTTCCGACCGAAGGACCGAACGGCCCCGTTCTGGCGATCAATATCGATCTGCTGCGCAAGGACCAGGTGAACGCACAGCTCTTCGGCGCGCCGCCTGTTCTGGTGTCGGCCGAGGCGTTGGTGACCGCTCCCGAGGCGGTCGCCGACGGATTGCGCCGTCAGTTCGCCGAGCGGGTGGTGGATCCGTGGCGTCGCGCGGTTCCGTCCGCACAGTCCGGCGCGGCCGGGAAAAGGGGATAGACAATGAGTTCCGCCATCGAAGCCGGCCTGGCCGCCGCCTGTGCCTGTGGGTCCTGCGGCTGTTACGGGCACAGTTCGGGCAGCGCCGCCGCCGCTCTGGGCTCCGGGACGACCGACGGGCGTCAGGCGCTGTCGGGGTCGGAGACGTCGGGCGACGGCAATCTCGACACCGTGGTGATCGGCACCAGCAGCAAGTGGGGCATCGGCATGATGGGGGTGGGCACGACCGTGACCTATTCCTTCATGGACAGCCTGCCGAGCTACCATGGGGTCGACTCCAGCTTCATGGCGTTCAACAGCGCGATGGAAGCCGCCGCCCGCAGCGCGCTGGATGTCTGGGCCGCGGTGGCGAATATCTCCTTCGTCGAGGTGTCCGATGCCGGTGCCGGCGGGCAGATCCGCTTCGGCGCGAACTCCCAGTCCGGATCCTCCGGCTACGCCTACTACCCCTCGACGAGCGAGATCGGCGGCGACGTGATGATCGCCACCAACTATTCCTACAATCTCGCGCCGGAGGTCGGGAATTACGGCTACCTCACCATGCTGCACGAGATCGGCCATGCGATCGGCCTGAAGCATCCCGGCAACTACAGCGCCGGCACCGAGGGTCCCTTCCTGCCGGGGTCGATCGACAACACCGACACCACGGTGATGTCCTACTATGACGGCTCGGCCACCTATGCCTCGGGCCTTGGATGGCTCGACGTGATGGCGGTGCGCTACCTCTACGGGACCGACACGGTCGGCTCGATCGGCAACGTGACCTGGGGCGCCGACACCGCCGAGATCTTCACCGGCGATTCCGGGATCAACTACTTCCTCGGCGCCGGCGGCAGCGACCTGTTCCAGCTCGGCGCCGGCGATGACGGCGTGATGGCCGGCAACGGCGAGGACACGCTGAGCGGCGGCGCCGGCAACGACCTGCTCTACGGCAATATCGGCACCGATCTGATGCTGGGTGGGGACGGCAACGACACGATGTATGGCGGCCAGAACGGCGGCGCGACCCAGACCTACGGATCGGGCACCACGCTGGCCTATCGCGAGGGCTCGGATACGATCTCCGGTGGCGCGGGGGTCGACATGATCTACGGCAACCACGGCGGCGACCTGCTGGTCGCCGGCAGCGAGAGCGACAAGATCTATGGTGGGCAGGACAGCGACACGATCTCCGGCGGGGCGGGGGGCGACGCCCTTTACGGCAACCTGGGCAACGACGTCCTGACCGGGGGTGACGGCTACGACTACTTCTACTTCACGTCCAACGGCGGCAGCGACACGATCACCGACTTCACCTATTTCACCGACTATCTGGCGGTTCAGGCGAACATCAACGGCACCGGCATCGCCACCGACGCCGACGTCATCGACCGGGCGAGTCAGGTGGGCAGCGACGTCGTGATCGATCTGGGCGCCGGAAATTCGGTGACGTTGTCGAACTACTCCACCGCCTCGCTGAACGTCTTCGACATCTACGTGTTCTGACGCGGCATTATCGGTGTTTACCTGACGGGCGGCGGCGACGCAGACTGGCGCCCCTTTTCCAGGAGGCACCCATGTCCGCGACGAATGCCTATCCGGTCGAGCTGGAGGCGCCCGACATCTCCGCGTACCGGACCGGCAATACCGGCATCGACTACGTCCATACCTTCGATTCCGGCAAGCCGGGCCCCGACGCGATGATCAACGCGGTCATCCACGGCAACGAGCTGTGCGGGGCGATCGCGGTCGACTACCTCATGAAGCAGGATATCCGGCCGACCCGGGGCAAGCTGACCGTCGCCTTCGTCAATCCGGAAGCCTATCTGCGCTTCGATCCGGCGCACCCGACCAAGACGCGCTTCGTCGACGAGGACATGAACCGGGTCTGGACACCGGAACGTCTCAACGGATCGGACAGCACGGTCGAACTGCGCCGGGCGCGGGAACTGCTGCCGCTCTACGACCGGGTCGAGCGGCTGCTCGACATCCACTCCATGGGCACCTATTCCGACCCGATCATGCTGATCCACGGCCTGGAGAAGGAGCGCCGCTTCACCCGCCAGATCGGCTATCCCGCGATGATCGCCTGCGGCTCCGGTCATGTGGAGGGGCTGCGGCTGATCGAGTACGCGCCGTTCAACGACCCGGCCTCCGACCGCATCGCCTGTCTGGTGGAATGCGGTCAGCACTGGGCGAAATCCAGCGCCGACGTGGCCATCGACACCGCGCTGCAGTACCTGCATGCGCTGGACATGATCAGCGCCGAGACCCTGGCAGCGCACCGCCACACGGCGCCGGTCGAGGCTGTGACCGTTGCCGACGTGACCCACGGCTACGCGATCCGCACCGACGACTTCTTCTTCGCGGAGAACTTCAAGGGTCTGGAACGTTTCAACAAGGCCGGCGCGGTCATCGCCGTCGATGGCGGCGAGGAGATCGTCACGCCCTATGACGACTGCATCCTGGTGATGCCGAACCACCGGGCGGTGAAGGGGCAGCGCGCGTTCCGCCTCGCCCGACTCTCCGAGGCGGCGGTTTAGGACGTCGGGTCCGGGCGCGATCCGTCAGGGTTTAATCCGTCAGGGCGCGATCCAGGCCGCGTCCAGGCGACCCTCCGGCGTCCAGACGAAGCGGGCCCGCCGGTGCGGATCGGCGCCGATCCAGAGCCAGTCCCAGCGGTTCCAGACCACGTCCAGAACCACGAACCGCCGCGCATCGCCGTCGTAGAGCGCGTGTCCGGCCGGTCCGATCGCCGCCCATCGGTCGGCGACGCGCTCGGAATCCGCCATCGTTTCCGCCTGTCCGGTCATGCGCAGCTGTTCCGACGTCTCGGGATCCCAGAAGGTCAGCGCCACCCGGGGATCCGCCGAGATCTCCCCGACCTTGGCGGAGCGGGCGTCGGTGAAGAGCTCCAGGCGGCGGGTATCGGCATCGAGCGCGCGCAGGACGATCACCCGGGCGCTCGGTCCCTGAGGCGTGACAGTGGCCAGCACCGGGGTACGCCAAGCCCCATGGCGGCGGTCCGCCGCCTCCGCCAGACGTCCGGCGATACGGACCGCCAGGGCGCCCAGATCGTCGGGCGGCGGGCTGCTCATTCCCCGCGCGGCGCCGTGCGGGCCAGCAGGTAGAACAGCAACGAGCTGACCGTGGCGAACAGGATCATGGACGACATCGCCGCGTGATCGTGGTCGTTCTGGAAATAGCCGACCGCCACCGTGAAGCAGGCGCCGATCACCATCTGCCCGAAGCCCATCAACCCGGACGCGGCGCCGGCGATCGTCGGGTTCACGCTGACCGCCCCGGCGATGCCGTTGGGCTGGCTCAGCCCGTTGCCGATGGCGACCACGCACATCGGAACGAACACCACCACCGGGTTCACCAGCCCGGCCATCATCAGGCTGAAGCCGGTGACAGCGCCCACCAGGGAGACGCCGACGCCGAGCGGAATCATGCGGTCCACGCCCAGCTTGTTCGACAGCCGGCTGGCCAGGAAGTTGCCGGTCATGTAGCCGACCGAGATCAGCACGAAATAGAAGCCGTAGACCTCCGGCCCGGCATGCAGCACCTCGATCATCACGTAGGGGGCGCCGGCGATGAACGAGAAGAAGGCGCCGACCGACATGGCGGTATTGGCGGCATAGCCGATATAGGCGCGCGACCGCAGCAGGCTGGCGTAGTTGCGCAGCATCGCCGTGACGTCGATGGTCGGGATCGGATGGGTGTTGGTCTCGTTCAGGCGGAACCAGGCGCCGGCAAGAACCAGAAGCCCGACGGCGAGCGGCACCAGGAAGGTGGCCTGCCAGCCGAAATGGGCGTCGATCAGCCCGCCGATCGCCGGGCCCATCGCCGGTGCCACCGCCATGGCCATGGTGATGACGGCGATGGCGCTGGCCGCCCGGTTGCGGTCGTAGACGTCGCGCACGATCGCGCGGCCGAGCACCATGCCGGCGCATCCGCCGATCGCCTGCAGCACCCGGGCGGCGATCAGGCTCTCGATCGACCAGGCGAACATGCAGGCGATGTTGGCGAACGCATAGACGATCAGCCCGCCGAGCAGGGCCGGGCGCCGGCCGAACCGGTCGGAGATCGGGCCGTAGACGAGCTGCGCCACACCGACCGCGACCAGATAGGAAGTCAGGGCGAGCTGCACCATGGCGTAGTCGGTGTCGAACACGTCCACCAGACCCGGCATCGACGGCACGAAGATGTTCAGCGCGAGCGGACCCGTGGCCGTCGCGACGATCAGGATCCAGATCGGCGGGGGGAGCGGTTTATCTGACATGAAGCCTTTGGGGGCGAGGATGGAGATCTAACTTAGCGCCGAAATCAGGATCGGCCATCCCCCTTCGCCCCATCCACCTTCGCCCCGGCCGCCTTCGCTTCGGCCGCCTTCGCCGCCGGTCGCACGACCATGGCCACCCCGAAGGCGGTGACGGCGATGCCGGCCGCGCCCACGATGCCGATGCGCTCGTCGAAGGCGAGCCAGGCCAGCAGGGCGGTGGTCGGCGGTACCATGTAGAACAGGCTGACCACCTTCACCGCCTCGCCCAGGCGGATCATCATCATGAGCAGCGAGAAGGCGCCGATCGACACCACGACGGTCAGCCAGGTCAGCGACAGGGTGAAGGCGGGTACCCATTCCACGTGCAGGCCTTCGAAGGCCAGGGCGCCGAGGACGGTGAGGACGGCCGCCGTCAGGTTCTGGATGGCGCTGCCCGACGCCACATGCATGGAACTGGCATAGCGTTTCTGGTGCAGGGTGCCGAAGCTGATGGCGACCAGTCCTGCGATGCAGGTCATCAGGCCGATCTCGTCGACATGGGCGGCTTCCATCCGCTCGCCCAGCACCATGGCGACGCCGGCGAGGCCCAGGACCAGTCCGCCCCATTGCCGCGCAGATGTCCGCTCGCCCAGCAGCCGGCCGGCCAGGACGGCCGTGAGGATCGGCTGCAGGCCGACGATGAGCGACGCCAGCCCCGCCGGGACGCCGCGATGGATCGCCACGAACACGCCGCCGAGATAGACGCCCTGAACCAGGGCGCCGACCACGGCGATGTGGCCCGCCTGGCGCCAACTGGACGGCCAGGGGGCCGACAGGGCGCGGGCGATGAGGACGAACAGCAGGGTGACCAGGGCGAAGCGGATCGCCAGGAAGGTCATCGGCTCCGCATGGGGCAGGCCGAACTTGGCGCCGACGAAGGCGGAGCTCCACAGCAGCACGAAGAGGGGCGGAGCGAGATAGGGCAGTGCGGAGGACATCGGGCCGGCCAGAAATGGGGAGGGGCCGCCGGATGGTGGGCGGGAGCAGTGTTCTCGCATCTTCCGACGAGTCGTGCTATGAGATCCGTGGGAGAGTGGGATATTTTCGTCGCGACCTTGGTCGTGGATTTGGCCGCATACGCTGGCCGTGAACCGTGGAGTGCCTGGTCAGAATGACCTCGACCGCCCCTCTTACCCCTATCGGAGCCGGGAATCTGCCGCCGCTCGGACCGCCTTCGGGCATCGGTCCGCGGTCGCGCGAGGACGAGTCCGCTGGGGTGTCGGGAAACGGACGGGCGCAGGACAGGGGACAGGACAGCCGGGCCGATGCCGCCGCGCGCGATGCGCCGGGGCAGACGGGGCGGAGCGGGCAGGCGGGCCGGAGCGGGCAGGCCAGTCAGGGGCAGCAGGCCGAGCCGCTGCGTCCGGGCCGACCGCTGATCGGCGGCGGACCGTTCACCCTGGCCGTGGCCTTCGGTCTTCAGGCCGATGAGACCGCGCGGACCGTGACCGCCGCTTCTGCGGACAATCCGGCCCAGGCGGCCGAAATCGCCGCCCAATCCTCCTCCAGCGCCGAAGAGGCTGCCGCCGGCACCGAGCTCAGCGAGGAAGAACAGCAGGTCGTCCGCGAGCTGCAACAGCGCGACCGCGAGGTGCGCCAGCACGAGGCCGCCCACGCGGCGGCCGGCGGCGCCCATGCGGGCGCGCCGACCTACACTTATCAGCGCGGACCGGACGGCCGGCAGTATGCCGTCGGCGGCTCGGTCTCCATCGATACCTCCCCGGTGAAGGGCGATCCGGAAGCGACCCTGCAGAAGGCGCGCCAGATCCGCGCCGCGGCCCTGGCGCCGGCCGATCCGTCCGGTCAGGACAAGTCAGTCGCCTCCGCCGCCTCCGCTCTTGAACGCCAGGCCCAGGCCGAGATCGCCGCCGAACGCCGCGCCGAACTCAGCGGCGAGGGCGAGGAGGGGGCGTCCGAGCCGGCGGTCGAGAGCCAGACCGTCGACACGACCCCGGCGGTCAACGGCGCCGCCCCTGCCGAGGGCGCGGACGGACCGGCTGCCGCCGACAGTGATCGGGGACAGTCCATCGGCGCCTCGGAACGCAGCGGGGACGGGTCCGGGTTCGGAGCCCTGGCGGCGGCGGACCAGGAAGAAGACACGCCCGCCGGCCCGCGCCAGCCGCCGGCCTTCAATATTGCCGGGCTGGTCAGCCGAGCCTCCACCGGCTTCGACGGCCGCACGCCGCCGCCCCAATTCGTCTCCATCACGGTCTGACCGGTCCGGGCAGGCGGCCCTGCCGATCGTCCCTGCCTGTCAGTGACGTCCACTAATTCGCCTTGGTCTCCGGCGCGCCGGCGGTCTCCGCGTCACCCTCGGCCGCCGGTGGCTCGTCCCTGGCCTCCAGCATGGCGGGATCGAACCCCAGACACTGCTTGAAGCTCTCGGCCGTCTGCTCCGGCGCTTCGGAGCAGGTGTAGAAGGTGTTGCGGCAGGCGGTGTAGTCGCTTTCGCTGCCGCTGAAGCGCATGTCGTCGCACAGTTCGGTGAAGCGCCGGGCGATCAGGGAGAAGGTCTGGGTCTGGTCCTCCACCGAATCCTTCTCGGGATCGAGCGGTCGCACCCGCAGGAACTGGGCGATCGCCTGATTGGCCCGGTTCAGGGTCAGCTCCGCCGACTGGCGTTCCCCCAGCAGGGTGAAATAGGTCACGTGGATCGTCTCGCCGAGCATCATCTGGCGCAGGATCGGCGGAATGAATCCCTCGCGGGCGTCGCCCCAGATGATGAACTGCACGTCGCGGCCGGCGACCGCGTACAGGGTCGGATCGCCGCCGACCTCCAGTTCCTTCAGTTCTTCCAGATCGACCGGGTCGTTCTCGTCGATGCGGTAGATCGGCAGGCGGTCGGGGGTGAGCATGGCCTGGGACGAGCGCGGCAGGGAGAACTGGCCCCAGATCGAATTGTCCTTCATCCGCATGAGTCTGAAGCGATAACCGTCGCGCGTCAGGATCCGCGCCTCCAGGATTGGCCGACCGCTGATCGGGTCGTCGAGGACCTCCACGTACCACTGGATGCGCTGGGCCACCGCCTCCCGTGCACCCAGGACAGGCAGCGCCGCGAGGATCGCCAGAACGATGAGGAAGATCCTCGCCAGGGGCATGTGTGTGGCGCTCCGTGTGCCGGACAATCGAAGGATGACGGTCGCCATGATAGCGGCGGCGCGGCCCCGTGACGATTCTTCCGGGTGAGAGGGCTGCAAGGGCGTTAACCCGATCTAAACCGCCGGTGCGCTAGATTGGGCACCGGATGACTGCTAGGATACGACCATGGCGATCACCAACGGCATCTACAGCGCCCTGAGCGGTGCCACTGCGGCGACCCGACGGTTCGACACGTCGGCGTCCAATGTCGCGAATCTCGAGAGCGTCGCCGCGCCCCGGGGCTCGACCGAGACGACGGATGCCGCCGGCAACAGCCTGTTCCGTCCGCAGCGGACCGTCGACAGCACGACGACGACCGGCGGCGTGCGGTCCACCCAGCAGCTCGTCGATCCGGTCTCCGTCCAGCGCTACGATCCGGACGCGCCCGATGCCGATGGCGACGGGCTGGTGAACCGGCCGAACGTGTCGCTGGAGCGCGAAGCGGTCGATCAGATCGTCGCCCAGAAGCAGTTCGAGGCCAATCTGGCCACCATCCGCACCGCCGACGAGCTGTTCGACTCCACCCTCGATATCCTGGGCTGACGCCCGACCGGATCGCCGTTCGGCCTCCCGTCCGGCCCTTACCGTTCAGCCTTGTTCGGCGAGCGCCTTGTTGGCCGCGCGGAACGGCAGCATCACGCATTCCCAGCGCGACTTCGCCGCCCGCACCGGGGAGAAGGCGGACAGCGCCGTCCAGGGCAGCGTGTCGCCCTTGCCCGCCAGATAATCCTCCACCGCCTTGGCCACCGTGGGCAGGGTGTCCGCCGGTTGGCCGAGCACGTTGTCGGCGATGACGGCGATGGACGCCTGACACAGAGCGCAGCCCTGCACCTTGGCGCCGACGGCCGTCACGGCACCGTTCTCGACGGTCAGGTCCACGGTGATCCGGTCGCCGCAGACCGGGTTGTCCACCCGCGCGCTCACGGTCGGCGCCTCCAGACGAGGCAGGGCGCGGCCGGCGCGGGCCAGGGCGACGATCTCGTCCTGATACAGGGTGTCGTTCATCCGCCGTTTCCCTGCTCGGTCCCGCGGGCCTTGGCCAAGGCTTCCGGCGTGTCGATGTCGGTCAGCACCGATTCGTCGTCGACCTCGATCTCCACCGCCAGATCCTCGTGATTGCCGATCAGGTGGCGCGCGCCGACATCGCCGGACACCCGTCCCATCTCCTCGAAGAACCGCTTGGCGAACAGCACCGGGTTGCCGCGCTTGCCGCGCCGGGTCGGCACGACGATGGCGCGGCCCTCCACCGGGTCGAAGGCGGCGATCATCCGGTCGATGACGGCGGTGCTGACCATCGGCATGTCGCCGAGGCAGATGATCGCGCCGTCCACGTCCTCGCCCACGGCGGCAATGCCGGTCTTCATCGAGGTCGACAGACCTTCGGCATAGTCCGGGTTATACGCATAGGACGGCTTCAGGTCGGCCAGGGAGGCCCGCACCGTGTCGGCCTCGTGGCCCAGGACCACCGTCATGGACGCCGCCTTGGAGGCGGCGAGGGCCTCGGCCACGTGGCGCACCATCGGCTTGCCGTCCAGTTCGGCCAGCAGCTTGTTCTCCGATCCCATCCGCCGCGACTGGCCGGCGGCGAGCAGGATGGCGGCGATCTTCGGCGCCCGGGCCGAGGCGGTGTCGCCGTCGCCGTTGCTGGCGCGCCGGCGGGAGCGGGGCATCGGCCGGGTCGGAATGTCCTTCAGCAGGCCGCCGACCCCCATCCGCCCGATCTCGGCCCGGCCGACGGGCACGCCGGCGATCAGGCGCTGCAGCACCCAGTCGAAGCCGTTCAGCTTGGGCGAGCGGGCGCAGCCGGGCAGGCCGACCACGGGGATGTCGCCGATGCGGCCGATCAGCATCAGGTTGCCCGGATCCACCGGCATGCCGAAATGCTCGACGATCCCGCCGGCCTGCTCGATGGCGGCCGGGACCACGTCGCGGCGGTCGACCACGGCGGAGGCGCCGGAGACCAGCACGAGGCGGGCGCCGTGATGCAGAGTCTCGTCGATCGCCTGGGCCAGGGCGTCGGTCGTGTGGTCGCAGCGCACCTCGTGGCTGATCTCGCTGGCCATGCCGTGCAGCCGCGCCCGGGTCACCTCCATCGTGCTGTCGAGCACGCTTTCCTTGGTGCCGGACAGGCGCGACTGGACCAGTCCCACCGGCGTCGACTGATAGGGCTGAAGGCGGACCATCGGCTGGTCGCGGCGGCCGATCTCCTCGGTCAGCAGCACCCGGTCGCCGGAAACGGCGAAGGAGATGATCTTCAGGGTGCCGATCATCTGGCCTTCCTCAACGCCCTGATAGGGCGGCACGAGGGCCAGGGTGATCGCCTCGTCGACCAGGTTGAAGGCGTCCAGGCGCACCGGATCGTAGAGCACCACGCCGGCGGTCTGGGCGTAGAGATTGGCGCGGCCGGTGAAGGCGGCGCTCACCGTCGTGCCGTCGCCGGCCAGGGCGGCGGCGAGCCGGTCGGCGGCGGCGTCCTCGGCCACATCGCCGTCCTCCAGCCGAGCGGCGATGACGCTGGTGAAGCCGGCGTCGCGGAGCAGCGCGACATCGTCGGAATCCAGAACGCGGCCCTTCTTCAGGCTGCGTTTCTCAAGCCGATGGGAATGGGCCAGCACGGCCCCCTCGGCCTGGTCCAGCGGGGTGTTACCGAAGATCACGGTCGATGGTCTCCAAAAGCGCCGGGGTCAGGCGGCGGCCGCCACGATCGGCTTGGCGTGCAGGACGGCGGTCAGCTCGGCCAGCACCGAGATGGCGATCTCGGCCGGCGAGACGGCGCCGATATCGAGCCCGGCGGGAGCATGGATCCGGCCGATGGCAGCGTCGTCGAACCCCATCTCCTTCAGCCGTTCGACCCGCTTGGCATGGGTGCGCCGGGAGCCCAGGCAGGTGATGTAGAAGGCGTCCGATTTCAGCGTGATCTCCAGCGCCGGGTCGTCCAGCTTCGGGTCGTGGGTCAGGGTGACCACGGCCGTGCGGCTGTCCGGCTTCAGCGCTTCCATCGCCTCGTCCGGCCAGTCGTCGATCAGGGTGACGTTCGGGAATCGTTCGGCCGTGGCGAAGCTGGCGCGCGGGTCGACCACGATAACCTCGTAGCCGGCGATGGAGGCCATCGGCACCAGGGTCTGGGTGATATGGACCGCGCCGACGATGATCAGGCGCAGGGGCGGGTTGTGGCAGTCGAAGAACCAGCGGTCGCCGGACACCTCGGCGACGCCGCTCTTGTTGTCGCGCAGCCGGTCGCGGGCTTCCTTGACGACCGCTTCCGATAGGTCGCCGTCGACCTTGTCGGCATAGACCAGGGCCTGGGTCTTGCCGTCGAGGCCGTCCACCAGGGTGACCGGCGTCTTGGACCGGCGGGCGGTCTGCAGCTTGGAGAAGATGTCGGCGCGCATGGCTCAGGCCTCCATCCGCTCGACCCAGACCTGGACGTTGCCGCCGCAGGCGAGGCCCACGTCCCAGGCCTGCTCGTCGCTGACGCCGAACTCCATCAGTCGGGGATCGCCGCTCTGCATGATCTCGAACGCCTCCTTGATCACGGCGCCTTCGATGCAGCCGCCGGAGACCGAGCCGACCATGGCGCCGTCGCCGTCGATCACCAGGCGCGAGCCCACGGGGCGGGGCGAGCTGCCCCAGGTCTTCACCACGGTGGCGAGCGCCACCTTGCGGCCTTCGGACAGCCAGCCCTCGGCGGTGCCGAGCACGTCGTCGATGCTGGCGAACGGTGTCGGATCGGTCATGCGTGCGCCCTCCACGGTAATATGCCTCCGGATCTAGTCGGCGTCCTGTCGAGCTTCGTCCTCGACCCGGCGCAGTTCGGCGAGCCAGTCGTCCATCCCCTCGCGCCGGCGCAGGGACGGCCGGCCGATGGCTTCCGCCAGTTGCTCCAGGCTATCGAGCGAATGGACCGGGCGGAAGTCGTCGACATGGGGAAGGATAGCCCGCACCCCCTGAGATTTGGGGGCGAAGCCATCGTAGCGCAACAAGGGATTGAGCCAAATCAGCCGTCTGCAGGACTTGTGGAGTCGGTCCATTTCTCCGGCCAGTCCTTCGCCGACCTCGCGGTCGAGCCCGTCGGTGATCAGCACGACGATGGCACCCTGGGTCAGCACCCGGCGGCCCCAGAACCGGTTGAACTCGTGCAGGCAGTGGCCGATCCGGGTGCCGCCGGACCAGTCGTTGACGACGTCGCCCACCTGGACCAGCGCCTCGTCCACGTCCTTGTGCTTCAGGTAGCGGGTGACGTTGGTCAGCCGGGTGCCGAACAGGAAGGTATGGACCCGGTCGCGGTCGTTGGTGATGGCGTGCATGAAATGCAGCAGCATCCGCGAATACCGGCTCATCGACCCGGAGATGTCGCACAGCACCACCAACGGCGGGCGGCGGGTGCGTTGCTTGCGGCGCTGCAGGGCGATCTCGTCGCCGCCCGAGCGCATGGTCGCCGACATGGTCCGGCGCAGGTCGAGGCGCAGCCCGTGCGGGGAGGGGCGGAAGCGGCGGGTCTTGATCTCGGCGATCGGTAGCCGCATGTCGCGGATCACCTGTTTGGCGCGCAGGATCTCCTCCGCCGTCATCTTCTCGAAATCCATCTCGCGCAGCAGCTCCCGGTCGGACCAGGTCATCGCCGCGTCGAGTTCGATCTCCTCTTCCTCCGGCTCCTGCGGATCGGCGCCGCCGGGATTCTCGGATTTCAACGCCTCGGCCAGGCGCCGGTTCATCTCCTGGCCCTTCTCCTTGTCCTCGTCGCCGTCGCCGCGGAACTCGGGCAGGATCATCTGCAGCATGCGCTCCAGCAGCCGCGGGTTGCGCCAGAACACGTGGAAGGCCTGATCGAAGATCTCGCGCTGGTCGCGGCGGTTCACGAAGACCGCGTGCAGGGTCCAGTAGAAGTCGCGCCGGTTGGTGATGCCGGCCACCTGCACCGCCTCCACCGCGTCGAGCACCTTGCCCGGTCCGACGGGCAGGCCGGCTGCGCGCAGGGTGCGGCCGAAATGCATGATGTTCTGGATCAGCTTGCCGCCACCCTCCGCCCCGGCATCGGGCAGGGAGTAATCGGGCGGGGTGAGGTCGTCGGGCATGACCGGCCCCTTACGCGACCGCCGCGGCGCCCGCCAGCTCGGCCTTGATCTGGTTCAGGATCCGCGTCGCCTCGTGGCCCTGGATTTTGGCGATGTCGTCCTGGTACTTCAGCAGGACGCCAAGCGAGTTCTCGATCGCCTCCGGGCTCAGCGCCAGGTGGTCGAGCTGCACCAGCGCATGCACCCAGTCGATGGTCTCGGCCACGCCGGGTACCTTGAACAGGTCGAGCTTGCGCAGATGGTGGACGAAGGCGACGACCTGCCGCGACAGCTCCGCCGGCGCGTCCGGCGCCTTGACCTTCAGAATCTCCAGCTCGCGCGCGGCCGAGGGATAGTCGACCCAGTAATAGAAGCAGCGGCGCTTCAGCGCGTCGTGGATCTCGCGGGTGCGGTTGGAGGTGATGATGACGATCGGCGGGGTCTTGGCGATCTGGGGGCCGAGTTCGGGGATGGTCACCTGGAAGTCGGACAGCACCTCCAGCAGGAAGGCCTCGAACGGTTCGTCGGTGCGGTCCAGCTCGTCGATCAGCAGCACGGGAGCGCCGGCCTCGTCGGCCTCCAGCGCCTGCAGGATCGGTCGCTTGATCAGGAAACGCTCGTCGAAGATGTCCTTGGCCAGGGCATCGCGGTCGGCGCCGCCGGCGGCCTCGGCCAGCCGGATCTCGACCATCTGTCGGGCATAGTTCCATTCGTAGACGGCCGAGGAGACGTCGAGGCCCTCGTAGCATTGCAGGCGGATCAGTTTGCGGCCGAGGGTCTCGCTCAGCACCTTGGCGATCTCGGTCTTGCCGACGCCGGCCTCGCCCTCCAGGAAAAGCGGCCGGCCCAGGCTCAGCGCCAGGTGAAGCGCAGTGGCCAGCGACCGGTCGGCGACATATTTGCCGGCGCCCAGAAGCTCGAGGGTGGCATCGACGGATTTCGGCTGCTCAAGGGCCATCGGGACGTCCATGGAAGAGTGTGAAGGGGGCGACCGCACGCCGCTTTGCCTACGGACATAGCATCTGGACCGGCCCTCTGCCAGGGGCGGAGGCCCGAGTTAATCCGCCGCGCCCGGCTCCGAACCGCTGCGGCCGGCGTCGGTCGCCTCGAGGAGGGTGGCGATCGACGGGTGGGGAAAACTGCGCCTTGCGACGATGGCGTAGAAGCTCTCGGCGATGTCGAGCGGGAAGGGGGCGGCGTGGACGATGCCCTGCTCGATCTCGTCGGCAAGCACGACAGCCGGCGCCGCCGCGACGCCGACGCCTTCGCGGGCGAGCAGCCGGACCATCGCCATGTCGTCGACTTCCGCGGCGATCCGCGGTGTTACCTCGAGCCGGGCGACCAGGCTGTCGAATCCGGTGCGGATCGAGCTCTCGGTCGGCAGGATCATCGGTTCATGGACCAGGACCTCCTTCAGGCTGGCGTGCCCCAGCCTGCCGGGAACGGCGTAGAGCCCGACCGGTTGGCCGGCGATCCGATGGGCGATCAGGTCGGCGAACCGGTCCCGCGGCGGTGCCTCGGTGGTCAGGACGATATCCAGCGCCAAGGCCTGGAGGGCGTCCAGCAGCCCGGCATTGTTACCGGAGGACAGGATCAGGTCGACCTCGCCGGCGGCGATGATCGGGCGCAGGAATCGGAGCTGGAAGTTGCGCGACAGGGTCGACTGGGCGCCGAGCCGCAGCGGCCGCACCGCTCCGCCGCGCTGTTCCAACGCCGCGACGAGTTCGTCGCCCGCCTGAAAGATCCGAGCCGCATGGTCGAGGGCGATGCCGCCCGCCTCGGTCAGGACCAGCCGCCGGCCGGCCCGTTCGAACAGAGGGTAGCCCAGCCGCTCCTCCAACTGCCGGATCTGGGTCGACAGGGCCGATTGCGAGACATTAAGGCGGGATGCCGCCAGGGTCAGATTGCCGACCGTGGCGACCTCGTGGAAATACCGAAGATGGTGATAGTTCATCCGATCCATGCTCGGATTATAGAACGATTCGGAATATCGATCTGTTTTTCTAAAACACCTCGCGCAGCCGCCCTTAAGCGTACCGCGCGAGGCACCCTGGACCCGGTCGCCGGTCAGAAGCCGATGGTCAGCTCGGCCAGCTTGATGAAGAGCGGGATGCTCAGGATGGCGACCGGCGTTCCGAGCCCGGTCGATGTTCCCACATAGGCCGACGGATTTGCCTCCGGAAGAGCGCCGCGCAGGGTCGGCGGACCGGAAATGTCGGAGCTGGAGGAGGCCATGACGGCCAGCAGGACGACGCCTCCGGCCGAGAATCCGGTGACGTTGTGGATGATCAGACCCGCGCCGAAGCCGAGCAGGCCATGCACGAGCGGCGCCACGAGGCCGTAGATCACGTAGGCATGCGCGGTCTTGCGCAGATCGGACAGCCGCGCCCAGGCCTCCATGCCCATGATCAGCATGAGAACGGACAGCAGGCCGTAGAAAAGCTGGCTGTAGAAGCTCTCGAAGACGCCGTCCGGCTTGGCGAACACGCCGATGGCCAGGCCGAGCAGCAGGGCGGAGATCGCCGGACTGCGGAAGGTATCGAGCAGAATGTCTCTGATCGTGTCGGCGCCGAGGCCGCCCCGCTCCAGCAACGGCGAGCCGCCGCCACCCAGAACGGCGGTGCCGTCGCCCTGGGAAATCGCCACCGTCTCGGGACGCGCGGCCACCCGGGCCAGCACGATGGCGGTGACCAGGGCGGCGATGTCCATGAACGGGTAGAGAGCGCCGATGAATCCCTCATAGGCGATGGATTCGGCTTCAAGCATGGCCATGCCGGCGGCAAGGGTCGACGCCGAGACCGCCCCGAACAGACCCGCGGTCGCCATGCCGTCCGACCGCGCCACGCCGTTCAGCCGGACCAGCGTCTGGCTTCCCAGCAGGACGATCACAATCCCGATCAGGGCAGCCGAGACCGCCGGCACCGCCAGAGACAGCAGGTCCGCGTCGCGCACGGCCATGCCGGCCCCGAGGCCGACTTTCAGCAACATGACCATGACGATGAACTTGTAGACGGCGTCGGGCACCGTGAGCCTGCTGCCGAGCGCAGCCAGCAGCATGCCTCCGATCAGGAACGCCAAGGTTGGTTTCTGAAGCTGCGCGAAGACGGTTGAGACGATGTCGGCCGCGATTTCCATTGGTCACCCCCAGGATTCGTGAATGGCCAGGGAGTGCCGGAGATCGTCATATAAGAAAAATACATATAATGAGGAAATTCGTTCTCATTTTTAGAACGGATGCTCCCCGAGACCGCGCGAGCGGTCCCGGGGCGGTGGATGCTACGGCCAGTACGGCCCGGTCGCGGCGACGATCATGGTGATCATGCCGAGTGCCAGGTTCACATGGACGATCTTGCGGATCAGGCCCAGGCGCCGGCCGGCCTGCTCGAAATCGCCGGAATCGACCGCATCGCGGAACTTGGGCCAGACGGCGAAGCGCAGGTGCCCATAGGCCAGGAACATGATCAGCCCGACGCCGTGCATGATGTGGATGTACACACCGGCGCCCGCGAATCCGCCGAACACCAGGAACAGCATGGCGTATCCGGTGGCGATCAGGACCAGCACGCTGGGCGATACGAACAGGAAGAACCGGTGGAACACCCGGCGCCACAGGCGGGGCCGCTCGGGCGCCGGTTCGATGCCGCCGACCGCGGGGCGCAGCACCACATAGGCGAAGAACATGCCGCCGACCCAGATCGTGGCGGCAACAATATGGAGCGCTAGGAGAACCGTCATCGTCATTCTGCGTTGCCTCTCATGGGCGGGATATAGGTCGCATGCTAGCGGCTTGGGCCGGCCTGATCGATGATTCACTGGATAGGCCCATTTCCTTGGCCGTCCGTCCGAAGATTGGAGCCGGCCTTGTCAGAGCTGCAGACGTCCAACCCGAAGCCCGTTCACGAGCAATTCGGCCATGCCATCAGTTCCGTCGTCGGCGACCGCCGGCTGCTGGCGCCGCTCTGGATCCTGGCCGCGGTGGCTACGATCTTCTTCTTCCTTGAAGCCAAGCCCTTTCTGGCACCGGTCCTGGGCAGCGCGGTGCTCGCCATCGCGCTCAGTCCGATCACCCGGTTCCTGGAGCGCTCGGTCGGCCTCGGCCGGGGCTTCGCCGCATTGGTCTCCATGGTCCTGGCGGCGGGCGTGGTTGCCGGGGTTCTGTGGGTCCTGATTCCAGCCGCCGACAACTGGCAGGACCGGTTGGGTGATCTGGCGGAGCAGGCCGAGCGCAAGCTGTTCCCCATCAGCTCGACGCTCGACGAGGTCAAGAAGGCCACCGAGAAGGTCGGCGAGGCGGCCAACCTGTCCAATGGCGACCAGCCGAAGATCGTTGTCGACACCGAGGGCAGTTATCTCAGCCAGGTGCTCGGCGGCGCGCCGTTTGCGGTCATCCAGATTCTGACCACCGCGATTGTGTCGTTCTTCTTCCTGCGGGAGCGGCGATGGTTGCTGCGCAGCGGTATCGCCTTCTTCGCCACCTACCGCGAGCGCTACCGAATGGCCCAGATCGCCCGCGAGATCCGGCGCAGCGTGGGCAGCTATTTCCTGATCCAGATCGCCATCTCCGCCGGCGTGGGACTGGTGACCGCCCTCAGTTTCTGGGCGATCGGCATGCCCGCCCCGGCGACCTGGGGCGGGGCGATCATGGTCGCCAACTTCGTGCCGTTCATCGGCCCGTTCGTGATCGCGGCGCTGTCCTTCGTCGGCGGCCTGGCGACCTTCGACACCCTGCAGATGTGCTTCCTGCCGCCGGCCATCGTCTTCGCGGTCAACGCGGTGGAGGAGAATGTCGTCATCCCCATGGTCATGAGCAGCCGGTTCTATACCAGCCCGGTCGTGATCATCCTCGCGGTGCTGTTCGGAGCGTGGATGTGGGGCACCATCGGCGGCGTGCTGGCGGTTCCCTCCGCGGTCGTCGTGCTCTCGGCCCTGCGCCGCTGGCGCGAGACCGAGGAGTTGATGGAGGAAGACCCGAACGTGGTGGAGGTCGACGACTGATCGGAAGGCGCTTCACCCTGCGGGTCCGCCCGTCGGGCCGCGCAACGCAAAACCCCCGGTCACAGGCTGTGACCGGGGGTTTTGTTGTCTGTTCGTCGTGGAGACCGTTGTCAGCGGCGCTGCCGGCCGGTGATGAGCCCCAGCGCGACCAGACCGCCGATCACCACGACCGGGGAGATCGAGCTGCCGAGCTGTTCGCCGAGCCGGTAGGCGTCCTGCACCGCGGTGGAGGACGCCGATCCGGGCACGGGCCCGGAACCGGCCGGCGGCGGGGTGCCGGCCAGGTTGCGCCAGGCGGTACCCGATGCCGCCGGATCGACGTGGCGCCGGCGGCCGGTCGCGATCATCAGGACACCGATCGAGACCAGGAAGGTCACCGCGGCCCAGATCCCCAGGGACGCCGCGAGCCCGACATGTGTGCTGGTTTCGATCACCGCCGCCGAGAGGCCGAGACCGACCGCGCCCAACAGCAGGATCGTGCCGGCAAACGCGATGAGCCCGCGCCGGAAGGCCAAGGCGGCTTCGGCGCGGGCGATGGCTGTAAGCCCGGAAAGCATCAGGACCGACCTAGCGGCGCGACCACATGCCGAGCAGCATGCCGACGCCGAAGGCAGCGAGCACGGAAGTGGTCGGGTTCGCCTCGATCACGCCGTTGACCCTCTGATGGGCCTCTTCGGCCTGATCGCGGGCCTGATTGGCGGCATTGCGGGCCCGGTCGGTCGTCTCGTTGAACTTCTGGCGTACGCCGTCCCGCACGGCGTCACTGCTGTGCGAGGCGAGAGAGGAGACGGCGTCGGACAGACCCTTGAGGTCCTCGCGCAGCACGCGGAGCTGCTCCTCGAGATTCGCTTCGGACGCCTTGGCAGCTTGGGCCGATTGACTCGCTTGAGACATCGTGGATGCTCCTGACTTGTGAAAACTGTATAGGGAACGTTTCAGCGCCCCATCGGTTTCATATGGGGAGCCCTGCGCCCTAAGTAATCTCTTGCGCGTATGTTCGAATTGCCTTGCGCGGCATGTGCTGCCGTGGGCTTGGCGGCTGAACAGGAGTCCGGAATGGCCGACAATCCCGTGACGGAACCCCGCAGCCGGCGCCGCTTCAGCGACGCGACGGCGCTCGCCGCCGCCCTGCGGCCCAGCTATCCGGTCTACTGCTTCCGCCCGCACAAGGTCCGCGCCGTGGCCCGGCATTTCGTGGAGACCTTCCCCGGCAAGGTGGTCTACGCGGTGAAATGCAACATCGAGCCCCGGGTGCTCGGCTGGCTGGCCGAGGCCGGGGTGACCGCCTTCGACACCGCTTCTCTGACCGAGATCGCCGCCGTGCGCGAGCGTCTGCCGGACGCGGACGCCCTGTTCATGCACCCGGTGAAGAGCCGCGCCGCGATCCTGGCCGCCGACCGGGTCTATGACGTCTCCACCTACTGCGTCGATTCCATGGCCGAGCTTGAGAAGGTGCTGCAGGTCGCCAGGCGCCGCGACCTGAAGATCTTCGTCCGTGTCGCCACTCCCGGCGGCGGCGCGGCCTTCGAGCTGTCGATCAAGTTCGGCGCCACCCAGGCCGAGGCGGTGGAGATCCTCGATCGGGTGGCCGAGGAGGGGCTGCAGGCCGGCATCGCCTTCCATATCGGCTCACAGTGCCTCAATCCTCGGGCCTTCCGCACCGCCTTCGCCGTCATCGCCGATGTGTGGCGCGGCACCAAGGCCGATGTGCGCGAGATCGACGTGGGCGGCGGGTTCCCGGTCGCCTATGCCGGCCAGCCGGTGCCGCCGCTGGAGGATTTCGTCACCGAGATCGTCGAGGGCCGACGCGAAGCCGGGATCGACGAGGATGTGGCGCTGCTGTGCGAGCCGGGCCGTGCCCTGGTGGCCGACGGCTGCTCCATGCTGTGCCAGGTGCACCTGCGCAAGGGCGACCGCCTGTACCTGAACGACGGCGTCTACGGCAATCTGTCGGAACCGTACTGGTCGCGGGTGCGTTTACCGGCACGGCTGATCCGGCCTGAAGGTATCAACGGCGGGGTCAGCGATGCGCCGTTGCAGGACTTCACCATCTTCGGGCCGACCTGCGACGGCAACGACCTTCTGCCCACCCCGTTTCGGCTCCCCGCGGACGTGTCGGAGGGGGACTGGATCGAGGTCGGACAGATCGGAGCCTATGGAGCGGCACTTGCGACACGATTTAACGGGTTCTTCGCCGACGCGCAGGTTGAACTTGCCGACGAACCGCCCGACACTGCCTAAAGAACGTAAAGTGCATCGGGTTTCCGACCATGCGTCCTAGCGCGGGAAGCTTTCCCTTCACCGACCATAATGGAACCGTCTGGCTGGCGTTCCAGGATTTCGGCGACCGGTCGCGCGACCGGGTGGTGGTGTGCGTCCACGGCATGACCCGCAACGGCCGGGATTTCGACCGGCTCGCCATCGCCATGGCCAAGGACTACCGGGTGATTGAGGTCGACGTGGTCGGCCGCGGCCGCTCCGGCTGGCTGGCCGACAAGACGGAGTACAACTATCCCACCTACCTGAAGCACATGGACGCGTTCTTCCAGTATCGTGGCCTGGAGGAGTGCGACTTCGTCGGCACGTCCATGGGCGGGCTGATCGGCATGATGCTGGCGGCGCGCGAGGAATCGCCGATCCGCCGGCTGATCCTCAACGATGTCGGCCCGGTGATCTCCGGCGAAGCGCTGAGCCGATTGGGCACCCGTGTGGGCGAGGACCCGCGCTTCAAGAACCTCCAGGAGGCGGCGGAGTACTTCAAGGAGGTCTATGCCGATTTCGGCATTCCCGACGACCTGGCCTGGTCCGACCTCACGCTGCATTCGGCGATCCGCCAGGAGAATGGCACCTACGCCCTACACTACGACCCGGCGATCGGCGACGTCTTCACCGAGGAGATGCCCGACGTGAAGCTGTGGGACGTGTGGGACAAGGTGCGCTGCCCGACCCTGGTGCTGCGCGGCGAGCATTCGGACATCCTGACCCGCGAGACCGCCGAGCGCATGACGCGCTCCGGCCCCAAGGCCGAGCTGGTGGAATTCCCGGGCGTCGGCCACGCCCCCTCGCTGATGACCGAGGAGCAGATCAAGGTGGTCCACGACTGGCTGCGCTCGTTCGACGAGGAGGCAGAGGAAGACGCCGTCGCCGATGCCGGCTGAGATCGGCGTCCGGCCGTTCCGTCAGCGCTTCCCCTGGATCGGCGGGGACCTCCAGACCATCCGCGATTTCATTGTCCGCCCGGTCGAGCCGGTGCCGGCGGCCGCCTCGCAGACCCTGTCCTTCGAGATGCCGGACGGCACCGGCGACACGCTGATCGGAATCCATGATCGGCCGGCGGAACCGGTGGCGGGCCGGCCGCTGGCGATCCTGATCCACGGCCTGACCGGCTGTGCCGAGAGCCTCTATGTGCGCCGGGCGGCCCGGACCTTCCTGGAGGCGGGATTTTCCACCTTGCGGCTCAACCTGCGCGGTGCGGGAGCCAGCCGGCCGCTGTGTCGCCAGCAGTACCATTCCGGCCGCAGTGAGGACCTGGCGGCGGTGATCGACCGGGTCCTGGGCCTGGACGGGGCCGACGCCGTGACTACCGACGATGTGGCGCCCGATGGTGTGGCGCTGGTCGGCTGGTCGCTCGGGGCGAACATGCTGCTGAAGGGAGCGGCGGAGTTCGGGGCGCAGAAGGGGGTACGGGGCGCGGTGGCGATTTCGGCGCCGATCGACCTGATGGGGACCGCCCGGAACTTCACCATCCTGCGCAACACGGCGTATCACCGCCACCTCCTGGCGGCGATGCGGGCGGAAGTGGCGGGCGTGCCGGGTGGCTTGACGGCGCTCGAGCGCGATCGGCTGGCGGCGGCGCGGTCGGTGATCGCCTTCGACGACGCCTTCACCGCCCCGCGCAACGGTTTCGCCGATGCCGCCGACTATTACGCCCGGAACTCGGCCAGCGGATTCCTGGCGCGGATCGCGATCCCGACCCGGGTGATCCACGCGCTGGACGATCCTTGGATCCCGAAGGCGGGCTATCTGACGGTGGACTGGGAGGCTTGCCCGAGCGTGCAGGCCACGCTCACGCGGCACGGCGGCCATGTGGGCTTCCACGCGCCCGGCGGCGTATGGTCCGACGCCGAGGCGGTGCGGTTTCTGGCGGGGCTGTAGCTTACTTCTTTTCTCCCACTCCCCGGCCTCGTGCCGGGGAGTGCGTTGAGGAAATGGGGGAGAGAAACAGCCCCTACCGCAGCCGCTTGGCCACCTCGACGGCGAAATAGGTCAGGATGCCGTCGGCGCCGGCGCGCTTGAAGCCGAGCAGGCTCTCCATCATCGCCCGCTCGCCGTCCAGCCAGCCGCGCTCGGCTGCGGCCATGATCATCGAGTACTCGCCGGACACCTGATAGGCGTAGGTCGGCACCCCGAACGTGTCCTTCACGCGGCGCACGATGTCGAGATAGGGCATGCCCGGCTTGACCATCACCATGTCCGCGCCCTCGGCGATGTCCAGCGCCACCTCGCGCAGGGCCTCGTCGGAATTGGCGGGGTCCATCTGATAGGTCGATTTCGACGCCGATCCCAGGGTCGAGGCGGATCCCACCGCCGCCCGGAACGGGGCGTAGAACCCGGACGCGTATTTCGCCGCGTAGGACATGATCAGCACGCCCTGGAAACCGGCCTCGTCCAGGCCCTTGCGGATGGCGCCGACCCGGCCGTCCATCATGTCGGACGGCGAGATGATGTCGCAGCCGGCACTGGCCTGCAGCACCGACTGGCGCACCAGGATCTCCACCGTCTCGTCGTTCAGGATGGAGCCGTCCTCCAGCAGCCCGTCATGACCGTGGCTGGTGAACGGGTCGAGGGCGGCGTCGCACATCACGCCGAGGGTCGGCACCGCGTTCTTCACCGCCTCCACCGCCTGGCAGACCACGTTGTTGTCGGCCACCGCATAGCTGCCCTGGGCGTCCTTCAACTCGCCTTCCACATACGGGAACACGCCGATCACCGGGATGCCGAGATCGGCGGCCTCGCGCGCGACCTCGGCCAGTTCCGCAACGGAATAGCGCATCACGCCGGGCATGCTCTCCACCGGGATCCGGGGCTCGTCGCCGGCATGCACGAAGACCGGCCAGATCAGGTCGTTCACGCTGAGCGCGTTCTCGGCAACCAGCCGGCGCGACCAATCGGCCTGGCGCGGCCGGCGCAGCCGGGTGGTCGGATAGCCGGTGGACGGTGCGATCAGGGTCTTGGGGCGGCCGTTGAAGGGCATGGCGTCCTCGTTCGTCTTGTTGTTGCGCCTGAGTGTAAGCGACCCATCTAGCGATGCAACGGCGCCGGCGCCCGATTGACCTTGGGGCACCGTTGACTTGCCCGAAAGCGATTCAGATTATCCCGCGCGGCCCGACACGGTAAGCCCGTCGGCGTATAGTTCGACCGCCGACGCACCGGCCGCAGCCCGCAGGAGGGACGCAGATGGATTTCCAATTCAATGAAGAGCAGCGCGCGATTCAGGACATGGCGCGCTCCTTCGCCGCCGAGCGCCTGACACCGAACGCCGCGGAATGGGACGAGACGGCGCATTTCCCGGTCGATGTGCTGAAGGACCTGGCGGAACTCGGCCTCGGCGCGATCTATGTGCGCGACGATGTCGGTGGCTCCGGGCTCGGGCGGCTCGATGCGGCCATCGCCTTCGAGGAGCTGTCCGCCGGCTGCGTGTCGACGGCGGCCTTCCTGTCGATCCACAACATGGTCGCCTGGATGGTGGACAGCTACGGCAGCGACGAGATCCGCCAGCGCTTCCTGCCGAAGCTCGCCACCATGGAGCAGATCGCCAGCTACTGCCTGACCGAGCCGGGGGCGGGCTCCGACGCGGCGGCGCTGAAGACGCGGGCGGAGAAGGTCGGCAATTCGCACTATGTGCTGAACGGCGGCAAGGCGTTCATCTCGGGCGGCGGGACCAGCGACGTCTATGCCGTGATGTGCCGCACCGGAGAGGAGGGGGCCAAGGGCATCTCCTGCATCCTGGTGGAGAAGGACACGCCGGGCCTGTCCTTCGGCGAGAACGAGAAGAAGCTCGGCTGGAACAGCCAGCCGACCGCGATGGTCAATTTCGACGACTGCAAGGTGCCGGCCGAGAACCTGGTCGGGTCCGAAGGGCAGGGATTCCGTATCGCCATGGCCGGGCTCGACGGCGGCCGCATCAACATCGCCGCCTGCTCCCTGGGCGGGGCCAGGGCGGCACTGGAGGCATCGCTGGCCTATGTGAAGGACCGCAAGGCCTTCGGGCAGGCCATCGCCGATTTTCAGGCGACCCAGTTCCGACTCGCCGACATGGCCACCGAGCTGGAGGCGTCCCGCCTTATGGTGCATCGCGCCGCCACGAGCCTGGACGCGAAATCGCCGGAGGCGACCCAGCACGCCGCCATGGCCAAACGTTTCGCCACCGATATCTGCTACCGGATCGTCGACGAGGCATTGCAGCTTCATGGCGGTTACGGGTACCTGAGGGACTACCCGATCGAGCGGCTGCTGCGGGACCTGCGCGTGCATCGGATCCTGGAAGGGACCAACGAGATCATGCGCGTGATCATCGCCCGCAAGCTGCTCGCCAACTGACCACCCCACCTGACCCTCCCGGAGACGGATGTGAGCGACGAGATCAAGTTTTCGACCGATGGCGGCCTAGCGACGGTCGAGATGACCCGCCCCAAGGCGCTGAACGCGCTGACCCACGGCATGGTCAAGGAGATGGCGGCCAAGCTCGAGGACTGGGAACATGACGACGCAATCGGCGCCGTGGTGATCAAGGGCGAGGGCGAGAAGGCGTTCTGCGCCGGCGGCGACGTCCGCGCGGTCTGGAAGTCGGTCAAGGAAGACAATGGCGGCAAGCCGTCGGAGCTCTCGAAGACCTTCTTCTTCGACGAGTACCGTCTCAATCACCAGATCCACGCGTTCTCCAAACCCTTCGTCGCCCTGCTGGACGGGGTGACCATGGGCGGCGGCGTGGGCGTGTCGATCCACGGCTCGCATCGGATCGTCACCGAGCGGCTGATGTTCGCCATGCCGGAGACCGCGATCGGCCTGTTCCCGGATGTGGGCGGCGGCTGGTTCCTGCCGCGCCTGCCGGGCGAGAGCGGGACGTATCTGGCGCTGACCGGCGCGCGGCTCCATGCCGACGGCGCCTGCGCGCTCGGCATCGGCACCCATTTCGTGCCGTCGAGCCGGCTGGAGGGCTTCGAGGCGCAGCTCGCCTCGGCGATGGCCGCCGGGGCGGCGGGACGGCAGGCGGTGAACGACGTGCTGGAGCGGCTGGCCGAGCCGGCCGGCCCGGATCCGCTGGCGTCCCATCGCGGCGTGATCGACACCTGCTTCAAGCCGAACACGGTGGAGGAGATCATCGATGCCCTTTCCGCCGAGGGCTCCGACTTCGCCATCGAGACCCGGGACAATCTGCTGTCCAAGTCGCCCACCAGCATGAAGATCAGCCTGGAGCTGATGCGCCGAGGCAGGGAGGCGTCCAACCTCGCCGAGGTGCTGCGGATGGAATACCGGCTGTCGCAGGCCTGCATGGCCGGGCACGACTACTACGAGGGCATCCGTGCGGTGCTGGTCGACAAGGACCATGCGCCGAAATGGCAGCCGGCGACCCTGGCCGAGGTCGGCGACGACCTCGTGGCGGCGCATTTCAGCGCGCCGGCCCACGGCGACTGGTCCCTGGCTTGACCGCGGGCCGGGCAGGCTTGAGCATGCGCCGCACGCGTTCGCGGCAACGACAATAAGGTCCTCGGGAGGGACAAGATGGCGACGATCGGTTTCATCGGCCTCGGGAACATGGGCCTGCCCATGGCGACCAACCTGATCAAGGCGGGGCACACCGTGCGCGGCTTCGATCTGTCGGAGGACCAGCGCAAAGCCCTCGAGGCGGCGGGTGGCGATACCGCCAGTTCGACCGAAGGGTGTGTCGATTCGGTCGAAATCGTCGTCTCCATGCTGCCGGCGGGGCCTCAGGTTAAAGCCGTGTATGGCGAGTCGATTCTGCCTAAGGTTGCCGACGGCACCCTCTTGATCGATTGCTCGACCATCGACGTGGCGACCGCCCGCGCGGTCGCTTCCGACGCCGCCGCCAAGGGGCTGGAGATGGTCGACGCCCCGGTCTCGGGCGGCACCACCGGTGCGGCTGCCGCGACCCTGACCTTCATGGTCGGCGGTTCCGAGACGGCCTTCGACCGCGCCAAGCCGATCCTGGAGGCGATGGGCAAGACCATCGTTCACGCCGGCGGCAGCGGCAACGGCCAGGCGGCGAAGATCTGCAACAACATGATGCTGGCGATCAACACGATCGGCCAGTGCGAAGCCTTCTCGATGGCGGAAAAGCTTGGTTTGGACACCGCCAAGCTGTTCGCCATCAGCTCGAAATCCTCCGGCCAGAGCTGGTCGATGACGGTGAACTGTCCGGTGCCGGGGCTGACCGAAACGGCGGCTTCCAACCGCGACTTCAAGCCGGGTTTCACCGCGGCGATGATGCTGAAGGATCTGGGCCTCTCCCAGGACGCCGCCGAGCAGGTCCACGCGCAGACTCCGCTGGGCGCGGAGGCCATGCAGTTGTTCCGGGACTATGTCGACCGCGGCCACGCCGACACGGATTTCTCGGGCATCATCAAGATGATCCGGGGCGACGGAGATTTCTAATTCATCGAAACGAGTTGCGTGTGTAGACGTGTTGGTCTAGACCCGTTGATGGGTGCGCGTCTCCAATGGTATCGGTTATAGGGACGAGTAGCGGCGGGATATGCGATGACAATGACGGATGATGTGACGGACCTCCGCCGCGAGTATTTGGACGCGATCAAGCTGATCGAGCGCCTTCACCGCCAGTTTCTGGAAGTGGTGAAGACCGAGCTTGATCGCATCGGCGTCGAGGATATCAACAACATTCAGGCCCTCATCCTGTTCAATATCAGCGATGAGGAACTGACGGTCGGGGAACTGACGAACCGGGGCTATTACCTGGGGTCGAACGTCTCCTACAACGTCCGCAAGATGGTGGAGAACGGCTACCTGGTGCAGGAGCGTTCCACCCATGACCGGCGGTCGATCCGCGTGCGTCTGTCCGACAAGGGCCTGGACCTGTGCAAGGAGATCGACGCCATGTTCGAGCGCCATGCCAAGGCGTTGCCGGGCGTGCCGGTCGAGGCGGGCAACCTGAAGACCGCCAGCACCTCCTACCGCGATCTCGAGCGGTTCTGGATCTCGCTGCTGAATTTCGGCCTGCGCGGCGTCTGATCCGGTCCGCGACGCGGCCGCTTCCAGCCTGACCGTCTTCCAAGTCTCTCCAGGGCGCAGCCTTTGGATCGATTGGCCTTGACCGATATTGCCGGGGCCGGATTTCCCTTGGACAGTCCCTGGGTGCTTTTCTAGAGTGCGCCGCACCGCGCCCGGGGCTCCGCTTCCGACGCGCGCGCAGATCCGCGCCGGACGGCGCGTCACCCGTTGTTGCCGAGGAACTCGATGCGCCTGTCCCGCTATTTCCTGCCGACCATGAAGGACACGCCCCGCGAGGCGGAGATCGTGTCCCACCGTCTGATGCTGCGGGCGGGGATGATGCAGCAGTCCAGCGCGGGCATCTATTCCTGGCTGCCGCTCGGCTTCAAGGTGCTGAAGCGGATCGAACAGATCGTGCGCGAGGAGCAAAACGCCGCGGGCTGGAACGAGGTCCTGATGCCGACGATCCAGCCGGCCGACCTGTGGCGGGAGAGCGGCCGCTACGACGACTACGGCAAGGAGATGCTCCGCATCACCGACCGGCACGAGCGCGACATGCTCTACGGGCCGACCAACGAGGAGCAGATCACCGACATCTTCCGCGCCCATGTGCGCAGCTACCGCGAGCTGCCGGGCCGGCTCTATCACATCCAGTGGAAGTTCCGCGACGAGGTGCGCCCCCGGTTCGGCGTGATGCGTGGCCGCGAATTCCTGATGAAGGACGCCTATTCCTTCGACATCGACAAGGACGCCGCCCGGCTGGCCTATAACCGCCAGTTCGTCGCCTATCTGCGGACCTTCGACCGGCTGGGGCTGAAGGCGATTCCGATGG
Source organism: Thalassobaculum litoreum DSM 18839 (assembly GCF_900102465.1). Taxonomy (GTDB): domain Bacteria; phylum Pseudomonadota; class Alphaproteobacteria; order Thalassobaculales; family Thalassobaculaceae; genus Thalassobaculum; species Thalassobaculum litoreum. The sequence continues at coordinate 43,341 of NZ_FNBW01000016.1, read as the reverse complement.
CGGCCGACAGCGGTCCGATCGGCGGCGACATGAGCCATGAGTTCATCATCCTGGCCGAGACCGGCGAGAGCGAGGTGTTCTGCCACAAGGATTGGCTGACCACCGACGCGGTGCCCGCCGATGTCGACTACGAGGGCGACCTGCAGCCGATCGTCGATGCCTGCCTGGCGCGCTATGCCGCGACCGACGAGAAGCACGATGCGGCGAGCTGCCCGGTCGGCGAGTCGGATCTGGTCCATACCCGCGGCATCGAGGTCGGCCACATCTTCTATTTCGGCACCAAGTACTCCGCGCCGCTGGGCGCCAAGGTGGCCGGGCCGGACGGCAAGGAGACCGAGGTCCATATGGGCTCCTACGGCGTCGGCGTCTCGCGGCTGGTCGGCGGCATTATCGAGGCCAGCCATGACGAGAACGGCATCGTCTGGCCGGAACAGGTGGCGCCGTTCCATATCGGCCTGGTCAACCTGAAGGTCGGCGACTCGGCCTGCGACGCGGCGACCGAGGATCTGTACGCCAAGCTCGGCACGGCCGGCGTGGACGTGCTGATGGACGACAGTTCGGACCGTCCGGGTGCCAAGCTCGCCACCATGGATCTGATCGGTCTTCCCTGGCAGATCGTCGTCGGTCCGCGCGGTCTGGCGAACGGCGTGGTCGAGGTGAAGAACCGCAAGACCGGCGAGCGCGAGGAGATGTCTCCGGAGGCCGCGCTGAACCGGTTCGCCGGCTGACCGGCGGCCCGGTGACGATGCTGCACGCCACGATCTCGCCGCATATGGCGCCGACAGTGCGCGCCTTACACAGAGGGCGGGCATGATCTTCGGTGCATTCGAGCGGATGGTGGCCATGCGCTACCTGCGGGCGCGTCGCCAGGAGGGATTCATCTCGGTCATCGCCGGATTTTCCCTGCTCGGCATCGGGCTCGGGGTGGCCACCCTGATCATCGTCATGAGCGTGATGAACGGCTTCCGGGCCGAACTGATCGGCCGGATCCTGGGCCTGAACGGCCATGCCGGCGTCTACGCCGTGGACGGGTCGATCGAGAACTACGACCAGCTCGTCGTGGAGGCGGCCTCGGTGCCGGGCGTGTTCAGCGTCACCCCGCAGGTCGAGGGCCAGGCCATGCTGACCGCGAACGGTGTCGCCTCGGGCGGCGCCGTGCGTGGCATGCGGCCGAGCGACCTGATGGGCAAGTCGCTGATCGCCGACAACATCAAGGTCGGCTCCCTGGAGGGTTTCGAGGGCAAGGATGCCGTGGTGGTCGGCTCCCGGCTGGCCAACCGGCTGGGGCTGCGGGTCGGCGACCGGGTGACCCTGATCTCGCCGTCCTCGGCGGTGACCGTGGTCGGCAGCATGCCGCGCATGAAGGCCTATGAGGTCGTCGCGCTGTTCGAGGTCGGCATGTACGAATACGACAACAGCTTCGTCTACATGCCGCTGGAGGCGGCCCAGGTGTTCTTCCAGAAGGGCGACTCGGTCAACGCCCTGGAGATCTTCACGGTTGATCCGGATTCGCTGAAGGAGGTCCGGCTCAACATGATGCAGGCGCTGCCGCCGGAGGTGTACTTCCGCGACTGGCAGCAGCAGAACAGCAGCTTCTTCAATGCGTTGCAGGTCGAACGCAACGTCATGTTCCTGATCCTGACGCTGATCATCCTGGTCGCGGCCTTCAACATCATCAGCTCGATGATCATGCTGGTGAAGGACAAGGGCAGGGACATCGCGGTGCTGCGGACCATGGGAGCGTCGCGCGGGATGGTCACGCGGATCTTCTTCATGACGGGGGCGAGCATCGGGGTGCTGGGCACGCTGGTCGGCGCCGCCCTCGGCCTGCTCTTCGTCATCAACATCCACGCGATCCAGGACTGGGTGGAGACGGTGTTCGGCACCTCGGTCTTCCCGCCGGAGATCTACTTCCTGACCAACGTGCCGGCGAAGATGGACCCGACCGAGGTGATCGTCGTCATCGCCATGGCGCTTGGGCTGAGCTTCGCCGCCACGATCTACCCGGCCTGGCGGGCCGCCCGCATCGATCCGGTCGAGGCGCTGCGCTATGAATGAACCGCTGATGCCGCCGCCGGCGCCGCGCCAGGCGGGCAAAGACGGCAAGGCCCTGGTGCTCGAGGGCGTCACCCGGGTCTTCGGCATGGGCGACCAATCCCTGCGGGTGCTGCGCGGCATCGACATGACGCTGAACGAGGGACAGATCGTGGCGCTTGTCGGGCCGTCCGGCGCCGGTAAGTCCACCCTGCTGCACATCGCCGGCCTGCTGGAGCAGCCGACGAGCGGCAAGGTGCTGGTGGGGGGGCGGAACTGCGCCGAGCTGGGCGACGGCGAGCGGACGCGCTTCCGCCAGCGCACCATCGGCTTCGTCTATCAGTTCCACCATCTGCTGCCGGAGTTCTCGGCCCGCGAGAATGTCATGATTCCGCAGATGATCGCCGGTCTCTCCAGGCGCGAGGCGCGGGAACGGGCGGATCAGCTTCTCAACATGGTGGGCTTGAGTGAACGGGCGAGCCACCGTCCGGCGCGCCTGTCGGGCGGCGAGCAGCAGCGGGTCGCCATCGTGCGCGGCATCGCCAACGTGCCGCGGGTGCTGCTGGCGGACGAGCCGACCGGCAACCTGGATCCGCAGACGGCGGCGGATGTTTTCGCCCAGCTGACCCACATTGTGCGCGGCACCGGGCTGTCGGCCCTGATCGCCACCCACAACCTGGATCTGGCGGCGCAGATGGATCGGGTGGTGGAGCTCCGCGACGGACGGCTGGTCGAGCGGACCCTGTAAGTCCGCTCAGTCGATACCCCGCGCGCGCTTGATCTTGGCGAATTCGAGCTTCGCACCGGTCAGGTCGGCGTCGGACAGATCGGCGCCGTCCAGAATGCTGCCGGCGAAATTCACACCGTTGAGATCGGCTCCCCGGAAGCGGGCGAACAGGCTGCGTCCGGTCTTGTGACCGTCCGGGCCGATGATCTCGGCATCCTCGACCCGGGTGCTGATGAAGACCGACCCTGCCAGCAGCGCGCCGGCGAAGTTGGTGCCGGACGCCCGGGCGAACGAGAAATCGGTCTCTTCCAGGTTCGCGCCCTGGAATGACGTCAGGAACAGCTCGGAGCGCACGAACGCCGCGCCCTTCAGATTCGCCCCGTCGAAGCAGACGCCGCGCACGTCGCAGCTGGAGAAGTCCAGCTCCGCCAGGTCGAAGTCCTTCAGGTTGGCGCGGGCGCCCATGGTGCCGTTGCTGGCGATCCATTTGCTGTGCTCGCGCAGCATGACTTCGATCTCGCCCGGCAGCGGCCGCTGGCTGTCCCGGTGGATCGCCCCCATCATGTTGGCGGTCTCGACATTCGCCTTGGACAGGTCGACGTTGCGCAGATTGGCGTCGGTCAGGTTGGCGCCGCTGAGATCGGCGCCGTCGAGATTGGTGCCCGTGAGGTTGGCGTTCTTCAGGTTGCAGCCGGTCAGGTCGGCGCCGGACAGGTCGGCACCGGCCAGGTTCACCGCATGCAGAACCACGTCGTGGAACACGGCACCCTTGGCGCTGGCCATCGCCATGTTGGCCTCCGACACGTTCGCGTCGGTCAGGTCGGCGCCGTCCAGGTTGGCGTCCGCCAGGCTGGAGACGCGCTTTACCTCTTCGCCCCACTGCAGGATGTGGCCGGGCCGCAGGTCGGCGGCGCGGAGCTTGGCGCCGGACAGGTTCGCAAGCGTGAAGTTCGCGCCCCGCAGGTCGGCCTTGTTCAGACAGGCGTTGCGCAGGTTCGCGGCAGAGAAGTCACAGGCGAACAGGTCGGCGTTGGAGAGATCGGTCTCCTCCAGGGACGTCCGGGTGAAGGTCGACCCGGACAGCGTGGCCTGGTGCAGATTGATGCTGTCCAGGTTGCGGCCGTCGAACTTGGCCGACTTTAGCTGACAGCGCCGGCCTCCGGGTTCCCCACGCAAATAGGAAACATGCGCCCGGAACACCGCGTGGATGTCGGTCGGCGACTTCGACGGCTCGTTGGGCTCTGCGACGGACATGCCTGCAAATACCTCTGTAGAAGGGAGCCCCAGCATTCACCCGTGAGACTTAAAACAGTCTTAATTTCGATGGAGGAACACCAAAAAAATTATTATCTTTCCTGCCGTTTAGGTAGAATTTTAACTTAATTTAAATCAGAGGCTTTCCTTGCGGGGTCGCACGAATCCGCGGCGATTCCCGATCACCCGGGCGCAGCGACGGCGGCCGAAAGGGCGAAAGGTCCGCCGGTTCGGTCACCGCGGGTGACCTGGCAGCGGCCGTATGGGATGATCGCCGATCCCTTCGGAGGCCCCCCATGACTCACGCCGATTTCGTCCATCTCCGTGTGCATTCCGCCTATTCCCTGGCGGAAGGGGCGATCCACGCCAAGCAGCTGGTGAAGCTGGCCAAGCAGAACAACATGCCGGCTGTCGCCATGACCGACAGCGGCAACATGTTCGGCGCCCTGGAGTTCGCGGTCACGGCGTCGGGCGAGGGGGTGCAGCCGATCGTCGGCGTGCAGCTCAACATCCGCCGGCCGGTCGATACCGAGCGTAAGGGGCTGCGCGTGGTGGGCGGCCGCGACGTGCTGCCGGACCAGCTGCCGCTGATCGCCCAGAACGAGGCCGGCTACCGCAACCTGATGAGCCTGGTCAGCCAGGCCTTCCTGGACGGCACGGGCGAGGAGGCGCCGCAGATCTCCCTTGAGGACATGGAGGGCCGTACCGAGGGGCTGATCGCGCTCACCGGCGGCATGAAGGGCGGCGTGGGCCGGCTGCTGCTGGAAGGGCGCAGGGCAGATGCCGAGGCGATGCTGACCCAGCTTCAGGGGCTGTTTCCGGACCGGCTTTATATCGAGCTTCAGCGCCATTTCCTCGACGAGGAGAACCGGATCGAGGGACCGCTGATCGACCTGGCCTACGCCCGCGACCTGCCGCTGGTGGCGACCAACGACGTGTTCTTCGCCGATCCGGGCATGCACGAGCCCCAGGACGTGCTGCTCTGCATCGCCCAGAGCACGACCATCGGCAATCCGAAACGCTGGCGGGTGACGCCGCATCACCGCTTCAAGACGGCGGAGGAGATGCGCGAGCTGTTCGCCGACCTGCCGGAGGCGATCGACAACACGCTGGTGATCGCCCGGCGCTGCGCGGTGATGCCGGAGAAGCTGGCGCCGATCCTGCCGCGCTTCGAGACCGAGGGCGGCCGCACCGAGACCGAGGAGCTGCGGGCCCAGGCGGAGGAGGGGTTGCAGGGCCGGCTGGCCGCCCATGTCTATACGGAGGACATGGACGCGGCGGGCCGCGCGGCGGCGGCCAAGCCCTATCACGAGCGGCTGGCGATGGAACTGGGGATCATCGAGCAGATGGGCTTCCCCGGTTACTTCCTGATCGTGTCGGACTTCATCAAATGGGCGAAGGCGAAGAACATCCCGGTCGGCCCGGGCCGCGGGTCGGGTGCCGGCTCGCTCGTCGCCTATTCGCTGCTGATCACCGACCTGGATCCGCTGCGCTGGGGGTTGCTGTTCGAGCGCTTCCTGAACCCCGAACGCGTGTCCATGCCGGACTTCGACATCGACTTCTGCCAGGACCGCCGCGACGAGGTGATCCGCTACGTGCAGGAGAAGTACGGCCGCGACCGGGTCGCCCAGATCATCACCTTCGGTAAGCTCCAGGCCCGGGCCGCCCTGCGCGACGTCGGCCGCGTGCTGGAGATGCCCTACGGCCAGGTCGACCGGATCTGCAAGCTGGTGCCGAACAACCCGGCCAATCCGGTCACCCTGGAGCAGGCGCTGCAGACCGAGGAGGATCTGCGGGCCCAGCGCGATGCCGACGAGAACGTCGCCAACCTGATCAAGACCGCCCTGAAGCTGGAGGGGCTGTACCGCAACTCCTCCACCCACGCCGCCGGTGTGGTGATCGGCGACCGGCCGCTGGACCATCTGGTGCCGCTGTACCGCGATCCGCGCTCCGACATGCCGGTCACCCAGTTCAACATGAAATGGGTGGAGCAGGCCGGGCTGGTGAAGTTCGACTTCCTCGGCCTGAAGACCCTGACCGTGCTGCAGCGCGCCGTCGACCATCTGAAGGAGCGGGGAATCGAGATCGACCTGTCGAAGGTGCCGCTCGACGACGGGCCGACCTACGCCATGTTGGCCAAGGGCGAGAGCACCGGCGTGTTCCAGTTGGAAAGTTCGGGCATGCGCGACGTGCTGCGCCGCCTGCGCCCCGACCGTTTCGAGGACATCATCGCCCTGGTCGCCCTCTATCGGCCGGGCCCGATGGCGAACATCCCGAAATACATCGCCTGCAAGCACGGCGAGGAGCGGCCCGACTACATGCACCCGGTTCTGGAGCCGGTGCTGAAGGAGACCTTCGGCATCATGATCTATCAGGAGCAGGTGCAGCAGGCGGCCCAGCGGCTGTCCGGCTACACGCTGGGCGGCGCCGACCTGCTGCGCCGGGCCATGGGTAAGAAGATCAAGGAGGAGATGGACGCCCAGCGCGAGAAGTTCGTGAACGGCGCCGTCGAGCAGGGCGTGGACAAGGCCCAGGCGAGCGGCATCTTCGACCAGATCGCCGCCTTCGCCGGCTACGGCTTCAACAAGTCCCACGCCGCCGCCTATGCCCTGGTCAGCTATCACACCGCCTATCTGAAGGCGAACTACCCGGTCGAGTTCCTGGCCGCGTCGATGACCTACGACATGGGCAATACCGACAAGCTGAACGTGTTCCGCCAGGAACTGCAGAAGCTCAAGATCGACCTGATGCCGCCGGACATCAACAGGTCGCGCCGCGACTTCGCGGTGGAGCGCAAGGACGACGGCACCTACGGCATCCGCTATGCGCTGGCGGCGGTGAAGAACGTCGGCGGCTCGGCCATGGACGCGCTGGTCGAGCTGCGCGAGGCGGACGGGCCGTTCAAGAGCCTGTCCGACTTCGCCGACCGCGCCGATCCGACCCAGGTCAACAAGCGCCTGCTGGAGAATCTGGTGCGGGCCGGCGCCTTCGACCAGCTTCATAGGAACCGCGCGGAGCTATTTGAAAGCCTTGAGACAATTGTGCGCCACGTCAGTCTCGCGGCGAGCGAGCGCAAGTCCAATCAGGTCAGCCTCTTCGCCGTGGAGGGCGGCGCGCCGCAGGAACAGGACATCCGCCTGAAGAGCCGCCCCGAATGGCCGCAGATGGACCGGCTGAAGGAGGAGTTCGACGCGCTCGGCTTCTACCTGTCGGCCCATCCGTTGGACGCCTATGCGGAGAGCCTGGCGCGGCTGGAGGTGGTGTCCTCCACCGAGGCCCATGCCGCGGCGGTGCGCAAGGGGGGCCAGACCCGGCTGGTGCTGGCCGGCATCGTGGTCGGCCGGCAGATCCGCACCTCCAAGTCCGGCAACCGCTTCGCCTTCGCCCAACTCACCGACCGCACCGGCGTGTTCGAGGTGACGATGTTCTCCGAGGTGCTGGCCTCGTCCCGCGACCTGCTCGACGCCGGCGAACCGCTCCTGGTGCGGGCCGATGCGAGGATCGAGGACGACAACCTGCGCCTGCTGGCCTCCTCGGTGGAGCCGCTGGACAAGGCGGTGGAGCGCACCGCGGCCGGGCTGGAGATCTTCCTGCACGACACCTCGCCCCTGGAGACGCTGAAGAGCCTGATCCAGAACGAGGGCAGGGGCCGCGGCCGCATCCACGTGGTGGTGCCGACCGCCCGCGGCGACGTGCGCATCAAGCTGCCGGAGGCCTATCAGGTCTCCAGCCGGCTGCGCGGCGCGGTGAAGGCGCTGCCGGGGATCGACTACGTGAAGGATCTCTAGTCGGTTTCCACATCGAGAGACAGCGGCCCTTGCGGAGGGCCGTGGCGCAGGTACCGGTCGACGATCGTCGCCAGAGTTCTGGGAGCCACCGGGTCGGTCAGTCGGTGGAGACCGTCCAGCGACCACCATTGGAAGGCATCCAGCACGGTCGCTTCCACGGCGTCGGACATCGCCGGCTCGAAGCGGGGCGTGTGCACCGCGTAATACGCCTCGGTCTGGCAGTAGCGCTTCGCGCCGACGCTGAAGGTGTGCCGGCGACGCCAGAGCAGCGGGCCCGGCTCGAAGGCGGACAGCCCCACTTCCTCCTGCAACTCGCGCCGCAGGGCAGTGTCCGGCGGTTCGTCGCCTTCGATCCCGCCGCCGGGCGCGATCCAGAAGACCGGCCGGCCGGGCAGCCTGATCCGCATCAGAAGAACCGCCGCTTCGGGCGTTAGGAGGATTGCCCTCACGGCATTTCGGTGAATGATGTCCGTCATGCTGATCGCTTCCGCTCGCTGTCCGGCTGCTCTCTATAGCGGATCGGATTTCGGCGGTCAGTGTGCGCCGCGACGGCGCGGTCGCCGACTCCACGCACTCAAGGGACTATCATGAAACGCATCGCCATTCTCGGTTTCTCGCTGGAAAGCAACGCCTTCGCGCCGCCGTGCAAGCGCTGGGACTTCGAGCAGCGCGGGTATTACCGGGGGGCGGAAATCACCGAGCTGGCGCGCAAGGAGCCGTCGCCGCTCTATAACGGCATCCGCGGCTTCTATGCGGTGATGGACGAGAAATACGGCGTGGACGGCTGGGAGCCGGTGCCGGTCACCCATGCCGCCTCGCAGCCGGCCGGACCGGTGGAGGAGGGGTTCTTCAACGAACTGCTCGCCGAGTTCGAGGCGGGCCTGAAGGCGGCCGGCACACTCGACGGCGTCTATATCGCCGAGCATGGCGGGGCGACGGCGACCCATACCCACGACCCGGACGGCGAGGTCTTCGCGCTCGTCCGGCGCTGCGTCGGGCCGGCCGTGGCCGTGGTGGCGAGCCTGGATCTGCACTGCAACATCTCCGAGGTGATGATGGACAGTGCGGACATCCTGATCGGCTACCGCGAGAATCCGCATGTGGATATCTACGAGCGGGGCGCGGAGGCGGCGACCCTGATGGACGAGATGCTGACCACCGGGGTCAAGCCGACCGCCTACCGGGTGCGTCTGCCGCTGGTGGCGCCGTCCGTGACCCAGCTCACCGCCGAGGGACATCCTTACGGCGACCTGATCCGCCTGGGCCAGACCAAGCTGGACGACCGGGTGATGAACATCTCCATCGTCTCCGGCTTCGCCTTCGCCGACACCCCGAAGAACGGCATGACGGTGATCGTCACCACCCGCAACGACCCGGAGCACGCCAAGGCCCTGGCGATCGAGCTCGCCAAGGCCGGCTGGGCCGAGCATGAGCGCTATCAGACCAACATGATGGCGCTGGACGCGGCGGTGGCGAAGGCCAAGGCGGTCGGTGCCGACGCGGTGCTGCCGTCGCTGCTCTTCGCCGATCCGGCCGACAATCCCGGCGGCGGCGGGCGCGGCAACACCACCTATATCCTGAAGGCCTTTCTGGAGGCCGGCGTGCATGGCGCGGTCTTCGCGGTGTTCTACGACCCGGCCCTGGTCGAGCAGGCCCAGGCGGCGGGCGAGGGCGGCACCTTCCGGGCCAGGATGAACACGCAGGAGACGGCGAACTACTCCGACCCGCTGGAGTGGGACGCCCGGGTCGTGCGCCTGCATGACGGCGAGTTCGTCGGCCGCCACGGCATGGTCGCGGGCAAGAGCGTCAGCCTGGGCGACACCGCGATCCTGGCGCTGGACGGAATCACGCTGATCGTCATCACCAAGCGCCAGCAGTGCCTGTCCACCGACTTCATCGAGGAGCTGGGGCTGGACGTGGTCGGCGCGCGCTCCATCGTAGTGAAGTCTCGGGGCCATTTCCGCGCCGGTTTCCAGCACCTGTTCCCGCCGGAGCGGATCATCGAGGTGGACGTGCCGGGCCTGACCTCGCCGAACCTGGCGAATTTCGACTGGAAGGGCCTGCCGCGCCCGGTCTACCCGCTCGATCCGGAGACCACCTGGACGCCGCCGGTTTAGGGATCCGGGCTCCATTGCTCATACTCGTCTTCCCGGCCCTGTGCCGGGACCGAGGGGGCGGCGTGCTGGAGCAGCTCCGAGTTTTTCCCGACCGTTCCAGCAAGCTTTGCTCTGGGCCCCGGCTGAAAGCCGGGGAGATTAAGGGAGAGAGCCGCTTTCCGCCCTACTTCACCCCTCCAGCGAGTCCATGCTGAAGACCAGCACGCCCATGACCATGTCGACCCGGCGGCCGTTTTCGGCCAGCGGCAGGTAGAGCCTCTCCACCGTCACGAAATCCTTGGGAAACCGCAGGGACGGGCGGCCGATGCGATGGCTCGGCTTGCCCATCTCGAAGACCTGGTCGCGGTAGCGCCGGCTCTCGCTCAGCTCGAAATCCGGATAGATCTCGTCCAGGTACTTGCCCGTCGGCTCCTTGCCCAGGATGTCCACCAGGGCGGAGCCGAACAGCCGGTAGCGGTAGCGGCCGGTCTCCGCCTCGCGCTCCACCAGGGAGATGTGCGGCAGGATGCGGGGGATATCCACCGGATCGACATCGGCGCGGGCCGGGAGAAGATCACCGCGCTTCTTGCCGGCCCAGTAGGCATAGGCCTCGCGCACCAGAGGCGATCGCATGCGCGCAGACGTCAGCGCGCGTGAGATCATCACATCCTGCATCCGGTGGTCCCCTTAGGCCCGGGCCAATTCCCCGCAACCTACATACTTTAATTAGGGAAATTTACATAGCCGCCGCTCGGCCCGGCGCAGGGCGTCGGCCTCCAGGGTCACGGCGGCGCAGAAAGTCACGGTCATGGCCGAATTCGCCGGAGTCCGGCAGCGTGCTGTGCCGTCGGGCAGCACCTCGAACCAGGCCCGGGACTCGCTGCCCTGGATGTCCCGGTAGTCGCCCGTGACCGGCGGTGCGGCGAGCAGGCGGGCCCGGTCTTCCGGTGCCAGGGCCATGCGCTCGGCACTCGGCGGATAGCACAGGGATTCGGCGATCCGGTCGCCCAGCGGGTCGGCACTGGCGGAACCGGCGGCACAGAACAGACCGGCGGCCAGGGAGAGAGCCGCGGAAATCGCCGCTTTGCGTCCTTGCAAAACCGGCCTGCAGCCTGTAGAGAAACGGCCGCTTAAATCCGCACACGAGCACGCGTTCCCCCGAGCCCGGTTTCCGCCGGATCGGACGGCCCGCTCCGGTGTCGAGACCGTGTCTCGGCTATCGCTCGTGGAGGTTGAACCGGAAAACCCGAGGAAAGACATGACCGTCCCTACCTTTACCATGCGCCAGCTGCTTGAGGCCGGTGTCCATTTCGGCCACCACACCCGCCGCTGGAACCCGAAGATGGAGCCGTACATCTTCGGTGTGCGCAACAACGTCCATATTCTCGATCTGCGCCAGACCGTTCCGCTGCTGCATCGTGCCCTCGAGGCCGTGCGCGACGTTGTCGCCAACAATGGCCGCGTGCTGTTCGTCGGCACCAAGCGCCAGGCGGCCGACATGATCGCCGAGGCGGCGAAGCAGTCCGGACAGTACTACGTCAACCACCGCTGGCTCGGCGGCATGCTGACCAACTGGAAGACCATCTCCAACTCGATCCGGCGCCTGCGGGAGCTGGAGGAGCGTCTGGACGCCGGCGTCGGCGGCCTGACCAAGAAGGAGACCCTGGGCCTGACCCGCGAGCGCGACAAGCTGGAGCGCGCGCTGGGCGGCATCAAGGAAATGGGCGGCCTGCCGGACATCATGGTGGTGATCGACACCAACAAGGAGTCGCTGGCCATTCAGGAAGCCAACACCCTGGGCATTCCGGTCGTGGCCATCCTGGACAGCAACTGCGATCCCGACGGCGTCACCTACCCGGTCCCGGGCAATGACGACGCCATGCGCGCCATCGCGCTCTACACCGAACTGATGGGCCGGGCCGTGATCGGCGGCATCCAGGCCGAGGCGATGGCCTCCGGCGGCGATGTGGGCGAGAGCACCGAGGCACCGATCGAGCCGGCGCTCGCGGCTGAGGCCGAGGCTTCCGAGCCGGCCGAACAGCCCGCCGCCGAGACGCCCGCTGAGAAGCCGGCCGAGCAGCCGGCCGGCGCCTGACCCGACGACCGTCGCCCGGCTCCGTCCGGCGCGGCAGAAGACAACGGCATAGTCGAGGCGGCGGCCACCAGGGTCGCCGCCGTGGAACCTTACCAGCGACGAGGATTTAACCATGGCTGTCACGGCTGCTCTGGTGAAAGAACTGCGCGAGAAGTCCGGCGCAGGCATGATGGATTGCAAGAAGGCCCTGACCGAGACCGACGGCGATCTCGACGCGGCGGTGGACTGGCTGCGCACCAAGGGTCTGGCCGCGGCGGCGAAGAAGTCCGGCCGCGTGGCGGCTGAGGGCCTGGTCGGCGCCGCCGTCGACGGCACCAAGGGGGCGGTCATGGAGGTCAACTCCGAGACCGACTTCGTGGCGCGCAACGACACCTTCCAGAACTTCGTCGAGACCGTGACGAAGCTGGCGCTGGCGCATGGCGAGAACATCGAGACCCTGAAGGGCATCGCCTATCCGGAGACGGGCCGCACCGTCGAGGAGCAGCTGACCCACAACATCGCCACCATCGGCGAGAACATGTCCCTGCGCCGCGCGCGGGTGCTGTCGGTGACCGACGGTGTGGTCGTCCCGTATGTCCACAACGCGGTCCAGCCGGGCCTCGGCAAGATCGGCGTGCTGGTCGCGCTGGAGTCGACCGGCGACAAGGACAAGCTGAACGAGCTTGGCAAGCAGATCGCCATGCACGTGGCCGCCGCGGCGCCGCAGAGCCTGTCGACCGACGACCTGGATCCGGCCGCCATCGAGCGCGAGCGCGCGGTGCTGATCGAGCAGGCCCGCGACAGCGGCAAGACCGACGAGATCATCGCCAAGATGATCGAGGGCCGTCTGCGCAAGTTCTACCAGGAGGTCGTCCTGCTCGAGCAGACCTTCGTGGTCGATGGCGAGACCCGCATCTCGAAGGTCGTCGAGAACGCCGCTAAGACCGTCGGCGCGCCGGTGACGCTGACCGGGTTCGCCCGTGTTCAGCTGGGTGAGGGTATCGAGCGCGAGGAAAGCGACTTCGCGGCCGAGGTCGCGGCAACGCTCGCTCACTGACCCGAACGCCATAGCGGCAAGGAGAGACGCATGGCGGAGGACGGAAGCGGGGAGACGGCCGGCAATCAAGCCGACGGCCAGGGTCCCGTCTACAAGCGCGTCCTGCTGAAAATCTCGGGCGAGGCCCTCATGGGGGGCCTCGCTTACGGAATCGACCCGGAAATGGTCGACCGGGTGGCCGGCGAGATCGAGTCGGTCTCCAAGGCCGGCACCGAGGTCTGCCTCGTCATCGGCGGCGGCAACATCTTCCGCGGCATCTCCGCGGCGGCCGCCGGCATGGAGCGGGCCACGGGCGACTACATGGGCATGCTGGCCACGGTGATGAACTCACTGGCCATGCAGAGCGCCCTGGAGCGCCGCAACATCCAGACCCGGGTGCTGTCTGCCCTGCCGATCGCCGCGGTCTGCGAGCCCTATATCCGCCGCCGCGCCATGCGCCACATGGAGAAGGGCCGGGTGGTGATCTTCGCCGCCGGCACGGGCAACCCGTTCTTCACGACAGACACCGCCGCCGCCCTGCGCGCGTCGGAGATGGGCTGCGACGCGCTGCTGAAGGCGACCAAGGTCGATGGCGTCTATGATGCCGACCCGATGAAGGTTCCGACGGCGACGCGCTACGAGCGGCTGAGCTATATGGATGTGCTGACGCGCGACCTGAAGGTGATGGATGCCTCGGCGATCTCGCTCGCCCGTGAGAACGAGATTCCGATCCTGGTCTTTTCCATCCACAATAACGGGGCCTTCGCCGAGGTGGTCCACGCCAGGGGCCGGTATACGATCATTACGGAGTAGCAGAAGATGGCGGAACCCGATCTCGACGATATCCAGCGCCGCATGGATGGCGCCGTAACCTCTCTGAAGAGCGAGTTCGGCGGCCTGCGGACCGGACGGGCGTCGGTCAGCCTGCTGGATCCGATCATGGTCGACGCCTATGGCGCGAAGATGCCGATCAACCAGGTCGGCACGGTCAGCGTTCCGGAACCCCGGATGCTGTCGGTGCAGGTCTGGGACCGCGGCATGAGCAAGGCGGTGGAGAAGGCGATTCGCGACAGCGATCTCGGCCTGAACCCGCAGTCGGACGGCCAGCTCATCCGCATTCCGCTGCCCGATCTGTCGGAGGAGCGCCGCAAGGAACTCAGCCGCATCGCGGCGAAATATGCCGAGAACGCCCGCGTGGCCGTGCGCAACGTGCGCCGCGACGGCATGGACATGCTGAAGAAGGCGGAGAAGGACGGCGACCTCAGCCAGGACGACCGTCATCTGTACGAGCAGGAGATCCAGGAGCTGACCGACAGCCACGTCAAGGCGATCGACGAGGCGCTGGAGGCCAAGGAAAAGGACATCATGCAGGTCTGAGATGGTGGATGCCGCACCCTCCATCGGCGCCGGAGAGGCGGCCGCTCCCCTGCATGTCGCCATCATCATGGACGGCAACGGCCGCTGGGCTCGCGCCCGGAGCATGCCGCGTACCTTCGGTCACCGCGAAGGCGTGAAGGCGGTTCGCCGGGTGGTGGATTGCGCGCCGGAACTCGGCATCACCCACCTGACCCTGTTCGGATTCTCCTCGGAGAACTGGAGCCGGCCGCAGGACGAGGTGTCGGAGCTGATGAACATCCTGCGCTACTACCTGCGGCGCGAGGTGGCCGAGCTTCACAAGAACAACGTCCGGATCCGCATGCTGGGCGATCGCGCCCGGCTGTCCGCCGACATCGTGGCGCTGATCGACAATGCGGAGAAGCTCACCGCCGACAATACCGGCCTGTGCCTGAACATCGCGCTCAGCTACGGCAGCCGGGGCGAGATCACCAACGCGGTGCGCCGCATCGCCGAGGCGGTGGCGGCCGGGACGCTGTCGCCGGCGGAGATCGACGACGATACCGTCCAGTCCTGCCTCGATACCGGGGGGCTGCCGGATCCGGATCTGCTGATCCGCACCAGCGGCGAGCGGCGGATCTCCAATTTCCTGCTCTGGCAGATCGCCTATGCCGAGCTCGTGTTCACCGACGTTCTGTGGCCGGATTTCGACCGGGCGCATCTGGTCGAGGCGCTGGAGGACTTCTCCCGCCGGGACCGGCGCTACGGTCGGGCGACAGGATAGAGGGCGATCGTATGACGGCCGGCAAGGACGACGGACGGGAGGCTGCACCCGTTTCCGCGGCCCGTTCCGGCGACCTGCGCAAGCGTGTCGTGTCCTCGCTGGTTCTGGTCCCGGCAGCCGGGCTGCTGATCTGGGCCGGCGGGTCCGCCTTCGACATCGGCATTCTGTTCATCGCCGGGGTGATGGCCTGGGAGTGGGGCGCGCTGATCTCCGCCCCGTCGGACCGGCACCGCACGCGCCTGGTGCTGGCGATCGCCCTGCTGGTGTCCTTCGTGGTGGCCCTGCTCTTTCATGTGCCGGCCGGTGTGGCCTGCGCGCTGGTGGCGGTGCCGATTTCCGTGCTCCTCGCCCGCCAGCTCCGGGTGGTCGGGCCGATCTGGCTCGGTGTCGCGGTGATCGGCACCGTGTTTCCGGCGCTGGCGTTGGTCTGGATGCGCTCGCATATCGATTTCGGGCTGGAGACGGTGATCTATGTGATCGCCAGCGTCGCGGCGACCGACATCGGCGCCTATGTGGCCGGCCGGACCATCGGCGGCCCGAAGCTGATGCCCAAGGTGAGCCCGTCGAAGACCTGGGCGGGTCTGGCCGGCGGCATGGCCGGCTCGATGCTGGTGGCGGCCGTCTTCACGCTGCTGCATGCCGATGCGCGGGGGGCGGCCCTGGTGCCGCTGGCGATCGGCATCGCCCTGATCGCCCAGGCCGGCGATCTGCTCGAATCCGCCGTCAAACGGCACTTCAAGGTGAAGGACTCCGGCAGTCTCATTCCCGGACATGGTGGCATTCTCGACCGGGTCGACGGCATGATGACGGTTCTGCCCGTCGTGGCGCTGGCCATGTGGGTGAGCGGTAGGAGCGTTCTGCAGTGGTAGACCCCGTAGCAGACCCGAAGGTGGACGGCGTGCGCCGGATCAGCATCCTCGGCTCCACCGGATCTGTCGGTACCAGCACGATCGACCTGATCAGCCGCGCGCCGGAGCGGTTCGCCGTGACCGCGCTGGCGGGCGGGGCCAACGCCGACCTGCTGGCGCGGCAGGCGAGGGCGGTGGGCGCGCGGTTCGTGGCGATCGCCGACGAGTCCGCCTGGCCGGTCTTGCGGGACGCCCTGTTGGGAACCGGCATCGAGGCGGCGGCCGGCGAGGACGCCGTGCTGGAGGCCGGGCGGCGCGAGGCCGACTGGACCATGGGCTCGATCGTCGGCGCCGCCGGCCTCGCCCCGACCCTGGAGGCGGTAAGGCGCGGCGGGATCGTCGCCCTGGCGAACAAGGAATCGCTGGTCTGCGCCGGCCGGCTGTTCACCGAGGAGGCGGTGCGTGCGGACTGCCGCATCCTGCCGGTGGACAGCGAGCACAACGCCATCTTCCAGGTTTTCGACGACGCTCGGCGCGAGGGCATCGAGAAGATCATTCTGACCGCGTCCGGCGGCCCGTTCCGCACCCTCTCTCGCGACGACATGGCCCGCAAGACGCTGGCCCAGGCGGTGGCCCACCCGAACTGGTCCATGGGCGTGAAGATCTCCATCGACAGCGCCACCATGATGAACAAGGGCCTGGAGCTGATCGAGGCGCATCATCTCTTCGCCCTGCCGGAGGAGCGGATCGACGTGCTGGTGCATCCGCAGTCGGTGATCCACTCCATGGTCTCCTACGTGGACGGCTCGGTCCTGGCGCAGCTCGGCGCGCCGGACATGCGCACGCCCATCGCCCACTGCCTGGCCTGGCCGCGGCGGATGGACACACCGGTGGAGCGTCTCGACCTGGCGGCGATCGGCCAACTCAGCTTCTTCGCCCCGGATACCGAGCGGTTCCCGGCCCTGCGTCTGGCCCGCGAGGCGCTGCGCGCGGAAGGCGACGCGGCCTGTGTCATGAACGCGGCCAACGAGGCGGCGGTCGCGGCTTTCGTGGACGGGCGCATCGGTTTCACCGACATCGCCTCGGTTGTGGAGGAGACGCTGCAGCGCTGCCCGACCGAGGAGATCGGCGACCTGGAGGCCGTGTTCGCCGCCGACGGCAAGGGGCGGCGGATCGCCGGAGAGGTGATTGCCGGATTCGCAGGCGTCTCCATTGCGCAGGCCGGGGCGGCGATTTAAGTTCCTCGCTCAGGTTAGAGGACCGGATTGCGGGGGCGAGACGGTTTAGGGATACAGGGTTCGAATGATCGATATCATTGCCGATTACGCGCTGCCGTTTCTCGTGATCCTGACCGTTCTGGTCTTCGTTCACGAGTGGGGGCACTACTTCGTGGCCCGGCGCAACGGTGTGCGGGTCGAGGCCTTCGCCATCGGCTTCGGACCGGAGCTGTTCGGCTGGAACGCGAAGAGCGGCACCCGGTGGAAGGTCTGCGCGATCCCGTTGGGCGGGTATGTGAAGATGTTCGGCGATGCCGATCCGGCCAGCGCCGGCGCCGCCGACGACAGCGGCTTCACCGAGGAGGACCGGAGCGAGTCCTTTCATCACAAGAGTCTGGGCGCGCGCGCGGCGGTCGTCGCCGCCGGGCCCGCGGCCAATTTCATCTTCGCGATCCTGGTCCTGGCCGGCCTGTACATGTTCGAGGGGCGCCCCTACGCGCCCGCGGTGGTCGACAAGGTCATCGAGAATTCCGCCGCCGAGCGTGCCGGTCTCATGGTCGAGGACCGGGTCGTCAGCGCCGACGGCACGGAGGTCAGCCAGTTCTCCGACCTCAGCCGCATCGTGTTCGAGCGGCCGGGCGAGCCGATCCTGCTGGTGATCGAGCGCGACGGCGCCACCCGCGAGATCACTGTCACCCCGGACCCGATCACCGAAACCGACCGGTTCGGCAACGAGATCTCCTTCGGCCGCCTGGGTATCCAGTCTAACCAGACGACCGTGGAGAAGCTCGATCCGCTCAACGCCGTGATGGTGGCGACCACAGAGACCTTCTCGATCATCGAACAGACCCTGGACGCGGTCGGCGAGATGATCATCGGCGTGCGCGGCACAGAGGAGCTGGGCGGCCCGCTGCGGATCGCCGAGATGTCCGGCACCGTCGCCCAGAGCGGGCTGGTCATGACGCTCTGGTTCACCGCCGTGCTGTCGATCAATCTCGGGCTGATCAACCTGTTCCCGGTGCCGATCCTCGATGGCGGCCACCTGATGTTCTATGCGCTCGAGGCGGTCCGCGGCCGACCGCTGGGTGAGCGGGCGCAGGAATGGGCGTCGATCGCCGGGCTGAGCCTGGTTGTCATGCTGATGCTGTTCGTGACATGGAACGACCTGATGCGGTTCGACATCGTCGGCTATCTGGGCTCGCTGGTCGGGTAACCGCTTCGAGTATCTACGGTTTGCGGGGCCGGTGGGCGGGGCTATAGTCGCGCTCCCGGGGCGCTGCCGCGGAATGACATGAGTGCCGGTTCCTGCCGGCGGGGTGCTGACTTGACCACTGGGGACCGACCTTGCCCACACGATTGATCCGGTTTAGCCAGGTGGCGACGCTTGCGCTCACCTTGGCCCTCGGAGCGGCCCCGGCGGTGAAGGCGCAGTTCCTGAGTCCGAGCTCGAGCACGGTCACCGACGTCGTGGTCGAGGGCACCCAGCGCATCGATCCGGCCACGGTCCGCTCCTACATGCTGGTCCAGCCGGGCGACAGCTTCGAATCGGATCGGCTCGACCGGTCGCTCAAGGCGCTGTACGCAACCGGCCTGTTTGCCGACGTCAACATGCGCCGCGACGGCGGCACCCTGGTGATCAACGTCGTCGAGAACCCGATCATCAACCGCATCGCCTTCGAGGGGAACAAGCGGGTCGACGACGAGGAGCTCGACCGGGAAGTCCAGCTCCGCCCCCGCCTGGTCTATTCGCGCACCCGGGTGCAGCAGGACGTCCAGCGCATCATCGAGATCTATCAGCGCTCCGGCCGCTATGCGGTGACCGTCGAGCCGAAGGTGATCCGGCAGGATCAGAACCGCGTCGACCTCGTCTTCGAGATCGACGAGGGCGAGTTGACCCCGGTGCGGACCATCACCTTCCTGGGCAACCGCGAATTCAGCGATTCCACCCTGCGCGGGGTGATCCAGACCAAGGAGTACGCCTTCTACCGATTCCTCAGCTCCGACGACACCTACGATCCGGACCGGCTGAGCTTCGATCGCGAACTGCTGCGCCGCTACTACCTGGAGAACGGCTATGCCGATTTCCGGGTGCTGTCGGCGGTCGCCGAGCTGGCGCCGGACCGCGAGTCCTTCGTCGTGACCTTCACGGTGGAGGAGGGCGATCTTTACACCTTCGGTCCGACCGATTTCGAGGTGTCGCTGCCGCGCCTGGAGCCCGAGGCGCTGCGCGAGTTCGTGGCGACGGAAGAGGGCGAAACCTACGATTCCACCTTGGTGGACGATACGATCGACGCCATCACCGACTATCTGGGTACGCTCGGCTACGCCTTCGTGGACGTACGCCCGCGGGTGAACCGAGATCCGGAGAACCGCACCGTCTCGATCACCTATCAGGTGGGCGAGGCCAGCAAGGTCTTCGTCGAGCGTATCAACATCAACGGCAACGTGCGAACCCTGGATCGGGTGATCCGGCGCGAAATGAGCCTGGTGGAGGGCGACGCCTTCAACACCGCCAAGCTGCGGCGCTCGGAACGACGCGTCCGCAACCTGGGCTTCTTCAAGAGCGTGGACGTGCGGAATTCCGAGGGCAGCGCCCCGGATCGCACGGTGGTGGATGTCGAGGTCGAGGAGCAGTCGACCGGCGAGATTTCCTTCGGCATCGGCTTCTCCACGGCGGAATCGATCATCGGCGATATCGGCATCCGCGAGCGCAATCTGCTCGGTCGCGGTCAGGATCTGCGCTTCGGCATAACCGCCTCCGGCCGCTCGACCGAATTCGACGTGGCCTTCACCGAGCCGTACTTCCTCGACCGCGACGTGGCGGCCGGCTTCGACCTGTTCCGCATCGAGCGCGAGCTGAACGAAAGCTCCTATGACGAGCTGCGGTTCGGCGGCGTCCTGCGCGCCTCCTACACCCTGCAGCCGGACCTCACGCAGCAGATCAACTACCGGATCGAGCAGACCGAGATTAAGGACGTCGACGACGACGCGTCGCGCTTCATCAAGGATCAGGAAGGCACCCGCGTTATCTCCCAGGTCGGCCAGACCCTGACCTACGACAAGCGCGACAACCGCCTCGATCCGCGCGAGGGCTATATCGCACAGCTCACCACCGAGGTGGCCGGCGCCGGCGGCGACGAGCGTTTCTTCCGCACCCGGGTCAAGGGCGGTTACTATTATCCGCTGGACGATGTCTGGGGGCTGTCGTTCCTGGCCCAGGGCGGGTTCATCGTCGGTCTCGGCCAGGACGTGTCCATTGCCGAGCGCTTCTTCATCGGCGCCAGCTCGTTCCGCGGGTTCGAGCGCGGCGGCGTCGGTCCCCGCGATACGGCGACCGATGACGCGCTGGGCGCCAACAACTACTACGTCGGCTCCATCGAGCTCGCCTTCCCGTCGGGCCTGCCGAAGGATCTCGGCGTGCGGACGTTCCTGTTTACCGATGTCGGCAGCGTGTGGGGCGTCGACGAGAGCGGCAGCGACGTCGCGGATGCCACCTCGATCCGCGCCTCGCTCGGTCTTGGGATGTCGTTCACCACGGCATTCGGCACCATTCGTATCGACGCGGCCGAAGCCGTGGCGAAAGAGGATTTCGACGTTCCCGAGATTTTCCGCCTGAGCTTCGGCACGCGGTTCTGATCGTGCCGGGCCCGTGTCAGGGAAGGCAGGGCCGGTTCGTCCTCCAGGGGACGGCCCGCCCGGGAAGGAGAGCATGATGGTCCGGTCGCTCAGGCATGCCGCGGTGACCGTTTTCACCGCGGCCATGATGTGCTGGTGCATCGCCGGAACGGCGCTCGCCCAGGACAGCTCCAGTCCGTTCGCCGTCGTCGATGTGCAGGGCGCGTTGCGCAACTCCGACGCCGCGAAGGAAATCCAGGCGAAGATCAACGAGCGGCGCCAGGCGTATCAACGCCAGGTCACCGAGGAGGAGAAGGCGCTGCGCGCCAGCGAGCAGGAGCTTCAGCAGCTGCGCTCGACCCTGGCGCCGGAGGCCTACCAGCAGCGGCTGCGGGCCTTTCGCGATCGTGTGACGGGTGTCCAGAAGTCCGTGCAGGAGCGCCGGCGCGCCCTGGACCAGTCCTTCACCAACGCCATGAACAAGGTGCGCGACGTCCTGGTCTCGGTCATCGCCGAGATCGCCGACGAGCGCGGCGCCAAGGTGGTCCTTTTCAAGGATCACATCGTAATAGCGGAGAAGTCTCTGGATTTCAGCGACGAGGCCCTGCGCCGGCTGAACGAGCGGCTGCCGTCCGTCCCGGTCGATTTGCCGCCGCTGGACTGACGCACGGCAGGAGGGAGGACGACAGGACATGGTCGACAGCCGGTTCCACAACGTAGCGGGCCCCTTCACCCTGGGGCAGGTCGTCGAGATGACCGGTGCCGAGCTGCGCCATGGCGGCGACCTCGCGCGGCCGTTCCGGGATGTCGGCACTCTGGAGGGCGGTGGACCGGAGGATGTGGCGTTCCTGGAGAACCGTCGCTACGCCGCCAGCTTCCGCACGTCGACGGCCGGGGCCTGTCTGGTCACGCCGGAATTCGCCGATCAGGCGCCCGAGGGCATGGCGGTGCTGGTCACCGCCCTGCCGCGCCGCAACTACGCCCGGCTCGCCCGGCTGTTCCATCCGCAGGAGACCGCACCGGCCGGCGTTCATCCGTCGGCGGTGGTCCATCCGTCCGCGACGTTGGGTCAGGGCGTCGCCGTGGGTCCGGGGGCCGTGATCGGCGCCGCGGTGGTTCTCGGGGACGGCGCGTGGATCGAGGCCAATGCCGTGATCGGCGACGCGGTCGACATCGGCGGCGGCACGCGCATCGGTACCGGCGTGTCGGTGTCTCATGCGGTGATCGGCGCGCGCTGCTTCATCTATCCCGGCGCGCGGATCGGCCAGCCGGGATTCGGCTTCGAGATGGACGCCAGCGGACCGTTCCTGGTCCCGCAGCTGGGTCGGGTGATCATCGAGGACGATGTGGAGGTCGGCGCCAACACGACGATCGACCGGGGCAGCAATGCCGACACGGTCATCGGCCGGGGCTCGATGATTGATAATCTTGTACAAATCGGTCACAACGTCGTCCTCGGACGCGGCTGCATCGTCGTCGCCCAGGTCGGCATCTCGGGGAGTACCCGGTTGGGCGACCGGGTGGTCGTCGGGGGACAGGTCGGCATCGCCGGCCATCTGGAGATCGGAGGCGATGTGCAGATCGCGGCCATGTCCGGCGTCAACCGCAGCCTGCCAGGAGGAGCCGTCTATGGCGGCGCGCCGGCGATCCCGGTGCGCGAATGGCGGCGCCAGATCGCGGCATTGAAAAGGCTGGGCCAGGGCAAGTCCGCTCCCGGCTCGAAGAACGAGGGGTGAGGCGGAAAAGTCATGAATGATGCGGTGAACGAGCCGGTTGGCGGGTATCCGGATATCGACGTGATGCGGGTCATGGACCTGATCCCGCACCGCTATCCGTTCCTTCTGGTCGACAAGGTGGTCCAGATCGAGCCGAATGTCGGCTGCATCGGCATCAAGAACGTGACCATCAACGAGCCGTTCTTCGCCGGCCACTTCCCGCAGCGCCCGGTCATGCCCGGCGTGCTGATCATAGAGTCCATGGCCCAGACCGCCGGCTGCCTGGTGGTGGCGACCCTGGGGCCGGAATCCGAGGGCAAGCTCGTTTACTTCATGACGGTCGACAACGCCCGGTTCCGCCGCCCGGTGGTGCCCGGCGACCGCCTGGAGGTACACGTGAAGAAGTTGCGCAATCGTGGGAATGTCTGGAAGTTCGAGGGTCAGGCCAAGGTGGACGGTGTCCTGGTGGCCGAGGCGACCTATTCGGCGATGATTCTGGACAATTGAGGAGGTGGCCGTGGCCACGCAGATCCATCCGACAGCGGTGGTCGAGCCGGGCGCCCGCCTGGGTGAAGGTGTCCGGATCGGTGCCTTTTCGATCGTCGGTCCGGAGGTTTCGCTGGGCGACGGCTGCGTCCTGCACGGCCATGTCGTGGTCGGCGGCCGCACGACCATCGGCCCGCGCACCCAGATCTTTCCCTTCGCCAGCATCGGCCTGCAGCCGCAGGACCTGAAATACAAGGGCGAGCCGTCGACGCTGGAGATCGGCGCCGACAACGTCATCCGCGAGCACGTGACCATGAACCCCGGCACCGAGGGCGGGGGTATGGTCACCCGCATCGGCAACGGCTGCCTGTTCATGGTCGGCGTGCATGTCGGCCATGACTGCCAGGTCGGCAACCAGGTGATCATGGCCAACAACGCCACGCTGGCCGGCCATGTGACCGTTCAGGACTTTGCCGTGCTCGGCGGCCTGTCGGCGGTGCACCAGTTCGCCCGCATCGGCCGCTACGCCATGGTCGGCGGCGTCACCGGTGTGGAGCGCGACGTCATCCCCTTCGGCTCGGTCATGGGCGACCGCGCCCGGCTGTCCGGCATCAACATCGTCGGCATGAAGCGCCGGGGTCTGTCGCGCGACGAGATCCACGACGTGCGCAAGGCCTACCGCCTGCTGTTCGCCAGCGAGGGCACGTTCCAGGAGCGTCTGGAGGAGGTGGCGGTGGAATTCACGTCCTCCGCCCCGGTGATGGAGATCGTCGACTTCATCCGGGCCGATTCCTCGCGCAAGATCTGTCAACCGGAAGACGCCAACGATCTCTGAGAGCGTGATGGCTGGTCATCCAAACGGGGGGCTCGGGATCCTGGCCGGCGGCGGACCGCTGCCGCGCCGGATCGCCGACACGGTGCTGGGCGAGGGACGGCAGGTCTTTGTCGTGGCCTTCGAGGGCCAGACGGACCCGGCGACCGTTGACGGTCTGCCCCATGCCTGGATGCGCCTCGGCGCCACCTCCAAGACCCTGGAGGCCCTGCATGCCGCCGGCTGCGGCGAGGTGGTGATGGCCGGGCCGATGAAGCGGCCGACCCTGTCCTCCCTGCGCCTGGACCTGCGGTCCACCGCCGCCATCGCCCGGGCCGGCGCGCGGGTGTTCGGCGATGACGGGCTGCTGTCCCTGATCGTGGAGGAGATGGAGCGCGAGGGGCTGCGCGTGGTCGGCATCGAGGATCTGCTGGGCGGCTATCTGGTGCCCGCCGGCACCCGCACGCGGGCCGAGCCGGACGCGCGGGCCCTGAGCGACGCCGTACGCGGGATCGCCGTGCTGAAGACACTGGCGCGGGCCGATATCGGCCAGGCCGTCGCCGTGCAGGAGGGTATCGTGCTCGCGGTCGAGGCGGTGGAGGGTACCGACGCCATGATCGCGCGCGCCGGCGGCCTGCGCCGCGAGGGCGCGGCCCCGGTTCTGGTCAAGGGCCGCAAGCCGGGCCAGAACGACCGGGTCGACCGGCCCACCATCGGCCCCGCCACTGTCGCCGCCGCCGCCGCCGCCGGGTTCGCCGGCATCGTGGTGGAGGCGCTGGAGACCCTGATCGTCGATCGCGACGCAACGGTCACCGCCGCCGATGCCGCGGGTCTTTTCCTTCACGCCATGACCTTTGATGGAGCGCAGACGTGACCGCTGAGTCTGGTGCTGAGTCTGGGCCTGAGTCCGGTGCTGTGTCGGAGGCTGAATCCGGTGTGCCTCTGATCTACATCATCGCCGGGGAAGCCTCCGGCGATGCGCTCGGGGCCGGGCTGATCCGCGCCCTGCGGGCCGAGACCGGGGGACGGATCGAGGTGGCCGGGATCGGCGGCGACCGCATGGCGGCCGAGGGGCTGCAGACCCTGTTCCCGATCAGCGAGATGGCGGTCATGGGGATCGTCGAGATCCTGCCCAAGGCGCCGAAGCTGCTGCGCCGGATCGGCCAGACCGTGGCCGATATCCAAGCCCGCAGGCCGGCCGTCGTGGTCACCATCGACAGCAAGGCCTTCACCATGCGGGTGAACAAGCGCCTGCACGCCCTGCGCACCAAGACGGGCGAGGGGCCGAAGCTGATCCATTGGGTACCGCCGACGGTCTGGGCCTGGCGGCCGGGCCGGGCCGAGGTCATCGCCAGGTATCTCGACCATCTCCTGACACTCTATCCCTTCGAGCCGCCGTATTTCGAGGCGCACGGCCTTCCCACCACCTTCGTCGGTCATCCGGCCGCCGTGGCGCCGGACGGCAACGGCAAGCGGTTCAAGGGCCGCTACGGCCTGCCCGCCGGCGCGCCGGTGCTGGGGCTGTTCCCCGGCAGCCGGCCGGGCGAGGTGAAACGCCTGCTGCCGATCTTCGGTGACGTGGTCGACCGCCTGGCCGCGCGGTACCAGGGGCTGCGGGTGGTACTCCCGACGGTCTCCGGGGTGGCCGAGGCGGTGCGCGAGGGGACGGCCAACTGGCGCGCGCCGGTCAGCATCGTCACCGAGCATCGGCACAAGGCGGATGCCTTCGCCGCCTGCACCGTGGCGCTGGCGGCCTCGGGCACGGTGACCCTGGAGCTCAGCCTCGCCGGTGTGCCGACGGTGGTCGCCTACCGGGTGAACGCCCTGTCGGCCGCGATCGCGCGGCGCCTCGTGGATCCGGAGGCGGTGGTCTTGACCAACAAGTTGATGGGCAAGCGGGTGATCCCGCAGTTCCTGCAGGAGGACTGCACCGCCGACCGGCTGACCGTGGCGATCGAGCGCCTGTTCGACGATCCCCGCGCCCGGGCCGAGCAGGGCGCGGCCAGCGAGGCGATCCGCAGGATGCTCACCGTCGACGGCGAGGACCCCTCCGTCCGCGCGGCGAAGGCGGTGCTGAAGGTGACCCGCGAAGAGGCCGACGCGCTGGTCGCGGATTAGCGACCCGCGAGCTTCCGGACCCGTCCGCTGCGCTCCGCGATGCCGGAGCTTGATTTTCTTCCCTGCCTCCACCCGCCCACACTCCCCGGCCCTGTGCCGGGGCCAGCGGTGGTGCTTGGACGGGCGCCCTGAGACAGATCGCCGGCGGACGACGCGTCCGGCGGGCTCGTCCCGGCACAGGGCCGGGGAATGAGGAGAGGGTGGGCAGCGAAACCCCCAACGAGAAAGGGCGGCCCGGAGGCCGCCCTTTGCAGTCGTTCCGGCGAGGCGGAAGTCCTCAGCCGCGCTTCTCCAGTGGCACGTAGTCGCGTGCGGTCGGGCCGGTGTAGAGCTGGCGCGGACGCCCGATCTTCTGGCCCGGCTCCTCGATCATCTCCTTCCACTGCGCCACCCAGCCGACGGTGCGGGCGACGGCGAAAAGCACGGTGAACATGGAGGTCGGGAAGCCCAGCGCCTTCAGCACGATGCCGGAGTAGAAGTCGACGTTCGGGAACAGCTTCTTCTCGACGAAGTACGGATCGGAGAGGGCGAGCTTCTCCAGCTCCATGGCCAGCTCGAGCAGCGGATCGTCCAGGTTCAGCTCTTCCAGAACCTCGTGGCAGGACTTCTGCATCACCTTGGCACGCGGGTCGTAGTTCTTGTAGACCCGGTGGCCGAAGCCCATCAGGCGGAACGGATCGTCCTTGTCCTTGGCGCGCTCGATGAACTCGGGGATGTTATCCTTATGGCCGATCTGCTGAAGCATGTTCAGCACGGCCTCGTTGGCACCGCCATGGGCCGGTCCCCACAGCGAGGCGACGCCCGCGGCGATGCAGGCGAACGGATTGGCGCCCGAGGAGCCGGCCAGGCGGACGGTCGAGGTCGACGCGTTCTGCTCGTGGTCGGCGTGCAGGATGAAGATCCGGTCCATGGCGCGGGCCACGGTCGGGCTGATCACGTATTCCTCGGCCGGCACCGCGAACATCATGTACAGGAAGTTCTCGGCGTAGGAGAGGTCGTTGCGCGGGTAGTTGAACGGCTGGCCGACCGAGTACTTGTAGGCCATGGCCGCGATCGTCGGCATCTTGGCGATCAGGCGGAACGACGCGACCATCCGCTGGTGCTCGTCGTGGATGTCGGTGCTGTCGTGGTAGAACGCAGACAGACCGCCGACGACGCCGCACATGATCGCCATCGGGTGGGCGTCCCGCCGGAAGCCTCGGTAGAAGTTCGCCAGCTGCTCGTGCAGCATCGTGTGATACGTCACGTCATGGACGAACTTCTCCTTCTCCTTCGGCGTCGGCAGCTCGCCGTTCAGAAGCAGATGGCAGACTTCCATGAAGTCGGACTTCTCGGCCAGATCCTCGATCGAGTAGCCGCGGTGCAGCAACTGGCCCACATCGCCGTCGATATAGGTCAGGCCCGACTCACAGGAACCGGTGGAGGTGAAGCCCGGGTCGTAGGTGAAATGCCCGGTCTGCGCATACAGCTTGCGCACGTCGATGACGCTCGGGCCCAAGGTGCCCGGAATCACGGGAAGCTCGTAGCTTTCGCCGGACGCGTTATCGGTGAGGGTGAACGTGCCGGTATTGCTCTGGCTCATCTTTTAGTCCCCTGTTTCGAAGCCGCGCTCCCGGTTGGCCAGGATGAACGCGCAGCGGCGCGCGGATACTATCCGCTAGTGTGCAGTGCCGCAAACGGCGTCGATGCGCCTCAGCGACTCGTCTTTGCCAAGAATCGCCAGGACCTCGAAAATGCCCGGCGATGTGGTCGATCCAGTAAGGGCGGCGCGCAAGGGTTGCGCGGCTTTGCCGAGCTTCAGTTCCTGAGCCTCAGCAAAGGAGCGCACTGCCTGCTCAACGTCCCCCTCCTGGAAAGAATTAAGCCCACGGAGTTTTTCCGCAAGCCCCGACAGCACACGCCTGCCGTCGTCGTCGAGCAGCTTGTTTGCTTTTTCGTCAAAGCTTAGCGGCAGGGTGGCGGCGTAGAACCGCGCATTGTCCGCCAGCTCCTTGATCGTGCGGGCGCGGGCCTTCAGCCCTTCCATGCCCCCGCGAATGCGGCTCTCGGTCTCCGCGGTCAGATCCAACCCGTCCGGCTCGGCGCGCAGGCGCGCCAGCACCAGCTCGGCCAGCCGGTCGTTGTCGGCCTCGCGGATATAGTGGCCGTTCAGGTTTTCCAGCTTGGCGAAGTCGAAGCGCGCGGCCGACCGACCGACGCCGTCCAGGTCGAACAGCTCGATCGCCTTGTCCCGCGGCACGATCTCCTCGTCGCCATGGGCCCAGCCCAGACGCAGCAGATAGTTGTTCACCGCCTCGGGCAGGTAGCCCATGTCGCGATAGGCGTCGACGCCGAGGGCGCCGTGGCGCTTCGACAACTTGGCGCCGTCGGGGCCGTGGATCAGCGGGATATGGGCGAAGACCGGCACGTCCCAACCCATCGCCCGGTAGATCACCGCCTGGCGGAAGGCGTTGTTCAGGTGGTCGTCGCCGCGGATCACATGGGTGATGCCCATGTCGTGATCGTCCACCACCACCGAATGCATGTAGGTCGGCGTGCCGTCGGCCCGCAGGATGATCATGTCGTCGAGCTGGGCGTTCGGCACGGTGACCGAGCCCTGCACCGCGTCGACCAGTGTCGTCTCGCCGTCCTGGGGCGCCTTGATACGGATCACCGGCTTCACGCCCGCCGGCGCCTCCGACGGATCGCGGTCGCGCCAGGTGCCGTCGTAACGCGGCTGACGGCCCTCCGCCCGGGCCTTCTCGCGCATCTGCTCCAGTTCTTCGGTGGAGCAGTAGCAGCGATACGCCTGGCCGATCTCCAGGAGCTTATGGGCGACTTCGGTGTGGCGCTCGATGCGGGAGAGCTGGAACACCGGCGCCTCGTCACCGCCGAGACCGAGCCAGTCCAGCCCGTCCAGGATCGCGTCCACCGCCTCGGGCGTGGAGCGTTTGCGGTCTGTGTCTTCGATACGCAACAGGTAGCGCCCGCCGTGATGGCGCGCGAACAGCCAGTTGAACAACGCCGTGCGCGCGCCGCCGATATGCAGGAACCCGGTGGGCGAGGGGGCGAAGCGGGTGACGACCGACATGGAAAGCCTTTCGCATGCGCGAGCGGTTGAACGGGAGCCTCAGCGGCGGACCTGCCGGCGCTTTGCGCCGGAAAGTGGGCCCGGTGTCTAGCACAGGCGCGCGCGAGGCGCGACCATCGCGCCACCCGTCGCGGCCTCAGCAGGCGGCGACCGGGGCTCCGACGGTCACCATCGCGCTCCCCGCCGCCGGACGCGCTCGGGGCCGGTGGGCGGTACTCGCCGGGTTCAGGCGCGCCCTGGCGCAGGACCGGGCACGCTGGCCGCTCTGGCTGCCGGTCGCCTTCGCCGGCGGGATCGGCCTGTATTTCGGCCTGCCGTCGGAGCCGCCCCTCGCCGCCGCGCTGATCCCGCCGCCGGTTCTGGCACTGGCGGCCTGGTCGGTGCGGGAACGGGAGGGGGTGTTCTGTACCCTGTTGGTCCTGCTGTTCGTCGCGCTGGGCGGTTCGGCGGCGCTGCTGCGGACCGCCGCCACGGACACGGTGCTGCTGACCGAGCCGATATGGGCCGATCTGGATGGGGTGGTGGAGCGGGTGGAGCATCGGCCGGACGACATCCGCCTGACCCTGGCGGAGGTCCGGATCGTCGGCGGGCGCGGTACCGCGCCGTATCGGGTGCGGGTGGTGAGCCGGTCGCGGGACGTCGCCCCCGCGATCGGCGACCGGGTGCGTCTGCGCGCCCGCCTGACCCCGCCGCCGCAACCGTCCGTGCCGGGCGGCTTCGACTTCCAGCGCAGCGCCTTCTTCGACGGGCTGGGGGCGGTCGGCTTCACGGTCGGGCAGCCCGTGCTGCTCGAGGCCGGGTCGGTGGGAGGCTTCTCCCTCGCGGTGGCGGCCCTGCGGGCGCGGATCGCCGGACGGCTGGCCGTGGCGCTTCCAGGGCCGACAGGCGCCGTGGCGGCCGCGCTGATCGTCGGCGAGCGGGCCGGACTGGACGACGCGACCCAGGCGGCGTTCCGGGATTCGGGGCTGGCGCACCTGCTGGCGATCTCCGGCCTGCATATGGGGCTGGTGGCGGGGACCCTGTTTGCCGGTGTGCGCCTCGCCCTGTGCCTGATCCCGGGTGTGGCCCTGCGCCGTCCGGTGAAGAAGATCGCCGCCTGCGTGGCACTGGCGGGCAGTGCCGCCTATCTGGTGCTGGCCGGGGCCCCGGTGCCGACCCAGCGGGCGTTTCTCATGGCGGCGGTGGTGCTGTCGGCGGTGCTGGTCGATCGCGAGGCGGTGAGCCTGCGGCTGGTGGCGCTGGCGGCCTTCACCGTGATGGCGTTGCGGCCGGACGTGCTGACCGGCGCCAGCTTCCAGCTTTCCTTCGCCGCGGTGGTCGCGCTGGTCGCGGCGCATGAGACCTTGCGACGGTATGGAGGCCGACTGGGAGGCGGTCTCGGCGGCTGGCTGGTTCGGGTGGTGCGGTATTTCGCCGGCGTGGCGGTGACCTCCATTGTCGCGACCCTGGCGACCGCGCCGTTCGTCACCTTCCATTTCCAGGCGATCGCCCTGGGCGGCATTCTCGCCAACATGCTGGCCGTGCCGCTGACGGCCTTCGTGACCATGCCGGCGGGCATCGTCGCGCTTCTGTCCATGCCGCTGGGTCTGGAGGGCTGGGCGCTGGCGGCCATGGGGCTGGGGATCGACGCGACCCTGGCCGTAGCCGCCCGGGTGGTCGACTGGACCGGGCCCGCCGCCGGCGTCTATCCGCAGCCGGTCGCCGGTCTGGCGGCCGTCTCCCTCGGGGGATGCTGGCTGGCGATCTGGCGCACGCGCCTGCGCTGGCTCGGCCTGGTGCCGATGGCCGCCGGCGGCCTGCTGTGGCTCACCGTGGCGCCGCCGGACGTGCTGATCTCGGCCGACGGACAGCTCAGCGCGGTGGCGGCGGCCGGCGGCGGGGAGGGGGCGTGGGTGGTGTCGACCACCCGGGGCAACCGGTTCACCCGCTCGGTCTGGGCCCGACGGTGGGGCGTGGAGGACGCGGTGACGGTGACGGCCTGGGACGGGCAGGCGGAGGGGCCGTCAGGCGCGCTGGCCTGCGACGATCTGGGCTGTACCCTGCGGCGCAACGGCCTGCTGCTGTCGCTGGCCGCCAGCCACGAGGCGGCGCTTGAGGATTGCGCGGCCGCCGACGTGCTGGTCGCGGTCGTGCGCGTCCGCACACCGTGCTCGCGTCCGCGCCTGCTGGTGCACAGCCCGGACCTGCGGCGCGACGGGGCGCACGCTTTCTGGCTCGGGCGCGACGGGCCGC
This sequence comes from Thalassobaculum litoreum DSM 18839, assembly GCF_900102465.1. GTDB lineage: Bacteria > Pseudomonadota > Alphaproteobacteria > Thalassobaculales > Thalassobaculaceae > Thalassobaculum > Thalassobaculum litoreum. The sequence continues at coordinate 12,101 of NZ_FNBW01000016.1, read as the reverse complement.
GGATGGAGTCCGTGCGCGGCCGTCGGGGGATCCGCCCCTGGGTCCCGGCGCCGACCCAGTTCCGGCCCCCGGTCTCCAAGGAGTGAATGCCGCTGATCAACGTTTAGAGACAATAAGATAGGGGAGAGTAACGCACGCCGACGCGATCACGAGGTGATACCGTCACCGAACGATCGGTTCTAGGATTAGAGTTTCGCGACAAAGGGATAAAACTTTTCACTGTTTCGGTGCGGCAATATCGATTAAATCCAATATATAAGTTGTGCCTGGGGAAGATTGGGGAGTCGTGATGCGCATGCCGGTACGGGAATGCTCGTTCGCGATTCTCGCGGACTCGGTGGCCGAGGTTGTCGGCAAGAAGAACCTCGCCTATGTCGCCATCAAGCAGGCGGCGTCCACCGACAACCCCGCGCGGGAGCGCTGGGCGTCCAATCTCTTCGGGCAGATTTCCCTTTCCAACCGCAAGCAGATCCGGTCCAACGCCATGGACAAGGCGCATGTCGAACGCAACAAGCGCCGGTCGGAGGATAAGCGGGTCAAGGAAATCAAGGGCGTGGATTGGGGCAACCTGTTCGCGCATTCCGGCGGCTGAGCGCCGAGCGGTCGGCGCGGAACTGCCGGCTCACGACGGCGCGCACTCTCTCAGGCATCCGAAGCGGATCCGCCCGGTGTTCGGGCAGATCCGCCTCCATTTATATCAGTAATTGCGGATCAGTCCGACCAGACGTCCCTGGATACGTACGCGGTCCGGACCGAAGATCTGGATCTTGTATGCCGCATTCGCCGGTTCCAGCGCGACCGAGTTGCCCTTGCGGCGCAGGCGCTTGAGGGTGGCCTCCCGCTCGTCGATCAGGGCGACGACGATGGACCCGTTCTCCGCGGTGTCGCAGCGCCGGATGATCACCGTGTCGCCGTCGAAGATGCCGTCCTCGATCATCGAATCACCGGCGATCTCCAGGGCGTAGTGCTCGCCGCCCGCCACCATGGAGAGCGGGACCGACACCGTGCTTGTCGGGTCGCTGATCGCCTCGATCGCGGTACCGGCGGCGATCCGGCCGTAGAGCGGCAGTTCGAACCCGCCGTCGCTGTCGGACGGCTGCTCGCGGCCGCCGCTGCGCATCGGAAAATTGCCGGGGATTACGTTGGGGGCGAAGCCGCGGATCGCCGGTGACGGCTCGGCAGCGGTCGCAGCTCCCGCCACCTCGGGCAGTTTCAGCACTTCCAGTGCCCGCGCCCGATGGGGCAGTCGTCGGATGAAGCCGCGTTCCTCCAGAGCCGTGATCAGCCGGTGAATGCCGGACTTCGACTTGAGGTTCAGCGCTTCCTTCATTTCGTCGAACGAGGGGGAGACCCCGCCTTCCTCCAGCCGCTTGTGGATGAACATCAGCAGTTCGTGCTGCTTGCGGGTGAGCATCGGGTCCCTCGACTTTCCGCCGCCACCGCGCCCGGCTGGGAAGCCTGCGCCTGAGCGAACAAACATGGTACAAACACCGATGTTCTACTTTTGATCCGCCGGCAGGTCAAGGCCTGTGGATAAGTCGGGGGACAGTATCCGGCGCGACTCGCTTAAATAGACAGGAAGTCGCCGGCGAGGCAGAGCACGCGCACGGTGTCGCCGGCCTTGCGACTCGGGTCGTGCGCCGGCCGGACGATCAAGCAATCGGCGGCAGCGAGGCGCGACATCATCGAACTGTCCTGGCGCGGGAATGGGCGTACATGGCGGCGACCGTCGTCTCCCATCTCCCAGGTGGCGCGGACGTAGTCCTGACGTCTGTCGTTCTCCTTTAGATCGACGGCGAGAACCGCCTGTTCCTCTTGGCCCCCGACCGTCTCCAGGCCCAGCATGGTCTCCAGGGCCGGACGCAGGAACACGGTGGCGCAGACCACCGTGGACACCGGATTCCCGGGCAGTCCCAGCATCGGCACCCCGGCGAAACGGCCGAAGATCAGCGGCTTGCCCGGCCGCATGGCGATCTTCCAGAAGCCGACCTCCAGGGCGTCGGCGCCGAACTCCGTGTCGCGCAGGGCTTTCTGCACAAGGTCGTGGCGGCCGACCGAGGCACCGCCGGTGGTGACCAGCATGTCGGCGCCCCGCGCACCGGCCGCCAGGCGTCGCAGCGCACCCTCGTCGTCCGGGGCGATGCCCAGATCGACTGGCTCGCCGCCGACCGCCCGGACCACAGCCGCAAGCGCATAGGCATTGGAGGAGACGATCCGCATCGGATCGGTCAGCTCGCCCGGACGCACGATTTCGTCGCCGGTGGACAGAATCGCGACGCGCGGTTTCCGGCGCACCGAAATCCACGGCACGTTCATGGTCGCCGCCAGGCCAATATCGCGGGCGCTCAGGCGTCGTCCGGCGGCGATGCCGAGATCGCCCTCGTGGAAGTCGAGCCCGGCCGGGCGGATATAGGTTCCGGCGGCCGCTCCCTCGCGCACGGTGACGGTGGCTCCGTCCTCCTCGCTGTCGGCGTCGACATCCTCCTGGATGACGATGGCGTCGGCCCCGTCCGGCACCGGGCCGCCGGTGAAGATGCGCACGCACTCGCCGGGCCCGACCGTGCCCTCGAACAGACCGCCGGCCGGCGCGGCCCCGATGCGCTTGAGGGTTGCCGGCACGCTGGCCACGTCCTGGGCGCGCACCGCATAGCCGTCCATGGCGGAGACGGCGACCGGCGGCTGGGTGCGTCGGGCGGTGATCGGATCGGCGGTGACCCGGCCCAGCGCCTCGGTCAGCGCCACGGTCTCCGCCGGCATCGGACTCATCGCCGACAGGATGCGGGCCAGCGCGTCGGATACCGGCAGCAGGTCGTCACTCACCCCTGTAGTCTCCGGATTTGCCGCCGGACTTGGCCACCAGCCGGATATCGCCGATCCGCATCGCCTTATCCACGGCCTTGGCCATGTCGTAGACGGTGAGCGCGGCGACCGAGACAGCGGTCAGCGCCTCCATCTCCACGCCGGTGCGGCCCTTCAGCTTGCAGGTCGCCTCGATGTCCACCGCGTCGCGGGCCTCGTCGATGGTGAGCGCCACCTTCACCGAGGTCAGCGCCAGCGGATGGCACAGCGGGATCAGGTCCGGAGTACGCTTGGCCCCCATGATGCCGGCGAGCCGGGCGACCGACAGCACGTCGCCCTTCTTCACCCCGCCGTCGCGGATCAGGGCGATGGTCTCGGCGGACGCGTAGACCGAGCCGCGGGCGGTGGCGACCCGCTCGGTCTCCTCCTTGCCGCCGACATCGACCATATGCGCCTTGCCGGCGGCGTCGAAATGCGTGAAGTCGCTCATTCTCTCTGGCCCGTGGGTTCAGGCGACGGCGGGAAGGGGATCCGCCAGGAGCTTGCGGGTCGCCGCGGTCACGTCGTCCTGGCGCATCAGCGACTCGCCGATCAGGAAGCAGCGCGCGCCGATCCGGGCCATGCGGCCGAGATCCTCCGGCGTGAACAGCCCGCTCTCGGCGATCAGGGTGTGGTCCTTGGGCACCATGGAGGCCAGACTCTCCGCCGTGGCGAGGTCGGTGGTCATGGTCTTCAGATTGCGGTTGTTCACCCCGATCAGCGGCGAGGACAGTTTCAGCGCCCGCTCCATCTCCTCGGAATCATGCACCTCGATCAGCACGTCCATGCCGAGGCCGCTGGCGGCACTTTCCAACTCGGCGGCGAGCGTGTCGTCGAGGGCCGCCATGATCAGCAGGATGCAGTCGGCGCCGAGCGCGCGGGCCTCCACGATCTGGTAGGGATCGAGCATGAAGTCCTTGCGCAGGGCCGGCAGGTCGACGGCCGCGCGGGCCGCCTCCAGATAGGCGTCCTTGCCCTGGAAATACTTCTCGTCGGTCAGCACCGACAGGCAGGTCGCCCCGCCCTCGGCATAGGCGCGGGCGAGGGCGGGCGGATCGAAATCCTCGCGGATCAGGCCCTTAGACGGCGAGGCCTTCTTGATCTCGGCGATCAGGCCGTAGCCGGTCTTGGACGCGGTCTTAAGTGCTTTGGCAAAGCCGCGTGGCTCGGACGCGGCCTTCGCCAGTTCCTCCAGCTCGGCCAGCGAGCGCCGTTCCTTGCGCTCGGCGATCTCGCCGCACTTGTGCTCACAGATCTCCGCCAGAACGTCGCGCATCAGGCGCTCTCCCGGTTGGTCATCTCGACCAGGGCGTCCAGTTTTGCCTTGGCCTTGCCGCTGTCGATGCTGTCGGCGGCCATTTCAGCCCCGGCCTTTACATCGGCAGCCTTGCCCGCGACCACCAGGGCAGCGCCGGCATTCAGCAGAACGATATCGCGATACGGACCCTTGGCGCCGTCCAGCACCGCGCGCAGGGCGGCGGCATTGTGCTCCGGGTCGCCGCCGCGCACGGCATCGAGCGGGGCGCGTTGCAGCCCGGCATCCTCCGGCGTGACCTCGAAGGTCTCGACCTTGCCGTCCTGCAGGCTCGCCACATGGGTCACCCCGGACAGGGTCAGCTCGTCCAGGCCGTCGCCATGCACGACCCAGGCGCGGGTGGAGCCGAGTTTGCCCAAGGTTTCCGCCATCGGCACGATCCAGTCGCGGGAGAAGGCGCCGACGAGCTGGGTCTTCACCATGCCCGGATTGGACAGCGGCCCCAGGATGTTGAACAGGGTGCGGGTGCCGAGCTCGACCCGCGGGCCGGCCACGTGGCGCATGGCGCTGTGGTGGCGCGGCGCCATGAAGAAGCAGATGCCGACCTCGTCGATCGCCTTCTTCACCAGCTTCATGTCGCAGTCGGTGTTCACGCCCAGATGTGTCAGCACGTCCGCCGCGCCGGAGCGCGAGGACAGCGCCCGGTTGCCGTGCTTGGCCACCGGCACGCCGGAACCGGCGATCACGAATGAGGCGGCGGTGGAGATGTTGTAGGTCTTCGCCCCGTCGCCGCCGGTGCCGACATTGTCCATGGCGTCGGCCGGCACCTCGACCTTGAGCGCCTTGGCCCGCATGGCGCGGGCGGCACCGGTGATCTCGGCGACGGTCTCGCCGCGCACGCGCAGCGCCATCAGGAAGCCGCCGACCTGGGCCGGGGTGGCGTTGCCCGACATGATGATGTCGAAGGCGCTCTCCGCTTGGCTCTCGCTCAGAGACTCCCCGGTCGCGGCGTGGGCGATGAGGGTCTTCATGTCCCCCAGATCGCCGCTCATGTCCCGGTTCTCTTCAGCCGGGCCTCGATCTCCTCGATCGGCTGGATCGGCTGGCCGTTGAAGCCGGCCAGGCGCAGGAAGTTGCCCAGCATCCGGTGACCGAACTGCGAGGCGATGCTCTCCGGGTGGAACTGCACGCCGTAGCAGGGGTAGTCGCGGTGCTTCAGCCCCATGACGATGCCGTCCTCGGTCCAGGCCGTCTTCTCCAGGACGTCGGGCCAGCCGTCGGTCGGCACGATCAGCGAGTGGTAGCGGGTCACCTCGAACGGCGAGGGCAGACCCTCGAACACGCCTGTGCCGGTGTGATGCACTTCCGACACCTTGCCGTGCATCGGCACCGGCGCCCGGGTCACCGTGCCGCCGAAAGCCTGGCCCATGGTCTGGTGGCCGAGGCACACGCCCAGCATAGGAATGGTCGCGGCACAGCGCTCCACCAGCTCCAGGCAGATGCCGGCGCGGTCCGGATCGCAGGGACCGGGCGAGATGACGATGCCCTCCGGGTTGAGATCGACGATCTCGTCCACGGTGATCTTGTCGTTCCGCCGCACCTCGAACCGCGCGCCCAGTTCCCCGAGGAAGTGGTAGAGGTTGTAGGTGAAGCTGTCGTAATTATCGATCAGCAGAAACATTTCAATCGCTTGGAGACGGTTGTTTATGTAGCGGACTAGCCGTTGCATGCTACCTTATCAACCCCGGTCCCGGCAGAGAAGCGGCTAGCATGGCGGCACAGCGCAAGAAGCCCGCACGGAGCACGAAGAAGGCGATCCCGCCCGGCGGCGGGTTGCTGCGGCGTGCGGGCGTTGCGTCCGTCGCGGCTTGTGTGCTGTTCGGCGGCGGCATCGCCGTGGGCGCGTGGATCGCCGGCGGGACGAGCCTGCCGGAACTGAGCGCGAGTCGCGATCTCCTGGGCTCGCCCCAGATCGCCACCCAGCCCGCGCCCCTGACCGCGGGTCGGCCTCCGGTTCCGACGCCGAAACCCGCACAGCCCAGGGCCGAGGCGCCGAAAGCGGCGGCCGTGCCGGCGGGCATCCCGCTGCCGAAGATGACCGGGGCCGTGGAGGCCCTGAAACCGGCCGAGACGGCGGTCAAGCCGGCGAGCGCTCCGGCCCAGGTGGCCGCCCTGCCGCCGAAGCCGTCGGTGGACGACGGCAGCCTACCGGCCTGGCGCCGCTATGCGGTGCCGGCGGATCTGTCCGGCGGGGCGCCGATCATCGCCATCGTGCTCGACGACCTCGGCATCGACACCCGGCGCTCCAACCGGGCGATCGCGCTGCCGGCACCGGTGACGCTGGCCTTTCTGCCCTATGCCGAGGGGCTGGAGGAACAGACCGCCGCCGCCCGCGCGGCGGGGCACGAGTTGCTGGTCCACATCCCCATGCAGCCGCATGGCGAGGATGCCGACCCCGGGCCGAACGCCCTCGACATGCGCCTGGGCGCCATCGAGGTGCTGAGCCGGCTGGACTGGGATCTCGCCCGGTTCTCCGGCTATGTCGGCATCAACAACCACATGGGCAGCCTGTTCACCGAGAGCGAGGCAGGCATGCGTCTGGTGGCCGAGGGGCTGCGCGACCGGGGGCTGATGTTCCTGGACAGCCTGACCTCGCCGAAGAGCGTGGCCGCCGCCACCGTCGCGTCCTATGGCGTGCCGACCACTGCGCGCGACGTCTTCCTCGACAACACCGACAGCCCGGAGGAAGTGGCGATGCGCCTGGAGCAGACCGAGAAGATCGCTCGCAAGGCCGGCACCGCCATCGCCATCGGGCATCCGCGCGACAATACCCTGGACGTGCTGGAGGCGTGGATCCCCAAGGCCAAGGCCGCCGGGTTCACGCTTGTGCCGCTGACCGCCGTGCTGAACGTTCGGCGCGGCATGGCCACCCAGCAGGCGAGCCGGCCGTGAGCGCGGCGCAACTTCCGCCGGTGACCTGGCGCTGGCACCGCTGGGACCAGCTCGACCGGGACCAGCTCTACGCGATCCTGAAGGCGCGGGTGGACATCTTCGTGGTGGAGCAGGAATGCCCCTATCCGGAGATCGACGGCAAGGATCCGGCCGCCTGGCACCTGCTCGGCTATGACGGGCATCCGGGCGACGGCGTGCTGCTGGCTTACGCACGGCTGTTCGCGCCCGGCGACTATTACGCCGAGCCGGCGGTCGGCCGGGTGCTGACCACGCCGGCGGCGCGGGGACGGGGCGTGGGCCGGCTGCTCATGGCCGAATGCCACCGCTTCTCCGAGGCCAGTTTTGGCACCCCGGCGGTGCGGCTGAACGGGCAGGGGTACCTGAAGGCGTTCTACGAGAGCCTGGGTTATGCCGCCGTAATGGGGCCCTATGACGAAGACGGTATCCCGCATTACGAGATGCTTCGGTCCGCACCGTAGCGTCCGGTCGGCGCCGGTGCCTATCGTCGCCCCATGACCGATCTCACGCATCTTGCCGTCATCGCCGGCGTTCTTTTGCTCGCCGGACTGGTGAAGGGCGTGGTCGGACTCGGCCTGCCGACCGTTAGCCTGGCGCTGCTGACCCCGATTCTCGGCCTGCCGGCGGCCATGGCGGCGATGCTGCTGCCCTCTTTCCTGACCAACCTGCAACAGGCGCTGACCGGAGGCGGCATCCCGGCGATGCTCCGCCGGTTCTGGCCGTTCCTGGCGGCGGTGGCGCTGGGCACCCTGGCGACGTCCGGCGCGGTCGCATCGGTGCCGACCGACCTGCTGGTGATCCTGCTCGGCGCGTCCATCGCGCTCTACGCCGCATTGGGCCTGCTGACCCCGCCCTGGCCGCAGCCGGGGGAGCGCGAGCGCTGGCTCGGCCCGGCCTGCGGGCTGATCACCGGACTGCTGACCGGCATGACCGGGTCCTTCGTGATCCCGTCCGTGCCGTATCTGCAGTCCCTGGCGCTCGGCCGCGACCGGCTGGTGCAGATGATGGGGGCCACCTTCACGGTCGCCACCCTGGCCCTGGCGCTCGGCCTCGGCGGCCGCGGGCTGATCGGCGGCGGGGCGGCGCTCGGCACCCTGGTCGGGGTGATTCCCGCCTTCCTAGGGATGGAGATCGGCCGGCGGCTGCGCGGTCGGTTGTCGGAGCAGGCCTTTCGCCGCGCGCTTTTCACGGCACTGTTGCTACTGGGGATCTGGATGATCGGGCGGGAACTGGCTAGCGTCGCGGCATGACAGATCATGCCCCCCGTATCCCGCTCCCCATTTCCGACCTGAACCCGGTGGAAGAGGCCGTCGGCCAGCGCCGTTCCGTGCGCGGCTTCAAGCCCGATCCGGTACCGCGGGAGACGGTGGAGCGCATCCTGCAGATCGCCGCCCGGGCGCCGTCCGGCACCAACATGCAACCCTGGAAGGTCCATGTCCTCACCGGCAAGGCCAGGGAGGACCTGTCCATGGCGATTATGACCGCCTTCGACAGCGGCGCGGAGCACAAGGGCGAGTGGGCCTATTACCCCAAGCACTTCCGCGAGCCGTATCTGGCGCGCCGGCGCAAGGTGGGCTGGGATCTCTACGGCCTGGTCGGCATCGCCAAGGGCGACACCGAGAAGATGCATGTGCAGCACGGCCGCAACTACACCTTCTTCGACGCGCCGGTGGGGCTGGTCTTCACCATCGACCGGGATCTGGAGATCGGCTCCTGGCTGGACTACGGGATGTTTTTGCAGAACGTGATGCTGGTCGCCCGCTCCCACGGGCTGGAGACCTGCCCCCAGGCGGCCTTCGCGCCGTATCACAAGGTGATCCGAGAGACGCTGGACTTGGACGAGATGGAGGCGGTGGTCTGCGGCATGTCGCTCGGCTACGCGGATTGGGAGCGGCCGGAGAACACGCTGATCACGGAACGGGCGCCGCTCGACGATTTCGTGACCTTCCGGGAGTAGGTAGGCACGCGCACCCTCCAACCCTATCTCGTCTTCCCGGACTTGATCCGGGACCCAGCCCTCCACTTGATGGAGCGCCGAAGTAAGGGCGGACGCGTTCCAACACGCTCCCTCTCTGGACCCCGGCGCAGGGCCGGGGAGACGGGTGGATTTCCATTCACTCGCATTCTCAGGGCCGAGGAGACGGTGGGTGGGCGGCATCAGAACCCCCATTGCCGCCACACCCGCCCGCTTGCCATGATCGCGCCAACCAAACACCAACAACCAGAACACCAGAGGGCCCAGCCCCGGGAGAGGAAACCATGAGTCGGATCAGTGTCATCACCGGCGGTGCCAGCGGCATCGGCCGGGCCTGCGCCGATGTGCTGGCGGAACGGGGCGATACCCTCGTCATCGCCGACATGAACGCCGAGGGCGCGGCCAAGGCCGCCGAGGAGCTGAAGGCCGCCGGGGCCGCCGCCCACGCGCTGGCGCTCGACGTGGCCGACGACACGGCGGTGGAGGATTTCTTCGACCGGGTTGAGAGTGAGATCGGCGCGGTCGGGGCGGTCGTGCATTCCGCCGGCATCCTGCAGAACGCCATGACCACCGAGCGCATGAACCGGGAAGAGGCCGACCGGATCATGGACGTGAACTACCGCGGCACCTGGTCGGTGAACGTCGCCGCCTGCCGCCGCATGAAGGCGCGGCAGGCCGGGGCTGTCGTCAACCTCGCCTCGATCAACAGCTTCACCGCCCTGCCGATCCCCAGCTACAACGTCTCTAAGGTGGCGGTGAAGGCCCTGACCGAGATCCTGGCGGTGGAATACGGCATCCACGGCATCCGGGTGAACGCGGTCGCGCCGACCTACACCATCACCCCGGCGATCCAGGCGCGCATCGACAGCGGCCACCGCGACCCGGAGGCGATCCGCGATGCCGGCGCGCTGAAGATCCTGGTCACCCCGCGCAACATCGCCGAGCCGATCGCCTTCCTGCTGTCGGACGCCGCCGCCGCCATCACCGGCGTCACCCTGCCGGTCGACGCGGGCTACGCGCCGAACACGACCTACCGCAGCTATGTCGCCCCGGTGGAGGGCTTCGGCCAATAGGCCGACCGGCACCGGTCCGGTGCCGGCGCGGCCGTTGATCGGCGCGGAAAGCGGGCGCAGACTTGCGCCAAGAATCGGGAGGACACGATGACCGAGATGGTGACCAGCCTTGACGCGCTCGCCGCCAGAGTGACGGACGGCGCGACGATCGCCCTGCCGCCGGACTATTCCGGCTGCGCCAACGCCCTGTGGCGGGCGGTGATCCGGCGCGGGGTGAAGGACCTGCACCTCGTGGGCGTGCCGGTCTTCGGCTATCACGGCGACCTGCTGATCGGGGCGGGCTGCGTGAAGGTGGCCGAGACCTCGGCCGTGACCCTGGGCGAGCATGGCCTCGCACCGCGCTTCACCGCCGCGGTGAAGGCCGGCAGCATCATCGTCAAGGACGCCACCTGTCCCGCCATCCACGCCGGGTTGCAGGCGGCGGAACGGGGCGCGCCGTTCTCGGTCATGCGCGGCCTGATCGGCTCCGACATCCTGGCCCGGCGCGACGACTGGAAGGTCATCGACAACCCGTTCGGCGACAACGACCCGGTGGTGGCGATTCCGGCGCTTACCCCCGACCTCGCGGTGTTCCACGCGGCCAAGGCCGACCGTCACGGCAATGTCTGGATCGGCGTGCGGCGCGAGCTGATGGTCATGGCCCATGCCGCCCGCGACACGCTGGTGACCGTGGAGGAGATCGTCGACGGCGACCTGATGGCCGATCCGGCGACCAAGGCCGGCACCATCCCCGGCCTCTACGTCACCGCGCTGGCCGAGGCGAAGGAGGGGAGCTGGCCCCAGGGCCTGCCCGCCACCGACCTGGTCGCCGATCAGGGGCATCTGGCGCGCTATGCCGAGATGGCGAAGACGGAAGACGGGTTCGCCGCCTATCTGGCGGAATATGTGACCGGCCGGGAGGCGGCGGAATGAGCGGTTCCGATGTGCAGTTGGAAGAGATCCTGATCCACACCATCGCCGGCATGCTGGATGGGCTGCGCCATGTGGCGGTCGGCGCGTCCTCGCCGGTGCCGGGGGCGGCGGCCCTGCTGGCCCGGGCGCGGTCCGGTGGCGCCACGCGGGTGTCGGTGCTGGGCTCGGAGGAGCACAATTTCTTCTCCGACGGCGGCAAGGAGCTGTTCGACTGCGCCGGGCAGGGGCGGATCGACGCCTTCTTCCTGTCGGGCGCCCAGATCGACGGCAAGGCCAACATCAACCTGGTTTCCATCGGCGATCCGGACCTGCCCAAGGCGCGGTTCCCGGGTTCGTTCGGGTCGGGCTATCTGTATTACGTGGTGCCTCGGGTGATCCTGTTCCGCCTGGAGCACACCAGGCGGACACTGGTGGAGCAGGTGGATTTCATCTCCGCCCCGGGCTTCTCCGAGCCGAACGTGTACCGCCCGGGCGGCCCTTTCGCGATGATCACCGACCGCTGCCTGTTCGACGTGGACAAGGACAACCGCCGCTTCGTGTTGAAGAGCGTGCATCCGGGCGAGACGGTCGAGAGCATCGCGGAGAATACCGGCTTTCAATACGACGTTCCGGCGGAGGTGCCGACCACGCCGCTGCCGGACGCCGAGACCCTGGCCCTGATGCGCGGCCGCATCGCCACCGAGATCGCCGAGATCTATCCGGGCTTCGCCAAGCGGGTCTTCGGGCTGGAGAAGGCGGCTTAAGGGGCACAGGCGCTAGAGCATTTTCGCACCTGAGGGAATCGTAGGGGATTCCGTTTTTGGCACGAATCTGATTCACCATCATGGCTGGGGATTGGAGGCCAGCCATGATGACGCGAGCCTTTTCCGATGACCTTCGAGAACGTGTGATCCAGGCGGTCGAGGGCGGGATGTCCCGCCGTGCGGCGGCAGAGCGCTTTGGCGTCGGTGTGTCGACCGCGATCAAATGGGTGCAGAAATGGCGATCGACGGGGACCTGGTCAGCACGTCCGATGGGCGGTGATCGGCGATCTGGTCGGATCGAGGCCGTTGGCGACGAGATTCTCGATCTTGTTGAT